>CAWGKV010000040.1:0-507372 GCA_963823165.1 uncultured Alphaproteobacteria bacterium | reverse complement strand
AGCGGGCCTTGCCGCCCGGTATCCGGTACGGAAGGAAAACGCACATGAGCGGTCCTTCCCCTCGAAAACGGGGACAGACTTGTGAGCATTGCGGCCTCGTGGCGTGACAAGATCAGCCGCTGGTGACGACCTTCCGTTCTCCTCAGCACCCAAATTCTCAGCCAGCACGGGCCTTCTTCCCCCTACGGTCCGAACGCGCCCGAGGCCACGAAGTCTGAGCGGCTTGGCGGCTCGACTGGCTTAGCGCTCATGAAAGATAATATCCCTGCGCGCGCGCCTGGGCGAGGGCGTTCGCCGCCTGCCTAATTTCCGTCCTAAGACGCAAGATTTCCGAGGCCAGCTTGCCCGCGTCGCCACCGAACTCAGCGATCACTTCATCGCGCGCCGCTGCCGCCCTGTTCAAACTCGGCTCACGCAACCACTGCAAAATCGGCGAGTACGTCTCGATGAGGTTTCCGGGAACGCCCGTGTCGGTGCGCTGTTCAACATCGTCAAGCTCACGAAGGCGCTCCACTACAAGCATTTCGCGGATCAGTTCGTTTATTCGCTTCCGCCAGTCTTTGATCGTTGCGTCCACCGTCCTTAGTTCCCTTCAGAAGCGACTCCCAACACGCAGCCATGAACGATGCGTTAGAGTCAAAATCCGATCAGTTGGAGCGGTTCAATTAGGCGCTTCAATTAGCGGGCTGCCGAGGATGTGTGTCGAGCCGCGTCCAGTCCGGCAATCTGCTTCTCGATCCAGCGTCGCTCGGCCGGGGACCGGGCGAGCGGGAGCGCGCTTTCAAACGCCGTCCTTGCTTCCTCAGAGCGACCCAGCTCCCGGCAAAGTTGGGCCCGGACCGCGTAGACAAGTCCATAGTTTTGAAGCTCGCCGTCCGCCAGCAACCCGTCAACTACGGCAAGGCCCGCGGCAGCTCCGCTCTTTCGGGATAGCGCCACCGCCCAATTCAGTTTGATGACCGGAGATGGTTCGGCCTGCGTCAGAAGGTCGTAGAGTGCGAGAACCCGATCCCAATCGACGCTCTCGAGCGAAGGAGCGCGCGCATAGCAGGCGGCGATCGCCGCCTGGAGAGCAAAAGCGCCGACCGCAGCGCCGGACAGCGCTTCGAGAGCGAGCGCACAGCCCTCGTCGATTCTCTCCCTGTCCCAGAGCGCGCGATCCTGGTCATCCAGTAGGCACATGTCGCCGTCGGCGTCGAGCCGGGCCGCGCGCCGCGAGTCCTGCAGGAGCACCAGCGCCAGGAGACCGATGACCTCGCCGTCAGACAGCAAGTCGCGTAGGAGCCGCGCCAGTCGAATGGCCTCGTTGCAAAGCGCCTCCGAGGAGCCGCCCCGTTCCGGGTTCGCGTAGCCCTCCGTGAAGATCAGGTAGATCACGCGGAGCACGCCCTCCATCCTTTGCTCGAGCTCGTCCGCGCCGGGAACAACATAGGGCAAGGCAAGGTCGCGGATTCGCGCCTTCGCTCGAACGATCCGTTGCGCGATCGTCGGCGCGCTGACGAGAAAGGCGGCGGCAATCCGCTCGGTCGTAAGGCCGCAAACCTCGCGTAGCGCCATCGCCACTTGTGCGTCGACGGGAAGCGCCGGGTGGCAACAGATGAAAATGAGCCGCAAACGATCGTCGGGAAAGCTGTCTTCCATCGGAGGATCCGTCGGCCCTGAAGCCATGTCGAGATGCTGGGAAAGGTCGCTGCGAACAGCGTCCAACCGGGCCTTGCTACGCAGCCTGTCGATGACCCGAAACCGCCCGGCTGAAATCAACCAGGATCGCGGGTCTCTTGGAACGCCGTCACGCGGCCATTGCGTGGCGGCCGCGAGAAACGCCTCGTGAAGGCCCTCCTCGGCAAGGTCGAAGCCGCCCAGGAGCCTGACTAGCGAGGCGAGTACGGCGCGCGAATGGAGCCGGTAAGCGGAGTCTACCGGGTCTCCGGCCGCGCGCGGCTGCGCGCCGAACTCTCGCATTTCAGTCGGCCGCCCGCATGTGCATCACCGGACGGATCTCGATCGATCCGATCGCGGCGAGCGGGATCTTCTCGGCCAGCCCGATCGCTTCGTTGAGGTCCCGTGCCTCGATGAGCACAAAGCCAGCCAGGATCTCGCGCGTCTCGGCGAAGGGACCGTCCGTCGAGGAAAGCTTGCCGTTCCGGACGCGGATCGTCACCGCGGTTTGCGGCGCTTCCAGCGCCTGGGCCATGATCAGATTCCCGCGGGACTCGAGAAACCTATCGTAGGCCATTGAGTCCTCAGTAAGCTTGGCGCCCTCCTCCGGCGTGAAGCGATCAAGCGCGCCGCGCTCGAAATAGACCAGACATGCATACTTCATTGCGACCTCGCTGTGGGGCGTAGACGATATTTGTCGACAGGCGCCGTGCGGTTTCGACACTCGCTTGCAAATTATTTTTGGCGGCTGTGCGGTCCCCTTCAATCAACATCCTCTTGAGGCAGTTCCTGTGTGCGCAGACACACTGTCGCCGCCCAGTGGATCGCTGGATCCGGCGACGCGCCTGGCGGCCGGGACGACCTTGGGGCTCACGAGACGCTGGCGGCCTGGATCACGCCCGGCTGAGAGGCGTGTGGTTGCCGCGTGCCGCTGCGGGCCATGATGCGCTTCGTCATGGTTTCAGACAACGGCAGCCGCCCTATATTCGAGGCCCTGTTTGGCCATCTCCTGCGCTGCTACCGCGCATTAGCCGAGGAGGTCCCCGAGAGCGGTCGCGTCAGAGCGAACCGAGGCCGGAGCTACGACGCGTTGAAGGACTGCAAACGGTAGCCGAGTTCGAGTAGCGTTGGTCTACGCGCTCGTCTAGCGGCGGAATACCGCTCACGTCGCGCATCCAAGGCCTCATTTGCTTCGCTTGCGGCCGATCGACAGGCGCGAACGTCTGCTCCGGACCGTAAAGCCTATTTCGCACTCGCTACGCAATGGCGGCTTTCGCGTGCACTCCGATCCTTCCCAAGCCGACCCCTGTAGGTGCGCTCTCCGCCCAAGGAGTAAACCGCTCGCGCGGTAGGGGCGGCGAGCGACGGGGGAGGCGCACGAGGGTAAGGGCGAACGCGAAGACCAGGACCTGTCTCAAGATCGTGGGGTTCAACCCCATGCGAGACAGGAGGTTTCGTGATGTCCGACAAGCCCATCAGCCCGCTGCGTCAGCGCATGATCGACGACATGACGGCGCGCCGGTTCAAGGAGAAGGTGCAGAAAGACTATGTCCGCCACGTCAAGAGCTTCGCGGCCTTCCTCGGCCGATCGCCGGACACGGCCACGAGCGAGGACCTTCGCCGCTTTCAGCTCCACATGGCGAAGCAACAAATCGGCGCTCCGACCATCAACTCCGCGATCGCCGCGCTGCGCTTCTTTTTCATCGTTACGCTCGATCGGCCCGACCTTGTTCGTCCTCTGAGGACCGTGACTGAGCCGCGCAAGGCGCCGGTCGTGCTGAGCCAGGAGGAGGTGGCGCGGCTCCTCGAAGCCGCCCCCAGCCTCAAGTACAAGGCCGCGCTCAGCGTCGCCTACGGCGCGGGCCTGCGCGTGTCCGAGGTCGCGAACCTGAAGGTGTCCGACATCGATAGCGAGCGCATGATGCTGCGGGTGGAGCAGGGCAAGGGTCAGCGGGATCGCTATGTAATGCTCTCGCCGCAACTGTTGGAACTCTTGCGCGACTGGTGGCATGCGGCGCGACCGCCGGTCTGGCTCTTTCCCGGCCAGAACCCGATCAACCCGATCACCGCCCGTCAGCTCAACCGCGCCGTCACCGCCGCCAAGGATCTGGCGGGCGTCTCCAAGCGCGTGTCGCCGCATACCCTTAGGCATAGCTTCGCCACCCATCTGCTCGAGCAGGGCGTCGATATTCGGGTGATCCAGGTGTTGTTGGGCCACGCGAAGCTCGAGACGACGGCGCTCTACACCCGCGTCGCCGTCAGCACCGTCCGCGACATCAAGAGCCCGCTCGAGCGGCTGGGCGTCAATCTCGCGAGCCGATCTCCGCCCGCCTGACCAAGGCCGCGTGGCGCGGCCCCGCCTGGAGGTCGCCGACGTCTTTCGCGCCCATGGGGCGGCGTGGCGCAAGGCCAACGCCGGCCACGTGAGCCTCGCCCAGTTGAAGGTCATGTCGGCGATCGAGACCTGTCGCACCGCCGCGCTCGGCGGACACGTCGAGCGCTGCGAGGACTGCGCGCATGAGCGCGATCGCCTACAACTCCTGCCGCAACCGCCACTGCCCGAAGTGCCAGGCCGCCGCGGCGCGACAATGGCTCGCCGAGCGCGAGGCGGAGCTCCTGCCGGTCCCCTATTATCACGTCGTCTTCACCCTGCCGGCTTCGATCGGCGCCATCGCGTTCCAGAACAAGGCCGCCGTCTACGACCTCTTGTTAAGGACCGCCGCCAACACGCTGGTCACCATCGCCGCCGACCCGCAGCATCTGGGCGCGCGCATCGGCCTCACCGCCGTCCTCCACACCTGGGGCTCGGCGCTGACCCATCATCCCCACGTCCACGTCATCGTTCCCGGCGGCGGCCTGTCCCCGGACGGCTCGCGCTGGATCGCCTGCAAGCCCCGCTTCTTCCTGCCCGTGCGTGTGCTCTCGCGCCTGTTCCGCCGTCTCTTCCTCGAAGGCCTCGTGGCCCTGCATGCGGCCGGCCGGCTCGCCTTCCTCGGCGAGCTGGCCCTGCTCGCCGACAAATGCGCCTTCGAGGCCGCGCTCGCGCCGTTGCGCCGCTGCGAATGCCGAGTAGGTGGGGATGTCGCCATCCCCACCCCTCACAGACCCGGACGTGCAGGTTTCCCGCATCCGGTTCTTCACGGGAGAGTTTCGCTCGCTGCGGCGTATCCGTGGAGGATCCTGACTGGAGGCAGTGGGTGCCGGGCCAGCAGTTCGTTGAAGCGGGTCCATGGGACCACGCCTTGACGATCACGCCGAGACAACCACTTGCGCCAGACGCGAACCACTTGATTGGCGAACCAACGCAAGCGCCGACTGTTGCCGCCAACGCCGTAGTAAGCGAAGTGGCGCCGCATCATAGAAGACAGATGGCGATGCTGGTCGCGGATCGACCAGTGACGGTGTTGCCGGCACCAGTCATTAACCGCGGCCACCGCGCGAGCAAAGCGGCCCTTGGCCGTCACTTGCCGAACCATCTCCTTGCCGTTCCGAGACCGTCCCCAGACATGGGTCAGGCCCAGGAAGTCGAAGGTGGTCCCATCCGTCTCCGGATGGCGCGCACCCTGTAACCTCTTTGGGCGGAAGTCGACGAGGCGCGTCTTGTCGGGGTGGAGGGTGAGTCCATACCGTGCGAGGCGCTTGCCCAGGACCGACAGCACGCGCTTGGCGTCGACGATGTTGTCGAACGCCATAAGTGCGTCGTCGGCGTACCGAACAAGGGTGCACTCCCCTCTCAGACGCGGCTTCACCTCTGTCTCGAACCATTCGTCCAGCACGTAGTGCAGGAAGATGTTCGAGAGGCAGGGCGAGATCACACCCCCTTGCGGGGAGCCCTCGGTCGTGTGGCGCAGGAGACCGCCTTCGACGGCTCCCGCCTTCAGCCATTTATCGATCATCCTTCGGATGACGCCGTCGGTGACTCGTTGGTCGAGGAACCTTCGGAGGTGAGAATGCGGAGTCGAATCGAAATACTTGCGTATGTCGATGTCGATCACCCAATAAGGACGCCTCCATAAATAACTGCTACGACGAGTTCGGTTGGTTTCTGGGCCTGATGGAGTAGTTCCATTCGGGATGAAAGTCTTCTCCAGTCAGGTTAAGAGCAGCCATCTCCGCGTCACTGACTTTGACGCCTTTTTCGTAGGTGCGATGGTCGAGCGCGCATTCGACCTTCAGGCCGGCTCGGGTCGTCGTGGCGCCGATCAGTTCGACGACGGCGAGGCGATCGCTCAGCGGACGACCCCGCCAGTTCTGGGTGATATGGCAGAATAGGCGGTGCTCGATCTTGTTCCATTTGGACGTCCCGGGCGGGTAGTGGCGGACGTGGATCGCGAGCCGGGTCTCGTCGGCAAACTTCTGCAACTCGACCTTCCATAGCCGCACACGCGCGCCATTCGAGCCGCCGCAGTCGGCCGTGATCGTGAGCTCGTCCGCCTCGCGATAGCGTTGTCGCCCCATGCGCTCGAGCCAAAGGCGGATCGAGGCGACCGCGAATTCGGCCGTGTCGGCGGTGATCCCGACGCTCACCCAGCCTTCGTTGGCGGTCACGTCGTAGACGCCGTAAGGCGCGACCTTGCCGAGCGTCTTGTCCTCGAAGTCGTGCACCTTCACGCGCAACGGATCGCCCTTGGGCCGGTAGTCCGTGCCCCCATTCTTGAAATTGCCGACCAGCTCCTTCTTTTTCGTGTCGACCGAGACCACCGGCTGCCCGCGCCTTTGGGCCGACATGACCGTCGCATTGATGTACTCGAACTGCGCGTCCCGGTCCGGGTGTCTCGACCCCTCATCCGCTTTGCGATTGCCCTGGCGGGAGAAGCCGAGCTTCAACAACTCGCCGCGCACCGTCTCCGGACAGACCCGGTGGCCCATCGCCGTCAGCGCCGAGGCCAGTTTCGTCAGGCTCTTCGACACCCAGACCAGCGGACGCATCGGATCGCCGAGCGTCACCGGCTCGACCAGACGACGCAGCTGTTGCCGCATCTGCGGATCCTTGTCGCCGATCGCCCGCCGGCCGCCACCCATGCGCCGGATGCGTCCCGCCGGCAGTGGCTCGCCGTCCAGATCGTCCTCGCCGCGGTTTAGCGTGGACCGCGCAAGCCCAGTAATCTTTGAGACCAACGCCAAACCGCCTCGGCCCGCGCCGCGGACCTCAGCCGCAGCGAACAACCGCCGGCCCCGCTCATCCAGCTTCGAGCCTACCGCTTCCCACCGAAGCCGAATTGCCGCCGCGTCGATCATCCAAATCATCTACAACCCGACGCGAAACCAAGGAATCCCCCTCCTCAGCGTCGATTCACTTATTGGCTGAAGTCTCCTAAAGTCGCTTGGCCCAGAGTACGTTCTGCAAAGTGCGGAGCGCCTGGTGAGCCGAGCGGCCCGGGCGGAAGCCATACGAACAGGGCAGAAAGTCTTGTTCGTAGACTGCCTCCAACATCATCGTCACGGCGCGTTGCGCCACCTTGTCTTCGAAGGTTGGAATGCCGAGCATCCTTTGCGAGCCATCCGCTTTCGGGATGTACGCCCGGCGGACCGGCGGCGCGCAATAACGGCCGGACTTGATGCGTTCGAGAAGGTCCAACAGATTGGCCTCCAGGTTCGCCTCATAATCCTCCGCCGTGACGCCGTCGATACCGGGAGCGCCGTCCTTGCGGGTCAGTCGGTAGGCCTCCTTCATCCAATCCGGATCGATGACGTGGTGGAGCGAGCACAGCGCCGTCCCCCGTTTCGTCTTCGCCAAATCGGCTATCCGTTGTCGGTTCGTGGACAGGTTTGCAGGGTTCAGAGCCCCCTCCCGTGTTTCAGGTCAACGGTTCTCTCCTCATGACGCCTCCCTTCCCTCCGTCGGGTCCCGGTGAGCCCAGTTCCCCGCGGTCAGCGGTACTATGAAGGCGCTACGACTTCCCGCCTGCGCATCCCCGGTCGCTTATCTGTTCGCTCTTATTGCGAAGTCTGTTGAGAGATGAGAGACTTGGGGTCTGGGCTTCGAGGGCTGGTGAGATGGACACCGCGGCATTTGCGACTTGGCTTGGCGGGATTGGTCTTTTGCACCCGGCGCAACGCGCCGAGGCGTTCCGAGAATTGGCGCTGGCCGAAGCGGACGATCCGGTCGAGGCTTCGGCTCATCCTGTCGATGCCGCTGTACCGCTCGATGAGGCTGCTGTCGCGCCCTCGCTGCCGCTCGCGAAGACGGACGATGCCGCGCCTGAGGAAGACCTGTTGTCGAAGGTCGGGCGGGATCGGATTGCGCGCTTTGGCTGTCCGCACTGCGGTGGGGATGACGTTCGTCCCTGGGGCAAGGCCGGCGGAAAGCCTCGGTACCGCTGCACGAGCTGCCGGAAGACATTCAATCCGCTGACCGGGACGCCGCTGGCCGGCTTGCATCACCAGCATCGCTGGCCTGACCAGGCGGAGGCGCTGATGGCCGGCGAGACGGTCGCGAAGGCCGCGGAACGCTGCAAGGTGGCCTACACCACCGCGTTCCGGTGGAGACATCGGTTCCTGTCCGCGCTCAATCTCGACAAGCCGCCGCGCCTGTCGGGGATCGTCGAGGCGGACGAGACCTTCATCCTCGAATCCTTCAAAGGCAAACGCCGTGATCTGCCGAGAGCATCGCGCAAGCGGGGCGGCAAGGCCGCCAAGCGGGGTCTGTCGGCGGAGCAGATCCCTGTCATCGTCGCCCGCGACCGCACCGGCGCGACCATCGACGCCGTCCTGCCGCGGCTCGACGCCGCCAGCATCACGGCCGCGCTCGGGCAGGTCATTACCCGGCCAGCGGAACTGTGCTGCGATGGAGGCGCGGCGATCACCGCATTCGCTCGGCGCGCCCGGGTCAAGTTCCATGTTTTGCCCGCACCCGGTACGCCAAAGCCGGAGGCGCCAGATCTCCACATCAACAACGTGAACGCCTACCACGGCCGGCTGAAGGAGTGGATGCGGCGCTTCCATGGCGTCGCCACCAAGAACCTCCCGAGCTATTTGAGCTGGCGGCGAACCATCGAGGCCCTCTCAACAAACTCTGCCGCGAACGCCTGGATAATGGGCGCCGCCGGATTGGGTCCATATCAACAGAGTTCGATATAAGAGCGTATCTGTTTCGCTTCCGGGGTCCGCGCGATCCCTCCGCTCTTCGTGCTCGCCTTGGCGGCGCTCCCGGATGGTTGGAGGACCATCCGGGCCAGGGCACTTGGTCAGCCGGCCACCCCGTTGCCGGCACACTTTCACGTGGACGCAGGCGGGATCTCACAGGTTCCCAGGCGATCCATCCCATGCCTCTGCCCCGGTCCAAGACCCCGGCCGGACCGACGATCCCTCACCCTGACGGTGTCGTCGATGCTGCCCCCGCTCAACCCAAAGCGAAGGCTCCAGCGATCATAATTTCGAGGCTACTCACGCGGCTTCAGCACCTGCTGCCTACGCTTCACGACGGGCGTCGCCGCACGCCATGCAAGGCTCGCTTCCGGCTGGTTGGCTAACCTTTACCGGGAGGGAGTTGAACCCTCTGGATCGCGACGAAAGGTTTCAGAACGTCATGTTCATTCTCCTCTCCTGAGCTTCCCTGTCGCAAGGGTCGTCTACGCCAAGAGGCCGTTTGCCGGGCCAAAGGCCGTTCTCGCCTATCTCGCCCGCTACACCCATCGCGTCGCCATCTCGAACGCCCGGCTGATCGCGCTCGACGAGGCTGGCGTCACCTTCAAGTGGAAGGACTACCGCATCAAAGGCCGCGACCGGCTCAAGACCATGACGCTCGCGGCCCACGAGTTCATCCGCCGCTTTCTCCTGCACGTGCTGACGAGCGGCTTCCAACGGATCCGCCACTACGGCCTGTTCGCCAGCGCGGTTCGCGCGGACAACATCGAGCGCGTCCGCCAACTGCTCGCCCCGTCCAAGGTCTCGCCCGATAGCGCGCCCGCCAACCCCGACGGCGACGCTGAGCCAGCTTCGTCCTTCCGCCGATGCCCCTGCTGCGGCGGCCGGATGATCGTCGTCGAGACCTTCGAAGGCCCGCGCCCCGCGCGATCGCCACCTCCGAGCCGCATCAGGATCGACACCTCATGACCCTCGCCACGCATCCCGCCTCGCAGCGCCGATCGCCTCCGCCTCCAGCCGCGCGCCGGAACAAGAGCGCAATGTCCGCACGCGGTCGCCAGTCTTCCCTCGACCGATGCGAACGCTTGGCTCCCGCGCATCATCGCCATCGCAAACGGCCGCCGTCGCCGCTTCCGACGAGAACACGGAGACCATCCCGCTGCCTACGCCCCGCTCGCCAGCGGTCCGCGATCCTCAAATCCCCATAGTCGCGCTCGAAAAACAGCCCCAACCTCCCCGCGGTTTCCTCCTTGGGAGGCTTTCGAGCGCCGGCCCCAGCGCCTGTGGCGCCGTCCGCAAAAGGGCCGGCGCCCGAAACCCTTCACCAAACCGGAAGTTTCTGCGCGTGTGTGGACCGGCTGCTATCCGACGCAAAGCGGCAATTCCTCGCCCACTGGCATCGCCGCGCTCGTCCATCGACAGGCTCCGTCGGCGACGCCTATGACAACGCGATGTGCGAGAGTTTCTTTGCAATGCTTGAATGCGAGCCGATCGATCGGCGTCGCTTCCGATCTCGCAGCGAGGCGCGGATGGCTGTCTTTCGATTCATCGAAGGCTTCTATATTCCTTCGCGCCGCCACTCGGCCCTGGGCTATCTCTCGCACATCAAATACGAAAGGAAACACGATGGCCTGACCAAACCCGCCTGGGTCCCAAACCGCCCGTCAACGCGGGGCAACTTCAGAGGCACTGCCCGTTGCGCCCTGCGATCGAGGCGCTGCCGGCCAAACGAACCAGTCGACGCCGGGCATCATCGCCTGGAGCGCTGATCGGAGGCTTGATAAATCGCAAGCCCCCGACGCACATTCAGGCTCTAAGTAAGCTTACCAGGCACAGTCAGCACATTGAAGCTGAGTCCGCGGCCTTCCGCGTCTGACGCCGTATAGACTGCAGTTACATGCAGTTCTTGGTCGCTAACGATCTCCAAAAAGCCGACAGTCAAAGGCATGGCCGTTGCGGGAACACCGCCATAGAGCAATTCAGCGATGCGGCAGCAATCGTCCATGGTCGCTGCGCCGGACGGGAGAACCATTTTTTCGGTGGCTTTGGCAGTTGCCACAGCAGGCTCGCGCCCCGTGACCGCCCCGGCGAACACCAACGGAACGAATCGCTTAACGACGCGGGCTTCCTTGCACTTGGGGTTGAGGATATTAATTTCCGTTGCATACATGCCCGGCCGCACGGGGCCACATCCGCAATCGCAGACGGTCTGCGTACCGCAGACGAACTTGACCGCGTAGGTAAATTTGCAAGCCGGCACAGTGATGCGGGTCGGCTTCGCGGCCGCCACGCTGCCATCCACCACAACGTCAATCGCGCCAGTGAAAATCCTGTCGCGGGTGGCGCAGTCCTCCACGTCGCCGTTGAACGTAACCTCGAATTTGAGGACGTTGGGTTGGTCTCCCGGCAACGGGCCGTAGCTTGGGGGTGTGATCGAGGTCACGAATGGCGCGATCGCGCCAACCGGCTGAAGGTGAACGTTGTTGATCGTCAACAGAGCCTTCAGTTGAGCGATAATGACTGTTACAATCGCGGTTGGATCCACGCTATTGACCACGATACCGCCCGTAGCCGCCGCAATTCGGGTCGCCTGCCCCGGCGTCCCGCCAGGAGCGCCGCAGGCCCCATAGGCCGGATTAAGCGGACCCTCAAGATTTGTAGGGTCGTCGTTAAGGCCGTTGGCGTATCCTGACCCGCCTGGCCCATCGTTCAGGCTTATAGCCAGCACGGTGAACTGGCCGGCCGTGAGCTTCGTTGTCACTGAAGCCTCGGTGATATCATAGCCAACCCCGCTGGCCGCGGCGCAGATTGGATCGTGACCCGGAGCGTCTCCCATCCAGACCACAATGTGCTTGACGCCTGGTCTCCAGCCGATTGCGGGCAACGAGGCAACTTGGTCGAGCGCGAAGAGTTGCGCCTCCGGACCGTCTCCCCCGCCAACGGCGACCCATGTGCCGAGCGCAGCCGTCACTGCAGCCTGATTGGACGTGATGGGCTGGAGATTCTTGAAAGCGATATCGCCGACGTTGACAAAATCTTGGTATTCCCCAACGCCGAATTCCAGTCCCGGATAGCCGCTCAGCGCTGTGAAAATCGCGTTTGCCCCCGCTTGAACCGCGCTAATTGCGGGCGTCATGCTACCGGTGTTGTCCGAGAGGAAGTAGATATCCGCAGGGGCGACCGCCGCCGATGGAGGAATGTCTACGGTAATTGTCTCGCGGACGACGTCGCACTCCCCAAGCCGTAGATTATTAACGGCGGGAGTGACGGTAACCTTCGACGCGCTGACAAGGTGGTGTGGCACCGCCTCCACATGAGCGTGAAACACTCTCTCTCGCTCGTTTCCCAATTGAACAATATTACCATCATCATCAAGAATAACCTCATCCGGCGGCGTGTTACCCTGGTTCGCGTGCACCGCAATGAACCGATGAATTGGCTGGTCTCCTTTCGGGTGCTTGTCACTCTCGGTTCTTACGATCCTATGCCGCTCTCTTCCGTAAAGCTGCGCAAAATGCCGCCGTGCAGCCTCGATAGCTTTCTCTGTTGCAGGCATTGCCTTTCTCCTCATCCGTAGTGTGGTTCATTAAGGCATACTCAGTCCACAGCCCAACGCCGGCAAAGCTTCAGATGCTTTCGCCGAGATCACCGGATCTTTGAGGGCGTAATGGTCAGCGACGGCCAGATGCGAACCGCGCCGTTGAAATCAATTCCGAGTGAACTACAAGTCCTTGACCCAAGAACACCGGTTTTTGGCACACCGCAAAGACTTTGACTGTGAGCAACATCACACCGCGAGCGCGGCTGAGGATTTCGGTGACGCCATCAATACCCGTACGCTCGGCATGCCACCCAGGCTCCCTCGAGCCATCCCGAGTATGCTGCAGGCGTGATTGCGGCCACGGCTCGTCGTGATGAGGAGAGCCCAGCCGCCGTTCTCGACCAGGATGGGCGCGAGATACACCTAGGCCGAGGGGTTGCTCGCTGACGAGGCTGGCTTCGGCGATCTCTCGCATTTCAACCGAGCCTTCTGCCGCCGGTGTGGTGAAACGCCGTCCGATGTTCGCGCGCGCCCACGACACACGGTTTTCTGATCGGCTGCCCCGAGGCGACTCCCTAAGCGCGCTTTCCGCCCTTCAGAGACGTCCCCAACCCTATGGCGCCGGACCCGGCGGGTCTCGGCCACCTCGAAAACTTTAGCTCTTCGAGGCCCCCCTTCGGGCACCATACACGAAAGTCCCAGTCGTGCTCTCTGTGCCCTTCGTGGGACCTTTGCGTTCTTCGTGTTTATTCTTTTCACCACGAAGAACATGAAGATTACACGAAGGCCACTAAAGGCTGGAACTTTCGCGCGCAGCGGGTCTGCGGCGCCGGTGGCCAACTCCGGACGAGGGCGGTGGACTTTGAAACAGGCTCTGAGGTCAGTTGCGTCCGGGGCGCCTCGGCCGCCCAGACGCCGCCGCTCCGGTCCGCGTGGGGCGAGGGACGCATTAACCAGAAGTAGAGTCGAGGAAGGGCGCGGTTGCTTGGGCCTTGCGGCGTCGCCCCGTTTCCCTTCCCCGCTCATCAAACCGGACGTGCCCGATTAAGGCATCCGGCTTTCCGACTGATTTCATCGTAAGGCACACGGCGGCGGTCCAATTTGCACGCGGTAGAGACGCTGCACGCCGAGGTCCCCGAACACTTTCGTGTAAGGGAACCGTCGGACGCCGCGCCCTGGCTCCTTGTGCCGTCGAGCGAGGAAGTGCCGGACGCGGTCATGGACGTGATGATCGACGGCCCGATACGCCAGCAAGCGCGAGCCATAGCCGAAATACGCCGACCAACCGGTCAGAAGCCGGTTCAGTCGAGCGCGCACCTCGGGCCATGGCCCTTTCTCGCCGGGTCTCAGGAGATCGCCGATCTTGGCCTTGATCCGCAGAACGCTCTTCTTGGACGGGCTTGCGCCCGGATACCAATGGCCGTCTTTCCAGTCGCGGTGCGGGCCGAATGTGTAGCCGAGGAAATCGAAGCGCTCGTTCCGGGCGTCCCTCACCGAGGTTTTCGCCTCGTTGAGCGTCAGCCCGAGCTTCGTCATCGCCGCCTTCGTCCACGTCAAGGCCTCCTGCGCGCAGCCGCGGCTGAGGATGACGAAGTCGTCGGCGTACGCGACGACGTGAGCCCGGAACGCTTCGCCGCGTCCGGTGAGACGCCAATGCTTCAGGAAGCGGTTCATGTAGATGTTGGCGAGCAAGGGGCTCGCGACCCCGCCCTGAGGCGTGCCGCGCTTGCTGGTCTTGCCGCCGCTCATCCGCCGCGTCCCGTCGCCGTCCCGTTCCTCGACCGGGGCCTGCAACCACATCTTGATCAGATGCAGCACATGCCGGTCGACGACGCGGCGGGCCACCGATTTGAGGAGGTCCGCATGCGGGATCGTGTCGAAGTATTTCGACAGATCAGCGTCTACGACGTCGGTGTAGCCCCGGCGGATCAGCCGGTGCGTTTCCTTGACCGCATCGACCGCGCTGCGACGCGGGCGATAGCCATAGGCGTTGTCCTCGAAGTCCGCCTCGAAGATCGGCTCCAGCACGATCTTGACGGCGGTCTGAACCACCCGATCCCGGATCGTCGGGATGCCGAGGGGGCGTTCGCCGCCCCCCGGCTTCGGGATCGTCGCCCGCCGCACCGGATCGGCCCGATACGTCTTCGACACGAGTTCCTCGCGCAAGCCCGCCAGCCACGCCTCCACGCCCGACGCGTCAATCTGCTCGAAGGTCACCCCGTCCACCCCCGGCGCGCCCGCATTGGCGCAGGCCAGCGCAAAGGCGTGGGCCAGAATGTCCTCGCGGCAGATCTTGTCGTAGAGGATGTAGAAGCGGAAGGCGGGCTCCGCCTTCGCCTTGCAATAGAGCTTTCTCTGAAGGCTCCTGATCTTGTCGGGCGTTTCAAGACTCATCGCCAATCACCCCCTCCTCGCCGTCTTCGAAAGCGCATCAGAAGTCAGGGCCCTTTCCTCCGCCGGAATTACCCGGCCTCACAGGTCGTACGGCCCTGTCCGACTCCCGCACGGTCCGCTGCCAACACACAGCGTCGAAGCCGCGACCTCCGACCGCGCGGGTCTCCCCCGATTACCCGCATCACCCTTCCAACGTGCCGTTCCCATTACCCCGATGGATCGAACGGGTGCGTCTGTCGATTGCTTCCCCGTCCACCCGGCCTTCCCCGTTGTTCCGGCGGGTCGGCATCCATATCTTCACTTTCGAGGCCTGCTCAGGCTTTACTCACGTTACGGCCCGCTGGATCGCTCAACCGCCCAAAGGCGGCCTTTGTCACGAGGCTTCAGCCCGGCCAGTCGCCCAGCCAGACTGCTCGTCAGCTACCAGATCAATCGACAACTCTCTGGGCGGAATCTTCCTCCACTGGTGATACACGCCTTCGGAACGCGCATAACAAACATGGAACACTCTCTTTCGCCCTGACCGAGCCTGTGCTATCCTCGTGACGATCAGCTATGCGACCGCAAATGAGGACAGCATGGACGAGGAGAACCACCACAGTCGGCGGACTACGGAATTCATCCGGTCCGCGAGGAACAAGCGCATCGTGGAGCGGCCGCGCGAAGGCTTCGGCTATGACGAGATCGCCCGCGAGAAGAGACTGACCGAGCAGCGCGTCCGACAAATCGGCGAGGAAGCCCTGGAGGGGCGCGAGGCGCTCGAGAGCGCGATCCACGCCCGTATGCAGATCGATCGGCTGAGCCATGCGATGCGGGTCGCGGCCGATGCGCTTCGCGCGCCGCGACGTCCGGGCGGTCGCGCCGTTCATCAAGGCGCGCTCGCGCCGATCTGGCCAAAGGCTCCGCTCACCCTCGGGGCGTGTGAGCGACAGCTTTTCGCCGATGAGCGCGCAACCCCTTGAAAAAACTGAATTCATGCACGCAATGTTGCTTCCGCTGGGGTTCCTTTTCCTTCCGCTGGGGTTCCTGTTCTTTCCCCCGGGGTTCGACTTTATTCCCCTGGAGTTTCTCTTTCTTCCCCCGGCGTCCCGCCCCCGCTTCAAAAGCGGGCCCGCGATTTGCCCCGGCAACGCCTTTCCCACTCTCCGGGCCGCCTGCGCCCGCTCGCGCCGGATCCGTCGGCGTTCCGCGAGCTACAGCTACTCGTCGTTGCTGGCGTTGAGGTCCTCGGGCGCGATCGATCGGGTTCCGCGCCGCATGCCGAGCCGCTCGCGCAAGGCGTTGATCTCGTCGACCGCGCGCCGCACGAGATCGATTTCGATCTCGGGCCTTGCGTCGCTGCGCCGGGGACGTTTTGCGTCCCCGACCCGCTGCGCCAGCCAGTCTTCGAGCTCCCGGGCCACGTCGTTCGAGTGGATCATGTCAAACTACTCCCCGCTTCAATGGAATTCCCCCGGTCGCGCGGAATGCCTCGATACGACGATTCGGGGCGCTCCGCCCGCACGCCTGTTGTATAGTCCCGCCGAAGAAATCCGCGTCGGAGAGGGTCCCCATGAAGGACGACAATGCAAGACGGCAAAGAGCCGATCGCGTGTTCCTCGCCCAGGAGACTTGCGACCTCGAAGCGTTTCGGAGCCTCGTCGAGCGCACTGTCCATCAAGCGGATTATCCTCTCGCCAGCGAGATCGTCTCGAACGTTCTCATCTATGACGGCGAGGCTGTGCGCAGCGCCGCCGCCTCGCCCGAAAGCCGCCGGGAGATAATGGCCGAATGGGTCGCGGCGATGACCGACGGCCCTGGAATCGTCGTCTTTCGCAGGGCTTTCGCCGAGCTCGAGCCGATCGAGGCCGCCAACGCCCGTTTCTGGGCGATGATCGACGAGCAGCACAGGAACAGTTCCGCCCGCGGCGATCATTTCGCCAAGCCCGGCGCGAACGACCGCGTCTGGAATGCGCTGGAAAAGCTCTGCCTCGCCGACCCGAAGACCTTCGCCGCCTATTACGGCAACGCAATCATCGCGCTGGTCAGCCAGGCCTGGCTCGGGCCGTCCTACCAGATCACCTCGCAGCTCAACGTCGTCAATCCGGGCGGCGAGGCGCAGGTCCCCCATCGCGATTACCACATGGGCTTCCAGACGGCGCGCGAAATCGAGCGCTTTCCGGCGCATGCCCATCGCCTGTCGCCGATGCTCACCCTGCAAGGCGCGGTCGCGCATTGCGACATGCCGCTCGAAACCGGCCCGACGCTTTATCTGCCGTTCTCGCAGAGCTACCTGCCGGGCTATCTGGCGGCGCTGCGCGAGGACTTCCGCGCCTATTTCGAGGCGCATAAGGTCCAGCTGCCGCTCGCGATCGGCGACGCCGCCTTTTTCAATCCGGCCCTGTTCCACGCGGCCGGCTCCAATCGCTCGAAAGACGTCAAGCGCATCGCCAATCTGCTGCAGGTCTCGAGCGCCTACGGCCGGGCGATGGAAAGCGTCGAACGGCTGAAGATGAGCATGAAACTCTATCCGGCGCTGAAAAAGCTGATCGCCGAGGGCGCGATCGGGGCGGAGGAAGCCGATAACGCGATCGCGGCTTGCGCCGAGGGCTATTCCTTCCCGACCAACCTCGACCGCGACCCGGCCATCGGGGGTCTCGCGCCGCAAAGCCAGCAGGCGCTGATGCGCGAGGCGCTCGCCGAAGGCTGGACGCCGGAGGCCTTCGCCAAGGCCGCCGAGGCCCAGGCCTGGCGAAAGCTGACGTAGATCCGTCGTTCCTTCTCCCCGCACGCGGGGAGAAGGGGCTTCAACCCTCGCGCCGATACCTCGACGGCGTCGTTCCGAAGGTCGCACGGAAGCGGGCGTTGAAGGTGGAGAGATCGCCGAAGCCGCTGTCGAGCGCAACGGCGAGAACGGAATCCTCCGACGTCTTCAGGCGACGCGCGGCGCGCGTCATGCGGGCGCGCAGAACGTACTGGTAGGGCGTCATGCCGATGAAGCGCCCGAACACCCGCAGGAAATGATACTTGCTGAGGCCGGCCGCCGAGGCCAGCGCGGCGAGATCGACGGCCTCCTCGGGGCGGTCCTCGATCAGCCGCAAGACTTCGATCAGGCGGCGGATCTCCCAAGCCATCGGCGCCGGCGGGGCGCGCAGTCCATCATTGAGCGCGGCGACGACGGTTTCGACCAGGACGACGAGCAGCTCTTCGGCCTCGAGCGGCGAGGCGCAGTCCTTGAGGTTCTCGATCGCCACGAACAGCGGCGCGAGGCGGTTCGACGCCGGCAGCATCGGCTGGCTGAGCGCGGGGCGCCGGCGCGACGACGCGGCCGAGGCGATTTCCTCGAAGGCGTCCTCCTGCAGGTTGAACGAGACACAGCGATCGCCGCCCCCGTGCTCGTGGCCGCAACGGTAGCAGGCGCGATGGTTACCGAGCAGCAGGGCGCCGGGATAGAGGAGACTCGCGCCGCGCTCGGCGCGGTAGGTGAACGAGCCCTGGAGCACCGCCGCGATGCTGAAGCCCTCGTGCCGCTCCTCGAAAGGCCGATCGGCCGGCCCTGCCCGGCACACGAGCTCGCTTACGCTCCACGTCTCGCCGCCCGCGATAAGGCGCGCCGAGAGCGTCGGAGGCCTTGGTTTTCCCGCCGTGTCCGGCGCGTCGGAAGCCATCGTTTTCATGCCCCGCATAATAGCAATTTTCCCCAAGCGGGGCATCGGCGCGCCGCAGTAGGTTGCCGATCGCTTTGGGCCTCGCTGGCCCAGCGCCCCAACCAAGAAGGAGAAAATGCGCATGTTCGACCATGTCTCGATCGGCGTCCGCGACATCGCCCGGGCGAAGACGTTCTACGACCGGGCGCTGGAACCCATCGGCTTGAAGCGGCTCAGCGACGGCGAGGATTTGCTCGGCTACGGCAAGGAGGCCGTCGGCCTTTGGATCGGCGCGACCAAGTCGCCGGTCCCCGACGATTCGAGCTCGGGATTGCATATCTGCTTTACGGCTCCCGATCGGGAGAGCGTCATAAAATTTCACGCCGCCGCGCTCGCCGCGGGCGGGCGGGACAACGGCGCCCCAGGGGTCCGCGCCGACTATGGCGCGGATTATTTCGCCGCCTACGTCGTCGACCCCGACGGCTATCGGCTCGAAGCCCTGCATCTCGGAGCATGACGGCGATGGCGACAGTTCGAACGACCCTCGACACCTCCGCGTCGGCCGACGACGCTTGGGCGGTCATTCGCGACATCGGTGCGCTGCACACGCGCCTGGCCTCCGGCTTCGTCGCGGACACGAAGCTCGAGCCGGGCGCGCGGGTCGTGACCTTCGTCAACGGAATGGTCATTCGCGAGCCGATCGTCACCCTCGACGACGAGGCCCGTCGGCTGGTCTGGAGCGCGGAGGGCGGATGGACCAGCCATTACAACGCCTCGCTGCAGGTTGCCGCGAGATCCGGCGGCGGCGCGACTGTCGTCTGGGTGGCCGACTTCCTGCCCGACGACGTCAAGCCGCAATTAACCGCGGCGCTCGAGGCCGGGGCGCGGGCGATGAAGCGGTCGCTGGACGCCCTGTCGAAATGAATGGCGCCGAGCACCGCCCGGATACGCGCCTCACGCAGGGAGCGTGAAGCAGAACGTCGCGCCGCGGCCGTCGTTGGGCCGCGCCCACAAGCGCCCGCCGTGCGACTCGATGATCCGGCGGCTAATGGAGAGCCCCATGCCGGTGCCCTGCGGCTTCGTGGTGTAGAACGCCTTGAAAATCCGTTCGGGATCGTCGCCTGGCAAACCGACGCCGGTGTCGGTCACCGAGACCAGCAACTGGCCGTCATCTGTGCGGGTGGACGCCAAATTCAGCTCGCCGCTCCCCTCCTTCATCGCCTCGATGGCGTTCAGCATGAGATTCATCAGCACCTGCTGCAGCTGCACTCGATCAACCAGCGCCCCGGGGAGCTCAGGGTCGAGCTCTGCGCGGATCGAGACCTCCTTCCGCGCGGCCGCTTCCTGCAGCAGGACAGCCATTTCTTGCATGAGTTGGTTGACGTCGGTCAGTGCCCGCTCCGGCATCCCTCGCCTGTAGAGGGAACGATTGCGCTTGATGATTTCCGCTGCGCGATTTACGTCGTTGACAATACTTTCGGCAGCCTGGCGGGCTTCGTCGATCTCCGGCGGCTCGCGCGCCAGCCATCCCGCGCAGGCCTGCGCGTTCGCATGCGCGGCTGCTATCGGCTGACTGATCTCGTGGCTGAGCGAGGCGGCCAGCTCTCCCATCATGCTCACCCGGTTCAAGTGCGCGAGATCGGCCTCCAGCTGACGCAATCGCTCGCGCTCCAGCTCAGCGCGCTTGCGATCTTCGATGTCCGTCAAGGTCCCGTACCATTTCAAGACCTTGCCCTGCTCATCGCGCAGCGGGACAGCCCGCACGAGAAACCAGCGGTATTCGCCCGTCGCGCTGCGATGCCGCGCCTCATTCTCAAATGGCTGGCCGGCGGCGACCGAGTGACGCCACTTCGCTACATGCTCACTTTGGTCGTCAGGATGGACGGCGGATTGCCAACCGGTCCCCGACGCCTCCTCCGCCGACTGTCCTGAATACTCGACCCATCGCCGGTTAATCCACAGGTTCCTGCCGTCGGCGGAATGCGCAAACGCTAGGGCCGGTATCGTCTCGATCACGTCGCGAAGCTCTTTCTCGCTTCGGCGCAGCGCTTCCTCGCTCTTCTTTCGTTCGGTTCTTTCCTGCACCGCACGCCGCACCGCCGGAGCGAGCCGCGACAGTCGCGTCTTCAGCACGTAATCGGTGGCGCCGACTTTGAGGGCTTCGATGGCGACCTCTTCGCCGAGCGTGCCGGAAACAAAAACGAAAGGCAGATCGGGATGAACGTCACGCGTGAGCTTCAACGCCGAGAGGCCATCGAACGAAGGCAGCTTATAGTCCGCAAGGATAATGTCGAATTCGTCGTTTTCAAGCGCGGCCAGGAACTCGGCGCGAGTTTGAACGGGGGTTGTTTCAAAGACGAAACCTTCGCCCTCGAGCAGCTCCTGGATGAGCTCCGCGTCCCTCGGCTCATCCTCCAGCAAGAGGATCCGGAGAGGCGACGTCACGGCGACCTCTTCGCGCTCCCGGGCGGCGGCTGATTGATGATCGCCCAGAATATGCCGAGTTCTTTGACGGCGTTGACGAACTCGTGAAAATCGACCGGTTTTACAACGTAGGCGTTCACCCCAAGCCTGTAGCTCGTCATCATGTCCTTCTCTTCGTGCGATGACGTGAGCACCACGACAGGAATCATCTTCATCCGCTCGTCGGACCTGATTTGCTGCAACACCTCCAATCCGTTGATCTTGGGCAGTTTCAGGTCAAGGAGGACGACCGCCGGATTTTCATCGGGACGGGCGGCGAATTGCCCCCGACAATGAAGATAGTCGAGCGCCTCCTGGCCATCGCGGGCGATGACGACCTCGTTGGCGAGGTTATATTCTTCGAGCGCGGTCAGAGTGAGCTCCACGTCTCTCGGATCGTCCTCGACGATCAGGATGCGGCCTAAGTGGGCAACAGCTGCGTCGTCTGGTCGAGCCGGTGACGCTCGGCGATCCGATGCGTCCGCTGGTCTGGGTGTCGAAGAGCCTGACGAAACTGGCCTCGGCGCTGACGGCGATGGGCCACCGGGTCTGTCCGGAGACGGTGCGCGGCGAGTTGTTGAAGCTCGGCTTCTCCCGCCAGGGCAATCGCAAAGCGGATGAGGGGTCGAGACACCCGGACCGGGACGCGCAGTTCGAGTACATCAATGCGACGGTCATGTCGGCCCAAAGGCGCGGGCAGCCGGTGGTCTCGGTCGACACGAAAAAGAAGGAGCTGGTCGGCAATTTCAAGAATGGGGGCACGGACTACCGGCCCAAGGGCGATCCGTTGCGCGTGAAGGTGCACGACTTCGAGGACAAGACGCTCGGCAAGGTCGCGCCTTACGGCGTCTACGACGTGACCGCCAACGAAGGCTGGGTGAGCGTCGGGATCACCGCCGACACGGCCGAATTCGCGGTCGCCTCGATCTGGTTCATGCAACTCTCGCAGTTTTCGCCGGTCCATCTATCATCTTTGGCAGTGAGAAAGAAACAGTCGCCCCTCGATCCACCGCTCCTTCGGCGCGGACCTCGCCACCGTGGCGGTGGATGATGCGCTGGACGGTCGCGAGCCCGATGCCGGTGCCCTCGAACTCTTCGGTCCGATGGAGACGCTGGAACACGCCGAACAGTTTATCGGCGTATTGCATGTCGAAGCCAGCGCCGTTGTCCTTCACGAACACTTCCGCCTCGTCCGGTTTCGCGTTCACGCAGCCGATTTCGATTTCGGCGCGCGTGCGCATCCGCGTGAACTTGACGGCGTTGGAAATGAGGTTGACAAGAACTTGCTTGAGCATGGAGCGGTCGCCGAAACAGATCGGAAGGGTGCCGATTTTCCAGACGATGTCTCGACCACGCGCCTCCCGCGACGCCTGCGCGACGACTTCCCTGACAAGCTGGTTAAGGTCCACGGGACCCATTTTGGCCTCGGCCCGCCCGATGCGGGAGAAGGCCAACAGATCGTCGATGAGATCGCCCATTCGTTTCGACAACTCGATAATCGTCCGCATGTACCTGCGCGCCTTCTCGTCCAGCGATGCGGAGGCGTGTTTTTGCAAGAGCTCCGCATATCCGGCCGCATGGCGAAGCGGCGCGCGCAGGTCGTGGGACACCGAATAAGCAAAAGACTCGAGCTCCTTGTTGCTTGCTTCGAGGGCGGCCGCCCGCTTGCCGAGCTCTTCATTGAGGCGGCGAACGTCGTCCTCCCGACGCTTGCGCTCTTCCAGCTCGACCTGAAGGTGGTCGCGGGTCTGACGGAGATCGTCCTCGATTCTACGACGAAATCTGGCGAAGAACGCGACGATGGCCGCCCATGCGACGAAAACGAGAAAGTATGGGATGTCTTCGGTGGAAACGTCCAAGGTATAGAGAGGTTCAAGGAAGAAGTAGTCGAATGAGACCGTGCAGAGCAGGACGGCCAACAAGGAGGGCCCAATTCCCGCGTACCAGGTGGGAAGGGCGATGGCGATCGTAAGGACCGGCAGCTCGATGTTCCGGATGCCGTAGTATCGCGCCGCAAGAGCCAGTCCTAGCGCGACCGCGACGCAAATGACGGCAAAGCCATACCGCAGGAACAGCGTGCGGCCCGTCTGAAAGTCCAGGCGCCAGCGCTTGACGGAGTGCGGCTCAGTCATGAACGGCGGCCCTTGGACGCGCCTTCGTCGCGGACCTTTCCTCCGTGATGATGGATGATGTGCTACGCAACAGCTCGTCCTATTCCCGCGCCCACAAACTCGTCAGGACCGTGGAGACGTTGAAACACCCCCGAACTTGTTTGCCGGATATATGTCGAAGTCGGCGCCGTTGTCCCTCACGAACGCTTCCACTTCATCCGCGTTTCTGTCCGCCGATCCGATCTCGATTTCGGCCTTGGCCCGCTTTGCCAACTTAACCGCATGGAGCGCCAAGTTCAAAAGGACCAGTGCAGCGAAGCGGCGCCGTAACAGACCGGCCAGCGCGCCGATATTCCACCATGATGTCCCGGCCGGCTGTGTCCTCCTGCCTGAGCTCCGAAACCACCTCTCAGGTGAGCCCTCGCAGGGAGAAAAAAGGCGCATCCCGGGCCGCAGGGATTACGGTGGAACGCGGACTATGCGCGGACCTACCCGGCCCCGGCACAGTCCGCCAGCACCGCCCTGAGCTGCGCCTCCAAAGGTCCGGCGCCCGGGGCGTAGGAGGCTTCGATCGCCGCGGTCCCGATGGTGAAGGCGTCGGCGCCGGCGGCGCGGATCGCGGCGATCCGCTCGGCCGAATTGATCGAGCCTGCGACGACCAGCATTCCCCTGTCGCTCAAGCCGCGCCGGCAGGCGGCGACGAGGTCGAGCGGCTCGGCCTCGGTGGCGCGGTAGGCGAGAAGGTCGACGCCCGCGCAGCCTTTTTGTGCGAAGGCCCGGCAATGCTCCTCCGCCTCGGCCGCGGTGCCGCCGAGCCGCGTCGGATGACCGTTCGGCCTGCCGGCGAACGGCAGATAGCGCGTCGCGCTCCCGGCGAGGATCCTCAAGGCCTCGTCGGCGCTGACGCCGCCCATCAGCCAGTCGACGCCGAGATCGCGCCCGAGCTCGATCGAGCGCATTTCGTCCTCGTGTGTCGTCGACACGACTTCCATCCAGACGGCCGCGCCGGCCTCGCGAATGGCCGCGGCCAGCCGCTTCAACATCCGGGGCTCGGCGCCGACGTCCTTGAAGCCGATGTGCTTCAAGCGCAGCGGGCGCGCAACCTTGACGAGGTCGAGCGCGTTTTGGACCGTCGCGTCGTTGCGGGTCAGCATGAAGACGAAGTCCATTCTCCGCCTCCCGCGCGCGAAGAGCCTGATGAAGCCTACCACCGCGCGTGACGCCATGGGAATGCGGCATCGGCGCGCAAGGCGACGCTTTGCCGCGGCGCCCCCGTCTGCTAGACCCCCGCGCTCGATTTCGATTCCGCCTGCTCGAGCTTGGTGAAAGATGCCGCAGATCGTCACCCGCTTCGCGCCCTCCCCGACCGGCTTTCTGCACATCGGCGGAGCGCGCACGGCTCTGTTCAACTGGCTCTACGCCAAACGGTTCGGCGGCACGTTCCTTCTGCGCATCGAGGACACCGACCGCGAGCGCTCGACCCAGGCGGCGGTCGACGCCATCCTCGACGGGCTCGCCTGGCTCGGCTTGCATTGGGACGGTGAGGCGATGAGCCAGTTCGGCCGCGCCTGGCGCCATCGCGAGGTGGTCGACCAGATGCTCCAGAGCGGCGCCGCCTACCGCTGCTACGCCAGCCCCGAGGAGCTCGAGGAGATGCGCCAGAAGGCGCGTCTCGAGGGGCGCCCGATGCGCTACGACGGCCGCTGGCGCGACCGCGATCCGAGCGAGGCCCCCCCTGGCGTCGCCCCCGTCATTCGCCTCCGCGCCCAGCAGGAGGGCGAGACGATCATCGACGACAAGGTGCAGGGCAAGGTCGTTTTCGCCAACAAGGAGCTCGACGATCTTGTGCTGCTGCGCTCCGACGGCAACCCGACCTATATGCTCGCCGTCGTGGTCGACGATCACGACATGGGCGTGACCCACGTCATCCGCGGCGACGATCACCTGACCAACGCGGCGCGGCAGACGCAGATCTATCAGGCGCTCGGCTGGGACGTCCCGATCTGGGCCCACATTCCGCTGATCCATGGGCCCGACGGCGCAAAGCTGTCGAAGCGCCACGGCGCGCTCGGCGTCGACGCCTACCGCGCCATGGGCTACCTGCCCGCCGCCTTGCGCAACTATCTCGTCCGGCTCGGCTGGAGCCAGGGCGACAAGGAGTTCTTCACCACCGACGAGATCATCGCCGCCTTCGATCTGCCCGCGATCGGCCGCTCCCCCTCGCGCTTCGACTTCGCCAAGCTCGAGAACATGAACGGCCATTTCATCCGCGCGCTCAGCGACGACGCGCTGTTTCAGGCGGTGCTCGGCGCCCTGCCCTATCTTCCGGGCGGCCCGGAGGTCGAAGCCAAACTCGACGAGCATAAGCGCGGGCAGCTGCGGGCCGCGATTCCGGGCCTGAAGGAGCGCGCCAAGACGCTCGTGGAACTGCTCGACGGCGCGGGCTACCTGTTCGCGACGCGGCCTTTGGCGGTCGACGAGAAGGCGGCCGACATTCTCGCCAACGGCGGGCGGGCGCATCTCGCCGCGCTGCTGCCGCGGATGAGCGCGGTCGAGTGGTCGGCGCCGGCGCTCGAGGCGGTCGTCCGCGCCTATGCCGAGGAGATCGGGGCAAAGCTCGGCTCCGTCGCCCAGCCCCTGCGCGCTGCCTTGACCGGCCGCTCGACCTCGCCCGGCATCTTCGACGTGCTGACGGTGCTCGGGCGCGAGGAGAGCCTCGCGCGGATCGAGGACCAGGCGAAGCCGTAGACGCGGGCGCGGACCGCGCATTTTGGCCCCGGCTCACCCATTAAGCCTACCCGTGCGCCGTTTGTCCGCATGCCAATGATTTCAATCCGTTAGGCGTGAAAAACTGTCGCCCCGAAAGCCATCGTCGCGAGCGAAGCGACCATAGCGAGGGATTGCGGCGAAACTGCCCATCGCCGCATTCTCGGCTCCGGCTCGGACCTGGGAGTCCTCGCGATGAGCGAACGAAGCTCGCCGGCAGGCGCAGCTACTAGATATTCGGTGTCCACGACCGCCGAGGCCCATACCATTTTCCGGCGTGAATTGAACCATTTCAAGGGTTTGCGGCGCCATTTTCCGGCGAGTTGTCGACGCGGTCAGCGCCCGGGTCAGCAGAGCCACGAGGCGTGGCGGCGTGGCGATGTTTCTTCCAACTCCTTCAAGATGCGCTTCGCGCGCATGCGGGAAGCGCATTTGCTGTCCCTTCGCAGCCCCAAAGGCCCTTTCCAAATCCTTCCATTTCTGGCGTCCAATCGAGCGTCGCCAAGGCCTTGTCGGCGACCGACCGGTCAAAGTCATTTTCTGTCCCCTGCCGTCGCAGGAAGATCGGCTTCGATCGGTCGCCATGCGCGCGGCGCTCCGACCGGCTGAGCGCCCGCGCGACAAGCGCGCCATGGCTTCGGCGAGACCGGTCACCACCTTCTCCTTCAGGACGGCGACAAAGAACGAATGTGGAACACGCCGGGACGTTTGGCAAGCAATTCCTGAGTTTTTTCGTCGGACATGGTTAATCCTGTCTCAGCATTGGGCGTATTTCTGGTCGCGGCGCTTCCCCTCAGATCGTCGCTTTAAGATCAGCCAGCGTCGCCATGAGCGTCATCGGCTGCAATGGCGAAACCTCGAACCCGAGCGCGAGATAGAAGGCTTTCGCTGAAATCAGTCGGAAAGCCGGATGCATTAATCGGGCACGTCCGGTCTGTCTTCCGAGATCGCGTGAATCACGATGCCGCGAATGCCGATGATGCCTGGTTCGCCCGCGCGCGGCGTCTCAATCATTCATCGACGATCTCATGGCTCTCCTCAATCGGTTGCGGAGCCGTGAGCGCCATCTATTTCCAGGGAGCCGGGATTGTCATCATCCGGCGCAGCCTCTCGTTCGGCGCGGGCGGCGAGTTGAGACGCGCGACAAACTCCGCGAAGATTTTCGGGCTCACCGCGAACAGGGCTTGATCGAGGAAATCCGTCCGGCTCTTGCCGAGCAGCTGCGCGGCGCGATCCATCAGACTGCGGTCTTCGGCCTTAACGCGAAAATTGAGCGTTTCACCCTGCGCCGGACGGGCTTTGGTGGCCATGTTACATGCCTCAACATTTTTGTGTATCATAACATACTGTAACGCGAGGCACAGCGCCGTCGGCGTCTACCGGACATCCTTGGAGGCGCCTTTGTCATCCCCGCGAAAAGCGGAGATCCATCAGTCGGGGCCGGGCCGCTTCTGGACCCCCGCTTTCGCGTAGTGGTGAAACCGGACGAAGCCCGCTATAGCCGCCCGGCGAAGCGGCTCCGCACGCACGGCAATGCGTGCCGACCCGCCGATGCACGAAGCAGAAAAAAGGCAGGCCGGAGGGCGTTGGCGAAGGACTCGCCGCACCTCAGCGGGCGCGGCTAAAACCATGCGAACCTTCGAAGCGTTTGTCGCCGCGGCGGCCGCGCTCGAACTGAGCGCGGCTCGTTGTCCGCGCTTCTACCAGCGCACGAGAAGGACCGTCTCCTGCCCGCCCCCGAGTTCGACGGTCTCCAGTCCGTCCGCCTCGCCGCTCTGCAGCTTCGCGTCGCGCACCACTTCCAGTCCGGCGACGTTCATCGCCGACGCCTCGTCGACTTCGGCGACGCATAGCGGCGTTTCTGGCGGAAGATCCTTCACCTGGGTCATGAAATCCTGCAGCGTCATGCGTGCCTCCTTGCTCGCCCGGCTAACGGTCCACGGCGCGCAAGGTTCCCCGATCGCCGCCACCCGCCTCGCCGGACCATGGACGAGGCGGGAGTTTCCGATCGTCGACCGTCGTGCTCAGCAGGGCGCGCACCAGCAATGATATCGACCGCAGACCCTGTGATGCCATGGGCCGCAAAACCGACCCCAGTGGGGGCCGCATGCCGCCTTTTCGATCGGGGTGTAGTTTTGCGCCACGCCGGCCAACGCCGCGGGCCCGCGTTCGATCTGGGCCTGAGCCTGCCACGGCGCTGCCGCGCCCGACGTGAGGGCCGCCAAAGCGGCCAGCATGATCGCCATCCTGCGCATCGCTGTTCTCCTGCAGCGGCTCTGCATCCCATATGCCGAGTCGTTTCTGCCGGCTAATAGTGTTCACATCAGTTGGAAGATGCAAGCCGGATGATAACCCGCGTTCCGCGCCGTCCGGCGGCAAAAGCCGGCCGAAGCCGATTGCCGCTTCGGAGACCCTCCACTCTCCGAATCTGCAGTTAGACCGCGAGCCGCATGAGCCGAGCCGCGTTTGGCGCAGACCTCAGACAGGCCGATGGCGGCTCAGCGACCTGGCGCCACGGCGCAGCGGGAAAGCCCTACTCCTGCGGCAGGGCGAGCGGCTGGGCGGGGACGGCCGAGGCCAGCGGGCCAGGGCCGGCGCCGTCGCGCTGGTAGATGTCATGCCGGAACTGGACGATGCCGTCGGGCGTCGCCCAGGCGGTGATGTAGACCCAGTAGACGTTGACCGGCTGCGTCAGCTTGACGTCGAGCCGCTGCCCGGAGCGGATCACTTCGTCGATCTGATCGCGGCCCCAGCCCGGATTGTCCTTGAGCAGCCAGGCGACATAGTCGCGCACGTCCTGCACCCGCACGCAGCCCGACGAGACGAAGCGGAAGTCGTCGCCGAAAATGCCCTTCTCGGGCGTATCGTGCATATAGACGCCGTAGGGGTTCGGGATATTGATCCGGACGAAGCCGAGCGAGTTCAGGTCCGCGCCGGTGTCCTGGCGGTACTTGTAATGCGTCGCCTCCTCGGTATTCCAGTTGATCGACGACGGGGAGACCTCCTGCCCGTCCTTGTCGAAGATGCGGATCTTCTCTTCGGTCAGATAGTTCGGATCCGCCTTCATCTTCGGGATCAGGTCCTTCTTGATCAGCGAAGGCGGGACGGTCCAGAACGGGTTAAAATTGATTTCGGTGGCGCGCGTCTGCATGATCGGCGACTGGCGGTCGATCTTGCCGACGCCCGCGGCATGGTGGGAGTAGACGACGCCGCCCTCGACCGTCTCGACCGAGGCCGCCGGAATGTTGACCACGACGAAGCGCGGCCCCAGGTCGCCCGAAAAGGTTTTCAGCCGCACGAGGTTGGTTTCGAGCTGCAGCAGGCGCGCCGCAGCGGGCACGTTGAGCTCGGCATACACTTCCTCGTCGACGACCCCGGTCTGCTTCAGGCCATGCCGGGCCTGAAATCGCCTGACCGCCGCTTCGACGAAGGAATCGTAGATCGGGCCTGCGCCCGCGATCGGATCGAGGTCGCCCGACGCGACGAGCCGGTCGCGCAGCATCTGCACCCGCGGGCCCTTCGAGCCGATCTTCAGCGGAGCGCCGGCCGGCGTCTCGCCCCAGCCGCCCTTGGCGACGATGTCCTGGTATTTGTCGATCGCCGCCTGTGTCGCATCGACCGTGGCGGGCGAAAGAATCGGCGTCGACTCGCGCCCGACCGCCATCTGCGGAGAGGCCTCGTAGCTCTGCGGCCATTCCGCCTGGTCATCGCCGTCGCCCGCCGCGAACGCGGCGCGCGGCGCGAAGCCCGAAAACGCCAGGGCCGCGACGGCGGCCGCGCCGAGAAGAGCGCGGCCGAAGCGCCGCGAGACGGTCATGTCGTGCATCAAGATCTAAAACTCCCCGGCAACGGCTCTCTTCCCCCGCCCTTCATTGGCGTCCCCTGCCCTGCATAGCCCGTCGACAGACCAGCGTCATTAAGGACGCCCTATGCGCTTCGCACAGCCATCGACGCCTCCCTTGAGGGAGGGACCTTGTTCCCCGGCAACATAGGGTCCAGTCGGGCGTTTTTATGGCCGTTCGCTTTGTCGAACGAAAACAGGACGTCCGTTGCCGGACGCCCCGCGCCGTCGTGTTCCGTTTGGGTTAAAGGCCCGTTGTCAGAGCCGGTACTTGATCTGGTCGGTCCAGTAACGCTCGAGGCGCTGCAACGAGACGTTGACGCGAGCGAGATCGTCGCAGGGAATGCCGCCGATCTGCTCCACCGTTCGGGCGTGTTTCTCGTACACGCCGGCGACGATCCGGTGAATCTCCTTGCCCCTCTCGGTCAGGCTGATGCGAACCGAGCGCCGATCGACCCGGGAGCGGGAATGGTGGAGAAAACCCAGTTCGACCAGCTTCTTCACATTGTAGGAAACATTCGAACCCAGATAGTAGCCCCGGGTCCTGAGTTCACCCGCGGTCAACTCCTTGTCGCCGATGTTGTACAGCAGAAGCGCCTGCACCGAATTGACGTCGGAGCGGCCGCGCCGGTCGAATTCGTCCTTGACGACATCGAGCAGCCGGCGGTGCAGTCGCTCGACCATTGTCAATGTCTCGAGGTAAACATTCGCGACACGAAGTTCAGGGTCCGCGCGAAGGGCGACATTCTGAGTTTTGATTACGTTCAACATTGCACACTCGCCTGTTCGTCTCTCCGTGGCCGAGCTTTTGTTCGGTCCGCTGATGGGGTGAACGTTAGCCTTTGGGCGTGAAGACGAGCCTAAGATTTAAGATGAATCGAAGGTTTTCTGGGTCTGGTAAACATCGATTAAATCATAGACTTTGTTTACGTTGACGATGCGGCGCCGGTGCGCGTCAAAGGACTTGCCCCGGCGCGCCAGCGTATCGGAAGCCGTCCGTATCGGGGTTCCGCTTGGGTATTCCCCAGCGGCGGCGGCCGTCAATCGCGGCCGCGCACCGCTCTCCAGCTCAGGAGAAAGTAGCCGCCCATCAGGGCGACGGTGAGCAACGCCCCGAAATACCCGATCGCAGCCGCGCCCGGCCCCAGAAACGGCGAAACGGCTTCGACCACCGCGCAGAGGAGCCAAATCGCTCCGCCCCACGGCGCCGCCAGCCACAATCCGACGGCGGCCAGAAGATCGAAGCAGGCGAAGGTGACGATGGTCGCCTGGAGGGGCAGAGGCATGACCGCGAAGTCGCCGAGACCGGGAAAGGCCCCGAGAATGATCGCCCAGTTGAACAGGCCCTTGCCGACCCAGACCCAGGCCAGCGTGCGCACGTACCAGAGGAGCGCCGTTCCCCAGCCGATCGATCGGATGGCCGAGAACAGCGAGCCGTCGGGCGCCACGGGGGAGCGGTCGACGAGCTCCACCGCGCCGTCGCGGGTCTGGCGCATCAGGTATTTCACCCGCCCTCGCCAGGAAAGTTCAGCTCGTCGTCGCCGATCGGCGCGAAATAGGCGTCGACCTCGGCCTCCGACGGCGGAGGGCTCCATTGCGGACGATTGTCCTTGTCGACGATGAGCGCGCGCACTCCCTCGTAGAAGTCGCGGCCGCGGCAGATGCGCGACACGATCCGATATTCCACGCGCAGCGCCTCGTCGAACGCGAGCGATTGGCCGGTCGCCATTTGCCTCAGCGCGATCGCCTGGCTGGTCGGCGACTTGCCGAGCATCGCCGCGCGCGCCGGCCCGGCGAAGGCGAAGCCCTTGCTCTCCGCCTGGGCGAGCGCGGCCAGCACCGCGTCCCGGCTGCCGAGCGAGAAGCAGGCGTCGAGACCGTCCGCCTCGTCGGCCAGCGCCGACGGCGGAGGGGATTTGGCGAAACGCGCGATCGTCTGATCGACCGGAGCGTCGTCTTCCAGGGCCTCGGCCAGACCGGCGAAGGCGGCGCTCGGCGCGAAGGCGTCCGCCAGGCCGAACGCCAGCGCGTCGCCGGCGTCGGCGCGGAGCCCGGTCAGCGCGAAATAGACCCCCGCATGATGGGCGAGCCGCGGCAGGAAGAAAGTTCCCCCGACGTCCGGGAAAAAACCGATGCCGACCTCCGGCATGGCGAAAACGAAACGTTCGCCCGCGACGCGATGCGAGGCGTTGATCGAGACGCCGACGCCCCCGCCCATCACGATGCCGTCGATCAGCGCGACGACGGGCTTCGGATAGGTCCTGATGCGCCGGTTCAGCCGGTATTCCTCGCGCCAGAAGGCGAGTTGCTGCGCGTGGTCGCCGGCGCGGCCGAGATCGTACAGATGGCGGATGTCGCCGCCCGCGCAGAACGCTTTGTCGCCGGCGCCGCGGATGACCACCCGGGCGACGGCCGGATCGCGCTCCCACGCGTCGAGCGCGGACGCCATCTGCCGCACCATGTTCAGGGTCAGCGCGTTGAGCGCCTTGGGCCGGTTCAGGACGACGACGCCGGCGGCGCCGCGCCGCTCGATCTCCGCTTCTGCGCCGGGCCCGCCGGTCACGCCGGCGCGACCTCCGACAGCACCGCGTCGATCGCCTTGGCGACCGCCTCGATCGGCGCCATGCCGTCGACCTGATGCAGGAGGCCGCGCTCGCGATAGAACGGCGTCACGGCGGCGGTGTCCCGCTCGTAGGCGGCGAGCCGCGACTTGAACACTTCGGGATCGTCGTCCTTGCGCACCGGCAGGCCGGCCGCCTTCGCCTCGGCGGCGCGTCTGACGATGCGGTCGACCAGCTTCGCCGCATCGACCGTGAGTTCAATCGCCGCGTCGAGCTTCAAGCCCTTGGCGGCGAGCATCGCCTCCAGCGCCTCGGCCTGTTTCACCGTGCGCGGGAAGCCATCGAGAATGAAGCCGTTCCTGGCGTCCGGCTCGCTGATACGCTCGCTGATGATCCCCACGACGATCTCGTCCGGGACCAGCCCGCCCGATTCCATCACAGCCTTGGCCTTGAGGCCGATCGGCGTTTCGGCCGCGACCGCGGCGCGCAGCATGTCGCCGGTCGACAATTGCGGAATGCCCAGATTGCGCACCAGCCGCGCGGCCTGGGTGCCCTTCCCTGCGCCCGGCGGGCCCAGCAGGATCAGCCTCATCGTTTCCGTCCCTTCAGCCTCGCCCTGCGGATCAGGCTTTCATACTGCTGAGCCTGCAGGTGTCCGTGTATCTGCGCGACCGTATCCATCGTCACGTTGACGACAATCAACAGAGACGTGCCGCCGAAATAGAACGGCAGCGCCGCATAGGAGATCAGCCATTCCGGCAGCAGGCAGATCAGCGACAGATACGCCGCGCCGAGCACGGTGATCCGGGTCAGGACGTAGTCGATGAACTGCGCCGTGCGCTCGCCCGGCCGCACCCCGGGGATGAAGCCGCCGTGCTTCTTCAGGTTGTCGGCGGTGTCGGCCGGATTGAACACGGTCGCCGTATAGAAGAAGGCGAAGAACACGATCAAAGCGACATACAGCATGAGATAGAGCGCGCTGCCGCGCCCGAGCAGGGCCGAGATCGTCGACAGGACGCCGGAGCTCGCGCTGCCCTGGGCGAAATTCGCCACCGTCGTCGGCAGGAGCAGCAGCGAGGAAGCGAAGATCGGCGGAATGACGCCGGAAGTGTTGAGCTTCAGCGGCAGAAACGAGCTCTGCCCCTCGTACATCTTGTTGCCGACCTGGCGGCGCGGATAGGTGATCGGAACCCGCCGCTGGGCCCGCTCCATGAACACGATGAAGGCGACGACGACGAACACCATCACGATGACGGCGAGCACGAGGCCGGTCGAGATCGAGCCTTGCCGGCCGAGCTCGAACAACTGAACGATCGCCTGCGGCAGCCGCGCGACAATGCCGGCGAAGATGATCAGCGACGAGCCGTTGCCGACGCCGCGCGCGGTGATCTGCTCGCCGAGCCAGACGAGAAACATCGTCCCGCCGGTCAGCGTCACCACCGTCGAGATTATGAACAGAAGGCCGGGATTGCTGACGATGCCGGCGCGGCCCTCGAGGCCGATGGCGATGCCGTAGGCCTGGAACACCGACAGGACGACGGTGAGATAGCGGGTGTACTGGTTGAGGACCTTCCGCCCCTGCTCGCCCTCCTTCTTGATCGCCTCGAGGGAGGGCATCACCGAGCTCAGGAGCTGGATGATGATCGAGGCGGAGATGTAGGGCATGATGTTCAGGGCGAACACCGCCATGCGCTGCACGGCGCCGCCCGAGAACATGTTGAACATGTCCAGCACGCCCTGCTTCTGCCCGAGGAACGCGGCCTGGAACGCCTGCGAATCGATGCCGGGCAGCGGGATGTAGGTGCCGAGGCGGAAGATGACCAGAGCGCCGAGGGTGAACCAGATGCGCTTCTTCAGTTCGTCGGCCTTGGCGAAGGCGGACCAGTTGATATTGGCTGCGAGCTGTTCGGCGGCCGACGCCATGGTTCGCTCCGATCGGCGCTTCCCGGGAAGCGCGGATGTTCCAAAACAACGTTCTCGCCACGCCTTTGGGTCCCGGCGGGAACGCCCCTATCATATGATCTCTGCGCGCGCCATCGCCACCCCGAAGGGCGCGATCAGGGAGCGGCTGCCGCCGCTTCCTCGCGCAGGGTCTTGAGGCTGCCGCCCGCCTGCTCGATCGCCGCGGCCGCGCTCTTCGAGGCGGCGGCCACCTCGAAATGCGCCTTCGCCTTCAGCTCGCCCGAGCCGAGGATCTTGACGCCATCGCGCGGATGCGTGACGACGCCGGCCCGCATCAGGCTCTCGAGCGTGATCGGCTCGTCCGCGTTGAGCTTGCCGGCGTCGATCGCGCGCTGGATGCGGTCGAGATTGACCTCGTTGTAGACGATCTGCGACGGCGGGGTGAAGCCGCGCTTCGGCAGGCGGCGATGCAGCGGCATCTGACCGCCCTCGAAGCCCTTGATGCGCACGCCCGAGCGCGCCGTCTGGCCCTTGCCGCCGCGGCCCGCCTGCTTGCCCTTGCCCGAGCCGATGCCGCGCCCGACGCGCATGCGGGCCTTCGACGAGCCGGGGTTATCCTTGATTTCGTTGAGTTTCATGGCGTGATCCTAATCCCCGTCGACGACCCGCAAGAGGTGGGCGACCTTGGCGATCATGCCGCGGGTGGCGGGGGTGTCGGCCACGCTCGAGCGGCGGCCGATCCGGTTGAGGCCGAGGCCCTTCAGGGTTTCGCGTTGCGGCCCCGGACGCCCGATGGCGCTCGCGGTCTGCACCAGCGTGATGGTCTTGTCAGCGCTCATTGGCTCTTCCATCCCCTCACGAGTTGGCGGCGTCGGGCTCGACGCCCTGGCGGCGCGACTGCAGGGTCGACACCTTGAGGTTGCGCCGCTGCGCCACCAGCCGCGGGCTGTCCTCGTGCGACAGCGCGTCGAAGGTGGCGCGGATCATGTTGTACGGGTTGGACGAGCCCTGGCTCTTCGCCACGACGTCGTGGACGCCGAGGGACTCGAACACCGCCCGCATCGGGCCGCCGGCGATGATGCCGGTGCCGGCCGGCGCGGCCCGCAGGACAACCCGCCCGGCGCCGTGGCGGCCGTTGACGTCGTGGTGCAGCGTGCGGCCTTCGCGCAGCGGCACGCGCACCACGCCGCGCTTCGCCGCCTCGGTCGCCTTGCGGATCGCTTCCGGCACTTCCCGCGCCTTGCCGTGGCCGAAGCCGACGCGGCCCTTCTGGTCGCCGACGACGACGAGCGCGGCGAAGCCGAACCGCCGGCCGCCCTTCACGACTTTCGCCACCCGGTTGATGTGGACGAGGCGGTCGACGAACTCGCTGTCGCGCTCCTCGTGCTTGTGGTCGCGGCCGCGGCCGCCGTCTTCACGCGCCATTTTCTCTTTCCGTCGCTAGAATCGTCGCCATCAGAACTCGAGGCCGCCCTCGCGCGCGGCGTCGGCCAGCGCCTTGACGCGGCCGTGATACATGTAGCCGCCCCGGTCGAACACCACCTTGGCGACGCCGGCTTTCTTCGCCCGCTCGGCGATTTCCTTGCCGACGACGCGCGCCGCCTCGACCGTCGCGCCGGTCTTGAGCTGCTCGCGCATCGCCTTCTCGAGCGAAGAGGCGGCCGCCAGGGTGCGGCCCTTCTCGTCGTCGATCACCTGGGCGTAGATCTGCTTCGAGGAGCGGAAGACGCTGAGCCGCGGACGGCCGCCTCCGTTGGCGATGATCGCGCGGCGGACGCGCGCCTTGCGCCGCTCGGTTGAGGTATTCGACTTGGCCATGGGCTCCGCCCCTTACTTCTTCTTGCCTTCCTTGCGGAAGATGAACTCGCCGACGTATTTCACGCCCTTGCCCTTGTAGGGCTCGGGCCCGCGGAAGCCGCGGATCTCCGCCGCGATCTGCCCGACCTGCTTCTTGTCGATGCCGGCGACGGTGATCTCGGTCGGCCTCGGCGTGGTGATCGTCACTCCGGCCGGGATGGGATACACGATGTCGTGGCTGTAGCCGAGCGACAGCTGCAGGTTCTTGCCGGCGACCGCCGCCTTGTAGCCGACGCCGTTGATCTCGAGCTTCTTCTCGAAACCTTGGGTGACGCCGCCGACGAGGTTGGCGATCTGAGCGCGGGTCATGCCCCACATCGCTCGGGCGCGCTTGTCTTCGGCGTCATGCGGCTTGACGTGCACCGCGCCGCCGTCGATCGACACCGACACCTCTTGGGGTGCGGTGAACTTGAGTTCCCCCTTCGCGCCCTTGACGGCGATCGTCTGCCCCTCGAGCTTGGCGGTGACGCCGGAGGGGATGACGACGGGCTTCTTGCCGATACGAGACATGGCTCAATTCCGTTCTTTGCGACGCCCCGTCAGAAGACGGTGCAGAGGACTTCGCCGCCGACGTTGTTTTCGCGCGCGGCGTGGTCGGCCATGACGCCCTTCGGCGTCGACACGATCGCGACTCCGAGGCCGTTGGCGACGCGCGGCATCGCGTCGACCGTCGCGTAGACGCGCCGGCCCGGCTTCGACACGCGCTCGATCTTGCGGATCACCGGCTCGTTGTCGAAATACTTGAGCTCGATCTCGAACTCACTGCGTCCGCTGCCGTAGTCGGTGGTCGAATAGCCGCGGATGTACCCTTCCGACTCCAGCACGTCGAGCACCTTCTTGCGGAGCGAAGAGCCGGGGGTCGTCACCTTGCCGCGCTTGCGCATCTGCGCATTGCGGATGCGGGTCAGCATGTCGCCGAGAGGATCGTTCATCGCCATGGCGCTCGCCTCCTCACCAGCTCGACTTGACCAGGCCCGGAATCAGGCCGCTGTTGCCCAGTTCGCGCACGGCGATGCGCGACATCTTCATCTTGCGATAGAAGCCGCGCGGCCGGCCGGTGACCTCGCACCGGTTGCGCACCCGGACGACGGCTCCGTTGCGGGGCAGCGCGGCGAGCCTCAGACGGGCCTCGAAACGCTCCTCCATCGGCCGCGACTTGTCGTTGGCGACGTCGAGCAGGCGCTTACGCCGGCCGGCGAATTTCTTCGCCAGGCGCTGCTTGCGCAGATTGTTTTCGATTGCACTCTTCTTTGCCATCAACGGCCTCCAATTTTCCGCGTCTGAGCCATTCGCGGGCTCACTGCCGGAACGGGAAGTTGAACGCACTCAGGAGGGCCCGCGCTTCCGCGTCGGTCCTCGCCGTCGTGCAGACCACGACGTCGAGGCCAAGCATCGCCTCGGCCTTGTCGTAGTCGATCTCGGGGAAAATAATGTGCTCCTTGATGCCGAGCGCGTAGTTTCCGCGCCCGTCGAACGACTTCGGGTCGAGGCCGCGGAAGTCCCGCACCCGCGGCAGCGCGACGGTCACCAGTCGGTCGAGGAACTCGTACATGCGGGTCTTGCGCAGCGTGACCTTGGCGCCGATCGGCATGTTCTCGCGCACCTTGAAGGTCGAGATCGCCTTGCGGGCGCGCGTCACCACCGGCCTCTGCCCGGCGATGAGCGCGAGATCGGCCGCTGCCGACGTCACCTTCTTGGTGTCGTTGACGGCCTCGCCCACCCCCATGTTCAGCACGATCTTTTCGAGCCGCGGCACTTCCAGCGCGTTCTTGTAGCCGAACTCGGTGACGAGTTTCGGCACGATCTCGTCCTGGTACACCTTCTTCAGCCGCGCGACATAGTCCTTCGGCGCGGCCTTGACTGCGCCGGCCGCGGCGACTTCGCCGGACCCTTCCTTGCGGCCCTTCGCGCCCTTGGCTTCGGCGGCCGCGGGCGGCGCGCCCTTCGCCCCCTTCTGGGGGGCGCCCTTGTCGCCTTTGGCCGGCTTGGCGCCCTTCTCGTTCTTTGCCTCAGCCATCGATCAGGTCTCCGGAACGCTTGGCGACGCGGACCTTGCGGCCATCGTCGAGAACCTTGAAGCCCACTCGCGTCGGCTTGCCGGACTTGGGGTCTGCGACCGCCAGATTCGACAGATGGATCGGCGACTCCTTGCTCAGGATGCCGCCCTCGGTCTGCGCGCTCGGCTTGGTGTGGCGGCGCACCATATTCACGCCGGCGACGACGGCGCGGCCCTCGTCGGGCATCACCTGGCGGACCTCGCCGGTCCTGCCCTTGTCGCGGCCGGCCAAGACCACGACCCGGTCGCCCTTCTTGATCTTGGCGGCCATCACAGCACCTCCGGGGCGAGCGAGATGATCTTGACGTGGTTCTTAGCGCGCAGTTCGCGCGGCACCGGCCCGAAGATGCGGGTCCCGACCGGTTCGGACTGATTGTTGATCAGCACCGCGGCGTTCGTGTCGAAGCGGATCACCGAACCGTCGGCGCGGCGGATGTCCTTGGCGGTGCGCACGACGACCGCCTTCATCACGTCGCCCTTCTTCACGCGCCCGCGCGGGATCGCCTCCTTGACGGAAACGACGATGATGTCGCCGATCGAAGCGTAGCGACGCTTCGATCCGCCCAAAACCTTGATGCACATCACGCGCCGGGCGCCGGAATTGTCCGCGACCTCGAGATTGGTCTGCATCTGTATCATGGCCTGATCGCCTTTCTGGTCAGGGCGGTTTCCGGCCCCTCGGCAGGGCAGGACTTCGCCTGAAGGGGGCGTGCCGCCCCCGGGATGAAATTCACGTTTCTGCGCCCTCCGTCTGCGGCGCGCCCTCTGTCTGCGGCGCGCTCTCGGTCTGCGGCGCGCCCTCGGTCTGCGGCGCGCCCTCGGTCTGAGGCGCGCTCTCCGTCTGCGGGGCGCTCTCGTCGATGACGATCCAGCGCTTCAGCTTCGAGATCGGTCGGGTCTCCTGGATCGAGACGGTGTCGCCGACCTTCTGCGTCTTGTTCTCGACATGGGCGTGGTAGTTCTTCGACCGGCGCACGGTCTTCTTCAGCAACGGGTGGGTGAAGCGGCGCTCGACCTTCACGACGAGCGTCTTCGCCTGCTTGTCGCTGACCACGACGCCCTGCAAAATTCTCTTCGGCATATCCTTCAGTCCTCGGCCTTGGCGACGGCGCGCTTCTGCGCGGCGATGGTCTTGACGCGCGCGATGTCGCGGCGGACGATGCGCACCCGCGCGGTGTCCTGCAGCTGGCCGCTCGCCTTCTGGAAGCGCAGGTTGAACTGCTCCTTCTTCAGCTTGAGCGCCTCGTCCTCGAGCTGGTCGGGCGTCATGACGCGCAGATCGGAAAGCCGGCTGGTCCTCTTCATCTCGGGCTCTCCTTATTCCACGATGCGCTGAACGAAGCGCGTCTTGATCGGAAGCTTGGCCGCGGCGAGCAGGAACGCCTCGCGCGCAACCTGCTCCGGCACGCCGTCCACCTCGAACATGATGCGCCCCGGGGCCACGCGCGCGATCCACAGCTCCGGCGCGCCCTTACCCTTGCCCATGCGGACTTCGATCGGCTTCTTCGACACCGGCACGTCCGGGAACACCCGGATCCAGACACGGCCGGCGCGCTTCATGTGGCGGGTCAGCGCACGGCGCGCCGCCTCGATCTGCCGGGCCGTCACCCGCTCGGGCTCCATCGCCTTCAGGCCGAACTCGCCGAAGTTCAGCGCGTATCCGCCCTTCGCGGCGCCGTGGATACGGCCCTTGAAGGCTTTGCGGAACTTGGTTCTCTTGGGCTGCATCATGGTCGTGGACTTTCAAATGCTGCTTCGGCTTCAGACCGATTCGCGGCCGTGCTCGCGGTCGCGGCCGTGCTCGCGGTCCCGCTCGCGCGGCTCCCGACGCGGACGGTGAGTCGAGGAGTGGTCGGCCTCGGCCTGCCGCTTGTCCTGGGCCATCGGGTCGTGCTCGAGGATTTCGCCCTTGAAGATCCACACCTTGATCCCGCAGGTGCCATAGGCGGTGTGGGCGGTGGCGACGCCGTAGTCGACGTCTGCCCGCAGCGTGTGCAGCGGCACGCGCCCCTCGCGGTACCATTCGAGGCGGGCGATTTCCGCGCCGCCGAGCCGGCCGGAGCAGTTGATGCGGATGCCCTCCGCCCCAAGCCTCATCGCCGACTGGACCGCGCGCTTCATCGCGCGGCGGAACGCGACGCGACGTTCGAGCTGCTGGGCGATCGACTCGGCCACCAGCGTCGCGTCGATTTCCGGCTTGCGGACCTCGACGATGTTGATCGCCACCTCCGAGTTCGTCAGCTTAGCCACCTGCTTGCGCAGTTTGTCGATGTCCGCGCCCTTCTTGCCGATGACGACGCCGGGGCGCGCCGAGTGGATGTTGACGCGGCACTTCTTGTGCGGGCGCTCGATGACGATCTTGGAGATCGCCGCCTGCTTCAGGCCCTTCGTCAGCACGTCGCGGATCTGCATGTCCTCGTGCAGAAGCTTGCCGTACTCGGTCTTGTTCGAGTACCAGCGGGAGTCCCAGGTTCGGTTGACGCCGAGGCGCAGCCCTATCGGATTGATCTTCTGACCCATCGTCGCGCCTCCTCAGGCCGCTTCGTCGGCGACTTCGCGCACGACGATCGTAATGTTGGAGAACGGCTTCTCGATGCGCCCTGCCCGGCCGCGGGCGCGCGGGCTGAAGCGCTTCATCACCATGTCCTTGCCGACCCAGGCCTGCGCGACGACGAGGTCGTCGACGTCGAGCTCATGGTTGTTCTCGGCGTTGGCGATCGCCGACTCGAGCGCCTTCCTGACCTCGGTCGAGATCCTCTTGTTGGAGAATTCGAGATCGGCGAGCGCGGTCGCCACCTTCTTGCCGCGGATGAGCTGGGCGAGAAGATTGAGCTTCTGCGGACTCACGCGCAGCATGCGTATGGTCGCTTTGGCCTCGTTGTCGGCCAGACGGCGCGGGTTGGCTTGCTTGGACATGGGGTTACGCCCTCTTCGCCTTCTTGTCGGCCGAATGGCCGTGGAAGGTCCGCGTCGGCGCGAACTCACCGAACTTGTGGCCGATCATCTCCTCCGACACGAGCACCGGAATGTGCTTGTGGCCGTTGTAGACGCCGAAGGTCAGTCCGACGAACTGCGGCAGGATCGTCGAGCGGCGGCTCCAGATCCTGATGATGTCCGAGCGGCCCGAACCGCGCGCCACGTCGGCCTTCTTCAACAGATAGCCGTCGACGAACGGCCCCTTCCAGATCGAGCGCGTCATGGCTCAGCCTTTCTTCTTCCGCGCGTGCCGCGACGCGACGATGAACTTGTCGGTGGACTTGTTGGACCTGGTCTTCTTGCCCTTGGTCGGCTTGCCCCAGGGGGTGACCGGGTGGCGGCCGCCCGAAGTGCGGCCCTCGCCGCCGCCGTGCGGGTGGTCGACCGGGTTCATGGTGACGCCCCGGTTGTGCGGACGGTGGCCGAGCCAGCGGTTGCGACCCGCCTTGCCGAGCGAAGCGTTCATGTGGTCCGGGTTCGACACCGCGCCGACCGAGGCGAAGCATTGGCCATGGATGAGGCGCTGCTCGCCAGAGTTCAGGCGGAGCGAGACGTAGCCCTGGTCGCGGCCGACGATTTGGGCGTAGGCGCCGGCCGAGCGGGCGATGACGCCGCCCTTGCCGATCTTCATCTCGACGTTGTGGACGATGGCGCCGACCGGGATGCTGGCGAGCGGCATGGCGTTGCCGGGCTTCACGTCGACCTGCATGCCGGCGATCACCTCGTCCCCGACCGCCAGGCGCTGCGGGGCGATGATGTAGGCCTGCTCCCCGTCGGCGTATCTGATCAGCGCGATGAAGCTCGTGCGGTTCGGGTCGTATTCGAGCCGCTCGACCTTGGCCGGCACGTTGAGCTTGCGGCGCTTGAAGTCGACGATCCGGTAGGACTGCTTGTGCCCGCCGCCGCGGAAGCGCACGGTGACCCGGCCGGCGTTGTTGCGGCCGCCCTTTTCGGACCGGCCGACGGTCAGCGCCTTGAGGGGCTTGCCCTTGTGGAGGTCGCTGCGATCGACGAGGGCCAGCTGGCGCAGGCCCGCGGTCGTCGGCTTGTAGGTTTTGAGAGCCATGGTCTTACTCAGTCCTTACAGGCCGGTGGTCACGTCGATGCGGTAACCGTCCGCAAGGGTGACGATCGCCTTCTTCATGTCCTGCTGCCGGCCGCGGACGCCGCGGAAGGCCTTGGTCTTGCCCTTGCGCAGAAGGGTGTTGACCGCGGTCACCTTGACGTCGAACAGCTTCTCGATCGCTTCCTTGATCTGCGGCTTGGTGGCGTTGCGCGCGACCTTGAAGACGAACTGGTTGCTTTCGGACGCGATCGTCGCCTTCTCGGTGATCACCGGCGCGACGATCGTGTCGTAGTGGCGAACGTCCTTATTCATTTGAACCGCGCCTCCAGCGCTTCGACCGCAGCCTTGGTCAGCACGAGCTTCTCGCGGCGCATGATGTCGTATACGTTGACGCCCTGGACCGGCAGGACGTCGATCTGCGGCAGGTTGCGCGCCGCCAGGGCGAAGTTCTCGTGCACCTGAGCGCCGTCGATGATGAGGGCGTTGTTCAGCGACGTCCTGGCGAACGAATCGCGCAGCGCCTTCGTCTTGCCCTCGGCGAGCTCCGCCTTCTCCCACACCACGAGGCCGCCGGCGCGCACCTTGGCGGACAGCGCATGGCGCAGCGCGAGCGCGCGCACCTTCTTCGGCAGGTCGTGCGCGTGGCTGCGCTGGACCGGACCCATCGCCCTTCCGCCGCCGCGGAACTGCGGCACGCGCCCCGAGCCATGGCGGGCGCCGCCGGTGCCCTTCTGCTTGTACATCTTCTTGCCGGTGCGGTTGATTTCGCCGCGGCCGAGCGTCTTGTGGTCTCCGGCCTGCCGCTTGGCCAGCTGCCAGCGCACCATGCGCGCGATGATGTCGGCGCGCGGCTCGAGACCGAACACCGCGTCGTCGAGCTCGAGCGAGCCGACGGCCGACCCGTCGATCGACGTCATGTCGATTTTCATGGCGTCATTCTCCCTTGGGCGCTTCGGCAGGGGCGGCTTCGCCCGCGGCCTCGCCGTGAACACGGAACTTGCCCGGAATCGGCGCGTCCTTCGGCAGCGGCTTCTTCACCGCGTCGCGCACGGCGATCCAGCCGCCGGCGTGGCCGGGCACCGAGCCCTGAACCAGGATGAGGCCGCGCTCGACGTCGGTCTGCACGACCTTGAGGTTCTGGGTCGTCACCTTATCGACGCCCATGTGGCCGGGCATCTTCTTGTTCTTCCAGGTCTTGCCAGGATCCTGGCGGCCGCCGGTCGAGCCGATTGACCGGTGCGAGATCGAAACGCCGTGGGTGGCCCGCAGGCCGCCGAAGTTCCAGCGCTTCATGCCGCCGGCGAACCCCTTGCCGATCGTCACGCCGGTGACGTCGACATATTGCCCGACGGCGAAATGATCGGCGGTGATCTCGGCGCCGACCGGGATCATCTTGTCCTCGGCGACGCGGAACTCGGCGAGGCGCATCTTCGGCTCGACATGCGCGACCGCGAACCGGCCGCGCTCGGCCTTGGAGACGTTCTTGACCTTGGCCTTGCCGACGCCGAGCTGGAGCGCGGTGTAGCCGTTCTTTTCCTGCGTGCGATGCGCGACGACCTGGCAGCCCTCGACCTGGAGGACGGTGACCGGCACGTGATCGCCCGCGTCGGTGAAGATGCGGGACATGCCCAGCTTCTTTGCGATGATGCCTGAACGCATTGGCGTTTATCCCTCGAGAGCGCGTACGGAAAAGGTCGAAGAGGCGCTCGGCAGATCCCTTAGAGCTTGATTTCGACGTCGACGCCGGCGGCGAGATCGAGCTTCATCAGCGCGTCGACCGTCTGCGGGGTCGGATCGACGATGTCGAGCACCCGCTTGTGCGTGCGAATCTCGAACTGCTCGCGCGACTTCTTGTCGACGTGCGGCGAGCGGTTCACGGTGAATTTCTCGATCCGCGTCGGCAACGGAATTGGCCCCCTGACCCTGGCGCCGGTGCGCTTGGCCGTGGACACGATCTCCTTCGTCGAGGCGTCGAGCACCCGGTGGTCGAACGCCTTGAGACGGATTCGGATGTTTTGCGTGTTCATGTTTCAATTCCCTGCCGGCGCGGGCGGGGCGTCGGCCGCCCCGCCCTTTTTCGCTGGTCGTCAAGCCTCACTCGGTGATCGAAACGACGACGCCCGAGCCGACCGTGCGGCCGCCTTCGCGGATGGCGAAGCGCAGCTTCTCCTCCATCGCGATCGGCACGATGAGCGACACGTCGATCGTCACGTTGTCGCCCGGCATCACCATCTCGGTGCCCTGCGGCAGCTGAACGATGCCGGTCACGTCGGTCGTGCGGAAGTAGAACTGCGGCCGGTAGTTGGTGAAGAACGGCGTGTGGCGGCCGCCCTCCTCCTTGGTCAGGATGTAGGCCTCGGCCTTGAACTTGGTGTGCGGCTTGACCGAGCCCGGCTTGCAGAGCACCTGGCCGCGCTCCACGTCCTCGCGCTTCGTGCCGCGCAGGAGGCAGCCGACGTTGTCGCCGGCCTCGCCCTGGTCGAGCAGCTTGCGGAACATCTCGACGCCGGTCACGGTGGTCTTGGCGGTCGGCCGCAGGCCGACGATCTCGACTTCTTCGCCGACCTTGATCACGCCGCGCTCGATGCGGCCGGTCACCACGGTGCCGCGGCCCGAGATCGAGAACACGTCCTCGACCGGCATCAGGAAGGGCTGGTCCTTCGGGCGCTCCGGCTGCGGGATGTAGTCGTCGACCGCCTGCATGAGCTTGAGGATCGACTCGTGGCCCATCTCGGGCGACTTGCCCTCGAGCGCCATCAGGGCCGAGCCCTTGACGATCGGAATGTCGTCGCCGGGGAATTCGTAGCGGGACAGGAGCTCACGGACCTCGAGCTCGACGAGCTCGAGCAGCTCCGGGTCGTCGACCATGTCGACCTTGTTCAGGTAGACGACGAGCGCCGGAACGCCGACCTGGCGGGCGAGCAAAATGTGCTCGCGGGTCTGCGGCATCGGGCCGTCGGCGGCGGAGACGACCAGGATCGCGCCGTCCATCTGCGCCGCGCCGGTGATCATGTTCTTCACGTAGTCGGCGTGGCCGGGGCAGTCGACGTGCGCGTAGTGGCGCTTCTTCGTCTCGTACTCGACGTGGGCGGTCGAGATCGTGATGCCGCGGGCCTTCTCCTCCGGCGCCTTGTCGATCTGATCGTAGGCGGTGTAGGTCGCTCCGCCCGTCTCCGCGAGAACCTTGGTGATCGCAGCCGTCAACGACGTCTTGCCGTGGTCGACGTGGCCGATCGTGCCGATATTGCAATGCGGCTTGGTACGCGCAAATTTCTCTTTGGCCATAGCCGGACTCCTTCTCGTGACCCTTCAGTTTCAACGCGTAAGACGCGCCTTATTTGAACTTCTCAATGATCTCGGCGGCGATGTTCGCCGGGACCTGCTCGTAGTGATCGAACTGCATCGTGAAGTTGGCGCGGCCCTGCGTGCCCGAACGCAACTGGTTGACGTAGCCGAACATGTTTGACAGCGGCACCATCGCGTTGATGACGACGGCGTTGGCGCGCATGTCTTGACCCTGCACGTGCCCGCGACGGGAGAGGAGATCGCCCATCACGAAGCCCGTGTGCTCTTCCGGCGTCACGACTTCCACCTTCATGATCGGTTCGAGCAGAACCGAACCGCCCTTCTGCAAACCTTCGCGGAACGCAGCGCGGGAAGCGATTTCGAAGGCGAGCGCCGACGAGTCGACGTCGTGGTAGGCGCCGTCGACGAGCGTCGCCTTCACGTCGACGACGGGAAAGCCCGCGAGCACGCCCGAGCCGAGCACGCTCAGGAAGCCCTTCTCGACGCCGGGGATGTATTCCTTCGGCACGGCGCCGCCGACGACCTTCGATTCGAACGAGGAGCCGGCCCCCGGCACGGCGGGCTCGAACACGAGCTTGACCTTGGCGAACTGGCCCGAGCCGCCCGACTGCTTCTTGTGGGTGTAGTCGATCTCGGTCTTTTTGGTCAGCTTCTCCCGGTAGGCCACTTGCGGCGCGCCGATGTTGGCGTCGACCTTGTACGTGCGCTTGAGGATGTCGACCTTGATGTCGAGATGCAGTTCGCCCATTCCCTTGAGAATGGTCTGGCCGGACTCGGGATCGGTCGAGACGCGGAAGGACGGATCCTCGGCAGCGAGCTTCGACAGCGCGACGCCGAGCTTCTCCTGGTCCGCCTTCGACTTCGGCTCGATCGCGATCTCGATGACGGGCTCCGGGAACTCCATCTTCTCGAGGATCACCGGCTTGTGCGGATCGCACAAAGTGTCGCCGGTGCGGGTGTCCTTGAGGCCTGCGAGCGCGACAATGTCGCCGGCAAAGGCCTCCTTGATGTCCTCGCGGTTGTTGGCGTGCATGAGCAGCATGCGGCCGACGCGCTCCCGCTTGTCCTTCGTCGAGTTGAGGATCGAGGCGCCCGACTCGATCTTGCCGGAATAGATGCGGCAGAAGGTGATGGTGCCGACGAACGGATCGTCCATGATCTTGAAGGCGAGCATGGAGAACGGCTCGGAGTTGCTCGGCATGCGGACGACTTCCTTGCCGGTGGCGACGTCGTGGCCCTTGATGCCGCCGCGATCGACCGGCGAGGGAAGATAGTCGACCACCGCGTCGAGCAGCGGCTGCACGCCCTTGTTCTTGAACGCCGAGCCGCACAGCACCGGCACGAACGTGATTTGCCTCACCGCCTTGCGGATCATGGCCTTCAGCGTGTCGATGTCGGGCTCGTGGCCGTCGAGATAGGCCGACATCACATCGTCGTCGAGCTCGACCGCCGCCTCGATCAGGGCGTGCCGATGCTCCTCCGCCTTCTCCCTGAGGTCGGCGGGGATGTCTTCGTCGTGATACCTCGCGCCGAGCCCCTCGTCTTCCCATACGACGGCCTTCATCCGCAGAAGGTCGATCACCCCTTTGAAGCTCGAACTCGGAGCCGATCGGCAACTGGATGCAAACCGGGCGGCCGCCGACCTTGGTGTTGATCTCCTCGACGCAGCGGAAGAAGTCGGCACCGATCTTGTCCATCTTGTTGACGAACACGATGCGCGGCACGCCGTACTTGTCGGCCTGGCGCCACACGGTTTCCGTCTGCGGCTCGACGCCCTGGTTGCCGTCCAGCACGCAAACCGCGCCGTCGAGCACGCGCAGCGACCGCTCGACCTCGATGGTGAAGTCGACGTGGCCGGGCGTGTCGATGATGTTGAGGCGCTTGTCGTGCCAGAACGTGGTCGTCGCGGCGGAGGTGATCGTGATGCCGCGCTCCTGCTCCTGCTCCATCCAGTCCATGGTCGCGGCGCCGTCGTGGACTTCGCCGATCTTGTGCGACTTGCCGGAGTAGTACAGGATGCGCTCAGTCGTCGTCGTCTTTCCGGCGTCGATGTGGGCCATGATGCCGAAATTGCGGTAGTCTTCGATAGCGTGGCTGCGCGCCATAATCCTGATCCCGTTTGCGTGGACGACGGCCGCTTACCAGCGATAGTGGGCGAATGCGCGGTTCGCTTCCGCCATGCGGTGGGTGTCTTCGCGCTTCTTCACCGCCGCGCCGCGATTGTTCGAAGCGTCGAGCAGCTCGGCCGACAGACGGTCGACCATGGTTTTGTCGTTGCGGTCGCGGGCGGCGGTGATGATCCAGCGGATCGCCAGCGCCTGGCGGCGATCGGTGCGCACTTCGACCGGCACCTGGTACGTCGCGCCGCCGACGCGGCGCGAACGCACCTCGACCGCGGGCGCGACGTTTTCCAGCGCCTGCTTGAATACGGCGAGCGGATCGCTCTTGACCTTGGCCTCGACGTTGTCGAGCGCGCCGTAGACGATCCTCTCCGCGACCGACTTCTTGCCTTCGTACATGATCGTGTTCATGAACTTGGCGACCACGACGTCGCCGTACTTGGCGTCGGGAATGATCTCGCGCTTTTCAGCGGAATGGCGGCGGGACATGGCCTGCTCCTGATCCTCGAACTCGATTACTTGGGCCGCTTGGCGCCGTACTTCGAGCGGCGCTGCTTGCGGTCCTTGACGCCCTGCGTGTCGAGCACGCCGCGCAGAATGTGGTAGCGCACGCCCGGCAGGTCCTTGACGCGGCCCCCGCGGATCATGACGACCGAGTGCTCCTGGAGGTTGTGGCCTTCGCCGGGGATGTAGCCGATCACCTCGAAGCCGTTCGTCAGGCGCACTTTGGCGACCTTGCGCAGCGCGGAGTTCGGCTTCTTCGGCGTGGTCGTGTAGACGCGCGTGCAGACGCCGCGTTTCTGCGGGCTCGCCTCGAGGTGGCGGGCCTTTTCGCGGTAGGTCTTCGGTTGCCGCGGCTTGCGGATCAACTGGCTAATCGTCGGCATGTCGAGCCCTTAACTTCCCGTTCCTGGTCGTCCGGGCGCAGAACCGGACAAGAATTCCGTCGCTCATCGCCGCGCGTTCAGCAACGCGCGAAGCCGAAAGCGCCCATGAAACCCATCCGGGTTTGGGCGCCGCCGAAAGCAGAGGACCGCAGGCGGACCCGCGATCATGCGAAACAGAACCGGCCCCTCAGGGGCCGGAAATGGCTCGTCGATGAGATCGTCAGCGTTTAGAGCCGTTGGGTATCGAACGCGTCGTCCAATACAGCGAAGCTCTACGACCTGCCGAAAGCGCGCGGAACATATGCGCCGATTCCGTCGTCGTCAACCACTTTGTGCGCCGGAATTCGGCGAAAAATAGCGCCCGCGGCGTCGGAGGAAAAGGCGGACGGCGCGCGTTCTTCCGCGTCGACCGCAATCACACTTCGCCCGACACCGGCGGCGGCCATTGCCCGAGGTCGACGTCCCGATCGCGGACCAGGAAAACGGCAGCCAACATCACGATATTGGCCGCCATCACGTAGTAGGTCGAGGCGAGCGGGTCGCCCGTCACGCCGACGAGCCAGGTGACGACGTAGGTCGCAGTGCCGCCGAAGATCGCAACGCCGAGGGAATAGGTGACGGAGAGGCCCGTCGCCCGAACGGCGGCGGGAAAGATCAGCGGAATGAGGATGACCCCGACGGCGACGCTCATGGCGTGCGACAGGCTCAGAACGGCAATCGCGCCGACCAGGCTCGCCGCGCCCGGATGGGCGACCAGAAACGACATCACCGGGAACAGCGCGATCATGAACAGTAGCCGTGGCGCGATAAAGATCGTCCTGATCCCCCACCGGTCGGCCAACGCGCCACCTGCCAGCGCGCCGAGGCAGCCGGTTATTCCGAGCGTCACCGAGCCGAGCATGGCGGTCGAGGGCGGCAGATGCAGGGTCCGGATCGCAAAGGGCGTCATGATGATGAGGAAATACTGGGTGATCGTGCCGCCGGAGATGAGCGCGAGGCCGAGGAGGATGCGTTTCCAGTTCGTCCGCAGAACGGTCGACAGAATGTGAGCGGCGCCCCTTCTCCCAGCGGCCGAGGAGTCCAGGGTCTCGTCGAGGCGGCTGCGGACATAGAGGCCGACGGGGGCGATCAGGACGCCGATCGCGAACGGCGCGCGCCAGCCCCAGGCGGCATAGTTCTGCTTGGTGAGCGCAAGCGCGAGCAGGACGCCGAGGATCCCGCCGGCGACGCTGCCCAGGTTCTGGCTCGCCAGCTGCCAACTCGCAAAGAGCATGCGTCGATCGGCAGGCGCAGCCTCCAACACGAACATGGTCGCCGGCCCGACCTCCCCTCCCACGGCGAAGCCCTGCAGAAGGCGTGCGACGATCAGCAGAATCGGGGCCCAGACCCCGATCGAGGCATACCCCGGGGTCACCGCGATGATCGCGCAGCCGACCGCCATCAGACCGATCGACAAGGTCATCGCCGGCTTTCGCCCGGCGCGGTCGCCATAGGCGCCGATGAGCGCGCCGCCGAGCGGCCGGGCGACGAAGCCGACGCCGAACGTCGCCGCCGACGCGAGATCGCTGACCAAAGGGTTGCTCGAGGGAAAGAAAGCCGCGCCGATCAGGTCGAGAAATGTCGCGTAAACGGTGAAGTCGAAGAATTCGAAGCCGTTGCCGAGCACGGCGGCGAAAACGCCTTTGGCGCCGATCGGACGAAGGGCTGCAGCTGAAACGGCGGCCTGCACGAGCGTTCCTCCTTGTCCCTGGGGGCCTCGAAGCCGCTATGAACCAGGCGGTCCGACTACGGGCGTCGCTTCCCCGGCGCGATGCGCGTCGGCCGATGCTTCGAACGTTCCGAACGCCATTTCGCATACAACGCCGTCAGTCAGAAATCGAACCTTCGCGTCTCCGCCGCTCGCGGCGAAGGCGCGTCCGAGCAGCCGGGACCCAAAGCCGCTTCTGTCCGGTTCAGAGACCGGCGGCCCGCCGGACTCCGTCCAGATCATGCGCGCGAAACCGCGCCTGTCGGGATCGGGAAACCAGCGGATGGCGATTTTTCCCCGGGATCCGCTGAGGGCGCCGTACTTCACCGCGTTGGTCGCGAGCTCGTGGAGCGCCATGTTGAGCGCCAGCGCCGTATCGGACGTCACCCTGACCGCCCCGCCCTCTATGTGAAAGCGCAGCGGGTCGGCGATGAGGTGCGGCTCCAGCGTGCTCCTGACGACTTCTGCGACGCCGGCCTCCGACCAGGCGCCCGCGCTGAGCAAATGGTGGGCGCGAGACAGGGCGTGCAGCCGCGACGAAAGCTTGTCCCGCAGGTCCGCGGGCGAAGAAGCGCCGCGCTCCGCCTGGGAGACCATCGCGATCACCGACGCGAGCAGGTTCCTCACCCTGTGGTTCAACTCGGCCAGCAGCAATTTTTGGGCCTCCTCGGACCGCTTCCGCTCTGAGACGTCCTGAACGGTCACCACGATCCCGTCGGCGAGCTTCGCGACGGTGCTGTGAAACCAATGGCCGCCGAGTTCGTACTCGGCCTCCGACGTGCGTCCTGTTTCGAATACCCGCACGTAGCGCGGGAAAAGTTGCGGGTGGTCGCGCGCTTCCGGAAGTCGCTCGAGAAACATGCGGCCGGCGATGTCCGTGGGCCGCCCCCGCATGATCGCGCAGGCGGCCGGGTTGGCGTAGCGGTATTCGAAGTCGACGACCCGGCCGGCCCGGTCGGTCGCCGCTCGATACACCACGACCCCCTCGATGGAAATGTCCTGAACCACTTTGAACAAGGGGTCCGCCGCCGGCGCCTGCGCGCGCCAAGTCGATCGGAGAATGCCCACCGCGAGCGCCGAACTCGCGCCGAACAAAGCGAGCTCGGTCATTCCTCCGTCAGGGACCAAGCCGCGGCTCCGGAGAGACCAATACGCGAAGACGCTGGCGACCAGAGCAAGCACGCCGGGGCCGAGGCCGAGCAGAGCTGCTCCCACGATTGCCGGCATGTACAGCGCTTGGGCCGCCGCCCCGGCCGACCACCACTCCGACAATACGGCTTGCGCCACCGCCGCAGCTCCGGCGAGGGCGAGAGCCATGGCGTAGGGTCTCGCGCGAAACTTGAGAGCGGTCCATTCCAACAGAAAGTCCTCGCCTCGTGCGCTGCGCATCTGAAAAAGAATGGATGTGTCCCCACTCGTTTCGCGCCGGCAGGACGGCGGATTGCGCCGACGGTTGACGCCGCGGAAAAAGGCGTTTCGGCGACCAGAATCGCGGTTCTTCAAGGCTGCGTCAACGTAAACCGCGAGCCTTTGCGCAGCTGGCTGTCTGGTATTGCATGCGTTCTCTCGCCGGGCGCCGGCTTCAGCCGAAAAAGAGAGCCGCGCCGCCTGCGTCAAGCGGGAGACGTCGATCGCGCTCCACTTCTGCCAGTGGCGCGAGCCCAAGCCGTATCCGCATCGGTGCGCCTGTTCAGGGCGTCCAACCCTCTCAGTGATCAGGGCGACCTCCCGCTCCGCCGTCCGCCAAATCGAGACGCGCGCCGGCGCGCCCGAACGGCGCGGCTGGTCCGACGATAACCTTGATATGGCGCCATTGTCCTGCTTTGATCCGTTTGGTCCTGAAGGGCCCGCAAAATGGCGCGACTCGAGACCGCGTTACGCATGAGACCGATTCCCCACCGCCCGGACGATGCGGCCGAGGTGGCCGCGCTGAAGAATGTTTCCGCTCGAGTAACCTTGGTCGTCGCGGTGGTCCTGGTCGTCGTCAAGCTCGCGGGCTGGCTGGTCACCGGCTCGATGGCCCTTCTGGCCTCGGCCGTCGATTCGCTGGTCGACACCGGCGCCAGCGTCGTGACGCTCTGGGGCGTCCGCTACGCCCAGCAGCCCCCGGATCGCGAGCATCGGTTCGGGCACGGCAAGGGCGAGGCGGTGGCCGCATTCACCCAGGCGACCTTCCTCGCGGGCGCGGCGTTCGTGGTGGCCTTCCAGTCGGCCGAACGACTCGTCTTTCCTGTGCCGCTGGACGCGCTCGAGGCCGGCTTCTGGCTGATCGGCGGAAGCCTCGCCGTCGCCTGCGGGTTGGTTGCGATGCAAAGCTGGGTCGTGCGCAAGACCGGATCGACCGCGATCGCGGCCGACCGGGCGCATTATCTGACCGACATCGGACTGAACGCGGCGGTGTTCGCCGCGCTCGCCGTGACTCAGTTTACCGGATGGGCGCGCGCGGATCCGGCCTTCGCGTTCGTCATCTCCGGCTACATGCTGTGGAGCGCCTACGGTATTACCCGGGCGGCGCTGCAGCAGTTGCTCGACCGCGAGCTGCCGAGCGAGGACCGGGGTCGCATCAAGGCGGCCGTACGCGCCTGCAGGGGCGTACGCGACATCCACGACCTGCGCACCCGCTTTTCAGGCGATCGCACATTCGTCGAGTATCATCTCGAGGTCGATCCGGGACTCACCGTCGACGTCGGCCACGCGATCGGCGACGCCACCGAACTCGCGGTCCAGAATCTGCTGCCCGGAACCGTCGAGGCGACCGCGCATGTCGAACCGCACGGGATCGAAGACGCGCGGCTCGACGACGCGGTCGCGCAGAAGACATGAGCCGCGCTTAACTGACCGATATGCCCCATGACCCGACCCGGCCTGACGACCCCTAGCCGGCCACGGTCATGGCGGAGCGCACGGCCATGCTCCATCCCGCTCCGGAGGCGGCAATTTGCCCCGGTGATTTAAGCCCGGCGCAAGCTTAAAGGCGCAGAAAGCTGCCGCCGGGGGCGGTGGAATGGGAACAGCGCCCCGCCCGCCCTCGTTCTCCGCCAGGAACGTTGCGCGGCATCGAGGACGGCCTCGCGGCTGATTCTCCCGGGGCTTGAAGGGCCGAGATGGGCCGCGCGAACGTCCTCGTCACGACTGAACTGCGCGACTGGCTCCATGCCCATGAAGTCTGGCGCGCCGGAATCTACATCCTGGACGACCGGACCTACGGCGACGGCAGGCATTACCTCGACGTGATGAGCGACAGGCTCGAACCCGGTTTCCACGGCGTGCGGCGCCTCGTCATTGAGGGCGGAAGCATCCGGTTCAAGCCCAACGGCGATAACAGATAGGCAAACGACCGGCGCCCGCGCACAAAAAAGGCCGCCCGAAGGCGGCCCCTTTCGTCTCGTCAGCGGCGTCTTACTCGGCCGCCGACTTCGATCTTTCCTTGCGCGGCGGGGCCGCGTCGATCGTCGGCGCCGCGAGCGGCAGCGCCGCCGGAGCTTCGGAGGCCTCGGCCTTCTGCGCCAGGATCAGCGTGTCGCGCATCGAAGCGATGGCGCGCAGTTTCGCCATCGCCGCACCGGTGCCGGCCGGGATCAGGCGGCCGACGATCACGTTCTCCTTCAGGCCCTCGAGCGTGTCGATCTTGCCGTTGACCGCGGCCTCGGTCAGCACGCGGGTGGTCTCCTGGAAGGACGCCGCCGAGATGAAGGAGCGCGTCTGCAGGCTCGCCTTGGTGATGCCCAAGAGAACGGGGAGGCCGACCGCGGGCTTCTTGCCCTCGGCCAGCGCCGCCTCGTTGGCCGAATCGAGATCGAGCTTGTCGACCTGCTCGTCCTTCAAGAAGTCGGTGTCGCCCGGATCGACGATGTCGACCTTCTGCAGCATCTGGCGAACGATCACCTCGATGTGCTTGTCGTTGATGCTGACGCCCTGCAGGCGGTAGACTTCCTGGATCTCGTTGACCAGATAGGCCGCCAGCTCCTCGACGCCCTTGATCGCCAGGATGTCGTGCGGGGCGGGATTGCCGTCGACGATGTACTCGCCCTTCTCGATGACGTCGCCGTCCTGCAGATGGATATGCTTCGACTTCGGGATCAGGTACTCGACCGATTCGACGCCCTCCTCGCTCGGCTCGATCGAAAGGCGCTGCTTGTTCTTGAAGTCGCGCCCGAACCGCACCGTGCCGGAGATCTCGGCGATGATCGCGTGGTCCTTCGGCCGGCGCGCCTCGAACAGCTCCGCCACCCGCGGCAGTCCGCCGGTGATGTCGCGGGTCTTGGCGCTGTTGATCGAGATGCGGGCGATGACGTCGCCCGCACGCACGGTCGCGCCGGGCTCGTAGGAGATGATCGACTCGACCGGCAGCAGATAGCGCGCGTCGCCGCCGCGCGGCAGCTTCGCGATCTTGCCGTCCTTGCCCTTGATCACCAGCGCCGGCTTGAGACCCGCTGTGCGGGGCGTCGATCGCCAGTCGATCACGACGCGCTTGGCGATGCCGGTCGCCTCGTCGATCTCCTCCTTCATCGACACGCCGTCGACCAGGTCCTCGAAGCCGATGACGCCGTCGACCTCGGTGAGGATGGGACGGGTGAACGGATCCCACTCCGCGATCCTCTGGCCGCGCTTGATCTTGTCGCCTTCATCGACCTTCAGGCGGGCGCCGTACTGCACGCGATGCACCGCGCGCTCCGCCCCGCTGCGGTCGTGGATGACCACCTGGACGTTGCGCGCCATCGCCATCAGGTCGCCGTTCGAGTTCCGCGCGAGGTTGCGGTTGCGGATCGTCACCTCGCCATCGAAGTTCGACTCGATGAAGGACTGATCAGCGAGCTGGGCCGCGCCGCCGATGTGGAACGTGCGCATCGTGAGCTGGGTGCCAGGCTCGCCGATCGACTGCGCCGCGATGACGCCGACCGCCTCGCCGAGGTTGACCGGCGTGCCGCGCGCCAGATCACGGCCATAGCAGAGGCCGCATACGCCGTTCTTCGCCTCGCAGGTGAGAACGGAGCGGATCTTCACCTCCTGGATGCCGGCGGCGTTGATCGCCGGCATGTGCTCCTCGGCGATCATCTCGCCCGCCGCGAGGATCACCTTGCCGTCCGCGTCGCGGAGCGTCTCGGCCGAGGTGCGGCCGAGGATGCGCGTGGCCAGCGAGGCGACCACCGTGCCCGCGTCGATGATCGCGCGCATGCTGATGCCGCGCTGCGATCCGCAGTCGGGCATGGTGATGATCGAGTCCTGCGCGACGTCGACCAGGCGCCGGGTGAGGTAGCCCGAGTTCGCGGTCTTGAGCGCGGTGTCGGCGAGGCCCTTGCGCGCGCCGTGGGTCGAGTTGAAGTACTCGAGAACCGACAGACCCTCTTTGAAGTTCGATTTGATCGGGCTCTCGATGATCTCCCCCGACGGCTTCGCCATGAGGCCGCGCATCGCCGCGAGCTGGCGCATCTGGGTCGGCGAGCCGCGCGCGCCCGAGTGCGACATCATGTAGATCGAGTTGATCGGCCGGTCGCGGCCGGTCTCGTCCTTCCTGACCGCCGAGATGCCCTGCATCATCTCCTCGGCGAGCTTGTCGGAACACTTCGCCCAGGCGTCGACCACCTTGTTGTACTTCTCGCCCTGGGTGATGAGCCCATCGTTGTACTGCTGCTCGAACTCTTTTGCCTGCTCCTCGGTCTCGGCGATGAGCCTCGTCTTCGACTCGGGCACCACCATGTCGTCCTTGCCGAAGGAAATGCCGGCCTTGAACGCCTCGCGGAAGCCGAGCGTCATGATCCGGTCGCAGAAGATGACCGTCTCCTTCTGACCGCAGTTGCGGTAGACGATGTCGATCATGTTGGAGATTTCCTTCTTCGTCATCAGCTTGTTGACGACGTCGAACGGAATCTTCGCGTGCTCGGGAAGAATCTGGCCGAGGATCAGGCGGCCGGGCGTGGTGTCGAAGATCTTCGCCACCCGCTCGCCCTTCTCGTTGTAAGTCCAGGCGCGGCCCTTGATCCTCGCGTGCAGCGTGAGCGCCTTGGCGGCCAGCGCATGCTCGATCTCCCCCATCTCGCTGTAGACGCCGCGGATCGGACGCTTGGTCTTCGGATCCTCCTCGTACTGGCCCGGCTCGCCGTCGCGCATCAGCGACACGTAGTAGAGGCCGAGCACGATGTCCTGGCTCGGCACGATGATCGGCTGGCCGTTGGCGGGATGCAGGATGTTGTTGGTCGACATCATCAAGACGCGCGCCTCGAGCTGCGCCTCGAGCGAAAGGGGCACGTGCACGGCCATCTGGTCGCCGTCAAAGTCGGCGTTGAAGGCCGAGCAGACGAGCGGATGGAGCTGGATCGCCTTGCCCTCGATCAGCACCGGCTCGAACGCCTGGATGCCGAGGCGGTGCAGGGTCGGGGCGCGGTTGAGCATCACCGGATGCTCGCGGATAACCTCGTCCAGGATGTCCCAGACCTCCGGCTTCTCCTTCTCGACCAGCTTCTTCGCCTGCTTGACGGTGGCCGACAGGCCCTTGGCGTCGAGCCGCGAGTAGATGAACGGCTTGAACAGCTCGAGCGCCATCTTCTTCGGCAGCCCGCACTGTTGGAGCTTGAGCTCCGGGCCGACCACGATCACCGAGCGGCCGGAATAGTCGACGCGCTTGCCGAGCAAGTTCTGGCGGAACCGGCCCTGCTTGCCCTTGAGCATGTCGGCGAGCGACTTCAGCGGGCGCTTGTTGGCGCCGGTGATGACCCGCCCGCGCCGGCCGTTGTCGAACAGCGCGTCGACCGACTCCTGCAGCATCCGCTTCTCGTTGCGGATGATGATGTCGGGCGCGCGAAGCTCCATCAGCCTCTTCAGCCGGTTGTTGCGGTTGATGACGCGCCGGTAGAGGTCGTTGAGGTCGGACGTCGCGAAGCGGCCGCCGTCGAGCGGAACCAGCGGGCGCAGGTCCGGCGGGATGACGGGGATCTCGGTCATGATCATCCATTCGGGCTTGTTGCCGGAATGGAGGAAGGCCTCGATGATCTTCAGCCGCTTGGCGAGCCGCTTCGGCTTCAGTTCGCTCTTCGACTCGGCGATCTCGACCTTGAGGTCGTCGGCGATCTTCTGCAGGTTCATGCCCTTGAGAATCTCGCGGATCGCCTCGGCGCCGATCATGGCGGTGAAGCTGTCCTGTCCGTATTCGTCGAGCGCGCGCAGATAGTCGTCCTCGCTGAGGAGCTGACGGTCCTTGAGCGGCGTCAGGCCCGGATCGAGCACGATGTAGGACTCGAAATAGAGAATCCGCTCGAGGTCCTTCAGGGTCATGTCGAGCAGAAGGCCGATGCGCGAGGGCAGCGACTTCAGGAACCAGATGTGGGCGACGGGAGCGGCGAGCGAGATGTGGCCCATGCGCTCGCGACGGACGCGTGACAGCGTCACCTCGACGCCGCACTTCTCGCAGATGACCCCCTTGTACTTCATACGCTTGTATTTGCCGCACAGGCACTCGTAGTCCTTGATCGGCCCGAAGATGCGGGCGCAGAACAGGCCGTCGCGCTCCGGCTTGAATGTGCGGTAGTTGATCGTCTCCGGCTTCTTGATCTCGCCGAACGACCACGAAAGGATCTTCTCGGGGCTCGCGATGGCGATCTGGATCTGATCGAACGCCTGCGGAGCGGCGACCGGCGCGAACGGATTGGTGATTTCCTGGTTCATTCTCGTCTCCCGCGAGGCTCGGCGTCAGCCACGCCGACCTCGCTGTCATGGAAGAAATCGCGGCACGAACGCCGCGAGCATAATTTCGTCCGGCGCCTGCCGCGAAGCAGGCGCCGCAAGCGCTACTCGGCGGCCTCCGCCGGCGGCGCCTCTTCCGGCAGCCGCTTCAGCGACGCCAGTTCGACGTTGAGGCCGAGCGAGCGCATTTCCTTGACCAGCACGTTGAAGCTCTCCGGGATGCCCGATTCGAACGTGTCGTCGCCGCGCACGATCGCCTCGTAGACCTTGGTGCGGCCGGCGACGTCGTCCGACTTGACGGTCAGCATCTCCTGCAGCGTGTAGGCGGCGCCGTAGGCTTCGAGCGCCCAGACCTCCATTTCGCCGAAGCGCTGTCCGCCGAACTGCGCCTTCCCGCCCAGCGGCTGCTGGGTGACGAGGCTGTACGGTCCGATCGAGCGGGCATGGATCTTGTCGTCGACCAGATGGTGGAGCTTCAGCATGTAGATGTAGCCCACCGTCACCTTGCGGTCGAAGGGATCGCCCGTGCGGCCGTCGAACAGGGTCACCTGGCCCGACGGATCGAGGCCGGCCTTCTTCAGCATCTCGACGATGTCCTTCTCGCGCGCTCCGTCGAACACCGGGGTGGCGATCGGCACGCCGCGCCGGAGGTTCTGGCCGAGCTCGACCAGGCTCCGGTCGTCGAGTTCCTTGATCGTCTCGTCCTCGCCGTAGATCTCCTTGAGCTTGCCGCGTAGGGCGTCGGGGTCGTTCGAGCGCATGTAGGCGTCGACCGCCTCGCCGACCTGCCGGCCGAGGCCCGCGCAGGCCCAGCCGAGATGCGTCTCGAGGATCTGTCCGACATTCATGCGGCTCGGCACGCCGAGCGGGTTCAGGACGATGTCGACCGGCGTGCCGTCGCCGAGGAAGGGCATGTCCTCCTGCGGCACGATACGCGAGACGACGCCCTTGTTGCCGTGGCGTCCCGCCATCTTGTCGCCGGGCTGGATCTTGCGCTTCACCGCGATGAAGACCTTGGCCATCTTCATCACGCCGGGCGGAAGCTCGTCGCCGCGCTGCAGCTTCTCGACCTTGTCGAGGAAGCGGCTTTCCAGCGACTTCTTCGATTCGTCGTACTGTTTGCGCATCGCCTCGATTTCCGACATCGTCTGGTCGGACTCGAGCGCGAAGCTCCACCATTGCGAGCGCGGCTGCTCGTCGAGCAGGGCGCGGGTCAGCACCTGATCCTTCTTGAAGCCTTTGGGCCCCGACAGCGCCCGCTTGCCCTCGAGCGTCTCGGCGAGACGCGCGTAGACGTTGCGGTCGAGGATCGCCTGCTCGTCGTCGCGGTCCTTGGCGAGCCGCTCGATCTCCTCGCGCTCGATCGCCTGGGCGCGCTCGTCCTTGTCGACGCCGTGGCGGTTGAAGACGCGCACTTCGACGATGGTGCCCTGGACGCCCGGCGGGACGCGAAGCGACGTGTCGCGGACGTCGGAGGCCTTCTCCCCGAAGATGGCGCGCAGGAGCTTCTCTTCCGGCGTCATCGGGCTCTCGCCCTTCGGCGTGATCTTGCCGACCAGGATATCGCCCGCCTGCACCTCGGCGCCGATGTAGACGATGCCGGCCTCGTCGAGGTTCTTCAGCGCCTCTTCCGACACGTTCGGAATGTCGCGGGTGATCTCCTCCGGCCCGAGCTTGGTGTCGCGGGCCATCGCCTCGAACTCCTCGATGTGGATCGAGGTGAACACGTCGTCCTTGACGATGCGCTCGGAGAGCAGGATCGAGTCCTCGAAGTTGTAGCCGTTCCACGGCATGAAGGCGACCAGCACGTTGCGGCCGAGCGCCAGGTCGCCGAGGTCGGTCGACGGGCCGTCGGCGATGATGTCGCCGGCCTCGACCCGGTCGCCGACCTTCACCAGCGGCTTCTGGTTGATGCAGGTCGACTGGTTGGAGCGCTGGAACTTCATCAGCCGATAGATGTCGACGCCGGGCTTGGCCGCGTCGGTCTCGTCGGTCGCCCGGATGACGATGCGGGTCGCGTCGATCTGGTCGATGATCCCCGCCCGGCGCGCGACGATCGCCGCGCCCGAGTTGCGCGCCACGATCGCCTCCATGCCGGTGCCGACGAGCGGCGCGTCGGAACGCACCAGCGGCACCGCCTGCCGCTGCATGTTGGAGCCCATGAGCGCCCGGTTGGCGTCGTCGTTCTCGAGGAACGGGATCAGGGCGGCGGCGACCGAGACGAGCTGCTTCGGCGATACGTCCATGTAGTCGACGTGGTCGGACGCGAGCAGCACGACGTCGCCCGCCCGGCGGCAGACGATGAGGTCGCCGGTCAGATGACCGTTGGCGTCGATCGGCGTGTCGGCCTGCGCGACGGCGTATTTCTGCTCCTCCATCGCCGACAGATAGGCGACCTCTTCCGTCACCTTCCCCTCGCGCACCCTGCGATAGGGGCTCTCGATGAAGCCGTACTTGTTCACCCGCGCGAAGGTGGCGAGCGAGTTGATCAGCCCGATGTTCGGGCCTTCCGGCGTCTCGATCGGGCAGATCCGGCCGTAGTGGGTCGGATGCACGTCGCGCACCTCGAACCCCGCCCGCTCGCGGGTGAGCCCGCCGGGGCCGAGCGCCGAGAGGCGCCGCTTGTGGGTGATCTCGGAGAGCGGGTTCGTCTGGTCCATGAACTGGGAGAGCTGCGAGGAGCCGAAGAACTCGCGCACCGCCGCCGCGGCGGGCTTCGCGTTGATCAGATCCTGCGGCATGATCGTGTCGATCTCGACCGACGACATGCGCTCCTTGATCGCCCTCTCCATCCGCAACAGGCCGATTCGGTACTGATTCTCCATCAGTTCGCCGACCGAGCGGACGCGACGGTTGCCGAGGTGGTCGATGTCGTCGACTTCGCCGCGGCCGTCGCGCAGGTCGACCAGCGCCTTGACCACCGCGAGAATGTCCTCCTTGCGCAGCGTCCGCTGGGTGTCGGGAGCGTCGAGGTCGAGACGCATGTTCATCTTCACCCGGCCGACGGCCGAGAGATCGTACCGCTCGGAGTCGAAGAACAGCGAGTTAAACATCGATTCCGCGCTCTCGATGGTCGGCGGCTCCCCGGGACGCATGACGCGGTAGATGTCGAACAGAGCGTCCTCGCGCGAGGCGTTCTTGTCGACCTTGAGCGTGTTGCGGATGTAGGGCCCGACGTTGACGTGGTCGATGTCGAGGATCGGCAGCTCGGTGAAGCCGGTCTCGAGCAGCGCCGCGAGCGACTTCTCGGTGATCTCGTCGCCGGCCTCGGCGTAGATTTCGCCCGTCTGCGGGTTGTAGAGGTCCTCGGCGATGTACTGTCCGTAGAGGTCGGCGTCGGCGGCGAGCAGGGCCTTCAGGCCCTTCTCGGCGAGCAGACGGGCCGAGCGCGCGGTCAGCTTTCGGCCGGCCTCGATCGCCACCTCTCCGGTGTCGGCGTCGACCAGGTCCATGGTCGCCTTCAGGCCTTTCGTCCGCTCGGGATCGAAAGGCACGCGCCACCCGTCCTTCATCCGGGTGTAGGTGATCGTGCGGTAGAATGTCTTCAGGATCTCTTCGCCGTCGAGACCGAGCGCGAAGAGGAGCGAGGTGACGGGAATCTTGCGGCGCCGGTCGATGCGCGCATAGACGATGTCCTTCGCGTCGAACTCGATGTCGAGCCAAGACCCGCGATAGGGAATGATGCGGGCGGCGAACAGGAGCTTGCCCGAGGAATGGCTCTTGCCTTTGTCGTGGTCGAAGAAAACGCCCGGCGAGCGGTGCATCTGGGAGACGATCACGCGCTCGGTGCCGTTGACGATGAAGGTGCCGTTCGGCGTCATGAGCGGCATGTCGCCCATGTAGACGTCCTGCTCCTTGATATCCTTGACGGACTTCGCCTGCGTCTCCGGATCGACGTCGAACACGATGAGGCGCAGCGTCACCTTGAGCGGGGCGGCGTAGGTCATGCCGCGCTGGCGGCACTCGTCGAGGTCGTACTTTGGCGCCTCGTATTCGTACTTGACGAATTCGAGATGCGCCGTGTCGGCGAAGTCCTTGATCGGAAACACCGACTTGAACACCGCCTGCAAGCCCTCGGTTGGACGGGCGCCCTTCGGCGCGTCCATCAGGAGGAATTGGTCGTAGGACGCCTTCTGCACCTCGATCAGGTTCGGCATTTCGCCGACTTCCTTGACGTGCCCGAAGACCTTGCGAACGCGCTTGCGGCCGGTGAATGTTTGCGCCATGTCGTTCCTCAGTGCTCGAGAGCCCGGCGGACGATCGGCGGGATCGCCCCCGGGCTGGCGGGGCGTCGCCTACGCCCCCGGATGTCCTCTGCCTCCGCGCCCCGGCCCCACAGCCGCCTGCGCCTCGCGAGAGGGCTACAAAACCACGTCCTCAAAAACGCCGGAACGGCCCCGTGGCGAGACCGCCCGGGACCGTCTCCTTTTCCCGTTCGCGAGCCCCCACGGGGCCCGCGCGCTCGTCACTTGAGCTCGACTTTCGCGCCGACTTTCTCCAGGGCGGCCTTGATCTTCTCGGCCTCTTCCTTGGTGACGCCTTCCTTGACGGGCTTGGGCGCTCCTTCGACCAGGTCCTTGGCCTCCTTCAGGCCGAGCGCGGTGATCGCGCGGACTTCCTTGATGACTTCGATCTTCTTCTCGCCGATGGCGGCCAGAACGACAGTGAACTCGGTCTGCTCCTCGACCGGGGCGGCCGCGGCGGCGCCGGCGGCCGGAGCGGCGGCGACCGCGACTGCCGCGGCGGCCGAGACGCCCCACTTGGCTTCCAGGAGTTTCGCGAGCTCAGCGGCTTCCAGCACCGTCAAAGAGGAGAGTTCGTCGACAATCTTTTCGAGATTGGCCATTTTTGAGAGTTCCTTATATGGGTTCGATTCGAGGAATTGGAAGAGCCTGGCTCAGGCTGCGTCTTTGGCGGCATAGGCCCCGACCACGCGCGCCAGCTTGGCGGCCGGCGCGGTGGAGAGCTGGGCGAGCTTGGTCGCCGGGGCCGCGATGAGCCCCACGAGTTTGGCGCGCAGCTCGTCGAGGGACGGCAAGGTCGCGAGCGCCTTGACCCCGTCGACGTCGAGGGCGGTCTTGCCCATGGCGCCGCCCAGAAGCACGAACTTGTCGTGATCCTTGGCGAAAGCCACGGCTGCCTTGGCCGCCGCCACCGGATCGGCCGAATGGGCGATCAGGGTCGGCCCCTTGAGCAAGGGACCGATCGAGGCGACGTCCGTGCCTTTGAGAGCAATCTGGGCGAGGCGGTTCTTGGCGACCTGGACGCTCGCGCCAGCGGCTTTCATCTGCTTGCGCAGACGCTGCATCTGGGCGACCGTCAAGCCGGAATAGTGCGCCACGACCACGACCGACGTCTTCGAGAAGACTTCGTTCAGGGCCGTGACAGCTTCTTTCTTTTCCGCTCTATCCACGGGTGCTGTCTCCGGTCGGGCGGGCTCCTTCGAACCCGCCTGTTGCACATGCCGCGCCGCGCGAATCAAACGAAAACTCGAGCGCCGCGACGACTTGCGCCTGTCCCCGGAGTTGGGCGAACCCAGCGCCGGACAGAAGGTTCGAACCGCATTTTCCCATGGGGCGAACAGCCCATGGTTTGAAACTCGGTCTTCCCCGTCTATGCTGGCCCCAGCCCCTCCTCGGGATTCCTGGAATTGAGCGTTCGGCCCGAAGGCTTTACGCGCCGGCAGTCTCGGACAGGACATGGCCGGAATGGACGCAAGGGTCTCCCTCGGTCCTCCGGCCTATCCGCCGCTCCCGCTCCGATCAGCCGTCACCGGTTTGTTCTTCGCAGGGCGGTAGCCATGTATGATCGTTCGGGGTCGCTTCGCGCCGTCAACCCCGGCCGAGCTACTTAGCGGGTTTGACACCGACGCGCAAGGGGCTGTGGACAAGTTTTTGAAGCGATTGTGACGCTGGCGCGCCGCGCTTTTGAACCCCCCCGACGTTGACCCCTCGCCTTTCAGAGGTCGAGACAGGCACGACGAGAATTGAGGCGCGCAGGCTGCCCGAAGAGCAGCTGGCCGGGGCCCCTATTTGACCTCGTGACGTCAGCCGGCGCCAACGGCGGGGAGATCCAGATGCTGCTCCATCCGGCGCACCCGCGCCTCGAGATCGCTGATCAGCACCCCGTGGCCGAGCACGGCGGAATGATATTCGACCACCGCCCGGCGCAAACCGGCGATCTGCTCGCCGGTTTCCTTGCGAACCGTGTCGATCCTGGCGTTCACGGCGATAAAATCCGCCGCAACATCGGCTCGCAGTATTTGAATCTTGTCGTCGACGCGCGCGACATCGGCTCGGATGTTGCGCAAAAGTTCGAGCACAAGGCTTTCCGGCTGCGGACTCAATTCACACTCCAGGTTCGCGGCCCGGGGCAAGGTGCTCGATTCCGCTGCCGCTGTCGAGAGCACGCTTCGCCAGCGGCTCGCCGAGTCCACGCAGGTGAAGCGACGCTTTGAGCGGTAGGTACCCCAGCTCGTCCGGGACGGGCGGTCCTTCACTTCGGCGGCCCGCCGTTCCATGCCTTCCGATCCGTGATGATCGCATGCGCGAGCTTGGCGCCGACGCGGTGCGCCAGCCTCATGGATTGACGGTGAAGGCGCAGTTCGCGCCGCCGCCGCTTTCCTGGCGCACCGCCGCCGGGTCGATCGTGCACGCCAGCCCCTTGACGCTCACGATGATCGAGCCGGCCGCCCCGCTCGGCGGGACGCCGACTTCGATCATCGTCGCATAGAGGGCCTGCGCCTGGCCGCCCAGGAGCGGAACGGAGCTTGCGCCGAATTTGAGATCGCAGCTCTTGGCCGTGATGTCGACGTTGCTGATCCGGCAGGTCGCCTCGTCCGCTCTCACGACGACCTTTTTGCCTCGCGAATAGTCGGCTTTCGGCCTTCCCGCGAGATAGGCTGAGAGGAGATACTTTTCGACCGCCGTCTGCGCCGGCGAACGCAGGCCGACCAGGGCGGCGAGCGACAGCGCGCCGTTGCCCATTGCCCCCGCGGCGGCGGCCGGACCGGCAAGCATGAGGGCGATTGCGAAAGCCACGCTCCGCGTCGTCGGACCCTCCTGCGGTCGTCGCGCCGACGGCAAACGTCGAGACCGGCCTAAGATCCGTCCCCCGGCCAGCCGAAATGGCGGTGAAGCCGCTGCTCGGAGATCGCATCCGCGATGGCGAGCGGGTCCCAGGCCGGGGCCGAATTCACCTGCTCGCGGGTCACGTTCACGCCTATCCGCCTGTCGCGCCAATCGACGCCCGTCACCGCGCGGGGCGCGAGCTGGACCAGCTTGCCCGGCAGCCAGTGGCCGGTGTCGACGACGAAATAGCGGATCGTCCAGCGGACGTCGTCGATCAGCACATTGTCGACGGCGCCGATATCGTCGTCGGCGCCGTGGACAGCATAGCCCTTTAGCGCGGCGGCGCTGCCGAGATGCGGGTCGCCTGTGGGGCCCTCGATGTCCGCGGCTCGTCCTTCCGCGACTTCGGCGGGCAGCGGCTCGCCGGAGGGCCGGGCGACGATCGCCTCGGCGCCGAAATGCGAGGCGCCCCAGTAGGGATCCCATCCGTAATAGTCGTAAAGGCGTTGCTCCAACTGCTCCGTCACCGGCTCGTCTTCAAGCGCGTCCGGGCTTGCCTCGATCTGCCTTGTCGTCAGATTGACCGGCAGGGTCATCGACTCGCCGCCAAAGCTCAGCATCGGGATCGCGGGCCTCGGCGGCAACTCGATCCGCCCGATCGCCGAGGGATGGATCAGCACCTTCCGGCCCGGCAGCCAATGCCCCGTGTCGACGACCATCCAGCGAATCTTCCAGTTCCGGTCGTCGAACAGGAAGTCCTTGACGGCGCCGACGCGGCCGTCGGCGGCGGCGACGGCGCATCCGATGAGACCACTTGCGGCGAACAACATGGCGCGATCCCTCCTCGGCATTCCGAGACTGCAGAGCGGCGGGCGGTCGGTGCGCCCGCTCCGGCAGCCGGCGCGACAGTGTTAAAGCATGGCCCTGGCCGTGGAAACCATGCCGGCCGACAGTGAAAGATATTGTACGTTATTATGCAGTAGTTAAGCGCCCCTCCCCCTGGCCGTCCATCTGCCGGCCGGTTTGCAGCGCGACCCTAAATGGGGTGGCAACTCTTTGAAATCCGGGGGCCTCGGCCCTAAAGCGGCGCTAAACCCGTCGCAAGCGACTTCGACCGGTCCCGGCCAGACCTTTGGTCCTGGTTCGAAGGGCGGCCGCGCCTCGAGGCGCTGGACCCAGGCTCATGAAAAAAGCATGGCCCCCGCATCAAGACTGAGCTTGATCTCCTGCGCTCTTCGTGAACCTTTCCCACCGGCCGTCAAGGCAAATCATCGGGGGAGCCATGAAAACCAGAGCCGCCGTCTGCCGCGCCTTCGGCGCGCCGCTCGCCATCGAGGCGATCGAGATCAGTCCGCCCGGCCCCGGCGAGGTTCTGATCCGGACGGCCGCCTGCGCGATCTGCCACAGCGACATCTTCTTCATCGACGGCGCCTGGGGCGGCGAATTGCCCGCGGTCTATGGGCATGAGGCGGCCGGCGTGGTGGAGGCGGTCGGGCCGGGGGTGACGCGGCTCGAGGTCGGCGACCATGTTGTCGCGACGCTCATCCGCAACTGCGGCTTCTGCCCTGCCTGCGCCGAAGGCGCGCCGGTTTTCTGCGAAGAGGTGTTTCCGCTCGACCGGGCGACGCCGCTGCGCGACGCCGAGGGCATGCCGATCGTGCACGGCCTCAGGACCGGGGCCTTCGCCGAGCATATGGTCGTCGACGCCTCGCAGGCGGTGGCGATCCCGAGGGATATCAAGCTGGACAGCGCCTCGCTCATCGCCTGCGGCGTATTGACCGGCATGGGCGCGGTGGTCAACACGGCGAATGTCAGGGCGGGCTCGAGCGTCGTGGTCATCGGCTGCGGCGGCGTCGGCCTCAACTCCGTCCAGGGCGCGCGTCTCTCCGGCTGCGATCCGATCATCGCGATCGACGTCGAAGCAAAGAAGCTCGCCGCAGCGCGCGAATTCGGGGCGACGCACACGATCAACGCCAGGGGCGAAAACGTCGAGGGCCGGGTGAAGGACCTGACGGGCGGGCGAAAAGCCGACTGGGTGTTCGTCACCGTCGGCGTCAAAGGCGCCGCCGAACAGGGCGTCTCGCTGATGAAGCGCAATGGCGGGACGGTGCTGGTCGGCATGCCGCCCTCGGGCGTCGCCGCGACCATCGACCCCGGCTGGCTCGCCGCAGACGGGCAAAAGATTTTCGGCTCGAAGATGGGCTCGGCCCGGCCGCTGATCGACGTGCCGAAGATCGTCGCGCTCTATCGAGAGGGGCGGCTCAAGCTCGACGAGCTCGTCACAGGGCGCTATCCGCTGGAGAGGATCAACGACGCCGTCGCCTCCTCGCGCTCCGGCGCCGCGCTGAGGAACGTGATCGTGTTTTGACTCTCCGTCTCCTCCCCGGGCTCGATCCGGGATTGCGGGGGAGAGCCGGCAAGGGGGAGTGAAATGAAGATCGCCGAACTGAAGACCTTCGTGGTGGGCAATCCGCCGCCCGCGTTCGGCGGCCGCTACTTCGTGTTCCTGAAGCTCAGGACCGCCTGCGGAGTGGAAGGCGTCGGCGAAGTCTATGCGGCGAGCTTCGCCCCGAGGGCGATCGTCGCCATGATCGAGGACGTGTTCGAGCGCCACGTGCTGGGCATGGATCCATTCCGGATCGAGGCCCTGTGGCGCAACGTCTACGGCCGCGGCTATACGCTGCGGCCGGACGTGTCGCTGATGGGCGTGCTGTCGGGCCTCGAGATGGCGCTGTGGGACATCGTCGGCAAGGCGGTCGAAAAGCCGGTCTACGAGCTGCTCGGCGGCAAGGTCCACGAGCGGCTGCGCAGCTACACCTACCTCTACCCCGACGAGCCCGGCTCGCACGCCTATTCCGACAGCCCCGTCTACTCGGTCCCTCACGCTGCGGCCGAACGGGCGCTGAAATATGTCGCGCAAGGGTTCACCGCGGTGAAGTTCGATCCCGCCGGCCCCTACTCCACCTTCGATCCCCGCCAGCCGAGCCTCGAGCGGCTCGCGCTCAGCGAAGCCTTCTGCAAGACCCTGCGCGAAGCGCTCGGAACGAAGTGCGATCTCCTGTTCGGCACCCACGGCCAGTTCACCGTCTCGGGAGCGCTGCGTCTCGCGCGGCGGATCGAGCCCTACGAGCCGCTGTGGTTCGAGGAGCCGACGCCGCCCGAGGCGCCCGAGGAAATGGCGAGGGTCGCCGCCCAGTGCCGCATGCCGATCGCGACCGGCGAGCGGCTGACGACGAAATATGAATTCGCTCGCGTGCTCGAGACCGGCGCGGCTTCGATCCTGCAGCCGAATCTCGGCCGGGTCGGAGGGCTGCTCGAGGCAAAGAAGATCGCCGCGATGGCGGAGGCCCATTACGCCCAGATCGCGCCGCACCTCTATTGCGGGCCGGTGGTCGGCGCGGCCAACGTCCAGCTCGCCGCCTGCAGCCCGAACTTCCTCATCCTGGAGAGCATCGAGCGCTGGGACGGCTTCCACGCCAGGATCTTGAAGAAGCCGATCCGGTGGGAGGACGGCTATGTCATTCCGCCGGACGATCCGGGCCTCGGCGTCGAACTCGACGAGGAGGTCGCCAACGCCCACCCCTGGCAGGGCTCGGCGCTGCATCTCGTGCCGCGGTTCGGGCCGGTCGCGCCGCCCGACTGACGGCTTTGTAGGCGCGGTCGCTGACCGCGCCGCCGCGCTCAACGAGCGCGGCTACAAGTCATTGCTGCGGGCCCATGAGCCAGGCGCCGTTCTCGGCGCACCAGACGTGATTGTGGAGATTGGCGATCCACTGGCGGCCCGACGCGGTCATCGACAGGTATTTGACGCCCTCCTCGATATGGACCGCAACCAGGTCGGAAAAGAATTTGGGATACTTGGCCACCAGATCCGCCGGCGTCTGGTAGCCGAACTGACGGTTGGTGCCGATCTCCTCGAATTCGGCGAAGAGCGCGTTCGCCTTCTTCGGATAGAGCGGGTCTCCGAGCTGCCCGATCAGATCCGAGGCGAGCATCAGCCTCGCCTCGAGATTGGCGTTTTCGGTGCCGTCCGGGCAGGGCGGAAAGCGCGTAAGCTCGATCGCCTCCGCGACCCGCGCCGGGTCGACCTGCGGCGAGTTCCCGAGCCGCTCGTAGGCGAACAGCTTCGAGCGATCGACATGATATGGCATGAGCGCGGCGTCGGAGGCGCCGCGGGGAAGGGTGATCCTGTTGCCGGCCTGATCGATGACGAATTCAGTCCTGGTGTCGCCCTTCAGGACGCCGCGCACGAAGCCGATATCGTGCATGAGGCAGGCGCAGATGAGGTGGGTGTAGTCCTCGGGCACGATTCGCTGGCTCAGCACGCGGCCCCGCAGGATGTCGCGGCCGACAGTCGTCACCAGCAATGTATGTTCGAAATTATGGTAGAGCGCGTCGCTTCTGGCGATGCACTCGATCGTGCTGCGCGCCAGCGAACCGAGACGCTCGGCCATTTCATTATGGGACGGGCCGAAGATTTCCCGGAAGTCGTCGGCTAGAAACTTGCCGAGCTTCTTCGCCGCCACCGCCGCGATCGTTTCCACCGTAAAGGCTCCCGAATTAAGGCGGCCGCTGGTTGACTTCAGGTTTCACTTTAGGCGTCCCGGGCCAAATGTAAACGCAGTACATGGTAAGTCCGCTGGCCGGGCGGTTGTTCCTTCGACCCCCCGCGACGATGCGGCGCTTGCCCGGGGCAGCCGAGCGCCTATTCTCTCCGCTAATGGTTTGGGAGGGGTAAATGGCGATGCGGTACGGCTTCATCGGGCTCGGCAGTCTCGGCGGCCATCTGGCCGGCAGTCTGCGGCGCGCGGGGCTCGATCTCACGGTGCACGACATCGATCACCGGGCGGCGAAACCCTTGCTGGCCGCCGGCGCGGCTTGGGCCGAGTCTCCGCGCGCGCTCGCGGAAAGGGTAGACTCGGTCATCACCTGCCTCCCCTCCCCGGCCGTCTCCGAGCGGGTGTTGGCGGGCGCGGAGGGCGTGCTCGCTGGGCTCAAACCCGGCTCGACCTGGATCGAGATGGGCACCGACGATTCCGATTCGATCCAGCGCCTCGCGGCGATCGCGGCGGAAAAGGGCGTTTTCACTCTCGAGGTCCCGGTGACGGGGGGCGTTCACAAGGCGGCGGCGGGGGAGATCACGGTCATCGTCGGCGGTGAGGCGGCCGTGCTCGAGCGCCACCGCGCCGCGCTCGAGGCGATGGGAGGTCCGATCTTCCACGTCGGCCCGCTCGGCGCCGCCTCGGTGATCAAGGTCATCACCAACATGCTCGCCTTCGTCCATCTCATCGCGGCGGGCGAAGCGCTGATGCTCGCCAAGCGCGGCGGCCTCGAACTCAAGCAGGCCTTCCACGTCATCAAGGCGAGCTCGGGCGCCAGCTTCGTCCACGAGACCGAGTTGCAGCTCGTGCTGAACGGCTCCTACAACATCGGCTTCACCATGGACCTCGCCTGCAAGGACCTCGGCTTTGCGATGAAGCTCGGGCGGGAGCTCGGCGTGCCGCTCGACCTCGCCGCGATCGCGTCGCAGACCTTCATCCGCGCCCGCGAAGCCTACGGCGGCGGGGCGTGGTCGACCCAGGTGGTGAAGCTGCTCGAGGACGCGCTGCACACGGATTTGCGCGCGCCCGGGTTTCCGGCGGAGCTGAAAATCTAGCGAATAGGGAACGCTGATCGGCAGCGCCCCATTCGCTATTCGCCGCCGCCTAAAAGCGATGCGGCGGCGGCAAGCGCGAAGATCTTGAGAAAACGGACGGTAGCGCGCGACTTTGAATTGGACGTCGCGGGCGAACGGAGAACGCCGATGGCGTCGAAGCGCGCCAACGGCATGCGGACTGACAGAGACGGGAATTGCGCGCCGAGCCGCTCGCCTTCGCTCGACGCCTCACCCGAACCTAAAGCCCGAGATCGTCTTCCCCGCGATCACGTCCTTAAAGTCATGCCGGCCAGGACTGTCGCCGGCGGCGCCGACGACGACCATCAGCGGCATGAGGTGTTCTTCGCGCGGATGGCAGGCGCGGGCCGAAGGGGCCTTGTCCCAGGCGATGAGCCGCGCATCCCGCTCTTCCGGCTGCGCCTTCGCGGTCTCGTCGAGCCAGGCGTCGAAACTCGCCGAGGCCCCCTCGGAGCCGTCGAAGAAGTGGCGCAGATCATGGTAGCTCATGCCGCTGCCGACGATCGCCACGCCCTGATCGCGCAGGGGCGCAAGCGCCTTGCCGAGCTGGATGTGGAAGGCCGGATCGAGGTCCTTGCGCAAGGACAGCATGACGACCGGGATCTCGGCCTTCGGATCGACGATGAGGAAGGGCACGAACACGCCGTGGTCGAAGCCGCGCTCGCTGTCGGTGGCGGCCGGCAGGCCGGCCGCCTCGATCAGCCGCTTCACTTCCGCGCCGAGCTTGGGCGCGCCCGGGGCCGGGTAGCTCAGCTTGTAGGTGTGCTCGGGGAAGCCGTAATAATCGAACAGCATGCCGGGCTTGGGGTTCACGCTGACCGTCGGCTCGGCCGCCTCCCAATGGGCGGTGACGACCAGAAACGCCTTCGGACGCTCCGGCAGCGACCCGACGAGGCCGGCGAGATAAGCTCGCAAGCAGTCCCAGGCGTGCGGCCCGAAGGGCGGCGGAAACTCCATCCAGAAGCAGGGGCCGCCCCCATGGGGGATGAAGATAGCGGGCTGACGGACGGCGGACATGGGAAGACCTCGGCGCTGGATGCTTGGAAACACAGTTAAGCCGCTCGCCGAGCGACGGCAACGCCGCCGGCGTCCCGATCCGCGCAATAGTCAGATGCAGGCAGCAGCGACGGCGACTTGATCCGCTGGGGCGGCGCCTCGCTCTTGCGCTGAATGCCGTCCAACTTGCGAAGATCGAACTGCGCCCCGACACACCGCCGGGCCGCCCATGGCAGAGGAGCAGAAAGAAGTGGATCAGCGCCCGCAGGGGATTGAAGGCGACGGGAAGATGAGCCAGACCCCGCTGTCGAAAATCTGACCGTCTGCGTCCGGAGAAGCGCGCCATGGGATCGAGGAACCTCCACCGCCGCCAAGCCAAGGCCGTACGCAGAAAGAAGGTTTTGGCGGAAAGGCGCCGGCTCGAGACGGCCGGCGGCCAGGGGAGGCTCGCCCGAGACGTGCGTCGGTCGAGGACCGCGCCCCTTCGCTCCTGCCTGGTGCAAAGCGGGTTGTTCGAGAACGGCTTCGGCATGGTCGCGCTAACCCGCAAGACCGGCGCGCGCACGCTTGCCCTCGCCGCCTTCCTGGTCGACGCCTTCTGCCTCGGGGTCAAGGATGCGCTGTTCCGCGAACTCGAAGAGGCGAAGATGGAATCATTTCTCGAGGCGTTCGAGGAGACCGCGCCGTTCGAGGAAGTCGATCCTTCCTATGCCCGCAAGCTTTTGCGCGACGCCGCGGCCTATGGAGGATCCCTCGGACTGGAGCCTCACAGCGACTATGCCGCCTTGGAGTCGTTCTTCGACGACATCGACGCGGACGCGTGCCAGGTCGAATTCCAGTTCGGCTTCCGGGGAAAGCCGCTTTACGTCCCCGGGCCCACTGAATCCCGGACCCAGATCCGGCGCCGGTTCGACCTCCTAAGCAGACGGCTCGGGGTCGACGGATTTGAATTTCGCGAGATTGAACACCCATTTGGTGATCTCGAAGGTTCGGACGGCGAAGACGAGGACACCGAGATCGAGGCGGATGAGGACTTCGACATCGCGGACGCCTGAGTCGAGGCGCTGCGAAATCGAAATCGTCATCGCAGGACCAGCAAACCGATCCAGGGATTCTCGATCGCCCACGCTTTACGCCCGGTCGATCCGGGCGGCGTAGCAGCCGCGCTTGGCGTAGTGGGCGTGGAGATAGGCCGCCGCGGGATTCTCGAGCAGGCGCCGGATGGCGGCCTCGACCTCGCGCCCGTTTGCCAGATCAGCGTCGACCATCATGCCCGAGGCGTCGAAGGCGCGTAGCGAGATCGGCCGAATGCGCAGGCATTCGGGCGTCTCGTCCACCGCCTCGCAGGCCGTCGTGGCGCCCTCGCGAACGAAAATCGCGTGGCTCGACCGGTAGGGGCTTTCCGCCGGCTGGTGAAGATAGTTCAGAAGCAGCAGCGTCTCGCCGGGCTCGGCGTCGCGAAGCTCGACGCGGTCCGGGTAGCCCGGCTTCGCGTCGGCGACGACGCGCTTGACGTTGAGCTTCCCGAGCTTCTCGTCCGAAAGCCCGAACAGGTTCCGGAACGGCGTCGGGTCGAGACCCGTGATGCGGTAGGCCATGGCGATCTCTCTCTTTTCGGTTTCAACATGACCTGCATAGCCCGGCGGCGAGCGCGGTTCTTCCCGATCGTTGCTCTCCAATCCACGCCGCGAACGCTTGCTTGGGGTCGGGCGATTATCGGGTCCCCCTTCACGCCGCGTCGTGGAAAATGATCCCGAGGGTGAAGCGCTCGCCGCTGCGCAACCGGCTGACACCGTGGCGCATGTTGACTCGATAGGGGCCGCGCGTCCCCTGCGCCGGCCGCTCGCGCACGGCGAAGATCACGCCGTCGCCCTGGGTCAGGTTCACGACTTCCACCCGCGACTGCATGCGCGGCCTCTGTTCGGTCAGGACGAACTCGCCGCCGGTGAAGTCGCGGCCCGGTTCGGAGAGGAGAATGGCGACCTGAAGCGGAAAGACGAGGCTGCCGTAGACGTCCTGATGCAGGCAATTGTAGTCGCCGGGACCGTAGCGCAGGAGGAGCGGCGTCGGCCGCGTCTGCCCCGCTGCGCGGCAGCGGGCGAGGAATTCCTCGTGCGTCACGGGATAGCGCGCCTCGAGTCCCATGGTCGCGCTCCACCGATCGGCGATCGGCGCGAGCCGGGGATAAAGATGGCGACGCAGGTCGGCGACCGGCTCCGGCAGCGGATCGGCGAAATATTTGTATTCGCCGCGTCCGAAGCCATGGCGCGCCATCACGATCGTCGAACGGAAGCGTTCGCTTTCGCCATACATCGCCGCGACCCGTTTGCAGACGTCCGGCGGCAGGAGCGCGGGAGCGACGGCGCAGCCGAAACTGTCCAGATCGCTCTCGAGCGCCGGCCAGTCGACGCGGCTGATCGCATCCGTAAGGGGCGGCCCCTCATCCGGCGCTTCGCGCCATTTTCCCCCGCGAGCGGGAGAAGCGATTCGCCCCCTCTCCCGCTTGCGGGAGAGGGCCGGGGTGAGGGGATGCGCCGCCATCAGGCCACCTCGCGGTCGAGCAGCTTGCGCTTGCGCTCGATGCCCCAATGATAACCGGAGAGGCCGCCGTCGGTTCGCACCACCCGATGGCAGGGGATCGCGACCGCGAGCGGGTTGGCGCCGCAGGCCTGGGCGACCGCGCGCACCGCCTTGGGGTGGCCGACGGCTTGCGCGATTTCGGCGTAGGTCGCCGTCGCGCCGGCGGGGATGGCGCGCAACGCCTGCCAGACCTTCTGCTGAAAGACGGTGCCGCGGATGTCGAGCGGCAGGTCGAAGTTTTGGCCGGGGGCCTCGACCAGGCCGACGACCGCCGCGACCGTGCGCTCGAAATTTTTGTCGCCCCCGACAAGTCTCGCCCGCGGGAACCGGTCCTGCAATTCGCGCACGAGCGCGCCCGGTTCGTCGCCGAGCATGATGGCGCAGACGCCCTTGTCGGTGGCCGCGACGAGCACGGAGCCGAGCGAGGCCTCGCCGACGGCGAAGCGGATGACGGCGCCTTGGCCGCCGCGTCGCGCCACGGTCGGCGTCATGCCGAGCCGCGCCATCGCGGTCTCGTAGAAGCGGCTCGAAGAGTTGAACCCGGCGTCGTAGATCGCCTCGGTGACGGTCGCGGCGGTCTGGAGCTTCTCGGCGGCGCGCCGCGCCCGCTCCGCGGCCGCATAGTCCTTGGGCGTCACGCCGGTCACCTTCTTGAAGACGCGATGGAAGTGGAAAGGGCTCAGCCCCGCTTCGGCGGCGAGGGCGGCGAGCGAGGGCGCTTCCTCGGCCGATGCAATCCGTTCGCATGCACGCCGCACCGCCTCGACCTGAGGGTCCGTCGCGCCCAGGCGGTCGGGGCGGCAGCGCTTGCAGGCGCGATATCCAGCCTGCTCCGCCGCTTCGGCGGTCGAAAAGAAGAGGACGTTCTCGGGTTTCGCCGGGCGCGACTTGCAGCTCGGCCGACAATAGACGCCGGTGGTCCTGACCGCGACGAAGAACCGGCCGTCGTAGGCCGGATCGCGCCGCCGGACCGCCTCCCACATTCTCTCGGGAACAATGGTCGGACTTGCTTCGGGCATGGCGATGAACATAGGGAAAACTCCGGACTTTCGCTTGGCCTTTGTCTCTACCGCGAGCGGTTTCCCACCGAACTCCGCTCCTTGCTCTGCAATTGCCAACCCGCGGCTGCGCGCCGATTTCGAAACGACGGTCGCCAACGTCCACGAGGACAACGCCGCCCATATGCCGTTTCCCATGAGGGGCTTTGTCCGCACCGGGGCCGGGTGGGCTCCGCCTACGGAAGCGCCTCTCGCAGGGCGTTCAAATACTCTTCCAACGTCGCGTCCAGGCGCTCATAAAGCAGGCGGCGGAAGTCTTCGTCGCCTCGTTCCGCCTGCGCGCTTTGCAAAGCCTGCAAGTAGCCAAGCCGGTCTTCCGGGCCGACGGCGATGGGCGGATAGCCGCCGCGGATGAGAATGAGATTCATCAGCAGGCGCGCGGTGCAGCCATTGCCATCGTCGAAGGGATGGATGTCGACCAGCCGGCGGTGCGCCGCGAACGCCGTCTCGGGCGTAGCGGGGATGGCGGCGAGCCAGGCGGAAAAGTCGCCCATCAATGCTGGGACCTCGGCGGGCGACGGGAACGTGCGCCGCCCGGCGTCGGTGTTCACGAAACGGGCTCTGGCGGCGTGGCGTCTCGCGATCTCGGGGTCGGAGCGCCTGAGGACCAGCGCATGAAGGTTGCGCACGTCGATTTCGCCGAGCGGCGATGTCTCATGCGCGATCTCGCGGACGTAAGCGACGGCGTCGTAGTGGTCGATCGCCTCGAGATGATCCTTGAGCTTCTTGCCGCCGACCGTCACGCCCTTCTGATGACCAGATTGGTCTCGACCTGCGTCAGCGTATTCCCTTCGATTGCGTTCGAGGTGTAGGTGAGCTTGAGGTCGTAGGCATGCTCGAGATTGGTCAGCGCATTCGGCGACAGGGGGCGCAGCCGGTCCAGCTCCGCCTTTTTCTGTTCGAGCGAATTAGAACTGAAATCATTGGGAAATCATAGCATGGCGGAAGAAATGCGTCATCGTCCCCTTTTTCAGGAAGCGCCGCGCGAGCGAAAATGACGCCGGACCCGCTGCTCGCATTCGTGACGCCTCGCCTGGCGAGCGTTCCGGGCGTCGTCGCCGTCGTCCTCGGCGGATCGCGGGCGAGAGGGACGGCGACAGACGGCTCGGACTATGACATCGGCCTCTACTTCCGGCAGGACGTCCCCCTGGATACTGGCCGTCTCCTCGCAGCGGTGAAAAACTTCGTCGACGAACCCGACAAGGCCGCCGTCACCCCGGTCGGCGGCTGGGGGCCGTGGATCGTCGGGGGCGGGTGGCTCTCGGTGCAGGGCCAGAAAGTCGATTGTCTCTACCGCGGCGTGGAAAAGGTCGCGCGCGTGATCCGCGACTGCCGGGAGGGCCGCGTCGCCATGGACTATCAGCCGGGCCATCCGCACGGCTTCTGCTCGGCGATCTGGATGGGAGAAATCGCGCTCTGCCGGCCGCTGCACGATCCCGAGGGCGTGATCGCCGCAATGAGGGCAATGACCGTCCCCTACCCCGAACCGCTGCGCGCGGCGCTCATCGGCCGGTTCCTGTGGGAGGTCCTGTTCAGCATCGAAAACGGCGAAACCGCCGTTGCACGCGGCGAGCAGACTTTTATCGCAGGCTGCGCCTACCGGGCGCTCTGCTGCATGGCCCAGGTTCTCTTCGCTTTGAACAGGCGGTACCTCATCAACGAGAAGGGCGCCCTCGACGAGGCCGCCTCGTTCCCGCTCGCCATCGACGCGATGCGCGAGCGGGTGGCGAACGTGTGGAAGGCGATAGGACGTTCTGACTATCCGACGTGTTTCCCGGAGCTGAGGACGATGGAGCGCGAGCTGAAGGGCCTGCTGGCGGACGCGTAGGCCTTCATCGCTCACGTGGTTTCGTATTCGATCTTGCGGGCGTCGGTGACCCGGCGCGAGGCGTCGAGGATCTCGAGGGCGAGCAGGTCGCCATGCTCGTCGTAGTCAAGGATCACGCCGGGCTTATCCTCGTCACTTTCCGCCACCGCGACGCCCTCTTTCAGGATGACGGTCAGAGAATCCGTCTTCCGATCATAGGCGATCTTCATGATTGCCTTCTCCAGTATTTGTCGATTTTGCTCGTGCGGTAGGCGGTGACGACCTCGGCCGGTCTTCTATCTACATCGACAAACACCCGCACCAAGTATTGCCTCCCCGCAAGCGCGAACCTTGATTGTAGAACTTCCCGTCCGGGCCGCACGACGACGCGCTGCTCGGGATCGGCGAGAACCCGGCGGACCATCGCCTCGTCGAGCTCGCGCCGCTGAATCTCGGAGCTTGCGTGCGCCGTCAGCTCGAAGTCCAGGATGGGGACAGCCTTGCCTTTCATCGCGGCGATTACGCAATCGCTAGCATGGATGACCGATCATAGATAGGTCACCGACAGCACCCGAAACCGCCTCATGCCGTCCGGCGCATCGCCCCGCGCGCGGCGTCGGCGATCGACCGCGCCCCGAACAAAATGAAGATCACGCCGACGACCCGCGTCACTGCGACGCCGTGCGAGAGAAAGAACTTCCTCACCGCGGGCAGGCCGGCGGCGAAGATCAGCGTCGCGTCGGCCAGCAGGAAGCCAGCGAAGGCGGCGACGAACATCTGCGGCGCGTCGACAGCGTGCAGGGCGCCGATGTAGGGCGCGACGATCGCCGAAAACATCGCCAGCGCCACCGGATAGGATTTCGGATTGGTGAGGCCGAAGGCCATGCCGGTGGCGAGCGGCCGGCTCGCGCCGATCGTTCGCGGCGGAGTTCCTTTGCGCGTCATCACCGCCCGCCAGCCGAGATAGATGAGATAAAGCCCGCAGACGAAGCCGAGCGCTTCGAACAGGGTCGGGCCGAGGGTGTTGGCCCCGACGATGGCCGCCACCGCCAGCGCCCCCCAGACCACGTCGCCGACGAGATGGCCGGTGATGAACCAGGCGCCCGAGATTCTACCGCGCGAAGCGGCGAGGGTGAACAAAGCCAAAAACGCCGGCCCCGGCGTGACCACGTAGAGATAGGCGGCGACGAGGGTCGCGACGAGGATCTGCGGGCTGGTCATGCGGGGCTCCTCGCGTGCTCCCTTCGACTGGAAGTCGCTGTGGTCTTTTTGCGCTTCAACGGTGAAACCCTTTTAGCACCAAGACCGTGAAGGACACGAACTGCCGGACCCGGGGCGCTGGCCGTGGCATAGATCATGGTATAGATCTCGCTCTCGAGAGGCGAAACGTCATGAGCCAGGTCGCGAAATTGTTCAAGAACGGGCGGAGTTGGGCGGTGCGTCTGCCTGCGGCATTCCGCTTCGAGGGTGAAGAAGTGTTTGTCCGCCGCGATCCGGCGACAGGGGACGTCATTCTCTCGTCGAAGCCGAGGTCCTTCGAGCGCTTCTTTGCCGCGCTCGCCGAAGCCAACGCCCCGGACGATTTTCTCTGCCCCTCGGAGCGCAGCCAGGAGCCCGCCGGGCGCGATCCTTTCGAGCCGTGGCGCGGATGACGCGCTTTCATGCTCGACACCAACACGGTGAGCGCGCGACTCAAGGGTCACTCTCTCGTCACGGTGCGGCTCAAGGCGACCGAGCCGGAGCGCGTTTGTCTCTCCGTCGTGACGGAGGCTGAGCTTCTCTTCGGCGTCGCGAAGCGCCCGGGAGCGAAGAGGCTGCGCGCCGCGGTCGACGAATTTTTGGCCGCCATCGACGTCCCGCCCTGGACCGTCGCCACGGCGCGCCGATATGCAGTCCTTCGCGCCGGCCTCGAACGGCGCGCTTGGCACGCTCGACCTCATGATCGCGGCCGCATGCGGACGAGCATGACGCCACGCTCGTGACCAACGACCGGGCCTTCGCTGCACTTCCCGAACTCCGCCTGGAGGACTGGACGAAGGGCTGACGCGCGGCGGCTATCGCCCGGGAAAGGCAGGGGCGATCACAGACAAAAAGCAGCTTGGCGCCCTCCTTCAGCGATCGCTCGCCCGACGGGGCCGCAGCGCAGACAGATTACGCCTTGTCCTCCAGCATCCGCTTCAGCGCATAAAGCGCCGCATGCGCCTCGCGCGGGCTCATGGCGTCGGGATCGAGCGCCGCCAAGGCGTCGCGCAGTCCGTCGCGGGCCGGCGCGGCAGGCGTGGCGGGCTCGTAGGAGAACAACGGCAGGGCGTCGAGCGTCCCGCTCGGCCGCGTCGCCTCGAGGTCGGCCAGCACCTTTCGCGCCCGCTTGACAACGGAGGCCGGCAGGCCTGCGAGCTTCGCCACCTGGATACCGTACGAGCGGTCCGCCGCGCCGCGCACCACCTCGTGCAGGAAGACGAGGCTCCCCTTGAACTCGCTGACCCGCATGGTGAGGTTGACGAGCCGCGGAAAGGTCTCGGCGAGCTGGGTCAGCTCGTGGAAATGGGTGGCGAACAGGGCGCGCGATCGGTTCGACCCATTGAGATGCTCGACGCAGGCATAGGCGATCGAGAGGCCGTCGAAGGTCGCCGTGCCCCGCCCGATCTCGTCGAGGATGACGAGCGAGCGCACGGTCGCCTGATTGAGGATGGCCGCCGTCTCGACCATTTCCACCATGAAGGTCGAACGCCCGCGCGCCAGGTCGTCGGCCGCGCCGACGCGGCTGAAGAGCCGGTCGACGATTCCGATATGGGCGCGCCCCGCCGGGACGTAGCAGCCCATCTGGGCGATCAGGGCGATCAGCGCGTTCTGGCGGAGATAGGTCGATTTTCCCGCCATATTCGGCCCGGTGACGACGGCGATCCGCCCGCCGTCGGCGAGGTCGCCGGAAAGGTCGCAGTCGTTGGCGACGAACGGCTCGCCGGCGGCCTTCAGCGCCGCCTCGACCACCGGGTGGCGGCCGCGCTCGATCGCGAAGGCGAGCGAGGCGTCGACCAAAGGCCGCGTCCACTCGCGCTTGACGGCGAGTTCGGCGAGCGACGCCGCGACGTCGATCTCCGCCAGCGCCGCGCCGTAGCCGCGCAAGGCTTGGTCGTCGGCGAGGCAGGCCTGGCGCAGCCGCTCGAAGGCTTCGAGCTCGAGCGCGAGCGCCCGATCGGCGGCGGATGCGATCTTCGCCTCGAGATCGACGAGGGCGTTCGTGGTGAAGCGCAGGGCGCCGGCCATCGTCTGGCGGTGGATGAAAGCGGCGTTGAGCGGCGGCTTCAGGAGCGCCTCGCCCTGCGCCTGGGGCGTCTCGATGTAATAGCCGAGAAAATTGTTGTGCCTGATCTTGAGCTGCCTGACGCCGGTCTCCTCGGCGTATTTCGCCTGCATGTCGGCGATCACGCGGCGGCTTTCGTCGCGAAGCCCCCGCGCCTCGTCGAGGGCGGCGAGCGCGCCCGGCCGCACGAAGCCGCCGTCGCGCTTGACGAGCGGCAGGTCGTCGGCCAGCGTCGCCTCGAGATCGCGCTCGAGCGCGCCGCAATCGAAGCCGAGCGCCGCATGATCGCGCTTAAGGAGCGTCGGCAGGGCGCCGGCCGATTCCAATATGCGCGCGAGGGCGCCTGCGGCGGCGAGGCCGTCGCGGATCGCCGCCAGGTCGCGCGGGCCGCCCCGGTCGAGGCTTAGCCGCGACAGCGAGCGCAGGAAATCGGGCGCCCTCGCCAGCGCCCGCCGCAGCGCCTCGCGCAGGGCGTGGGCCTCGACGAGGAAGTCGAGGCAATCGAGGCGTTCGTTGATCGCGTCGGGGTCGGTGAGAGCGCTCGCGAGACGCTCGGCGAGAAGCCGCGCGCCGGCGGGCGTGACGGTCAGGTCGATCGTTGCCAGAAGCGAGCCGTCGCGGGCGCCGCCGAGGGTTTTGGTCAGCTCGAGATTGGCGCGGGTCGCCGGATCGATCTCGAGGGTCGCGCCGCGCGGCCGCCGCGTCGGCGGCGACAGCGCCGGCCTCGCCTCGAACTGGGTGCGCTTGACGTAGGACAGCGCCAGGGCCGCGGCGGCGATCTCGGCGCGGCCGAAGGCGCCGAAGCCGTCAATGGTCTCGACGCCGTAGAACTCGCACACCCTCCGTTCGGCAGCTGCTCCGTCAGCGCCGTCCCGAGCAAGCGGCGTCGCCGGCAGGCGCATGTCGGCGATCAAGCGCTGGAACGCGGCCTCGTCGTAGACTGCCTGGGCGGCGACGATCTCGCTCGGCTCGAGACGCGCGATCTCTGCGGCGAGGCCGGTCTCATCCGTCTCGCTCAGCGAGAACGCGCCGGTCGAAAGGTCGAGCGCGGCGACGCCATAAGTCCAGCGGGCCTCGTTGGCGCGAACCCGCTGGACCGCGACGAGCAGCCTCGCGCGCCCCGGTTCGAGGAGGCGTTCTTCGGTGATGGTGCCCGGCGTCACCAGCCGCACGACGCCGCGGCTGACGACCGACTTTCCGCCCCGTTTCTTCGCTTCCGCCGGGTCCTCCAGCTGCTCGCACACGGCGACGCGATGGCCGAGCGCAATCAGCCGGTTGAGATATTCGTCGGCGCGCTCGATCGGCACGCCGCACATGCGGATGTCCTCGCCCTCGTGCTTGCCGCGCTTGGTCAGCACGATGCCGAGGGCGCGGCTCGCCACCTCGGCGTCGTCGAAGAACAGCTCGTAGAAGTCGCCCATGCGATAGAACAACAGGCAGTCCGGATTGGCCGCCTTGATCTCGAAATATTGGGCCATCATTGGGGTGAGGCGAACGCCTTCGGCCTTTTCCGGCGCGCTTTCCGGCGCAAGGGACTCGGGCGGTTTGTTCATCCAGGCAGGCTAACACAAGTCTCGCAGGGCGTCGGGCGCGGCGTTAGCGTCAAGACCGCAGCAAGCGCCGAACGTCAGCTGTGAGCCGGCGCAAATGACCGCGAGTCCGCAGCGGCAGCAGTTCTTGCGCCCGCGCGACCGCCTCCGCGGCGGGCGTGTCGAAACGAAACGCGCGGTAGAGCTCGGCGTAGCGATCGAGAAACGCGGTCTGCTGCTCTGCGGGCATCTCCTGGTACCGCAGCGCCGCGCCTTTGTTGAACTGGCCGATCAGTCCCCTCGTGCGAAAAGGCGCCAGCACCTTGCCGGGGTCGGCGGCGACGCCGATTTGCCTGGCGAGGCGCGTCGCCACGGCCAGCGTGTCGAAGCAAATCTCATTGTAGAGAAAGAGTTCGAGCTTCGCGAGGGCAGACCAGCACCTGAAGTTTTCCACCTGGTAATCGATCGAAGCAAACGCGTCGTAGACCGTTCGGCACTCCGAAAACTGGGACCAGCCGATGCGTCGCGACCGTCGCCCGTGGTCCACCATCGCGAGCGCAATTTCCCGCGGGTCGCGGATCGTTGCGCCGGCGAGCAACAACCCGGCGTCGATCCGGGCCGCCACCTCGGGATTGAGCACCTGATGCGTTTTCAAGACGACATCGCGCCCTGCGACTTGATCGGAAACGGCTGACAGGAGCGCAGGGTCTATGTAGTCGAAGTAATTCTCGACGGACAGGCGCGGCAGCAGGGGAGGGCGCAAACGCGCCGGAGACCGCCCCGCCGCCCGAAAGGTCTCCTCGGTGAGCTGGTACAGGAACGTGCTCGCCGACTTCGTCATTCCGAAGCAGATATAGATCATGAAATGTCTCGTGATCGCGCCTGCCCGGGACCCCGGCATCATTGCCGAGGCCGACCCGCCTTACGCGGTCGCGGCCCCCTTCAGCAATCGCCTGGCCTTCATCGCGGTCGCAGCCATGGCGTAGCCGCCGTCGGCGCCGTCGACGAAGTGGATGTGGCCGCGGTCGCCGTAGGACGGCACGAAACAGGTGAGTTGCGCAGCGGACTGGCGGAACGTCCCGTAGTCCGCATACTCCTGGGCTGCGGCCAGGCGGGCCTCCAACGCGCCGGCGAACGCTTCGGAGCAGTCGAGCGTCATCCGCAGGGTGTCGTCGAACTTGCGGAAGTCGGCGTTGGCGGCGACGTCGCCGACAAAGGTCGCCATATCGAACGATCCCGCGCGCAGCTTGAAGCGGTGGAATGCCGCCGCCGTCAGATAACCCTTGAGCGCCGCAAGCTGCGACCGGAGGCGGGACGCGCCGGAGGCCTTGGCGACCGAGGCTTCGAAGCCGAGCGCGGCGCTCGGCTCGGCGATGCTGAGGCTTTCGACCGCGATCGGACTTCCGGCGTCGGCGGCGGAAAGGACGATGCCGACGATCTTCCGGACGAGCGAGGCGAACCGGGGGTCTTCGCCGCGCGGGGCGACGATCACTGAGAGAATGACGCCGCGCTTCGCCGGCGCGACGCTCCACCGGCAGGAAAGGCCGGTCAGATCGGGGCGCGCGCCGAGCGGCGCCGGCGTGAGCGTGTATCGGCCGCGCTTGGCCTCCGTCTCGAGCCAGGCGATCCCGCCGCCTCCGAGCATCGCGTAGGCGCAATGGGACGAAGCGCCGAATCGCGCGACCCGCACGTCGCGGCCGGCGGCCCGGATATCGCCGACCGGAAGCATCGCCGCCCGCATCTCGATCTGGAATTCGGTTTGTGAAAAGAGCGCCATCGCCGCGAGCGCCCGCGCCGCCGCGTCCGCGTCGGCGGCGGAGACGGCGAAGCTCGCCCCGTCGCCGCAGAAGACGAAAGGAAAGGCCCGCCGCTCCAGAGCGTTGGAGACAGCGGCGATAACGCCTGCGCCGACCATGTTGACCGTCTTGTAGCGTCCTTGCGCCACGGCCTGGGTCGAGGCGACGACGTCGGCGATACCGACGACCCAACCGTCGGGAAGCGGACGATAATTCTGGATATTCACCGCTTCGGCGAAGTCGTCGAGAATGGGGAGAGTGTCGTAGAAGTCGCTTCCATCGCTCTGCATCGGGCGCCTGCCTCCGGGTCTCAAAGTACCGCAACCGCGCCGTTCGGAAAATCAGCGCCTGAGCTTCAACTGGACGAGCGGCCCAGGTCCTGCGCCGAGCTCCAGGGCGCGCCCCGCCTCGATCGCCTCGCGCACGAAGGCTTTGCCGGCGGCGACCGCCTCCGGCAGCGGCTCGCCGAGGACGACATGGGCCGCAATCGCGCTCGACAGCGTGCAGCCCGTGCCGTGCAGGTTCGGCGAATTGAGCTTCGGCGCGGCGAACCGGCGGACAGCGTCCGTCGTCACGAGCAGGTCAACGGCGTCCTCGCCAGGGAGATGCCCGCCTTTCACCAACACGGCGCCGGCCCCGAGCGCGATCAGCGCCCGTCCCTGCCGGGCCATGTCGGCTTCATTACGGGCAGTTTCATCGTCGAGCAGCGCCGCCGCCTCGGCGAGATTGGGGGTGAGCAAATCGACGAGCGGCAAAAGCCCCGCCCTGACCGCCTCGACGAACCCCGCGCCGCTCAGCGCGTCGCCGGACGAGGCGGTCATGACCGGGTCGAAGACGACGAAGGTCCCGTTCCCTTCTCCCCTTGCGGGAGAAGGTGGCGGCCGCAGGCCGCCGGATGAGGGGTTGGGCGCGGCATCCCCTTGATGCCGCGCGCCCTGCGGCGCCGGACCCCTCACCCCCGACCCCTCTCCCGCAAGGGGAGAGGGGAGATGGGCCGCCACCGCCCCGGCGATCGCCGCGCTCCCCAGCATGCCGATCTTGATCGCGGCGACGTCGAAGTCTTCTAAAACAGCGTCGATCTGCGCCGCCACGACGTTGGGCGGCGCGAGGTGAATCTTTCGCACGCCGCGCGTGTTCTGCGCCGTCAGCGCCGTGATCGCGGTCGCCGCGTGGACGCCGAGCGCGGCGAAAGTCCGGAGGTCCGCCTGGATCCCGGCCCCGGCGCCCGAGTCGGAGCCGGCGATTGCGAGCGCGATCGGAGTTCGCCGTTTCACGCCGGGCGCGTCGCGGCGATCCATTCCCTGGCGCGCGCCTCCGGATCGGCGTTCAACGTGATGTCGGTGACGACGGAGACGACGTCCGCGCCGGCTGCGAGACAGAGTTTCGCCCGCTCGACCGTCAGGCCGCCGATGGCGACGAGAGGGACCCTGCCGATGCGCGCTTTCCAGTCGCCGATGCGCGCCAGCCCCTGGGGAGCGAAGGCCATCGCTTTCAGGATCGTCGGATAGATCGGCCCGAGGGCGACATAGTCGGGACCGAGCTCGAGCGCGCGGGCGAGCTCCGCTTCGTCATGGGTGCTGACGCCGAGCCTCAAGTTCGCGCGCCGGATGGCGGGGATGTCCGCACCGTCGAGATCGCCCTGGCCGAGATGGACCCAGGGCGCGCCTTCGTCGATCGCGATGCGCCAGTAGTCGTTGACGACCAGCGTCGCGCCGGCTTTCGCGCAGACCGCCAGCGCCGCCCGCGTCTCTTCGGCGACTTTCGCCTCGTCCCTGTCCTTCACGCGCAACTGCACGAATTTTGCGCCGACGCCGACGAGGCGCGCGACCCAGTCGGCGCTGTCGACGATCGGGTAGAAGGGGTCAAGTCCGCTCACGAAAAACTGGCTTTCCCGATGACCGGCGTCGAGGGCGCCGCCATGTCGCGCGGCTGCATCGGGCCGGCGAGGAAGGCGGCGCGGCCGGCCTCGATCGCCTGGCCGAAGGCGCGCGCCATCGCGACCGGATCGCCCGCCTTGGCGACGGCGGTGTTGAGCAGCACGCCGTCATAGCCGAGCTCCATCGCCGCCGCCGCCTGTGAAGGCAAGCCGAGACCGGCGTCGACGATCAGCGGAACCTCGGGAAAATGCCCCCTCAGCGCGCGCAGGCCGAACACGTTGTTGAGTCCCTTGCCCGAGCCGATCGGCGAGCCCCACGGCATCAGCACCCTGCAGCCTGCCTCGATCAAGCGCTCGGCGACGACGAGGTCCTCGGTCGTATAGGGGAACACCTCGAAGCCGTCCGCGGAGAGGATCCGCGCGGCCTCGACGAGGCCGAACACGTCCGGCTGCAGCGTGTCGGCTTCGCCGATCACCTCGAGCTTCACCCACGGCGTGCCGAACACTTCTCGCGCCATCTGAGCGGTGGTGACGGCCTCCTTCACGCTGTAGCAGCCGGCCGTGTTCGGCAGCACGCGCGCGCCGATGTCGCGGATCAGCCGCCAGAAATCCTGCCCCTCCTTGAGCCGCGCCGATTCGCGCCTGAGCGAGACCGTGACGATCTCCGCGCCCGACGTCCGCACCGCCTCGGCGAGGATCGCGGGCGAGGGATATTGCGAGGTGCCAAGAATGAGGCGCGAGCGCAAGCTCGCGCCGTAGAGGGTGAGGTTGGATGTTTGGGTCATGTAATCAACCTTCGTCCATCGCGGCCGTCATCGCGACCCCGAGCGGAGCGAGGGGGACGCAATCCACTCTCTCCGCTTGGCGCGGCCGATGGATTGCTCCGGCCCCTCGCGATGACGGCTTGGCCTGTGTCAGGCGCCATCGCCTTATCCCCCCTGCCTCGGCGCGAGAATCTCGATCCGGTCGCCGTCCTTCACCGGCGTCGCCTCGCGCGAGCGGGCCGGCACGAACTCGCCGTTGAGGGCGGTGGCGACTTTCGCTTCTGCATAGTCGAGCGCTTTCAGTGCGTCGGCCAGATTGCTGGCAGCCAATTCAGTCGGCTCACCATTGACAATGAGGCGCCTAAGAAGCTGGGCGGTCAGTTCATCCACGGGTTCACCAACTCCAAGTCGAGGCGTCGGAAGTCCTTGACGTTGCGAGTCGCCAATCGAGCGGAAATGCTGATCGCGCTTGCGGCGATAAGCGCGTCCATCGGTGCGAGTTCGAGCCCCGCGCGCTTCAGGTCCGCCCGTAACCTTCCCGACAAGGTCGCGACCCGGGCGTCGATTGCGACGGTGCGCGTTTCGAATTGAGCAAGAAAAATATTGATTTCGCCGCTCATGCGCGCCTTTCGCCTCCCCGCTGGCAATAGCGCCATTCCGTACGCCAGTTCCTGAAAGACTGCCGCACTGACGAAGGGGCTGTCGAGTTGCTCCACAAAGCGGACCACGCCTGGTTGCGGCGACGGTCGCATTAACTCCGAGAGCACGTTGGTGTCGAGAAGCGTCGGTTCTCGAGTCACTCGTTAAGTTCCTCTTCGGTCCAATCCGAGAACGGGCTGGGACGCTCCTCCTTGCGGGGCGGCAGTTCGATCTCGCCAAGTCCCGCGAAATGCCGCACCAGCCATTGGCCCAAGTGCGGCTCGTCTTCGAGCGCCTTAAGCCGCTGGTATTCTTCCAGAGGCACGACGACGCAAGGGTCCTTGGCGCCGATGATCTGCGCTTCACCAGCCCGGGCGCGCTTGAGCACTTGCGACAGTTTGGCCTTCGCTTCCTGCACGGTCCACATCGCGAACCTCCCGTCGCTGATGTATAGTCTAGACTGGTCTAGTTCAAGACGCGACACTTCGCCTTGCAGCCTTTCGCGCCAACGCGAGTTCCGCCACGCGCGCCGCCAGCGCCGGCGCGAGCAGAAAGCCGTGGCGATAAAGGCCGTTGACGAAGATGCGCCCGTCGCACTCGACGACGCGCGGCTCGTTGTCGGCGAAGGCCGGACGAACGTCGGCGCTCAATTCCAGAATCTCCGCCTCGCCGAAGGCGGGATGCAGCGCATAGGCGGCGCTCATGAGCTCGATCGCCGAGCGCACGGAAACGGCGCCTTTCTCGGCGCTCTCGATCATAGTCGCGCCGATCATGTACTCGCCGTTCTCGCGCGGGACGACGTAGAGGGGAATGCGCGGATGCAGCAGCCGGACGCAGCGCTTGAGATTAATCTCGGGCGTGCGCACGCGGATCATCTCGCCGCGCACGCCGCGCAATTCCGACAGTGCGGAGCGAGCGGCAAAACCGCGGCAATCGACAACCGCGTTCGTGCACACGAGGCGCTCGCCGTCCTCGCCGAAGCGCAATTCGGCGCCGCGTCCCTGCAGCGCCTCGAGGAGCGCCCGCATCGCGGCGCGCGGGTCGAGATGGCCCTCGCTTTCGAAGAAGAGACCCCTGCGGAATCGCCCGGCAAGATCAGGCTCCAGCTCGGCGATGCGCATTTCGTCCGCGCGCTCGTGACCGCTGGCGCGCGCCGCGAAGCGCTCGATCTCCGAGGAATCGCGCGGGGGCGCGACGACCAGCGTGCCGGTGCGCGAAACGCCGAGGACACGGGCGGCCCACCAGTCGATCGCGCTCTTGCCCGCCTCGACGACCCTTGAGGGGGCACTCTCGCCCTCGCAAAACGGCGCGAGCATACCGCCTGCAAGCCACGACGCGTTGTGCCCAAGTTCGCCGAAGCGCTCGACGAGCACCACTTTCGCGCCGCGCTCGGCCAGGGTGAGCGCGGTCACGAGCCCCGCGACGCCGGCGCCGATGACGGTGACGGCCTTGCTGCGAGGTGCGTGCTCGCCCTCTCCTCCGCGCGCCGGGTCGAGCCCAGCGGCCGCGGCGTCCCCCTCCCTCATTTTGCTGCTCCGAGCTGGGGAGGATGCGCGCAATTCTCCCCCGCAAGACGAAGGAAGAAGGCCGTCCAAAGGACGTCGGTGGGGGGATTCGTGCACCAGAGCGGTCCGCGCTACTCCGCCGCCTTCACGTAGAGCGCGGCCCCGCCCTCGACGAACTCGCGCGACTTCTCCGCCATGCCGGCCATCGCCTCGGCTTCCGCCCTGAGGTCCTGGGTGATCTTCATCGAGCAGAATTTCGGCCCGCACATCGAGCAGAAATGCGCCACCTTGTGGCTGTCCTTCGGCAGGGTTTCGTCGTGGAACTTTTGCGCCGTGTCCGGGTCGAGCGACAGGTTGAACTGGTCCTGCCAGCGGAAGTCGAACCGGGCGCGCGAGATCGCATCGTCGCGGATGCGCGCCGCCGGATGACCCTTGGCCAGATCGGCGGCGTGGGCGGCGATGCGATAGGTGATGACGCCGGTTTTCACGTCGTCCCGGTCGGGGAGGCCGAGATGCTCTTTCGGCGTCACGTAGCAGAGCATCGCCGTGCCGAACCAGCCGATCATCGCCGCGCCGATGCCCGAGGTGATGTGGTCGTAACCCGGCGCGACGTCGGTCGTCAGCGGCCCCAGCGTATAGAACGGCGCCTCGCCGCATTCGCGGAGCTGCTTCTCCATGTTGATCTTGATCTTGTGCATCGGCACGTGGCCGGGTCCCTCGATCATCACCTGGCAGCCCTTGTCCCAGGCGACCTTGGTCAGTTCCCCGAGCGTCTCGAGTTCGGCGAATTGCGCCGCGTCGTTGGCGTCGGCGGTCGAGCCCGGCCTGAGGCCGTCGCCGAGGGAGAACGAGACGTCGTATCTGCGCATGATGTCGCAGATGTCGCCGAAGCGCTCGTAGAGGAAGCTTTCGCGATGGCCGGCGAGGCACCACCGCGCCATGATCGAGCCGCCGCGCGAGACGATGCCGGTCACCCGCTTCGCCGTCAGCGGCACGTAGGCGAGCCGGACGCCGGCGTGGATGGTGAAATAGTCGACCCCCTGCTCCGCCTGCTCGATCAGCGTGTCCTTGAACACTTCCCAGTCGAGCTTGAGCGGCTCGCCGCCGACCTTCTCGAGCGCCTGATAGATCGGGACCGTGCCGATCGGAACCGGCGCGTTGCGCACAATCCAGGAGCGGATGTTGTGGATATTGCGTCCCGTCGAGAGATCCATCACCGTGTCGGCGCCCCAGCGGATCGCCCACACCATCTTCTCGACTTCCTCGGCGACGCCGGAGCTGACCGCCGAATTGCCGATATTGGCGTTGACCTTGACGAGGAAATTGCGGCCGATCGCCATCGGCTCGAGCTCGACATGGTTGATATTGGCCGGAATGATCGCGCGGCCCCGCGCCACCTCGCTGCGCACGAACTCCGGCGTCACGAACTCCGGAATCTCGGCCCCGAAACTCTCGCCGTCGGCGATTCTCGCGCCCGCCTCGTCGACCGCGGCTTCGCGCGCCAGATTCTCGCGATGGGCGACATAGATCATCTCCTCGGTGACGATCCCGGCGCGGGCGAACTCGTACTGGGTGACGAACTGGCCCTGCCCGCCTGCGCGCAAGGTGCGCATCGCGGGGCAGAGCGGCGCAAGGTGATCGGCCGAGGCGACGCCGTTGTCCTCCGGCCTGATCGAGCGTCCCTCGATCGCGGAATAGCCGCGCGCCGCGAGCCAGGTCTCGCGCACCGGCGGCAGGCCATTTGCGAGATCGATGCGCGCCCCGCTCTCGGTGTAGGGGCCGGAGGGGTCATAGACCCTGACCGACGGCTCTTTCAGGTCGCTGAGCGCGATCTCCCGGAACGGCACGCGGATGTCCGGCCGGCCCTTCGGCGAGGCATAGACCTTGCGCGAGCCGGCGATCGGGCCGGCGGTGACGTCGTGCGGCGCGGCGAATTTGGGAATTTCGTTCATGGCCGTCTCCTCGCGCGAGTTGCGGTCCGACGGCGAAACGGGGCTGACCGGAAGGAGGAAACGCGGCCGCTTCAGTCCCTTCGCCGGCATGACCCGGATCAGGTTCAAAGGGTTCGGCTCTTCGCCGTCTCAGCCCCGTTCGGGACGCCCCTCGAGCAAAACGCGAATCTGGGGCCGGCGGCGCCGTCTGTCAAGCGACGAAAGCGCGCGCGCCGGCCCCCTTCTCCATATCGGCAGCAACAAAACGCCGCCGTCTCAACCGCCCAGCGACGCCGCCCCGCGGCCGTTGGCGGCCCGCCTGCGGGCGGCGAAGCGCGCGGCGAGCTGTGCGATCCCCGGCGTTCGGAGCATGGCGGCCAAGGCGCTCCGCCGCCACCGACGCGCGAGCGCCGCGGCAGCGTGCTTGTATGGCGCAACGATTCGGTCGGCGTAATGATGCCAGACCATAACTTTGTGATAGGCCCGGGCGAACCACGGCATCGTCATCAGCCGGTGCTCGGTCAGGTCGAAAATTGCCGGAATGAGGGAAATCGCGAGCAGTTTGAGCACGATCCATGCGATCGCGCCGAGAACGAAGTAGCCCATGGCGATCGCCACCGTGGCCACGAAGAGCAGCGGCTCCACGATCAGGAACGGGACCAGGAAGATCAGCAGCACCAGCGGCGCCGGCAGCCGGTCGACGAGGGCGACGAAGGCCTGCTTGAACCGGGTCCAGGGGATGAACCGGACGAGCACGCGCGCGATCGCGATCAGGCCGTCCCAGACCCAGGCGGCGGCGAGAAACGCCATCGCCAGCGCCAGGAGCGCGGTCCGCCTCACTTTGTGATGCTTCATTCGAGCGAGATTCCAACCTTTGCCGTGCCGGCCGTATGTTTACGTCGTTATTATAATGCCCGCCGAGTGCGGCGCGGGCAAGGCGTCGCCGCCGCAATAACGCCACGAACGCGCTGTTAACGCTCGCGCCGTCTTCTGCCCATACGGAAACGCCGCAGGGAGACAGTAGGTTGCCGGAACCTTGCCTTAACCCTTCGGCGCCTAGTCAGCGCGTGGCTGGGCACAATCGTCAGGAGCGTTTCATGGCTGCGGGGAAATCCAGGGTTGCATTGGCGTTGGCGGCGGCGATGGCCTTTGGCCTCGGCTTGAGCGCCTGCGCCCGCCACAACGCGGACAGCGACCTGGCAGCCGCCGGCGCCGGCGGGGCCTACGCTGCGGCGGGACCGGGCAGCGTCCAGGAGTTCAACCAGACCGTCGGCGACCGCGTCTTCTTCGACACCGATCAGACCGACCTGTCGCCGACCGCGCAGGCGACCCTCGACAAGCAGGCGGCGTGGTTGGACCACTACACTCGTTATGCCATCACCATCGAAGGCCACGCGGACGAGCGCGGCACGCGCGAGTACAATTTCGCCCTCGGCGCCCGTCGCGCCCAGGCGGTGCACGACTATCTCGTCGCGAAGGGCGTCTCGCCCACGCGGATGAGGACCATCAGCTACGGCAAGGAGCGGCCGGTCGCGGTCTGCGACGACATTTCATGCTGGTCGCAGAATTGCCGCGCCGTCACCGTACTGAACGGCGCGCCGGCGAGCTGAAGCCGGAAACAGCTGCGGCCGTCATGGCCGTCCCCGGACTGGTCCGGGGATTGTCCCGGCCGTCCACGCCGCCCTTGCCGCCCAGATGGTTGGGTGAAAGCGCTCGCGGCGCCGCAGATGAGGTTCTGGAATTGCTTAGGTTTCTCGGTTTGCCGAATACACCGTCCGGGTTTAGCCGCGTGGACATTTGCATGACCGGGAAGCGCGTCCGACTGGCGGCTGCAGCAACGCTGGTCTGGGTCGCCGTCGCTACCCCGGCGCACCCTCAGGGCTTCGACTTTTTCCACCGCCAGCCTCCGCAGACCACACCGATGGCGCCGCCAGCCGACGTTCCCGGCGGCGGACAGGCGGACGAGGACCAGGAGGCGGGGCTGGTCCTCAGGATCAACCGGCTGGAGGAGGAGTTGCGCCAGGCGAACGGCCGCATCGAGCAGCTGGAGAACGCCGAGCGCCGGCTGGAGGATCAGTTCCAGAAGTTCCGCCAGGACGTCGAATATCGGTTCGGCGAGCGGTCCGGCGAACCGCCTCAGCCGGTGGCCTCGGCGCCGGCCGCCGTCATGCCTCCTTCCGTCGGCGCCCCTCCGGTGACGGTGATCGAGGCGCCGGTCACCGTGAGGCCGAGGAGATCGGACGCCTTCGACCCCAATGCCGAGCCGAATGCGCCGGGCGCGCCGCAGCCGCTGGGGACCACCACGCCGAGCGCCCCGCTCGTCCGTTCCGTCCCGCCGGCGGGACCGCCGCTCGAGCTCGGGCGGAGCCCGGCCCCGCCGCCGCCTCCGACGGGGCCGACGATCACAGGAACCGGCGTCGCGATGCTCGACGTCCCCCGGGAACAGTTCAACACCGCCCTTCAGGCGTTTCAGAGCGGCCAGTACCAGCAGGCCGAAGAAGGGTTCAAGTCGTTCATGACCGCCAACGTAGGCCATCGGCTGACCCCCGACGCGATCTTCTACATCGGCGAGACCTACTTTCAGCGCTCGCGCCCGCGGGAGGCGGCCGAACAATACCTGAAGGTGACGACCGACTACGGAAGGTCGTCGCGCGCGCCGGAGAGCATGGTGCGTCTCGGCCAGGCGCTGGCGGCGCTCGGCAACGCCGGGCAGGCCTGCGCCACCTTCGCCGAATTCGACAAGCGCTATCCGAACGCGACCTCTTCGGTGAAGAAGCTCGCCGAGCGGGAAATGGCCAAGGACCATTGTTGAGCGCCGAAGGCGCAGACCCGCTGTCGCCGGCGCAAGTCGATGCGCTTTTCGCGAGGCTTCTCGCGGCACGGACGCTGCTCGCCGTCTCGGGCGGCCCCGACTCGACCGCCCTTCTCCTGATGGCCGCCGAATGGGCGGCGCGGCGCGGCGCCCGCATCGCCGCCGCGACCGTCGATCACGGCTTGAGGGCGGCAAGCGCGGCCGAGGCGGAGACGGTCGCGGCGCTCTCCGCGCGGCTCGGCGTCCCGCACAAGACCCTCGTCTGGACAGGCGTGAAGCCCTCGACCCGGGTGCAGGAGCGCGCCCGCGAGGCCCGCTACCGGCTCCTCATCGAGCACGCGCGGGCGATCGGCGCCGACGCGATCGCGACCGCGCACCACGCGGACGATCAGGCCGAGACCGTGCTTTTCCGCCTCTTTCGCGGCTCGGGCCTGGCCGGTTTGAGCGGCATGGAGGCGATGAGCGAGCGCGACGGCGTGACGATCGCGCGCCCGCTGCTCGGCGTCGCGAAAAGCGACCTCGTCGCCTTCTGCCGCGCCCGCGGCGCGCCCTTCGCCAACGACCCGTCCAACGCAGATCCGCGTTTCGCCCGGCCGCGCCTGCGGGCGCTGCTCGACAGCCTCAGCGAGGAAGGCCTGCATTCGCAGGGCCTCGTCCGCCTCGCGCGGCGGGCGGCGGAAGCAGACCAAGCGCTCGAGAAAATGACGGCCGAAGTCGAGGCGAGGCTCGGCGCCGATGGCCCGATCGACGCCAAAATCCTGTTTGCCGAGCCGATCGCGATCGTCCAGCGGGTGCTCGCGCGGCGCATCGCTGCGGCCGGCGGGCGCGACGAAAGCCGGATCGGCTTGGAAAAGGTCGAGGCGCTGGCTCTCAGCCTGCGCGACGCGCTCGCCGCCGGACGGCCGCTCGCCGCCACCCTCGGCGGCGCGCTGGTCCGGCTCGGCGCGGACGGGAGACTGGGTTTCGGGCCGGAGCCGGCGCGGAAAAGGCCGAAGGCGGGGACCCCTTCTCCCGTTCGGGAGAAGGTGGCGCGAAGCGCCGGATGAGGGAACCGCGCCGCCGAAAGTTTCCGCCAGGCGCCATCGCGGACAACCTCGCCCGCCTGAGCCCTCATCCCCGACCCTTCTCCCAAACGGGAGAAGGGAGCGCCCTCGACTGCCGACTGCCTCTTGCCGACCGCCCCAATCCCGCTATCCTCACCCCGATCAACGACGCCTGGGAGGCCATCATGCTTTGGGGAATCGATCCGCTGCTGGACGCGGACCTGCTTTACGCGCTGCGCCGCATGGGACACGGCGACGAGATCGCCATTGTCGATGCGAACTTCCCTGCGGCCTCGACCGCGAGCTCGACCATCACCGGCCAGCCGATCCTGATGGGAGGCGTTTCGGCGGCGCGCGCGGTCGAGGCGGTGCTGTCGGTGATGCCGCTCGACAGTTTCGTGCCCGACCCGGCCTTGCGGATGGAGGTGAGCGGCGATCCGGTCGCGGTGCCGGCCGTCCAGCAGGAAGTGCAGCAGGCGATCGACCGCGCGGTCGGCCGCCGCCAGCCGCTCTCCGGCATCGAGCGCTTCGCCTTCTACGAGCGCGCCGCCGAAGCCTTCGCCATCGTCGTCACCGGCGAACGCCGCCACTACGGCTGCTTCATCTTCAAGAAGGGCGTGCTGCCGGAGGAGTAGGCCCTTCTCCTCCCCGGGCTCGACCTAGCTTGACCTGCGGATTGCGGGAGAAGCAGGCGCGAAGCGCTCGCGGCGCCGGCCGCTCGGCGTCGAATGGAACCACAGCGGACATAGAAGAAGCGCGCCCGAGAAATCGCCGCCAGCGCGCGCTGCGCCTCTTTCTGCAACGCCTTGTAACTCTGCTCCCAAGCTCACGCGCGCGGGCGGGTCTGCGCGAGGCGGCGGACGAGGCCTTCCAAGGCGGCCGCCTTCTCTTCCGTTTCGCGCAGCAGCGCGAGCGCAGCTTCGTAGTCGGCGGCGAAGACCAGGCGGACCTTTCTGTCCTCGCAGACGCCGATGCAGGGCTGCGGCCCCTCGATCCGGCCGCAGCCGATGCACCGCCAGGCCTCGACGATGGCAGGCGCCGCCGAGGCGACCTGTCTTTCCGCGGTCATGTGTCCCACAGGGGTCTCTTTGCCTCGCGCAGTCGCCGAAACGCCGCACGCTTAGCCATCACCGCCGACGCCGCCAAGGCGACACGAGGTCGCGTCCGCAGATTCCTCGCGCGGGAGCTCTGTTCCCCGACCCGCCGAGATGAATGATCGCGGCGGTCGGGCTGTTTGAACTTCAGGTTTGGTGAAGGGTTTCGGGCGTAGACCGAAGGTCAGGTTCAGGATGGACATCAGCCTGAGGCGCACCGAGTAGGGTTGCCTTACGCAGCGTGCAACCGGCCAAATCAATCAGGCGCTGGACGCGGCTCAGCCAAGCACCCTTATTCCACAGATCTTATTGCCGTGCTCCACAGAGCAAACGCTGATTGTCCAGCGAAGACTGCAGGCACGCAGCACGAGCTCCCCGACGGCCCTCTCTCGGGATTTGAAACGATGGTGGTTGGAGCAGCAACTCTCGATAACGAATCCCTCGAAATCACCAAAACAGTCGAAGATGACTTCGACAACCTTGCCGGTGCAATCCTCCTCTCCAACTGGGTGCGGACGCCTCTCCGAGCCCACGGGCCAGCCATTAAGTGACGGCGGAATGGAGGAGGCATTGCCTCCCGAAGCGTCGATCCTGGAAGACAGGTATTCGATGTGCCTCTTGACGACAGGGCGCCAGCGGTACACCGGCGACATTTGCTGCAAACGCCACTTCAATACGGCCAGGGTGTTTTCATCGCCCGCGAGCAGATCCGCCTCTGTAGTGACGGGAATGGTCACCTGGAATGCCCCGGTCACCATGCGGACGGGGCGAAGGATCGGCGACCTTGCGCTCCTGGCGATGCTTGCTATGGTTGAAGAGGACGGCACGGTCTTGGTTGTGAGCCGTCTTACTACGATTTTAAAAACTTCGCCTTGGGTGACGCCGATCGGCAGATCGATTGTAAAAAGCCCCGCAAAATTCTGGTTGGTCGCCGACGGCACGGGGATGTAAGTCGCGCCCTTCACCGTCTTGCATTTTATGGTGTTGGCGTCCGCCGCCGTAAGGAAATGTGTGACGTAAAGCTGGGAGGCGAGGCCGATCACATCCGACGCCAGGACCTGCGGCCAGTAAATGTACGCGGTGCTTCCAAGCGGAGTGGAGCCCCAATCGATCATGATCTCGTCGGGGACGCCCGTCATTCTTCCAGCAGCGCTTGTGAATGGCTGGCTTGGCCTGGTGTCGAACGCCTGCGGCACGCGGTGAGTGGGGGCCGGACCGGGATTTCCCGACTTGGTCACCTCTAGGTTGCGTTGAGCAAGTTTGTCGCAGTTGCCGGTGGTGGTCGTAGTCGAGCTGGAGAACGGGATCGGGGCGTTATCGTATGCAATTTGCCCTACAAGACAATGGTGCGTGCCTGGGTATAGCGAATTGTTGCTCGCGTTATAGACATCGAGATAACAGCCATAATAGGTCCACACGCTGTCCTGGCCTAGCGTCGTGGGTATCTCGATCGTCTGAATATTGTTGTTTCGCGTGGAGGTGTTGAAGGTGGGGTCGTAATCGCTGCCGCCTCCGGCGGTCGCAAAGAAGGGCGCGGTTTGAAGGCTCTGCCCGGAAGGGTCGGTCAGGTTGCCGGATGGCAGAGGCGCAATGGGCAAATTGAAATCAGGGCTGCCAGATATAGCGCCGAGCGTACTGGGATAGGTCGTGTTGGGATTGTAGTCGGTGTCGAAGGAAGGGGCGGTCCACAAGCGGAAGAAGACGCGAGTGTTCAACGCCTCTCCCGGGACACCCTGGGCATCGCTGGTCATTCGCACGCGGGCGATGGCAAAATTGTAGTTCTGATTGCCGGCGCTATCCAGCGCCGTCACCGAGGTGACGCCGGTTTCGTATCCGGACTGGTTGGTCAGACCATTCAGGGGATCGGGCGAAGTCGGGGGCACGGGAAACGTATAGGCCGTGGAGTTGTTCAAATAGGCCAGCAAAGTTTGAATGTATGTGTAGGGCGAGTTGCCGGCCGAAAAGACGGGCGCGTTGGGATCGTTGGGCAGGGCGGACCCTCCTGCAACAACCATGCATGCCCGCAGGTCCTGGCTCAAGTACGAGACGGCGCTGCTGTCTTCGACATCGATGTTTGAGAAATAGGGATCCGCGCCGGCCAGCAAATCAAAGTTGACAACATCCTGCGAATGCCCCTGCGTGCCCCCCGGAGGCTGGTTACCATCCATCAGGAAGGTCGCGTTCAACAGATATTCCGACGGAAAGGTTGGCTGCAAAGGGATATCGAACAGGACATCGAATGACCATCGCATGCGCTGTATGGACGTGCTGTCAGCCGGAGCCTCCAGCACCGGGTTGGGCGCGGACGACGTCGCCGGAGTCAACTGAATGCTCACTCCGGAGATGGTCACCGGGTTGCCGTTCAAATCGGAGAAGGTTGGCGTCGGGATCGTGATATTGAATGAACTCAAAGTGTTCTGGCTGTACTCATCCAGCGCCACCCAAAAGGCGTTCGCGAAGATGGCCTGCGTGGCTCCAGGAAGCGCGTTATTGATCGCCTCCTGGACTTCGTCCTTTCCGAAAGTGTTCTTGTTCATCAACAGGGTTACCGCGCCAAGCGGCAGGACGCAGGCGTTGTCGGCCTTGCTCCAGTAACCCTGCAAAGTACATTGAAGTTGGTTGACCCAAACGGTCGCGAAGCCGGAACCTTGCTCGCAAGCGTCGCCGATCTCGTCGCTGCCGTCCGATATGGGGTTGCCGCTGCTATCGGTTCCGGGAGCCTTGATCCCATTTCCGCTTGAGGATCCGTCACGTAAGGTGGGGTTACTGCAGCTTTCGACGAGCTCGTGACCGAACACAGCTACGTCCCCAAGGCTATCGTTTCCATTGACCCAGGCGTACACACAGCCGATGCTGTTGAACGTGAAATGCTGGTGTTGGCCTCCGAAGGAAAGAGCGTTATTGAGGCCGGGTGGCGAGATCACCGCGTAAAATCTATTATGCCCATTAGCTGGGGCGACGTTCGGGTTGTTCTGAAAAAAATTGGTGAGCATGAACTCGACGTCGGCATCGGTGTACCCGTTGGCAGGCATAGTGACGTTGCTCGCGTTCTTCGCGGACGGCACAATGAACTGACCCAGCATGGTGCCTGGGCCCAACCCCCGGTACTGGTTCAGTCTGGTCATATACGGCCCGGTGACCACACCCGAAAAAGCCGTAAAGTAGTTGGCGACGGAAACGCTCGGCGCCGGAGAAGTAACGTTCCAATAATCTCCCCAGAAGATGACTGTTACTTCTACGTTGGTTAGGAGCGCGTCACCGCCGTCGGTTGTGCCGGTGACCGTGTAGTTTGCGCTCGCGAAGATCTCATCAGCTCCCGCTTGTTCGAAAGAGTCGGGATGACGGGCGATGCCGCCTGGAGATACGTGGTGTCTGACGCGGCTTGTCTTCCTGGTTTTGCTCGCGCGCTTCATGGAAGCCTCCATTCAGGTCGAGTAACAGACCATCGACCAAGACTTCGGTTAACAGCGTTGGCACAAGCCAAAAGGATCTACTGTGATCGTCGTCACACAACTCGCCATTCGCCAACACCTCGTCGTGGGGGCGCGTTGCCGAGCCGAACTCGAGGCCGGTCCGCACCGCATCCAGGGTTGGTCCGTCTACTTTGACCGCACTGAGGTCGCGCAAAGCCCCCGCGCGCGACACGTCGTCCTCAACGAAACGCGCTCGCGACCATCGCGCGCGATCGGCGGCCCTTTCTCCAGCGTCCGGGGCGCAGGGCGGCCGAAGGATCAAACGCGCTGTTGAGACTCCCTCCTCAGACCTTCCGCGATCGCCGGGCGAGAAGCCGCCGCTCGAACACGAGCGGCGTTGCAAGCCAGCTGGAAATGCTGCCGCAAGGACTTGAAAAAATTGATTCCGCGCCCGGAGGCACGGAATGCTAGTCGCCGAAGATGGCTTTTCAGTTCAGAAAGCGTGATAGGGCAGATCGCCAAGCCAGCGTAAATTACTGTCTGTATTTGTTCTTTGCGTCTCGTAACTCGCAAGCAGGTTGGGGCGTCGCCCCCTCCACCGCCCTTTGGGCGGTCCCCCTCCCCCGCTCCGCTCCGCTGCGCAGGGGAGGAGAGCGCGCCGGCGCCGGCCATATCCTCCCCTGTGAAGCGTTAGCGGAACGGGGGAGGGGGACCACGCGCAGCGTGGTGGAGGGGGCATGCCGCGAAACACCGCGGCTTGGGAGTTACGAGACGACAGTTTTTCGCACCTAAAGCGTTGGAATTGCTTCTCGCGCGCCAAACGGTGCACGGTCCCGGCCGGGGCGAGCGGCGGTCCCGCCGAGGGGCCGAGACGCCGGCCGCCCATCGCCCTCCACCACGGCGTCCAGGATGGCGCGGAAGTCGGCGAGGATAGCTGGGCCGCCGGGAAGAGGACCCCCTTCGCCGTCAGGGAATGCTGGGGGTCGCCGACCGCACCAGCCGTTTCGACACGCGCCGCGCGCGCCTGGCGCGGCACGCCTCGACATTCTCGAGGAACTGTCGGGCGCTCTCTTTCCAGGTGAAGCGCAGCGAGTATTCGCGCGCCGCCTCGCGCGGGATCGTCAACGCCTTGAGGCAGGCGGCGCGCAGGTCCTCGTCGAGGACGCCGGCGGCCGGTCCGACGACGTCGATCGGACCCGCGACGGGAAAGGCCGCGACCGGCAGGCCGCTCGCCATCGCCTCGATGAGGACGATGCCGAACGTGTCGGTCCGGGAGGGGAAGACGAACACGTCGGCGCTGGCGTAGACGTCCGCGAGCGCTTCGCCATACATGGCGCCGAGGAAATGGGCGTGCGGATAGCGGCGCGCGAGGCTCGCCCGCTCCGGCCCGTCGCCCACGACGACCGTCGAGCCGGGAAGATCGAGGTCGAGCAGCGCCTCGAGGTTCTTTTCGACCGCGATCCTCCCGACGGAGAGAAAGATCGGCCGCGGCAGGTCGAGCACATCGGCGGCGCGCGGGCGAAACAGCGTATGGTCCACGCCGCGGGTCCACAGCCGGACCCTCTTGAAGCCGCGCTTCGTGAGCTCCGCGGCGATGGTCGGAGTCGGGGCCATGACGGTCCCCGAAGGGGCGTGAAAAAGGCGAAGGCCGGCATAGGTCAGCGCTTCGGGGATGCCGGTGCGGGCCCGAATGTATTCGGGAAAGCGGGTGTGGTAGCTCGTGGTGAAGAAACGCCTGTTTTTCAGGCAGTAGCGCCTGGTCAGCCAGCCGATCGGGCCCTCGGTGGCGATATGGATATGGTCGGGAGCGGCCTCCTCGATTCTCCGCGCGATCCGTCCCGGCGTGGTGATCGCCACGGGAATGTCCGGGTAGGTCGGCATCGGCGCGGTCCACATTCCCTGGGGCGTCAGGAAATCGAACTTCGCGCCGAACTCGGCGGCCGCCTGGCTCATCCGCTCCAGCGTCGAGACGACGCCGTTGACCTGCGGCCGCCACGCGTCGGTCGCGATGAGGATTCGCATCAGGCCGCTGTCGCCTCCACCTCTTCGCGCTCGTCCTCGAACGGCGTGTTGTCCTCGTTGACGAGGTGCTTCAAGGCCGCGGGCCAGCGCATGACCTCGAACCGGCCGTCGAAATGCTCCACCACGAGGGAGCAGGATTCGACGAAATCGCCGGTATTGACATAGGTGACGCCGTCGATCTGGCGGATGGTCGGGTGATGGATGTGCCCGCAGACGACGCCGTCGACCCCGCGCCGCCTGGCCTCGCTGGCGAGCTCCTTCTCGAACGAGCCGATGAAATTGACCGCGTTCTTGACCTTGAGCTTGGCCCAGGCGGAGAACGACCAGTAAGGCAGGCCGAGCGCCCGCCGAGCCGCATTGAAGTGCGTGTTGACGAACAAGGCGGTCGTGTACGCCCAGTCGCCGAAATAGGCGAGCCACTTCGAGTGGCGGACGACCACGTCGAACTCGTCGCCATGAATGACGAGATAACGCTTGCCGTCGGCGGCGGTGTGGACGGCCTGGCGCTTGATTTCGATGCCGCCGAAGGTCAGGCCGAAGAACTGGCGGGCGAACTCGTCATGGTTGCCGGGCACGAACACCATCCGGGCCCCCCGGCGCACCTTGCGCAGAAGCTTCTGCATCACGTCGTTGTGGGCCTGCGGCCAGTACCAGCCCGAGCGCAGCCGCCAGCCGTCGATAATGTCGCCGACCAAGTAAATTGTGTCCGCCTCGACGTGCCGCAGCATGTCGAGAATGAGATGCGCCTGGCAACCGCGCGTTCCCAGGTGTAGATCCGAGAGGAACAGCGTGCGGTAGCGATGGTCCTCGTGATGCTTAGCCACCCCGCCCCCTCTCGCATGAAGAGTGATTGACCGGCAGTTTCCTGCGCAGATTCTCGTGTCGCTTGCATGACGCAAGGCTTGAGTCGTGCTTATAAATCGCCGATTTAAACGTGTCGAGCAAATGGGAGCTGGAGTTGGATCTCGGAATCTCCGGTCGCAAGGCGATCGTATGCGCGTCGAGCAAGGGGCTGGGTCGGGCCTGCGCCGAGACTTTGGCCGAGGCCGGCTGCCAGCTCGTCGTCAACGGCCGCAGCCGGGACGAGCTTGCCTCGGCGGCGAAGGCAATCCGCGAACGGACAAGCGTCATCGTTCACGAAGTCGCGGGCGACCTCAACGATCCGGCGACGCGCGCGGCGCTGATCGCCGCCTGCCCCGAAGCCGACATCCTCGTCAACAACAATGGCGGCCCGCCGTTCAAAGCGTTCGGCGCGATCACCCGCGAGGACATACTCGCCGGGCTGGAAGCGAATATGCTGACGCCGATCGCCCTTGCTCAGGCGCTTCTGCCTGGCATGGCGAAGCGGAAGTTCGGCCGGATCGTCAACATCACCTCCGGGTCGGTGCGCGCGCCGATCCCCGGACTCGACGTCTCGTCCGGCGCCCGGGCCGGCCTGACCGCCTTCCTCGCCTCCGCGGCCCGGACCTATGCGGCCGACAACGTGACGATCAATTCGATCCAGCCCGGCTCGTTCGACACCGCCCGTTCGCTGTCGGGGCTGACCCGCGCCGCCGCCCAGCGCGGCGTTCCGATCGAAAGCGCCCGCGCCGACGCCGAAGCCCGCATTCCCGCCCGACGCTTCGGCGATCCGGCCGAGTTTGGAGCGCTCTGCGCGTTTCTCGCGAGCGCCCGGGCGGGGTTCATCACCGGTCAGAACATCCTGATCGACGGCGGCGCGTTCCCCGGCGCTTTCTGAGCTTTGGCCTCCTCTCGGCGACCGCGGTTGCGCTCGGCCGGCCCGCCTTGGGAGCCGGCCGAGGGAACATTGCCGTTCGTTGTTCCGGGCACGCTCATGTATGCTTCCGGTTGTACTTTTGGACGAGTCGCACATGGGCGTGGAAGGCAAGGACCGGGCGAAGGTGCTCGAGGCGGGGGCGGCCTCGCTGTCGAACCAGCTCGGCCGCGCCATCCTGAGGCTGCGTAAGAGCTTCGGGCTGTCGCTCGCCGATCTTTCCGCGCAATCCGGCGTCGCCAAATCGATCATCTCGCAGATCGAGCGCAACGAGACCAACCCGACCCTGACCACGATCTGGCGGCTCGCTCACGCGCTCGACGTCTCGATCGAGTCGATCCTTCAGGGCGGCGAGGACGGACCGTTCATCGAACACCTCGGGCGCGGCACCACCCCGATCTTCGTCTCGGACGACGGATTGTGCCGTCTCGCCGTGACGGGCTGGCTGAAGACGGTCGACTGGCTGCAGTGGTACGACTTCCAGGCGGATTCCGGCGGCGTGCTCGAGTCGGCCGCGCACGCGCGCGGCTCGGTCGAGTGCCTGTCGGTGCTCCAGGGCGAACTCGAGGTGGACGTCGGGGGCTCGGTTCAGACGGTCTGCGCCGGCGAGACCCTGCGCTACAGGTGCGACCGGCCCCATCGCATCCGCAACCTCGGCGCGGAGCCCGCCCATGCCACGATGGTTAACATTCTCAAGCCCGGATGACGGATGAGGCCCCCGGGCGAAGCGGGCGAAAAGCGCTATAAGGCCCGGCGGCGCCGGCCGCTCCGCTGCTCGAGGACGCCATGAAGACTTCGTTTCTGTCCGCCACCGTCGCGTCGCTCTTCGCCGCTCAGCCGGCGTCCGCCGACGACGCTGCCGTCGCGGCCGGCCGCAGGCTGGCGCTCGAGGTCTGCGTGAGCTGCCATGTCGTCGAGCCGGGCCAGAGGACCCCGACGCTCGATCCGCCGGGGCCGAGCTTTGCCGAAATCGCGGCCCGACCCGACGTCACCGCTGCCTCGCTTCGGGCGTTTCTCTCCGAGCCGCACGGGGAAACCCGCCGCGGCGGTGGCATGCCGCCCTTCCTGCTCGCCCGATCGGAGGTCAACTCGGTCGTCGCCTATCTTCTCAGCCTGAGGGCGCGATAGGGACAAAGGGAACACCGTGCAGGCTTGGGGCGTAATCGGAAGGCCCGGCTCTGCTTCGTATTGTCGCGTTTGAGAACGCGCTCGAATATGATAAGGGCCGCGCCCGCCGAGCCCGAGCAAGAGATCGAAGCGAGGTTTCATGAGCGCATTCCACCACGAGCGCGTTTTGAACGTCCATCACTGGACGGACCGTCTGTTCAGCTTCCGAACGACGCGCACGCCTTCGTTCCGCTTCCGCAGCGGGCAATTCGTCATGATGGGCCTCGAGGGCGACGGCAAGCCGCTGCTCCGCGCCTATTCGCTGGCGAGCGCGCATTACGACGACAAGCTCGAGTTTTTCAGCATAAAAGTCCCCGACGGCCCGCTCACCTCGCGCCTCCAGCACCTCAAGGAAGGCGACGAGATTCTGGTCGCCCGCAAGCCGACCGGCACCCTTGTGATCGACAACCTCAGGGCCGGCAGAACTTTGTTCCTGCTCGGCACCGGCACTGGGCTCGCGCCCTTCCTCAGCATCGTGCGGGACCCGGAGGCCTACGACAAATTCGACCGGATCGTGGTGGCGCACGGCGTCCGGTGGATCAAGGACCTCGCCTATGGCGACTATATCGCGAACGACCTGCCGAACGACGAGCTGATCGGCGAACTCGTGCGGGAGAAGCTCGTCTACTATCCGACCGTGACGCGCGAGCCCTTCCGCCATCGGGGCCGGCTGTCGCTGGCGCTGACCACCGACGCGATGACCGACGCCCTCGGCCTGCCGCCGATCGACGCGGCGGAGGACCGCTTCATGCTCTGCGGCAGCCCGGCCATGCTCGCCGACCTCCGCGCCATTCTCGACGCGCGCGGCTTCGAGGAAGGCAATCACGGGGAGCCCGGCGACTACGTGATCGAGAAGGCGTTCGTCGACCGGTGAGCCACGTGGGATCTCTTCCGCTTCGCGGGCGGTAGGGGCTAATTTAGGTTAGGCGACGCCGCGCGACCGCCCCTGCCAGTAGGGCGCCCGAAGCGCCTTCCTGTCCACCTTGCCGAGCCCGGTTACCGCAATCGCGTCGACGAAATCGATCGATTTCGGCGCCCAGGGGCCGCCCCGCTTCGCCTTCACATGCGCATGCAGCAATTCGAAGTCGGCCTCGGCGCCGCTCTTCAAGACGATGAAAGCCTTCACCGCCTCGCCCCACTTGTCGTCCGGGACGCCGATCACCGCGGCCGAGGCGACCGCCGGATGCGACATGAGCGCATCTTCGACTTCGCGCGGGTAGATGTTGAAACCGCCCGATATGATCATGTCCTTGATGCGGTCGACGATATAGTAATAGCCGTCCTCGTCCTGCATGGCGACGTCGCCGGTGTGCAGCCAGCCGCCGCGGAACGCGTCCTCGCTGGCTTCGGGGCGCTTCCAGTAGCCATTCATCACGAGCGCGCCGCGCACGCAGATCTCCCCCGCCTCGCCGGGTTTGACCTCGTTCATGTCGAAATCGAATAGTTTCACCTCGACCAGCGGGTTCGGACGTCCGCACGAGCCGAGCCGCCGCGGGTTGGCAGGGTCGTGATCGACCTTCCTGAGCGACGTTATGCATTGCGGGACCTCGGTCTGCCCGTAAAACTGCACGAAAACGCTGCCGAAGATCGCCAAGCCCTCGAGCAGGCGGTCCGGCGACATCGGCGCCGCGCCGTAGATGATCGTCTCGAGCGAGGAAAGGTCGTACCGGGCGCGAACCTCCTTGGCGTCGATCAGCGCATAGATCATCGTCGGCACGAGAAGGGCGGTGTTGATCTTTTCGGCCTCGACCGTCCGGCAGAAGGCCTCGATGTCGAAGCCCGGCAGCACGCGGACGAACCCGCCCCGCATCAGGGTCGGAAAAATGTTGACCCCGCCCGCGTGCGTGATCGGGGTCGACGCGAGATAGCGGATGTCCTGCGGCCACTCCCAGTCGGAGAAGATGATCGCCGACATGTTGACCACGCAGCGGTGCGCGATCATCACGCCCTTGGAGCGCCCGGTCGTGCCGCCGGTATAGGCGAGCCAGCAGATCGCCTCCGCGTCGGCTTCGTCCCTGAGCGGCGCGGGCTCGACGGATTTCATTTCGGCGATGAGGTCGCGCCCGCCTTCCATCGGCCCAAACGAAAGCAGATGCTGGAGGCGTGGGGCGCGGCCCTTGATGGCGCGGCCCCGCTCGGCGAATTTCGCGCCCTCCACGATCAGTGCGGCGGCCTCGGCGTCGTCGACGATGAAGGCATGGTCGTCCTCCGCCGCCAGCGGATGCAACGGCGTGTAACGCAAGCCCATCGCCGCCGCGGCGATGACCACGGCCCAGGTCTCGACGCGGTTCGTGGCCAGCAACGCGACTCCGTCGCCTTTCTTGAGCCCGAACGAGCGAAAAAGGTCGACGAGGCGCGCCGCCGCGTCGCCAAGCTCGCGATAGGTCCAGCGGGTCCGATTGTCGGCGATGGCGGGCCGATCAGTGTAGCGCATGATCGCCGTGATCAGCATCGACCCGACGGTTCCGCCTTCGTGCAGCGTCCCCATGACGTCCCTCCCGAGGGTTTCCGGCAAGCATAGCTGAGACCGAGGGCCCGGCAAATGGCAGCCGCCGGCGCTCTTCAATCATCAGAAGGTGGCGCTCATCGCACGATGGCGCTCGCAACCGTAGAGGCCCCCTGCGTTCGCCCCCTCGCCCCGCTCCGGGGGAAGAGGGTCGGGTTCAGGGGCTACGCCGAACAGCGGAGGCGGCTGACGCCCCCCGCTCATTGCTCCGCCTCGCCCCTCATCCGGCGCTTCGCGCCGCCTTCTCCCCGCAGGCGGCGAAGAGATTTAAAGGGACTACGCCCCGACCGAAGTCGCCGTGCTCAAGGTCGAGAGGTCGAGCCTCACGCCCGGCCCCATCGTCGACGACACCGCGGCGCGCAGAAGGTAGTGGCCCTTGGCGCCCGGCGGCTTCGCCCGGTTGACCGCGTCGACGAAGGCCTTGACGTTCTCGGCGAGCTTGTCCTCGCCGAACGAGGCCTTGCCGACCGAGCCTTGCACGATGCCGGCCTTCTCGGCGCGGAACTCGACAGCGCCGCCTTTCGACGCGCCGACGGCCGCCTTGACGTCCATCGTCACCGTGCCGACTTTCGGGTTCGGCATCAGGCCCCGCGGGCCCAAAACCTTGCCGAGGCGGCCGACGAGCGGCATCATATCGGGGGTGGCGATGCAGCGGTCGAAGTTGATCTCGCCGCCCTGGACGGCCGCCACCAGGTCCTCCGCTCCGACCACGTCGGCGCCGGCTTCTCGTGCTTCGTCGGCCTTGGCGCCGCGGGCGAAAACCGCGACGCGCAACGTGCGGCCGGTGCCGTTCGGCAGGTTGACGACGCCGCGCACCATCTGGTCGGCGTGCTTCGGATCGACCCCGAGGTTAAGCGACAGCTCGACCGTCTCGTCGAACTTCACCTTGGCGTTCGACTTGACGAGCTTCAGCGCCTCGTCGAGCTTGTAAAGCTTCGTGCGCTCGACCGCCTCACGGGCGTTCTTGATTCTCTTGCCGTGCTTGGACATCGGCTTACTCCACCACCTGCAGGCCCATCGCGCGGGCTGAACCTTCAATCATCCGCATCGCGGCTTCGATCGAGTCGGTGTTGAGGTCGACGATCTTCTTCTCGGCGATCTCACGCACCTGCTCTTTCGTCACCTTGCCGACGAAGCCGCGGCCGGGCGTCTTGGCGCCGGAGGCCGGCTTCTTGCCGAGCTTGAGATTCGCCGCTTTCTTCAAAAAGAAGGTCACCGGCGGCTGGCGCATCTCGAAGGTGAACGACCGGTCCTGATAGGCGGTGATGACGACCGGGATCGGCGCGCCCTTCTCCAGCTGAGCGGTGCGCGCGTTGAAAGCCTTGCAGAACTCCATGATGTTGAGGCCGCGCTGGCCGAGCGCGGGACCGATCGGCGGCGACGGATTGGCCGCCCCGGCCGGCACTTGCAGTTTTATGTAGCCGGTAATTTTCTTTGCCATGAGGCTGCTCCATGCACGGACGCGGACCGCCGAGCTTCGCCCGGAAGGCTCACGCCAGGTTGCAGTTTCGTGGTGCGAACAGAAACCCCGGCTGGCGACCGGGCGTTCTCCCACGGTGTGAAGGCGCGCGATAGCAGGTTTGCCGGGCGGGGGCAACTTCGGCATGATGCAGGCGGCGCCTTTGTAGGCGCGGCCGCTGGCCGCGCCCGCCGCCTCGCAGGTCGCTCAATCGTAAGCGGGGCAAATTCCCGGGCACGCAACTGCACAAAAGAAATGCTGCGGTTGCGAGTTTCACTCAAATCAAGCACTTACACGCAGGCCGGCCGGCAAAATTTTGCTGTCCTGCACTTTTGCCCTGGAATTTGCCCCAGTTACGCTCAATCCTAGTAGGGGCCTTCTGCGCCTGAGATATTCCGCGTGCCCCTCGCTCCGAACCGCAGCGTTTTGCTCACCCGTGATTGATCCGGTTCGTCCCTCACTCCGGCCAGAACCCCGCCTCCATCGCCTGGTCGAAACTCCACGGGCATTGCACCGGAAACGCCTCCTCGCCCATGTCCGTCTCGATCGCCGCCTTGCGGCGCGCGTAGCGGTAGGCGGAGGCCGTCACCTCATCAAGGACGGTTTTCAAACTCGGGTTGTCGTCGAGGAGGTCGGCGATTTCGTCGCGCGCGTTGGCGATCGATAGGCGCCAGGAGTTTCCCCGCCCCGCCTGCTGATGTTGCCATTTGAGCAAGTGCAGCAGGAGGACCGCGAGGCGGCTGACGAGTTCGCGCTTCTCGGTCTTGCCCATGCTCTCGATTTCCTCGGCGATCGCCTGGAGGTCGGCTTCTTCGACCCGCCCGGCGCGCAGGAGCGCCGCCTGTTCGAGGCTCCAGGCGTAGAAATCGGCGTCGTGCAAGGACCGTCGCGTGGCCATGGCTTTCAGCCTACGCCCACTGCCCGAGACTGTCGATTGGCCGCCGGAGTGCGGCTGCGTGCAGCAACGGCGGCGCTGTCGCGAGTCATGGCCCGCTTTTAAGCTCTGCAATCTCCGCCTCGACCGCAGCCAGCAGCGGCGGCAAATGGTCCTGAACGGTCGCCCACAGGTACAATTCGAGGACGTTGTCGTATTCGTGCCGATAGAAATTGCCGACGTCGCGGATCGAACGCCATGGCAAGTGGGCGTGTCGCTGTCGGACATCGTCGGGCAGCCGGCGGCTTGCCTCGGAGATGATCTCCAGCGCCCGCGTCACGGCATAGACATGCAAGGGAGAGGCTCGGAATTGATCGAAAGTCAGACCCGCGACAAACCCGCGAGCGCGTCGGACGTTGTCTCGGATATCGTAAAGAGCCGTCGCGGCGGCGTCAGAAGGCATAGACTGCGTCGCGCTCCGCGTTCGGTCTGACATGCGGCTTCATCGCCGCGCGGTTCGAAACGTCGACCTGTTCGGCAAACAAGTCCTCGATGGCGTGGACGACGCCGACGTACTGGAACACGTCCATCGGGAAAGTCGGCTCGATTTCGACAAAGATGTCGATGTCGCTTCCGGGGCTGCTCTCGCCTCGGGCGCGCGAGCCGAACAGAGCAGCGTGCCTTACGCCGCGCGCCTTCAAGACCGCTTCGTTCTCGCGCAGCTTCGCGATGATCTCCTGTGTGTCCATGAGGATTATGTATCACAAAGCGAGGGGCGGTTGTAGGCGCGGGCGCTGACCGCGCCTGCCGCGCTCAGCGAGCGCGGCTACAGGGCGTCCGCCGCCGCCCCCGCCTCACCGCTCCGCATGCTGCGCATCGAACCGCCACACCTCCTCGAACCCCATAAGCCGGTTCATCTCGGCGAAGGGGTAGAGCGGCGCGGGGGCGCCGAGCGACGAGCCGGTGTCACGGATCCGCCGATAGACCGCGTCCAGCGCCGCTGCGGCGCTGAGCAGCCCCGCAACGGGATGGATGGCGAGCGCATAGCCGAGCTCGGCAAGGCGGGCGTTGGGCAGCATCGGCGTGCGTCCGCCCTCGACCATGTTGGCGACGAGCGGTTTGTCGCCGAGCGCGCGGCCGATCTCGGCCATCTCCTCTTCCGTCTCCGGCGACTCGATGAAGAGGAGGTCCGCGCCGGCGTCGGCATAGGCCCTGCCGCGGCGGATCGCCTTGGCGAGGCCGAGCGAGGCGCGGGCGTCGGTGCGGGCGACGATCAGGAAATCCGCGCTCGCCCGCGCTTCGACCGCGACAAGAATCTTGCGGACCATGTCGTCGGACGCAATCACCCTGCGGCCCGGCGTATGGCCGCATTTCTTTGGGAACTCCTGGTCCTCGAGCTGGATCGCAGCCGCGCCGGCCCGCTCGTAGCCCTGGACCGTGTGGCGAACGTTGAGGAGCCCGCCGTAGCCGGTGTCGCCGTCGGCGACCAGCGGCGCGGTCGCCATGCGCGCCATCGCTTCGACGCGTAAAACCATGTCGGAATAGCTGGCGAGCCCTGCGTCGGGCAGCCCCAGATGCGAAGCCACCGTGCCGTAGCCCGTCATGTAGAGGGCGTCGAAGCCCATGCTAGCCGCCATCCTGAGCGACACCATGTCGTAGACGCCCGGGGCCGCGATGACGCGGTCCTTCGGGCGGGCGTTAAGGACTTCACGAAGGGCTTTTTGCATGGCGGCTCCTCCCTCTCCGCGCGGACGTCGCCGCTCCATGCGATCTGCGGGCGCAGGCGCAAGCGGAGGAGGTCCTTCAGGGATAGGCCGGAGGCGGCGTTCCCCGCAACATGGCGACGAAGCCTGACCCGATGTTGACGCCCTGCCCCGCCCGGATCATCCTGCTTTCGACCAGTTGCGCCCGTTGAACGGCGGCCGCGCGCACGGCAGCGAGCCCGGCGCAACAGAATCAAAGGGAGGAAGCGCATGACCATCATCAAGCACAGCATCGACGCGGAAACGGCGGAAAGGGCGGTCGCGGCGGCGGCGAAGAAGGCGGCCGAGCTCAACCTCAAAATGTGCATCGCTGTCACCGACGAGAGCGGCGACCTCAAGGCCTTCGCCCGAATGGACGGCGCGCCGAAACTCTCGATCCAAATTTCCCAGGACAAGGCCTACACCGCCGCCTCGTTCTCGATGCCGACCCACGCCTGGTTCGATTTCATCAAGGACGACCCGCCGCTCCTGCACGGCATCACCCACACGCCGCGCCTCATCGTGTTCGGCGGCGGGTTCCCGATCGTCGTGAAGGGCGAGATGATCGGCGCGATCGGCCTCAGCGGCGGCCACTACACCCAAGACATGGAATGCGCCCGCGCCGCGCTCGAAGCGATCGGCGCGGACGCCGCCTAGTCTTCCGCTTCATCCAGTCGGGGAAGCTTCCCCTGTCACACCCGCGAAAGCGGGAGTCCAGGGGTCCGGCCCGACGGATGGATCCCCGCTTACGCGGGGGTGACGCTTGGCATCTGCCTGCTTCCACTCATTGCGCGAAAGCCGCTCGCTTGGATTCTTCCAAATCCGCGGTTTCGGGCATGCCGACAGCGAAAACGAGCAGGGCGGCGAGCGCAATTGCCGCAAGCGCGAGGAAAGCCGTGTCGTAGCCGGCGCCGGCGATGATGAAGCCGGCGAGCGTGGTGCTGAACGCGGCGCCGACGCCCTGAACCGTCGTCGCGGCCCCGAGCGTCACGTTGTATCGTCCGGTCCCGCCGGTCAGATCGGCGATCACGATTGGGAAGAGCGCGCCGAAGATGCCGGCCCCGACCCCGTCGAGGACCTGCACCGCGATCATGTAGTAAGGGTCGCTCGAGAGGCTGAAGAGAACGCCGCGCAAGGGCAGCGCCGCGAAGCCTGCGAGAAAGATCGGCTTGCGTCCCCATTTGTCCGCGCGGTGACCGACCAGCACCGACATCGGCAGCATCACCGCCTGGGCGACGACGATGAGCGCCGACATGAATAGCGTGCCCTCGTTGGTATTCTGGAGGGCGAGCTTCTGTCCGACGATCGGCAGCATCGCCGCGTTGGCGAGCTGCCAGAGGGTGATGGCAGCGACGAAGATGATCAGCGCACGGCAAGTGAGCAGCGTCTTGAAGCCGGAAGGCTGGTCGCTCTTCCTCGCCTCGCCGTCGCGGAGGCCCCGGGCTACCTTGTGGTCGATCTGACGCCCGTCGATCAGCATCGCCGAGGAGATGGCGAGAATGCCCAAGACGCTGACCAGCCAGAATACGGCTGCGGGTTTTATGAAATAGCCGGCGACGCCGGCGATCAAGGCGGCGACGACGTTGCCGCCATGGTTGAAGGCCTGCATCCGCCCCATTCGATGGGTGAAACGCTTCGGCCCGACCAATCCGAGCGCCATGGCGGCGATGGCCGGAGGGATTACCGCCGCGGCTGCGCCCATCACCACCTGCGCCACGGCGACGACCCAGAAGGTCGGCGTCAGAGTCACCATGAAAGCGGCGACGGCGATAAGGGCGGCCGCCGCCATGACCGCCGCGCGCTTCCAGGTCGTCTCGTCGATGAACGCGCCCGCCGGGGTCTGCGCGACCAGCGTCGCAATGCCGGCGATGGTCATGACTACGCCGGTGCTGGCGGCGCTCCAATGCTCCGACGCAACGAGGTAGACGGCGAGGAACGGGCCGAGGCCGGATTGAACGTCCGCAAGGAAGAAATTGAGCCAGTCCAGCGCCCGGAGGGATCTCCTCGATGGCAAGCCGTCCGCCGCGCTGTTTGCGGGGGACGGCGGAGCGGAGCCAGGCGGCATAGCGTTCACCTTGCGCTGGAGTTTCGAGCCCGGACGCGATGGATGGGATGCCCGTCCGCCGGCGGCTTGCTTCGCTATGGACTGTGCTGCCAACAGCGGCGCCGGGGCGGCATGCGGACAGATGAACGCCGCGATATTGGCTCCGTTCCATCCGACGGTTCGAGGTTTGGGTGGCACGGGACGACGCGGCCCGGTCGTCGACCTTGCCCGCGCCGACCCTTCCCTTCCCGCGCCCGTTCGTGTAATGGCCCGCTCAATGCGACGGGATGGGTGCGAGAATCCGTCGCCGTCGCATCCCCGTCATCTTTGCGCTTGAGGACGGCGCCCATCCGGCGGCGCCCATGCCGCCGCTTTCGAGAACCAGACGCATATGAAGCTCCGCAACGTCGCGATCATCGCCCACGTCGACCACGGCAAGACGACCCTGGTCGACCGGCTCCTGCAGCAGTCGGGCGCCTTCCGCGACAACCAGCGCGTCGCCGAGCGGGTGATGGATTCCAACGATCTCGAGCGCGAGCGAGGCATCACCATCCTCGCCAAGGCGACCTCGGTCGTGTGGGGGACCACGCGCATCAACATCGTCGACACCCCCGGCCACGCCGATTTCGGCGGCGAGGTCGAGCGGATTCTGTCGATGGTCGACGGGGCGATCGTGCTGGTCGACGCCGCCGAGGGGCCGATGCCGCAGACGAAATTCGTCGTCGGCAAGGCGCTGAAGATCGGCCTCAAGCCGATCGTCTGCGTCAACAAGGTCGACAAGCCGGACGCCCGCCCGAACGAGGTGGTCAACGAGGTGTTCGACCTGTTCGCCGCGCTCGACGCGACCGACGAGCAGCTCGACTTCCCGATCATCTACGGCTCGGCCAAGCAGGGCTGGATGGCGGCCTCGCCCGAGGACCCCAAGAACGACATGGCGCCGCTCTTCGATCTCGTCCTTAAGCATGTCGAGCCGCCGAAGGTCGGCGGCGGCGGCTTCCGCATGCTGGGCACACTCCTCGAGGCGAACCCGTATCTCGGGCGCATCATCACCGGCCGCGTGTTCTCCGGCTCGATAAGGACCAACGCGCCGGTCAAGGTGCTCGACCGGAACGGCGACCTCGTCGAGCAGGGCCGGGTCTCGCGGATTCTCGCCTTCCGCGGCATCGAGCGCATGCCCATCGACGAGGCGACGGCCGGCGATATCGTCGCCGTCGCCGGCATGGAAAAGTTCAACGTCGCCGACACGCTGGCAAGCCCGGAGGAAGTCGAGCCGCTTCATGCCCAGCCGATCGATCCGCCGACGCTGTCGATGACGTTTTCCGTCAACGACAGCCCCCTCGCCGGAACCGAGGGCGACAAGGTGACGAGCCGCGTCATTCGCGACCGGCTCATGAAGGAGGCGGAAGGCAACGTCGCGCTGCACGTCGAGCCCGCACCCAATTCCAATTCCTACATCGTCTCCGGACGCGGCGAACTGCAGCTCGCCATCCTCATCGAGACCATGCGGCGCGAGGGGTTCGAGCTCGGCGTGTCGCGGCCTAAAGTGCTGTTCCGCAAGAACGAGGCCGGCGAGATTCTTGAGCCGATCGAGGAGGTCGTCATCGACGTCGACGACGAGCATTCGGGCGTCGTCGTCCAGAAGATGAGCGAGCGCAAGGGCGAGATGATCGAGATGCGCCCGTCGGGCGGCGGGCGCCTGCGCCTCGTCTTCCTCGCTCCGACCCGTGGCCTGATCGGCTATCTCGGCGAGCTTCTGACCGACACCCGCGGCACGGCGATCATGAACCGCCTGTTCCACCACTGGGGTCCCTGGAAAGGCGAGATCGCAGGCCGGCGCAATGGCGTCCTGATCTCGAACGAGGCCGGCGAAGCGGTCGCCTACGCCATGTGGAACCTCGAGGACCGCGGGCCGATGATGATCGAGCCGGGCGCCAAGGTCTATCAGGGCATGATCGTCGGCCAGCACACGCGCGACAACGACCTCGAAGTCAACGTGCTCAAGGGCAAGAAGCTCACCAACATCCGCACCCACTCCAAGGACGAGGCGGTGCGCCTGACGCCCCCGATCCAGATGACGCTCGAAAAGGCGCTCGCCTACATCCAGGACGACGAGCTCGTCGAGGTGACGCCGAAGTCGATAAGGCTGAGGAAGACTTTGCTCGACCCGAACGACCGCAAGCGCGCCGAGCGGGCGAAGGCGGCCGAGGGGGCGGCCTAAAGAGAGCCGCGCTTTTCGCCGATTTCCGGCTGAAACCGGCGAGCGCGATCGCTACTGCGGCCGCACCCAACTGGCCATGCGATGCCCGGTTCGCGCGGGAACTCGTGCTTCGCCTAGGCAAGAACCCTGGGGGCGCGTGAAGTGACGCGCCGGGAGCTTGCCCGGTTGAGGGACCACGTCCGCTAAACGGTCGCCTTGACCCTAATAGGCTTCGATTTCGCGTCGCTGGCTCTCGGAACAAGCCGCGGCTATTGGCTATTGGAGCGGCGACAGAGGGCCGACCGCATGACCGAATTCGCATATCTGCCGGACCCTCCTCAGCGAACCGCCTCCGTCCCGCCCGCCGCGCTTCCACGGCCGCATCGCGGTGGTGTCCGGGGCTGCGAGGGGTATGGGACGAGCTTTCGCGCTCTCCCTGGCGCGCGAGGGCTGCGACCTCGTCCTGGGCGACGCGCTAGAGGACGTGCCGGACGGGACGCCCTATCCCAAGTCGACCGACGCCGACTTCGACGAGACCGTTGCCGGGGTTCGAGGTCAGGGGCGGCGGTGCGTCGCGCGCAAAGCCGACATGCGGGATCCTGCCCAGGCTGCGGGTCTGATCGACGCCGCTGTCAGCGATTTGGGCGGGCTCGACTTCGTCATCTCGAACCACGCGATCACCATCGAGCGGCCGATCGTGGAGATGAGCCCGGAGATCTTCAGCACGGTCGTGCGCAACAATCTCGATGGCGCCTTCAACGTTATCTCTCCCGGTTTGAAAGTGCTGACCGGGCAAAAGCGGGGCCGGGTCGTGATCATCGGCTCGGGCTCCGGCCGGCATGCCGAAATGAACTCCGCGGCTTACGTGGCGTCGAAATGGGGCCTGATCGGCCTCGGCAAGACCGCCGCGCTGGAAGCCGCGAAGAGCGGGGTCACTGTCAATATCGTCCTGCCAGGCCCGACCGATACGGCGATGATGGACAACCCCATTCGCTGGAAGGAGGCGGCGCCGGACAAGCCGCACCCGACGCGCGAAGACTACCTCGAGGCCAAGAAAGAGGCGACGCCAATGGGGGTCGCCCTGGTGAAGCCCGAGGATGTCGCGGCGGCCGTCATGTTTCTTCTGATCGAGGAAGCGCGCTTCATCAGCCGGGACACGCTGAACGTTGACGCGGCGGTCTGCGCCAACTGGACCTGGATGGCGCCGGGCCCCATCAGTCCCCCCGCCGTCGAACGCGGCGGCCGCTTCGAACTACCGGCCTATCTCTCGAACGGCCTCGTTGGCCTCAGGGTTCTCGACGTCCCCTTGCAGGCGGGCTTCGCGACGATTAGCGGCTACGCCGGCGAGCACTCCGAGAAGAAGATCGAAGCGCTCGAGCGCGCGCCCTACCCCCTCGGCGGGGGCGTCTCCGTCAATGGCGTGAGTACAGAAGACGCCTTGCATTGCATCCGCGTCCTCGATCAAAGCTACGATTTCTCCTGCGGGGAATTGACGACCCGGTTCATCTACAATGACGTCGCGGTGGCCGTCAGCGTCCAGGTTTTGACCTTCGGCGAGGAAATCGCCGTCTCTCGTCTTCCAGGCAATTTTGCGACTGTCGATCGCCAATGCATCCTGCGCCTGGACGCGGGGATTTCAACTTTCGATGTGCCGGGCGTCCTGCGCAAGATCGCTTTCGACGTTCCGGGCAAAAGCGCTCCCGTAGATTGCGCCATACGATGGGAGAGCGTGGGCGCCATTTCCACCTGCGGCCTGCCTTATTTCACCGCCTTCGATGGCGCCGACACGTTTACCCGCGATCATTCGCGCTACGCCTCGCAATTCGCCACCTGGTACGGCTTCGAGGCGGAGCCGTCCCTGCCCTACCGGCTGCGGCAGGTGGCAAGCGTCGTCCCGAGCGCCCTGCATCGGCAGCCCGACCTGCAGGCGGCGCGTCACGACGCGCTCGACGCGGAGAACCGGTTCAAGAAGATCTGACTGGAGAACCGCGACCAATGAACGTCTCGGCGGGACGCATCCGCTGATCGGCGCCGATGGCGATGGCAGGCGATGGCAGATGCAGCCTTCTACTACCTCAACAGTTCCGTCCACGCCTCCTCGCCGGCGTCGACTTCGATATTCGGCCTGTCGACCTGGAAGAACTATCACTATTACTACGGGCACGTGATGTGGGACATCGAAACATTCAACGTCCCGGTGGTGACGCTGCTTCAACCTTTCGCCGCAAGGGCATTGCTGGATTTCCGCCATTCGCATCTCGCCGGCGCGCGCAACAACGCTCAAGTCTTCGGCCGGCTCGGACTGCAATTTCCCTGGGAAAGCTCCATTTCCGGAGAGGAAACCGCCCCTCTGCCCGGATCTGCCTCCTGGCATGAGGACCACGCTTCCCTCGATGTCGCGCTCGCCTTCTCTTTCTATGCCGAAGTCACCGGAGACGACGACTTCTTCAAGAACAAGGCCTGGCCGGGCTTTCGGGTGTCGCCGAATGGTCGGCTCCCGCTGCGTCAAAACCGACCGTGGCTTCGAGATATGCGAGTCCATGGGCAACGCCGAAAGCGAGGCGGCATCGTACAACGTCGCCTCCACGGCGATGGCGGCGCGCTTCTTTCTCGAGAAAACGATCAAAGCTGCGCGCAAGCTCAATCTCCCGGTGCACAGGCCTAAAGGATTTTACTGGAAGGACCTCGTACGCCGAAGCGCGGCGGAATCGTATCGCTACAAGACGGCTATCGCGATGACGAGGATAAGGGGGAGCCCCCGACCCGCTGATGGGGGCGTTCCCGCTCGATTATCCGCTCACCCGCGCCGAGGAGCAGGCGACGCTAAAATTCTATCTCGCCAAGGCCGACGACTACGTGGGCGCCCCGATGCTCTCGGCGCTCTGCGGCGTCTGGGCCGCTCGGGCCGCGACAGGAAAAGGGCCGCCCATTTCCTCGAGGAGGGCTACGCCGCCTTCATGCACGGGCGATTTCTTCAGACACTCGAATATCGGCGGGACCGCTTTCCCGACGAACCTATCGCCGTCCTTCTTCGCCGAACAGCGGCGGCTTCCTGATGAGTTTGCTGCTTGGCTTTCCGGGCCTCTCGGTCAGCGACTGCGCAATCGAGAAATGGCCGCAGCGTCCTGTTGTCCTGCCTGCCGGATGGGAGGCAATCGAAGTGGATCGGCTATGGATAAGGGGCCAGCCGGCGCGCTTTCGGTGCGCACGGTAAAACGGCCGCGCTGTTCGTGCGGTCTGAACCAGTCCCTGCACACTGATATGCAATGGCAGGCGAGTGGTGGCGAGAGGCCGTCATTTATCAGATTTATCCGCGTTCGTTTCAGGACACGAACGGCGATGAGGTCGGCGATGTCGCCGGCGTGCATCGACATCCATATGATGCAGGGCAATCAGGCGGTCGGCGTTCGCCATCTACCCGTACCAATCGCGGTCAACGGCTATGACGGCGCGATTCTTCATTTCGATCCGGTCTTCGGTGACCTCGGTATTGTCGAGGCGCTGATCGCGGACGCACACCATCGGGGAATGAAAGTCATCCTCGACTACGTGCCTAATCACACCTCTGACCGGCATCCGTGGTTTTTGGAGAGCCGCTCATCGCGCACGGCGCTGAAGCGCGACTGGTACGTCTGGCGCGATCCTGGGCCTGGCGGCGGCCGGCCGAACAATTGGATCTCCCGTTTCGGCGCCCCGGCCTGGACCCGCGACCCCGCGACCGGCCAGTACTACTACCACGCCTTCCTGCCGGAGCAGCCGGATCTCAACTGGCGCCACTCGGACTCCGGCGAGAAATGCTCGACGTCCTTAAATTCTGGCTCGACCTCGGGATCGACGAGTTCCGCGTCGATGCGCTCTCGGCGCTGTTCGAGGACGAAGGCTTGCGCGACAACCCGCCGAACTCCGCCTGGACGCCCGACATGCCGGACAGCAAACGGCCGCCTGTTCGTGCGTTCTCGACCCATCCCTGCCTGAAGTGCACGATGCGGTGGCCGAGATGCGGGCGACCCTGGACGCATATCCCGACCGCGTGCTGATCGGCGAGCTTTACCTGCCGATCGAACAGCTCGTGCTTTATTACGGCAAGGACGGCAAAGGAGCTCACCTTCCTTTTAACTTCCATCTGATTTCAACCGCCTGGACGGCCGCCGCGATCGGCGCCCTGGTGGAGGAGTACGAGACCGCCCTCCCACCTGTAGCCTGTCCGTATTGGGTCCTCGGAAACCATTACCAGAGCGAATACGCGCCCTACTCGGTCGGGCCCACGCGCGAATCGCCGCGATGCTCCTGCTCTCGCTTCGCGGCACGCCGACGGTCTACTATGGCGACGCGATTGCGTTCCATCGGTCCCCATTCCCGCCTATACTGTCTGCGATCCCGTCGAATTCTTGTAGCCCTTCCTTTTCCTCTACTCTGCGCTAACCCCGATGTCCTTCTATTGCTCTCCTCACGCCTCATTCAGCAAGGCCAAGCCCTATCTGCCCCTGCACTACGACTGCGCTACCCTGAACGTAAGCCTCATGAGCGCCTACCCTCTTTCTATTCTCATCCTCCACCTCCTCCTGATCTAACTCCGTCTTCAGCTCTCCTCTCTTCGCGTAGGCGCTATGTCGCTATAAACACGACTGAGATTACCTCTTATTCAACTACCGCTAGACTAGTGCATCTCGATCGCGCTCAATTTCAGCAACAAGCCCCTGGAAAGCAGCCTCATTCCCGTTGGCGCTCCCGTGCTTCTGTCAACTCAACTCGATCGTGAGAATGCGTTGCAGATGACACTTCGCCCTAACGAAGCGTCTGTTGGCTGAAGAACGAGAGCAACCGGCCGAATGGGCGCGCCGGTCGAGGGAACAGCATGAGGCGAACGCGGTTGATTGGCGCGCCGCGTCCTCGCCCGGTCATAATTTTGCGGCATGCTGACGGACGATCCTTCGGAGGCCTGTTTGTCGACGCCCGATTCGCCTCGAACCTATCGCCCATACACCCAGGGTGAGCTCATTGCCGATGCGGCGGTCCACGCGGCCGCGATCGTTGCGGGAGTCATCGGCTTTTCGGTGCTGTTCGCGAGAATCGCGATGCGCGGGGACGTCGGCGACGGCGTCGCGATGGCGGTCTACGCCGCTGGCTTCTTCCTCCTGTTCGGCTTTTCCTGCGCCTACAACATGGCGCCTCCGTCGCCCGCCAAGTCGATCCTGCGCCGTCTCGACCACGCCTCGATCTATCTGATGATCGGCGGCACCTATACCGCCCTCCTGTCGCAAGCGCGCGCTTCGCTCTCGGTGGTGGCGCTCGCAGCGGCGATCTGGATCGCGGCGCTCGCCGGCGCGTCACTAAAGCTGTTTTTCCCGGGCCGCTTCGACCGCTTCAACGTCCGCCTTTATCTCCTCCTCGGCTGGTCGGCGGTTTTCGCGATCAAGCCGCTCGCCGCGGCTCTGCCGGTCGACACGCTCGCCTTCGTTCTGGCCGGCGGGCTCATCTATTCGGCCGGGGTGGCGTTCTACCTCTGGGAAAACCTCAAGTTCCAGAACGCCATCTGGCACGCTTTCGTCATGGTCGCCGCCGCCTGCCAGTTCGTCGGGGTGATGCAAGCGATCGGCCGCTGAAGCTTCTCGTTGCCTTGCCGCTCGTTCCATATAGTACGATTATTGTGTGTATTATGTGCCCTCTTTTGAGGCGACCCTAAACGGGGTCGCAACCCTTTGTAACTGAAGGGGCCCGACCCTAAAGCGGCGCTAAAACGGCGAAGTGGGCCAAGGGGGGCCGGCTAGCCCCCTATCCCGTCACCTCGAGCGCCAGGCGCCCGGTGAGCGTCCGGCCGTATTCGTCGACCGCCTCGACGACGGCCCGATGGGCGCCGGGCGGAAGATCGGCCGGCAGACGGGCAGTCCAGAGGTGCGAGCTGTTGTCGGCCCGAACCCAGGCCTTCTTGGTCGCTTCGTTGCGGGCGAACACCTCCTCGACGAAGGGATCGGGCCGAGCCTCGCGGGTCATCCCGATCGGCGGCCGATCGCCGACGGTCATCGTCACTTTCGTCCGCTCGCCGCCGTCGAACACGTTGGCGACCAGCGTCGAGGCCCCGATCGCCGCTCGGGGCACGGGCGAGCCGAGAATTCTCACCTGCCGCAAGTCTCGGTCGGCGTCCCTGCTGATCCCGTGGAAGCGGCTGTCGATCGAAAGCCGCATCTGGCGCCCGTTCGGCTCCTTGGCGGGGACGAAGCGGGTCGCGTAGGCATTGCCGTCGATCGACAGGATGTGGAAGCCGTTCGGAGTTCCGTCCCGGCTGTCGGCGCTCGCGACGCCGCGATGATCGAACGGCCCGCTCCACCACGAGCCGGAAAGCGCGGTCAGCACATGGTGGTGGTGGGGCTCGTCGCCGTTCCAGCCGTCGGCGGCGGCGAAATAATGGTGCTCCGTCGTATGGGTGTGGCCCGAGAAGCTGACGGCGTGTTTCCGGCCTTCCAGAAGCTTGAAGAACGCGTCCTTGTTGACGAGATTCTGCCACGGCTCGGCGCCGAGATAGGTGCGGATGGGGATGTGCATGACGGCGACGACCAGCTTGTCGTCGGGCGTATGCATGAGCACGTTGCGGACGAACGCGAGTTGCGCATCGTCCAGCCTCCCCTCGTACTTGCCGGCGCCGCGCGGCTTCGCAGGGTCGAAGCCGAGATAGTTGACGTCGTCGAGCATGAGGAAGAGGGCGTTCCCGTAATAGAACGCGTAATAGCTGGGGCCGAAAAAGCGCTTGTAGGTCTCGCGGCTGTATTTGCGGTCCGGCGCCTCGAAATTGAGGTCGTGGTTGCCGCCGATGTTCCACCACGGCAGACCGATCGCACCGATGATCGCGTTGAGCCGCGGGTAGAGCGAGAGATCGTCGAACATGATGTCGCCGGCGGTGAGCCCGAACCGGGCTTTGGTCCCATCGAGCGCCTCGATCAAATCCTCGCGGATGAAGTCGACCTCGGCTTCCGTCTCGGGCTGCGGATCGGTCACCATCACGACGTCGAACGCCCTCGGCTCGTCCTGTCGTTTCAGCGGGAAGTCGACCGAGGCGGGCGCCGGCCCGGTCGGCGCCAGGCCCTCGAAAGCGAGATTGAGGGCGGCCGGCGAGCCCATCGGCTGGTGATGGCGGTAGAAGCGCGGCAGATTGGTCGCCGGATCGACCGGCGGCATGAAGCCCGCCGGCTTGACGACGAAGATCGTCGCCTCGTCCGGCAGCGGCAACGCATAGCGCCCGCCGGCGTCAGTCACCGCGACGTCGCGGCCATTCGACACCAGAACGCCCGCGAGCCCAGGATTGGATGCGCTCGCGAGGCCCGTTCCGTCCCGGTCCTCGAACACCACTCCCGAGACGGTCGTCCCTTGCGCCAGCGGCTCGACCGGGTCGATCGCCGCCAGCGCCAAGCCGCTCGCAGCGCCGACCAGTACGTCGCGCCGCGTCATTCCGTGTCCAGACATCCGCGCCTCCGCGTTCGGTGAAACCAGAAGACTATGCGGGCGCGACGCGATTATGAACGCGCTAGCCGCCCACCTGCCCGCGATGCCTCAGAAAAGCGTCCGCCAGCACGCAGGCTGCCATCGCTTCGCCGACGGGAACCGCGCGGATGCCGACGCACGGGTCGTGACGGCCCTTGGTGACGATCTCGGTCTCCTCCATGGCCCGCGTGACCGTGCGGCGCGGCGTCAGAATGGAAGACGTCGGCTTGACCGCGAAGCGTAGCGACGATCGGCTGGCCGGTTGAAATGCCGCCGAGAATCCCGCCGGCGTGATTGGAAAGAAAGCGCGGCCCCCCGTCGGGGCCGCGCCGCATCTCGTCGGCGTTTTCCTCGCCCGCGAGTTCGGCGGCGGCGAAGCCGTCGCCGATCTCGACCCCCTTGACCGCATTGACGCTCATCAGCGCGCTCGCGAGCTCGGCGTCGAGCTTGCCGTAGACAGGCGCGCCCCATCCGGCGGGAACCCCCTCGGCCACGATCTCGACCACTGCGCCGACCGAGGAGCCCGCCTTGCGGACCTCGTCGAGATAATCGGCGAACCGCGCCGCAGCGGCGGCGTCCGGACAGAAGAACGGATTCTTGCCGACCTCGTCCCAGTCCCAATCGGCCCGGTCGATCTTCAGCTTTCCGACCTGCACCAGCGCGCCGCGGACTGTCACGCCCGGAATCACTTTTCGCGCGATGGCCCCCGCGACGACGCGCGCCGCCGTCTCGCGCGCCGACGAGCGCCCGCCGCCGCGAAAGTCCCGGATGCCGTATTTGGCGTCATAGGAATAGTCGGCGTGGCCGGGGCGGTATTTGTCCTTTATCTCGCCGTAGTCCTTGGAGCGCTGGTCCACGTTCTCGATAAACACGCCAATCGGCGTCCCGGTCGTCACCTGCCGGCCCGCATCGTCCTCCATGACGCCTGATAGGATGCGCGCCTCGTCCGATTCCCGCCGCTGCGTGGTGAAGCGCGAGGTCCCCGGCCGGCGGCGGTCGAGTTCGGCCTGGATGTCGGCGGCCTGCAGCGGGATCCGTGGCGGGCAGCCGTCGACGACGCAGCCGATCCCCGCACCATGGCTCTCGCCGAATGTGGTTACGCGGAAGAGATGGCCGAAGCTGTTGTGCGACATTCGGCGTACATAAGGGGGCGCGCTTCGCTCCGTCAAACGACGTCAGGCCGGAAACGCGCGGCGCGGAATGGGTTTGACCGTTCATCGCCAATTCATCTCAAATGGCGCATCCCGGTGCGTGCAAACAACTCCGGGTCGATCGGCCCGCATTGGAGAAGACCACATGTTGAAGAAAATTGCCGCCATCGGCCTGGGCGCCGCCCTCGTTCTCGCGCCACTCGCCGCCCTCGCCCAGACCGATCAGACCACCGCTCCCGCCGCCGGCGCCGCTCCGGCCGCAGGGACCGATACGGGCGCGATGGCCCCCAAGCCGATGAAGCATCACAAGAAGCACACGGCCAAGAAGAAGCCGATGGCCGCGCCCGCCGCCGAGCCGGCCGCGCCTGCGGAAGCTCCGAAGAGCTGATCCCACGCATATTCGAGATCGAATCGAACCGCCCTGTCCGCCGGACCGGGCGGTTTAGTTGCCTTCGTCAAGCCCTTCGGCGATTCTTCGCCTGCCGATCGCCGGGCGGGCCATGCGGCCTCGCAGGAGAAGACCGGCCTCGGCCCCGAATTGGTTCTCATCCGCGCCGACGCGATCGAATTCTCATCGTCTCAGCGCCTGGTCCAGATCGGCGATGAGATCGTCCGGATTTTCGATGCCGACCGACAGGCGGATCAACGCCGGCGTGATCCCGAGGCGCAACTGTTCCTCGGCCGGAATGTCGGAATGGGTCATCGAAGCAGGATGCTCGGCGAGACTCTCCGTTCCGCCGAGGCTCACGGCGAGCCTGAACACTTCGAGCCGATCCAGCACGGCGAAGGCCTCCTTTTCCCCGCCTTTCACCTCGAAGGCGAAGGTTGAGCCCGTTCCCTTGCACTGCCGCTCGAAGATTTTGCGATCGGGGTGGTCGGCCGGCAGGAAGCCCAGGTGCCAGACCGATGCGACAGCCGGATGGCCGACCAGAAATTCCGCCACCTTGCGCGCGCCCTCGGCCGACGCGGTCATCCTCAGCTTCAGCGTTTCGAGCGAGCGCATGAGGAGCCAGCCGGTGTTCGGATCGCACATCGTGCCGAGGATCGTGCGCATGCCGCGGATCGGGTCGAGCGCCGCGGTCGCGCCGGAGCAGCCGCCTGCGATCAGATCCGAGTGGCCGCCGACATATTTGGTGAGCGAGGTCACGACCAGATCGGCGCCGTGGGCCAGCGGGGTCTGGTACAAAGGCCCGAACATCGTATTGTCGACGATGACCATCGGGCGGCGGCCGTCGACGCCGGTGAGGGCGTCGGCCGATTGCCTGGCGAGGCCGATGTCGACAAGGCCGTTCGTCGGATTGGCCGGCGTCTCGATATAGAGGGCGGCGACCGGCCCCATTTCCCGCGCCTTGTCGACCGCTTCCTCCATCGCTCTCGCTCCGCCCTCGGCCGGGAAGCCGACCGGCGTCACGCCGAATTGCGGCAAGATCCTGTTCAGGAGAAAGTCCGTGCCGCCATAAACGGGGCCCGAATGGACGATGACGGAGCCTGGCCGCGCATAGGCCCAAAGGGTGGTCGAGATCGCCGCCATGCCCGAAGCGAACACGAGGTTGTCCTCGGCCTCGTCCCAGATCGCCAGCCGGTCCTCGAGCATTTCAAGGTCGGGATTGTTGATCCGGCTGTAGATGAGGCCCGGCTCCTCGTTCGGCCGCTTCTGGCGCAGGCCGTAGGCCAGCTCGAAGAAATCCTTGCCGTCCTGGGCGGTGCGGAAGACGAAAGTCGAAGTGTGAAAGACCGGCGGCTTCAGCGACCGCTCCGACAGGAACGGGTCGTAGCCGTAGCCCATCATCAAGGTCTCCGGCGACAGCGTCCGGTTGCCGAGAAGTTTTTTGTGCCAACGCTCGTTTGCCATGCGTTTCGCCTCCCTCGCGCCGTTCGGAAAACAGGCGGCCATTCTAGCGCGGCCAAGCTCTCCCGTCGCCGCCGCGCTCACGCAGCTATCCGCGGAGACGCAGGGCCTTAACGCGTCGCCGGTGCGAACGAGCCTCGCGCGCGCCTCTCCTGCATCTCGCGCCAGCGCCTGGCGTGCGGCCCGGCGACGGATAGAACTCGGCGATGGTCATCAACTCCTGCAACTCATGCTGCGCGCGGTCCGCCCGATGCCGCGAGCCTCGTTTTCGCCGGTTTGAAGCGCGACCGTCGCGTCCGCCTGGCGCCGTCGTCGGTCCGGCTTTCAAAGCGACGAGTTCGTCCAATGGAGAATGCGGCGATCTTGATCTCGGGCGCAGGCGTCGCCGGCCCGACGCTCGCCTTCTGGCTCGAGGCCGCCGGCTTCGAGCCGGTGCTGGTCGAGCAGGCGCCGGCGCTGCGGGGGGCCGGCTATGTCATCGACTTCTGGGGCCTCGGCTACGACGTCGCCGAGCGCATGGGGCTCGCGCCCGACATCGAGCGCATCGGCTATCATATGCGGGAGATGAGGATCGTCGACGCCCGCGGCGCGCGGGTGGCCGGCTTCGGGACGAAGGTCTTTCGCGAGCTTACCGGAGGACGCTTCGTGACGCTGAGGCGCAGCGATCTTTCGAGGCTGCTGTTCGATGCCGTCAAAGGCGCGACGGAAGTCGTCTTCGACGACGAAATCGTCGGCATGGAGCAGCGGCCGGACGACGTCCGGGTGAAATTCAGGCGCGGGCCTGAGCGGCGGTTCGATTTGGTGATCGGCGCCGACGGCCTTCACTCGGCGGTTCGCCGTCTTGCGTTTGGGCCGGAGGAAAGGTTCGAAAGACGGCTCGGCTATGGCGTCGCGGCGTTCGAGGTCGACTCCTATCGTCCGCGCGACGAAGACGTCTATGTCATCTACAACGAGCCGGGCCGGATGCTGGCGCGCTTCGCCCTGCGCGACGATCGGACTCTGTTCCTGTTCGTGTTCGCCGGCGACGACGCGACCCAATGGCCGGCGGCCCGCGATCTCGAGGGGCAAAAGGCGATGCTGCGCGATCTTTATGCGGGCAGAGCTTGGGAATGCGGACGCGCGCTCGCCGAGCTCGATCGCGCGCAAGACCTCTATTTCGATCGCGTGAGCCAGATCCGGATGGAGCGCTGGTCGAAGGAACGCGTCGCGCTCGTAGGAGACGCCGCGTTCTGCCCGTCGCTGATGGCCGGGCAAGGCTCGGCGCTGGCGATGACCGCGGCCTATGTGCTGGCGGGGGAGCTGGCGCGGGCGGGCGGGCGCGCAGAGGGCTTCGCCCGATATGAAGAGGTTATGCGGCCGTTCATCGCCGCCAAACAGCAGGCGGCGGCGCGCTTCGCCTCGGCCTTCGCGCCGAGGTCGGGCTGGGGACTCTTCCTGCGCAATTCGGTGATCAAGGCCTGCGCCATCCCGGGGGTGGCGAGAATGGCGTTCGGGCGCGACATCATCGACGCGATGCGCCTGCCCGGCTACGATTTCGCCGGTCGGGGCTAACTCTCACCCCGTCCTATCCCGGCAAGCGGGAAAGCGGAGCGGCGGACGAGGGGCTTTCGCCAAGGTAACTCACACCTCGACCAGCTCGGTATCCCCAAAGCCCTTGCGGTAATCGAGGACCGAGATGACGACGGGTCGCACCGCGAAGAGCGCGATGCTGTCCGCCTCCTCCGGGCCGAAGTCCGCGCCCTGCGGAAACTTCTTCAGCATGAGGCGGCCGACCTTGGCGATCTCATCGCGGTCGGTGAGGCGTGTCGCGCGGGCGCCCATCGACAGGGCGCGTATCTCGTCCCACCGGTCGTAGGGCAGCGTCACGGCCACCGAAACCTTGTCTGAGAAGGCGATGTTCTGAGCCTTCTGCGAATCCCCGGCCGTGCCGAAATAGAGGGTGACGCCGTCATGGACGTAGCCCACCGCCGTAGCCTGCGGATAGCCGTCGGGACGCACGGTGGCGATCGTCATGTCGGTCGCCTCGTCGAGGATGGCGAGGATCTTCTCCAGCACTGCGCTGTCCATCGCTGCTTCTCCCTCGTCCTTGCGTCGGCCCCTCCCCGCCGGCGCCGACCTCCGTGAACTTTGGGCCGGCGACCGGAAACTTGAAAGAGAAAAATCAGCCCATCCGCTTTGCCGACGGAGAGCGTTCCGCCGATGCTTCCGGAGCCGGCGCGTATCGGGCCAGATCTTTGCACGCCCCTATGGTGGGGCGCTGCCCGGCCGCGCCTGCCCTGAAGGCCCGGCGACAGTTCGATTACGCGGGACGACCTGGAACTCGATGCGACGGTTGAGAAGGCGGCCCTGAGGGGTATCGTTGCTCGCGATCGGGTCCGCGCTCCCATAGCCTTTCGCGACCAATATGTCGGGATTGACGCCGGCTCCGACGAGCGCCTCGCGGACCGCCTCGGCGCGTTCCCGCGACAAGGCGACATTCTCTGCGGCGGCCCCGGTATTGTCCGTATAGCCGGCGATCTGCAGCTCGTAGCCCGGCGGAAGCTGCTTCGCCTCGTCGGCCGCGCGCTTCAGGGCATCCGCGGCCGAAGCCGGCGCGCTCGCGCCGCCCGTCGGGAAATGGATGACCGAGTGATCGAGTTCGGCGATGAGCCGCTGCGTCTGGGGCGGCGGCCCGAGAGAGGCCTGTTCGGTCGACGCCCCCGCCGCGCCGCTGGACGCCGCGCCGACGCCGGCGTTCGAAGGCGGATGCCCGACGGACGCGGCGGCAGACGCGGGAGGCGAGGCCGACGCAGCGGACGGAGGAGCCGGCGGCGCCGATGCGGAGCCGGGCCCCGAGGCAGAACCTTTCGGCGCCGACGCCGAGCCGACCGTGGGAGCATGAGCCGCCGGCGCGGAAGCGGAGCTGGAGCCGGGCGCCGCACAGCCGGCGCGGAGGCGGAAGCCGGCCCAGAAGCAGCCGGCGTCTGGGCGACCGGCGCGGGAGCGGGCGCAGAGGTTTGCGCCGACGGTGTGGGAGCGTTCGTCGACCCGCTGCTGATCCACCAGAAAAGCGCCCCGAGGCCGGCAAGGACGACCACGACGAAGAGAGCCAATATCCAACGCGTCATGCGCAACTCGTGGGGTTCGTTCCGGGCGCTTTTATGGTCGCCTCGCTTCGCCTCCGGCCTTCCGTATCGCGGCGCGCGGCAGGCTGATGCTCTGTGTCCATCACTCCGACCGGCTGCCTAGCGTTGCCTCCCCTCGAAACTCCCGTCGGCTCGACTCGGCGCCTCGGTCGAGTCCGAGGCGGAGTCACAATCCGTTCATCGCATTGACCCCGTCTTAGTTGCGATTAAGCGAAAGAGATCGTGCCGTACTTCGGTTAAGCCATAAACAGAAAATCGGCGCGATGAATTGTCCAGAAATTGTACCGTTGAACCGGCGTCCGTCCCCCGAAGTCGACCCGGATTGGACGAAACTGGCCGCGGCGGCGTTCCTCACGCCTCGAGGACTGAAGATGGTCCAAGCCGCGGGACCTTCCGCCAAAGCCCGGGATAACCGGAGCAAAGCCCGGGATAACCGGAGCCAAGCCCGGGATAACCGGAGCCAAGCAAAAGTCTTCCATGAATTGGCTGTTCTCAAGGGGTTACGCCGGAATCCAAATTGTTTTCTCCTCCGCTTCGCGCTGACGCCTCCGCTTTGGTCCGCGGCCTGTCCGCCGATGCGCTCCGCCGGCAGCCAACTCGCTTCCCTGCCTGCCGACCAAAGACAACGCCGTCAAAGCCGTTCGGCGGCTGGTTCGACACCGATCGAGGCGAAGTCAATCCTCCTCAGCGCAAGCGGGGTCAGGCGGAAAGCCGCTGCCGCCACGTCCCGCCCCAGGGTGGCCGAGCTGCAGGTTGCCGTGAGATTCGAAGCCGCCTCGATGCCAACATCGCTTTCCATCCCGCCGCCGTTGCGGTCCGATCAAACCCCCTTATGCCATTGGGTTTCGAACATGTCAAGAACAAAAAGAGGCTATTTTTAGCACTGCTCGTCCACGAGCGGCAAAAGCGGTCGCAAGACGGAGGTAGAGGCCAGTGCAGGAGGGAAAGGTAGCGACCGCCTGACCATCCTGTCATAACTTTTTCACCTTTTACCCCATATCCTATAACCTTATTCATACCTATAATTAACTAAACTTACATAAAAAAAAACAAACAATAATAAAAACTCATACAAAATAACAAAATAATCTATAAAAATTAAAAACACAAATAAATCATACATTAATCAAATTTCAAAAAATAAATCATTAATAAAAGCGACACGTCTTAATTTGCACTGTTCCTAAATTAAACGATGGGTCAAGTCAAAGCGGATTGAACTCCCTCTACTACATTCTCGCCACGCACCGTCTCAGTCAGCTATTGAGGCCGGTTCAGCCTCATGTAACGGCAGGAGGAGGCGCGGTGCCAACGCCCTCGACTCCGCGTTCTCGCCGCCGCTCGAGGGCTATTATGAAGGCCAATTTTTTCATTTGCCTCGCCGCGCGAGCCACCGCGCAAGCGCTCTTCTTACCATTCTATCCACACCCCCCACTCCTCATTATTTTTAAGCGCTGTTTTCAAACCTATCCATTCTTCATCCTCCCACGTCGTGCTGGGTAGGCCGCTGCCGGATCCGGAGCCGGCATGAGCGGCCCAGACGAGTTGTGCTGCCGTCGCTCGTCACTGCAAAACTGCCCGCGGTGTACGAAACGATGCGGGCGCGAGGCTTGCGGCGACATTGCACGCACCCAGCATGTCCTTCGCACCATTTGCTCATTGCTCCCAGCATACCCGGTCAAAGTTGAAGCTCGCCGCGGCCCTCGGCATGCCCGGAGAACTCGGGCGGCAGAACCCAAGCCAGAGTTAGCAGCGGCCCGAGCCGCGTCACCAGCGCGATTTGCCTTTGAGCCTAACTCGTTGAAACGTGCCTTATACTTGCTAGCAACCCACGCAAAAGCCGTTGCGCGAAATATAGCTCTTATCAGTTCTTAAAAATTGCGTCCGTCTCCTCGACTTGCTGCCATCGCTCACAAATGTGGGTGGCACACGCAAAGCGGTCCGCACAGCGATTGCGACCACAGCTTCGCGGCTTTTCCCCCTAAGCTAATCCTCAAGAGATTCTTGGTCGTCATTTTTATCGACGCGGCGATGGCGAAGATGAACGCGGAAACTCTCCATCGAACTTTATCCTGCCCGTGTAAAGCACAGACACTTCTTACACAATACTTCCCGGCGCTCGGAGACTTATCGGGCGGCGTAGGCTGAGAAGACGGAATGCGGCAGGGTGGACGCCGAGCGCTTCCTCCTGGCTATCTCCGCCGCACCTCCGCTATTTCCTCTCCTCTCTCTGACCTGTGCCCATAACGCTCCTCCAGCGAATAGCTCGAAAGCGGCTTTCCGTTGCGCGGGCGTAGGTTCTCGTCCCGTACCTTCTCGAGCGCTATCTTCGGCTCGGCGTCAGCACGTGGATAGAAATCGACGTCCTCGCCTTTCGCCTGACGTCTGCGAATGAACGCGATCTCTTTCTTGACGCCGTGTCGACGCCATCGATGGCGCGAGACAAGCTGGATGAATGTCACGGCGCCAATGCGCGCTCTATCTCCTTATCCCATTTCGTCCGGCCCTGCATTTGGCGGTCGACCCACATCGCGTTCGCCGCTCCTTCCGCCGCCGCGCGAGTCCATTACGTCTCTTATCCATCGGCATTCCTCGTCGCGCGCCCTGGTTCCTTGAGGCGCCCTATCTCAACGTCGAGTTCCCCAATGCGCGCCTGTCGGCCGCCTCCGCTTGGCGCGAAGCGCGGCAAGCTCCTCCTCAAGCTGTTCGAACTGAGTTAGGTTTGGTATGCTCGCGCGCATCTGTTCATCGGCGTGCGCGTAGCTGATGAAGATAAGCGGCTTGGTCACCCCTAAGCCAAGCTGACGTCGCAACCATTTGCGGTCGGCGGGGTCCAGGATGGTGCACTTCGAGATCTTTAGGCCAGCCGCGCTCGACGCTCGCCGAACGCTCGTCCCGCGCAGGTCCGTTCCCGAGAAGTCGAAGCCTGACAAATCTTGTTTCGCCAAACAGAGCCCTACCAGACTTACGTCCCGCAAATCAGTTGCCGGATCCAAATTTGCTGCTTCTACCAACGTCCGAAAATTGTTGCTCGTTTCGGCGTCGATATCGGCCAAAGTCTGCCATATCGGATCGTTTGGAGCGAAATCGCGACTCACGGAGGAGTGTTGTTTCTTCGGCGAGCTATCGTGCGTTTCTTCACCGAGCCACTCTCTCCGACTGCGCCATCGGTGCGGGCACTTACATCTTGGTCACCGCTTCGCCTCGGCATGTGAACTCGGAGAGAGCCTGTTGACAGCAGAACTCCCGTTCCGGCTGCCTAACGCCCGGTCTGTCATCCCACTCTGCTTCCTCTCTCTCTTTCGCGGCGCAATCCCGCGCACACGAGCCTTCATGGCTCGGATACGTCGCGGCATCCGAGTTCCCTTCCGCGCCGAATGGGCCGCCCCAATGCATCCAGCACCTCGACATCAAGGTGTCCAAACTTGGCGCGCAGTTCTACGCATATTTCGTCCTTATCCACGCCTTCCAGCACGTCAATCGCACACATTGGAAGATCCGCGATTTCGCCGAAGTATCTTTCTTTAAGCCTGCCAAGTTCATTTCTTTGTCGCCATCTGCCGCTCGCCCACAAGCCCGTGTGCCCCATGGAACGCGACGAGCATTATTCGTCTCTTGAACTTCGTGGTGCGGCCGTTCTTAGCCATCTCTTTTTCGCGTACCGCGGAAGGCGTCTCCCAAACAGTTCCTACGCCTACGTACGACGGCGCAGATAACTTTGCGTCCGCCTGAACGCCGTAAGAGAAGCTACCGGAGTGTTCTGTCTTCTAAATATCAGAAATGACTTTCTCAGGCAATTCGTAGCTATAGGCGCTGCTAAAGTCAGCGCAACAGCCCTTTGTTCTAATTTCAACGATACATTGGCGGAGATGCACCAAATAGGCGGCGTCCTTGCCCTAACTTCCCCTTCACCACACCCCAGCGTGAATCGGAGTGAAATCTTCCACTTGGCGAATTTTCGCGCGTCCTGAGTTGGGAACTGACCAAGTGGAGGATTCGTGCTTGTAGGCCCTCTCAACCCACTCAATCTGCCAACCCGATCGTCATCTGCCTCCGACACGAATCCAAGGCTTCGGCTCCGAGAACTGGCTAAGGCACCGCTGTGCAATTTACTCAAAGCGCGTACCCGTGCAATCCTGAGTAATTGTGTTGTCTCCGACACTTCCGCAGATAGCCGGTCACGAACGACAGCCACTTGACCTCGCCCTCGGCCGGCTTCTCCGGCTCGTCGGCGTGGGCGTAGCTGATGACGATGAGCGGCTTGTGGGCTCGTTCGGCATGCGCGCGGTTTCCGTGACGTGCCGACCTTGCGCGAGCGACTTGCTGGCGTCAAGGCCCTGTTGCGATCTGTCTAAGCGGCGCCGGAGGACTTCCTAGCGCGAACGCCGGCGTCGTGCGCAACTCGGACTTGCCGCGTCACACGCTTTATCACGGCCCTGACGGACTTAGCGGCAGGTGCACCTTTATCCAGGCGTTCGCAGCCACAGGTCCGTTGTCCCAAACGTCCCGCGGCACGCTGGCAAACACAATTTCATGGGCCTCATCGCGCGAGCAGCCGCGCAGACGGTCTTCGTACCAATCGATCCAAACCTCCCAATCCTGGTCTTGAGGTAAGTTGGACCGAAGAGCGACCCAAGCCTCTTTCGTCGAATCGGGCATTTCGGACAGCCACAGAGGCAGGTCGATCAAGGTGGTGGCACCGACTTTCCGCAGTGCTCCAATGTCCGCACGGATCGAGTCCCAAATTTCGTCATTTGCCACGCGGGCAGAGGCGAAGGCCGCAGAGGCAGCGGCGTTAGCTGGGTCGGTGTCCGCACTATTGACGCGTGCCGCGCGGACAGCCGCGAAAGCAGCGCCTGCCGCGTTGGCAGATGATGTGAAGGCCTCGGCGTCGGAGAGGACATCAAGGTCGGCAGCGGCACGGGCAGCAGCAAAGGCGGTTGCCGCAGCACGGTTAGCGCCAAAATTGTCGAGTTCTTTGGCACAACTCGGATATTTGCCCGCAACCCGCGTCAAAGCATTGGCGCGGAATATGGCAGAAGTTAACGCCAAAAACTCAGTCAGGTTCTTTCCAATTCGCCGCTCGGGCGGCGGGAGAAAGGCTTTCGGCACGACGCGCAACGCGGCCCGCACACCGATCGCCACCGCAACTCTGCGGCTCTTTCCCCACAACCAATACTCGAGCGAGTATCGGTCGTTGATCATGGATCTTGGTGTGTGCCGCTTCCCAGGCCGCTGCGCCGACAAAGCCTGCGGCACTCCTGAGGATTGTGTGGACACAGGCGAAGGGGGTGGCGACTGAGCAGTCGGTGCGGAGATCAACGAAGGTGCTGGCTCCGCAGCCCTTGCTGCAGGCGACGACGAAGGGGGCGCTGTCAGTGAAGTTGGTGCGAGCGAGGCGGGTCGCAGCCGGATCGGCGGTCAAAAGGGTCACGCCCTCGACGATCGCCTGGGCGACGAGCATGCGGTCGAATGGGTCCTTGTGGAGCGGCGGCAGGGTCGCGAGCGCGACCGCGTGCGCGCCGGTGACTGCGAGCTCGGCAAACCGGTTATCGTGCAGCTGTCGGCGAAGCGAACCGACGTCGAATGCGAAAATCGGCTCGTGCCCGCGAGCGGTCTTGATCGCGACCTCCCAGAGGCTGATGACGCTGAACGTGATTTCGCTCCCGGCGTCCCCAATCAGAGCGCGCGCCGTCGGCGGAGAGCCTCCGGCTTTCGGCGATGGTCCAGAGCAGGATGTGGGTGTCGAGCAGGAGCCTCACTCGTCTTCGCCGTAGAACATCTTTTCGATTTCCTCCTGATACATCGTGTCGAAATCGTCCGGCACAGTGAACTGGCCGCGCATGAAATCGAAGCGCTTCGGCGCGGCGGGCGCGTCGATCGGCACGACCTTGACCAAGGGCTTGCCGGCCTTGGCGATGATGAACGGCTCCCCCTTGGCGGCGGCGTCGACGAGCCGCGAGAGGTGGGTCTTGGCTTCGTGGATGTTGACGGTGCGCATCAGCTTTGGTTTCCGGTTTAGTCCGGTGAACTTAGTTTCAACCGGCTGGGATATCAACTTCTGACCGCCAACAGCTGCGCTATTTCAACATAACATAAATGTTTAAAAGCCTGCGGATGCGACGCAACTCCAAAGCCGCCTCGTCCTGAGCTTGTCGAAGGACGTTTGGGTGCACGAACGCCGCCGTCCAATGGATCATCCTTCGACAAGCTCAGGATGAGGTCCTTGCTTTGATAAGGCCTCTTGTCACCCGCCCTGGGAGTTACGATGCGACAGATTTTGGCGCCCAAGCCCTTGAAATGGATGCGGCCGCGCCAAACGGCGGCGGCCCGTGCCAGCGGCCTCAGCTGTCCATCTTCAAGGCCTGGATGAACGCCTCCTGCGGGATATCCACTTTCCCGAACTGGCGCATCTTCTTCTTGCCCGCCTTCTGCTTCTCAAGCAGTTTCCGCTTGCGGGTGGCGTCGCCGCCGTAGCATTTGGCGGTGACGTCCTTGCGCAGCGCCCGGATCGTCTCGCGGGCGATGATCTTTGCCCCGATCGCCGCCTGGACCGGGATCTGGAACATGTGCGGCGGGATGAGATCCTTGAGCTTCTCGACCATCGCCCGCCCCCGGCTCTCGGCCCTGTCGCGGTGGACCAACATCGACAGCGCGTCGACCGGCTCGCCATTGACCAGGATCGACATTTTGACCAGGTCGCCCGGCCGGTAGTCGGCGAGGGAATAGTCGAACGAGGCATAGCCCTTGGAGATCGACTTCAGGCGGTCGTAGAAGTCGAACACGACCTCGTTCAATGGCAGTTCGTAGACCACCATCGCCCGCTTGCCGACGTAGTTGAGGTCGAGCTGATTGCCGCGCCGGTCCTGGCAGAGCTTTAAGATCGCGCCGAGGTAGTCGTCGGGGGTGAGGATGGTCGCCTTGATCCAGGGCTCCTTGATCTCGGCGATCTTGACCGGATCCGGCATGTCGGCCGGGTTGTGCAGCTCGATCTCACTCTTGTCGGTCAGCGCGATCTTGTAGATGACCGAGGGAGCGGTCGCGATGAGGTCGAGGTTGAATTCCCGCTCGAGCCGCTCCTGGATGATCTCGAGGTGAAGAAGCCCGAGAAATCCGCAGCGGAAGCCGAAGCCGAGCGCGGCGGAAGTCTCCATCTCGTAGGAAAAGCTGGCGTCGTTGAGGCGGAGCCGGCCCATGGCGGCGCGCAGGGCCTCGAAGTCGGCCGCGTCGGTCGGGAAGAGGCCGCAGAACACCACCGGCTGCGCCGGCTTGAAGCCCGGCAGCGCTGCGGCGGTCGGATGCCGGTCGTCGGTGATCGTGTCGCCGACTCGCGTGTCGGCCACCTGCTTGATCTGGGCGGTGATGTAGCCGATCTCGCCGGGGCCGAGCCTGTCGGTTTCCGCCATTTTGGGGCGGAAGACCCCGAGCCGGTCGACTTCGTAGGCTGCGTCCGATCCCATCATGCGGATGCGCATGCCCTTGCGGAAGAAGCCGTCGACGACGCGCACCAGCACGACGACGCCGAGATAGGCGTCGTACCAGGAATTGACCAAGAGCGCCTTCAAGGGCGCCGTCTCGTCGCCCTTCGGCGCCGGCAGGCGGTTGACGATCGCCTCGAGCACGAGGTCGACGTTCAGCCCCGTCTTGGCCGAGATCGGCACCGCCTCCGACGCGTCGAGGCCGATGACGTCCTCGATCTGCTCCTTGATCCGGTCGGGCTCGGCGGCCGGCAGGTCGATCTTGTTCAGGACCGGCACGATCTCGTGCCCCGCGTCGAGCGCGTGATAGACGTTGGCGAGCGTCTGCGCCTCGACTCCCTGGCTCGCGTCGACCACCAGCAGCGACCCCTCGCAGGCGGCGAGCGAGCGCGACACCTCGTAGGCGAAGTCGACGTGGCCGGGGGTGTCCATGAGGTTGAGGATGTAGGTCTTGCCGTCCCGGGCGCGGTATTCGAGCCGGACGGTGTTGGCCTTGATGGTGATGCCGCGCTCGCGCTCGATGTCCATCGAATTGAGCACCTGCTCGACCATCTCGCGCTCGGCCATGGTCCCCGTCTGCTGGATGAGCCGGTCGGCGAGCGTCGACTTGCCGTGGTCGATATGGGCGATGATCGCGAAGTTGCGGATGTTCTGGATGGGGTGGGCGGACATGGGCGCGGGGAATAGCAGGGGCCGGGTGGGAAGGGAACCGAAAGCGCCCGGTTCGCCCAATAGCGCTTTCGACCCTTCGCCAACGGCACGCCCTCGCATGATCAGTTGGGCATCATCCTCGCCAAGCTCGACCCGGTCGCGTTCCAGCGCTGTTTTGTGGCGTGGGCGGCGGGGCTGACGAAGACGTCGGCCGAGGTGATCGCCATCGATGGCAAAACGGTCCGGCGCTCCTACCAGAAGAAGGGGGGCGAAGAGCCCATTCATGTCGTCTCGGCCTTCGCCGCGCGCCAGCGCATGGTGCTCGGGCAGACCAGGGTCGGCGACAAGTCCAACGAGATCGTCGCTATTCCCGCCCTGCTCGAGCTGCTGGCCATCGAGGGCGCAGTGGTGACCATCGACGCCATGGGCTGCCAGCGCGGAATCGCTCAGAATATCATCGACAAGAAGGCCGATTATGTCCTCGCGCTGAAGGGGAACCAGGGCACGCTGCGCGACGATGTCGAGTTGTTCGCCCGCGAGCAAAAAGCGGTCGCGTTCAAGAATTCGTCGGTCAGCCAGGACACGACCCAATAGACAACAGCGGCGGCGACCTCAGAGATCCACGTCGCGAGCCGGGCTCGGTACGGCGTCGACGTCCGGAAAGTGTTCCTCGAGGGGCTCGAGGAGCGCAAGAACCTGCAACAGCGAGCGCCGCTCGGTCGCCTTCCGGGCAGTCGGACTAACGCCCCTGCCGCAGCTACCTGACGTGGACCACAGGCAGGCGCCGCGCTAACATGAGACCATGTCCGCCAAGTCGACCAGATACGAGGATGACTTTTACGCGTGGAGCCGCGAGCAGGCGGCGCTCCTGCGCTCGGGGAAGATCGCCCAGGCCGACGTGACGAATATTGCAGAGGAAATCGAAAGCATGGGGAAGGCGGAAAGGCGGGAGCTTGTCAACCGCCTGACGATCCTCCTCCTCCATCTCGTCAAATGGCGCTTTCAGCCCATGATGCGCGGAAGAAGCTGGCGTTTGAGCATCGAAGGGCAAAGACTCGATATCAGGGGTCTGCTCGACGACAATCCGAGCCTGGCGCCGATCGTTTCCAAGTCGATCGGACAAGCCTGGCCCCGTGCGCTCATCGAGGCGGAAAGGGAAACCGGCCTCGAGCGCTCGCGTTTTCCGGCGGCTTGCCCATGGGACCCGGAGAGCGTCCTGGACGACGATTTCTGGCCAGAATAAGCGTCGGAACGCGGTCGTTCACGGCACGCCCATCACCAACCCCTCGATGCTTGAGGCCCTGGCTCGGCTTTGGGGGCGTTCTCTAAGACCCGCATCATGGCGACAGCAAGAGCGGCAGCTGCGGTTGACATCGTGGACCGCCCCGCCCGTAGGCCGTCGGAAGCCTTTGCGCCTTTGGTCGAGATCTCCGGATTCCGCCGGTTTCGCAAGTTGCGCCCCGAAAAGTCCTATGTTAGGCAACGCCCGCCTTTGGGGTCGGGCCGGCCGGCGCGCTAGAAATTCGCGAAGCGGAATCTTCCACGAATTCCGGGGTTGGCGACGGTCGAGAAGGCTTCGCCGCGCGCCCATCGACGCCTTCTGAGGTTACGAGCTTTGGCACAAGACGAGATCCTCGTTTCCGGCGTCGCCGGGCGCTATGCGTCCGCCCTCTTTTCGCTCGCCCGGGACGAGCGTCAGACGGATTCCGTCGCCGAGTCCCTGGCGAAGCTCGACGCCCTCATCGCCGAAAGCCCCGATCTCGAACGGCTCGTCCGCAGCCCGGTTTTTTCGGCCGCCGACCAGCTCAGGGCGCTCGATGTTCTTCTCGACCGGGGCGGCATCGGCGGGATCGCCGCCAATTTCGTCCGCCTCGTCACGGTCAAGCGCCGCCTGTTCTTCATCCGCTCGATGATCGCGGCCTACCGCAAGCTCTACGACGCGAGCCGCGGCGTCACGCACGCCGAGGTTACGACGGCGATCGCCCTCTCGGAGGCGAACCTCGCCGCGCTCAAGGACCAGCTGAAAGCCGCCTCGGGCGGCCGGGAGATCGATCTTGACGTCAAGATCGATCCATCGATCATCGGCGGCCTGACCGTCAAGCTCGGCTCGCGCATGGTCGACGGCTCGCTCAAAACCAAGCTCAACGCAATTCGCCTAGCCATGAAAGAGGTCGGCTGATGGACATCCGCGCCGCAGAAATTTCTTCGATTCTCAAGAGCCAGATCGCCAATTTCGGCGCCGAGGCGGAGGTGACCGAAGTCGGTCAGGTGCTCAGCGTCGGCGACGGCATCGCCCGCGCCTACGGGCTCGACAAGGTCGAGGCCGGCGAGATGGTCGAGTTCGAGAACGGCACGCGCGGCATGGCGTTGAACCTCGAGACGGACAACGTCGGCATCGTCATTTTCGGCGCCGACCGCGAGATCAAGGAAGGCCAGACAGTCAAGCGCACCGGGGCGATCGTCGACGTTCCGGTCGGCAAGGAGCTGCTCGGACGCGTCGTCGACGCGCTCGGCAACCCGATCGACGGTAAGGGGCCGGTGAACGCCGTCCGCCGCGCCCGGGTCGACGTGAAGGCGCCCGGCATCATTCCGCGCAAGTCGGTCAGCGAGCCGATGGCGACCGGCCTCAAGGCGATCGACGCGATGATTCCGATCGGTCGCGGCCAGCGCGAGCTGATCATCGGCGACCGTCAGACCGGCAAGACCGCGATCGCGCTCGACACCATCCTCAACCAGAAGCCGCTTGAACCAGGGCGACGACGAGAACCGCAAGCTCTACTGCGTCTATGTCGCGGTCGGGCAGAAGCGTTCGACCGTCGCCCAGTTCGTCAAGGTCCTCGAGGAGAACGGCGCGCTCGAATATTCGATCATCGTCGCCGCGACCGCCTCCGACGCGGCGCCGATGCAGTATCTGGCGCCCTTCTCCGGCTGCGCCATGGGCGAATATTTCCGCGACAACGGCATGCACGCGGTCATCATTTACGACGACCTCAGCAAGCAGGCCGTCGCCTACCGCCAGATGTCGCTGCTGCTGCGCCGCCCGCCGGGCCGCGAAGCCTATCCGGGCGATGTCTTCTATCTGCACTCCCGCCTGCTGGAGCGCGCCGCCAAGCTCAACCAGGACAACGGCTCGGGGTCGCTGACCGCGCTCCCGATCATCGAAACCCAGGCCAACGACGTCTCGGCCTATATCCCGACCAACGTCATCTCGATCACCGACGGCCAGATCTTCCTCGAGACGGACCTTTTCTACCAGGGCGTCCGCCCGGCGGTGAACGTCGGACTCTCGGTGTCGCGCGTGGGCTCGTCGGCCCAGACCAAGGCGACGAAAAAGGTCGCCGGCAAGATCAAGGGCGAGCTCGCGCAATATCGCGAGATGGCGGCCTTCGCCCAGTTCGGCTCCGACCTCGATGCGGTCACCCAGCGCCTGCTCAACCGCGGCGCGCGCCTCACCGAGCTCCTCAAGCAGCCGCAGTTCTCGCCGCTCAAGATGGAGGAGCAGGTCTGCGTCATTTACGCTGGCGTCAACGGCTATCTCGACAAGCTGGCGCTGAACCAGGTTCGCCCGTTCGAGGACGGGCTGCTCGCCAACCTGCGCTCTAAGCACCCCGACATTTTGGAGGCGATCCGCTCGTCCAACGATCTCGACGCCCGACGTCGAAGCCAAGCTCAAGTCGGCGGTCGATTCGTTCGCCGCCAGCTTCGCCTGAGCGCAGATTACAAGCGATGCCGTCGCTCAAGGACCTCAGAAACCGGATCGCCTCCGTCAAGTCGACGCAGAAGATCACCAAGGCGATGCAGATGGTCGCCGTGTCGAAGCTCCGCCGCGCCCAGGCGGCGGTCGAAGCCGCCCGCCCCTATGCCGAGCGGGTCGAGGCGGTGCTGACCAATCTCGGGGCCGCGGCGAAGGAAGGCCAGGCCCCGCGCCTGCTCGCCGGCTCGGGCTCGAGCCAGACCCATCTCCTGGTCGTCTGTACCGGCGAGCGCGGCCTGTGCGGCGCCTTCAACACCGCGATCGTGCGTCTGGCACGCGACAGGGCCACCGCGCTCGCGGCCGAGGGGAAGTCGGTCAAGATCCTCTGCGTCGGCAAGAAGGGCTACGACCAGCTGCGCCGCACGCACGAGAAGCAGATTTTGGAGCTGATCGACCTGCGCGCTGTGCGCACGATCACCTACGAGACGGCGCGCCCGATCGGGGACAAGATCATCGCGCTGTTCGACAGCGGCGAGTTCGACGTCTGCACGCTCTTCTACTCGCGCTTCAGGTCGGTCATCTCGCAGATCCCGACCGCGCAGCAGCTCATTCCGCCGGAGCTCGGCGAGAAGAACGAGAAGGCGCCTTCGTACGAATACGAACCGGACGAAGGGGAAATCCTGACCCAGCTCCTGCCGCAGGCGCTGACCGTGCGCATCTATCGCGCGCTTCTGGAGAACGCCGCCTCGTTCTTCGGCGCGCAGATGAGCGCGATGGACAGCGCCACCCGCAACGCGGGCGAAATGGTGAAGAAATACACGCTTCGCTACAACCGCACCCGCCAGGCGATGATCACCAAGGAGCTCATCGAAATCATCTCGGGCGCCGAGGCGCTCTGAACCAACCCGTCGCCCACCGCGACCCGAAGAATGAACGAGGACGTCAAAATGGCGAATATCGCGAATACAACCGGACGGGTCACCCAGGTGATCGGCGCCGTCGTCGATGTGAAGTTCGAGGGCGACCTGCCGCCGATTCTCAACGCGCTGGAAACCGACAACCGGGGCAACCGTTTGGTGCTCGAAGTCGCCCAGCAGCTGGGTGAGAACACTGTGCGCTGCATCGCGATGGATGTGTCGGAAGGCCTCGTCCGCGGCCAGGAAGTCGTCGACACCGGCGGCCCGATCTCGGTCCCGGTAGGCCCGGGCACGCTCGGGCGCATCATGAACGTCATCGGCGAGCCGGTCGACGAAGCCGGCCCGATCGAGATGGAGGGCCGCCGCGCGATTCATCAGCCGACGCCGGAATATGTCGAGCAGTCGACGGAAGCGCAGATCCTGATCACCGGCATCAAGGTCGTGGACCTCCTCGCGCCTTACGCCAAGGGCGGCAAGATCGGCCTGTTCGGCGGCGCGGGCGTCGGCAAGACCGTGCTCATCCAGGAGCTGATCAACAACGTCGCCAAGACGCACGGCGGCTATTCGGTGTTCGCCGGCGTCGGCGAGCGCACCCGCGAGGGCAACGACCTCTATCACGAGTTCATCGAATCGAAGGTCAACGCGGATCCGCATCATCCCGACCCGAACGTGAAGTCGAAATGCGCTCTCGTGTACGGCCAGATGAACGAGCCGCCCGGCGCACGCTCCCGCGTCGGGCTGACCGGCGTCACCGTGGCGGAATATTTCCGGGACCAGGGGCAGGATGTGCTGCTCTTCATCGACAACATCTTCCGCTTCACCCAGGCGGGCTCGGAAGTGTCGGCGCTGCTTGGCCGCATCCCCTCCGCGGTCGGTTATCAGCCGACGCTCGCCACCGACATGGGCGCGCTGCAGGAGCGCATCACCACGACGACCAAGGGCTCGATCACCTCGGTGCAGGCGATCTACGTGCCCGCCGACGACCTGACCGACCCGGCGCCGGCGACCTCTTTCGCCCACCTCGACGCGACGACCGTGCTGTCGCGGGCGATCTCGGAAAAGGGCATCTATCCGGCGGTCGACCCGCTCGACTCGACCTCGCGCATGCTGTCCGCCGCCATCGTCGGCGAGGAGCACTACACCGTCGCCCGGCAGGTCCAGCAGGTGCTTCAGCGCTACAAGGCGCTGCAGGACATCATCGCGATCCTGGGGATGGACGAACTGTCGGAAGAGGACAAGCTGACCGTCGCTCGCGCCCGCAAGATCGAGCGCTTCCTGTCGCAGCCGTTCGACGTTGCGGCGGTGTTCACCGGGACGCCCGGCGTGCAGGTGAGGATCGAAGACACCGTCAAGGGCTTCAAGGGCATCGTCGAGGGCAAGTACGACAACCTGCCCGAGGCGGCCTTTTACATGGTCGGCACGATCGAGCAGGCGGTCGAGAAGGCCAAGAAGCTCGCGGCGGAAGCGGCCTGAGGCGATGGCCACCTTTCCCTTCGAACTCGTGTCGCCCGACCGGGTTTTGTTCAGCGGGCCGGCGCAAGCGGTGGTCGTGCCGGGCAACGAGGGCGACTTCCAGGTGCTGACGGACCATGCGCCGACGGTAACTTCGGTCCGCCCCGGCGTCGTCGCCATCGAGGACGCGGCCGGCCGGCGCCACCGGGTCTTCGTCCGCGGCGGCTTCGCCGAGGTCAATCCGCTGGGCCTCATTCTTCTTGCGGAGACCGCGATTCCCTTCGAGGACTTGAGCGCGGCGAAACTCGATCAGGAGATCAAGAACGCGGAAGAGGACCTCGCCGATGCGAGCGAGGACCAGAAGCGCCAGGCGCAGGAGAAGCTCGACCGCCTGCGCGAACTCAAGGATGCGATGAAGTTCTGAGGGGCCAGCCCCTCAGCCCAGCCCTCTCCCGCAAGCAAGAGAGGGGGCGAATCCCTTCTCCCGCTTGCGGGAGAAGGTGGCCGCGCAGCGGCCGGATGAGGGGCGGCCCATGACCCGCGACGCGTTCGACGCGTTCTGCGCCGGCCTCCCGCATTCGACGCATGTCGTCCAGTGGGGCGACGCCAGCGTATGGAAAGTCGGCGGCAAAGTCTTCGCGGTCGGCGGGTGGTCGGAATCCGCCGAGTTCGCGGTGACCTTCAAATGCTCGGAAACCAGCTACGCCGTGCTGAAGGACTTGCCGGGCCTGCGCCCCGCGCCTTATCTGGCCTCACGCGGCCTGACCTGGGTCCAGCGGGTCGACCGTCGGACAATGGGCGACACGGAGCTCATGGACTACCTGCGCCGAAGTTTTGCTCTCGTCGCGGCGGCGCTGCCAAGAAAGACGAAACGTGACCTCGGACTCGATCAGCAGTGACAACCGCCACGCCGAACCGGCGGTGACCGCCGCCGACATCCGCGCCGCCCATGGGCGGATCGCAAGACATATCCGCCGAACGCCGATCCTCGAGACGTCCTCTCCGATTGCAGGCTTGGCCTCGATTTCTCTGAAGCTCGAATGCCTCCAGCACAGCGGGTCATTCAAGGCGCGCGGCGCCTTCCACAACCTTCTCACCCGGGCCGCTCCGGCCGCTGGCTGCGCCACTGCGTCCGGCGGCAACCACGGCGCGGCGGTCGCCTATGCGGCGCAGACGCTCGGCGTGAGGGCCCGGGTGTTCGTGCCGGAGATCGCGACGCCGGCAAAAATCGCCAGAATCCGCGCCTGCGGCGCCGAGACCGTCGTCGGGGGCGGCTCCTACGACGAGGCCCAACAATCCTGCGACGTCTACGTCGGCGAGAGCGGCGCGTTGAAAATCCACCCTTACGACGCGCCCCAGACGATCGCCGGGGCCGGCACAGTCGCTCTCGAATGGGAGGAGGACCTCGCGCGCCTCGAGTTGCCGGCGCTCGACACGGTGCTCATCGCGGTCGGCGGCGGCGGGCTGATCGCCGGCGTCGCGGCCTGGTTCGGCCGCCGGGTCAAGGTCGTCGGGGTCGAGCCCGAGGGCTCGCGGGCGCTGCATGCCGCTCTGGAGGCCGGCCGGCCGGTCGACGTCACGGTCCAGTCGATCGCCGCCAACTCGCTCGGGGCGAAGCGGGTCGGCGATCTCAACTTCGCCATCGCGCGGAAATGCGTGGCGGAGGTCGCGCTGGTGACCGACGCCGCCATCGTCGAGGCCCAAAGGCGCCTTTGGCGCGACCTCTCGATCATCGCCGAACCGGGCGGCGCGGCCGCCTTCGCCGCCCTCGCGAGCGGCGCCTATCGAGGGGAAAGGGGCGAGCGCGTCGGCGTGCTGGTCTGCGGCGCCAACGCTGATCTCATGGGGCTCGCGAAGGCCGCTTTGTAGGCGCGGGCGCTGACCGCGCCCCCCGCCTTCGTAGGGCCTCCGGAAGGACCCCGGCTTTTCGACGGGCTACCGAGCGCGCCCACAGCCTCGGGACAAAATTCCTCAGGACCATTGCGGCTGGACAGTCCCCGAACTATTGTCCGCCCGCTTTCCGCCGGGCCGTTCGGCTCTGCGGCCAATTGGGGCGTCGCCAAGCGGTAAGGCAGCGGATTTTGATTCCGCCATTCCCAGGTTCGAATCCTGGCGCCCCAGCCAGGTTCGAACCGGAATGAGTTTACGGCGCATTTCGCTGATTCCACGCGTGCGGCTACGGCGGGGCGATTTCCCCGTTCATGTCCCAAAGGTCCTCCCAGCTCTGCCCCTCCTTCCACAAGAAGACCTGCCCCTTGATCAGACGGCAGTGGCGGTCGATCGCGGCGATCTCCCGCATCTCGTCGTCGGTGAGCGGGTCCTCGCTGGCGGCCCTGAGATTCGCCGCGTAATGGCGCGGATTGACGGAAAACGGGATCGGCGTCTGGCCCCGCTGCACCGCCCACTTGATGCAGACTGCCGCGGGATGAACGCCATGACGCTCGGCGATCCGGACGATCACCGGATCCTCGGTCGGCGACGTGTCTTCCGCCGACTTGTCGCGCTCGGGGCGGCCCGGCGAGCCGAGGGGAGCGTAGCCGATCGGCTGCATTCCGTTCTCGACCACGAACCGGAACAGTTTTGGCTGCTGGAAATGCGGGTGAAGTTCCATCTCGTTCGCCGCCGGTTTTATCCTCGCGTCGCGCAGAACGAGCTTCAGCTTGGGGATGGTCATGTTCGACGTGCCGATGTGGCGCACCAGCCCCAGATCGACCAGCTCCTCCATGCTGCGCCAGGTCCTCATGTAGTTTTCGTGGATGTAGGATTTTGCGTCCGGGCTCCGCGAGGTCACGTCGCAGCCCGGCGGGTGGAAATTCGGAAAGGGCCAGTGCACCAGGAAGAGGTCGAGATAATCGAGACGCAGGTCGGCGAGCGACTTCCGGCACGAGGCCATCACGTCCTTTTCGCCGTGCATATCGTTCCACAGTTTCGAGGTGACCCAAAGCTCTTCGCGCTCGATCCCGCCCCGGACGATCGCTTCGAGCGCGGCGCCGACGGCATCCTCGTTGCCGTAGACCGACGCGCAGTCGAAATGCCTGTAGCCGACCGCGGCTGCGCCCCTGACCGCTGCCCCCACCTCGTTCGCCGCCACATGATCGGAGCCGAACGTGCCGAGCCCCACGGCGGGCATCGTCGCGCCGGTGTAAAGCCTTCTCTGCGGGATCGCCGCCGGGTCGACGGACTCCACCTCGGCCTCGCCCACCATCACCGTGCTCATGCAGGCTCCTGCGAATTGGTTGCCGACAGGCGTTGCTGGCGAGCGACGCATATTATAGCAGCGACCGAGCCGCGGCTATGAGGAAGGGCGCGACGATGGCGCGATGCTCTAAACCCCTCTCGCAGCGGCTGTCGGCGTTTCACACGCAGGACGAGCTCGTCGTCGAGGTCGCGAACATGAGTTCGAACTCGGCGCCCGGCTGATAAGGAAGCAACCGGCCTGCGGCCTATGCGACCGGATGACCCGGGAAAATGAGTGCGAGGGAGCACAAGTCGATGTCCGAGGCGACCGAGTTGGCACTCGAGGCGAAAGAAAAAGATCAGAGAATTGCTCTTCTCATCGCCGTCCTTGCTCTGCTGCTGGCGCTTGCCGAAGCTGGCGCAAAAAACGCCGAGCACCTGTCGACCGAGAAAAACATCGAATCTTCCGACCTGTACAATTTCTACCAGGCCAAGAGGATTTGCTCGACTGTCGTCGAAACGGCCGCCGCGACCCTCGAGGCCCAAAAGGCCGCCCTTAACGACCCGAGGGCGCAAGAGGCGTTCGAAAAGCAGATCGGGGATTTCAAGGCGACCGCCGCGCGATTTGAAAAGGACCCGAAAAACCCCAAGGACAGCCTGGAATCGATCCAGGACCGAGCCAAAGAGGCCAGCGAACGGCGGGAGCTGGCAAACCGCCGCCTCGGACACTACGAGCTCGGGAGCGGCCTGATCCAGATCGCAATCGTATTGGCCTCCGCTTCGATCATCACCGGGATCGCCGCGCTCATCTGGTTCAGCATCGGATTGGGCGTGATCGGCGCTGCTTTGCTCGCCTTCGGGTTTTTTGGCCCGACGGTGCTGACCTTCATCGGCTAGGCCGGATCCCGTCGTTCTCGATGCTAGCCTCGCTCGAGAGGCCGATCGGCGCGCGCCGGCCAGCGCCAGCTTCGCAACTTACGCGAGGAAGCGGGCGCCACACTCCGCGGCCAGCCAACCGCCTTGGCGCCGGCCCCAAAGAAGTCGCTGAAGGGAGCGAAACTGGAGTTTGCTCTGTCGCGCGCCGATTGGTTCGCGTACAAGCCGGGACGCCGCGCAACGATCCGGCCCGTCTGGGAAGGCGCGGAGGAACTCTGGCGCATTCTCGCGACGTTGGAGGAGGGGGTCATGCGCGCGGCCAAGCCTGGCGGCCAAGGGCGCCGGAAGGGTTCGCTGAATTCGGTGAGGGCAGGCTTCATCCTGCTCCTGTCGGGCCTTCTCGCCTTCTCCGCCGGCGCGTCGCCGAAGAAGCCGTCGTTTCGCGAATTCGTCGCGTCGCTGTGGCCGCTGGCCGAGGAGCGCGGGATTTCGCGCGCGACCTTCGACCGCGCCTTCATGGACGTCTCCTTCGACTCGAAAGTCGTCGCCGACGCCAACGGCCAGGCCGAGTTCGCTCGACCGATCTGGGACTACATCGCCAGCGCTGTTTCGCCCGGACGCATCGAGCGCGGCCGCGCCAAGGCCGGGACGGCGAGCGCCTGGCTCAAGAAGGCGAACGAGGCTTTCGGCGTCGATCCGGGCGTCATCATGGGCATCTGGGGAGTGGAGACCGACTTTGGCGGGTTCAGCGGTTCGGACAGCGTCATCCGGTCGCTCGCCAGCCTCGCTTACGCCGGCTTCCGCGCCGATTACTTCCGCGACGAGCTGCTTTCGGCGCTCGTCATCCTGGAGGACGGGGACATCGAGGCGCGGGCGATGCAGGGCTCGTGGGCCGGAGCGATGGGACAGACGCAGTTCATGCCGTCGAGCTTCCTCATCTACGCGATCGACTTCGAGGATCACGGCCGGCGCGACATCTGGACGAGCGAAGCCGACGCAATCGGCTCGACCGCCAACTTTCTCGCCGGGCATGGTTGGAAAGAGGAGCTTCCCTGGGGCTTCGAGGTCCGGCTGCCTCCCGGCTTCGCGCTGACGGATGCGGATTCCTCGGAACTCTCTCCCTTCGCCGGCTTCGCCGCCCGGGGCGTCAAGCGCGCCGACGGCGGCGCGCTGCCCGACACCGGCGACGCCCGCCTTCTCATTCCCGCGGGCCTCAAGGGCCCGATCTTCCTGATCACCAGCAACTTCGAGGTGATCAAGGCCTACAATCCCTCGACCGCCTACGCTCTTTCGGTCGCCTTGCTGGGCGACGCAATCGAGGGCCGCAGCCGTCTCGTCGCCGACTGGCCGAAGAAGGACCCACGCCTCGCCGAGACCCAGGTCCGCCGGCTTCAGGCGAGGCTCAAGCAGATGGGGTACGACCCGGGCGAGCTCGACGGGATGGTGGGCGACTCGCTCAGTTCGGCGGTCCGCGCCTATCAGGCGCGCAACGGCCTGACGCCGGACGGCTACGCCGACTTTGTGCTCTTGAAGCGGCTCGAGCGCGGCAAGTGAGCGGATCGGCGCCCGAAAGCGCCTGAGCGAAACGATCGGCCACAACCGAAAAGTAATGCCCGGCGACAGGGAAGCTCAACGGGTCGCCTGCTTGTGGAGCCCAGAACCGCATAGGCATGCTGTTCTGGCATGCCATGCAGACCCTCGGCTTCGCCTGCTTCGACCGCTCAGACGAAACGAATGCGCGCGCCTTCGAGCGGAATGCCGGCCAACTCGGTCGTCCATGCCTCGCCGGCAGCCACCGGAAAAGCGCGCGTGAGCGTTCCGGTCGTCACGATTTCGCCGGCTGCGAGCGTCGGATTGGTTGGATCGGCGGCGAGCAACTCGACCAGGCGCCGCAGCGCGGAAACCGGGCCGTCCAGGACATTCGCCGCGCGGCCGTGGTCGGCCAGGACGCCGTTCCGGAAAAGGTCGATCTCAAATGCAGAGAGCTCGAGCCTCCAGTCGTCGAGGCGGCACGCGACCGGATGGCGCGGCCCAATCCACAGCCCGCCATGGAGGCCGTAGGCAGCGACCGTATCGGCGGCGACGAAAGTCCAGCCGGGGAAGATCGACTGGACGATCTCGAAACCATGGGCGATCCACGCGATGCAACCGAGCAGCGCGTGCTCGTCCAGGCCGGCGGCTGGCGCGGCCGCCAGTCCGAACACGATCTCCGGCTCGAGACGCGGTTCGGCGAAGCCGTTCAAGGACACGTCCGCGCCGCCTTGCGGCAGGTCGTGGACCGTGCTGTCGTAGACATATCCCCACATCGGCGCGTGGACATTGTATTCGGCCCAGATCGTCCGGTTGGTGAACCCGATTTTGCGTCCGACGGGTCGCTCCCCAGCCGCCTCGCGCAGCGCCCGAACCGCGGTGGCGACCCGATAGGCGTCCGCCAGCATGAAATCGGGCCAACGGGCGGAGAAAGGAGCAACCTGGCGCCCCGTCCCCAAAACAGCGAAGGCCTCATTCCAAATGTCTTGAATCTTCATCCGCCGCTCTCGATTGCTTCCCGGCCATATGGTCGGTCGCCGGCTTCGAGCGCAAGCCTTTGGCCGCCTGACTGCGGGACGCGTGCGACCGGCATCATGAAGTGCGCCCCGAAAATGGTAAAGGCGGTCCTGTCATGGTAATATGAAGGCGCCGAAGGCGGATTGACGGCGGGGCTCCGCAGCGCATCTATTGAGGCGAGAGAGATTGGACGACTTGGCGGGCAGGAGGGGAGCCATGAAGCGACTTCTTTTGATGGCGGCGGTCGGCTTGCTGCTTGCAGGATGCGCCAACTCGGACATCGTCCCGGGGGGCCCCGTGCGGCCGACCCAACAGCAGCTCAATGCCGCCCACGGCGAATATGCGCTGACGCCTCCGCCCTACTAGTTCGGTGACTCTAACACTCCGATCTCCCCGATCGCATGGAACAGAACCGATACCGCCCCGAGAAGTCGGGCCCTGGGCGCGGCCGGATTTTCCTGTATGCTTCGGTTGAGCGATAACCCGATAATCCGGCGCGATGATTATCCATTAGCTGTCCGTTTATCCCGCTTACGTTCGTCCGAAGTCGCCCCGATTGGACGGGACTGGCCGCGGCGGCGTTCCTCAAGGCTCGAGCCCACTGGGGCCCCCTAAGACCAAGCCGCGGAACGTTCCGCCAAAGCTCAGGAGCACCGGAGCAAAGCCCAGGGTAACAGAATCCAAGCAAAAGTCTTCCAGGAATCGGCTGTTCTCAAGGGGTTACGCCGGAATCCAAATTCTTTTGTAACTCCCAAGCCGTCGCGTATCCCTCGCCCGCGAAGCGGGCGAGGGGGTCGCCGAACTTCACAGCTTGGGAGTTCCATTCTTTTTCCCGTCCGCTTCGCGCTGACGCCTACGCTTGGTCCGCGGGCTGCCCGCCGGCAGCCAACCGCTCCCATGCCTGCTGACCGAAGACAACGCCGTCAAACCGGTTCGCGGCTGGTTCGACGCCGAGCAAGGCGAAGTCAATCCTCCTCAGCGCAAGCGGGCTCAAACGGAAAACCGCTGCCGCCCCATCCCGCCCCAGGGCGGTCCAGCTGCAGCTTGCTGTGAGATTCGAAGGCGCCTCCATGCCAACTTCGCTTTCCGTCCCCCACGCCATTGCGGTCTGATCTCCTTATAACATGTGATTACGAAGTATTTCAAGAACAAATAGGGGGTACCTACAACCACTCGTCCACGAGCGGCAAACGCGGTCGCAAGACGGGGGCAGAGGCCGCGCAAGACGGAAAGGTAGAGACCGCCTGTCACAGGCAATGATCATGTGAGCATCGCGACAACGTTTTTTCGCCTTGGCCCCGGACGGTGCATAACTGGAAAAAAAGGGAATCTTTCGCACTTGGGCCGTTTTTCGCAAAACCCGCGCCAAAAGCTTCAGGATTCGAGGCGATTCCACCAATATTCCTACCAATCACGCGGAGACAAGTGGCTCGACTTCAGGACGTTCCGGTCGTAGCCTCACTCGCGACGCGGGTGGCGCACCCAACTCCTGACGAATTGGCTGGCTGATGAGGCCGTCAGCGGTGGTTCAGGATCCGCCCATTAGCGATACGAGATCGATTTGCGCATTACCGGCCCACCCAACTCGCCCGAGGAACTGGCGGCCATCCGACGTCAGATATTGCGAAAGCAACTTCGGGATTTCCTCATCTTCGTCGTCATCGTCCTCGGCGTCATGGCCGTAGCTTTGCCCGCGCTGCAGCAGTGTCATCGGAATCTTCGCTGTTACGGCGGGTTCATCGGAGGAGCAAAGCATTGGGTCGGCGGGTAGCAATGGGCCTCTGCAACCACTGAATTTGCGTTTGACGCCGTGAGCCGGGCTTGCCGCGTTCCGGTTGCCGGCATAGCGTCGGAACCCTCGCAGCGGGGGCTATAATGCGACAATCAACCGTCTTGGCCGTCGCCGCGCTCAGTGTGTGCTTGTCGGGCTGTCTGACCACGGAAACACCGCTCGCGCCCAACATCGTGCGCCTCGATACCGATGCGCCTTTCAGCAGCGACGCGGCCAGCCACACCATGGTGCGAGCGGCGCAACTGACCCTTCAGAACGGATATGCCTATTTCCGCCTGATACCGATATACTGGACAAATTCGGGTTTCAGCCATGTAGGCGTGACGGTTGCAATGTTCCACCCGGGCGAAGCCGGAGCCTACGGCGCCTTTGACGCGTGGGCCGTGCTCGCGGGTCGCGGCCCGTGAGGGCGCGGGGCGCAGGAAGCCAAACGCCGACCGGGTGCAAAAGGCCGGTTGCGAAGGCGCTGGCGATGATCTCGGCGATCGCCGCCATTTCACGATCCTCGCTCTTCCGATCCGCCACGAGAGCGCTAGAAGTCGCACCTGCCCGGATCAGCCCGAGCGCCCGAAGTCCAAACGGCGGCCGGGCCGATGAGATTGCGCGTGCGGCCGAACCATGCGGCAATGGGCTCGATCGACAAGGTCGATTGAATCGAGGTCCGCCGCGTCGCAGGAGAAGAACGATGGTCGAACCGAAGGGGTGGCGCCAGCACCTTTGGCGCGGCTTTACGCTTCTGATAGCGGCGGTCGCCGGCGTCGGCGGCGCTGCCGCCCAAGAGAGCGTCGTCACCTATCACGGCGCCGCCAACCGCAGCGGGCTTTATGTGGCCCCGACGCTGACCTGGACCAAGGCAGCGACCGTTCGGCTGGACCCCGGCTTCAATGCCACGGTCGACGGCGCGGTCTATGGCCAACCGCTCTATTGGGTCCCGCCCGGAGGCGGCGCGGCGCGCATCATTGTCGCCACCGAAAACAACAAGGTCTATGCGCTCAACGCCCGCACGGGCAAGCAGATATGGGAGAAAAGCCTTGGGACGCCGGTTCCGCTCTCGGCGCTGCCGTGCGGCAACATCGACCCGATAGGCGTGACCGGCACACCGACGATCGATCCGGCGACCTCGATCGTTTATATCGAAGCATTCGTCCAGACGGCAACTAACGGGCCGCGCCACCGGGTGTACGGCCTTTCGCTCGACACGGGCGAGCGGGCGCCGGGCTGGCCGGTCGACGTCAAGAACGGGCTCGACGAGCTGGGCCTAGGCTTCAACAACGCGCCACAAGGGCAGCGTAGCGCGCTCAGCCTGGTCAACGGCAAGCTCTACGTCCCCTATGCCGGACACTACGGCGACTGCGGCGCCTATTATGGCATGGTGGTGGGTCTCGATCTGGCGTCGCCCGCGGTGTTCGGCGCCTGGTCGACCCAGGTCGGGGGTGGCGGCAGCTGGGGACAGAGCGGGGTCGCCTTCGACGGCGGGTCCCTGTTCGTGACCACCGGCAACGGCTTCGGCTCGTCATCCTCCTGGGGCGGCAGCGAAGCGGTGTTCCGCCTGCCGCCGACGCTCAGCAACCCGACCCAGGCCGCCGACTACTTCGCGCCCCAGAACTGGTACGCCCTCGACCAAGCGGACCTCGATCTTGGTGGGACTTCGGCGATTCCGATCGACGTCCCGGGCGCCCCGGTCGTCCACCGCGTGCTCGCATTGGGCAAGGATGGCAACGCGTACCTGCTCAATCGCGCGAATCTCGGCGGGATCGGCGGCCAAATCGCGACGGCTGAGGTGTCGGCCAACGAGATCATAACCGCCATGGCGACCTATCCAGGCACGAACGCCGCCATGGTCGCCTTCGAAGGCGTCGGCGCGGCCTGTCCGAGCGGCCAGTCGGGCAATCTCGTCATGCTCGGGATCAGGCGAGCCACCATCGCCACCGCTTGGTGCGCCTCCTTCAACGGCAGTGGCGCGCCGATCGTGACCACTACCGATGGCACGTCGAAGCCGATTGTTTGGGTCGCTGGCGCACAAGGCGACGGCAAGCTCTATGGGTTCCGCGGGACCGATGGCGCGCTGCTGGTGGCCGCGGCCGGCGGCAGCGCCGCTATCACGCGATTCCAGACCCCTCTTTGGGCCAACGGGCGTCTTTATGTGGCCGCCAACGGCGCGGTCTACGCCTTCGTGTATTAGGGGCTGTCATGCGAAGCCGCCGGCCGCAAGCGCGTCCACAATGCAGATCAGATCATGGCGGAGATCGTCGCCAGACGGCTTGTAGAGCTTGGAGCGCGCCGGCTTCGCATCATGAAGCGTACGGCTGATGAGTGATCAACGCCGACGGGTCCCAGGGGAAAAGCGCCACACCGATCATTGGCGCCGCCCGCCGGGCCGACTGGTTTTCCGGTGACACTTACTTCAAATTCTGATTGCCCGGCCTGTGCCGCGGGATTTGGCTCACGCCCTGGCTGCTCAACGGGGAAATGAAGCAAGTGTCAGAGAAAGCCGGGAACCAAAGCAGACGGCTGGGTGAGCGAAAAGCAGGTTGCCAATGGACGAAATTGCAAGAGCGATCGGCGCTTACAGGGCTTGCATTGACTTGCCTGATGATGTGACGGACGAAGAGCTGCGGCAGGAGGCCGAGGCTATGCTGAGTCACGCACGTGAAGGCGTTAGCCTCTTGAGCCTTACGCAAGACATCGCGAACGGCCTTGCGAACCGTCTCCAAGTGGCTACTGCAATCCACAACGATGATTGCGCTCGGCTTGCAAGTGCGCTGTTGGAGCTGATCAACGCCGAGGGGTCCTAGGGGAGAAGCGCCACGCCGATCATTGGCGCCGCCACTTTCTGGCGGTGCGATTGTCGGCGCACGCTGGCCAATCCCGTGGTATAATGGTAGTCTTTGGCAGCGTCTGCGAATGTCAAACCGAAGGTCATCCCGCCACACAGGGATGGGATTCCAAGGTGATTAAGAATGGAACCGACCGGCGCGCACCTGCGTTGGTTCCTTCCATATGGACAGAGCCGATGCCTATCGCGCGCGCGCCGCAGAGTGCCTGAGGCTGGCCATGCGAGCCAGCACGACGCCGAAATATGGGTTGTTTCTGGAAATGGCTTGTCGATGGCTTAATCTAGCAGTGTTGGCTGAGAAAGCTGGGCATCCACCTTCGATATTCCTCGCTTCTCCCGTCGAGGCGGAGGCGGTTCCTAACCCGCTTACGCTTTCCGTTGCGCGCCCAGAGGCGCTCGAACCCGAGTAGAGGCGAAGCAAATGATCGATGGGCCGCCGGACGCCTGCTGCGCTGAGGCGCTGCACTCGAACGTGCGTTCGAACTAGCGAGATCTGGCAAAGCGCTTCGTGTCGCAAGTATCGTGACGCGCCTGAAGCCCGAGGGATACTCGACGGATCAGATCCAGGGCCGCACGTTGCTGCGTCAGCTTTCCCTTGATCAGGGCGCCGCGGGCTTGGCATCCAAAATGGAGCTTATTTGGCGCAATATCTAAAGATATTCGCGTTCAAAGCGGATTTGGCGGTTACGATCCAGACGCTCTTGCTCTCGCCTGCGGCCGAGAAGCGCCATTTGCCTCCCTTCGCGCCAGCAATGGCCTTGTCTTCAGACGGATTCCAACACGTGTGTGTTTCGTGATGCGGGTCACGGCATTCTTACGCAGTTTTAACCTAATTTGATCCGAGGGCGGGCGATTCGTGAGTGAGGTTCACGCCGCGTTCAGCGATGTCGGCTAAACTCATCCGCTGATTTAGCAGGAGGTTTCTGCTTCGGGACAGCAGGGCTTCCGGGCAATAGAAAACGGGGAACCCACATGTCTTGGCTTTCTAGGAATGCCGCGTCGCATAATGGTCGGCAGACACGTCTCGCCTCTCGCGGTGGAAATCGGGGGGCCGAATTCGCCGCACAAGCCGACCTGATGCTGGCCCGTTATCCGGCCGATGAGCGGGAGCAAATAGCCGAGCTTCTGCGCCTTCTTGCCGCCAAGCCGGGAGAAGCAGAAAACGGGGTTCGCTAGCATTGCTGTCCACGTCGTCGCAATCGCGGCCGGGTCTGTCCACTACGGCCTGCGAGGCATCGTGACTGAGGCTGCGACATAAGCTCGGTAAGCCGTTCAGGCGTACTGTGATCGCCAGTGCAGATCAGACTGGGTTACCGGGATGGGCTACGGCCAAGGGGATTTGGGGCGCATCGACCTAAACGCCTCTCCTGAGGCGACCTACGTCTATCAGGTTCGCGCCAAATGCTCCGTCGGATCAGCCTTGAGAATGCGAACTGGACACAAACTCGACACAAAGCGGAATGCTTATTATCTAAACCTTTGATTTATTGGCGCTCCCAAGGGGACTCGAACCCCTGTTTTCGCCGTGAGAGGGCGACGTCCTGGGCCGCTAGACGATGGGAGCCACGGGGACAGGCCGAGCTATATCGGCGCGCCGCGACGAACGCAAGGGCGCTTGCGGCCCGGCCTGCGCCGGGCTCGCTGCGACGATGGTTCACCTCACGTTAACCTTTCGGCGCGGAAATTGCTTGATTATATATAGTCGATGCGGCGGCGCGAGAGCCGCCGTCAAACGAAACGAGGTGAAGCGCGATGGCGAGCGTCGCCTGCCGGCCAACGGTGTTGATCGTTCTGCATCAGGAGCATTCAACTCCGGGACGCGTCGGCCATGTGCTGCGGGCCATGGACGTCCGCCTCGACATCCGTCGGCCGAGCGTCGGCGAACCGCTGCCGAAGTCGCTTGCCGAGCATGACGGAGTCGTCGTGTTCGGCGGCCCGATGTGCGCCAACGATGAATGCGACTGGATCCGGCGCGAAATCGACTGGCTCGACGTGCCGCTGGCCCAGGAAAAACCGTTTCTCGGCATCTGCCTCGGCGCGCAGATGCTCGCCCGCGCCCTAGGGGGGCGGGTCTTCACCTACGAGGACCGTCGCAGCGAGATCGGCTATTTCGCCATCAAGCCCAACGCCGCCGGGGACGGGCTGTGCTCCGAGCGCTTTCCGCGCTGCGTCTATCAATGGCATTCCGACGGCTTCGACCTGCCGTCGGGCGCCGAATTGCTCGCCACCGGCGGCCAGGATTTCCCCAACCAGGCCTATCTCTACGGCAAAACCGCGGTCGGCCTGCAGTTCCACCCCGAGGTCACCTACCACATGATGTGCCGGTGGACTTTGAAGGGCGCGGAGCGGCTCACCCGACCGGGCGCGCAGCAGCGGCCGGGCCATCTCGGCGGCTGGTTCCAGCACGACGGTCGCGTGGCCGCCTGGCTTCAGGCCTTCCTGCCCGCATGGCTGGAGAAGGAGCTCGGAGCGCCGGCGGCCGAACCGGCCGGCGCGCGGCGCCGGCCGCCGCGGCCGCTGGAAGAGAATGCCGTCCCCGCCCCGGCCATGGCGCCTGCGGCCAAGGCAGGCCGGGTCTCCGTCCCGGAGCTGGTCTGCGATTCCCGCTGACTTCACGATTCGAGCGCTTGCGCCAGCTATCGGCGCAACGAGATTTTCGCCATCCCTTCCTCGAACAGGCGGCGTTTCGCTGGTCGTAGGCCTTCGGGCCCGCCAGGGCGCTGTCCGAAGGAAATGGAGAGTCGTCGGCGTCCGGCCCCGTGATGGCGAGCGACGGTTCCAGTCGATCGGAACTGCTTTGGAGTTGCCGCGCTAGAAGAGCGAGCCCTGCCCCTCCCCGTTCCTGCTGCGGCGCGTCCGTTTCACCTTCGTCTCGCCCATCAGGCTCTGCGGCTCGGGAGATGGCGGCGTCCCGGTTGCGGCCGCAAGAACCTCGCCATCAGCAAACTCGATCCTTAGCGCCTGTCCCTCCCGGACCTCGGCGGCGCGTCGCAGCGGCATGCGCGCCTCGTCCCGCACGAGGGCGAACCCGCGCGCGAGCACGCCGCGATAGCTGACGGCCTCCAGCAACTGGGCGAAGCCGGACAGCTCTCTGCGTCGCCTTTGCGCGACCTCGGACAACGCCCGCGCGAGCCGCGCTCCGAGCTTGTCCAGCGCCTCGGCGGTCTCTCCCCGGCGGCGGGCGAGCATCGCCCGCTCGCGCGACAGCGACCGCGCCGCCGCTTCGGCCAAGCGCCGTGGCCGATCGATCAGCACGGGCGCGATGCGGTCGAAACGTCCGACGAGGCCGCGCATCCGCTCGATGAGGCCGGCGAGATGGGCGCGCGGAGAATGGCGAGCGAGGCCGCGCGCCAGCCCGGAAATGCGCAGCGCCCGCGAATCGATGGCCGCGCGAACGCGGGCGGCGAGCGACTCCGCCGCCCGGTCGAGCCGCTGCCGCGGACCGCCGAGCAGCGCCTCTCCGCCCGGCAGAGCGCGCGCCAGCGAGCGGAGATCGGTGCGGCGCCGCTCGGACAGGCGCAGCATCGCGCCGCGCCGTCGCCCCTCGAGTTCGGCCAGCGTCGCGAGGAGGTCCGAGCGCACCGGCACGGCGAATTCGGCCGCCGCGGTCGGCGTCGGCGCGCGCCGGTCCGCCGCCAGGTCGATCAGGGTCCAGTCGGTTTCGTGGCCGACGGCGGCAATGAGCGGGATCGCGCTGCGGGCGACCGCCCTCACCGAGACCTCCTCGTTGAAGCTCCAGAGATCCTCGAGCGAGCCGCCGCCGCGCGCGACGATCAGCACGTCCGGCCGCGGGATGCGGCCGCCGTCCGGCAGCGCGTTGAAGCCGTCGATCGCCGCGGCCACTTCGGCGGCGGACGTTTCTCCCTGCACGCGCACCGGCCAGACCACCACCCTGACCGGAAAACGGTCGGACAGCCGATGCAGAATGTCGCGGATGACGGCCCCGGTCGGCGAGGTCACGACGCCCACGATTCTGGGCAGGAACGGCGTCTTCCGCTTGCGCGCCGTATCGAACAGGCCTTCCTCGGCGAGCGCCTTGCGGCGCGCCTCGAGGAGCGCCATCAGCGCGCCGAGGCCGGCGAGCTCGAGCTGGTCGATGACGATCTGGTAGCTCGACTTGCCCTGAAAAGTGGTGATCTTGCCGGTCGCGACGACCTCGAGCCCCTCCTCCGGCCTGACCCGCATCCGCGCGAAGGTGGTGCGCCAGATGACCGCGTCGAGCCGGGCGTTGGCGTCCTTGAGGCAGAAATAGGCGTGGCCCGAGGAATGGGGCCCGCGATAGCCGGAAATCTCGCCGCGCACCCGGACATAGCCGAAGCGGTCCTCGATCGCGCGCTTGAGCGCGCCGGACAGCTCGCTGACGGTGATCTCCGGCGCGTTGGTCGCGCGAACATCGGGTTCGGCCATCGCCCGACTATGCCCGATCGAGCATCCGCAGGCGAGACGGCGACGTCCTCGCTTTTTGCCCCGGATCTGCGGGCGCCGCCCGCCGTCGGTGGTACGGTCTTCCGAACGGGCGGCAGCTGACGGCGGTCGACGCTGGCCTATGGCGCTCAGTTGTCAGAAGCCGTAAAAGGCGGCGAGATCGTGATCTTGTCCGCCATGTTCGCGCCGCGATCAGGTAATCTAACCCCTCGGGCGGCGGGCGCGGTGACAGGCTGGGGCGACTGACGGCATGACAGCGGGGACGAGAGGCGTGACGAACGGATTCGGCGGGCTGAAATCCTCCGCGCCGCTGAGGCTTGTCGCCGCCGCGGCGGCCGTGGCATCAGTTCTAGGCGCGAGCCAAGCCATTGCGCAGCAGAGCGCGGAATGCGCTCGCCTGCAAGCCGCCATCGCCTCCGCCCCGCGCGGCGGGGGAGCCGCGGGAGCCGCGGCCGAACGTCAACGGGCGGAGTTGTCGAGCGCCAGCGCCTATGCCCGTTCGATCGGCTGCGACAACCAGAAGTTCCTGATCTTCGGCTCCGATCCGCCGCCGCAGTGCGGCGAAATCAAGGGGCGGATCGCCCGAATGCAGGCAAATCTTGCCGACCTCCAGGCGCGCGCCGGCGGCGGCCGAGGCGACCTCGTCGCCCGCTACAACGCTTCGTGCGTCAACGCCCAGCGCGGCGGGCCGGGCAACATCTTCGAGGCTCTGTTCGGCGGCGGCGCGAGGCAAGCGGCCCTCAATCCCGACGAACTCCCCCCGCCGGACCAGCAGCAGCAGATGATCGATAAATCGATCGAGAATGAAAAGAAGGGCGCGCATGCTTCGGCGGGGTCCTACGCGGTCTGCGTGCGCACCTGCGACGGCAGCTTCTTCCCGGTCTCCTATTCCGGCGCCGGCAGTCGCTCAGACAGCCTCGAGGAGGTCTGCCGCTCCCTCTGCCCGAGCGCCGAGGTGCAGCTCTATTCGTTCCCGTTCGGCGGCACGATCAACCAGGCCGTATCGTCGACCGGCGAGCCCTACGTCAACCTTCCCAACGCGCTCAAGTTCGAGCAGACGTTCGATTCGACCTGCTCCTGCCGCCGCAAGGGCGAGAGCTGGGCGCAGGCGCTCGCCGCGGCGGAGGCGCGATACGGCCACGAGTCGCGCGACATCCTGGTGACGCCGGAGAAGTCGGTCGAATTGTCGCGGCCGATCATTTCCAAAGTGGCGGCCGATGCGAAGGGCAAGCCGGCAAAGGCCGGCGCCAAGACGGCCGGTCCTGTCCAGGACGCCGCCTCTTCACAGCCCGCCAGCCCCTCCCTGCAACCGGGGGTCGCTGCTTCGACGCCAGGCGGCGCATGGCCGCCGTCCGGCGCCGGACCCGTAAGTCTCGACGCCAACGGGACGGATACGACGCTCAGCGCCGCGGCGGCCGCCGTCAGCCGAGAGGCCTCCGGCATCGCCGGGGGAGTCGTGCAGAGCGGGACTGTCTATGGCAAGGGCGACGGCCAGACGGTCACCGAGACCAGTCCCGACGGCGTCAGCCGCAAGGTGCGGATAGTCGCGCCAACGCTCTAGCGCGGCCGATCAGCGGCAACAGCGACGCGAGCTCCGGTCCCGCTTCCCGGCCGGTCAGCGCTAACCGCAGGGGATGATAAAGCGCCCGGCCTTTGCGGCCGGTCAGCGACTTCAGGTCGTTTGTCCACGCGCCCCAGGTCGATTCGTCCCACGCTCCTGCCGGAAGGCGCGAGGCGGCGAGAGCGAGATAGCTTCGATCCTCCACGACCGGAACGACGTCGCCTTCCACCACCTGCCGCCAGATAGTCGCGTCAGACAGGCGGGAAAGGTTGCCGCGCACCGCATTCCAGAAGGCCTCTGCGTCCGGCCCGGCGACGCCGAGCGCCGCGAGGCGGTCAGCCACCGCGGCGTAGGGCGTCTGGTGGAGCACGCGCGCCGAAAGCGCGTCGAGTTCGGCCTCGTCGAAGCGCGCGGCCCCCCGAGACAGGTGTTTGAGGTCGACGAGCCTTGCGAGCTCGTCGAGCGAGGCGACCGCACGCACCGCCTCGGCCGAGCCGACCAGAACCGCCAGCGCGGCGACTGCCAGCGCCTCGACCCCCTTCTCGCGAAGCGAGGCGATCGACAACGCGCCGCTGCGCTTGGAGAGTCCCTCGCCGCCGGCGTCGGTCAGCAGATTGTGATGCCCAAAACGCGGCGCCGCGCCCGCAAGCGCCTCGAAAATCTGGATCTGCACGGCGGTGTTGGTGACGTGGTCCTCGCCGCGAATGACGTCGGTGACCCCGAACTCGATGTCGTCGACCACCGACGGCAGCGTATAGAGATAGGTTCCGTCCTCGCGCCGCAGCACCGGGTCTGACAGTGAGGCGCAGTCGATATGGCTCTCGCCCCGCACCAGATCGTTCCCAGATTACCGTCGTCGGCTCGAGCCTGAACCGCCAGTGCGGCCTGCGGCCCGACGCCTCGAGCGCGGCTCGGTCGGCTTCGCTCAGCCGCAGCGCGGCGCGATCGTAGACCGGCGGACGCCCGAGCGCCTGCTGGCGTTTGCGACGCCGCTCGAGCTCCTCCGCCGTCTCATAGGCCGGATAGAGCCGGCCTTGCGCCTTGAGCTTTCCGGCCGCAGCGTCATAGGCGGCCATGCGCTCGGATTGACGGCGGACGAAGTCATGTGTAACGCCGAGCCAGGCCAGATCTTCCTTGATCGACGCCGCGTATTCGGCCTTCGAACGCTCGCGATCGGTGTCGTCGAAACGTAAAATGAACGTCCCTCCGCGTGGGCGGGCGTAAAGCCAGTTCAGGAGGGCTGTGCGGGCGTTTCCAATGTGGATGCGCCCCGTTGGCGAAGGTGCAAAGCGGACGATCGGGGCCGAATTCATGAGCCTTCATAGAAGCGTCGCGCCGCGTCGGCAATATCGCTGGCGTCGATTCGCGAAACGAGTACGATGAAAACATGACGATCAGCGCTTTGGCCGCCGGGATTTGCGTCTCGAGCGGAGCTATTCATGCATTCAGCGTCGGGATGGCTCTGCGTCGGTGCGCTCGACGCCCCGATGCGACCCCAGTTCCGAAAGGTGCTCCCGCCGTCACCATCGTGCAGCCGCTTTGCGGCGTCGAGATGTTCTCGCGGGAAACGCTGCGCTCGATTTTTGCGCTCGACTATCCGAACTACGAGGTCATCTTCTGCCTGGCTAGCGCCGACGACCCCATCGCGCCTCTGGTTCGCGGCGCGATCGCCGCCAATCCAGACCGCCCGGCGCGGCTCCTGATCGGCGACGACCGCCATAGCGCCAATCCTAAGCTTAACAATGTGGTGAAGGGGTGGAAGGCGGCGCGGCACGACTGGGTCATCATCGCCGATTCCAACGTGTTGATGCCGCCCGACTACATCCAGCGCCTGCTGGCGCGTTGGAGCCCCAGTTCGGGCATCGTCTGTTCGCCCCCGATCGGTTCGCGGCCGGAGTCGTTCGCGGCGGAGATCGAATGCGCCTTCCTCAACACGTACGAGGCGCGCTGGCAATATGCGGCGGAAGCCGCCGGGTTCGGCTTCGCGCAGGGCAAGACGATGCTCTGGCGCCGCGACATCCTCGAGGCCGGCGGCGGCATCGAAGCTCTGGGCGCGGAGATCGCCGAGGATGCGGCGTCGACAAAACTCATCCACGCGCAGGGCTTGGACGCCCATCTCGTCGATCAACCTTTCCAGCAGCCCCTCGGCGCCCGAAAGATGAAGGACGTTTGGTCGCGCCAGCTTCGCTGGGCGCGGCTCAGGCGCGTGACCTTCCCGCTGCATTTCGTTCCCGAAATCCTGACAACGGGGCTGCTGACGATCGGCGCGGCCGCTTTCGCCGCGCCGGAATTCGGAGTCAGCGCCTGGGCGAGCGTCGCGCTCGCCGCCCTGTTCTGGTACGCGCTGGAGGGCTTGCTCGCTTCGGTTGCCGGCTGGCCGATCGGTTGGCGAAGCCTGCCCGCCTGCATCCTTCGCGACCTGCTGCTGCCCCTTCTGTGGAGCGTCGCCTGGGCCGGCGACAGCTTCGTCTGGCGCGGCAACGCCATGAGCGTCGACGAAGCCGATCTTCGCGAAGCCGCTTCGGGGCCGCCGCCACAGATGTGAGCCGGCCGAGCGCGGCGCAGAACTACAGCCCCGATTCGCTAGGCCCAAATTCCGCTAAAGTCACATTCTAAACGCGATGGCGCCGCAGCGCGCTGCCCTGCGTCACAGGGCCGCGTCGGAACCCCGGCGGAAACATGCTAAGTTGCCCGGCGGGAGGAGGCATGATCATGCAATCGCATAGCGATGACGTACGTATGCGTGTCCTCAACGCACTCCATTGGGATCTCGCGGTTCCTCGCCACCGGCTGAAGGTCGATGTCGAGAACGGCTGGGTGACGATGTCCGGGCAGGTCGATCTGCCCTATCAGCGCTCGTGCGCCGAGTTCGACGCCCGGAACGTCCCGGGCGTGGTGGGCGTCATCAATCACATCCTGCTCGCGTCGAGCGACGCCGGGAATGCTTCGCTCAACTGAGCATCCGGCAGCAGCGGATGGGCAAGTAGACAAGGCCGCTGCCAGAGGGCCGCGGCGTCAAGCGTCGTCGTCCGAGTCGCCGAAAAGAATCCTTTCGCTCCGCATTGTCCGGCAACGAAGCGCCGCAGCCTCCAAGGCCGTTCGTGCAGGCCTCGGATCAGACCGTCCTCAGCATGCCCCCGTCCACGAAATAGGTCGAGCCGACCGAATAGCTGGCCCGGTCCGAGCACAGGAAGACAAAAAAATTGGCGAGCTCTTGCGGGCTGGCGAAGCGCTTGATCGCGGCGTTATCGCGCGCCACGCCGTCGAGGTAAGCCTGCCAGTCGCCCCCCTTGTCCGCCGTCAGCTGCTTTGCGGTCTTGATCCAGTCGGGCGTTAGGATGAGGCCGGGGTTGACGCAATTGACGCGGATGTTGTCTCCGACGAGTTCGGTCGACAGGCACTTCGAAAACATCATCAGCGCCGCCTTGGTCGTGTTGTATATCGGCTCGTACCACAGCGGTTGGGCCGCGCAGATCGAGGCGTTGTGCAGGATCACCCCTCCGCCGCGAGCCTTCATCAGCGGCGCGAGGCCGCGCGCGAGCCGCACCGCCGCCATCACGTGCAGATCCCAATAGGCCTGCCACTTCTCGTCCGGCGCCTCCATCACCGTCTCGTTGCTGCCCGTGCCGGCGTTGTTGATGAGAATGTCCGCCCCGCCGTAGGCTTCCCTGATCGCGGCGATCAGCGCATCCGTCCCCTCGCGGGTCGCGACGTCGCAGGCGACCGCCTCGGCGCGAACGCCATATTCCCCGGCGATGCGCTTCGCCTCGTGTCTCACGCGCTCAGCTCCGCGCGCGGCCAGCGCAAGATCGACACCCTCCGCCGCGAGGCCCTCGGCGATCGCCAGCCCGATGCCGACGCTGCCGCCGGTCACCACGGCGACCTTGTTCTTGAGCCCGAGGTCCATGAACGTCCCCTTCACCAGCAGGTGTAGCCGCCGTCCGCCAGCACGATCGAGCCGGTCATCAGGCTCGCGGCGTCCGAGGCGAGGAACAGCACGACAGCCGCAATCTCGTCCGGCTCTCCCATGCGCGCCATCGGCGTGCCTTCCATCCAGACGTCGAACATCGGCTTGTTCGCCTTGTCGCGCGCCGTCAGCGGCGTATTGATGTAGGTCGGCGCGACGGCATTGATGCGAACTCCGTGTGCGCCCCATTCGCCGGCGAGCGATTTCGTCAGGTGATGCAAGCCGGCTTTCGAGGCGTTGTAACTGGCCTGCGCCTGCGGCTTGTTCACGATGATTCCGGACATTGAGCCGATGTTGACGATCGAGCCTCGTCCTGCGGCGAGCATGGGTCGGCCGAAGGCGCGGCAGCACCAGAAAACGCCGTTGAGATTGACGTCGATGACGTCGAGCCAGTCCGCGTCGGTTGCGTCCTCGGCCGCGAACGCGCGCGCGACGCCAGCGTTGCAAACAAGAACATCGATGCGCCCCTTTTCCGACATCACGCGCTCGGCGGCGGCGTCGACCTGCGCGGAATTGGTCACGTCCATGTCGATGACGTCGATCGGGTAGCCCAAAGCTTTCATCGCCGCATGCGCCTTCGCCGCCGCCTTGGAATCACGGTCGGCGATGTAGACGTGCGCGCCCGCCTCGGCGAGCGCCTCGACGCAGGCGAGCCCGATCCCCTGGCCGCCGCCGGTGACGACGGCGACCCTCCCCTTGAGATTGAACCGCTCGAGATACATCCTTCGCCTCCCGGCGCGATCAGCTCATCCAATTGCCGCCGTCGACGTTCAGCGTCTGCGACACGACGTAGTCGCTGTCGGATGAAGCGAGAAACACCGCGGCTCCCGCGTAATCCTCCGGCAATCCCATGCGCCCGAACGGCACCGCCTCGCCGACGAGGCGCTTCTTCTCGCCAAGCGGACGGTTTTCGTACTTGGCGAACAGCGAATCGACGTGGTTCCACATCGGCGTGTCGACCACGCCGGGAGCGATGCCGTTGACGTTGATGCGGTGCTTGATGAGATCGAGGCCGGCCGACTGGGTGAGGCTGATGACCGCCGCCTTCGAAGCGCAGTAGATCGAAACCAACGCCTCGCCGCGCCGACCCGCTTGCGAGGCCATGTTGATGATCTTGCCGCCTTGCCCGCGCGCGATCATCCGCTTGGCGACCGCCTGCAAGGTGAAAAAGAGACCCTTCACGTTGACCGCGAATATCTTCTCGTAGCTGCTTTCCGTAACCTCGACGACCGGCCCCATGTCGAAGATCCCGGCGTTGTTGACGAGAATGTCGATCGCGCCCCAGCGCGCGACGACGCTTTCGACCGTCGCGTCGATTGAGGCGGACTTGGTCACGTCGAGCGCAAGCGCGAAGGCCTTCTCGCCATGGCGCGCGGCGGTCTCGTTCGCCTCGGCGAGATTGATGTCGGCCACGGCGACCCGCGCGCCTTCCGCGACATAGCGATCGACGATCGCCGCCCCTATTCCGCGCGCTCCCCCGGTGACGATGGCGGTCTTGTCCTTGAGCTTCATCAACATGCCCTCCTCTGGCAGCGGCGCCCGGGCTTTACGCCTGTTCGGCGAGGTAGCCGGCGAGCGTCGGCCGCACGCCGTTCGTCCACAGAGAGGCGAGCGCGCCCGCGAATGCGTGGACGTAAGCCGGGTCGTCGGCGAGTTCGCCGAAGATGTCGCGCATGGCGAGGAACGCGCGCGGGTCGCTGCGCGCTGACCTCGCCGCAGCCTGAAGGCGATCCCAGCTCGGATCGTTCGGCGGAATGGTCTTGCCGCTCTCCGATTCGCCGTAGCAGTAGCGGCACCACATCGCCGAGACGAGCGCGAGTCCCTTGACGCCCGCGCCTGCCGCGAGACGGTCCCTGACCGTCGGCAGAATGAACTTCGGCTGCCGGTTCGAACCATCGAGGCAGAGTCGCGAGATCGTGTCGGCGATTTTCGGATTGGCGAAGCGCTCGGCGACCTTCTTGCGATAGGCTTCGAGATCGACCTGAGGCGGCGGGGGAACGACAGGGATGATCTCGCGCCTGGTCAGCGTCTCGAGGAAGGTCGCGATCTGCGCGTCTTCCATCGCCTCGTGCACGAAATGGATGTCGAGGACGCCCGCGGGATAAGCGATCGCGGCATGTCCGCCGTTGAGGATGCGGATCTTCATCAGCTCGTACGGCGCAACGTCGGAAGTGAAGGTCACGCCGACCTTCTCCAGGGCCGGTCGTCCGGCCGGAAACCTGTCCTCCACCACCCATTGGCGGAACTCTTCGCAGAACACAGGCCAGTTGTCCTCGATCCCATAGGCGTCGCGAAGGATGGCCCGCTCGCGGTCGGTCGTGGCGGGCGTGATCCGGTCGACCATGGAATTGGGGAAGGCGACGTTCGCTCGGATCCATTCCGCCAGTTCTGGATCGGAGAGCTCAGCCAGCCCGGCGACGGCGTTCTCGGCGACGTGGCCGTTGCCGGGAATGTTGTCGCAGGACATTACGGTGAAAGGCGCGACGCCGGCGGAGCGGCGACGCCTGAGGCCCGCCGCGATGAGGCCGAACGCGGTCTTCGGCGCTTCGGCGTGCTTCGAGTTGTAGGCGATGTCGGGATGGGTTGGGTCAAAGCGCTGCGTCGCCGGCGAAATGTAATAGCCGCCCTCGGTCACGGTCAGGGAGACGATGCGGGTCTCCGGCCTCGCCAGGATCTCGAGCAACGCGCCGACGTCGAACGGCTTCACGAAGTCGATCATCGCGCCGGTCACGCGCACCGACGTCGCGCCGGCCTCCTGCTCGACGACCGTCGTCAGCCAGTCCTGCGCCTTGAGTTTTTCTCGCATGTCGACGTCCGGCTCGCGCACGCCCGCGCCGACGATCGCCCAGTCGTGGTCGGCGCCGGCATTGAACAGGTCATCGAGATAGACCGCCTGGTGGGCGCGGTGAAAATTGCCGACGCCGATATGCACGATGCCCGGCCTGAGTTCGGACCCCTTGTAGTTCGGCCTGCCCACCCCCGGCGGCAGTTGCGCGAGTGTGGCTGCAGAGAGTTTCACGCTCATGATTTCCTGTCCACTGACATCACGCTTACGGGGGCTGCGTGTGCGGCTAGTTGATGCGCCTGCCGTCCCTGTCGAACTTGTGCAGGTTCGCCTCGCGCGGGGTGACGAAGATCCGCTGATCCGGCTTGAGCGGCGCCTCGCCCTCCAATCGCAGCGTCATCGGGCCAATGCCGTCGGCGTCGGCATGGACGAACGTGTCGGAGCCCAGATGCTCAGCGAGCTTGACAGTCGCCGGCCACTCGCCCGCGGTGGTCGAGACGTCGGCGTGTTCGGGGCGGATGCCGACCGTCGCCGCGCCACGCCTTTCGGCCGGCGCGCCGCGGATCAGGTTCATCGTCGGCGAGCCGATGAAGCCGGCGACAAACAGTCCGTTCGGTCGGTTGTAGAGGTCGAGCGGCGTGCCGACCTGGGCGACCGAACCGCGGTCGAGTACGACGATCTTGTCGGCCATGGTCATGGCCTCGACCTGATCGTGGGTGACGTAGATCATCGTCGTCTTGAGCGCATTGTGTAGTTCACCGATCTCGACCCGCATCTGCACGCGCAGGGCCGCGTCGAGGTTGGAGAGCGGCTCGTCGAACAGGAAGGCTTTCGGCTCGCGCACGATCGCCCGGCCGATTGCGACGCGCTGGCGCTGGCCGCCGGAAAGCTGGCGCGGCTTGCGATCGAGATAATCGGTGAGGTTCAACGTGCCTGCGGCCTTGCGCACCTTCTGCTCGATGACCTCGGCTTTCTCCCCCGCCATCTTGAGGGCGAAGGCGATGTTGCCGCGCACGCTCATGTGCGGGTAGAGCGCGTAGGACTGGAACACCATCGCGAGCCCTCGCTTCGATGGGCCGACGTTGGTGGCGTCCTTGCCGTCGATGAGGACCGTCCCCGACGTCACGTCCTCGAGTCCGGCGATTAGTCGCAGCAGCGTTGACTTGCCGCATCCGGATGGCCCGACAAACACCGCGAACTCACCGTTCTTGACGTCAAGATCGACGCCGTTGATGACGTTGACGGCGCCGAACGCCTTTCTGACCGACTTGAGCTGGATGCTGCCCATTGTCGTATTCTCCCTTTGTCGCCTTATTTCACTGCGCCGAAGGTCAGGCCCCGCACGAGCTGCTTCTGCGAGAACCAGCCAAGGATGAGGATCGGCGCGATGGCGAGTGTAGAGGCCGCCGACAGCTTCGCCCAAAAGAAGCCCTCGGGCGCCGAGAACGAGGCGATGAAAGCGGTCAGCGGCGCGGCGTTGGACGTCGCCAGATTGAGGGTCCAGAACGCCTCGTTCCACGACAGGATGATGGCCAGCAGCATCGTCGAGGCGATTCCCGGCACGGCCATCGGCGTCAGCACGTACAGGATCTCGTTGAGCAGCGACGCCCCATCCATGCGAGCCGCCTCGAGGATGTCGACCGGGATCTCCTTGAAGTAGGTGTAGAGCATCCAGATGAGGAGCGGAAGGTTGAGCAGCATCAGGACGAGGCCGACGCCCCACAGACTATCGAGCAGGCCCATGTCACGGAACAGAAGATAGATCGGCACGAGCACCCCGACCGCCGGCATCATCTTGGTCGACAGCATCCACATCAAGACGTCCTTGGTGTGCTTGGTCGGCGCAAACGCCATCGACCAGGCGGCCGGAACGGCGATGAGGAGCCCGACCACATTGGCGCCGATCGAGAGCACGATTGAATTGAAGGCGAAGTGCAGGTAGTTCGACCGGCTCTGCACCTCGGCGTAGTTCTCGAGAGTCCAATGGAAGAACAGGAACTTCGGCGGCATCGCGATCGCGTCGAGCTCGCTCTTAAAGCTGGTGAGGAACGTCCACAGGATCGGGAAGAAGATGAGAAAGGCGACCGCCCAGGCGAGGATGCTGACGCCGACCCGCTTGCCGAGGGATTGCTTCATCGCCATCGTTCAGCCCTCCAGGTTCCGGCCGATCATGCGCATCAGGAAGATCGCGACGATGTTGGCGAGCACGACGGCGACTATGCCGCCGGCGGAAGCGCTGCCGACGTCGAAGTCGAGCAACGCCTGCTTGTAGACGAGGAAGGGAATGTTCGTCGTCGCAACGCCCGGGCCGCCCGAGGTGGTCACGTAGATCTCGGCAAATACGCTGAGGAGGAAAATCGTCTCGATCAGGATCACGACGGTCATCGCCCGCGCGATATGCGGCAGCACGATGTAGCCGAAATAGGAAATCGGGCCGGCCCCGTCGAGCGAAGCAGCCTCCTTCTGCTCTTCGTCGAGCGACTGCAGCGCGGTCAGCAGGATCAGGCTCGCGAACGGCAGCCACTCCCATGACACGACCAGGATCACCGACAGCATCGGATAGTTGGTGAACCAGACGATCGGGGAAAAGCCGAGCGATCGGGCGATCCAGGCGAACAGGCCTGAGTCCGGATTCATCAGCAGGTTCTTCCAGACGAGCGCGCTGACCGTCGGCATGACGAAGAACGGCGCGATCACCATCAGACGCATCACGTTCAGCCCGAACACCGGCTGATCCATCAGCAGCGCGACGAGGACGCCTCCGCAAACGCTGATGACGAGGACGGAGCCGACGAGGATCAGAGTATTGAGGAGGGCGGTGATAAAGTTCGGGTCAGTGAGAAAGGCCGTATAGTTTTGCAGCCCGACGTAGCTGGTCGATTCAGGGTCGAGCAGGCTGTAGCGCAATGACGAAAAATAGAGCGTCATCACCAGCGGAACGATCATCCAGGCAAAGAGCAGGATGACCGAGGGCGCGACGAGGATGCGGCCCGCAGTGGTGGTCTGTTGCGTCGCCATCCCTGAAGGCCCTCCCGCGTGTTGTTTATCCGTCGGCGTTGGTCCATCGCCGGAGTTCGGGCCGATCTCCGCCTCGACTCGCGCGAGGTGGGAAGGTCCGAAAGGCTCCTGGCGTTTATTTCTCTAGGGCCCTCCCCATTTCCCCCTCCTCGGTCGAACCGAGGAGGGGCCGGGACGGGGAGGAGCGCCCCGCGTCGCGCCTTGAGGCTCTTTCGAGCCCCAAGGCGGTCAGCCTCGGGTCACTTGAAATAGCCTGCCTTCTTCATCGCCGCTTCGGTGCTGGCCTGAGCCTTGGCGAGCGCCGCGTCGATGCTCATGGAGCCGGCGAGCGCCGCCGAGAAGTCCTGCCCGACGTCCGTCGCGATGCCCTGGAACTCGGGGATCGCCACGAACTGCACGCCTGTGTAGGGAACCGGCTTCACAGTCGGATGCAGCGGGTCGGCCAACTCGATCGACTTCAAGCGTCAGTTGCGCGAACGGCGCCGCCTTCAGATAGTCCGGGTTCTTGTAGAGCGAGGTGCGGGTTCCGGGTGGAACGCGGGCCCAGCCATCCTTCGAGGCGACGAGATCGATGTAGTGCTTGCTCGTCGCCCAGGAGATGAACTTCTCCGCGGCGTCGACCTTCGTCGAACTCGCGGGCACCGCCAGCGACCACGCCCACAACCAGTTGGCGTTCTTCCCGAGCCCATCGTTTGGCGCGAGCGCGAAGCCGACTTTGTCCGCGACCTTCGACTGCTTCGGATCAGTCACGAACGAACCTGCGACCGTGGCGTCGATCCACATGCCGCACTTGCCGTCACTGAACAGGGAGAGGTTCTCGTTGAAGCCGTTAGACGAGGCGCCGGGAGGCCCATCGGCCTTCATCAGCGCCACGTAGAAGTCCAATGTTTTCTTCCACTCGGGCGTGTTGAACTGCGGCTGCCACTTCTCGTCGAACCAGCGCGCGCCGAACGAGTTGGACATGGCGGTCAGGAACGCCATGTTCTCGCCCCAACCCGGCTTGCCGCGCAGGCAGATGCCGTACACGCCAGCGGACTTGTCGGTCATCTTGTCGGCCGCCTGCCGGATGAAATCCCAGGTCGGCTTCTCGGGCATTTTGAGGCCGGCCTTTTCCATCAGGTCGGTGCGATACATGGTGAAAGAACTCTCGCCGTAGAACGGCGCGGCGTAGAGCTTGCCCTCATAAGAGAGACCGGCGCGGATGGGCGGAAGCAGATCGTCGACGTCGTAGTCGGCGCCGAGCTTGTCGAGCGGCACCAGCCATTTCCTCTTGGCGAAGATCGGAATCTCGTAGGTGCCCTCAGTATAGATGTCGAACTGGCCGCCCTTGGTGGCGACGTCGGTCGTCACCTTCTGGCGCAGCACGTTCTCTTCGAGCGTGACCCAGTTGAGCTTGATGCCCGGATTTGCCTTGGTGAAATCGTCCGTCATCGTCTGCATCCGGATCATGTCGGGATTGTTGACGGTGGCGATGGTCAGCGTCGTGTCGGCGTAAGCTGGAAGCGAGAAGCCCGCGAGCGCGACGGCCCCGAGCAGGCCCTTGATGAGAACCTTCATAAACGTATCCTCCCTTGAGCAAAGCCGAAAGATGGGCAATTGCTACATTAGCGGGCGAATATTCACCCGAACACGGCAAGCGAGTCAACGGCAAATCGTCGCTGCACTGCAAAAACCGCCGCCTTCCAGCCACTAAGCTACGGAAAGATTATTGTGTTTCTGTGGCGGCGGCGGTCTCGCGCATGCCGACGGAAGCGGAAGGTCCCCGAGCGGGCGCCGATGTCGGCTTACCTCTGCAACAGGTGCTCCGCCGTCGCCTCGTCCGTCACGAGGCCGGACAGGAGGCCGCCGGTCAGCGCCGCCCGGAGCGGGGCGCGCCGCGACGGACCCATCGCGACTCCGATCACGAGCCGGTTCCGCGCCTTTCGCAGCGGCGCCCCAGAGACCCGGAGATTGGTCCCCTCGGTCAGAACGCGTCCCGCAGCGTCGAAGGCCCAGCCGGTGATCTCGCCGACGGCGCCGAGGTGGCGCAGAGCCTCGGCCTCCTGGCGGCTGATGATCCCGTCCTGCACCAGAGGGGCCGAATCGCCGACCGGACCGACGCCGACGAAGCTCACATCCGTGCGCTCGACGAGATCGAACAGACTCTTCACCGAGGCGAGGCTCGTCAGCAGCTCCCGCTCCTCGACCGAACGGGCGACGACTGGCAGCGGCATGGGGTAATGGGGGGCGCGCACGCTGTCCGAGACGCGGATAATGACGTCGTAGAATGACGCCGATCCGTCGGTCTTGGTGGTGCCGACGAGCGCGACCAATTTGTGCTGCGGGCATTCCATCGCCGGCAGCTGATCGGCGACGGCGCGCATGGTGCGCCCCGTGCCGATGCCGATGATCGCCGGCTCGGGCCGGCGCAGCCAGCGTTCGAATTCCGCCGCCGCGACCTGAGCGATGCCCAGCGTCGAGGAGGTCGAATCCGGATCGGTTGGCGAGATGTCGCAGAAGCGCAGGTCGTAACGGAGCTTCAGCGCCGCAGCGAGCTCCATGCAGCGGGCGATCGGATGATCGAGCCTCACCTTGATGAGGCGCTCGCTGATGGCGAGCGAGACGAGACGCTGCGCCGCCTGGCGCGAGATGCCGAGCTTGCGCGCGATCTCGTCCTGGGTGTTGCCGGCGACGTAGTAGAGCCAGCCGGCGCGCGCCGCCTCGTCAAGCCTCAACCCCTCCTGATCCGCCCTGCGGGCCATCCGCCCCCCTTCCGGGTCCTTGCGTGGAGCGCGCATCAATGCGCCGCCACAATATCCGGCAGCCGCGCCATGTCGTCGAAAATGAGATCCGCTCCCGCAGCCGTCAATTCCGCGGCCTGGGCGGGGCCTGAGAAATGGCTGCCGCCGACGAAGCCGAACACCGTCATGCCGGCCGCCCGCGCCGCTGCGACGCCCGCGACGCTGTCCTCGATGACGAGGCACTCCTTCGGGGCCGCGCCCATCGCTCGTGCGGCGAACAGGAAGAGGTCGGGATGCGGCTTGCCGCGCGGGACCTCGGCGGACGAGAAGATGTTCGGCGCGAAGATGGCGTCGTACCCGGTCACGCGCAGCGCGAAACGCAGCCGGTCGGGGGCGCTCGAGGAGGCGACGCAGACACGCGCATCGAGACCTTCGACGGCCTGGCGGACGCCCTCCACGCCTTTCAAGTCGCGCTCGAAGGCCGCGAGGATCTCGCGCGACAGGGCGCCGGTGAAATCGTTCGGCAAGGGGACACCGAGTTCGGATTCGACTCGCCGAAGGACCGCATCCTGGCGCCTCCCCAGGAAGCGCCTGCGGGTCTCGTCGTCGCTGAGGCTGAGGCCGGCCGCGGCCAGCATGCGGCGGGTCACGCCGAGCGAGATCACCTCGCTGTCGACCAGCACGCCGTCGCAGTCGAAAATGACGACCTCTGGCCAGCGGGTCGCCAGCATGGCCCTGCGCGCCTCGCCTTCGGCCCGTTCGAGGATCGCAAGCGCGCGGCGCTTGCGGGCGTGGAAAGCCGCTATCGCGCCGCTCGCAGGCTCGATCCTTCGCCCCAGCGCCGACATCGACCCCATCGCGGAGAACAGGGTCGCCTTTCCGGCCGCGACGGCGCCGATCATCGCCGAACCGAGCAGCACCGGCTCCGGGGTCGCGGTCGTCGACACCGCCTTGCCGCAGGCGTCGGAGACGATGTGGCGGACGAGGGCGCTCTGCGCCGCGCCGCCACTGACGACGATGGTCTCGAAGTCGTAGCCCGCGCGCTCGAACGCTTCGACGATGTCGGCGACGCCATAGGCGAGGCCGCAAAGGCCGGCGACATAGAGCTCCTCGAGGCTCGCCGCGTCCTCCCGGAGATCGAGTCCGACGAGGCCGCCGCGCGCGGCTGCGTCGGCCCTGGGAGCGCGGCGGCCGATGAACGACGGCAGCACCTGCAGACCTTCAGCGATCAACGCCGACTCGGAGAGACCGCCGGCGCGAGCGACGATCCTGCCCTCGAGGGCGTCGAGCCCGCCGGCCGACGCCTCCGGGAAGGCGGGGTGCTGGCGCACGAGACGGTCGATCGCCGCGCCGAACGTCGACTGGCCTCCGTCCATCAGCCATTGGCCGGGCGTCAGCGCCGAAAAGTGGGGTCCCCAGACCGCGTCGATGAAGCGCGGCTCGTCCGACAGCGCCATGCAGCTCGACGACGTGCCGAGGATGAGCGCGAGCCGGCGGCGCACGTCTCCCGCCTCGCCGTCCGCCCGCGCGCCCAGCGTGCCGAGCGCTCCCGCGTGCGCGTCGATCAGTCCTGCTCCGACCGGCGTTCCCGCCTCGAGGCCCATCGCCTCCGCGGCCTCCGCGGTGAGCCCGTCCGCGATGGGCGTCCCCGGGGCGACAATCTCCGCGCCGAGGCGGGCGAAGCCGCTGACGCTCAGGGCGCCGAGGCCGACGCTGTCGAGGAACTCCCCCGGCCAGCGCTGCTCATGAGCCAGATAGCCGAACTTGCAGGCGAGCGTGCAGAGCGACCGCGCCAGCGACCTGGTGGCGCGAAAGGAGAGCCAGTCGGTGAGCCCGAGGAAATGTGCGGCCTCGGCGAAGGTCTCGGGTTTCGCGCGGGCGAGCCAGACGAGTTTCGGCGTCTGCATCTCGGGCGAGAGCGCGCCGCCGAAGTAGCGCAGGACGTCATGGCCGCTGGAATTGATGCGCTCGGCGTCCTCGGCCGCGCGATGATCCATCCACACCATCACGTCCCGTTCGTCCGCGCCGGCGGCGTTGATCGACAGCGGCTTTAGCGCCGCGTCGAGCGCGATCAGCGAACAGGTCGCGGCGAAGCCCAACCCGGCGACCGCCCGGCGAGGCAAGCCGCTCGCCTCGACCGCCTCGCGCACCGCGCCCGTCACCGCGCGCCAGATGTCGGCGGAGGACTGCTCGACGACGTCGCCCGGCTCGCGCCAGATCGCGATCGGGCGCTTGGCGGCGCCGAGGAGCCGCCCCGCCAAGTCGAAAACGCCCGCGCGGGCGCTGCCCGTGCCGACATCCACTCCGATAAAGGCCGTGCTCATGGCGCTTCAGCAAGACTCCGCCCCGTCGTCGAGATTCGGGCTTTCCGGTCGTCGTGGCAAGCAGGCGGGTTTTCGCCGGCCCGTGAACGGGGGAGGCTATCGCGCCGAAGGCGCTGAATTCATGCGCAAACCCGTCTCGAACCAGCGCAGCGGTCGGCGGTTCGCTCGGCGCAGTACCCTCCCCGCCGCCAGGCGCTCCATTTGACTTGAAAACTGCATTTCGCGAGACTTCGAAAAACTTCGAGGGCGGGCTTGCGATGCCGGGCGGCGCGACAATCGGCTGTATAGGCGATCTCCTGGTCGAGCTCGTGTGCTCGACCAAAAACGGACGGCACCGGCGCCTTGCGACCTATTCCGGGCCGTTCCCTTCCGGCGCCGCCGGGATCTTCATCGACCAGGCGGCGCAGGCAGGCGGGCGCTGCATCTTCGTCGGCGCGGTCGGCGACGACGCTTTCGGTCAGGTCGTGCTGGACCGTCTGATCGAGCACGGAGTCGACGTCAGTCTCATCAAGGTCGTGAAGGGCGTTCCGACCGGCACGGCTTTCGTCAGCTACAATGACGACGGCAGCCGCGACTTCGTCTACAACATCATTCTTTCGGCCGCGGCGCAGTTCGACGCCGACGAGCCGACGATCGCCGCGCTCGCCGCCTTCGGCCTCGACTACATGCACGTCTCGGGCTCCGCGCTCGGCGACGCCGGCATGGCCGCCAAAGTGTTGCGCGTCTGCAAGGCGCTGCACGGAAAGGGCGTCAAAATTTCGTTCGACCCCAACGTTCGCAAGGAGCTGATCGGCAACCCCGCCTATTTCGAATCGGTGCGCGAGATGATCGAAATCTCGTCCGTGTTCCTGCCCAGCGAAGAGGACGCCGTGACCCTCTTTCCCGGGCGAGCTCTTGAAAGTTTCGCATCGGACTTCTTCGACCGGGGCGCTGACTATGTCGTCCTCAAGAAAGGCGAGAACGGCTGCGAAGGCTTGAGCCGCGGGGGCGAGCGGGTCAGCATCGAGGCACACAAAGTGGATGTTCTCGATCCCACCGGCGCCGGCGACTGCTTCTGCGCGACCTTCGTCACTTTGATCGCCTCGGGGAAGTTCAACTTCCGCCAGGCCATGGTGCGGGCGAACGCCGCCGGCGCGCTCGCGGTGACGAAAGTCGGGCCGATGGAAGGCAACAGCTCCTTGGCCGCCCTCGAAGACTTTCTGGCGGAACGCGCATGAGCGCCCGCGACGTCTGGCGGTCGATCATCGCCGACAATCGCGCCGGCAAGAAGCGCGGCGTCGCCTCCTGGTGCACGGCGCACCCGCAGACGCTGAGCGCCATCCTCGCCGCCTGCCGCGACGGCGACGAGCCCATTCTCATCGAGGCCACCTGCAATCAGGTGAACCAGCACGGCGGCTACACCGGCATGACGCCCGCCGCCTTCCGGACTTTCGTCGAAGGCCTGGCCCGCGAGGAGGGCGTCGACCTCGGCAGGATCATCCTCGGCGGCGATCACCTCGGGCCCAACCCCTGGAAAGGCCGGCCGGCGAACGAAGCCTTGCGCGAAGCGCGCGACATGGTGCGAGCCTATGTCGAAGCCGGCTTCTCCAAGATCCATCTCGATGCGAGCATGGCCTGCGCCGACGACCGCGACCTCACCGAAGCGACGATCGCCGAGCGCGCGGCGGCGCTCTGCGCCTTCGCCGAAGAGGCGAGCGCCGGCGGGGACCTCGTCTACGTCATCGGAACCGAGGTTCCCATTCCGGGCGGCGAGACCGAGGCGCTCGACGCGCTGGCGGTGACGCCGCCCGAAGCGGCGCGGCGAACGTACGAACTCCATCGAGCAGCCTTCGCGGAGAAGGGAATCGCCGAAGCGATCGGCAAAGTGATCGCTTTGGTGGTGCAGCCCGGGGTCGACATGGGCAACACCCAGGTGTTCGCCTACGACAGGGAGAAAGCGGCGGCGCTGAGCGCGGCGGTCCTGGACGTTCCGGGCGTGGTGTTCGAGGCCCACTCGACCGATTTTCAGACCGAAGCCGCGCTCGCGAGCCTGGTCGCGACGCATTTCGCCATCCTGAAGGTCGGCCCTGCCCTGACCTTCGCCTTTCGCGAAGCCATCGTCGCCATGGCGGAGATCGAGGAGCGCATCGTCTCGTCGGGACGTTCGAACGTGCTCGCCGTCCTCGAGCAGGCGATGGACGACAATCCCGTCCACTGGCGCGGCTATGTCGCAGCGGACGGCGCGGAGCGGGTCGGCAGGCTTTTCGGGCTCAGCGACCGGGTCCGCTATTACTGGCCCGTCCCGCGGGTCGAGGCGGCGGTCAAAACGCTGACGCAAAACATCGACGCGGCTTCGCCGTCTCCGGGCTTGGTCTCGCAGTACGTCGGCGAGATGGTCTTGGACGGCGCGGCCCCCTTGTCGAGGCGCATCATCCAGGCGAAGGTCGGGGCGGTGGTGGCGAAATACCGCCGCGCGACCGGCGCGGGCCGCGGCTAGGCCGCCGCCAGCGCTGCATGTGGTTGTTTGGAGCGGATGTTCCCCCTTTCAGTCGTTTGCTCATCGAGTGTTTATATTTGGAAATCAATAGGTTGGGAGCGATTTGGGCGTTTAATATGTAGCCACTAATTTATGCATATTGATCTTGCAAGTCAAGGCGTTTTTGGTTAGATATATAGCCATAATGTTCGTCGACAGTTCGGTCACCCGCCTCAACGGCAAGACCTACGCCCGCCACCTGCTGCGCGAGACCTATCGCGAGGACGGCAAGGTCAAGCATCGAACGCTGGCCAACCTCACCCACTGCAAACCGGAAGAGGTGGAGGCGATCCGGCTGGCGCTGAAACACAAGGGCGATTTGGGCCGCATGCTGGCGTCCGCCGGCGAGAGCGGGCCGGAGTTGAAGCAGGGTCCCTCGGTGGGGGCGGTTTGGCTTCTGTCACAGTTGGCGCGCGAACTCGGCGTCGTCGCCGCCCTGGGCTCCGATCGGCAGGGCAAGCTGGCGCTGTGGCAGATCATTGCGCGCGTGCTCGATCAGGGCTCGCGCCTGTCGGCGGTTCGGCTGGCGGGCGGCCACGCCGTCGGCGCGGCGCTGGGCATGGTCGGGTTCGACGAGGACGGCCTTTACGACAATCTGGATTGGCTGGCTGACAACCAAGCCGAGATCGAGAGCCGGTTGTTTGCTCAGAGAGAACCGGCCTCGGCGCCCGACGTCTTTCTCTACGACGTGACCAGCACATACCTCGAAGGCGAACACAACGCCTTTGCCGCGTTCGGCTACAACCGGGATCGCAAGTCGGGTAGGCGTCAGATCGTGATCGGCCTGCTCGCCGACGCCGACGGTCGCCCGCTGTCGATCGAAGTCTTCAAAGGCAACACGCCCGACGTCAAGACGTTCTCTTCGCAAGTGAACAAAGCCGCCGCCCGTTTCGGGGCCGAGCGGGTCACCTTCGTCGGCGACCGCGGCATGATCAAAGCCCCACAGCGCGCCGAAATCACCGCCGCCGGCTTTCATTATATCACCGCCATCACGAAAGCGCAGATCGACGGCCTGATCGCAGCCGGCGTATTGCAGATGGACCTGTTCGAGGACGCGCTGGCCGAGGTCGAGGGCTTGGACGGCGAGCGGTATGTGGTGCGCCGCAATCCCGCCCGCGCCGAGGAGCTGGCGGCTTCGCGAGCCGACAAGCTGACGAGGCTGCACACCTCTGCCGAAACGGCCAACGCCTACTTGAACGAGCATCCGCGAGCGGCGGCGAAGACGCAACTGGCCAGGCTGAAGGCCAAGTCCGAGACGCTCGGCCTCGACAAGGTCGTCCAGGTCGCCGAACAGGAGCGGCGCGTCGTCGTCACGGTGGAGGAGGCCGCATTGGCCGAGGCGGCGCGCCTCGACGGCTGCTACGCGCTACGCACCGATTTGCCGAAGACCGTCGTCGGCAAAGAGATCGTGCACGACCGCTACAAGGACCTTGCCCACGTCGAATGGACGTTCCGCGACTCCAAATCCGTGCAACTCGAGATGCGGCCAGTCTATCTGCGCGACGAGAACCGCACGCGCGGCCACGCCCTCGTCGTCATGCTGGCCTATCTCCTGGTGCACGCCCTGCGCCAGCGCTGGCGCGACATCGACCTGACCGTGCAGGAAGGCCTCGACCGGCTCGCCAGTCTCTGCGTCGTCGAAGTGATCATCGGCGGTCGGTCCTCCTACAATCAGGTCCCAACGCCGCGCGACGACGTGCGCCAATTGTTCGGAGCCGCCGGCGTCGCCATTCCCGCCGCGCTGCCCCTCGACCCGGCCCGCGTAGCCACCAGGAAAACCCTAACACAGCGACGAAAAGCGAAATAAGGTCAACCCGTTATCGGGAGCGCGCTAAGCCTGATACGGGGGAACATCCGTTGGAGCGAATGCCGTCGCCCAGCGGACCAATCCAGAGCCCAGAAACAGTCTCCCATCGCGACGGAAAGCAAATCCGCGCGGAAACGGCACAATTCGCGGCGCGAGAAAATACTCGCTGGGCGCGTCGAGGGTGTCCGGAAACGCCGTGACTGTGCGTTCGCTGCGCAAGCCGACGTAATACCGGCCGTCCTGACCGAAATTCCCCCCACCGGGGTTCAGGCCTTCGATCGAGCCCTGTCGCGGACGACGGCGCCATCCGCGTCGAGCGCCAAGACCCGATCTTGGCTGCTGTTGAGGTACAGCAGTCCATCATGTTGATGGAGGACCAAGCCTCTCGGATCGAAGATGCGCGGATCATTACAGAACGCGCCCAACGGCGCGCCATTGCGGTCGAAAGCAAGCAGCGCGCCATACCCATCGCCATTGACGCCGAATGCGCTTGTAACAACGAGAGGCATCGAGGTCCGGCGTCCGATCGTCGCTACTTCCCCCGCTTTGACTTTACCAGGTCGGCCGATGACGCTCCTTCGAGGGATAGTCCGTAACCGACTTCCCGCACGATGCGCTCCTTCAACGGTTGAATGAAGTGGACGCGCGTGTTCCGGCGCGTCACTTCCGGAGCCTTCAGGTACAAATCCGCGAGTTCCCGAGCGCGCGCCACGGCCTTGCCGTTCGGCACGACCTCCGCAACGACTCCCCATTCGTGTGCGATGCGCGCCGGCAGCGGCTGCGGATTGAGCAGGAACGCCTCGGCTCGACCGGGTCCGGCCCGATAACTCCATGTCGTGAAGATCCCGTCGCCCGGCGTGACTCCCACGGCGAAGTGGCCGACGTCCTGGAATGTCGCGCCTTCAGCCGCCACGATGACGCTGGCGAGGAGCGCATAGTCCGAGTGGATATGGGCGCGTCCCTCGACGGCCGCGATCACCGGCACGCGGATGTTCGCAATGTTCTCCAAAACCTGGACGCCTTCGTCGTGAATTCGGCTCCAGACGCCCGGATCGGAGACGTCGCCGAACGATGGCCATTCGACGTCCCCGATGAAATTCCCGCCCGCGCCTGTGATGATGACAATCTTGTTCGCTCGGTCTTGTCCGATTCTGTGAAAGGCGTCGACAAACTCCGTGTGTGATTGCGAGGTCATGATGAACTGGCCGCCGTCGCTATGGAACTCGGCGACCAACACACCCTTTTCATCACGTGACAATTTCAAATTGCGATACGCGGCAAAGTAGTCAGCTGGAAGCGTTTGCATGGAACTCTCCTCAGTTGGTCGATTGGCTGCAAGAGATTGGCGGTGGATTTGATCAGACAGGGCGAACGACTCTGCTCCGCCCCGTTCGGCCGAGTTGGGACTTCGCCTCTCAGCGGCCGCGCATGGATATGGGTCAGCGCCCAGCCTGGCCGCAGTCGACGCGCGGGATCATTTCAACGCCGAGAAGGATGTCGGCGTGAGGATCTGGTTCCTGATACTGGCGACGATGGGTCCGTCGCGCTCGCTGTCGTCGCGGGCCTTGCGCCAGGCAGGATCATTCAGAAAGGCCGTCCACCTAGTCTCGCGATCGGCCAGCGAGTCCCACGGGAGTATGTAGGTCAGCTCGTTGCTGGATTCGCCGACGAGCGTCGTCCAGAAACCGATGGCATGGATGCCGTGCTTCTCCCAGATGCCAATGGTTTCATCTCGAAATCGAGCCAGCAGCTTGGGCATCTGGCCAGGAACAGGTTGATATACGCGGAGCTCGTAAATCATCGCCAAGACCTCCATCGAATGCAGTCGGACTGCACGAACGTCACCGCGAACCTAGGTCGGAGCAGACCGTCTTTCCGACCCCATCCGACCTTCGGCCACTCCCGGGTCAACGCCCGGGGGCAGGCTGTTGACCGCTTCGCGGAGAAGGAGAAACCCACCGCCGCCTGCCTACAACTTCACGAAAAGCGTTGCGAATTCGACTTTTATCAACCGCCCGTAACGGCCAGCACCGCCTCTTTGATCTTGGCGCGCGCGACCTCGCCAAGCAGCTCAAGGTCGAGGTGCGGCAGGTTGGGAAGCTCGTTGACAGGGACCGTGGCGTCGACGATCGCTGGTCCGTCAACGGCCAGGGCGTCACTGATCGCTTTCTTAAGCTCGTCAGGCTTGCGCGCCGCGAAGCCCTGGGCGCCGCAGGCGCGGGCCAATGCGACAAAATCCGGATTGGGAAAGTCGATGCCCGGCTGATAGGGCGCCTCTCCGATCAACTCGGCCTCCAGCTGGATCAAGCCAAACGCCCCGTTGTTGTAGATGACGACCTTGACCGGCAGCTTGTGGTGAACCGCCGTCAGGAACTCGCACATCAACATGTTGAAGCCGCCGTCGCCGACCAGCGCGATCACCTGCCGCGCGCGGTCGAGCGCCTGGATGCCATTGGCCTGCCCGAGCGCCGTTCCGACGGCGCCATTGTTGAACGACCCGATGATGCGCTGCGAGCCGCTTTGCCGGATCCAGTTGGCGGACCACAGGGTATTGAGGCCGGTGTCGAGCACGAAGACCGCGTCCCGCTTGGCGAGATCACTGACCGTTCGGGCGACTGCCTGTGGGTGGATGCAATCGGCGCTGCGCGCGAGATCGGCCTGCTGGTCGAGCTTGCGGTCCCAGGCGCGGCGCTCCTCCGTGAGCCCGTCCCAGTAGCTCGTGTCGGTTTTCGGCGCGACCTGATCGACGAGCAGTTTGAGCGTCGGCCGCGCAGAGCCGAGGACGCCGAGGGCGGTTGGGGCGCGGCGGCCAAGCACCTCGGGCCGCTCGTCGATCTGCACGACCACCGACCGGGTCGGCAAAAAATTCGAATACGGATAATCGGTGCCAACCATCAGCAGCAGATCAGCGCTCATGACCGCCTTGTACACCGGCTTCGAACCGATAAAGCCGATGCCGCCCATCCAGTGCGGATCATCATACGGCATGATGTCCTGGCCCTTGACGGAATGGATCAGCGGCGCCTTGAGACGGTCGGATAGGGCCTGCAGCTCCGCTGCAGCGCCGTGGCAGCCGGCGCCGCACATGATGAGAACGCTGCCGGCCGCGTCGATGCGGCTCGCGATACGGGCTATGTCCTCCGCGCTCGCCCCGATCTCCGGGCGCGGCCGGAGAGTATCCACGCTGGCGACCTCGCCGTCGATCCGCGCCGAGATGACGTCTTGCGGCAGCGTGAGATGAGCGACGCCGCGGCCCGCATAGGCGGCAGCGATCGCCTGATGGATGACGGCGGGAGCCTGCTCCGGCGACACGATGGTTTCCGTGTAGAGAGACGCATCGCGAAACAGCAGATCGGGTCTCGTCGATTGGAAGTAATCGACGCCTTGCATCTTGCGCGGCATGTCGCCGGAAAGCGCGAGCACGGGCGCGTGGTCGCGCGCCGCTTCGTAAAGGCCCGCGACCAGATGCGTGCTGCCCGGCCCGGTGGTGCCGGCGCAAACCGCAAGACGGCCGGTGAGCTTGGCCTGACCGGACGCCGCCAGAGCCGCGCCTTCTTCATGCCGAACGCCAATCCATTCGATGGAGGAGTTTCGCACGGCGTCGGCCAGCGGATTGAGCGAGTCGCCGATCAAAGCAAAAATCTGCCTGACGCCGATGCGCTCCAGCACATCGACCAACGCAGTCGCGACCGTGTGAGCCATGGGGTTCCTCCGACATTTCGCTGGCGGCTATCGCGGTCCACGGGTCGCCGCCCCGCCCAAGTCCCCGCGCCGGCCCTCGCAAAACTCCGGCATAGAGCTCTTGTGCGCGGAGCTCTTGTGCGCGGCTAAACCGACCCGACCGTAACCGACGATTGTGGCTCCATTAGAATGTATCTCTTTCGGCCTAGGCTCGACGCAGAGGTCCAGGGATGAACGAGCGGGGCGCTTTACCCTGTCGCCGCCCTCGCGCCGCCCTCCGCCGCCTCGTCTTCGCCTGGGGGCGTGCGCAGGAACAGCATCAGGAGCAGCATGCCGATGACGGCGAAGCCGATGATCATGAAGCCGTCGATATAGGCCAGCACATTGGCCTGGACCTGGACCGAACGGGCGAGGAGCGCGGTCGCGCGCGCATTGGCCTCAGCCTGCCCGACCGAGTGAGCCGCCGCCGAGCGGGCGTAGAGCTGCAGCCGGCTGTCGGTCAGCGGCGAGCCCACTGTGACGTGGAGCCCGATCAGGTTCGAATGCACCTGTTCGCGCACCCGAATGATGGTTTGTATGAAAGCCGCCCCGATCTGCGCCCCGAACAAGCGCGCGGTCTGCAGCACCGCGCCGAAAGTGAGAACCTGGCTCGGGTCGAGGTGCTGGAGGTTGAGCCAGACCAAGGACGTCAGCCCGATCGACTGCCCGAACGCCTGGACGATCTGCGAGGGCAAAAAGTCGTCGCCGATCCATTGGTCGGTGAGCTGACCCGCCATGAAGCAGGCGACGCCGATGAGGGCGAAGCCCACCGCGGTCAAGAACCTGGCGTCGATGAAGCGAAGCATCGTCGCCGTGAGCGGCGCCAGCAGGAATTGCGGCAGCGCAATCCATGCCAGCACGCTGCCGACTTCCATCGCCCGGTAACCTTGGACCGTCGTCAGGTATTGCGGGATGATGTACGACGTCGACAGGATGGAGAAGCGAAAAAAGGCGATGAACAGGAAGAGCAGCGGGAAGTTCCCGCGCGTCGCGAAGCGCATATCCACCCATGGTCGGCGATTGGTGAGCTCCTGCACGACGAAGGCGATGATGAGAAGTCCCCCGCCGAGCAGCAGCGCAGAGATCAATCCGGAATTCAGCCAGTCGAGCCGGTTGCCCTGGTCCAGCGCGGCGTAGAGCAGGCTGAATCCGATGCCCGCATAAAGGATTCCCGACCAGTCCGCGGTTTTCAGCAGCGCGCGGTTGATCGGCTGGCGCGGCATCCCGAAATGGACGCAGATGAGCATCAGGGGCGCCAGCAGGGCCGTGTCCCAGAAGATCCACTTCCACGACCAGTAATCGGCGAACCAGCCCTCGATGGAGGCCGCTATGTTGAGCGACAGCTCGAGGTTCAGCACATAGGCCGCGACGCCGTAGACCACGAGCCGGGGTGGCAGATTCTGCGCGACGAAGCCGAGGGTGAGCGGAATGAATGTGCCGGAAGCGAGGCCGCTGATCGTCTGGAACATGAGGACGAAGCGGACGTCCGGCGAGAACGGCAGCAGGAAGTTCGAAACCGCGAAGACGGCGCTGGAGATCACCAGCACCCGGCGCGGGCCAAACACCATCCCGAGCCAGACCGAGACCGGCCCGATCAGCATTTGGCCGACGGTAAAGGCGGTGGTGATCCACGCGCCCTCATCGAAGCCGGCATGAACGGCGCCCCGGACGTCGGCGAGGCCGAAGCTCGTGATGCGGCTGTCGAGCGTCGATATGACTGCGCCCAGCAGCACGGCGAGGATGCCGATGAAGGGGCGGGCCGCGACGCGCGGGGGCTGTTGCGCCGCGCGATCGGCGGGGGAGCAAAGGGTATGGCCGACGGCGCGCAGCGGGGCCGCCGCCTCGGCGCTGACCCCTGATACGCTCACGGCGCCGCTTTCGCGGACCCGGCGCCGGGATCAGACGGGACGGAGCTCGTGTCGATGGTGGCGATCACCGACATGCCCGGCCGCAAGAGGTCGCCCAGCCGCGGATCGGGCTCGAGCGTGATCTTGACCGGAATGCGCTGCACCACCTTGGTGAAGTTCCCGGTGGCGTTGTCGGGCGGCAGCAGAGCGAATTGCGCGCCCGAAGCCGGCGACCAGCTGTCGACCCGGCCGCGCAGCACCACGCCCGGGAAGGCGTCGACCGTAACTTGCGCCTTCTGGCCGACGCGGATGTTCGTCATCTGCGTCTCCTTGTAGTTGGCGATGACCCAGACATTGGGAAGCGGCACGACCGAGAGCACCTGTGTCCCGACGCTCAGATACTGGCCGGGCAGGACCAGCCGCTGGCCGACCATGCCGTCGACCGGCGCGACGATGCGGGTGTAGCCGAGGTTGATGTTCGCGAGATCCCGCGCCGCCTTCTGGGCGCCGAGCGTTGCGCGCGCCTGCTTGGCCTGGGTATCCAGCACGTTGACCTGCTGGCGCTCCTGCTGGAGGTGCGCCCGGTCGGTCTCGAGCGCGGCCTTGGCGCGCTGTTCATTGTCGATCGCTTGCTCGACGATCTGGAGCGTCCCGGCGAGGCCTCCGGCAAGAAGTTTCTCCTGGCGCACCGTCTCCAGATGGTAGCGCGTCACATCGGCGTCGGCCCCTTGGACCGCCGCCTTCGCCTGTTCGATCAGCGTCGCCTGCAGGAGCTTCTGCTGTTCGATGTTCTGGATGGCCGCCTCGGAGGCGGCGACATTCGCCTCGGCCTGCTCCAGCTCGGCGCGGTAATCGTCGTCGACGATTTCGACCAGCAAATCCCCGGCTTTGACCTTCTGGAAGTCGCGCACCGGCGCCTGGCGGACATAGCCCGGAACCTTGGCCGCGAGCGGAGTCAGATCGGCGCGCAGGTAGGCGTCGTCGGTGGTTTGGAGGACGGCCGATCCGACCCACCAGTCCCATTCGCGGGCGACGAAAACGATGAGGCCGGCGACCAGGACGAGGATGAACAGTCGGAAGGCGACGCCGAGCCACCGAGAGGGACGTGGAGGCGCGAACGGATGACGAGACGCGTCAGCCGCGCCGACGCCGCTCTCGATGGCGGGGGGCTTCTCCTGTTGAGCCGGCCGGTCGTTCATGGCGCCGCAACTCCGGCTTTCAGCACAGGAACTGCATCCTCACAAAATGCGTCCCATCCCGGGCCGCTACTCCGAAATTCAACCCGCTCGGCCCGATCCGAGTCCCGTTGCGAACGGCGACCCTCAGCGTTTGCTTTCGTCGGCGGAACTGCTCGAACGTAATGCGTAGCGCGGACAGCCGCCACATTATAGACCCAACCCGGGCAAATTTCGGCATCGGACTCAACGGGCTGCAAACCAAGCCGAACCAATTCGCCATTCTTGCGCAGGGTCTGTCAGCTGGAAGTAAGCTGAGCCGTGCTAACTGCAACTCGTGAGCCATGTGCGTGCGAACAGAGTGTTTTCGGCTCCCTCGATGGGCTCGTTCTTGACCCTCTACTGCGGCCAAAGAGGACCTGAATGAAAGATTTGACCCTCGCATTGGAAGAGTTGCGCGATGAACTCGCCGACATCCACCACGAAATCTCCGTTCTGGAGCAAATCAGGCGAAAGCTCATATCGATTGTCGAACGCTCCGATGGAGCTGGTTCTGATCTGGTCCGTCGCCACCTCGGCGGAATCAACAGACGAAGGGCTGCCGCGCGGGCGAGGCAAAGATCGATCGTGCGCATGCTGGAGGAGTGCGCGCGCGAGCGCAACCATTTGGTTTCAGTGGCGGTGCGAGTCCAAGGGCGGCCGGCGACGCTGCATTGAGGCCGGCAAAAGGGTTCGGGAGCCGGCCGCCCGGCGACGCCATGTCGCGTTTCGTCGGACGACCAAGCTCCCGGCGATGGGAACAAGCGGAGCGAGCCAACCTGACAGGAAGCTGACGGCCGATGTCAGCATGTGGCTGGGCGACCCTCCCTAAGAGCGGCCTCAGATCGGCGAAAGCGTCGATCATCACAAATCCCGGAGGCATCAATTCAATCCTCAATTGGATGGCGGACACAGCGCGAACTTCTTGGACAAGCTCAACTGGAGACCGCAGCAAACCCCCAACTCGACCAGCGACTGTCAGGTCAATCCCGCGTCGACGGCCGCGATCTCGGTCGGCAACGCGACGATCAACAGCCTGGACACCAACGCGAACGCGACTTTGACCGTCGTCTCGACCGATACGTTGACGATTCTCGGCGCGCCCGACGCCTCGAACGCCACCGGCGCAAGCACAAACAGCGGCACGATTGCCCTCAGCTCCGCCTGCGATCTGTTCCTCGACGGATTGTTCACCAACGCCGGCGCGCTGAACACGGCCAATGGGTCCGACGTCTGGGTGAATAGCAGCTTCAGCAACACCGGCGCGGTCAATCAGTCCGGCGACGTCACGGTGGGTCAGACCCACGCCGGCGCGGTCACCAATAGTGCAACATGGTCCATCACCGGCGCCCACGACATCGCGAAGGGCGCTGCGGGGGGAACCTTCACCAACGAAGGGACGCTCACCCGCAGCGGCACAGGCGTCTCCGACGTCGGCGTGGCGACGGCCAACAGCGGCGCGGTCGGCGTCAAACAGGGGAAGCTCGAGTTCTCTTCGACGGTCACCAACACGGGCACGATGACCGCGACGGGCTCCGTTCTTGAACTGACCCAGGCGGTGAGCGGCGCGGGCGCGCTCGACATCGGGACCGGCGGCGTGATGGACATCGTCCGCGGCAAGGACGCCGGGCAGACCGTCGACTTCCTCGGAACCGGGAAACTCAAGCTAATCCGCGGGGACGTTTGCGGGCCACATCAGCGACTTCAAGGGCAGCGACCTGATCGATCTGGTGAGCACGGCCGCCACTCGCGAGAGCTTCTCGGGCGGCGTCCTGACGGTGTTCGACGGCTCGGCCGCCGTGGCGCACCTCAACTTCAACGGCAGCTACTCCACCTCGAACTTCAGCCTCGCCAGCGATTCACACGGTGGAACGCTCATTAAATACGCCTGACGAGAACCGCGTTGCGGCCAGTCCGGAATCGGATTGGCCGCGACCGCGCTGACGCCAGCGTTTTCCACGCGCGTGAGCTCGCCTCGCGCGCGAGCCTCAAAAGAGCGCGGCTTCGCCCAAATCTCGGAGCTTGCGCGAATAGGCAGCTCACGATGAATCACGCCACAAATATCTCCTCCGAGTCTGCGGCCCCCGTCGACGCAGGCCTTCGCGCGTTATGCGCGATCGCGGGCCATTACCGGATCGGCGCCGATCCTGACCGCCTGCAGCGCGAACTCGCTCTGGGCGCTCGGGAGGCCGACGAATTTGATCTCATCCGGGCGGCCAGGCTCATCGGCATGAGGGCTCGGCTGGCGACCGGCGCAAACGCGCAGCGGATGGGACGGATGCCGACGCCGGCCATCGTTCGGTTGAACAGCGGCGCCCTTTGCGTTTTCGCCGGACGAGTCGCCTCCGGATTCTGCAGGCTGGTCGATCCAATCAGCCACGCGGTCGCGGAGATTTCCGTCGACGCCTTGACCCGCGAGACCGGCGGGCGGGCGCTGCTTGTCGCTCGTCGCGTCGGCGGAGCCGGCGTTGACCCGAAAACGTTCGGGATGCAGTGGTTCCTGCCGACCGTTTGGCGTTACCGTCGGCCGCTCGCCCACGTGCTGGCGGCGTCCCTGTTCGTCCAGATCTTCGCCCTGACGACGCCGTTGATCTTCCAGGTCATCGTCGACAAGGTGCTGACGCACAAGGGTTACGAAACCCTGTTGGTGATGATCGCCGGCCTCGTCGTCATCGGGCTGTTCGACGTCGCCCTGCAATATTTGCGCTCCTATGCGCTGTCGCACACTACCAACCGCATGGACGTCGAGCTCGGCCAGCGCCTGTTCGCCCATCTCCTCCGCTTGCCGATGAGCTACTTCGAGACGCGCTCCGCCGGACAGACCGTGGCGCGGGTCAGGGAGCTCGAGACAATCCGCAACTTCCTGACTGGGCAGGGACTGTTCTCGGCGATCGACCTCGTCTTCGCCTTCGTATTCTTCGCGGTGATGTTCGCTTATTCGCCGCGCCTGACGCTCATCGTCCTCATCGGCCTGCCCGTCTATGTCCTAATCGGCGTTCTCATCAGGCCGCCGCTGCGCGATCTGGTGAACGAGAAGTTCAATCGCGGAGCGGCGAGCCAGCAGTTCCTGGTCGAGACGGTGGTCGGCATCGGCACGGTCAAGGCCGCGGCGGTGGAACCGGCCATGCGGGCGGAATGGGAGGAGAAGCTCGCGGCGTATGTGAAGACAGGCTTCGCCGCCGCCATGCTTGGCTCGGGCGGGCAGCTCGCCATCCAATACGTCAGCAAGCTCACCACCGCGGCGCTCCTCCTGTTCGGCGCCAAGGCGGTAATCGACGGCGAGCTCAGCGTCGGGGCGCTGGTCGCTTTCAACATGATCGCCTCGCAGGCCGCGCAGCCGGTTCTGCGCCTTTCCCAGATCTGGCAGGACTTCCAGCAAGTGCAGATTTCGGTCGAGCGCCTCGGCGACATCCTCAACGCTCGGCCCGAGCCCGCCCCGCTGACGCGTCTGGCTCTGCCCACGCCGCGCGGCGCTATCGAGCTCCGCAATGTCAGCTTCCGCTATCGGCCCGGCGGACCTGAGGTCCTCAAGACCGTCTCCCTATCCATTCGGCCCGGCGAGACGATCGGCGTCGTCGGGCCGTCCGGCTCCGGCAAGTCGACGGTGACCAAGCTCGTACAGCGCCTCTACGCGCCGACCGATGGACAGGTTCTGCTCGACGGCGCGGATCTCAGCCAGGTCGATCCCGCGTGGCTCAGGAGCCATATCGGCGTCGTCTTGCAAGAGAACCTGCTGTTCAACCGCACGATCCACGAGAACATCGCCTTCGCCAATCCGGCGATGCCGCGGACGAGAGTGATCGAGATCGCCCGCCTCGCCGGCGCCGACGAATTCATCGACAAGCTCCCCGAAGGCTACGACACCATGATCGAGGAGCGGGGCGCCAACCTGTCCGGCGGCCAGCGGCAGCGGATCGCCATCGCCCGCGCGTTGGCGACCAATCCGCGCATCCTCATCCTCGACGAGGCGACCTCGGCGCTCGACTACGAGAGCGAGCGCATCATACGGAGAACATGCGACACATCGTCAAAGACCGTAGGTAATCGTCATCGCTCATCGTTTGGCGGCCGTTCGCGGCTGCGACCGGATCGTCGGGATGGCCGACGGGCGAATTATCGAAATCGGGTCGCACGAGGAGCTGATCCGCCGACCGGACGGGCTCTACGCCTATCTCTGGGGACTGCAAACCGAATCTGCCGAGATTGTGCCGTGACGGAAGCGAGTCCGATGATCGTCGCCCCATTCCAAACCGAGTCCCCGCCCGCGAAGACAAAGCCAGCGGGCGACGGAGCCGCGCCGCCTTCCGCCAGAGTCGCGTCGCCTCCGGCCGGCGAACGGGGAGAGCGGCGCGTGCTTCCATTCCGGTCTGGGTTCGGCGGGAGACTCTCCGACCGGGAGTTCCTGGCGCCCGCGCTGGAGATTCTGGAGACCCCAGCATCTCCGGTTCATCTGACTTTCCTGTGGATCATTTGCGCCCTCGTGGTGGTCGGCTTGGCCTGGGCCTATTTCGGCCGCATCGACATCATCGCATCGGCGCAAGGCAAGTTTCAGCCGACCGGACGGGTCAAGGTGATCGAACCTCTCGATACTGGGCGGGTCGCGGCCATCCGGGCGGTCAACGGCAGTTCGGTCGCGAAAGGCGACGTTCTCATCGAACTCGATCGCTCGGCCGCCGAGGCGGACTTTGCCGCGGCGAGGGACGCGCTCGCTTCCGCGCGCGCCGAGACGCTGCGGCGGCAGGCGGCGCTCGCGGCCGCGAAAGCGCACGCCTTCTCCCCGCTGCCGGCGATCGACTGGCCGCCCGACACCGCCCCGGCGTTGCGCGAACGCGAGGATCGGGTGCTCGCGGCCGACCTCGGGCAACTCTCGGCGACACTCGCCTCTTCGAGGCGCAGCGAACGCAGAAGACCGCCGAGCGAGAGATGCTTTTGAAGACGATCGCGACCCAGAAGAATCTGGTTGCGACGTTGCAGCAGCGCGTCGACATGCGCACGAGGCTCGTCGAGTCCCAGTCCGGCGCGAAGGCCGCCGTCATCGATGCGACCGAGACGCTGCAATACCAGCAAATCCAGCTGGCGATCCAAGAGCAGCAGCTCGCCTCGCTGTCGGCCGGCCTCGACGTGATTGCCCGCAACTCCGAGAAAGCCGTCGAGACCTTCCTGTCGGAAAACGCACAGAAGCTCAGCGACGCCGAGCGCCGCGTCGAGGATTCGCGCGAGCGTGTCGCCAAGGCGGAGGCGGTCGTCGACCATTTGGCGCTTCGCGCTCCGATTGCCGGCCGCGTGCAGTCATCGATCATCGTCAACGTCGGCCAGGTCGTCGCCAGCGGCCAGGAGATCATGCGCATCGTTCCGCGAGATTCGACGCTGGAGATCGAGGCCTACGTGCTCAACCGCGACATCGGCTTCGTCAGCGTCGGCCAGGAGGCGGTCGTCAAGGTCGAATCGTTCCCCTTCACCCGCTACGGCTCGATCAAGGCGCATGTGACCCGCATCGCCAAGGACGCAATCCCCTCCCCCGACGCGAGCGCGATCGAAGGCGATCCCGCGCGCGCCGCGAACGTGGCGGGCTACGCCGGCGGCGAGCGCATGCAGAATCTGGTGTTTGCGGTTCAGTTGAAGCCCGACGTCGACAGCATTTTGGTCGACGGCGTCGAGCGGCCGTTGACCTCGGGCATGGCTGCGACGGTCGAACTCAAGACCGGCTCGCGCCGCCTCCTCGAATATCTCTTCTCCCCCCTGATCGAGGTCGCCTCGCGGGCGATGCGGGAGCGGTGAAGGCCGCCCAGAGTCCCCAGCCTTCCGCTCGCCGCCTTAAGCCACACGTGGAGACTCAGTGTGGGCTCAGTCCGGCGGCCGGGAAGGACATACGGCAGCCGCCCAGCGGCGAATCGCCGATCGTCAGCGCGAGGCCATACTGCGCCAGCGCTTCAATGACGATGGACAGGCCGAGACCCGATCCCTCGGCGACATCGGTCGCCCTCTCGCCGCGCCGAATGATGCGCTCACGATCTTCGCGCGAGATGCCCGGCCCGTCGTCGTCGACGCAGATCATTTGCGCCTCCCCCTGCGAGTCCAGGCACACTCGAACGGTCGACTTGGCGAACTTGCGCGCGTTGTCGAGAAGGTTGCCGACGATTTCCCCGAAGTCGTCCGGGTCCATGCGCAACCGCGCCTCTGCTGGAAGCTCGTCAGACCAATTGAGCGATTGTCCGCCCGGCATCCGCTGAACGGTGCGAATCAGTCGCTCGACTGTTTGACGCGCATCGACGAGCGCGCCGCCGCCCGCGGCGGCGCCGGACATGCGGGCGCGACGCAGCTCCCGTTCGACATGTCGGTCCATCGCCGCGACCTGCTCGCGCAGCAACGCGGCTGCCCTTGCGTCGCCGCGCCGCTCGGCGTTGCGGGCCTCGCCTTGGATGATGGCGAGCGGCGTCTTGAGCCCATGCGCGAGATCGCCGGCCCGATCCCGCGCCCGTCGAACCAGGTCTTCTTGCCGCGCGAGCAGTTTGTTGAGGTCGTCGACCAGGGGGACGATCTCTCGCGGAAACTGTCCGTTCATGCGCGAATCGAGCCCAAGACGAACGCGGTCGAGCTGTTGTCGGATTGAGCTCAGCGGGCGTAGGGCGAAGCTTGCCTGAATCCAAATCCCGAGGGACAGCATAAGCCCGATTACGCCCAAGGCGACGACGGTCTGCCGCCCGAAGGAAGCCCGCAGCCGTTGAACATGAGAGGTGTCGAGTGCGACCTCGACGCGCAATTCGTGCGGCCCGCCGACGCCGTCGAGACCGACGTTTCGCCCCGCGAGATAGACGATCGAACCGTTCGGTCCTGCCCACTCCGAAGCGAGGCCGGTTGGACTGAGATGCCTGCGCTTGGGTGGCGTGAGCTTGAAGTCCCAGAGCGATCTCGAGCGAAGGATCGTGCTCCCGCCTTCCTCGATCCGCCAGTAAGCGCCGCCTGCGGGACGCTGGTACCGCGGGTCGGCCGGTTCTTCGACCAGTATTGGATGTCCCGCGTCATCGATCTCGAGCAGGCTCGCGATTTCAAGCATGCGGCTTTGCAAGTCGTCCTCGATCAGCCGTTCGATGTGATCTTCAAACATCCTGCCCAGGAGCAGCCAGACAATCGCGATGACCGCGATGGAGGTTACGGCCGCGGCGACGGTCAGACGCGCTCGAAACGACTTCGGCCTCACGCGGTGCGGGAGAAACGACAGCATTTGCGTCAGGACGGAATCAAATAGCCATAACCGCGCCGGGTGGCGACCGTCTCCGGTCCGATCTTCTTGCGAAGCCTGCGGATCAGGACCTCGAGAGCGTTCGAGTCCGGCTCCAACTCGCCGCCGTAAACGTGTTCCCCGAGTTCGCTTTGAGAGACCGGGCGCCCCTTGTTGTGCAGAAGGTACCGCAGGGCGCGATATTCGAGGGAGGTCAGCGCGACCGGCTTTCCCGACAGGGTGACCGCTGATCGGCGCGTGTCGAGCCGGAGTGGCCCGGCTTCGAGAACAGGCGAGATGTGACCAGCCGAGCGGCGTATGATCGCGTCGAGCCGCGCGAGAAGCTCTTCAGCGTGAAACGGCTTCGGCAGATAGTCGTCGGCGCCTGCGTCGATGCCCTCGACCCTCTCCATCCAGGATCCGCGCGCGGTCAAGATCAGGATCGGGGTCGCGATTCCGGCCGCGCGCAATTTCTTCACGACGGAAATCCCGTCAAGGTGAGGCAGCCCGAGGTCGAGCACGATTCCTTGGTAGTCCTCGGTCTCCGCGCGGAACCAACCCTCTTCGCCGTCGTGCTCGATTTCGACCACGTAGCGTGCGCCGGTGAGCGCCTCTGCGACATCCGCCGCAATGTGCGCGTCGTCTTCGATAACCAGGATTCTCATTTCAATCATTTCGTGGATTCGAGGATGACGTTTCTCCCCGCATCGACAACGATTCGGTGGTAGCGCCCGTTGTCCGAGAGAATGACGAGCCTGTAGATCCAGGCGCCCGGGCTGTTCTCTTGCAGACGCGCGGACAACAGCTCACCGTGGATGGTGCTCTGAACGTTGTGCAGGATCGCGTCGAGCGGCTTGATCTGGCCTCGCGCCAGGGCGTCCTGGGCAAGGGCCTGCTCGCGCTGCATCTCGCTCCGTCTCGCGTTGACTGCGTTCGTTCGCCCATAGACGTAATCACGAAATTGGTTGAGCAGATGCTCGAATCCCTGCGGCCCTCTCGAGTGGATGGATCCGGCTGGAGAAACGGAGCCGATCGCCGGCGCCCGACCGGACGGGCCCGCAGAAGCGCGCGATCCCGATGATGCGCCGGATTCTGACGATGACGTCAAGCCCGAAGATGCGGCCGCTCCCGACGGCGGAGCGTCGGCCGTGCCGGCCGAGCCGGTCGAAGCGCCTGTGGCGCCGGCTGCCGAGGGTCCTTCTCCGCCTTCGCCGCCGGCTCCGGCGCTGGATGAAGCGCCAACCCCTGCAGCGAAGGAAAGATCATGTCGCTCAGAGTCGAGGTAAGCGACGAGCCCGAGGAGCAAGGCGAAGAGGAGTTGGAAAGCGTGGCGCATGTACAAGGCCGGGGGCGGCTGGAGTTTGGCAATCGACCGCAACGGCGCCTTCAGGCTAGCCGCCAAATGCTGACAACAGCCTGACGCCATCGGTCAGATTCCCGAACGGTCGGCTCCCGTAGTCTCGTCAGCAGATCGGCAATCTCGTCGGTCTTTCGGCAACACGGAGACTTTCGATGACCATTCGCATTCTTCTCGCATCCGCATCCTTCCTGGCAATGGGGGCTTTTGCCGCAGCCCCATCGTTCGCGGCGGTCCAGCCCGTCGCCGGGCCTCAGCTTGCGGCGGACAACTCCAGGGACATCCAAGACGACAAAGACTCGCTGGACAAGGGCGACATCAGCCTTGCAGCCCCGGCGGCTCTCTCGGCGCGGCTGGCTCGGGCGGACGATTCCAAGGACGTCGAGCGCGACGAAGACTCGCTGGACAAAGGCGACATCAGCCTTGCAGTCCCGGCGGCTCTCTCGGCGCGGCTGGCTCGGGCGGACAATTCCAAGGACGTCGAGCGCGACGAAGACTCGCTGGACAAGGGCGACATCAGCCTTGCCCCAAGCGCGATCGGCGCCATAGCTTATCGCGGATAACTCGACCGACCGCCAAGGCTCGAGGCGATCGACTTCCACAGACGCGTGGCGGCCAAGCCGTCACGCGATCGACTTCCAGCGAGGCGGCAGCCAAACACGACGCCGTTGACGCCGTTCCGTCGGAAATGAGTTCCGCCTGAGCTCCGAACAGCGAATGCGCTCGATTTCGGGCGGTCTTGTCGCCATAAGTGAGGCCCGCGTCTTATCCCGAGCGATTCGCGATGGTTTGCGTTCTGGCGCGATTTCTCCTGTTCGCCTTGGCTTCTGCCTTGGCTGCTTTCGGCGCAGTGACGGGCGCGGCCGACGAGATGACGCCGGTCCCGGAAGTCCGGCCGGGGGTTCTCGAGGGCTATCTGCCGAAGGGCGCGATCCCCGACAGCGCCATTCTTTTGCCGCCGCCGCCTGCGGTCGGCTCCGCCGCCGCGGCCCTCGATCAGGACGTCGCCCGCGCCAATCTGGCGCTTCGCGACACCGATCGCTGGCGGCTTGCGGTCTTGGACGCGAACCTCACGTTTCCCGAGGCCGCGGGCGCTTTTTCCTGCGCGCTCGGGGCCCCGGTCACCGAGAAGGACACGCCCCGGCTCTATCGGATGCTACGGCGCGTCATGACCGACGCCGGCTTCGCGACCTTTGCCGGAAAGGACAAGTACCAGCACGCGCGTCCATTCATGCTCGACGAGCAGCCGATCTGCACTCCCGACAAGGAGCAGGATCTCAGGGCGCAAGGCTCTTATCCGTCCGGCCACACTTCGATCGGGTGGGCCTGGGCGCTCGTGCTCGCCGAAGCATCGCCAGGTGAGAGCACGGCGATCATAGCCCGAGGGCGAGCGTTCGGTGAAAGCCGCCTCGTCTGCAACGTTCACTGGCAAAGCGACGTGACGGAAGGCCGGTTCATCGGTGCGGCTACGGTCGCCCGGCTGCACGCCGAGCCACAATTTCTAGCCGATCTAGCCGCCGCCAAGACCGAGCTCGTTGCGGCGCGCGCGAATCATCTGCCTCCGCAGCGCGACTGCAAGTTCGAGACAGAGGCGCTGGCCCAGACGCCGTCACGTTCGCCCTGACGGGACCGGAATTGCCTGCCGCCAGGGCTGACGACGGCAGCTGTGGACGGCCTGGTCCGAGGATCCTATCTCTCGACCATCTTCGGCTTCATGCGCCGACAGGGAGCCATGCCATAACGAAACCGCTGATCGTCGCCGAGATTCTCGGCCTCCTGGTCGCCATCTTCCTGATCGTCGACAGCGGCGCGGCCGAGGTCGGGCGCGCCATGCTGGTGCTAGGCTGGGGGCTCATACCGATAACGCTGTTCCATCTCGTCCCGTTGTCTATCGACGCGCTCTCGTGGCGGCAGCTGTTCCCGTCCTCCAGTCGGCCGAACGTCTTCAACGTCGTCTGGATGCGCTGGATCCGCGAATCCATCAATTCGCTCCTCCCGGTCGCGGGAGTCGGCGGGGACGTCGCGAGCGCGCAGCTCGCCCACCGGAAAGGCGTTCCGGGGGCAAGGGCGGCGGCTGCGATGGTCGTCGACATCACGGTCGGACCGGCGACCCAACTGGTCTTCGTGCTGGCCGGGGTGACGCTGCTCCCGGACCGGTCGAAGGCGCCCGCCGCGGTCCCGGTGGCGTGGGCGATGCTGACGGGGGTCGCCGTGTTCGTCGCCGTGATCGCCGCCTTCGCCCTGGCGCAGCACCGGAGCATGTTCGCCGTGTTCGCCGGGCTGGCGCGCCGCGCGGCGCCGGAGAAATGGCTCTCCGGCTTCACGGACAAGGCTCCGGCGATCGACGAGGCCGTGGTCGCCACTTACCGCCGGGGCGTCCCCGTCTTGCGCGCCGGCCTGCTGCGCCTCGCCGGCTGGGCCGCCTGCGCCGGCGAGATCTGGCTGGTGACGCATTTTTTGATGCGCCCCCTCAGCCTGACCAACTCTTTTGTCCTCGAGAGCCTCGGCTCTGGCGTCGACATGGCCGCGTTCATGGTGCCTGGATCGCTCGGCGCCCTCGAAGGCGGCTTTGTTCTGTTCGGCGCGCTGTTCGGGCTGCCGGCGAGCATCGCGCTGGCCATTCCCCTCGCCAAACGGGTGCGCGAGCTGAGCCTCGGCCTGCCGGGCCTCATGGTCTGGCACCGGCTCGAAGGGCATTCTTTGGTACGAGGCGTAGGGCGCCGTAGCCGCGGTCGGTGACTGCCTCGGCCCGAAGCGCCGACGAAGGAGAACCGCGCCGCGGCGCGGGCGCTCTCAAACTTTGACGCCGAGCCCCAGCTCCACCTCTCTGCCGCGGCGTCCCATGCGCATCAATTGTGCGTATTCGGGCTGGGCCACGAGGCGGCGGGCGTAGATGCGGCCGAGGGCGGCCGTGAGGCGGCCGTTGCGGCCGAGAAGCGCGTCGGCGAAGGCGATCATGCGGGAATTCGGCCACGCCTGCGGCCGGATCGCAAGCAGCTTGTCAACGACGGCGACCTCGGTTTCGTGCGGATGGGCCTGCGCCAAAATCATCAGCATCGCGGCGGTCGAGCGCGAGATCCCGGCGTGGCAGTGGATCAGGAGGTGGCTGACGTCGCCCGCATCGCGGCCGAAGGCCAGCATCGCCTCGACGTCGGCCCGCTCCGGCAAGACGACGCCCGGGCTCGGCTCGATCGCGTCGTGAAAGCGGAAGGTGGCGCGGAAGTGCGGATCGAAGTTTTGGAAAGCCTCGGGGTCGGGCCAATCGGGATCCAGAATCGAGAGAACATGGGTGACGCCCCGGGCGGCGTGGCCGTCGAGTTCGTCCAGACCGCAAACGGTCAGCGCTGAGAAGGCGAAGGATTTCATGGCCGGGACGCCTAGCACAAAGGCGGAGCCGCGGCGAGGCGCTTTCGGCCTTCTCTTCCGCCCGAGGCGGTGGGGTGGGCCGCCTTGCCAGCGGGGCTCAGCCGGGATAGCGGTCCCCGCGCAACGCGACAGGATGAAAAAAGCGCGCATGTCCTCGACCATGGCCGTCACGCCCTATGGGGCCGCGCCGGGCCGCGCCTGCGGCGCGTGCACCCTGTGCTGCAAGGTCTATGCGCTGCCGGAGCTCGCAAAGCCGCCGGGCGCCTGGTGCAGGCATTGCTCCCCGGGCAAGGGCTGCAAGATCCATGACGCTCTGCCTGATCAGTGCCGGCTGTTCAATTGCCTGTGGATGACCGACGGGGGGATGCCGGACGAATGGCGGCCGGACCATGCGCGCTTCGTGCTCTCGATCTTCCCGGCGAACGGCTTCATATACGGGCAGGTCGACCCCGGTTCGCCCGCCGCCTGGCGGCGCCAGCCCTATTACGACGGCCTCAAGCGCATGGCGAGGACGCTCATCGGAGAGCGCCGGCACGTGATCATGTTCGTGGGCGACGAGGCGACGCTGGTGATGCCGGACGAGGCGCTGCCCCTCGGCAGGATGACGGCGGACGACCAGTTCCGCATCGAGCAGGCGTTCGGACCCGGGGGGCCGACGTGGCGGGCGACCAGGATCTGATGGAGAAAGCGCTCGTCCTTTTCTCGGGCGGGCAGGATTCGAGCGTCAGCCTCGCCTGGGCGCTCGACCGCTTCGGACATGTCGAGACCATCGGCTTTCACTACGGACAGAAGCACCGGGTCGAGCTCGACGTGCGGCCGAACGTGCTTGCGAGCCTGCGGCGCTCCTTCCCCGCCTGGGCGGAGAAGCTCGGCGAGGACCACATGGTCGAGATCGAGGCGCTGGGACGCATGAGCGACACGGCGCTCACCCGCGACGTCGCCATCCGGTTGGAGGCGAACGGCCTGCCGAACACCTTTGTCCCGGGGCGCAATCTCGTCTTTCTTGCGTTCGCCGCCGCGACCGCCTACCGGCGGGGTTCGAGACGGCTCGTCCTCGGCGTCTGCGAGACGGACTATTCCGGCTATCCGGACTGCCGCGACGATGCGATGAAGGCGATGCAGGTCGCGCTGAACCTCGGCATGGCGAGCCGCTTCGTGGTCGAGACGCCGCTCATGTGGATCGACAAGGCGGAAACCTGGCGCCTCGCAGAACGGCTCGGCGGCTCGGCGCTGGTCGAAATCGTCCGCTGCGAGACCCATTCCTGCTATCACGGCGAGCGACAGCGGTTTCACGAATGGGGTTACGGCTGCGGCGCGTGCCCCGCCTGCCAGCTGCGCGCCGAAGGCTACCGGCGCTGGCGCGCGGACGGCTGACCGGACTCTGGACGCAAATTTCGCGAGACTGTATTTTGCCGGCCGACTCATCAACTCGTGGAGAGATTCTTGATCTTGCGACGATTGCTTCTCGCCGCCGGCCTGATCGTCGGCCTCGCCGCGCCGTCCTTCGCCGACCCGGCGATCACCACGGCCTGGTCCGACATGCGCAGCGCGCCGAACGCGCATTCGCGTATCGTTCAGAGCGTTCCGGCGGACGCGCAGATCGATCTGCAGACCTGCGCCGGCGACTGGTGCCACGCCTCCTGGCGCAACCGCTCCGGCTTCATTCCTTCGTTCGCCGTCGCCGAGGCGGGTCCGGCGCCCGGCGACGTGGCCGTTGCGCCGCCGGTGTTCGCCGGCGGGCCGCCGGTCGTCGTCGCGGCGCCGCCGGTCGTGGTCGGCCCTGCCTTCGGATGGGGCGGACCTTATGTCGGATTCGGCTGGGGCGGCGGCTGGCGCCGCTGGTGAAGGCGGCGCCCCTGCCATAGCCGTGCGTCCGGCCCTATATACAGCCGATCCCAATCGTTTCAGGAGACGAAGCGCGTGACGGAAGTTCGCGAGCCCGAGAAAATTCCCGTGACGGTCCTCACCGGCTACCTCGGCGCCGGCAAGACCACGCTCTTGAACCGCATCCTCAGCGAGCCGCACGGCAAGCGCTACGCGGTCGTCGTCAACGAGTTCGGCGAAATCGGCATCGACAACGAACTCGTCGTCGGGGCCGACGAGGAAGTGTTCGAGATGAACAACGGCTGCATCTGCTGCACCGTGCGCGGCGACCTCATCCGCATCATCGAGGGGCTGATGAAGCGGAAGGGGCGGTTCGACGCGATCATCGTCGAGACGACCGGCCTCGCCGATCCGGCGCCGGTGGCGCAGACCTTCTTCGTCGACGAGGACGTGCAGAAGGCGGCGCGGCTCGACGCGGTGGTGACGGTGGCCGACGCCAAGTGGCTGGCCGCGCGGCTGCGCGACGCCCCCGAGGCGAAGAACCAGATCGCCTTCGCCGACGTCATCATCATCAACAAGACCGATCTGGTGACGCCGGCCGAGCTGCGCGAGGTCGAGGCGCGCATCCGCGCCATCAATCCCTACGCCTCCCTCCACAGGGCGACGAAATGCGACGTCGCGATCGCCGACGTGCTCGAGCGGCGGGCGTTCGACCTCGACCGCATCCTCGACATCGAGCCCGATTTCCTCGTCGCCGAGGAGCATGACCACGATCACGATCACGGCCATGCTCACAGCCACGAACATCACGGCCTCAAGCACTATCACGACGAGGACATGCAGTCGGTGTCGGTGGTGCTCGACGGCGACGTCGATCCGGCCAAGTTCATGCCCTGGATCAACCGGGTCACGCAGGAGCAGGGGCCGAACATTTTACGCTGCAAGGGCATCGTGGCGATGAAGGACGACCCGAAGCGCTTCGTGTTCCAGGGCGTGCACATGATGCTCGACGGCGACTCGCAGCGCGAGTGGAAGCCGGAAGAGAAGCGGGAATCGAAAGTCGTGTTCATCGGCCGCAACCTCGAGGAGGAGGACATCCGCCACGGATTCCTGGCCTGCGCAGCCTGAGAGCGGGGCCAGTCGGATGACCGAAGCCGGGGCCTCCCTCGCAGGGCGCCTGCGCCGGTTCGAAGCGGGCGCGCATGTCGTGGCGGCCGCGTTCCTCGACGAGGCGCCGACCCTCGCGCTCGCCGACGGCGCCGTGCTGATCGGCGAGCCGGACGAACAGAAGCGGATCGAGGCCCATCCGGATGCGGCGATCCTCGCCGCCGTTTGCGACGGCAAGGCTCTTCTCACCGGCGGCGACGACGGGCGTGTGGTCGCGATCGGCGCCGACGCTGGGAGTCGCGAGATCGCCAACGAAAAGGGGCGCTGGATCGACGCGCTCGCGATGCGCGGCGCCGCCTTTGCGTGGAGCGCGGGAAAGCAGGTCAGCGCGCGCGACGAAGCCGGCGCCGTTCGGACCTGGGGCGCGCCGTCGAGCGTGCGCGGCCTCGCCTTCCAGCCGAAAGGGTATCGGCTCGCGGCGACGCACTACAATGGGGTGGCTCTCTGGTTTCCCAATGTCGAAGGGCCGCCGCAGACGCTCGAATGGAAAGGCGCGCATCTCGACGCGACGTTCTCGCCCGACGGGCGCTTCCTCGTCACCTCGATGCAGGAAAACGCGTTGCACGGCTGGCGGCTCGCCGACGCCCGCGACATGCGGATGACGGGATACCCGGGCAAAACCCGGTCGATGTCGTGGTCGCACGACGGGGCCTGGCTAGCGACTTCGGGGGCGGACGCGGCCGTCGTCTGGCCGTTCAAGGACAAGGACGGGCCGATGGGCAAGGCGCCGCGCGAATGCGGGGTGCGCGAGGCCCGGGTGACGAAGGTCGCGTTCCACCCCCGCGCGCCGGTCATCGCCATCGGCTACGCCGACGGGCTAGCGCTGCTCTGCCGGCTCGGCGACGCCGCCGAAATCCTCGTTCGCCCACCGGGCGGCGGACCGGTCAGCGCGCTCGCCTGGAACGGGAGCGGCGCCCGTCTTCTGATCGGCCTCGAATCCGGCGAGGCCGGCCTTCTGAACCTGCCTGAATAGTCGTCCAAGCCCCGTCGTAAGAATAGCGCCCGGGCAAGCGCGGGAGCCGGCGCCCGCAAGGACGACGCTCTCGAGGTCCGCCGGCGCGACGGTTGGTCGCAGTGACGGCGCGGGCGCCGTTATATCCCGGGAACCCCATACAAAACAAGGATATGCCGGCCACTCAGCGGGTCCGGGCGGCATTGACGTTGCTCTGATTGAAGCCGATACTCGACGCGCGGCCAGTCTCGGACTGGCCCGGGCGCCAATAATCAGAATGTCAGCGCCCTAGGGAGGAGGATCAATATGAATAATGCGAAATTGCTGGCGGGAGCCGGTGCGGCTCTGGCCGCCTTCGGCGTGCTGTCCGTCAGCCCGGCCCTGGCTCAGACCACATTGAACATCGCCACGGTCAACAACTCGGACATGATCATCATGCAGAAGCTGTCGCCGAAGTTCGAGGCGGCGACCGGCATCAAGCTCAACTGGGTGGTCCTCGAGGAGAACGTCCTGCGCCAGCGCGTGACGACCGACATCGCCACCAAGGGCGGACAGTTCGACATCATGACCATCGGCTCCTACGAGGCCCCGATCTGGGGCAAGCTCGGCTGGCTCGATACGGTCGACGATCTCGGCGACGCGTACGATTACAAGGACCTCATTCCGCAGGTGAAAGACGCCCTCAGCGCGAACGGCAAAATGTACGCCGTGCCGTTCTACGCCGAGAGCTCCTTCACCTTCTATCGCAAGGACCTGTTCGACAAGGCCGGCATCACGATGCCGGACAAGCCGACCTACGATCAGATCGCCGGGTTTGCGGGGAAGCTGACCGACAAGGGCAAGGAGCAATACGGGATATGCCTGCGCGGAAAGCCGGGCTGGGGCGAGAACATGGCGTTCTTCGACACGCTGGTCAACGCCTACGGCGGACAGTGGTTCGACATGCAATGGAAGCCGCAGCTGACCTCCGACGCCTGGAAGTCCGCAATGAACTGGTACCTCGACGTGATGGCGAAATCGGGACCTCCAGGGGCGACGGCCAACGGTCATAACGAGAACCGCGCGCTGTTCGCGACCGGCAAATGCGCCATCTGGATCGACGCGACCTCGGCCGCCGGCTACATCTACAATCCGAAGGATTCGCAGGTGGCCGACAAGACCGCTTTCACCGCCTCGCCCATCACCGACAAGAATCCGAAGGCGTCGGGCTGGTCGTGGTCCTGGGCGCTGGCCATTCCGTCCTCGACGCAGAAAGCAGATGCGGCGAAGAAGTTCCTCGCCTGGGCGACCTCGAAGGACTACGTGAAAATGGTCGGCGAGACCGAGGGCTGGGTTTCGGCGCCTCCCGGAACGCGGCTGTCGACCTACGCCAACCCTGATTACATCAAGGCGGCCCCGTTCGCGGAGACCGTGCTGAAGGCGATCGAGGTCACCGATACGGCCCATCCGACCGTCAATCCGGTGCCCTACACGGGCGTGCAGTTCGTCGCGATCCCCGAATTCCAGGCGATCGGGACGCAGGTCGGACAGGAAGTGGCGGCGGCTCTCGCCGGGTCGCAGACCGGCGACCAGGCGCTCGAGAAGGCGCAGGCCGCGACCGAGCGGGCGATGAAGGCCGCCGGCTATCCGAAGTGACGGACGGGCGAGGCGGCGGCGCGCCGCCTCGCGCTCGCTGCGCCGCCGGGCGTTCGCCGCGCCGTCTTTCGACGAGACTCTCGTTCGGGTCGAAGCCCCGAAAAACCTCGGACCGTGTCCCACGGGTTGAGGTCGAGGCCGATCCCGGCCTAGTCTGTCGCCCTGGCGTTGCGGGACCGGGTTTGTCGCCGGACGGGTCAGGCGGCCACGAGACGCTTCGCATCGCGCAAGAACGACCCGCCGCACCGAGGAGGACGCCTGACGGCCATGGCCAACGTCGCGCAATCCGGCTTTCTCAGGAGACGTCGCGGTCGGCAGGTCGACACGGCCCCCCTGATCGCGCCGGCGGTGCTGCCCCTGGTCTTCTGGGCCTTCGTGCCGCTCGCGGTCACGCTCTGGTTCTCCCTCCTCCATTACAATCTGCTCGATCCGGTCACCCGCTTCGTCGGCTTCGACAATTATTCCTTTCTGCTGACGGACCCGTCGCTTCTCGACGCGCTCTGGAACACCCTGGCGCTGGTCGTCGGCGTTCTTGCCGCCTCGATCGTCTTCGGCTGCCTGTTCGCGGTTCTGTTCGACCAGGAGTTCTACGGGCGCTCGATCGCGCGGCTTCTCATCATCATGCCGTTTTTCGTGATGCCGACGGTGAGCGCGCTGATCTGGAAGAACCTCCTGATGCACCCGGTCAACGGGCTCTTCGCCTACATCACGCGATCGGCCCATCTCGGCGTCATCGACTGGTTCGGCAGGTGGCCGCTCACGTCGATCGGCATCATCGTCGCCTGGCAATGGGTTCCCTTCGCCACGCTCATTCTGCTCACCGCCATTCAGTCGCTCGACCGGGAGCAGGTCGAGGCGGCGCGCATGGACGGGGCCAAGCGGGCCACGATGTTCTACTTCATCGTGCTGCCCCATCTCGCCCGGCCGATCACCGTCATCATCATGATCGAGACCATCTTCCTGCTCTCGGTCTTCGCCGAAATCCTGGTCACGACCAATGGCGGCCCGGGCGACGCCTCGACCAATTTGACCTATCTCGTTTACAAGACGGCGCTGCTCGATTTCGATGTCGGCGGCGGCTCGGCCGGCGGCATCGTCGCAGTCGTGCTCGCCAATGTCGTCGCCATCTTCCTCCTGCGCACCGTCGCGCGCAGTCTCGACTAGCAGCGAGCCCATGCGTCCCAGGACCAAACGCAAGATCCGCATGACCTTCCTCGGATGGGTGGCGGCGCTCGTCATGGCCTTCCCGATCTTCTGGATGACGCTCGCCGCCTTCAAGACCGAGATCGACGCGATCGCGACGCCGCCGCAATTGTTCTTCTCCCCGACCCTGCAGAATTTCGCCGAGGTCCGGAGCCGGGCGGACTATCTCGTCTTCGCCGGCAACAGCATCGCCATCTCGCTCAGCGCGACCCTCATCGCCATTCTGATCGCCCTTCCGGCGGCCTATGCGATGGCGTTCCACCCGTCGAAAAGGACCAAGGATCTTCTCCTCTGGATGCTGTCGACGAAAATGATGCCGGCCGTCGGGGTGCTGATCCCGATCTACCTGATCTACAAGAACCTGCACCTGCTCGACACCATCTACGGCCTGATCATCATCTATGTGCTGATGAACCTGCCGATCGTCGCCTGGATGATCTATTCGTTCTTCAAGGACGTGCCGAAGGAAATCCTGGAAGCGGCCCGGATGGACGGGGCGAGGCCGTTGCAGCAGGTGGTGATGCTTCTCGTGCCGCTCGCGCTGCCGGGCATCGCATCGACTGCGCTTCTGTCGATCATCCTGTGCTGGAACGAGGCCTTCTGGAGCATCAATCTCACCGCGACGCAGGCTCGCCCGCTGACCGCGTTCATCGCCTCCTTCTCGAGCCCCGAAGGGCTGTTCTGGGCGAAGCTTTCCGCCGCGTCCCTTCTCGCCATCGCGCCGATCGTGATCTTCGGCTTCCTCACCCAGCGGCAGCTGGTGCGCGGTCTCACCTTCGGCGCCGTCAAGTAGGACAGACACGCTCCATGGCCCACGTCGAAGTCAGAGGCGTCCGAAAATCCTTCGATGCGCTCGAGGTCATCAAGGGCGTCGACCTGGACGTGAAGGACCGCGAGTTCGTCGTGTTCGTCGGTCCGTCGGGCTGCGGCAAGTCCACGCTGTTGCGCATGATCGCCGGGCTCGAGGAGATCACCGACGGCGACGTCCTGATCGACGGCGTCCGCGTCAACGACGTGCCGCCCGACGCGCGCGGCCTCGCCATGGTCTTCCAGTCCTACGCGCTCTACCCGCATATGAGCGTCGCCGACAACATGGGCTTCGCGCTGCGGCTCGCGGGCGTCGCGCGGGGCGAGCGCAGCGCCAAGGTGCTAGCCGCCGCGAAGATCCTGCAGCTCGAGCCGCTGCTGGAGCGAAGGCCCGGCCAGCTTTCCGGCGGCCAGCGCCAGCGCGTCGCCATCGGCCGGGCGATCGTGCGCAACCCGAAAGTCTTCCTGTTCGACGAGCCCCTGTCGAACCTCGACGCGGCGCTCCGCGTCCAGATGCGCGTCGAACTCGCAAAATTGCATCGCGATCTCAAGGCGACGATGGTCTATGTGACCCACGACCAGGTCGAGGCCATGACCATGGCGGACCGCATCGTCGTCCTGAGCCAGGGCCGCGTCGAGCAGGTCGGCTCGCCGCTCGAGCTCTACCACCTGCCCAGAAACAGGTTCGTCGCCGGCTTCATCGGCTCACCGACCATGAATTTCATCGACGTCAAGGCGACAGGAGTCTCCGGCCAGGGCGTCGCCGTCCAGCTGCCGGGCGGAACGACCATGACCGTGCCGGTAGCGGCGGCGGGGGTTTCGGCGGGCGATACGCTGACCCTAGGGGCGCGCGCGGAACATCTGAAGGTTGCGCCGTCGGGCGCGCTCGCCGGCCCGGTGACGGTGGTCGAGCGGCTCGGCGGGCTGACCTATCTCTACGTCCAGCTCACTCCGGCGAATCTCGTGATCGTCCATGCCGACGGAGACGTTCCGGTCAAGGTCCAGGACGTCGTCAAAGTCGGCCTCGAGCCGGGGCTGGCGCATCTTTTCCGGAGCGACGGCGTCGCCCTCTCTCCCTTGGAGCGCGGTCTAACGCCGGTCTGAACGGCCAGGAGCGCAACGTTTTCAAGTCGAAACCGGACAGGGGCATTTCGGCGCTTTACTCAAAATGAGCGCCATATTCGGCGGCGAAGCGAAAATTGCTTGCCAAACGAACAAATAGGGAACATTATAGTGGCAGACATCCGGACGGGGACATTCTTTGGCGCCAACCCCGCCGAACCCGCCGGGAGAGCGAGGCAAGCATGGACGAATTACCGCGCCGGCCATCAATCGCCGGCTCGATGCCTCTGGCAGGATCGTGCGCCGAGGGCGCATTCCTCGCCCTGCGCCGCGAGCGATGCGCCTATGACGATATCGCGCGAAGCCTCCATGGGAACGAGGATGGACGCGGGCCGGCTGCTTGGCGTTGGACGGCGCCGGCAGCAGGCCGGCGGACGGAAAACAATTTGGACTCTCCGCATCTGGTGTAAGCCGTTGAAAGGACGAGAATCGTGAACGGATTCGGTTTCCCCTGGCGTTCCTTTTGCTTCCCCCGGCGTTCCTTTGGCTTCCCCGGGCGTGAGGCTTCATTCCCCGAGGGGCCAGCCGCCTTCCCGCTGCGTTCCAGGACGTTCCGCCGGCTCGCGGACGGCGCAAAAGCCCACGGCGCTCCGCCTGGCGAACGCCCTTGCCCTCTCGTTGGCGGACGTTCGAGTTGATCGCTCTCGCTAGTCGTCCGCGGCCGGCCCGGACCGCTCCGTCTGACGGGCCCCGAGAGGGGAAGAGCGCCGTCCGACCGCCTACGGCTTCACCCACTTGCCATTGGCTTTTGACGATTTCACCGCCGCCTCGATGAAGGCGAGGCCTTTCACCCCGTCGTCGATGGTCGGGAAATTCACCCCCTTCGGCGGCTTCTTGCCCGTCCGCGCCGCGACTTGATCGCCGCCGCGACCTCTGTGTAGATGTTGGCGAAGCCTTCGAGGTAGCCCTCCGGATGCCCCGGCGGCACGCGCGTCACCCGCCCCGCCGCCTCGCCGGAATCCGGGCCGCCGCGGGTCACGATGCGGGTCGACTTCTCGTACGGCGTCCAGAACAGGGAATTGGGATTGTCCTGGCGCCAGTGGACGCCGCCCTTCGTCCCGTAGACCCTCAGCATGAGGCCGTTCTCGTTTCCTGGCGCGACCTGGCTCGCCCAAAGCGCGCCGCGCGCGCCGTTGGCGTAGCGCAGCATGATCTGGACGTTGTCGTCGAGCGCGCGCCCTGCGCCGAACGAGGTGAGGTCGGCGGAAAGCTCCGCGAGCTCGAGCCCGCTCACGTAGTCGGCGAGGTTGAAGGCGTGGGTGCCGATGTCGCCGAGCGCCCCGCCCGCGCCCGACTGCTTCGGATCGACCCGCCACGCGGCCTGCTTGTTGCCGGTCGTCTCGGTCGGGCCGGTCAGCCAGTCCTGCGGATATTCGACCTGGACGAGGCGGATCTCGCCGAGGTCGCCGTCGCGGACCATCTCGCGCATGCGGCGCACCAGCGGGTAGCCGGTGTAGTTGTGGGTGAGGGCGAAAATCCGCCCCGACTTGTCGACCGCCGCCTTCATCTTTTTGGCTTCGGCGAGCGACACGGTCAGCGGCTTGTCGCAGATGACGTGGATCCCGGCCTTGAGGAAGGCGTAGGTCGGGCCGGCGTGGACGTTGTTCGGCGTGACGATGGCCACCGCCTCGATCCCGTCCGGACGCTTGGCCTCGGCCTTCGCCATGCTGTCGTAGTCGTCGTAGATCCGGTCCTCGGCGAGGCCGAGCGCCTCGCCCGAGCGGCGCGCCTTCTCCGGCGTCGACGACAGGGCCCCGGCCACGAGCTCGTACTGGTCGTCGATGCGCGAGGCGATGCGGTGGACCGCGCCGATGAATGCGCCCTCCCCGCCGCCGACCATGCCGAGCCTGATCCTGCCGCCCTTCCTGGCGTCGCTGCGTCCCTCGATGGCCATCTTTTCTTCCCCCTCACTTCAGTCCGAGCGCGCGCTTGATCTGCTTCTCGTCGATCGCGCCGGCCGCGAAATCGTCGAACGCCTTCTCGGTCACGCGGATGATGTGCTGGCTGATGAACTCGGCCCCCTCGCGCGCGCCGTCCTCCGGGTGCTTGAGGCAGCACTCCCACTCGAGCACCGCCCACGAGGAATAGCCGTACTGCGCCATCTTTGAGAAGATTCCGCCGAAGTCGACCTGCCCGTCGCCGAGCGACCGGAACCGTCCCGCCCGCTCGACCCAGGGCGCATAGCCCGAATAGACGCCCTGCTTGCCGGTCGGATTGAACTCGGCGTCCTTGACGTGGAACGCCTTGATCCGCTGGTGGTAGATGTCGATGAAGTCGAGATAGTCGAGCTGCTGCAGCACGAAATGCGACGGGTCGTAGTTGATCGCGCAGCGCTTGTGGCCCTCGACCGCGTCGAGAAAACGCTCGAACGTCGTCCCGTCGAACAGGTCCTCGCCCGGATGGATCTCGTAGCAGACGTCGCAACCCGCGTCGTCGAACGCGTCGAGGATCGGCTTCCAGCGGTTTGCGAGCTCCTCGAAGGCCGCCTCGATCAGGCCCGGCGCTCGCTGCGGCCAGGGATAGACGAACGGCCAGGCAAGCGCGCCGGAGAAGGTCGGGTGAGCCGTCAGTCCGAGACGCTTCGAGGCTTTCGCGCACTTCATCATGTGCTCGACCGCCCACCTCTGCCGCTCGGCCGGCTTGCCTCGAACCTCCTTCGGCGCAAAGCCGTCGAAGGCTTCGTCATAAACGGGGTTCACGGCGACGAGCTGGGCCGGGACGTGACTCGCAAGCTCAGTGATCGCCACGCCGTGGGCCTTCGCGGTTCCTGTCAGTTCATCGCAATACGTTTGCGACTCCGCGGCCTTGCCGATGTCGATTAGGGTCTCGACCCAGGTGGGAACCTGAACCCCCTTGTAGCCCAGCGAGGCGGCCCACCCGCACATGCCGTCGAGCGAGTTGAACGGCGGCGCGTCGCCAGCGAACTGCGCCAGGAAGATTGCCGGACCCTTGATCATGCCAGCCATGATCCCCTCCTTGCATGCGCGCCTTTTTGCGCGCGTTTCGACTCGAGCCAGAACAAGGGAGGCGCGTGCGACGCGCGCCTCCCGGTTTCACGTTGGCGCCGCCTTTAGAACGGCGAATCCTTGAAATAGAAGTCCTTCGCGTTGTCCTTGGTGATCAGCGAGGCCTTGAGGATGTAGTCGCCGCGCACCGGGATCTTGTCCTCGAGGCCGAGCGCGGTGACGTCCATCGCCACGGCGACCATGGTCGGCGAATAGAGCACGTCGACCGGCATCATCGGGTCGCCGTCCATCACCCGCTTCACCATGTCCTTGGCGCCCGCGCCCGCCACCACGAACTTGATGTCGGTGCGCTTGGCCTGGGCGATCGCCTCGAATACGCCGACCGCCATGTCGTCGTCCTGGCACCAGACGGCGTCGATCTTCGGATGCTTGGTCAAGAAGTCCTGCATCACCTTGAAGGCGTCGTCGCGGCTCCAGTTGCCGAACTGGCTGTCGAGCACGTTGATCTTCGTGCCCTTGATGCCCGCGTTGAAGGCGTCGACGCGCATCTTGTCGATCGGGATCGGCAGGCCGCGGATGACGACGATGTCGCCGCCGTTCGGCATCGCCTTCTTGAAGAATTCCGCCGCCGACGCGCCGAGCCCCGGATTGTCGCCGCCGACGTAAAGGTCGTAGATCGAGCGGTCGTCCGCGATGCGATCGACGACGGTCACGAACGTCCCCTTGTTCTTCACCTTGCGGATCGGGTCGGTCAGCACGTTCGGGTCGTGCGGCAGAACGACCAGAGCGTCGATGCCCTGAGTCGACAGGTCCTCGAGCGCGTTCGCCTGGGCGGCCGGATCCGGCGACGTCTTAACGATCACCTTCAGTCCCGGATATTTCTTTTCCAGGGCTTTCGCTTCCTCCATCGCGTGGAACACCACGCCGCCGGTCCAGCCGTGGTCGGCCGTCGGGACGGAGACCGCGATCGTCTTTGCCTGTTGCGCCTGGGCGGCGCCGGCCAGGAGGCCGACAACCGCGAGGCTGACCAAAAACCGCTTCATCTTTTTCTCTCCCACTCCACCTGGGAGGCCGCGCCACAGGCCCGGCCTCCGACTTTCCTCATCGGCTGCGCGACAAGCCGCGTTGCGCCAGCATCGCGACGATGATGATCGCGCCCTGAACCGCGCCGATGAGGTATTCGCTGACCACGTTCGACAACAGCATGATGTTGCCGATGACTTCGAGGATGAGGGCGCCGGCGATCGTCCCCCAGACATGGCCGACGCCGCCCTTGAGCCGCGTGCCGCCGACGACGACGGCGGTGATGGCCGTCAGCTCCCAGCCGAGCCCGGTCGCCGCGCTCGCAGAGCTCAGCCGCGGCACGTAGACGATGACGGCAATCGCGACGCAGAGGCCCTGAAGCACGTAGGTGAGGGTGCGCACGCGCGCGACGTTGATGCCCGAATAGCGTGCGACGTCCTCGTTCGAGCCGACCGCGCGCAGGTGCCGCCCATAAGCGGTGGCGTAAAGAATGAAAGCGCCCGCAACCGCCACGCCGACAATGGCCAGCACCGGATAGGGCACGCCGAACACGTCGCCGAAATAGACCTGGCGATAGGCCGCCCGGACATCGCTGTTGCTGATCGTGATCGATCCGCCCTGCGCCAGCCAGGTGAGCAGCGAGCGGAAGATGCCCATCGTGCCGAGCGTCACGATGAACGGCTCGATCTTGCCGACCGTCGTGGTCAGGCCGTTGAACAGGCCGCACAGCGCGCCGACGGCGAGGGTCAGGACCATCGCCGAGACGATCAGCAGCGGCATGCTGTCGATGAGCCCCGAGTTGAGGAACAGGATGGTCAGGCCGGAAATGAAAGCCGCCATCGCGCCGACGGAAAGGTCGAGCCCGCCGCCGGTGATGACGAGCGTCTGCCCGACCGCGATCGTGGCGATGAAGGTGCTGCGCGCCAGCACATTGGTGAGGTTGTCGAAGCTCAGGAAACGGGGATTGGCGAGAGCGCCGAGCGCGCAGATCAGCGCGAGCGCGGCGAACGGCGCGACCGCACTCACGCTCATGCGCCTGCGCGGCGCCGCGACCGGCGCCTCGTGCACCGCCTGCGTCATGCCCGGCTTTCCTCCCCGCTGGCGCTCACCCCCGTCGCGAGGACGACGATCGCATGCTCGTTCATCGCTTCTCCCGACACTTCGCCGACAATGCGGCCGTTGCGCATAACGATGATCCGGTGGCAGATCCCGATCAGCTCGGCCATTTCCGACGAGATCACGATCACCGATCGGCCCTCCGCCGCGAGCGCGGCGATGAATCGATAGATCTGCTGCTTGGCGCCGATGTCGATTCCGCGCGTAGGCTCGTCGATCACGACGACCCGCGGATTGAGCTGCATCATTTTCGCCAGAAGAAGTTTCTGCTGGTTGCCGCCCGACATCTGTCCGGCGAGGAGGTTCTTGTCGCCGACCCTGATGTCGAAGCGCTGAATCGCCTCGTCGAGGGCGCGGCTCTCCTTGGTCCGGTCGACCAGCGGCCCGCGCTGGAACTTGTCGAGCGCAGCGAGCGTCAGGTTGGTCGCGATGGTCTCCTCGAGCAGCAGGCCTTTGCTTTTGCGGTCCTCGGTCAGATAGACGGCGCCGGCGCGCATGCCGGCGCGTGCGTCGCGCCATTGTTGCTCCCTGCCGTCGAGACGGATTTCCCCGCCGCCCTTGCGAAGGCCGAACAGCGCCTCGAAGAGCTCGGTCCGCCCCGCCCCGACCAGTCCCGAGAAGCCGAGGATTTCGCCCGGCCGCACGCCGAAGCTCGCGTCCTCGGCAAAGCCGGCCGCGCAGAAATGGCCGACCTCGAAAGCAAGTTCTCCGGCCGGGACCGTCGGGCGCGGGGGATAGAGGGCGAGAAGGTCGCGTCCGACCATGAGGCGCGCCATGTCGAGAGGTTCGAGCTCGGCCGCCGGCTTCGTCGCCACCCTTTTGCCGTCGCGCAGCACAGTCACCGTGTCGGCGACGGCCTTCACCTCTTCGAGCCGGTGGGAAATGTAGAGAATGGCGACGCCCTTCGCCTTGAGCTCCCGGATAAGGTCGAGGAGCGCGGTCGTCTCGACCGGGGTCAGTGACGCGGTCGGCTCGTCGAAGATCGCGATCCGGTGAGGAACGGTGAGCGCCCGCGCGATCTGCGCCAGCTGGCGCTGCGCGATGGACAATTGTTGAACCGGCGCGGTCACTGTCGCCTCGACCCCGAACACGCGCATCGCTTCGGCCGCGCGACGGTTCATCTCCCGGTCGTCGACGGCGAGCCCGCGCCGCAGCTCGCGCCCGAGAAACATGTTCTCGGCAATCGACAGGTCCGCCGCCAGCATGATCTCCTGGTGGACCAGAACGATGCCGCGCCGCTCGGCGTCGACCGGCCCCTTCAGCTCGACCGGCGAACCGTCGAGCTTGATCGCGCCGCGGCTCGGCGAAAGGTGGCCGCTGAGGATCTTCATCAGCGTCGACTTGCCGGCCCCGTTTTCGCCGATGATCGCATGGACCTCGCCGGCCCGCACGCCGATCGACACGTCGCTCAGGACCTCGATCGGGCCGAACGAGCGCGACAGCCCCACCGCCTCGAGAACGGGCCGGGATGAAAGTGGGATGTTCTTGAGTTCTTCGGCGACGGACTGCGGACGATCCGCGTCGGGTTGTGGCGTCATACCTCCCCCTCGTCGGCCGCGGGCCGGCGACATCGCCGCCGCCGTCACGCCGACGGTAGCATGTTAGTTTCACGCTTACCCCGGGAAGACCGATCCGTAAAGCGCCGGCATTGCGGCTTACCGCCGCATCGGCGAATGGGGATTGCGCGATTTCGGACCAGCAGCCAAGCTCGGCGTCCTGCATCGAATTGGTGATCAGCGTGAACCGGCTATCAACAACGCGCCTCGAACTCGCTGCCGCGCGACGTCGGGCGCCCCCTCTACGATCTCGACGCGGTCCGCGTCGGCGTGGTCCACCTCGGAGTCGGCGCCTTTCATCGCGCGCACCAAGCGGTGCTTTTCGACCACCGGCTCTCCGCGGGGGAAACGGACTGGGCGATCTGCGGGGCGAGCCTGCGGTCCGCCGACACCCGGGACGCGCTGCAGCCGCAGGACGGGCTCTATTCCGTCGCTGTCCGGGGGCCCGGCCGAGAGGATCTCGCCGTCGTCGGTTCGCTCCGCGAGCTCGTCGTGGCGCGTCCCGATCCGGAACGGCTGCTCGGCGCCATGAGCCGCGCCGGCGTGAAGATCGTCAGCCTGACCGTCACCGAGAAGGGCTATTGTCATGACCCGGCGCGCTGCGAGCTCATCGAAACGCACCCCGACGTCATGCACGATCTCGCGCATCCGGAAGCGCCGAGGAGCGCTCCCGGATTCATCGTCGAGGCGTTGCGGCGCAGGCGCGCTGCCGGCGTCGCGCCCTTCACGGTTTTGAGCTGCGACAACCTGCCGAGCAACGGCGCGACCGTTCGCCGGGTGCTGCAGCGGATGGCCGAACTGCGCGCGCCCGACCTCGGCCGATGGTTCGCCGACGCGGTGTCCTGCCCTTCGACCATGGTCGACCGCATCGTTCCCGCGACGACCGACGACGACCGGCGCCGCGTCGCGGAACGGCTCGGCTCATTCGACGCCTGGCCTGTCGTGACGGAGCCGTTCAGTCAGTGGGTGATCGAAGACCGCTTCGGCGCCGGTCGGCCGCGCCTCGAAGACAGCGGCGCGACGATGGTCGCGGACGTCGCGCCCTACGAGCTGGCGAAGCTCAAACTCTTGAACGGCGCCCACTCGGCGCTCGCCTACCTCGGCTATCTGGCGGGCTACGAAACGATCGCAGACGCCATGGCCGACCGAGCTTTCGCGCGTTTCGCGCGCGGACTGATGGACGAAGAGGCGGAGCCGACGCTCGCTTCGCACGGGCTCGGCGATCTCTCCGAATACAAGCGGCGACTCCTCGAGCGTTTCGAGAACCCGGCGCTGCGTCACCGCGCGTGGCAGATCGCGATGGACGGCTCGCAGAAGCTGCCGCAGCGCCTGTTGGCGACAGCGCGCGAACGGCTGGCGGCGGGGGCTCCGATTCCGCGGCTCACGCTCGCCGTCGCCGCATGGATGCGCTACGTGACGGCCGTCGACGAACAGGGCCATGCGATCGACGTGCGTGACCCTTTCGCCGCACGGCTGAAGGCGATCGCCGACGCCGCCGGGCCCGATGCGACGCGGCTCGCGTCGGCGCTGCTCTCGGTTCGGGAGATTTTCGGCGCCGATCTCGCCGCCGACGAGCGCTTCGTTCGCCCCGTCACGCAGGCGCTCACCGCGCTTTATCTCCGGGGCGCGCGACGGGCGGTCGACGAATTCGAGACCTGGTCGGCCGCCGCATCGCTCGATCGGAGCGTCAGTCGATGAAGGCGCCCGACGCGGCCCGCGAGCTCCGCTTGGCGCGTTTCGCCTGGCCGAGCGGAAAGGCGCGCAGCGCCTCGAATACGCCGTCCGATTGCCGCTCCCCGAACAGCGCCACCGAGTCGACCCGCAACACGGGCGACGCGACCCGCAAACGGAACTCCCCCGCGAGCGCCTTCGCCACGCGGCCTGCATCTTCGATCGGATCCGTCAGGGTGAAATGGGGCTGGAACTCGTCGATCACGTAAGGGTAGCCCCAGGCGTCGAGGTAGTAGCGCTGGCGCGGCGTAAGGCGGCCCACGACCCGCCGGCCGCGTTCGGCGTCCGTGAGCGGCGCGCGCATTGGATCGAGATCGCGCACCACCCTCTCCGCCATCGAATGAAGCTCTGTCGCGCTGCCTTCGGGCTTCAATACGACAAACGCCTTCCCCTCCGCCGCAGGCATGCAGCCGACCTGCAGACGCCCAGCGTCGAACGGCCTGAGCTTGCGGGCGAGGCCGGCCGCCGCATCCGTCAAGTCGAAGAAATCGAGGTCCGCCCGAAGGCGGAAAGGCGCTTTCAGCGTCGCGTGAAAGCCGTAGCGGCGCGGCTCGCTCGTCAGTTCCCGCCAAGCCTGGAGCGTTTGGTCCTGGGGCGAGAACGTCTCGACGGATTTGCCGGTCCAGGCGTCCCGTCCGATGACGTCGCAACCGAAGCGCCAAAGATCGCTGTCCTGCGGCGGCGTGAAATAAAGCGCGTACCGAGCATAAGACATCGAAGACCCCGACCCGGCCGAATTCTGACACGGTCGACGCCCGAGGGGCAATAGTTCCTTCGGCGGCGCGAGCGAAGCTAGGGCGCCAGTTTGATATCCTTTAGGATCGCCGCCGCCTCGCTCCACCAACGCTGGGTCAAGCTGCCGGCGTCTTCGGCTCGCGCCAGAGCCGCAGCCTGCCCCGCCCACAGCGGCGAATAATCGCCTGACGCCAGCCTTTCGTGGTGGGCGCGCAACGGGGCGACGGCGCCGGCCGCAAGCGGGAAAGGCGGCGCCCGCCGATTCATCGGGCCGTGTTCTCGGATGAACCGGTTCAGAAGTCCGCGGGCTGGCCTGCCCGTGAAGATATTGGTGATCCGGGAGCTGTCGTCGCGCGCGTGAGCGAGCGCGGCGCGATGAACGGCCGACGTGGTCGCCTGCGGCGTGAGCAGATAGGCGGTGCCGATCTGCGCCGCGCGAGCGCCGAGGACGAAGGCCGCCGCGATCCCGCGGCCGTCGCCAATTCCGCCCGCCGCGATAACGGGGACTTTGACCGCGTCGACGACCTGCGGGAGCAGGGCGAAAAGACCCGGCTGGGCGTCCACGTCGTCGGTCAGAAACATTCCGCGATGGCCGCCGGCTTCTGCGCCCTGGGCGACGACGGCGTCGATCCCGCGCGCGTCGAGCCATCGCGCCTCGTCAACGCTGGTGGCGGAAGAATAGATTTTCGCGCCGATGCGCTTCACCCGCTCGAGCAGCGCCTCGTCCGGCAGGCCAAAATGGAAGCTGACGACAGAAGGCCTCGTTTCCTCGACGACCTCAGCCATCGCCTGGTCGAACGGCGTCCGGCCAGGGCCGGTCGCCGCCGCGGGCGGGTCGAGTCCGGCCTCGGCGTAGTCCGGCGCGAACTCCTGAACCCAACCCGCCATTGTCCCCGCGTCCGTCTCCGGCGAAACATGGCAAAAGAAGTTGACGTTGAAGGGAGCGCTGGTTCGGCTGCGGACCGCAGCGATCTGATCGCGAAGCGCAGCCGGAGTCAGCATGGCGCTCGGCAGCGACCCGAGGCCCCCGGCTTCGCAGACGGCGACACAAAGATCGACGCCTTGCGAACCAGCCATCGGCGCCTGGATGATCGGCAGCCGCGAAGGAAGGAATCCATCCGTCATGAAGCGCGTCTCCCTCTCGTCCGCGGCGATGGCCGATCGACCCCTGCCGCTCAACCGCGCTTGCGCGCCGCCGGCGCGGCTCCGCGCCGCGACCCCCGTTCGAAGGCTTCCGCAACCAGAGCGCCGAACGCATCGGCGAGCTCTTCGCGCGGGATCGACGGGTAGGCGGCGAACGCCTGACGGACGGCCGCCGCGATCATGACGCCGACGAGGGCGCGCGACACGAGCCCTCCGTCGAGCCCGTCCTGCCGGGCGGATTCCTCGACCGCGGCAGCCAGATCGCGGATTGTTTCGTCGGCTTCGACCAGGCGACCCCTCTCGGGAGCGGCGATGGCGAGCGTCTCGGCGAGCGTGAGGACCGGCATCAGCGAACCTGCGGCATGGGACTTACGCTCTTAATCCAGGCCGCGCTCCGCTGTAAACGCGCCCGAGCAGCCGGGTCCGGTTACGAAGCAGCAACTCTGGCGTGCTAAATTGCCACTGTCCGAATCAATCGGTCCTTTTCACTGCGCAGACGGCCATGACGGTCAGCCGAGCCGCCACGATAGGCGCCGGCGCGAATTGTACGGTGGCCGGATGCGTCTCGCGGCTTTGCCGTCGTGGCGGCGCTCCCCGGCCAAACCGCGTCGGTTTGGGGAACATGGGGCTCCCATGAACGCGCTCTTGCTGCTTCGCTCGCGCCGCGCCGCGGTCGGCGCCCTCGGCCTGGTCCTCTTTGCCGCGCTGGCGCTGATCGCTCAACGCTTCGACTTCCCCGGTGCAACGCCCTGGTTCGAGCTACTCCTGGCGGGTGCGATCGGCGCCGCCGCCGGGGGCCTCGCGATCGGGGTCGAACCGCGCCAAGCCGCTGTCGGCGAGCCCAAACATCCGGCCCAGAAGGCGGAGGCGATCGACCGGCTGCTGCGCTCGATCGCCAGGCTTATCCAGACGCACCTGACCGACAGTGACGCCTTTTCGGAGCGGCTGCACAGCGCGACCGAACGCCTGTCGAAGCACCCCCAGGCCGGCCCCGTGAACGACATCGTGCTCGCGCTGCTCGCGGACAATCGCGACATGCGCGACAAGCTCGCGACGCTGCGCGACCAGCTCGAGGAGTCGCGGCTCAAGGCGCTGCAGCTGCAAAACGAGCTTCAGCGCTCGGAGGAAGCCGGAATGCGCGACCCGGTCACGCTGATCGGCAACCGCCGCTTTTTCGACGCCGCGCTGGCCGAGGAACTGAACAAGGCGAGGAGCGCCGGCGCCGATTTCTGTCTTGCGCTCGCCGATCTCGACCGGTTTAAGCTGGTCAACGACCGTTTCGGCCATCTCGTCGGCGATCGGCTGTTGCGCCTGTTCGCGGAAATCCTGACCAAGAACGTGCGGAGCGAGGATCGGGTGGCGCGGTTCGGCGGCGAGGAGTTCGCGATCCTGCTTCCCGGCGCGAGCCTCGAAAACGCCGTCAAGGCCGCCGACCGAATCCGCAGGATTCTCGAATCCAAACATTGGACGATCGAGCCGGACGGCGAACGCGTGGGAAAAATCACCGCTTCGTTCGGCGTCGCCAAACTGCGGCCTGGCGAGACGGGCGCGGACCTTCTGAAACGGGCCGACCAGCGTCTGTACGACGCCAAGGCCAAGGGAAGGAATTGCCTGGTGGCGGACATCGTCCCCGAGGCATCGCCGTCCGACGGGCAGCTGCATGCGCCTCGCGCGGCAAACGGCTGAGCCCTTCGAGAGCCGGCGAAATGGCGAGCTTCGACCGCTCAGGCGAGGCGTTCCTGCGGGCGCTCGACGAAGCCGATCGGAGCTCGCCGATGAAGAGCGAGGACCGGCCGGCGCCGAGGCCGGAGCCCCCGGCTTCCCTCGACCTCGGCCCCGACCCCGGCTGCGGCGGCGAAGCGCGCTGGGATCTCGCTTTGCAATGGACCGACGAGCGGGCGCCGCCGCCCGGGCCGCCGGCGCCGGACGCGGTCGACGAAACCGCCGATTCGCGCGACGCCTCGGCGGCGATCGCGCAGGAACTCGGCATCGGGGCCGCCTTGACCCCACGGCAGCTCGCCTCCCGTTGGCGCGCCTTCGTCTGGCGCAACCACCCGGACCGCATGCCGGCGCACGAGCGGGCCCGCGCCGGCGCGCGCGTCGCGATCGCCAACGCGCTCTACGACGAGGCCCGGCGGGAGCTGCGGAAGCGGCGGTGAGAAGTTAATCCCGAGCAGTTCGGTCACTGGCGATCACCCGGGCTCCTCGCCCGTGATTGCGAAAAGCGCAGCGATGAAACAATGCAAGGGCGGGACTGCGGTTGCCGCTCAGGTCGCGCTTTGGGTCGTGGCGATGAAAGCGCAACCCAACCCAGTTTGCTAAGCGAGCAAGCGCTCGTTACTCGAGGCGAGTTATATTTCCACAATTGCCCGGTCGGCTGCCGGCGACGCTCCGCCGACATTGCCGTCCGCGCAGCGTCTGCAGGGAGGACAAAAATCGTGGCCAGGATCGAGTCTCTTTCGTCAAGCCTTTATCGCGTGCCGCTCGATGCGGTTCTCAGCGACAGCACCCACGGATCGATCCCTCACTTCGAGCTGGTCGCGGTCCGCGTGCGCGACGCCGACGGGGCGGAGGGCATGGGCTACACCTACGCTGTGAACTCGGGCGCGGCCGCGTTCCAAGCGCTGATAGACGGGTATCTCGCGCCGACCGCGATCGGCCAGGACGCCGATCTAACCGAACGCATCTGGCAGCAAATGTGGTGGAAGGTGCATTACGCGGGCCGCGGCGGGCATGCCACTTCGGCCATTTCAGCCATCGATATCGCCCTCTGGGACCTCAAGGCGCGCCGGGCGAATCTGCCCCTGTGGCGGCTATTGGGGGGGCATGACCCGAAAGTCCCGGCCTACGCCGGCGGCATCGATCTCGACTTTACCGTCGACGCGTTGCTGGCGCAGGCCGATCGGTTTCGCGCCAACGGTTTTCGCGCCATCAAGATGAAAGCCGGGCGACCGCAATTGCGCGAGGACGTCGAACGCGTGCGGCGCATGCGCGAGCATCTGGGCGACGACTTTCCACTGATGGCCGACGCGAACATGCGCTGGACGGCGGATCAGGCGATCCGCGCGGCCCGCGCCCTGCAGCCTTTCAATCTCGTATGGCTCGAGGAGCCAACCATTCCCGACGACATCGAGGGCCATGCGCGGATCGTTCGCGAAGGAGGGATGCCGATCGCGACCGGCGAAAACATGCACACGCTCTATGAATTTCGCCAGATGATCTGCGCCGGCGGGGTCACCTACCCCGAGCCGGACGTGACCAACTGCGGCGGAGTGACGATCTTTCGCAAGATCGGCGCGCTGGCGGAGGCGCACAATCTGCCGCTCACGTCGCATGGCGCGCATGACGTCACGGTCCAGTTGCTCGCCGCCGCGCCCAACCGAAGCTACCTCGAAGTGCACGGCTTTCCGCTCGATGATTATCTCGTTGAAACGTTGAAGTTCGTCGACGGCTGCGCGATCGCGCCGGAGCGTCCGGGGCACGGCGTCGACTTCGACTGGGACCGCCTGCAGCGTCACCGCATCGGCTGACTGGTCGGGCGGGAGGCCGGACTGAACTTTGGGCGAAGGAGGCGGAACGTCGCCGGCTCCGCCTCAGCGCGAGCTCTGCTCGAAATGACGGACGTGAGCCACTTGAAATCGTCCCGCTCAGCGGCCGGGATCGCTCTCAGGACGCTGGTCGCCCTCCTGCTCCGCCTCGAAGACGAGGCCCTCGTAAAGCTCGGCGAGCGGCAGCGTGACTCCGATCTCAGGCAGGGCGAGAAGGGAGTCGGCGACCAGGATTTCGTGCGTCCACGCGTCGCCGGAGCGCGCGTAGACCGTGGCGCCGACGGCGTCCTGTTCGAGCATGACGTAACGCTGGACGGACGGAGTGGCCTCATACTCGCGGGCTTTGGCGATCCTGTCGTTGCCCGCAGTGCTCGGGCTGAGCACTTCGAAGACGACGACCGGGTCATGAACGACAGTGGCGTTTCGGTCGACCGGGGAGCAGACGACCATGCCGTCCGGATAGCGGACGTGGCCCTCCGCGACCTGAAATTTGAGGTCGCTGCCGAGGAATTGGCAAGGCTTGCCACGCAGACGGCCCGTCAGGGCGAAGGCGAGATTTCGCTGGATGGCGGCGTGGCCAAATGTCCCGCCGGTCATCGCGACGGGGCCGACGCCATCGAATTCGTAGCGCAGAGCCTGCCGTTTCTCCCACTCGAGGAATTCGGCGAGTGTCATGGGTTTGCGCACGGCAAGGTTTATCGGAGCCTCTATCTATCACGAATCGGGGATGGACGCGACAGAGCGAAATTGCGGAAATGGCGCCGCAGGGCTTGAAATAAATGATTCCGCACGCGGAGGCGGGTCGGCCCTGAATCCGCTATTCGAAGATCCGGTCGCGGGAGAAGAGCGGGGCGCTGTTCGCCTCTTTGGCGAGGGTGAGGAGGGTCGCGCCCTTGTCGTCGACCAGGGCCCAACCGCCGGCGCGCTGGACGATCGCGCCGATGCGGCCGACGCCGGGCACGTCGTCGCTGGGGCCGGCCGAACGGAGCACGCCGCCGACCATGAGCCAGACCCGGCCGGGACGCGCAGCGACGATCTTCGCCGGCCGCGCGGCGGGTGGCGCATCGGCCTCCCGGCGCGCGATCGAACCCGTCGGCATATCTGAGGGCACGCTCGCGGCGGAAGGAACAATGTCGGTCGTTCCGCCGGCCGCCGCCCCGCGCGGCTGGGCGAAGATCGCCAGATGCTCCATGCCGTTGACGCGAACCTTGCCGCCGCCGTAGGCGAGCATGTAGCCGGCGAAGACGACGGAGGCGCCGGCTAGCCCCGTTCCGAGGGCGCGCAGCCAAAGTTCCGGTCCGGTCGTGGTCATCGTTCGCTCATGCCTCCGAAGGTCTCGCGTCGCTGCGCAACGCGGCCGCGAGTTCGATGAACGGATCCTCGCACCGCGGCGCGTCCGGCGACTGCTGCATCGCTTCGTAGATCCGGGGCGCGCACCGGATCGCCTTGTCGAGCATCGGATCGGACCCCGGCGTGTAGCCCCCCATCAGGCGCAGTTCGCGCGTCTCCTCGTAGCGCGCGATCAGCGAGCGCAGGTGGGTGACCAGTTTGCGCTGCTCCGGCGTCCAGACCGTCTGGGCGAGGCGCGACACGGAGGCGAGCACGTTGACCGCCGGATAGCGTCCTTCGTCGGCGATGGCGCGGTCGAGCACGATGTGCCCGTCGAGCGCCCCGCGAACCGCGTCGGCGACGGGGTCGTTGTGATCGTCCCCGTCGACCAGGACCGAGAAAATCCCGGTGATCGACCCCGACCCCTCGGCGCCCGGTCCGGCGCGCTCGAGGAGCCGCGGAAGATCGCTGAACACGCTCGGCGCATAGCCGCGCGCCACCGCCGGCTCGCCGGCCGCGAGCGCGACGTCGCGCGCCGCATGAGCGAACCTCGTGACGGAATCGAGAATCAGCAAGACCAGTTCGCCGCGGTCGCGGAAGTACTCGGCGACCGCCATAGCGGTCTTCGGGGCCACGCGGCGCATCATCGGACTCTCGTCGCCGGTCGATACGACAGCGACGGTCGAGGCGCGGCTCTCGCCGAGCGCGCCGTCGAGGAATTCGCGCACTTCCCGGCCGCGTTCGCCGACCAGCCCGATCACCACCGTGTCGAACTGGGGCGCGCGGGCGAGCATCGCGAGCAGCGACGACTTGCCGACGCCCGAACCGGCGAACACGCCGACGCGCTGTCCCAGGCAGAGCGGCGTGAAGAGGTCGACCACCCGCACCCCCGTCCGGATGGGGTTGGTCACGCGCGCCCGCGTGAGAGGCGGCGGCGGATCCGCGTCGAGAGGCGCGAGGATATCCCCGCAGGCGAGCGGGCCGGCTCCGTCGAGCGGACGCCCGAGCGCGTCGATCACCCGGCCTTTCCAGGACGGATGCGGCGACAGCGTCAGGTTGTCGGTCCGATAGGCGCGCGCCCCGATGGCGGCGTCGCATCGCGCGTCGAACGGCTTGAGCGTCGCGACGGCGTCGTCGATCCTGACCACTTCGCCGATCTGGACGCGATCGCCGATGTCGACTTCGACGCACTCGCCGAGTTTCAGAAATCGCGACAGGCCTGCGACCTTGTAGTGCGACATCGACACTTCCGTGACCACGCCACTCACCCGGACGGCGGGCAGATTGCGCCGGCCCCAGACGACGCGCCGCTCGAGGCGCTCGAGGGCGGGCATAACGGCGGGTTCGACGGGCCGGGCCGTCACGACGCGGAGCCGAGCGTCTTGATGGCGTCCTGCACCGAGCCCTCCGACTGGGAAGACTCCGCTGCGATTCCGTCGAAGACGCGGGTGATCTCGATCAGTCTGGTCATTTCCTTCACCGGATCGACGTTCGAGCTCTCCACCGCGCCCTGAACGACCCCGGCGCGGGTGAAATCGAGAATGGCTTTTGCTGGCTTGTCGGGAATCACCCCCGAGTTCTGCGCCCGCCTGAGTTTCGCGTTGGGATCGATGGCGAAGAGCCCGATCGCGCCGACATGCCGGCCGTTCTGGGTGATCATGCCGTCCGCGGACACGACGAGCGGTCCGCCCCCGACGTCAACCAGGATCGGGGCGCCGCCGGCGTCGAGGATCGGGTCGCCGTTCAGCGTGCGCAAGGTTCCGGATTCGTCGATGCGCGTCCGCCCATCGCGCGTATAGGCCACGCCGGATGGCGTCTTTATGCCGAACCAGCCGTCGCCCTGGATGGCGAAGTCGAGAGAATTGTCGGTCTTCACCAGGCCGCCGATTCGCAGCGACAGGTAATCGGCGCCGGACGAAACGTAGTTCATGGCCGTGTCGCCCGCCCTGACCATTTCCGTTTCGAACGAAACGCCGGTCGCGCGGTAACCGACTGTATTCATGTTGGCGATATTGTCGGCGATCGTCTCGAGCCGCCGTTCAAGCGCCACCTGCGCCGACACGGCGACATAAAGTCCGTTCTGCATGAGGCGTTCCCGGAACGAACCGCCCGGGGCGGGTCGCGATTGCAACGGTATCGTGGCGTCCCCGCCTTGTCCGAGGCTGACCTTGCTTCTGACAGCCTGGCGTAAGTCTCGGACCGCACATTCGAGCCGGGGTTCCGACGGGGAGCGCGCCTTGAACTTTGCCATTGGCCTTGTGATCGCCGTCGGCTGCATTCTGGGCGGCTACGCGGCGCTCGGCGGGCATCTCGAAGTGCTGGTGCAACCCTACGAATTCGTCATCATCGGCGGCGCGGCGCTCGGCATCTTCATCGTCTCCAACACGACGTCGACGATCAAGGACTGCGGCAAAGCCTTTCTCGAGGCGGTGCTCGACAAGGTTCCGAAGCCGCGCGACTACCTCGACGTGCTGAGCGCGTTGCATGCGCTGATGCGCGAGCTTCGGGCGAAGTCGCGCGGCGAAGTCGAGGCCCATTTCGACAACCCGGGCGAATCCGAGATCTTCAAAGCGTTCCCCAACCTCCTCGCCAACAAGACCCTGGTCACGTTCATCTGCGACTACGGCCGTCTCGTCATCATCGGCAACGCCCGCACCCACGAAATCGAGGCGCTGATGGACGAGGAGATCGAGACCCTGGCGCACGACCGCTACAAGCCGGCCCACGCCTATCAGGCCGCGGCCGACGGACTGCCGGCGCTCGGCATCGTCGCCGCGGTGCTCGGCATCATCCATGCGATGAGCGCGCTCGACCAGTCGCCGGAGGCGCTCGGCGGGCTCATCGGCGCGGCGCTGGTCGGGACTTTCGGGGGGATCTTTCTCTCCTACGCGCTCGTCGGCCCGATTGCGCAGAAGATCAAGGCGGTGCGCCAGAAGCAGTTGCGTCTGTTCACGCTGGTCAAGCAGAGCCTGCTCGCCTTCATGAACGGGGCGATGCCGCAGGTCGCCGTCGAGTTCGGGCGCAAGACCATTCCCTCCGAGGAGCGGCCGACCATCGACGTGGTCGAGAACGAAACGATATCCGGCGGCGCCGACAATGTGGTCAAGGAAGCGGCATGACCGGGGACCGCGATTCCCTAGGCCCTGGAAAGCTCAAGGAGGCCTTGCGCGACCATGCCGGCTTCGCTGTCGAGCGAATGCGGGGGCTTGCCCGAGGGCTCGATCAGTTCGTCGCGGAAGCGCAGCGGAATCTGGCTCCGCTCATTCGCCTGTCCGGGGCCGGATCCGTCGAGCCGGCGCAGCGCACGACCCTTTTCCGGGCGATCGGCGACTGCAGCGGTCTCACCGCGGCGATCTATGCGAGCGCCGAGCCCGAAGCGCGCCTTCTCATCGCGCTCGACGAGCGAATAGACGATCTGATCGTCATGTCCGTCTTCGGCGAAAGCATCGCGCCGGAATTGGAGGACGAGTTGACGGTCGCCGAGCCTCGGTCTCGCACCGCGATTGAGAACGCACTCGTCGAGGAGTTCGCCCGCGCGCTTGGACGCGCGCTCGAATCGGCCTTCGCTCCGATCGCGCCGCTGTCGATCGGCTTCGATCGCCTCGTCACGCTGAGCGACGCCTACGCGCTTGGACAGCGCGACATGCCGGGCGCCGCGGCGCGTTTTTCGCTGCCGATGAACGGGGGCGCCTGCGAATGCCTCATCCTGATGCCGCAGTCGCTTTTGCTTCCCTTCCGAAAGGAGCTCGAGCGGGACGCCGCCGAGCCGGCCCGCGCCGACCGGCGTTGGTCGCTCTCCATGGAGACGGGGGTCAAACAGACGCGACTGCCGGTAACCGCAATCCTGGAGGAATTTCCGATGACCCTTGGCGAAGTCGCCCAATTTCGCGTGGGCGAAGTGCTCGCCCTCAAAACCCGCGGGTTCGACGCGGTGCGGCTGGAATGCGCCGGACGCGGCATGTTTTTCTGCAAGCTCGGCCAGGGCGACGGAAGGTACCGTCTCGAGATCGAGGTTCCGATCGCGCAGGACGTCGAGTTCGCCGTCCGGTAGGCGAGCGCGTCGCCTCCCGGTTCAATGCCTTTAGAGAGAAACACTCATGGTCGAAGCCGCTGCCTTCCCTGATCCGCCAGCCTCATGCGACGAGGCGGACGTTGCGCGTCCCGGGCCGCCGAACCCGATCGCCCCGAACCTGAATGCGATCCTATCCATCCCGGTCACCGTTCAGGTCGTGCTCGGCTCGACGTCATTGCCGGTCGCAAACCTGATGAAGCTCGCGCGAGGCGCCGTGATCTCCCTCGACCAGCGCGTGGGAGACCCTGTCGACATTGTGGTGAACGGCAAGGTGGTGGCGCGAGGCGAGATTGTGGTCGTCGACGAATCCAGCCAGCGGTTCGGCGTGTCGCTGCTGGAGATCGTCGCCAGCCCCAGCCTCGAGCAGGCGGCGTGAGGAGGGGAGCGGGTCGATGCTCGAGGCCGCGATTAACGGCGAGCGTGTTCTCAGCGGGCCGGAAAAGGCAGCCGCGGTTCTGCTCATGCTCGGGCCTCCGACCGCCGGCCGCCTTCTGAAACATTTCGATCAGCCCGATCTCAAGGTCGTCGCCCGGGCGGCTGCCGGGCTCGGCGTGGTGTCGCCGGCCATGCTCGACCGGCTGACGCAGGAATTCGCAACCGACTTTTCCGCTGGCGTCAATCTCCTCGGCGACGCCAGCCAGGCGCGCACCCTTCTGGCGGACGCAATGCCGCCGCGCGAGGTCGATGATCTGCTCGGCGCGGCGGCCGACGACGGGTTCGACGTGTGGCGGGCGCTCGCCAATCTTCCCGAAGGCTCCATTGTCGCGTTCTTGATGACAGAGAAGCCTGCGACCGCGACCTATCTCCTTTCCAGGCTCGACCCGCCGCTCGCAGCCAAGATCGTCAGCGCCCTTCCGCGCGCGCGACGCAACGCAGCGCTGTGCGGCCTGGTTGCGCCGCACGAGATCACGCCGCTGGCCGCGCAACTGGTTGAAAGCGCAATGCGCGGTCTTCTGGATACGGCCAAGACGCCGGCCGCCGCCGACGACGGACGCCAGCGCATCGCCGGCATCATCAACAATCTCGACCCCGACGAGGCCGCGGACGTCATGCGCGCCATTGGAGAGGCGCGGCCGAAGGACGCCGCCGTCATCAAGACCATGCTCTTCTCCTTCAACGACCTGCCCAGACTGAGCGAACGCGCGCGGGCGCTTCTGTTCGATCGCGCCTCGATCGACATCGTCGTGATGGCGCTGCGCGGGACCGACCCGGATTTCCGCAACTCCATTCTCTCGTCAATGCCATCGCGCGGGCGACGTCTGGTCGAAGGAGAGCTCGCATCCGGCGCCCCTGCGCCGCCGCGGGACGTCGCCAAGGCGCGCAAGGCCATCGCCGAGATTGTGCTTGGCATGGCCGCCCGCAACGAGATCGAGATCGGCGCGGCCGCGGACCAAGCGGCGTAAGGAATCGAACGCGGGGATGAGCGGCGACGTCGATCACGAGGACAAGACCGAGGAGCCGACCGAGAAGCGGCTCAGCGACGCAATCGAGCGCGGACGGACCGCATTCTCGCGCGAGGCGCCCCTGTTCGCCTCACTCTCGGCGGCGCTCGTCGCATTCGTCTTCGTCATCCCCGGGCGCGCCGCCGGCCTGATCGCCGGACTGATCGGCGTGATCGACGACCCGGCCGGCTGGCGGATCGAGCGCGGCGCCGACGCGCTCGCGCTGGCCGGCCCGCTCGTCGGCGCGGCCGTCGAATTTCTCTTGCCTGTGGTAGCCCTCTTGATGGGGGCCGGCGTCGTCGCGTCGATCGCGCAAGGAGTCCCGCGCGTCGTGCCCGATCGCATCATGCCGGACCTTGCGCGCATCTCGCCGCGCGCCGGATTCCGGCGCATGTTCGGGGCGCGCGGGGCGGTCGAGCTCGCAAAGAACCTGATCAAGCTCGGCGCGGTCACAGCTGTCGCGGGCATTGTTCTCTTGGGCCAGAAGGCCGTTTTGCTGACGGCGATGGAGGACGATCCCGGCGCCCTGCCGGAGCGCATTCACGCGCTCACGATCAAGACGATCGGCGCCGTTCTGGCGGCTACGCTCGCGGTCGCGAGCGCCGACCTCGTCTGGTCGCGGATATTGTGGCGGCGCGACAATCGCATGAGCAAGCAGGAGATCAAGGAGGAGCTACGGCAGGCTGAGGGCGACCGTCTGGTCAAGGCCCGCCTGCGATCGCTGCGCCTCGACCGCTCGCGCCGCCGCATGCTGTCGGCGGTGCCGCGTGCGACCATGGTGGTCGCCAATCCAACCCATTATGCGGTGGCGATGCGATATGTCCGCAGTGAGGGCGGCGCTCCCGTCGTTCTGGCCAAGGGAGCGGACCTCGTCGCGCTCAAGATTTGGGCAATCGCCGAGGCGCACGATATCCCAGTGGTCGAGGACAAGCCGCTTGCCCGTTCGCTCTATGCGGGGGCGGAGGTCGAGCGTCCAATCCCCGCGGAATTCTATCGCGCGGTGGCCGAGATCGTGCACCTCATCCAGCAGAGGAAGGCGGGATGGGCTTACCGAAGGCAATAGCCCGCCGGTGGCGCGGCCCGAGCCGATCGCTCGACCGGGAGCGCATCATCGCCAACGCGCTCGTCGACGTGGCGAGCGAATTGCGGCTGACCGACGCCGCCGAACTCGTCGCCATGATCCGCAACGACCATGCCGCGAACATCGCCGATCTGATCAATTCCTCGACAGAACTCTTCTTCAAGAGCGGCACGCTGCGCTATGCGCTGTCGGCGAGCGTCAAGGCGCCATGGGACGGAACGCCGGTCGTCGCCCTCGACATGGAGTTCCGATACGCGATGGTCTCCGCCTTCTTCCGCCTGACGATCGGGCAGCGCCAGGCAGGGGTCGAGATCATGCACCTGCTGTTCGACGAGAAGGGGCTGAACGAGGGCGCGAAAGCCGAGCGGCTCGCGGCGGCGCTCGAAAGCGCGCGGATCGGCCGGTAGGAGTCGGAGAGCGCCGAATTTGGCGGAGGTCGCCCTACCCCCGGATCGGCTCGTGGGCAAGCGCGGCGCGCAGGAAATAGTAGAGCCCGGTCAGCGCGGAGATAACGAGCAGGCCTTCGAGGATATGCGTGGTCGGCTCGCCGAGGCCGAACAGGCCGCCGATCGCCCAGCCGGCGGCGGTCCCCGCGCCGACGAGCTCGGTGCCGACCAGAATGGCGACGCTGAGCAGCGTCAACGCATTCCTCCAGTTGATCGGCTTCATCGCCGCAGCCTGGGCCAAAACCCGGTCTCCTCAATAGATATCCGATATGTAGGAAACGCGGCCCGTAAACCAATCCGCCCCTGGGCGCAAGTGTCGCAGGCGGAAAGCGTTGTTCCTCGGGCAATCCCATTGCAAAATAGCTAAAATACACGCTTCAATGCCGATGTCGCTCCTCGTCGATCGTCCGCATCGCGCCGGGGCCGCCAGGCTGGCGCATGATCACCTGCCGCGCGGCGGCGTGGTCCCGCTGGCCCTTGGCGCGCTCGGCGTCGTGTTCGGCTCGGTCGGCACCTCCCCGCTCTACGCCATGGACCAGATCGTCCGCGCTGCGCCGGGCGACGCGCTAGGGGCGGTCTCGCTCGCGATCTGGTCGCTGACCGCCGTTGTCGCGGTCCAGTATCCGATGTTCGTGCTCAAGGCGCAGAACGACGGCGAGGGCGGCGTGTTCGCCCTCTACGGCCTGCTGCACGACCGCGCGGACCGCCGCGCCCGCATGCTGCTCTGGGCCCTGATGGCCGGCGCGGGCCTGCTCATCGGCGACGGCATGATCACGCCGGCGATCAGCGTGCTCTCCGCCGTCGAGGGCCTCGCGGTCGCCGCGCCGGCATTTTCCGGCGCGGTCGTTCCGGTCACGCTCGGGCTGCTCGTCGCGCTGTTCGCCGTCCAGTTCAAGGGCGCCTCCGGCGTCGGTTCGGTGTTCGGGCCGGTCGTGCTCGTCTGGTTCCTCGCCATCGCCGCGCTCGGCGGCGCCGCGATCCTGGCCCATCCGCAGATCCTCGCCGCCTTCAATCCGGCCTATGGCGTCGCGTTTCTGGCGCATGCGCGTTTCGTCGAGGCGCTCTTCATCCTCGGCGCCGTGATGCTGGTCGTCGCCGGCGGAGAAGCGATGTACGCCGACGTCGGCCATTTCGGCGCCCTGCCGATCCGCCTCTCCTGGTACGCAATCGTCTATCCGGCGCTCCTCCTCAACTATCTCGGCCAGGGCGCCTATCTGATCAGCGGCGCGCCGGTCGCCGACGCCAAGCTGTTCTTCGCCCTCGCGCCGCAATGGCTCGTCATGCCGATGGTCGCGCTTGCGACGGCGGCGACCGTCATCGCCTCGCAGGCGCTCATTTCCGGCGCCTTCTCCCTCGTCTCGCAGGCGATCCGGCTCGGCCTCTTCCCGCGGCTCGAAATCCGCCACACCCACCACTTCCACGAGGGGCAGATCTATATTCCGGTCATCAACTGGATGCTGCTCGTCGGCTGCGCGGCGCTGGTATGGTTCTTCGGCTCGAGCGCGTCGTTGGCGGCGGCCTACGGCCTCGCGGTGTCGGGGGTGATGGTGATCACGTCGGTCGCCATGATCCCGGTCGCGCTGCGCCAGTGGGGCTGGGCGCCGGCGACGACGGCGCTCGTCTGGGGGCCGCTGACGGCGCTGAACGGCGCCTTCCTGTTGGCGAGCTCGCTGAAGCTGTTCGAGGGCGGCTACGTGCCGATCGCCGTCGGCGCGATCGCCTTCGCCGCCATGGCGACTTGGCGCTGGGGCCGGAAGGCGACCACCGCCGCCCACGACGCCAAGGCGACGCTGACCATGGCCGAAGTCGTCGAGCTGCACCGATCGAGCCGGCACTACCTCGAGCGCAATGCGCTCATCATGTCGCCGCGGCCCTTAAGATCGCTTGGCGACCGCGCGCCGTCGCTGATCCGGCTCATCGCCGAGCGCACCGGCGTCCTGCCGCGCAACCTCGTCTTTGTCGAGGTCTCCCACAAGAAGACGCCCTACATCCACGGCAGCCGCTATCAGGTGACGGTGTTCGACCGCAACGCCGAGAAGGGCAACATCATCGGCGTCGAGCTCTCCTTCGGCTTCCTCGAGGAGCCGAACGTCGAGCGGGCGCTGGAAGACCTCGCCCGGCATCATGAGATCGACCTGCCGAGCGACCCCCATCAATGGATCGTCCACGTCATGCAGGAGAACCTGCTGCCGGCCCGCAGGAGCAACCTTTTCAAGCGCATGCGGCTGAAACTGTTCCTCTTCCTGCGCCAGGCGTCGCGTCCCGCCTATTCGTACTACGGCCTCGGCGACGAGGTGCGGCTGACGGTCGAAATCATCCCGGTCAGGTTGAGGTGAGCCTGCTGACGACCTGCGGCGCGCGGCGAGATTGCGAGCTCAGACAACGCGCTCGTACCGGGCGGCGACGCTGTCGATCGCCTCCGCCACCAGGTCCGGGACGGCGTAATGCAGCATGTGCCCGACGCCCGGCTCGACCCACAACTGGCTGCGCGGAATGTCGCGGCGCAGACGCGCCGCGTGGTCTCGCATGTCGACGATGGCGTCATCGGTCCCGGCCAGGATGACCACCGGCGTCTGCAGGCTGGGGTAGCGGGGCTGGAGCTCCGCCGCCGCGGGCGCCATGAAGCCGGAGTCTTCGGCGGCGGCGCGTATTTGCGAGGGACGCACCGTCAACGCGAAGGGGAACTCCGCCTTGAACCGCTCCGGCGTCGGACGCGGCGAGAACGCCTCTCGGACGATGGCGGGAGTCATCATCCGCGCGATGGCGGGCGAAACGGTGTAGCGGAGGATGTCGCCGACCACCGGGATCGCCGGCGCCGCGAAGAGCGCCGCGTCGACGCGCGCCGACGGGTAATAATAGCCGGAAATAAGCACCAGGCCCGCGACCAATTGGGGCTGTTCCAGAGCCAGCGCCAGGGCGACCAGCGTTCCCCAGCTATGGCCGACCACGACCGGCCGTTCGACGCCCAGCCGGGCGAGCGCCCGGCGTAAAAGATCAGCCTGCGCCTGCGGGGTCCAGAGCCTGTCGCGCGTCCTTTCGCTGTGGCCGAATCCCGGGCGGTCGAAGCTGACGACCCTGCGCCGGCGGGCCGCGTGGTCGACGACGCCGCTGATCACGAAATCCTCCGCCATGGCGCCGTTGCCGTGCAGCAGCACGGCGGCGGCGCGGCCCCAGCTGTCCCCGCCTCGGTCCAGGTAATGCAGCCGCACCCCGTCGACCTCGATGAAATGGCCGACTGGCGGGTTTTCACGCTCCGCTTTCCGCGCCCGGTTGCTTTCATAAAGCGCGTCGGCGGCGGCCAGTGAGGCGAGCACGGCCACGGGTTTCCACAATTGCCGAACGTCGTCCTGCGCCGCGTCGTCGCGCCCGGCTCGAATCGCTCGCGCGTCGCAAATCAAGTCATCTTCGGGTCGGAGTTCCGTCACTAACCTCTCCTGCGAGCGACGGCCGCCCGCAAGCTCGCGTCGCCTGACATGAAAAAGCGCGCCCCGAAAGGCGCGCCGGACCGAGTTTGGAACTCCGCCGGTCGGCGAAGGTTCCGGCTCCGCTCACAGTTTGCGGCCGGCTGCCCCAAGAGGCATTTTGGGCGCCGCCGTAACTCCCACCAGAAACACCCCCGAGCGCCCGCAGCATGAACGCAAAGATTGAGCCAATCCGGCCGGAGGACATTGAGAGCTTTCACCGCGCGCTCGACGCGGTTGCCCGCGAGCGCAAATATCTCACTCTTCTTGAAGCTCCCCCTTTGGCCGAGACCCGCGATTTCGTGCTGAGCGGCATGAAGCGCGGCGATCCGCAATTCGCGGCGCTGGCCAATGATGAAGTCGTCGGCTGGTGTGACGTTCGTCGGCACTGCTTTCCGGCGCACGCTCATCGAGGGAGCCTCGGCATGGGCCTCGTCCCTGCCTATCGAGGCTATGGCCTGGGGTTGCGGCTGCTTGAAACGACCCTGAAAAGGGCGGACCAGTTAGGCTTTGTTCGCGTCGAGTTCAGCGTGCACGCCGACAACGCTCGGGCGATCGCCCTTTACGACAAGGTCGGTTTTGTCAGGGAAGGCGTGCTGAAGGATGCTGTCTTTGTCGATGGGAGGTTTCGAGACGCAATCGCGATGGCCCGGGTTCATCGCGCATCGCCTGTCTGATGCAGAAGCGGGGACTTTCGGAGTCGTTTCCGAGGCGACCGCACCGAAGCAGGCATTTGACCCCTAGCCCCCAAGCGTCTCCTTGTGGATATTCGTCAAGTCATGTATGGCCACCGCTGCGCTGGCGCATCCGGCGAGCCGCCAGTGGAAGGGCTATTGGCAGCGAAGCAGTGTCACAATGCACAGTTTAAGCAATCGTTAACCGGACAACTCTGGTATGCCGCAATAATTTGTTAGATATTTCAAGCTTTTAAGAGTCACCTAACTTTTCCTTGACAATTTTCCGGCCACTCTCAATCTACGGGAGGTGGCGATTGTGTCACTTGTAGCAAGCTGGCTTGGATACCTCGGAACAAAGCGCTCCAGAGGGAGTCTTTATCCATCAGTTCACGCTGATAAGAAGGCCGAAATGCTCTCAGTCCCTGATCGAGCCCGCCATGAGGATTCGGAGACTAGATCGCTTGACGCCTCTAGCGAGGAAGTTGTCGTGCGCGCTCCCGACTCGGCGCTGCAAGGTGCTATCGACGTGGTAACGCTGAGGGCATTCGTGCGAGCGGTAACATCGGTTATCCACCGCCAGAAAGGCGAACGAGATAGTGCATTCGATCAGGCGCTCGGGAAAACGCTTTCTGTTAACGATGCAATCGCCAAAGCGCTTCTTGCACACAAAATAATCGATGAAAAATGAGAACGGGCGGGTCCCTCCGGGACAGGATACTGGTGACGGTCTTTCACACCAGTCGATTCACGTATCTTTACAAACCGACACGTTGAACATTCACTCTTCGAACATTTCCGCATTGCAGCGTCTAGCGGAGCAGAACCCCGCCCTTGCGGAGAAGCTGGTTGATGCCGCTCAGAACTCTGTCGGGCACGACACGACTAGATACGTCGCTGGAGCCGTGCTTGCTGGAATTGTTTGTTGCACAATGCTCATTTGTTTTGCGTTCATAACGGCATACTCTGGGGTCGGGCCTGGGTTGGTGTTCTTCCTGGTTTGCGCTGCGGTTGCAACTATCTTTAGCATCGTATTCACGGGAAGATCCGAGTCTCTCGCGTGGACCGTGGATTTTTTCCGAGGTCACTCAAGGCGAGACCAAGAAACGCAAGAGGACAACTAGAAAGGTCTCGGCCGGATTTTCAAACTGGACCACTACCCCGCCACCCCAATCGCCGTCGCCGCCCTCGGCCCCGACGCCTTTGCACGAAACCTCGACCGCCTCGCCGAGATCCTGCGCGCTTGCGTGCTGGAGGGCGCGAGCGTCGGCTTCGTCCCGCCGTTCGAGATGGACGAGGCCAGCGCCTACTGGCGCGACAAGGTCGCCCCGGCGCACGCCGCGGGGGGCAAGCTCGTTCTCGTCGCCGCTCTCGGCGGCGACGTCGTCGGAACCGCACAACTCGATCTCGACTCTATGCCGAGCAAGCGCCATCACGCCGAAATCTCCAAGGTTCTGGTCGATCCGAATTTCCGCCGCGCCGGCGTCGCCCGTTCGCTCATGGCGGAGATCGAGCGGCGCGCTGCCGAGGACGGCCGCTGGCTCCTGACCCTCGACACCGCAGGCGACGCGGCCGAAGCGCTCTACCGTTCGCTCGGCTATCAGCTCGCCGGAGCCATCCCGTTCTACGCCCGCAACGCCTTCGAGGAGCGGTACGACGCCACGCGGATCATGTACAAGGACCTGCGGGGCGGGTAGCTTCAGGTCGACGGACGGCGGGGGCGGCGGATGCGGACGCCGGGATGAGCGAACGGAACGGCTCCAAACTCCTCGGGCGCGCCCTGCTGGCGCTCTTGACCCTCTACGCCCTGGCGATCATCGCACCCGATTTCGCCCGGCTCGCGCGGCCTCTCGGATCCTTCGGCTTCGCGACCAACGCCGACGGGTTGATCTACGACGTCAAGGGCCCGTTCGCGACCGAAGAGGACTCGCCGGCCTGGCGGGCGGGACTGCGCGTCGGAGACCGTATCGACCTGGCCGCCATGCGCTGCGTCCCCGTCGACACCGATATCTGCGCGAGCACCCTCACCTTGTGGGGCGGCGTCACCTACGTCGTGCCCGGCCGCGGAGCGAGCCTCATCATTGCCCCGAGTGACGGCCGCCCGGCTCGCAAAGTCAGTCTCGCCGCCACTCCCCGGCCGCGCTCGTTGGCGCTCGACGCTGTTCTGCTCATCCAGCAGGCCGCCGGCGTTCTCGTCGTACTCGGCGCCGCCTATCTCGTATGGATCAGGCCCGGGCCGATGACCTGGGGCTTCTTCGCCTATACGATTTATTTCAATCCCGGCCAGTGGTTCCAGTTCTACGCTTGGCTCCAGCAATGGCCGCGGGCGCTGCTCGCGCAGGACGTCGCGTCCTGCGTCCTGCAGGCGGCCGGCTACACCGGACTGTTGCTCTTCGCGTTGCGGGCGCCCGTCGACCGGTGCGAAGGTCGGTGGCGCATGATCGAGCGGGCCCTCCCCGCGCTCGCGGTCTTGTTCCTCGCGGTCGCGCTTATCAGCCTCGGAAGCGCCTTCGGCTACCGGACCGAGTTCGCCATGCAGGCGTCGATCCTGACCGGCTTCGCGGTCAGTATCGCGGCGGTCGGAATTCTGCTCGGTCGCCGCAGGGATCTGGCGCCACGGGATTACCAGCGGATCCGCTGGGTGATCTGGGGCTGCCTCATCGGGCTGCCGGCTTATCTCATCGCCGAGGTCTCGATGGAGACTTCACTGCCCGCGACTCTGTTCGGCGAGGGCCCGGTGACGGAAGACGTGACCGGACTCTTCTACCTCGTCAACGGGATCTTGTGCCTTTTCGCGGTGGAGGCGGTGCGCCGGCCGACCGTCGTCAGCGTATGGGTTCCGCTGCGGCGGGCGACCGCGCTCGGTCTCCTGCTCAGCGTGCCAGCGTTCTTCGTTCATGAAGAGCTGAACACGATCAACGAATGGACGAACCTGCCGGAATGGGCCTGGGTGTTGGCCGCCTCTGCGCTGATCTTCCTGATCTCCCGCGCGCACGAATGGCTGACGGAGCTCGCGGACCGGCTGTTCGACCGGAATTTCCGTCGTGCGGAGCATCATCTCGCCGAGATCGGCCGAAGGATCCAGTGGGCCGACAGCCTCGAAGAAGTCGATCGCCTGCTGGTGGATGAACCTTCGCGGTCGCTACGCCTGGCTTCGGCGGCGCTGTTCCGCGAGGAGGACGGAGGCCTCCGCCGCCGCGCGAGCGTGGGATGGGGAGCCGCGGACGCCGACCGGCTTGCCCCGGCGGAGCCGCCGCTCACCGGACGGCTCGACGACGGGCCGTTTCGGCTTCTCGGGCGCGGCGCCGATCCGCCGGACGCCCGGCTTCCCGCTGATCTGGCGCGGCCGGTGCTTGGCGTGCCTGTCGGAAACCCGCGGCGATGCTACGCGCTGCTGCTGTACGGCGGACACGAGGAGGGGACCGATCTCGACGAGGCCGAGCAGGAGCTTTTGGGCCGCCTGGCTCGCGACGCGGAAGTCTCCTATGGGGAGGTCGAAAGCATGATGCTGCGCGAGCGGATCGACGTCCTGCAAAGCGAGCTTGCCCGCGTCTCCGCCGGTCGAGGAAGCCCTGCGCCCATCGGGAGACCATCATGACGATCCCTTCCGTTAGCCGTTTTGAAGGCGTGCGCGCCTGCGTTTTCGACGCCTATGGCACTTTGTTCGACTTCGCCTCCGCCGCCCAGCGCTGCGAGGAGGCGCCGGCGGAGAAGCGCGAGGCGCTCACCGCGCTGTGGCGCGACAGGCAGCTGCAATACACTTGGCTTAGAACTTTGCAGAACCGCTACGCCGACTTCTGGCAGGTCACCGGCGACGCGCTCGACTTCGCGCTCGAGAGCCTTGGCCTCGAAGCGCCGGGCCTGCACGCCCGCCTGATGGAGCTTTATCTCGGCCTCGAGCCGTTCCCCGAGGTCCCCGAGGTTTTGCGAGCGCTGCGGGCGCGCGGACTTAAGACGGCGATCCTGTCCAACGGGTCGCCGGCGATGCTGGAGGCGCTCGTTCAGCGCGCGGGGCTCGCCGACATGTTCGACGCTGTCCTGTCGGCCGACGCGGTCGGCGCATTCAAGACCCATCCGAAGGTCTACCAGCTCGCGCTCGATGCGCTCGGTCTGCCGGCGCAGGCGATCGCCTTCCAGTCGTCCAACGGCTGGGACGCCTTCGGCGCCTCGGACTTCGGCATGCGCGCCGTGTGGTGCAACCGCAAGGGCCAGCCCCGCGAGCGTCTGCCGGGCGCGCCGGACGCCGAGGTCCGCACGCTGGCGGAGCTGCCGCGGCTGCTGGCTGGTCCCGATTGAGACGCGCCGCGCAGCCAAGGAGCCGTAGGAAATGACCGCCGCCAACGAGGCGGGGATAAGCGCGGCGTTCAGACCGGGCGGCGTGGTCAATACCGCATGCGGATTATTTGGCGGCTGTCAGGCAGAGGAGGAACGGATCGAGGCTCGCGCTCGAAATCCGAATATGGATTTTCCGTCTGAACGCCAAAACGTATTCTGCTATTCAGAAGTTTCCGGCTTGGCGCCTCCTCGACGTCGATAAGTCCAGAGCAACCGGCAACCCCAAAGCAGCGACAGATTTTCACACCTAAGACGTTGAAACCGTTCGCGCACAGCCAACCGGCGCACGGGCCCCGGCATATGCTCGGCCGCCTCGATCCTACCACTTCTCCGCATAGGGCCGCGCCTCGACCTCGAAGCTCCAGGCCGAGCGGTCCTGCCTGACGAGGCTCGCGGCGATGTCGGCCACGCCGGCAGGGGCGATGAACGTGTCCTCCGCCCGGTCGGCGAACCGCGACCGCGTCACCGGGCCGCCGACGACCCCGTCGACGACGATGAGCCCGACATGGATGCCCGCCGGCCAGAGATGCCGCGCCATCGACTCGGCGAGCCCGCGCTGCGCCATCTTGGCGGGAGCGAAGGCCGCCGTGCCCGCGACGCCGCGCCGGGAGGCGGTCGCCCCGACGACGACGATCGCGCCCCTGCCCCGGCGGCGCATCGCCGGAATGACCTGCCTCGCCGCGAGGAACAGCCCGAGCGTATTCACCCGCCAGGCCCGCTCGAAATCTTCCGGCGACACGTCCTCGATCGAGCCCCAGACGCCGGAGCCCGCATTGAACACGAGGACGTCGACGTCGCCGAGCTCGGCTCGCGTGCGCTCGAAGGCGCTTGCGACCGACGCCGCGTCGGCGACGTCGCAGGAATAGGCTTTGGCGCGCGGGAGCTCCCCGGCGAGTTTCGCGGTGAGGTCCGCCCGCCGCGCCATCAGCGCGACGGCGTAGCCGTCGGCGGAGAAGCGCCTTGCGAAGGCTTCGCCGTTGCCGGGGCCGACGCCGACCACGGCGCAAACGGGATTCTCGTCCGCCATTGCTCGATCCTCCAAAAAACCTTTACGACCTCTCGATCCTGCTACGGCCCGGCGGAGCGCGCAACGCGTCTCGCGCTCGAACGTTGACTCAGGCTTGACGGCCCACTGGCCGGAGGGTCATCTGGCGCCCCCAACGGCGCTCTGGTTCCTCCCGGAGACGAAACACCAATCAGGACGAGACAGAAGGAAGCCGATGAACGCTCATCCGTGGTTGAAGTCCTATCCCGAGGGCGTCCGCTGGGATCTGCCAATCGAGCCGTCGCCTGTGCAAGATGTCCTCGCCCGGTCAGCGAGCCGCTTCGGCCCGCGTCCCGCTCTGCAGTTCATGGACAGGCGGATCGCTTACGCGGAGCTCGAAGCGCTCTCCGACCGGGCGGCGGCAGGCTTCCAGAAGCTCGGCGTCGGGCCGGGCGTGCATGTCGGCCTCTATCTTCCCAACACGCCCCACTACCCGATCGCCTTTTTCGGCGCGCTCAAGGCCGGCGGGACGGTCGTCAATTATTCACCGCTCGACGCGCTCAAGACGCTTGAACTCAAGATCGAGGACAGCGAGACGGACATCCTCGTCACCCTCGACCTCGCTTCGCTCTATCCGCAGGCGGAGAAGCTTCTCGCCTCGACGCGGCTGAAGAGGCTCGTCGTCGGCGAGTTTGCCGAATTCGCGCTCGCTCCGGGTCCGGTGAAGGCGTTCATGACGGCGCAGGGCATGCTGTCGGAAGTCAAACACGACGAGCGCCGCATCGCGTTCCGCGACCTCCTCGACAATGACGGGCGCTACGAGGCCCATGACCTCGGAGATGTGCGCGAGGCGCTCGCGGTCATCCAATACACCGGCGGCACGACCGGCTCGCCCAAGGGCGCGATGCTGACCCACGCCAATCTGACGACCGCCTGCGTACAATACATGGAGACCGCGACGCGCACCGATCCTCCCAGCATGATCGAGGGCGAGGAGCGCACGCTTTGTGTGCTGCCTCTCTTTCACATCTACGGGCTTTCGGCGGTCATGCTCCTCGGTTTGCGGATGGGCGCCGAGCTCGTCCTCCATCCGCGTTTCGATCCGCCGGCGGTGGCGAAGGACATCGCGCTGAAAAAGATCACGGTCTTCCCGGGCGTCCCGACCATGCACGTCGCCCTCCTCAACCTCCCCGGCATCGAGAAATATGACTTCTCCTCGCTCAAGTTCTGCGCTTCGGGCGGCGCGCCCCTGCCGGTCGCGGTGCAGGAGACGTTTCAGGCCGTCGCCGGCTGCCGGCTGACCGAAGGATGGGGCATGTCGGAAACCTCGCCCGTCGGCACGTTCACGCCGCGGCGGGGCCCCGTGAAGCCGGGCTCATGCGGCATTCCCATGCCGCGCGTCGAAATGAAGTTCGTCGACGTCGCCGACCCCTCCCGCGAAGTCGCGCTCGGCGAGCGCGGCGAAATCTGCGTCCGGGGCCCGAACGTGATGAAGGGCTACTGGAAGAAACCGGATGCGACCCGCGAGGCGATGACCTCCGACGGTTTCTTCCGCACCGGCGACGTCGGCGCTATGGACGAGGACGGCTACGTCTTTATCGTCGACCGCACCAAGGACATGCTGCTCGTCGGCGGCTTCAACGTCTATCCGCGCAATATCGAGGAGGCGATCTACCAGCACCCGTCGGTCGAGGAGGCGAGCGTGATCGGCGTTCCCGACGCCTATCGCGGCGAGAAGCCGATGGCCTTCGTCAAGCTCAAGGCCGGGGCGGCGCCGCTGACGCTCGAAGAGCTGAAGGAATTCCTCAAGGACCGGCTCGGCAAGCACGAGATGATCGGCGCGCTCGAGATCCGCGACGAACTGCCGAAGACGGCAGTTGGAAAGATTTCCAAGAAGGATTTGCGCGCTTCCGAGCGGGCGCGGACCGGCTGACGTCAGCCCCCTCCGCCACGCTGCGCGTGGTCCCCCTCCCCCGCTTCGCGGTGGAGGATTGCGCGCGGGCGCCATCCTCCCCATGGAGCGACAGCGGAATGGGGGAGGACCGGCCGAAGGCCGGTGGAGGGGGAGACGCCCTCATGCAATCGCCCGCGGCACGGCATTGCCCGCGGCATGACGCGTGGCTACATGCGGGGCGGACGAACGCAGGAGGGCGCGCAATGATCGAACGCAAGCATCTCGGCGAACGCGCCGACGCAGAAGCGGTCGCCGCGCTGACCTCGCTCTCGGGGCTCACCGTCGTCGACGTCGGCTGCGGCGCCGGCCGAACGTCGCGGGAGCTCGCCGCGCTCGGCGCAAGCGTCCTCGGCGTCGAGCCCGACCCGATCCAGGCGTCGAAGAACCGCGAGCCCGAAGCGCCGGCAGGCGTCGCCTTCGTCGAGGCGCGGGCGGAGAACCTGCCCGTGGCCTCCGGCTCGGCGGACGGCGTGTTCTTCTTCCGCTCCCTGCATCACGTGCCGATCGACGCGATGGAGGCCGCGCTCGCCGAAGCGGCGCGAGCGCTGAAGCCCGAAAGCGGCTTCCTCTGCGTGATCGAGCCGGGAATGGAGGGAGCTCACTTCCCGCTCATCCGTCCGTTCCACGACGAGACGCAAGTGCGCAACGCGGCGCAGGCGGCGCTCGAAGGAAGCGCAAGGCTGTTGTTTCGGGAATTCGAGCGCTTCCGTTATGTCCAGTATCGGCGCTACGCCAACTTCGAGGCCCTGGTCGCGCAGGCGATCAGCCAGACCTTCAACAACATCCGGCGCGAGCGGGTCGAGACTGACGAAGTGCGCGCCCTGTTCGAGGCCGGCCGCACGGACAAAGGTGACTTCATGTTCGAGGAGCCGATGCTGCTCGACTTTTTTCGGGGGCCGGGACGCTAGCGCGCGAGGATTTCAAGCCGGCGCCAACCCATCCTCGTCCTGTGGTTGGCCACCGGCGGCGCCGACCCGCTTCGCACGAAAGTTCCAGCCTTGTGGCCTTGGTGTTTTCGGCCGGAGGAAGCGGTTCGTTTCGCTATTCCATGTAGGGCGCGAGCACATTTTCGATCCATTTCATGAATGCGCGGACTCGGCGCGACAGGTTGCGCCGATGCGCTACGACCAGGGAGACGTCGAGCGGCCTGTGCTGAAAATCTGGCAGAAGCTCTATCAACGCTCCAGTCTCCAAGTATTGGCCAATCGCCAACATTGGCGCCTGAATCAGGCCAAGACCAGCGACACCAGCGGCTTCGTAAGTCTGCACGCTGTTCACCTGCAGCGCGCCTGGCAACTGAAGCGTCGCGTAGCTGTCGCCGTCCCGATACTCCCATCCATAGGGCTTTGCGCCGAGCGCCCTCGCGAAATGAATTGCCCGATGTTCCTGATGCTGCAGATCTTTGAGCGATCGAGGGACGCCATAGCGCGCCAGGTAGGCGGGACTGGCGGCGTTGACCATGCGCAACTTGCCCAGCGGGCGGGCAATCAGCGTCTCGTCCCCGATGGGACCAAGTCGCAATACGCAGTCAAACCCCTCTTGAACCAGATCAACTTGCCGATCCGTACTCGACACCTCCAGCTCCAACTCGGGATAAGTCGCCATGAAAGCCGGCAAGGCCGGCACGAAAGTCGTGCGCGCCAGCTCGCTCGGCAGATCAACCCGCAAACGCCCGCGAACCGCCACTCGGTCACCTGCAAACATCGAGTGCAGATCATCAACGTCAGCAAGCAGATCGCGGGCGCGTGCGTGAAATACCCGTCCGTCTTCCGTTAACTGCACGCTGCGCGTCGTCCGGTGCAGAAGCCTGGCGCCGACATTGTCTTCCAGTTTCCGGACCGCCGATGAGGCCCTTCCCTTTTGAATGCCCAGGCTATCGGCTGCGCGGGTGAAGCTCCCCATTTCCGCTACCGTTATGAAAATGAGGATGGGCTCGAGATTCTGCATTTTCGCGCCTTGGCATTGTTCACCGCGGAGAGAACAGTATGTTCATTTCCTCGGTATTTATCATACCCAGGAGACACAGTAGGTACTAAGCCTCGAAGATAGGTGAACCCCCTCGGAGAACGAAATGTCTGAAACTATGAACCTGCATCCGGCGCCTGAAGCCGTGAACTTGGATCGCGCCCTGTGGGCCGGCCGGATCATGAGCGCATTTGTCGTTATCGCTCTGGTGACAGACGGCGCCATTCAGCTTTTCGCGCCGGCACAGATCGCCAGCATGTTGCACGAAACCGGGTTCGCGATGGACCTGACCCGTATCGTGGGTCCGATCATACTCGCCTGCGCCATCCTTTACGCCATCCCGGCCACCGCCGTCCTTGGCGCGATCCTGGTGACTGGCTTTCTGGGAGGCGCCATCTGCGCCCATGTCCGCATCGGTGAGTTCGGATCGCCGCCGGAAATCGTTTCCCTGCTTCTGGGCGCGATGACATGGGCCGGCCTCTACGCGCGCGATCCCCGTATCCGGGCCATTCTACCGCTCATCCGTTGAACCAACAGGGACAGTGCTCTGTCCCCAAAGATCAGGAGAACACGCATGTTTTTAGTCATGGGAATCACGGGAAAAGTGGGCGGCGCGACGGCAGAACATCTGTTGACGCACGGCAAGGAGGTACGCGCGCTCGTCCGCAATCGCGAGAAGGCGTCAAATTGGGCGAACCAGGGCGTGGAACTGGTAGACGGCGATTGGAATGATTCGGCAGCCATCGAGCGGGCGCTCGAAGGCGTCGAAGGCGCGTTCGTCATGTTGCCGGCTGTCTGGGCGCCTTCGCCCGATTTCAAAGAAGCAAAGGGTGTGATTGCAAACTATGTCGAGGCGCTCACCAGGGCAGCGCCGCCGCGGGTGGTTGCGCTCTCGTCGATGGGGGCAAACAGGACCAGCGGGCTGGGGATGATCACGGCGCTGTCGCTCATGGAGCAAGGCTTTCATGACCTGGCGTCGCCAATCGCCTTCGTGCGCGCCGGCGGGTTTTTCGAAAACTTCCTTTACGGCCTGCACGTCGCCCAGGGCGGCACGCTGCCCGTCTACTACAATCCGACCAACCGGAAATCGACGATGGTCGCAGCAAACGACATCGGCGCTGAGGCGGCGACGCTGCTGATCGGGCCGGCGTGGTCGGGGCGTCGCATTGTCGAGCTAGGCTCGATGGTCAGCGCGGATGAAGTCGCGGCTCAGTTGGGCGAAGTCATGCAGCGCGACGTCAAGGCGTTTACCGTCCCACGGGCCGGGTGGCCGGCAGCATTCGAGCAGTTCGGCATCCCGAAGGGCCAGACCGGACCGGCCGAAGCGATGTTCGAGGCCGTCAACGCGGGCTGGATGGACCTTGGCGTCAAGGACACGGAGCACGTCGCAGGGACGACGTCCGCTCGCGAAGTCTTCGCGGCGGCCCGGAATGCCGCGACGGCGTGAACTGCGACGTTCACACCAAGAAAGATCGAGTTCGAACATGAAGGGTCTTGTTTTGGGTGCAACGGGGGAAGCGGTCGGCTGATAGTCCGGGGCGCCCTTCACGGTTGCGGGCGTAGACCAAGTTACGCGGTCAAGCAGGAACGTACGTCAACCTGATCGCGTCCTCGCCAATCGGATCGCTCGCCATGAGGCGGAGCGGCGGTCGGGGACCGGCGAAGAATGGCTTGCCGCGACCAAGCACGAAGGGGCGGAAGTAGAGTTGATACTCGTCGATAAGACCAAGGTCGGTCAGGCTTCGCGCCAATTCTGGTCCGGCGACTTCGATCTCCCCGACGAGCTGAGCCTTCAGCCCGCGTATCACCGCCTCGATGTCATCCTCGACGAGTGTGGCGTTGGGCCCGACCGACTTCAACGAGCGCGACACCACCCACTTCGGTTGGTTCCGCCACGCCGCCGCGAAGTCATGTTGCTCCGCGCCCCACTCCGGACGGTCCTCGTCCCAATAACGCATCAGCTCGTACACGCGGCGACCGTACACACTGCCGGTCAGGTCGCGCACCCACTCGGTGAAGTGACGAAATAGCGCGGGACCAGGCGGCGGCAATTCCAGGTCGCCCGCTAGGCCATCGACGTAGCCGTCCAGGGACTGCGACATTCCGAAGACGAGCTTCGCCACGCTGCAAATTCTCCACCCGAGGGTCTTCAGAAATAGCTTGAACCGCCGTTACGCGGAAGTGAGTTTAGGCGCCAACTGTGCGCCGCTTTGTCGGTGTGACGAATAACCAGAGGTTCGCTCTCCCAAGCTGTGAAGTTCGGCGACCCCCTCGCCGGCGAAGCGGGAGAGGACGGCGCGGCGAAGCCGCGCCAGGTGAGGGGGACGGACAACCGACGAACCTTGCGGCCGCCATCAACGCCCGCCGTTCGGCGTTCTCAACCCTCGCGTGGCGCTTCGCGCCTGTCCTCTCCCGCTTCGCGGGCGAGGGGATACGCGACGGCCTGGGAGTTACAAAAGAATTTGGATTCCGGCCTAAGTCTTTGAAAAGCCTCGGTTCATGGAACACTTTTGCTTTGCTTCGGCTTTCTCTGGCATTGCTCCGTCTATCCGGTCCTTTGGCGGAAGTTTCCCTGGCTTGGATCGTCGTCCAACGTGGCGTCGGCTCCATGGCGTTCCGCCGCCCCTCGAGGCGTTTCGAGCGGCCCTCGCGCGAGCTCCGTGCCGTCCGGGCGGACGGCTATCGTCCGTTTCCAGTCGAACGCATCGCAGCGCCGACTTCCATCCGGTCGCTCGAAGCGCGGCCGTCTCGAGGACGGCCTCGGCCAGTCGCAGTTCCAGCCGACGCTCTGCCACTGGAACTTTCGTGCCCAATGCGCCGGCGCCGCCGGGGTGGCCAATTCAGACGCTGAGGTCCATGACTTCTGAAACAGACGCTTGTCGTCAGCCTTGTAGACGGAAGGATCCTCATGAAACCCGCTGCGAGTCCCTCCGCGCTGAAGGTCCAGGCCGCCCTCGGCCCGCGTTTCGAGGTCCTCGAGTTCGACGCCGGCACCCGCACCGCCGAGGACGCGGCGGCCGCGATCGGCTGCAAGGTGGAAGAGATCGCCAAATCGCTCGTCTTCCGCGCCGCGGGCGGCCGCCCCGTCCTCGTGGTCGCCTCCGGCGGCCATCGGGTGGACGAAAGGAAGATCGCGGCGCTCGTCGGCGAGCCGATCGAGCGGGCCGACGCCGATTTCGTGCGGGAGGCGACCGGTTTCGCCATCGGCGGGGTGCCGCCGATCGGCCACAGGACGCCGCCGATCGCGCTCATCGACGAGCAGCTCATGACGCATGCGGAAATCTGGGCGGCGGCCGGAACCCCGAATGCGGTTTTCCGCCTTACCCCGGCCGATCTCGTGGCGCTGACTGGCGGCAAAGTCGCGGAGGTCGGACGCGGTTCGTCCGGCTTAAAGACGTGACTATTCCGGAGGCGAGCATGCCTGCCAGCGGGTCGGCAAGGATTCGGATCGGCGTCGGCGGCTGGAACTACGAGCCGTGGCGGGGCGCCTTCTATCCGAAGGGCCTGCCGCACAGCCGCGAGCTCGAATATGCGAGCCGCAAGCTCACCTCGATCGAGATCGACAGCACCTATTACGGCTCGAAGACCCCGGAGACCTTCGCCCGATGGCGCGACGAGACGCCGGACGATTTCGTCTTCGCGGTCAAGGGGCCGCGCTTCGCCACCAACCGTCGCGTCCTCGGCGAAGCGGGGCCCTCCGTCGAGCGGTTCTTCAAGACCGGCGTGACGGAGCTCAAAGACAAGCTCGGACCGGTCAACTGGCAGTTCGCCAAGACCAAGCAATTCGATCCGGACGACTTCGGCGCCTTCCTGAAGCTTCTGCCCTCCTCGGTCGATGGCCTCGCCATTCGTCACGCCGTCGAAGTCCGCAACGAGAGCTTCGGAAGCGCGGAATTCGTCGAGCTCGCCCGCGCCCATGGAGTGGCCGTCGTCGTCGCAGGCGACAGCGCGTTTCCGCTGATCGCGGATTCGACCGCCCCCTTCGTCTATGCGCGCATCATGGGAACGACCGATTCGGAAAAGCTCGGCTATTCGGGCGAGGCGCTGGATCTCTGGGCGGAGCGGGCGCTGGCGTGGGCGCAGGGAGATACGCCGTCCGATCTCGCGACCGTCGCCGCTTCCGCCGCCGCGGCGCCCGGACGCGACGTTTTCCTTTACGTGATCAGCGGCTTCAAGGCGCTGAACCCCGCCGCGGCGATGGGTCTGATCGAGCGGCTCCGGTGAGGGCGCCGGCGCCCATGCCCCAATCCGGGACGCCCTCCCGGACGCTGCGGTAACCCGCTCGCAACCTTAAGCGCACATAAACAGGACCGTTCGAATTGCGCGCGCTTTCTCATGCGGCCCGCGCGTCGAAGACGGGACAGGCGCGTGGAAGGCGTATGGGTTGGTCACGCATAGGATGGGCTGTTTCGGTCGTCGCTCCGTGGTGCCTCGCCGCGGGCGTGCTGCTCTCTATCACGGCCGAGGCCGAACAGGAGCCCATCCAGCTGTCCGGCGTCTACGACCGCGGCCGGCTCCAGGATGAGATCGACCCGGTCCGCAAGGCAATCGCGCTCGCGAGCCGGCGCCAGGCGGTGGACGCCGACGGCGCGCCGTTGCCCCTCGTCGGCGCCCCCGGCGACACCTCCTCGCCCGACGAGATCGAGCCGAAGACCACCCTCAAGGCGACGGCTGAGCCGCTCCCCGACGTCAACCGGAGCGCCAGGGGCGATCCGCTCATCAAGCCGCAGCCTGGCGGCCGCGCCGGCGATGGCGAGCGGCCCCGGGCGCGTTGGAGCCGGTTTCCTGCCGGAGGCGCCGCGCGACATCGAGCCCCCGCGCGACGCTGAATTCGACCCTGGCCATACGATGAGCCCCGTACGCCCCGGCGACCCGGAGCGCCCGCCCGGAGCCGCCGCCTCGACCTTCAGCGACGGCGCCACTCCGGGGCTGCCCCTGGAGTTCGCCCTCAACTCGTCTTCCCCGACTTCGAGCGACGGGGTGGTGGTGGCGGTGGTGACCGACCCCAACGCCCGGGACACGACCGTCGCGCAGCAGTCGCTGCTCGGCGGCGGCCAGCCGAACTATGCGGCGCTGATCGACCCGAAGGACAACGCCCGACAGTTGCGCTGTCTGGCCGAAGCGATCTACTTCGAATCACGCAGCGAGCCCGAGGCCGGCCAGGCGGCGGTGGCGCAGGTGGTGCTGAACCGGGTGCGCAGCGGCATCTATCCGAGCACCGTCTGCGGCGTCGTCTATCAGGATCGCAACCGGCCCTTCGCCTGCCAGTTCTCCTTCGCCTGCGAAGGCAAGTCGCTGCGCATCGAGGAGCCGGGGCCCTGGGCCGTCGCCACCCGCATCGCCGGTGAAGTCGTCAGCGGGAAGAATTACAATCCCGCGGTCGTGGAAGCGGTCAACTATCACGCCAACTACGTCTCGCCGTTCTGGGTCGGCTATTTGCGCCGGGTGGACCGCATCGGCGCCCACATCTTCTACGCCATGCGCGATGGGGTGAACTGGGCCCCGGGCGCGCTGAACGGCCACGGCGACCGGCCGTAAGCCGCGGCCCGCAGCCAGTCGCCAATAAGGGATCTGGTATACCGACTCGTTAACCGGGCAACCGCGGAGGGCGGGACGTGAAGATGGACGACGACGCGCTTTTTTCCAGTCTGCGCGACAAGCTGTTTACGGCCGTCGTCGGCGACGCGCTCGACAAGATGGGATGGAGGCGGCAGTTCCTGCCGCAGGCGATCGGGCCGCTCAGCGCAGACATGAAGCTCGTCGGCCGCGCCCTGCCCGTCCTCGAGGCGGACGTCTTCGACGAGGCGCCGGGCAAGTCCGCGGGCCCGCTGGCAAAACCCTTCGGGCTGATGCTGGAGGCGCTCGACGACCTTCGCCCAAACGAGGTCTATGTCGCCACCGGCGGCTCGTTTCGCTATGCGCTATGGGGCGAACTCATGTCGACCCGGGCGCGCCATCTGGGCGCCGCGGGCGCCGTCCTCAACGGCTTCGTCCGCGATGCGGCGGGGATCGAGGCGTTGGCTTTTCCGACTTTCAGCCGCGGCCTTTACGCGCAGGACCAGGGCCCGCGCGGCAAGGTGATCGATTTCCGCGTAGCGGTCGAAATCGAGGGGGTGCGCATCGCGCCCGGCGACCTCATTTTCGGCGATCGGGAGGGCGTGTTGGTCATTCCCTCCGAAATCGCAGGCGACGCGGTGGCCGCAGCCCTCGCCAAGGCGTCGGCGGAAAATGAGGTCGCGAACGCCATCCGGCGAGGGATGAGCGCGCGCGAGGCGTTCGACACATTTGGCGTCATGTGAGCTTGCCTTCCCGAGTAGCACCTACAAGATCTGGTGCCCAACAAGGGCGAAGCGGTTTCATCCCGAATGGCGATATTCTAGTTGACAAACCACGATCTGGGGGTAGGCTGATGCCCGCTTTGGCGTCTCGTCAAAGCGGTGCGTTGACATGGCGGGAACTCCGGTGCGATTGCCATGTCTGCTACAGATGATGAATCAGAAACCACACCACCGCAAACGCCAGAACAACCGTCGCAAGAGCCGCCACGACGCCAACGAGTTTTCCTGCAAGCATTCCTAGCAAGCTTCCTAAGAGCGACGCTGTCGATTGATCGAACGTTCCGCAATGTCTGGTTTTATGTGGCGGCATTTCTTTTCATCTTCAATTTCTCTCACACCTTTCAGCCACGGTTGACGATACAGATTGCGGCGTTCAGCGCCAACAACTTATCCGAAACATTATTTACATTGGGTAATTCAGGCTCATGGACTTTGACCGATTTGGTAACAACCTGCACAATCTGGAACGAAGGTAGAAAGATAAGGTCACGCGGAAACTACGTCTACAGCGGTAATGCCCCTCTCCAAGGCAACCCAATAATATCAATTCTGCGCCCATCAGACATCGCCACACAAGATTGCGGCTTAAGGTTTTTACTAGGGTCTATGCCAGCAACTGAGTCAACCAGAATTGAAATGGAGACAACGTATAGTTGGCTTCATGGCCTAAAGCAGGATAGTGTCAAAAGAACTTACGACATGCGTCGTTTTTCTGGGCGTCTCGTTATTGTTCCCGACCTATAGCTATTGCTGTTGGCTAGCCTCAGTTGTTTTCTTCAATTTTTTGGTAGTTCTCCGTTTGGAGCTATTTGCGCCGTCCTTGCGGGGTTTATGTGCTGCGATTTTTGCTGCGATTTTCTTTAGCGCGGCCTCAAACTTTTCCTTATCCTCATCGCAGCCTAGCGCGCGAGCGGTTGCTCTGAATCGCTCGACTTGGGGGGTTTTTTCTGAGTCGGCCATGATGCATCGCCAATCTCGCTCATATGGTGTTGCGCGTATTCTGGTGGCAAATCCAAGTCCCAGGTAGATTTAACAGACAATCCAGCGGCAATGGCAAAATTCTTCTGAGGGCCGTCGTCGGAAAAAAGGATGGAAGCTGAGCGAGAGATGGCGGTGGCAACAATCGTTCGATCCATCTTCACGTTCTGCCAGTCCCCAATCTGTCCAGAACGCTTGTCTCCCTTTGCCTTTGCCTCTCGGATTATACGCGCAAACTCATAAGCTGCTTTCCCATCAAACGGAGCCAACTCTATCGCCGAGAATTGCTGCAAGGTGGAAAAGTACTCCTCTATAGCTTGATCACCACAGAGCGCTTCCGCGAGCGCAGTAGTTGGTACAATCAGAGTAGCTTGCGTGCGAGAAAGATCGTCAATCAGCGCCTCAATGCGCTCGCGACAATGCGGAACCGGCTGCTGCGTTGCTGGATTCGGTCTCGGTGCCGCGTTAGGATTTAGCAGCACAGTCAGGAACGTATTATCCATCGCCGCGATCACGCGGCCCCGCTCCTTTCTTCAATTTCAAGCCACTCTGCTAGCGGATCGTCGGACCAATGCGCTTCGACGTTCCTCAAGGCATTTATCGCCTCCCGGAGGGAACTGTCTTTGACGGGCTGCACATCATCAATATGGAGAGAACGGCAAGACCATTCTCCGCTTTCCATCCTCTCCCACATTCCTCGACCAGATGCACGTACAGCGTCCATGAAATAGTTTCTCAAATGGCGGCCAATGCTGCCGTCCGCCGTGCATGGGACGTATGCATTTCCCGTTCTAGGCCGAATCCGCACTCTTAGCTGCCCTGGAGATTCCTCCATAAGAAAATAAAGACGCCCAACAACTGTTCCTCTCTCTAAGATAGAGGCTGGTTTGTATTTTTCTATAACCTTACCTGGGAACCTAAGTATTATAGCCGGCCCGCAAGATAGCCTAGCTGGTCCCCTATCTTCATGTACCATCTCATCAAGACGGTGATATGCCCTCATAGCGTCCGCAGGCGCGCGCTTTTGGCGCACCGCAGCTACCCTTTCCTGCACTCTCTGAGATGGAATTCCGGGCCTGATCTTCGCTTCAAGGCAAGTAGAGCCTTCAAAAACCTGTTCGAAGTGCACATTGTCTATCTCGCCAAACAGCACAGCAAGATTCTGCATATATTCTGCAAGGCGAGCCAAGGGAATTTGGTTCGGGCGCCGCCCGTCCAGTATCCATGTTAATTTCGTACCGATGCGCATGTCGCTCACACACGCGCCGCTGACGAGCCCCGATAGGTCAACCTCTTCCCAACGACGCCAGCAAGCGCACGCTCCGTCCGCATTTCATCGTCCACGCCCAACTTGATCCGGTTACTGTAACGGAAATCGAACTCAGCCAGATATCGGTGAAGGTGCTTCTCCTTGCAATGCTGGTAAACGCCCTTCATACCGCGTTTGAAGATGGAATAGTACCCCTCGACTGTGTTAACGCCAATGCTAACGCCGGTCGCGCGGTCAGTATAGGCGTATTCATCGCGGCTGTGATCGACCTTACCATGCGCCGCGAACCGCCGCGAGCTGCTCTCCAAGCTTCGTGTAGACATTGGACTCATCTGTCATCACGGGGATTTGCAATCAATATTCGCGCTGACGATGGGGACGACTGCGGAGCGCGTAGCGCGATCAACAGGGAAAGAGCGCGCGGAGCCACCGCGCTCGACAAGCGTTACAACTGCATTTTTGTGGCCAGTTCCACGCTCAACATCGCGCCCTTCCTTCCTGCCGATGTAGGTCTCGTCAATCTCGACGATGCCCCCAGCCCCGCCCATGGGGGACAGATCGCCGGAGCGCATGGCTTCGCGCAGACGATGTCCTATGAACCATCCCGTCGTCAGGGTCACGCCAAGCGTGCGATGCAACTGATTGGCGCTGATACCCTTTTTGCTGGAACACATTAGGTAAAAGGCTTGGAACCAAAGATGCAAAGGAATTGGGCTGTCCTCAAATATTGTTCCTTTGCGAACGGTAAATTGTTTCCGGCATTCACCGCACTTGCGTAACCCATGCCTGACGATCCCTTCCGGGTTTTTCTTGCTAGGCTTGGTCCTGACACCCTCCAATTTATACATGCGCCCCATATTGCCGCAGAATGGGCAAACGGGATCATTCGGCCAAACGATACGCTCTAGCTCGTTGAAAGCCACTCGTTCGTCCTGAAAGTATGCCTCATTGAGAACGCTGGCCATAACCCAAATCCCTCACTTGACCATACACCTTGCGCTGGGTTTGTCAACTATAATATCGCATCCCGAATGGCCGCGGCGGGGGTCCGCGAAAAGGGCAGTCTTTGGCGCTGAGTAGCGTATCCCCGGCCCGCCCGCGGAAAGGCGCGGGCACAAGGCCGAAGAAAATCTGTTGACAAAGAGGTCCAGCTATGTTCATTGTTTGTTCTAAGATACCCGCTCCGGAGACCTCCCTTGTCCGCTCCCCTGGCGCCCACCCCGACCTCGCGCGGCGATGGCTTCGTGGCAGCCTTTAGTATTGCGCACGAAGGGAAGGACGGCGCTGAGATGTTGATTATTGACCTTGATCGACCGCACGGGGTCGATGAAGAATTTTTGAAACGCGCAACCGCCGAAGCCACATCTCCACATCTGGTGTAAGTCACTGAAAAGGCGAGAATGGTGAACGGATCTGGCTTCCCCTGGCGTTCCTTTTGCTTCCCCTGGCGTTCCTTTGGCTTCCCCCGGGCGCGCGGTTTCCTTCCCCGGGCGGCCGTCCGCCTTCCCGCTGCGTTCAAAGACATTCCGCCGGCTCGCAGGCGGGAGCCAAAGCCCGCGGCGCTCCGCCCGGCGAACACCCTTGCTCCTCTCGTGCGCCTTTGAGAAACGGGAGGGGTAAGCCGTCGCCGACAGTTTTTCACGCCCAATCCTCTGGATTCGCTCGCGCTCGGACAAACGCAGCACGCGGCCGCCAGGCTGCACTGGCCTGACAGCCTCCCGACGGCCAATGAGGAGCCGGTATCTTGGCAAACTCACGTCTGACCACTCCGCGCCGGCCCGATCGCCGTTTGCGCTTTGATGGCGACCTCGGCGCGATTCTTCGCCTTACGGCGACGCTCGGGTTGGCCGCCGCTGTCGAGGCCCGTTTCGGGGCGCCTCAGCAGGATGGAGGCGGATTTGAAACAGGATCTCATTTCTTGAAACCTGGCGGCGCTCTCCGGTTTGGCATAACGGCCACGAGCCCCTATCATCGCCGACGAATCCCATGCCAAACGGAGTTCCCTGTGCCGGGCGAAAGGTCTGCGCGCCGGCGCGGCGTCATTCTGGTGCTGATAGCGACCGTGCTGTGGAGCCTGGCGGGCGTATTCGCCCGGCTGCTCGCGCATCTCGACGTGTGGACGGTGCTCGGCTGGCGGGCGCTGCTCGGCTCGGCCTCGATCTCGGTCGTCGGCGTCATCGAGTGGCGGCGCGGCCGGCTCGACAATCCGTTCGGCTTCGGGCCCCTCTCGCCGATGGTCGCGCTGCTCGCGATGATCGCCATCTCCGCCTATACCGCCTCGGTTATGACGACGACCATCGCCGACGTCATGGTCATATACGCGACCTTGCCCTTCGTCGCGGCGGCGATCGGCTGGCTCGTCAACCGCGAGCGCGTCTCGCGGCGAACGCTCGGCGCCTCGGCCGTCGCGCTCGCCGGCATCGTCGTGATCTTCGCCAACGGCCTCGGCTCGGGCCGGCTCCTCGGCCAGGGGCTGAGCGCCCTGATGACCCTCGCCTTCGCCGGCATGGTCGTCCTGCAGCGCCGCCAGCCGAAAGCCTCGATGATCGCCGTCAATGCGATCGGCGCGCTCGGCTCGGGACTCTTCGGCCTGATCAACTCGCCCCACCCGCCGCTCGCCGCCACCGACTTCGCCGTGCTGTTCGTCTTCGGCCTGACCACGATCGGCCTCTCGTTCGTCCTGTTCATGGAGGGGGCCAAGCTCATCCCCTCGGCCGAAGCGGGCCTCATCAGCCTGCTCGACGTTGTGCTCGCGCCCGTCTGGGTGTTTCTTGCCTTCGGCGAAAACCCCGGCGCGGCGAGCCTTTTCGGCGGGGCGGTCGTCCTCGGCGCTGCGCTCTGGCGCATGGCGCCGGACCTTGCGCGCGAGCAGGTCTTTTGAAGCGGAGGAACCGATGGGCGATCGTTTTGCGCTTGTGACGGGGGCCGGGGCCGGGATCGGCAGGGCGACGGCGTTGGCGCTGGCGCGCGCCGGCTGGCATGTGGCGCTGGCCGCGCGCCGGCGCGAGAAGCTGGAGGAGACGGCGCGCGAGATCTCGGCCCTCGGCCGGCGGGCGATCGCCGCGCCCTGCGACGTCGGCGATCCGGAAGCGGTGAAGAGGCTGTTCGCGACGATCGAGCAGGAGTTCGGCCGGCTCGACCTTCTGTTCAACAACGCGGGCCAGAACGCGCCCGCCGTGCCGCTCGATGAACTCACCTATACGCAATGGAAGGCGGTGGTCGACGCCAATCTCAACGGCGCGTTCCTTTGCGCCCAGGGCGCATTCGCTCTCATGAAGCGGCAGGACCCTCGCGGCGGGCGGATCATCAACAACGGCTCGATCTCCGCCCATGCGCCGCGCCCCTTCTCCGCCCCCTATACGGCGACGAAGCACGCGGTCACCGGGCTCACGAAGTCGATCGCTCTCGACGGGCGCGCGCACGACATAGCCTGCGGCCAGATCGACATCGGCAATGCGCTGACCGAAATGGCCTACAAGATGACCAAGGGCGTGCCGCAGGCGGACGGGCGGATCGCAGTCGAGCCGATGATGGATGTCGAGGAAGTCGCAGCCGCGGTCGTCCACATGGCGAGCCTGCCGCTCTCGACCAACATCCTCACGATGACGATCATGGCGACCAAGATGCCGTTCGTCGGCCGGGGGTAGCACGAAACCATTGTCATGCCCGCGAAAGCGGGCATCCAGAACCGCTGCTTCGTGTCTTTGCACGCTCCCGGTGCGGACGCTTGACCCCGCTTTGGCGGGGGCGGCGCAAAGTGACGCTGCTCACATCGCGTTCCGCGCGACCGTGCCATAACCCGCCGCATCGGCCGCACGAGGGGGCCGAGTTGGAGGCAAAGTTGCGTGCACTTCTGGTTCTTCTTGTGGCCGTCACGATAAGCTGCGGCGTCGCCGCTGGCGTGACCGTCTCGAATGCTCCCGCCCACGTCGACGCTGCTGCGGGCTATTAGCGTGATCCTGCGGCTCAGGCAGCATGAAATCATGCGTCTGGAGGGCGAGTTCAATGGCGGAGCTGGCGTACCGGTCGAGACTTTCGGCGACGAAGCGCCTATGCTCGAGCAACGCTCGAGGCAGGCCAATCGCAAGGTGATTTGGCATGACGACGCAGCCATGGCCCCGGAACGACGAAACGGGAAACGAAGCGCCCCGGAAAGGGCGCTGTCATTCGTACGATGAGAGCGTTGACGAGCCGGCGAAGCTCATCAGCGACGAACCGGTCGACATCGAAAAGGAAAGTCCGGCGGAAGAAAACGAGTCAGTGGAGAGCCTGGAGCCCGACGACACGCCGCATCCGCCCGCCTTCGAGGACGACGGTCCGTCGGGCTAGCGGAGCAGGACCGCGCCGGCGGGGCTCACTTGCTCGGCGCGCCCGCAAGCCGCATGCCCTCGAGGATGCGCTCGCGCTGCGCGAGATAGCTCGGATTGTCGCTGAGCGCGGCCTTCCGGTAGCGGTCGACGGTGAAGTCCGGCGTGAGCCTGAGCCCTTCCCTGACTTCGCGCGAGGCGTCCTCCTTTCGTCCGCAAAGTGCGAGAGCCGCCGAATAGTGAAAATGCGCCATCGGATACCCGCGGTTCGTATCGACCGCCCTGCGGCACCAATCGAGCGCCTCCGCCTCCTGCCCGAGCATGATTTTGGCGACGGCGAGGAAATCGCACCAGACATAGGCGCCGCTGTCGCGCGGGCTCAGCCGCATCGCCTCCATCACATGCCCCTCCGTCTCTTCGGCCCGGCCGAGCACGGCCTTGGCGAAGCCGATCTGGGCGTGGGCGAAAGCAAGGTTGCGGTCGACCGCCAGCGCTCGCTCCAGTTCGGCGATCGCCTGCTCGGGGCGTCTGGAGAACAATAGGATCAGTCCGAGGCAATAGCGCGCCATGGCGTTCCCGGGCTCCGCGGCGAGCGCCTGCAATATCAGCGCCTCCGCCGAGGCGAGGCTTTCGGAAGCGCGCTCGAACACCCGCATCGGAATTGCGATCACCTCGGCGAAGACGAGGCCGACGATCGCATTGACATTGTTCGGATCGATCGCGTGCGCCTGTTCGAAGCATTCATGCGCCTTCGCCAGCGACTCCGGGTTGATGCCTTTGCCAATCCAGTCCAAACCGCGGAACCAGTAGTCGAGGAGGTCGGGGTCCGACGCCTTTTCGGCCCGGCGGGCCTCGACTCTGACGATCTGCGCGCTGAACGCATTGGCGATGCGCGCGACGATCTCGTCCTGCATGTCGAACAGCTCGGCGACCGGCTTGTCGAAACGCTCGGCCCAGAGATGCGCGCCGGTCTCGGCGTCGATCAGCTGCACGTTGACGCGCATGCGCTCGCCGCTGCGCTGCACGCTGCCCTCGAGCGCATAGCGCACGTTGAGGTCGCGGCCGATCTCACGCACGTCGACCGGCTTCGCCCGGTAGGTGAAGGCCGTGTTGCGGGCGATGACGAAGGCGCCCGAGATGCGCGACAGGTCGGTGGTCAGGCTTTCGGTGATCCCGTCGACGAAATATTCCTGCTCGGCGCCGCCGCCGAGATTGGCGAACGGAAGCACCACCAGCGAAAGCCGCTGCGGTCCGCTCTTCGTCCCAGCGGCCGGATGCTGCTCAAGGTCCCGGCCAGCGGCGACGGCGTAGACGCGGACGGTGTGGGCGATGTTCTTCAGCGCCTTCTCGCCGAGGTCCGTCATCCGCGCCTCGAGCCGTCCCTGCACGTTCTCGTAAGCCGTCCTCGAGATGCAGAGGCCTCCGGGCGCGGCGATCTGTTCGAGCCGCGCCGCGATATTGACGCCGTCGCCGACGAGGTCGTCCCCCTCGACCAGAACGTCGCCGAGATGGATCCCCATCCGGTAGCGGAGGCGTTTGGTCTCCGCCGCGCCCTGGTTCAACCGCGCCGTCTCCGCCTGCAGCGCCAGCGCGCATTCCACTGCCGAAACGACGGACGCGAACTCCGCCAGGAAGCCGTCCCCCATCGTCTTGAACAAGCGCCCGCCGTGCGCGGCGATGATAGGCGCCGCGGCCTCACGGCTCTCACGCACCGATTTCGCCGTGCCCTCCTCGTCCTCGCCCATCATGCGGGAATAGCCGACGACGTCGGCGGCGAGAATGGCGGCGAGGCGGCGGACGGTCATGGCCGTTCGGTAGCACGACAGCCTCGTGCAATCACGCGGAGGGCGCCCGAGGAGACGCTCGGGGCCGCTCGACAGGGATCAAGCCGGCGGCGGCGCCGGTCGAACTGTCGATGGCTCCGGAGGGTCGGCTGGCAGCGGCGCAAAAGCGCAGGCCGACCAGACGATAATGGAGGAGACGATGCCGAGGCTGCCGAGAGCAATGGCTATAATGGTCATGCGGCGTGTCCCATTATTCTTTCATTTGTCTTATTGGCGCTAGCCGAAGCAGGAGGCTACGCAGGGAATGGAGGACCGCCAACAGACAAAATTGAGGAGATCATAAGCCGAACAGGTCCAATGGGACGCAGTCGCGCGCGGAGGATTTGAACCTGCGACCCACAAGGCGCCGTCGTGGGCGGGTCGCATCGCGGATGCGACGCCAGCCCCTCGCCAAGACGGAATGAGGCGCTGAAGGCGGCTTCGGGACTTGCGCCCTTAGGTTCCCGGCGCCATGGATCGCGACGTCAACCACTTTGGAAATTGCCATGGCGCCCACGCTCTCCGGCAAGACCCTGTTCATCACCGGCGCCTCGCGCGGCATCGGGCTGGCGATCGGCCTCGCTGCGGCGCGCGACGGCGCGAACGTCGCCATCGCCGCCAAAACGGCGGAGCCCAATCCGAAGCTGCCCGGCACGATCTATTCCGCCGCGGAGGAGATCGAGAAGTCCGGCGGCAAGGCGCTGCCGCTGGTCGTCGACGTCCGCGACGAAGCGCAGGTGCGGGCGGGGCTCGAAAAGACGGCCGAGACGTTCGGCGGCCTCGACATCGTGGTCAACAACGCGAGCGCCATTTCGCTGACGAATTCGCAGGCGACCGACATGAAGCGCTTCGATCTCATGCATCAGATCAACGCGCGCGGAACCTTCATGACGTCGAAATTCGCCGTGCCGCTGCTCCAGAAATCCGACAACCCGCATATCCTGACGCTGTCGCCGCCGCTCGAGCTGAAGGAGAAGTGGTTCGCCGGCCACACCGCTTATTCGATGGCGAAATACGGCATGAGCCTCGTCGTGCTCGGCCTCGCCGGCGAGTTGCGCAGCCGGGGCATCGCCGTGAACGCGCTCTGGCCGCGCACGACGATCGCGACCGCGGCGGTCAAGAACTTGCTCGGCGGGGACGCGCTGATGCGCGCCTCGCGCACGCCCGGCATCCTGGCCGACGCGGCGCGCATGATCTTCCTCAAGGACGCCAAGAGCTTCAGCGGCAACTTCCTGATCGACGACACGTTCTTGTTCGACAACGGCCTGCGCGACTTCGACCGATATCGCGTCGATCCGACGGTCGACCTCGCACCCGACTTCTTCGTGCCGGACGATTCGGTCCCGCCGGTCAGCCTGGCGAAGATCGGGCGCTGAGGCTCAGAACGCGCTGAAGCCGCCGTCGATCACCAGGCAGTCGGCGGTGTGATAGGACGACAGGCCGCTCATCAGATAGACGGCGATCCCGCCGAAATCCGAAGGGGCGCCGAAGCGCCGCAACGGAATGCGCGGCTTCATATTGGCGACGAACTTTTCGTTGCCCATTGCGCCCTCCGTCATCTCGGTCTCGATCCAGCCCGGCAGAATCGCGTTGGCGGTGACGCTGTAGCGGGCATGCTCGACCGCGAGGGCGCGCGTCAGCGCGTTCAGCGCCGCCTTTGTCGCGGCGTAATGCTCGTTGCGCGCCACGCCGTAGCGCGAGGCGATGCTCGACGTCGCGACCAGGCGGCCGAACCGGTCGCCGCCTTCGGCTCGCTCGACCATGTGGCGGAGCGCGGCGCGGAAGACATGGAAGACGCCGTCGAGATTGGTCGCGAACATGCGCCGCCAATCGTCCTCGCTGCGGTCGAGGAAGGCTGTTCGGCCCTCCCCGCCAATGCCCGCATTGGCGAAACAACCGTCGACCCGGCCGAAGGCTCGCAGGGTTTTGGCAAAAGCGTCCTCGATTGCCCCGCGGTCGGTGACGTCGCAGGTCTGCGCCTCGACCGGCGCGCCGCATGCAGCGAGCGCGGCTAGCGCGGCGCGGTTCTTCTCCTCGTTGCGGCCCCAGATGGAGACCGCGCAGCCGGCGCGCGCTAGGGCCTTGGCCATGCCGAGGCCGATCCCACCGTTACCACCCGTGACGATCGCCGTACGCCCCGAGAGATCGAAATCGCCCGCCATTGAAAGGCCCTCCCACCCGTCGCTCTATTTTTGCGGCGCCGGGCGAATTTTGAGAGCATGGCGCAGTGTGCGTTTCAATCGAAATATGGGATTGCCGGAGAGTTCCTCGGCGCCGAACTAGGGGCCGCTTTCACGCCAGGCCCCGGTCGTCGGCTTGCTTGCGCTAGGTCTCCACCCGGATCAGCGTCCAGGCGCTCCAATGGGGATAGGTTTCGAAAAAGGACCGCCGATCGCGCCGGGTGGGGCCGCATCGTGAGCGCGCGAAGCGGTTGTAGGCTTCGATGTCGAAGTAGAGACCGCGGCTCTGCAATTTTCGCGTCCAATAGAGCACGGGCTGAATGTTCACATGGGTCGGATCGCCCATGTATATCTCCTTGGTCTCGCCGTGGCGCAATGCGTCGAGGCATAGGAACGCCCGCCCTCCCGGCCGCAACACCCGCGCGAACTCGTCGAGGATCGGATCGATCAGCGCGTCGGGGACGTGCTCCAGCACTTGCGCCGAGTGCAGCAGGCTGACGCTTCCCGATTTCACCGGGATGCTGGCGATTGAACCCGCGACGAGCTCGCTTTCCAAATAACCGAAATGCCTGCGGCCGAGCCCGACCATGTGACTCGAGAGATCGACGCCGAGCGCCTTCTTGTAGATCGACAAGTCCTTGAACCCTTTCAGGACCGACCCGCAGGCGCATCCCGCGTCGACCACGAAGGGGTCCGGATATGTCGATTGCAGCGTCGCTTCGCTGACCATCGCCCCGTAGGATTTCTGCCAATGGGCGTACTTCAGGTAGTCCAAGCCGGCGTCTGCATGCTCCTTGTAGTACTGCTTATCGTAGGATTGCGCCGTCAGGCCGATTGCCGTCTTCTGCGCCGGGTCGCGGCGTCAGACACGGCTTGCGATGAAATTCCTGACCGACTTCAATTGGCTCACCTCTCCGGATTGGCGCCCCGTTCTGCAACTCTCATCTGATCTCCGCCGCGAGGCAAAGGGCCAAGTGGCTTCCGGCATCGCGCAATACCCTGGCCTCGCCGCTCTGCAGTCTCCTTGTAATCATACGACGCGAGGACGCGGCCGGAGCTACCGGCCCCGGCTCCGGCCGCTGTCGCTTGAGCGAAGCGGCGAAGCCATCGACGAACGACATCTACCCGCGACCTGAGATGCGAATGCCGTAGCCACGCCAGGGAATGGAATGCGGCCGTCAAGGCGCCTCCGTCACCTGCAGCGTCAGCCAGGTCGCCGCCAGCGCCGGCTTGTGGACGCCCTCGATTTCGACCGTCAGGTCATAGGTCAGCTGCCACTCGCGCTCCAACCGCTTGATGACCGCCGCCAGCAGGAAATGGCCGCGCACCCGGCTGCCAGCGCGGACGGGATGGAGGAAGCGCACCCGGTCGAAGCCGTAGTTGACGCCCATCGCAATGCCCTTGATCCTCGGCAACGCGCTGTAGGCCATCGGGGAGAGCAGCGACAAGGTCAAAAACCCGTGCGCGACCGTGCCGCCGAACGGCGTCTTGCTCGCCTCAACTGGGTCGACATGGATGAACTGCTCATCCTCGGTGACCTTGGCGAAGGCGTCGACGCGGTCCTGGTCGACGACGAACCAATGCGAAACAAAAGTCTGGCCGACTTGGTGATGAAGGTCATTGGCGAGAATAGTGCGGGAGTCGGGCTGAAGCTCTCATTCCACTCCCCCGAACATCGCTGGCGGCGCCGAAATGCTGATCCCGCCGTCGACCGGCACGATCGCTCCGGTCGTGTAAGCGCCCCCGCGCCCCGCCAGGAACAAAAGCGTCCCGGCGATGTCCTCGGGCCGGCCGAGCCGCCCCATCGGGACCGCGCGCGCCCCACGCGACGCTCCGGATTCTTCCCCCAGGGCGAAGCGCGTCATGTTGGTCGGAAACGGTCCGGGCGCGATGGCGTTGACCGTCACCTGCCGTGGCGCGAATTCGGCCGCGAGGATCCGCGTCAGGTGATGCACTGCGGCCTTGGAGGCGGAATAGGCCCAAGAGTTCTCGGACTGGGTGACGCTGCCCATCACCGAGCCGATGTTGACGACGGTCGAGGGCCGCTCCGCGCTCGCCGAAGCCGCGAGCATCGGAGCGAGGTCTCGCGTCAACGCAAAGAGCCCGGCGACATTGACGCTCATGAGCCGGTCGAAAGCCTTCCACGGGTAGGTCTCGAAGGGCTCGCCCCAGGTGGCGCCGGCGTTGTTCACGAGGACGTGCAGGTTGTCCGCCCGCCGGCGCGTCTCGGCGGCGATCGCGGCGACCCCCGCCTCCGTTCCGACTGTGCCGCCGAACCCTTCGCAGGGGCCGAGCGGCGAAAGCTCCTTCGCCGCCGCCTCGCAGGCCTCGGCCTTGCGGGAGGCGATCAGAACGCGGGCGCCGGCCGCGAGCAGCGCCTCGGCGCAGACTTTTCCGATCCCGGTCGCGCCGCCGGTCACGAGCGCGGTCCGCCCGCTTAAGTCGAACAGGTCGGACGGGGAGAGCATCGGTTCCTCGCGGACTTCGTGATTTGGCGAAGACATTACCAATTTAGCGGCGAAGACCAAACTGCGGCCATAGATCGCCGCAAGGTCGCCGGAATTGCAGCCGTGCGGGGCGAGCGACAGACGCCGAATCGCCGGCGAAGCCTGGTCTCGCCCTGAACAGCATTGGCGGGTATGTAATGGGCCTGCCCGGTGCGGAGCGAAGGCGCGGCGGAACTCATCCGTGTCGTGCGCGCCTGCCTGAGGTAACGGCGGAGTGCTCGTCATGACATCCCGGACGGCCCATGAAGCTGCGACCCGAGAAGCCATGAGACGTCGCACGCTTGCAGAGGCTTCCGAGGCCAGCGTGGCAGCATCGCCCAGAAAAGGCCCGCCTCACGACGACGGTGGCGATCACGGCGAACACGGAGATCATGCGTTCGATTGGGTCGAGGCGTCGCGCATCGCCCTGGTCGCCGCCGCCGCGGCGATCGTGTGGTTCAGAGTGTGGGAGCCTTACCCGGCGGTGAGCGTGATCGGGGTCGCCGGCCTTCTGATCGGCGGGTGGCCGATTCTCAGGGAGGCGTTCGAAAACATCCTCGCGCGCCGCATGACCATGGAGCTGTCGATGACGATCGCGATCGTCGCGGCGGCGACGATCGGCCAGTTTTTCACCGCGCTGGTCATCACGCTGTTTGTCCTGATCGCGGAGGTCTTGGAGCGCCTGACGGTGGATCGCGGACGCAAGGCGATCCGCGACCTCCTCGAATTCCTTCCGCGCGAGATCTCGGTGCGCCGCGCGGGCTCGATCCAGTCTGTCTCCGCCGGCGAACTGTCGATTGGCGAAGCCGTTCTCGTCGCTCCCGGCGGACGCGTCCCCGTCGACGGCGCGGTGCTTTCCGGCCATTCCTTTGTCGACGAGTCCCGCATTACCGGCGAATCCATGCCTGTCGAGAAAACGCCAGGAACGCATGTCTTCGCGGGCTCAATCAACCAGTCCGGGGCGCTAGAGATGAGCGCCGAGCGGATCGGTCGTGACACGAGCTACGGCAAGATCATCGAAGCCGTCGAGCGCGCAGAGCGATCGCGCGCGCCTGTCCAGCGCCTCGCCGACCGAATGGCCGGATATGTCGTCTACTTCGCGCTCGGCGCCGCCGTGCTCACCTTCGTGATCACGCGCGACATCGTTTCCACCATCTCCGTGATCATCGTTGCAGGGGCCTGCGGGATCGCGGCGGGCACGCCGCTTGCCATCCTCGGCGGGATCGGCCGCGCCGCACGGCTCGGGGCGATCGTAAAGGGCGGCGTGCATCTGGAGACGCTGGGCCAGGTCGATACTGTGGTGCTCGACAAGACCGGCACACTGACGTTTGGAAGACCGGAAGTGCAACACATTCTTCCGGTTGCCGGCGAGTCCGCCGACGAACTTCTGGACGCCGCCGCGTCCGCCGAGCTGCACTCCGAGCATCCGCTCGGCAAGGCGATCGTCGCCTACGCGGGCAAGGCGGGGCGCCGAATAGGCGAACCGATCGCGTTCGCATACACGCCTGGTCGAGGGATCGAAGCCCAGGTCGGCAACGCTACCGTCCTCGTAGGAAACAGAGCTTGGATAACCGATCACGGAATCGACGCGCCGACAGAGCGGAGCAAAGCCGCCGACGGCGGGGCCGACGTCTTGGTGGCTCAGAAGGGCCGCCTGATGGGCTCCATTGTGGTCGCCGATACGATCCGCCCCGAGGCCAAGCGCGCCGTTGAAGCGCTGCACCTCATGGGGATCCGGACAGTCCTGCTGACGGGCGATACGCGCCGCGTCGCAGCGGTTGTCGGCTCGGCCCTGGGCATCGAGGATGTCGAGGCGGAGTTGCTTCCCGAGGACAAGCTCGAGCGTGTTCGGGCTCTCGTGGCAAAAAAGCGCATTGTCGCGATGGTGGGCGACGGGGTGAACGACGCGCCGGCGCTCGCCGAGGCGAATGTCGGCGTCGCCATGGGCTCCGGCGCTGACGTGGCGCAGGAAAGCGCAGACGTGGTGCTGCTCGGCAACGATCTCGAACGCTTCGCCGACACGCTTGCGCTTGCGCGCAAGACCCGCGCCACCATTTGGCAGAACTTCGCCGGCACGATCGCGGTCGACGCCGTTGGCATCGGCCTCGCCGCGTTCGGGTTCCTCAACCCATTGCTTGCGGCGGGCATTCATGTGGTTTCGGAATTGGCGTTCATCCTCAATTCGGCCCGCCTCCTGCCGCCGCCCGAGAGTTACCGCATGCACACACCGTGGAGCGTTGGGCGCCTTCCTTCGCGCCCTGCGCGGGGAGGAGTCGAGCCGAGCACTGCGGATGAGGGGTCGCGGGGGTAATCTCGACCTGCGCCGGAGCCTCCAAGTCTGAAATCACCGTTAACGGAACCAGCTTAAGGAGAAGGTCGATGGCAGAAGAGAAGCCGCTCCACTTCGTCGTCATGGTCGGCAGCCTGCGCAAAGGCTCCTACAACGCCGCGATCGCCCGCGCCTTGCCAGCGCTTGCGCCCGAGGGAGTGACGATCAGCCTGCTCGGCTCGGTTGGCGACTTCCCGCTCTATAACTATGATGTCCAGGAAAAAGGCTTTCCTCCGGTGGTGACGGCGATGGCCGACGCGATTCGCGCCGCGGACGGGGTCATCTTCGTCACGCCCGAGTACAATCATTCGATTCCCGGGGTCCTGAAGAACGCCATCGACTGGATCTCCAGGCTCCCCAATCAGCCCTTCGCCGGCAAGCCGGTCGCGATCCAGAGCGCGTCTCCCGGGCTATGGGGGGGCTTGAGGGCGCAGCTTCACATGCGTCACATGTTCGTCTACCTCGACGCGCGCCCGCTCAACAAGCCGGAGGTCATCATCCCCCAGGTGAACGCCAAGGTCGACGCGACGACCGGAGAGATCACCGACAAGGCGACGCGCGATTTCATCGCCGACCAGCTCAAAGCCTTCGCCGCCTTCGTGCGCGGTTGACGCATCGGCGCGCTCCGCCCAGATTGCTTGCCGTCTTGGAGCGCGGACATGAAAATCTCGATCATCCAGATGAACTCGATCAGCGACAAGGCCGCCAATATCGCGGCCGCCGAGGCGCTTATCGAGCGCGCCGTCCGTGAGGAGCGCCCCGACTGGGTGCTCTTGCCGGAATTCTTCGACTGGGCGGGCGGCGTGAAGGCGGACAAGCTCAAGAACGCCGAGACCTTCCCGGGCGGCCCGGCCTGCGAGATGGCGCGCCGCCAGGCGGTCAAGCACCGCATCTTCGTCCACGCCGGCTCGATCATGGAAAAGATCCAGGGCGAGGAGCGCATCCACAACACCTCCGTCGTCTTCAACCGCGAGGGCGAGGAGATCGCGCGCTACCGCAAGATCCATCTCTTCGACGTGACCACCCCCGACGGGACCTCCTACAAGGAAAGCCAGACGGTGAAGGCGGGCGACAAGGTCGTCACCTACGATTGCGAGGGCGTGACCGTCGGCTGCTCGATCTGCTACGATCTGCGCTTCCCCGACCTTTTCCTGGCGCTGGCCGAGAGGGGCGCCCAGATTATCGCGCTGCCCGCCGCCTTCACCATGCTGACCGGCAAGGACCACTGGGAAGTGCTCTTGCGTGCGCGAGCGATCGAGACGGAGGCCTACGTCTGCGCCAGCGCCCAGACCGGCTCTTTCACGGTCGGCAACGAGCAGCGCCATACCTACGGCCACTCGCTGGTCGCCGATCCCTGGGGCCATGTGATCGCCAAGGCCTCGGACGGGCCGGGCGTCGTCTCCGCCCGGATCGATAAGGACATGGTCAAAAAGGTGCGCGCGATGATTCCGGTCGCCGAGCACAGGGTGAATATCGCGCGCAATCGAGGGGCCGCGACTCGGCCTACATGACGCGGGAAATCGAGACCGTTCATTTCCGATGCCGACTTGCCGGTCGACCTGGGCGAGACGGCCCTTATCTCAGCGGGGTAAGCCGCGTCGTTCTCGTTGTGCGGCGCGTTACGCCACGACAGGGAGCGAAACAGCCGGCGCGACTGTCGTCCCGAGCGGTCGCTAGGCGACGCGCCATTTCACCACGAGGTCGCCGATGGCGGTCAGCAGAATCTGCACGCCGATCGCCATGAGCAGGAAGGCCGTCAGCCGCGCCACGACGAGCCGCGCAGTCGCGCCGATGAGCGCGATCACGCGATCGGCGTAACGGTAGGCGATCCAGACGATCGCCGCATTGGCGACGGCGGCGAGGCTCACGCCGATGAAGAAGGAGAGCAGGCGGAAGCCGTCCTGCGGCCGTTCGGCGCCGAGCGTGATCGCGACCGCGATCGTGCCCGGCCCGGTGGTGAAGGGGAGGGTCAGGGGAAAGAACGCCAGTTGCATCGGATCGGCGTCGGCGTCTTCCGCCGCCGCCTGCTGTTCACGGCTTCTGCGGTCGGGGTGCTGCTCCCCCGACGTCAGCAGCTGCCATCCGCTGAGAGCGATCACCGCGCCGCCGGCGATGCGCAGGGCGTCTAGCGAAACGCCGAAGAAGCGGAGCACGAATTCTCCAGTCCACAGCGCGCCGAACATGATCAAGAGGGAGTAAATTCCGACCCAGGCGGCGATCCTCGTGCGCTCCGCGCGCGTGTAGCGTTCCGTGAAGCTCTCGAAGATCAGCGTCCCGCCGACGGGGTTGATGATCGAAAACAGCGACGAAAAGGCAAGCAGAAAGGCGCTGTTCGCTGTCGCGGCGACTCCCAACTCGTCCGCCCAAGTCATCGGCCCCGCTCTCCGATCGGCCCAGCGTAGCATAGAGGCGAACACCCCCTCGTCGAGTCAAGTCGGCAGCTGGAAGAGGCGAAACCATTTCTTGAAGCCTCCGGCGTTAGTCTCGCCACGACCTCGACCGCAAGCAGGAGCGGCGTCATGGGCGCCTTCGCCGCGATCTGGACCTGGCTCGGCGACGCGCTCGCCGGAACCTTCGGCCCGTCCGCGGCTTACGGCGCTCCCGCGCTTCTCGGCGCGCTCGGCTTCGCCGCGCTCTATTATGTCGAGGAGAGGCGCGCGCGGGGCCGGCGCATGAGCGTCAGGGGCTTCGTCCGGGCGATCTTCCCGCGGCGCATCGTTTTCCATCCATCCGCGCGCGTCGATCTCAGGCTGTGGCTGATGAACGGCGTCCTGCTCGGCTCGGCCTACGGCATGTTGAGCGGCGGCCTGTTCTTCTGGCGGGACGCTGTCGACGCCGGCTTCGTTCATGCGTTTGGGCCGCGCCCGCCGGCCGCCTGGCCGATCGTGGCGGTGCTCGCCCTGGCGACAGTGCTGCAGGTGCTCGCCTACGAGCTCGCCTACTGGCTCTCCCACTATGCGCTGCACAAAATCCCGGCCTTGTGGGAGTTCCACAAGGTCCACCATTCCGCCGAAGCGATGACCATCTTCACCGAGCTGCGTCAGCACCCGGTCGAGATCCTCCTCGTCGTCAACCTCATCGGACTTTCGACCGGCCTCGTTTTCGGCGCAATGGCCTATGCTTTTGGCCCCGGGGTGCGCCCCTTCACGCTCCTCGACGGCAACGTCCTCACGATGGCGTTCCTTCTCACCTGGGGGCACCTGCGCCACAGCCGGATATGGATCGCCTTCACCGGGCCGGCGGGCAGGATCTTGCACAGCCCCGCTCATCACCAGCTCCACCATTCGATCGACCCGGCCCACCACGACAAGAACTTCGGCTTCGCCCTGTCGGTCTGGGATTGGGCGTTCGGGACGCTGGTCGTCCCGCCGAAGGCGCGCGAGCGGATCGCGATCGGCGTCGGCGCGGACGCCCCCCGGTACGGGACGGTCGCGGCGAATCTCTTCGCGCCCTTTGCCCGCCTCTGCAGGGCCCTCCGACGCTGACATCCGAAAGGCTTTAACGGAGCAGGCGCTGAGCCGGCGCAAGACGCTATTGACAACCCTGCGACGCAACTCCATGCTGGACATTCAGGCGATGGAGTTCGCCTCTAACCGCCCTCAGGGCTGATGACTCCTCCTAGACGTCTGCGGACCGCAGGAGGAGTTTGCATGAGAAGCTTCCGACAGACTGTCGCGCGCGCGATTCGGGCGTTCGTTTCCACACGGCGGTTGCGGCCGGAGCGCCGACGATGACCGCCTGGGACATCCTGCTTCAGATCGCGCAGGTCCTGACGGTGCTGATTCTGGCGCCCCTGATCCAGGGCGTCATCGTCCAGTTCGAGGAGCGGGTGCAGCGCTCCCACGGGCCCGGCGTTTTCCAGCTCTACCGCGACCTCTGGAAGCTCTTCCATAAGCAGATCGTCGTGCCGCAGACGGCCTCGTGGCTGTTCTGGATCACGCCGGTCGTGGCGTTCACCTGCATGCTGATCGTCCCGATCCTGATCCCGGTGCTGACCAATTTTCCGCTGCCGGAATCCGACATGGGCGACATTCTTGGGGGAGGGCTCATCCTCACCTTGGGATCGTTCATGATCATCCTGGCCGGCCTCGATTCGTCGAGCGCCTACGGCGGCATCGGATCGAGCCGAGCGGTGATGGTCTCCATCCTCGCGGAGCCGACCCTGATCCTCGTATTCGTCGGCATCACGCTGCTCGCCAAAGCGATGCTGCCGTTTGTCGTCAACCATCTCCTCGTATCGAGCTGGCCCGTCTATTGGAGCCCGGCGCACCTGTTCCTCGTCGCGGCCTTTTTCATTCTGCTGTTGGTCGAGACCGACCGCATGCCGATCCATTCGAGCACGCACATCGAAGTGTACATGATCGACGAGGCGCGGATCCTCGAATATTCCGGGCCCTTGCTCGCCCTGCTGAAATGGGCCTCGGCAATGAAGCAGTTCATTCTCTATACGATCTTTTGCAACGTTCTCATTTTGCCCTGGGGCTTGTCGATCAGAGGCACGGCGCTCGGCGCGCTCGGCGCCGCGGCGGGCCTCATCGCCAAATTCGTCCTCGTCGCCTGCGTCGTCGTCTTCGTCGAAACCGCCCAGTCCCGACTGCGCTTCTACCGCTACCAGGAGCCGCTCGCGGCTTCGTTTCTGTTGGCGGTGCTCGCAATCGTCGGGACCCAGCTGAGTTAGCGCCGTGCTGATCCAGCAACTCGATCCGCTCGCGTCTTCGCTGTTCAGCCTGCTGGCGATCGCGAGCCTCTTGCTGTGTTTCGTGATGCTCGGATCGCGCTGGTTCAAGAATTACCTCTACGCGTTCGCGGCCGAGTCCTGGATCATCGCCGCCCTCTCGGCGGCGGTCGGCTACTACGGTGGCTACACCGAATTGTACCTGATCGCGCTCTTGACCTTGCTGTTTCGCGGCCTGCTTCTCCCGTACCTAATGTGGCGGATCATTCGCAGGCTGGATGTCGACCGCGAGATCCACGTCATCCTTCAACCGAGCACGAGCGTCGTCGTCGGGGCCTGTTTCGTCATGTTCGCGCTCTCGGTGTCCTACCGGATTGCGACCGAATTTCATCTGGAGCTGACGGTGGCCGTTCTGGCGCTGACCGTCATGCTTTCGATGAAGCTGATCGGATTCCTGATGCTTGCCGTCCGGCACGAGGCGATCAGCCAGATCCTCGGTCTGCTGGTGCTCGAGAACGGCATCTTTCTCGGCTCGCAGATTCTGGTCCCCGGCATGCCGCTGCTGATCGAAATGGTCATCCTTTTCGACCTTCTCATCATCGTCGCATGCTTCGGCGTCCTGGTTCGCTATCTGGTCGCGCACGCCGGGACCACCAGCACGCTCGAGCTGAAGAGGCTCATCGGTTGATGATCGGCGGGCTGCTTCTCATAATGTCCTTTGCGCCGCTGATCGCTGTGATCGCCTGCCTAGCGGCGCGGCGGCCGCGAGTCTGCGAGGCCCTTAACGTGATCGCGAGCGCCTTGTCGTTCGGATGCGCGCTCCCGCTTCCGTTCCTCGTCGATGGAGCGCCGAAGCTGTTCTGGGGCGACTACGTCATGGTCGACCGGACCTCGGCGTGGGTGATTCTGTGCACGGCGATCGTCTACTTCCTCGCCTCGATCCACGCGGTCGGCTACATGCGCCTCTTGAAGGAGGACGACCGTCTCTTTCGCTTCTACGCGCTGTTTGCAGGATTCGGGCTGACCACGCTGTTGGCCCCGCTGATGAACAGCGTCGGCATCTACTGGATCGCCATCGAGCTCACGACCTTGGTCAGCACCTTCCTGGTCGCCTTCGAGAGAGTCGCGGAAAGCGTGGAGGCGGCCTGGAAATACATCATGGTCGTCTCGGCCGGCATCAGCCTGGCGCTTCTCGGCACGGTGCTCTTCTATTGGGGTGGCAGCTTCGTCTACGGCCCAACCTACCAGATGACCTGGGCGGTGCTGAAGACCGCCGCCCCGCAAATGAACCCGGTCCTGCTGACGCTGGCGTTCCTGCTGACGCTCGTCGGATACGGCGCCAAGGTCGGGCTGGCGCCCATGCACACCTGGCTGCCGGACGCCCACAGCGAAAGCCCGGCCCCCGTCTCCGCCATGCTGTCGGGGGCGCTGCTCAACACCGCCATGCTCGGGATTGTCCGCTTCCTTGCCGTCACCAAAGCGGCCGGCGTGGGCGAGCTGCCCGAAATGGCTCTCGTCGCGTTCGGAGCGCTTTCAATGTTGGTCGCTGCTCTCTTCATCGTGCGGCAGCAGGGCGTCAAGCGCCTGATGGCCTATTCGAGCATCGAGCACATGGGGGTCCTCGCGCTGGGGTTCGGCTTCGGCGGCGCGCTCGGCGTCGGCGGGGCGCTCTATCACATGCTCAATCACTCGCTCAACAAGTCCCTCATGTTCTTCGGCGCCGGAAACATGATGCGCGCCTACGGCACGAAGGAAATCCCGCAAATCAGAGAGGTGAGCCGACACTTTCCCGTTCAGGGAGCGCTTTGGCTCGCCGGAGCCGTTGCGATTACCGGAGCCCCACCGTTCGGATTGTTCCTGAGCGAGTTCACGATCATGCGCGCCGGTCTGAGGCCCTCCTTCTCCTGGGCGGTCTACGTGATGGCGCTGCTGCTGATCGTGATTTTCATCGGCATGATGAGCCATTTCCGCAGCATGTATTTTGCTCCCGCGTCGTCCGACCCGGCGCCGGTCAGGAGCGTGAGCGTCTGGTGCGCCGCGCCGATGTGGCTGGCCTTGGCGCCGCTGCTGGTCTTCGGCCTCTGGTGGCCGACCGAGCTGTGGTCCTACTTAACCTCGGTCGCGGATTCTCTTTCGCGGGCGGCGTCATGAGCATCGCATCGAACAGCGTCCCAGCGAAACTCGACGTCCTTTCGATCGAGCCGCGCGAGCTGCCCGACGCCATCGGCGGCGTGATCCGCGGCGGCGGCCGTATGCAAATGGCCTACGCCTGGCGGACGCCCGCGGGCGAATTGGAGCTCCGCTATATCGGAAGCCAACGTCACAAGGCCGGCTTTTTCGTCTTGCGCTGCGTCCCGCGCGGCGCCGTCCCGAGCGTCGCCGCGATCAGCCCCCTTCTCGGCTGGTATGAGCGCGAAATCTCGGACCTGTTCGGGGTCGCGTTCAGCGGGCAGCCCGACTCCCACAGACTGGTCCTCCACGAGGGCCTGCATTTGTCGGCGCCGCCCTTTGATCCAGCCTGTCACGACGATGCGATCGCGTCGTTCGAGCCCGCCGAAGGCGGCGTTCCGGAGATCGAGAACGCCGACGTTCAGCGTTTGCCCTTCGGGCCGATACGAGCCGACGTCGTCGAATTGGCCGAGTTGATCTTCTTCTACGTCGGCGAGCACATCCTTCATTTCCACCCACAACTGTTCTTCAAGCATCGCGGCATGGAGAAGCGATTCGAGGGACGATCGCTGGCGAACGGGGTCGTGCTGGCGGAAAGGGTTTCCGGAATCGGCAGCTTCTCGCACGCCCTGGCGTTCTGTCAGGCGGTCGAACGGGCGGCGGGCTGCGCCGTCCCGCCGCGCGCCAGGATGCTGCGCTCCGTCGCAGCCGAGCTCGAGCGCCTCTACAACCACCTTCACTATCTCGGCCATCTCGCCGGCGCGACGACGCTCAAGGTCGGCGAGGCCGAGGGCAAGCTTCTCGAAGAGCGAGCAAAGCAGATCAACGGGCGCCTCACCGGCAGCCGCTTCCTTCGCAGCGTGCTGACGCCGGGCGGGCTGCGCCGCAACCTCGAGCCCAAGCGATGGCTAAGCGGCGAACTCAAGAGTCTGCGCGAGGAGATTGCGACCTATGTCACGATGCTGGACAACACGAACAGCTACCTGGACCGGCTGATGACGACCGGCGTGCTGCCGCACGAGGTCGCTTTCGACCAGGGCGCCACGGGCCCGATCCAGCGAGCCTCCGGTTTCGAGCGCGATCTCCGTCGAGATCATCCTTATGCGGCCTACGAGGATCTGCCGTTCGACGTCCCCGTGCGCACGACGGGAGACGCCCAGGCTCGCTTCCAGGTTCGGATCGCGGAAATCGAGGCGAGCATCGCAATCATCCAGCGGGCGCTGCTCGTCCTTCCGGATGGCCCGGTCTCGTCCGAGTGCATTCCGGCCGCAGGTTCGGAAGGAATGGGATGGGCGGAGTCGCCGCGAGGCTCGCTTTTCTATGCGGTGCACTTCGGGACTGACGGCGGGCTCGCCCGCGTCAAGATCAAGTCGCCTTCATTCTCGAACTGGCGGGTTTTCCCCTTCACCGTCCACGACAGCAACATGATGGATTACGCGATCAACGAGGCGAGCTTCGGCCTCAGCGTCGCGGGCTGCGATCGCTAGGGAGGCCGCATGCCGTTATGGACGTTCTTCGGTTTGCGAAAAGGGAAGGCGACCACCGGTTGGCCGCGCGGAGACGAAAGCGCGGGGCAGGAGGAGGTTCTCGGGATGCCGCGATTCGAGCCCAGCCAATGCGATCCATCGTGCCGCGAATGCGCCGACGTCTGCCCAACGGACGCGATCACGGTCCGCACGGCCGAAGGCGGGAACCATCGACTCGAGCTGGACTACGGCCGCTGCGTCGTCTGTCAATTGTGCGTCGAAGCTTGCCCGACGGACGCCGTCAAAGCGTCGTTCGATTGGGCCTTCGGCGTTCGAGACCGGGCCGACCTCGTGCTGTCTGGGGCCCAGAGCGGGTCAAGGAAGGAGCGCGATGCGGTGTTCTCCCGCGTCGGGTTTCGGCGAAGCCTGCACATTCGGCACGTCGACGCCGGCTCGTGCAACGGCTGCGAATCCGAGCTGCAGGCGCTCAACAATCCCTTCTACAACCTGCACCGGTTCGGAATTTTCTTCACCCCCTCGCCGCGCTTCGCCGATCTTCTTCTCGTCACCGGACCGGTGACTTACGCGATGCGCGAGCCGGTGCTGCGGGCCTATGAGGCGATGCCGGAGCCGCGCTGGGTGATGGCCGTCGGCGCCTGCGCTGTCTCGGGCGGTGTCGCCGGCGGTGGCTACGCCTGCGGCAATGGGCTCGAAGAGGTCTTGCCTGTCGATCTCTATTTGCCGGGCTGCCCGCCCAATCCCGCAGCGATCATCCAAGCCTTGCTGATGTTCCTCGATCGAATGCCGCAGCGGGTCGAGGGAGGGCGCCTTGTCGAATAGCCTTTTGGCGATCGGCGTTGTTGCATGGATTGTCGCGGCCGTGCTGGCCACGACGGACCGCACGCCGGCTCTCGCCCGCTCGCTTTTGGCGATCGGCTGCATCGCGGTCCTTTTCCTAGCGCTCGAGACGCTGCCCTCCGCCTCTCGCGGCGTGGTCCTGCCTTTGGGCATGGGCTCCTCGGTGTTCAAACTGTCTCCCGACGCTCTCTGGTTGCTCGGCTTCGGAATGCCTGCGGCGATCCTCGCGGCTTGGCTCGGCAGCCCGACCAAGCGCAAGTCGAGCTGGAACTTCGGAGCGGCGGCCAGCTTGATCGGCGCCGTCGGCGTCTTCGGGATGCAGGACGCCGTGAGCTTCCTCATCGCCTGGGAGGTCATGAGCCTCGGCGGCGCCGCAATGATCCTCGGAGAGGATATGGCGCCTGACGAAGGCCAGCCGGTTCTCTTCATGCTGGGCTTGCTCGAGGCGGGCGCGGTTGCGCTGATCCTCGCTTTCGTCATCCTCGCAGACCACGCCAACAGCATTTCTTTCGACGCATTCGAGAACGCGGCGTTGACGATGCCGCGGAGCGAGCAGCTTTTCGTCGGCCTCCTGCTGCTCGTGGGTTTCGGCGCCAAGCTCGGGCTCTTGCCTTTCTACGAGTGGTTTCCGGGCGCCTACGGCGCCGGAAGCGGCGCCACCGGTGCGCTCATGTCCGGGGTCGTCCTCAACGCGGCGTACTTCGCGCTCAGCCGCGGCTTCATCGCCTGGCTGCCTGTCGACCGCAGCCTGTCAGTCTCCGCGCCCGGCATTTTTATCGTCGGAATCGCGGTGCTGAGCGCCATTCTGACCGCCCTCTATGCGTTTCAACAGGAGGGATGGCGCGAGCTGCTGGCTCTCTCCTCGGCGGAAAACGGGGCGATCGCGGTTTGCTTGTTGGGCGCGTCCTTGATGTTTCGTCAGGACGGCCTCATGGATTTCGCCGGCCTCGCTTGGACTGTCGCCCTTCTCCATCTCGCGGGCCACGCGCTCGCCAAGGGGACGATGTTCCTCGCCGCCGATGCGGTCTATCGAAAGGTCAGGGATTACGCCTTGGTGCAGCGCGGCATCCTCAGTGACAGTTCATGGATTTTCGGCGCAGGCGCGCTCTTTGCTGCGATGAGCCTGGCGGCGATGCCGCCGCAGGCGGGCTTCGTCAGCGAGTGGTATCTGTTCCAGACGTTCTTCCAGGGCTTCCACCTCTCGAGCCTGGCGAGCCGGCTGACGGCCGCGCTCGCCGGCGCCGGACTCGCCCTCACTGCAGCCATCGCTTTCGCCACGTATCTGAAGGTCTTCGGCATCGGGCTGCTGGGGCGAAGGGAGCGGAACAGCGGCGCGACCCCTGGTTCGAACGAAATCGCCGTCGGGCTGCTCGGCGCGAGCGTGCTCGCGCTGGCCGTCGGCATGCCGGTTTGGCTGACGAGCCTGCAGCCTGTCGTCCTCGCGACCTTTGGCGCGCCTGCGGCGTCGAACATGCACGACGGGTGGCTGCTGGTTCCGCTGACGGCGAAATTCGCCTTCATATCGCCGAGCAAGCTCGCGATCGCCATGCCGCTTATGGCGTTGATCCCCGTCGCCTTGCTGCTCGTCTCGAGACATTATCCGGTCAGGGTCGCGCCGGTTTGGTACGGCGGGCGGGAACTGGCGCCTCGCCGCGCGGCGACGACGGCGCTCACCTTCTCGAATGCGTTGCGCACGTTCTACAGCTTCATCTATCGGCCGACCGTGCAGACCGAGCGGGAGCTGGCCGTGGAAGGCAACGGCCAACCTTATTTCACCCGTCGGCTCGTTTTCACCCATGACGTGGCCCCGATTTTCGGCCCCTATCTCTTCGCGCCGCTGGAGAAGCTCGTAACCACGCTTGCCGACCGCCTGCGGATCATCCAGTCCGGGCATCTCAATTTCTACCTCGCTTTGATCGGCGCGCTGCTGCTCGCCATCCTCGTCATCGCGCTTATTTGAGCAGACTGGATTTCAGGAACAGAGCTTCGCGCGACGACGCAAAAAGAAGGGCGCCCCCCCAAGGGCGCCGCACTCCTTCTGCTCATCGGGCCGCGCCTCACGCCGTCGAATGCGCCTTCCGGCCGAGCGCCGCCTGCGCCGCGGCGAGGCGGGCGATCGGGATGCGGAACGGCGAGCACGAGACGTAGTCGAGGTGGACCATTTCGCAGAAGGCGATCGAGGCGGGATCGCCGCCGTGCTCGCCGCAGATGCCGACGTGGAGGTCGGGCCGCGTCGCCCTGCCGCGCTCGGTCGCGATCTTCATGAGCTCGCCGACGCCCAGTGTATCGAGCGACATGAACGGGTCGGCGGGCAAGAGCCCCTTCGCCGTATAGATGCCGAGGAACGACGCGGCGTCGTCGCGCGAAATGCCCAGCGTCGTCTGGGTGAGGTCGTTGGTGCCGAAAGAGAAGAACTCGGCGCTCTTGGCGATGTCGCCCGCGCGCAGCGCGGCGCGCGGCAGTTCGATCATGGTCCCGACCTTGTACGGGACCGAGACGCCGGTCTCTTTGGCGACCGCCTCGGCCATCGCGACGATGATCGGCTTGACGAGATCGAACTCGTGGCGGCCGAAAATGACCGGTAGCATGATCTCGGCGGTGATCGACGATCCGGTCTTCTTCCCCGCCTCGACCGCGCCTTCGAAGATGGCCCGCGCCTGCATCTCGGCGATCTCGGGATAACGGACCGCGAGCCGGATGCCGCGGAACCCGAGCATCGGGTTGAACTCGTGCAGCTCGGCGGCCCGCCTCCTCAGCTTGTCCGCCGGGACGCCCATCGCTTTGGAGACCTCGTCGATCTCCTCGTCCGTCTTGGGTAGGAATTCGTGCAGTGGCGGATCGAGCAGCCGGATCGTGACCGGCAGACCGGTCATGATCTCGAACAGTTCGGCGAAATCCTGCCGTTGCATCGGCAGCAGCTTGGCGAGCGCCGCGCGGCGCCCTTTCTCGTCGTCGGAGAGGATCATCTCCCGCATTGCGACGATGCGCTCGCCTTCGAAGAACATGTGCTCGGTGCGCGCGAGGCCGATGCCCTCGGCGCCGTAGGACCGTGCGACCCGCGCGTCGAGCGGCGTCTCCGCGTTGGCGCGCACCTTCATCCGCCGGACCTCGTCGGCCCAACCCATTAAGGTGGCGAAATCGCCGGTGAGCTCGGGCTTCACCATCGGCACGCGGCCCTTCAAGACTTGGCCGGCGGCGCCGTCGATGGTGATGACGTCGCCCTTCTTCAGCGTGACGCCGGCGGCGGTCATCGTCTGCGCCGCATAATCGATGCGGATCGCGCCGGCGCCGGAGACGCAGGGCTTGCCCATGCCGCGCGCGACGACCGCCGCGTGCGACGTCATGCCGCCGCGCGTCGTCACGATGCCTTCGGCGGCGTGCATGCCGTGGATGTCCTCGGGCGACGTCTCGACCCGCACCAGGATTGTCTTGCGTCCCGCCTGACGGGCGGCCTCCGCGTCGTCGGCAGAGAACACGATCTCGCCGCTCGCTGCGCCAGGAGAAGCCGGCAGGCCGGTCGCCAGCGGTTCTGGCTTGGCTTTGGGATCGAGGGTCGGATGCAGCATCTGGTCGAGCGTGGCCGGCTCGACCCGGGTGATCGCGTCCTCGCGCGAAATCAGGCCTTCGTTGGCCATGTCCACCGCCACCTTCAGGGCGGCGCTCGCGGTGCGCTTGCCGTTGCGCGTCTGTAGCATCCACAGCTTGCCGCGCTCGACGGTGAACTCCATGTCCTGCATGTCCTTGTAATGCTTTTCCAGGAGTTTCGTCGTATCGGCGAACTGCTTGAACACGGCCGGCATCAGGGCTTCGAGCGACGGCTTGTCTGAGCCTGCCGCCTTGCGCGCGGCTTCGGTGATGTTCTGCGGCGTGCGGATGCCCGCCACCACGTCCTCGCCCTGGGCGTTGACCAGGAACTCGCCGTAGAGCGCGTTGTCGCCGGTCGATGGGTTGCGGGTGAAAGCGACGCCGGTCGCCGACGTCTCGCCCATGTTGCCGAACACCATCGCCTGTACGTTGACCGCGGTTCCCCAATCGGCGGGAATGTTGTTCAGCTTGCGGTAGGTGATCGCGCGGTGGTTCATCCAGGAGGAGAAGACGGCGCCGATCGCGCCCCAGAGCTGATCCTTCGGCTGCTGCGGGAAGGGCTTGCCGGTCGCCTCGGCGACCTTGGCTTTGTAATCGACGATGACCTCGCGCCAGTCCTTCGCCTTCAGGTCGGTGTCGAGGGTGTAGCCCCTGCCGTCCTTGTAGTATTCGAGGATGTCCTCGAACTCGTGGTCGTCGACGTCGAGGACGACATGCGAATACATCTGGATGAAGCGGCGGTAGCTGTCGAAGGCGAAACGCTCGTCGCCGGACGACTTGGCGAGCGTCTCGACAGAGGTGTCATTCAGCCCGAGGTTGAGGACCGTGTCCATCATGCCGGGCATCGAGGCCCGCGCGCCCGAACGCACCGAGAGCAGCAGCGGATTGGCCGCGTCGCCGAATTTGCGGCCGGTCTGGCGCTCGACCTCGGCGACGGCCGCGTCGACCTGCGCCGTGAGATCGGGCGGATAGGTCTTTGCGTTGGCGTAGAAATAAGTGCAGACTTCGGTGGTGATGGTGAAACCGGGCGGCACGGGCAGGCCGAGCGACGCCATCTCGTGCAGATTGGCGCCCTTGCCGCCGAGCAGGTTCTTCATCTCCGCCCTTCCGTCAGCGCGCTCGGCGCTGAAGGAGTAGACCCACTTCGTCATTGTCAGCTCCTCAGGTGATCGCGGCGAGTCCGAAACTTCAGCTCCGCGCATGCAGTCCCATTCCAAAGCTCACCCAGCCGACACCGTGAAACAGCAGATCGACGCCGAGCAATGTTCCCAACACATAGACGCTGTCCGCGGGCCAGCGATTGACAATGATCAAACCGAGCAGGATCGTCACCGCGGCGGCGGCGAAGACGAGAAGCCGCGGCTCAGTGGCGGGAAGCTCGGTCGCAAGGTAGACTCGGACGAGGCCCGCGGCGATCAGCGCCGCCCCGAGCGCGAGCGTCAGCGCGACCCGTCCGAGCGTCGGGTTGCAGATGCAAATCACACCCGCAGCCAGATAGAGCGTCCCGCCGATCACCCAAAGGAAGAATCGGGTCCAGCTGCGGGCATGCATGCCGATGGCGATCTCGGCCGCGCCTCCGATGAGGAACAGAACGCCGTTGATCGTGACGACCGTCATGGTCGCGTACAGGGAGAAGCACAGCGCCGTGCAGCCCAGGACGACCAGAAGCACCCCGAAGGCGGTGATGGAGGCCCATTTGGCCTGCAGGCGTTCGAGCCCTCCGCCGAGGCTGCGCGGAGCCGCGCCGACGTTCGACATTGCACTCCCCTTTGTTCTGACCGCGAGCGCGGCCTCGCTAACGCGATCGCCTCAGTTCGCCGAGCACCTGGGCGGCGTATTCGACCATCGGCACGATCCGGCCGTAATTGATTCGCGTTGGTCCGATCACGCCGAGCACGCCGGCGATGCGATGATCGCCGTCCCGCAACGGCGCCGCGATCATCGATGATCCCGAAAGCGAGAATAGCTTATTCTCGGAGCCGATGAAAATCTTGACGCCCTCGCCGACTTCCGCCCGGTGCAGAAGGTCGATAACGTCCGTTTTGGTTTCGAGGTCGGCGAACAGTGTCCGTATGCGCTCCAGATCTTCGGCGGCGCGCACGTCGTCGAGCAGATTGGCTTGGCCGCGCACGATCAGCTGTTCGCGCAACCCGGCGACCCCTGACCACGAGGCGAGGCCCGCATCCACCAGACGGCCCGCGATTTCGTCGAGCTCCTGCCGGGCCCTGCGCCGCGCGGACTCGATCTCCGCCATTGCCTCCGACAGAGTCCGGCCCCGCACCCTGGCGTTGAGATAGCCCCCCGCCTCCTGCAGGGCGGAGGTCGGCAGCCCTTCGGGCGTGGCGATCACCCGGTTCTCGATCGAGCCGTCCTCGGCGACCAGCACGGCGAGCGCCTTGTCGGGTTCGAGGCGCAGGAATTCGACGTGCTTGAGCCGCAGATCGGTCTTGGTCGTCAGCACCACGCCCGCGCCGCGGGTGAGATCGGACAGCAGACTCGTGGTTTCGGCGAGAGCGCCCTCGAAGCCGCCGCCTTCGGCGGCCGCCCGCACCTGGGTGTCGATCCTTGCCCGGTCCTCGCGGGCGAGGTCGCCCAACTCCAACAGCGCATCGACGAAGAAGCGCAGGCCATGCTGGGTCGGAAGGCGGCCGGCGCTCGCATGGGTCGCGTAGATGAGGCCGAGTTCCTCGAGATCCTGCATCACATTGCGCACGGAGGCCGGCGACAGCGAGATCGGCAGCATGCGCGACAGGTGCCGCGATCCGACCGGTTCGCCGGTCGAAAGATAGGATTCGACGATGCGGCGGAAAATTTCGCGCGAGCGCGCGTTGAGATTCGCGAGAGCGCCGCTTTCGGCGGCGGGTCGGTCGACGGAGGCGGCCATGGCCGAGACAATGGCGGGAAGGGGGGCCGGACGCAAGGCGCGTGCTGTGCGCCCAAACGACGCTGGCCGCTGAAATCCCGAGGGATTTTTGACAATTGCCTCGTTTCGTTGGCCCTTGGCCTCCAGCGGAACGGAAATTGTGCGCCTCGGACATTGCTCGCCGCGACGCCTGAAGCCTAAGGTCGCGCCTCGTCCATTCTTTTCCGGGAACACGCTCCACATGCACAAAGAAGGCGCCCGCACCGGCGGAAAAATTCTCGTCGACCAGCTCGCCGCCCAGGGCGTCGAGCGGGTCTACTGCGTTCCCGGCGAATCCTATCTCGCCGCGCTCGACGCCCTGTACAACTCGTCGATCGCGGTCACCGTCTGCCGCCAGGAGGCGGGGGCAGCGATGATGGCGTTGACCGAGGGCCGCCTGACGGGCCGGCCCGGCGTGTGCTTCGTCACCCGCGGTCCGGGCGCGACCAACGCCGCGCACGGGGTCCACATCGCCGAGCACGATTCCGCGCCGATGATCCTGTTCATCGGCCAGGTCGAGCGGGCGATGATCGGCCGCGGAGCCTTCCAGGAGATGGACTACCGCGCGTTTTTCGGCTCCGTCGCCAAATGGGCGACCGAGATCGAGAGCGCGGCCCAGATACCTGAGGTCGTCCACCGCGCGTTCCATATCGCCATGCAGGGGCGGCCGGGTCCGGTGGTCATCGCGCTACCCGAGGACATGCTGGTCGAGACCGCGACGGCGGCAGACGCGCCGCGCGCGACAGCGACCCCGATCTGGCCCGGGCTCGCGCAGATGGCCGAGCTGCAGAAGATGCTTTGGAGCGCCGAGCGACCGATCGCGATTCTCGGCGGGCCGGGCTGGACCGAACGCGCGAGCGCCGCCTTCGCTCGCTTCGCCGAGCGCTTCGACCTGCCTGTGGCCGGGTCCTTCCGCCGCGCCAGCGCCTTCGACGGCGAGCACGAAAATTTTGCCGGCGAAATCGGGCTGTCGGCCAACCCCAAACTCAGGGCTCGGATCGAGAAGGCCGATCTTGTCATGCTCGTCGGCGGCCGCATGTCGGAGGCCGCCGCCCAGGGCTATGCGCTGTTCGATATTCCCGCCCCCCGCCAGCGTCTCGTCCACGTCCACGCCGACGTGCGCGAAATCGGCAGGAATTATCATCCATCTCTTGCGATCGTCGCCACCTCGCCGGAATTCTGCGCCGCGCTTGAAGGGGTCCATCCTCCGGCGACGATCCCGTGGTCTGCGGAGACGCGCCAGGGCCGCGCCGACTATCTCGCCTGGAGCGAACAGGCGCCCAAAAATCCCGGCCCGGTGCAGATGAGCGAGATCATGTTCGCGCTGCGCCGCCGCGTTCCCGATGCGATTTTCGCGACCGGGGCAGGCAACTTCGCCATCTGGGTCGGACGATTCTTGAGGTTCCGGCGGATCGAGCAGCAGCTCGGGCCGACCTCGGGCTCGATGGGCTACGGCCTGCCGGCGGCGATCGCCGCATCGCGGGTCTTTCCGCAGCGCACCGTCGTCTGCTTCGCCGGCGACGGCGACTTCCTGATGAACGGGCAGGAGTTCGCCACCGCCGTCCAATACGGCGTCCCGATCGTCGTCGTGCTGATCGACAACGGCATTTACGGCACGATCCGCATGCACCAGGAGCGCGATTTTCCCGGCCGCGCAATCGCCTCCACTCTGCGCAACCCGGACTTCGCCGCTTACGCCCGCGCCTTCGGCGGCCACGGCGAGACCGTCGAGGAGACTGCGGAATTCCTTCCCGCGTTCGAGCGCGCACTCAGTTCGGGCTTGCCCTCGATCATCCACGTGAAGATCGACCCGGAGGCGATCACGCCGGCGACGACGCTCAGCGAGATTCGCGCGGCTGCGCTCGCGAGGGGCGCCCGATCGTGAGGCAGGCGCCGGAGGATGCCTGGCCTGGTTGAGGCCGCGCTCATCGTCGCGGCCGGCGCGGCGGCGGCGGGATTCGCCCAGGGCGTCACCGGCTTCGCCTTCTCGGTCGTCGCGTTGTCCTTCTGGGCCTGGGCGCTGCCGCCGGAAACCGCGGCGCCGCTCGCGGTCTTCGGCGCGCTGACCGGCCAGATCGCGTCGCTCGCTTCGGTGCGCCGCGGGTTCGAGTGGCCGAAGATCGTCCCGCTCCTTGTCGGCGGCTGGATCGGCGTCCCCATCGGGGTCTTTCTTCTGCGCCACGCCGACCCGCAGAGTTTTCGGCTGACGGTGGGCGTCCTGCTGACGTCCTATTCTCTCTTTGCGCTGGTCGTTCGCCATCCCGGCGTTGTCGAGCGCGGCGGGCGCGGGCTGGACGGGTTCTTTGGACTGATCGGAGGGGTGCTCGGCGGCCTCGGCGGGATGTCGGGTTTCGCGCCAGCCATCTGGACCCAGCTGCGCGGCTGGAGACGCGACGTCAGACGCGCGACGATGCAGGCCTACAATATCGCCATGCATGTCGTGACGATCGCGATCTACGCCGCCTCCGGGACGCTCGCGCACGCTGATCTCCGTCAGTTCCTGATCGTCGCTCCGGCGATGCTGATCCCGTCCTGGCTCGGCGCGCACGTCTTCACGCGCCTCACCACCGAAAGAGCCTTCACCCGCGCCGTCCTCGTCGCCCTGCTCGCTTCCGGGATCGCGCTCGTCTACGGAGCCGCGCGCACATGGAGAGCGTAACTTGAATCCCGATTGCGCGGAGTCTTCCCGGCCTCTACATCGCATGTCGGGTCTAAAACCGCATCGACCCGAATGCAAAGCGGTCCGGCAACGCCCAGCGGAGGAGGCGGAGGATGAATGTCGACGAGGCGCTGCGGCAATTCGCCGAGGGGGAGGGCTTTCCGCGCGAGGCGATGAAATGGGCGCTCGAGCATTGGGAGACGGCCTCGCCCCGCTTCCTCTCCAAGCTGCGCGCCTTCGCGGCGGGGCGAGACCGATCCGAAGCGGCCGAAGACGAAGTCTTCATCATCCTGCACCTGTGCGGCGAGAAGGGCGAGGCGCGGGCGTACGAGCCGCTGTGCCGCATGATCGCCGAGGATCCGGACATCGAAGACTGGCTCGGCGAGGCCCAAACGGAGACACTGCCCAGGATCCTCATCAAAGTCTTTGACGGCGATCTCGAGCCGCTGAAGAGGGCGATCGAATCCCGCAAGGGCGACGAATATTCGCGCGCCTCGGCCCTGCACGCGCTGGGCTATCTCGTCCGCGCAAGAGGCGCACTCGGCGAGGAGGACATGCGGGCCTACCTGCGCATGCTGCGGCGGGACGCGCAGCCGCGCGACGAATTGGTTTTCTGGACGGTCTGGGCGGCGACGGCTGCCGCTCTCGGTTACGAGGACTTGCGAGTCGACGTCGCGATTCTGAGCAAAGAAGGATTCATCGAGGACGGTTGCTTCACGCTCGAAGACTTCGATTGCAATGTCGAGCTCGCGCGGAGGGACACCGATGGGCTCGAGGGGTTCCGCAGCGGGGGCGTTCGGCCCCTCGACGACGCCGTCGGGACGCTCGAGACCTGGGCGTGGACGGACGATGACGCATTCGACGAGGACGGGCGATTGGATCTCGATGCGTCCGACGCGCCTTACGTCAATCCGTTTCGCGACGTCGGGCGTAACGATCCGTGCCCCTGCGGCAGCGGCAAGAAATACAAGAAATGCTGCCTCGCCGCCTGAGAACCTGTCTCAAAACCCGCCGTCCTCGTCCTCAGTTTGGCCACTGGCTGTGCGCCGACCCGCTGTGCAGGAAGCTCCGGCCTTTGTGACCTTTCGTGTAATCTTCCTGTTCTTCGCGGTGAAGAGAAAAACACGAAGTACGCAAAGGTCCCGCGAAGGGCACAGTTTTGCGGCGCCGTCAGCGCCTTCTGGAGCATCCCCTTCGCCTGGCTCAGGACAGGCTTTGGAGGCCCTTTGCTTTCGCGAAGGGCCCTCGAGGATGAGGCCGGCGACTTTGGAAACAGCCCCTGAGCCGCGCTCCTCAGCGACCTGCCTGCGGCGCGTAGGACGCGGGATCGAGGCTCGACGGCCGTCCGTTCAGCGACAGTTCCGTCTCGCGCGCAGGCGTGCGGGCAATGACCTCGCCGCGGCGGATGACGACAGCCGCGTCGCGCGCAGCCGCACGGCCTCGATCGGATCGGCCGCCTGCAAGAGCACCATGTCGGCGTTCGAGCCGACCGAAAGCCCATATCTTTCGAGCCCGAGGATGCGCGCCGGAATCTCCGTCACCGCGTCGAATGTCCAGCGGATCGCCTCGCGGCTCGTCATCGGCGCGCCGTGCACCGCCATATGCGCGACGTCCAGCATGTCCGCCGCGCCGAGGCTGTACCAGGGGTCCATAACGCAATCCTGTCCGAGCGCGACCGGGATGCCCTGCGCGCGCATTTCGGCGATGCGCGTGACGCCGCGGCGGCGCGGATAGGTGTCATGCCGTCCCTGCAGGGTCAGATTGATCAGCGGATTGGCGATCGCGTTGATCCCGGACTCGGCGATCAGCGGCAAGAGCTTTGACACGTAGTAATTGTCCATCGAATGCATCGAGGTCAGATGCGATCCGGTGGCGCGCCGCCCGAGACCTAGGCGCTGCGCTTCCGCCGCAAGAGTCTCGACATGGCGGGACAGCGGGTCGTCGCTCTCGTCGCAGTGCAGGTCGACCATCAGGCCGCGTCTCGCGGCGATCTCGCACAGGGCTTTCACCGACGCCGCGCCATCGGCCATCGTCCGTTCGAAATGCGGAATGCCGCCTACGACGTCGACGCCGAGGTCGAGCGCGCGCTCGAGATTTTTCGCCACATTCGGCGAACGAAAATAACCGTCCTGCGGAAAGGCGACGAGCTGAAGGTCGAGATAGGGCTTCACCTTCTTCCTCACCTCGATCAGCGCCTCGACGGCGAGCAGCCGGTCGTCGCAAACGTCGACGTGGCTGCGTACGGCGAGAAGACCCTGAGAAACCGCGAGGTCGCAATAGCGGAGCGCGCGCTTGGCGACCGCCTCGTGCGTCAGTTGCGGTTTGAGTTCGCCCCAGAGCGCGATCCCTTCCAGCAGAGTCCCGGAGACGTTGAGCCGAGGCAGGCCGAGCGACAGCGTCGCGTCCATGTGGAAGTGGCAGTCGACGAACGGCGGCGAAAGAAGGCGCCCGCGAGCGTCGATCTCGCGAACGGCTTCGGCTTCGATCCTCGGCTCGATCGCCGCGATCAACCCGCCCGCGATCGCCAGGTCCTGGCCCTTGCGGCCGTCGGGCAGAGTCGCGTCGCGCACGATCGTGTCAAATCTCATGGTCAAATCTTGGCATGAAGGGGCAGAGAACCACAATCGGATTGGACCTCATCCCGAGGCGCCCTTTGCCACAGCGAAGGACCTCAGGACGAGGACGGTGGACTTTGAAAAGCTCTTCTTATGCGGCGAGCGTCGGCAAAATGCCGGATTGGCGTCGCCAGAGGGCTGCGTAGATCCCGTCGCGGGCCAAGAGGTCCCGATGCGACCCGGTCTCGACGATCCTTCCCCTGTCGAGCACGATCAGACGGTCCATCGCAGCGATGGTCGACAGCCTGTGCGCGATGGCGATCACCGTCTTGCCGTCCATCAGTTCATGGAGGCTCTCCTGGATCGCAGCCTCCACTTCCGAATCGAGCGCCGATGTCGCCTCGTCGAGAACCAGGATCGGCGCGTTCTTCAGGAGTACGCGCGCGATCGCAATGCGCTGCCGCTGCCCGCCCGAGAGTTTGACGCCGCGCTCGCCCACCATCGTGTCGTATCCCCGCCGGCCGTCGGGCTCGGTCAGCGCCTGCACGAAGCCGTGCGCATGCGCCTGCCGCGCCGCATGGATCATGGCCGCCTCGCCCGCATCGGGCCGCCCATAGAGGATGTTCTCCGCGATTGAGCGGTGCAGAAGAGACGTGTCCTGCGTAACCATGCCGATTTGCTGGCGCAGGCTCTCCTGCGTCGCGCGGGCGATGTCCTGCCCATCGATGAGGATACGGCCGCCTTCGACATCGTAAAACCGAAGCAACAGGTTGACCAAGGTCGACTTGCCGGCGCCCGATCGCCCGACCAGCCCGACCTTCTCTCCCGCTGAGATGTTCAACGAGAGGTTGTCGATGACCCCGCCGGCCTTGCCATAGTGAAACCGCACGTTCTCGAAGCGGATGGCCCCCTTCGCGGCCGCCAACGGACGTGCGTTCGGGCGGTCATCGAGGGTGTGCGGCCTCGCAATGGTGCGCATGCCTTCTTGCACCTGTCCGACGTTGTCGAAAATGCCGATCGAGGTCCACATGACCATCCCCGACATGGTCACGATCCGAAGCGCGAGCCCGGTCGCGATGGCGATGTCGCCGAGCGTCACCGCGCCTCGGGACCAGAGCCAGACGGCGAGACCGCCGACGGCGACCAGCAAAGCGGCGTTGCCGGACGAAACCGTCAGGTTCAGGAACGTGATCAGGCGGGTCTGGCGATGAAACGCGGCGGTGTGATCGGCGATCGATTCGCGCGCGTGCTGGTCTTCCCGCTCGAGATGGGCGAAAAGCTTGACCGTCTGGATGTTGGTGTAGCTGTCGACAATGCGACCGGTCAGCGTCGCTCGCGCATGCGCAAGCTGTTCGGACCGGCGTCGCACCCTGGGGACGAAATACGAAAGCGCGCAGACGTACCCTACGATCCATAAGGCGAGCGGGCATGCGAGGCGCCAGTCGGTCCGCGCGAAGATGACCAATGCGCTGACGGCGAACACGGTCACAAACCAGAGCGCATCGATCACCTGCACCACCGAATCCCTCAGCGACGCGGCCGACTGCATGATGTTCGAGGCGATGCGCCCGGCGAAGTCGTTGGCGAAATAAGTGAGGGACTGGCGCAGGACGTAACGGTGCGTCTGCCAGCGGATCAGATTGGTCATCCCCGGAGCGATCGCCTGCTGAACGATCAGGTCGTGGGCGAAACTCGCCAGCGGGCGCCCGATGAGTATCAAGAGCCCCATGCCGAGAAATTCGCGGAAATGGCTTTGGAACACCTCGTTCGGACGCGTCACACGCAAGGTGTCGAGCAAGGCGCCGACGAAACGCAAGATCGTCACCTCGATCAGGGAAACGACCAGGCCAACCGCCATGAGGGCGACGAGAAGGGGTCGGACCTGCCTGCAAAAGCGGCCGTAGTAGCCGATCAGGTCGGCGGGAGGCATGCCTTCCGCGTGGCCGCGAAAGGGATCAATCAAGGATTCGAAGAAACGAAACATGTCGATGCGCCCACGCGAAAATTCATCGCCCTCCCCCTCGCCGGGGAGCGAGCAGCAAAGCGACATGGGAAAAATTGATCCGCAGTCGACGGAAAACGACTCGAAGGCGCCCGCCCTGCACGCGATCCGTGAATTCAAGCCCGCTATAAAACAAGGCGAAGCGGCGCGCGCCAGTCTCGACGCCCAGCACACGCGAATTTGAAACTCCGGCCCTGGACCCTGTCTTTTTCAATCGTCGCGAACGCCGCTTCGGCCGCCCTCGCCGTAGACGGGGCTCGGATAGCGGTTCGAGGTGAACCGTATGACGAGGACGGCGAGCGCCAGCACGAGCGTCGCGCCGGCCAGAATCAGCACTCCCATGTCGGGGTTCGGCTGCTCCTGGACGACGCCGATCATGTGGCGGGTGACCGCGGTGATCCCGACGTAGAGCAGGAAGCGCACCGGCATGTGGTTGGTGCGGAAATAGATGCCGACCATCGAGCCGATCTCGAGATAGATGAAGAGGAGCAGCAGGTCCTCGATCGAGGGCCTGCCTCTCTGGATCATGACGTAGAAGGCCGCGCCGGCCGCCCAGACGGTCGCGGCGCCGATCGCGAACAGGGCGAGAAGATGAAATCCGTCGGTCAGAAACTGCCCGACCGGATCGAGGAAGGACAGCATCCGCCCGTCGGCTGCCTTGGTGGTCATCTTTTGGTCGACCATGCGGAACTCCCCCTGCGCGGCATCCGCCTCTTTCGACGAATCGCGCCGCAAAATCCTAGTTCGACGGGCCTCGCCCGCAAAGGCGACCATCCAGCCTTGCGCTGCGCCCGTGACGACGCATCAAGCCATGCTTGTCGTCCATGTCGATCCGGTCCTTCGGGGCCGCTTGCGCCGCCGGCGGAACTTGTTTGCGGTCGCGGCGATAATTCTTTTGCGTTCCGGCCAACGCGGAGGGCCAATATTGGCGGCCCAAGCGGATGACTGCGGCGAGGACCGTCATGGCGCGGCGCGGAAATGAACCGGTGATCGACGGCATAGACCATTTCGTGATCACGGTCGCCGACCTCGAGGCGACGCTCGCCTTCTATGAAAGGGCGCTCGGCCTCAGCATCGTGAGGTCGCCGGGCCTCCCCGTCGCGCTGATGCTGGGCTTGCAGAAGATCAACGTGCACCAGGCCGGGCAAACGTTCGAGCCGAAGGCCATGCGTCCGACAGCTGGAGCGGCGGACTTTTGCCTGGTGACCGGCCGAACGCTGGACGAGGTCGCGGCGCGCCTTCGCGACCACGGCGTCGACATCGAGCTCGGCCCGGTCGAACGGACGGGCGCGCGCGGCAAAATGACTTCGATCTATTTCCGTGATCCCGACGGAAACCTGATTGAGGTCAGCAGATATCCATGAGCGTCCGCCCATACGTGGACGCCTTCCTCCGGCCCCCTTATTCGCTGGCGTCGCGGGTGAGCCGCGGCAGGAGCGCCGAGAACAACGCCGATGCGCCGCCCCGCGCAAGTTGCGAGTTTTGACCGAGCCTGGGCCTACGCCCCTGCCCCCCTCAGCCGCGCCGCCGCGGCCTCCGGCGTCAGGTCGCGCTGCGGCGAGCCCAGCATCTCGAAGCCGACCATGAACTTTTTCACCGTCGCCGAGCGCAGGAGCGGCGGGTAGAAATGGGCGTGCAGCTGCCATTCGGCGTGCACGGCGCCGTCTGTCGGCCTCTGATGGAAGCCCATCGAATAAGGAAACGACACGGCGAACAACCGGTCGTAGCGCTTGGTCAGTTCGGACAGCGCCGCGGCGAGAGACGCTTTTTCGCGGGGACTCAAAAGGTCCAGTCCCTGGACCGGCCGGCGTGGCAATATCATCGTCTCGAACGGCCAGACCGCCCAGAACGGCACGAGCGCGCAAAAATCGTCGTTGACGAAAACGATGCGCTCCTCGAGCGCGAGTTCCTGCGCGAGATAGTCGACGAGCAGCGGCCGCCCGAATTGCAGAAGGTGCTCGGTTTGGCGATGGGTCTCCTTCTCGAGCTCGTTCGGCAGATGGCGCGTCGCCCAGATCTGGCCGTGCGGGTGCGGGTTCGAGCAGCCCATGATCTCGCCGCGGTTCTCGAAGATCTGGACGGAAGCTATGTCGGGGCGCGAGCCGAGGTTGATGGTCTCCTCGACCCAGGCGTCGACCACCCGCTCGACGTCCGCGATCTCCATTTGCGCCAGCGTCAAATTGTGGCGAGGCGAGAAGCAGAGGACGCGACAGAGGCCGGATTCGCCCTCCGCCACGAGAAGCCCATTCTCGACCCGCTCCGGCGGCGCGTCGTGCTGAAGCGAGGCGAAATCGTTATCGAACACGAAGGTGTGCGCATAGTCCGGGTTGTGCGCGCCGTTGGCGCGGACGTTGCGCGGGCAAAGATAGCAGTTCGGGTCATGAGGAAGCGACGGCGCCGCGGCGACCGCCTCCTGCTTGCCTTGCCACGGCCGCTTCATCCGATGCGGCGAGACGAGGGTCCATTCGCCGGTCAGCGGATTGAGGCGGCGGTGCGACGCCTCGCCGAGGTCGAGCTTTGTCAAGGATGCCGCTCCTTCTTCCCGCTTCCCTTGCGGAGAAAAGCGGCGGCGCTTTTCCTCCCCTGCGGAGCGGGGGACCGGCGGAAGGCCGGTGGAGGGGGGCTGCCGCCGGATCGATCCCAAACATCACGGCGGTCATGGCCAGGGCCACAGCTTTGGATTGGCATCGCCTTCTTGCCCCCTCCACCATGCTTCGCATGGTCGCCCTCCCCCGCTTCGCAGGCTTCGCAGGGGAGGATGTCCGGCTCGGCTGAATGCACATCAGCTCTCATAGCGGGACCAAGCCCACGCCGTCGGAGGGCGAGCAGACGAACACGTCGGCTTCACGGCCCGCGCCGACCGGATAGCCCTCGATGATCAGCTTCGACACACGGGCGACCGCGCTCGCCTCGATGAGGCTCACCGTGCAGCCGCCGAAGCCGCCGCCCGTCATGCGCGAGCCGTAGACGCCAGCCTGTCCCTGTGCGAGGCCGACGAGAAAATCGATCTCGGGGCAGGTGATCTCGAAGTCGTCGCGCATCGAGACGTGCGAAGCGTTCATCGCCTTGCCGCAGGCGACGAAGTCGCCGGCCTTCAGCGCCCGCTCGGCCTCGAGCACCCGGGCGTTTTCGCTGACGATGTGCCGGCAGCGGCGATAGACGAGCTCGGGGAGAATTCTGCGATGACGCTCGAGGTCGGGCGGGGTCACGTCGCGCAGGGCCGCAATCTGGCCGAGATAGGGGCGCAAGAGTCGCACGCCTTCCTCGCAGGCCTCCCGCCGTGCGTTGTACTCGCCGCCCGCGTGCTGGTGGCGCACGTTGGAATTGGCGATGAGCAGCCTCAGGTTCGGCGCGATCGGGACGTTGCGCGATTCCAGCGAGCGGCAGTCGATCAGGAGCGCGGCGCCGGCGACGCCGCAGGCCGAGACATACTGGTCCATGATGCCGCAGCGCATCCCGACATACTCGTTCTCCGCCCGCTGGCAGATCTTTGCGATCTCCACCGGCTCGAACGGCAGTCCGGCGGCGGTCACGAGCGCATGCGCGACGCTCACTTCGAGCGCGGCGGACGAGCTGAGGCCCGAGCCCAGCGGCACGTCAGTGAACACGACGAGATCGGCGCCGGCGAGGCGCCGGCCGCTCTTTTCCAGCATCACGGCGACGCCGAACACATAATCCGACCACTCGTGGCGGCCGCCTGGCGCTGGCGCGTCGAGGTCGAACGCGCGCGTCTCGTCCATGATCATCGAATAGACGCTGAGCCGCCGGTCGGGCCGCGGCGCGGCGGCGACGAGGGTCGCGAATTCGAGCGCCGCCGGCATGACGAAGCCGTCGTTGTAGTCGGTGTGCTCGCCGATCAGGTTCACCCGCCCCGGCGCGCGGCTGACTTTTGGCGCGCGGCCGAAGCGGCTGCCGAATTCCTGCGCTGCGTCGCGCGCCAACACGCTCATGTCGCCTTCTCCGCGGGAGAAGAGGAGGCTGTGCGAGCGCGTCCGTCAAGGGCATTCCCGGCTCCCGTGGCTCTTGAAGCCGGGAACCACGAGGACGGTTTCCCGCCCTTATGCCGGTCAAGCTTTCGATCCGTCCGAGGCTGGCGCGGTTGCGTCGCGCCTCATCTGCCGCGCAAATCATTCGGCCCGGGGTAGGTCAGATTTCGTCTGAACGCGCTCGAGCGTGGGGGCCTTTCGCCGAGAAGCGCCAAGAGGATCGGCGGCAAGGACCACTTGGTCCTAAAGCACGTGGACCTCGATGCGCAGCCGTGCGCATGCCTGCTCGGCTCAATCCGGTGAATGGAGGCGGTCCAGCGCCTCTCGCTAGGCCCAGAGGCGGGCCGCTTCGGGTCGGCGCCTTTCGTTTCGGGCGCGGCCTCGTTCGAGACCTTCGCCGCGACCGGCGCCGGAGAAGCGGAGCGCAAGCTCGCCATCAGCGCCAGGAGTTGGGGTCGCAACTTGTCGCAGCCCAACTCCTTCTCGAACCGAGCGGCCTCCTCTGGCGAGGGACTGCTGCGCAGCCGTTCGAGACGGTCGCCGTCACGTTTGCAGATTTCGTCAGGCGTCAGATTCGCGGCTTCCAGTCCCGCGGAAGGCGCAGCCGAACCCATGCCGTCTCCGGCAGGTTTGGCGTCCCGCGACGCGCCATTCGAGCCTTCCGCGACGCCCGGGGCAATGCCGTTCTGGCCGTCTGCGGCGGGCGGAACCATGCGGTTTGGGCCGTCCGCAGCGGCCGGCTCGGCGCCCTTCGCGGCGAGCAGTTTCTCGACCTCCGCTCGCGCAGATTGGGCGTAGGCGCCGTTCCCATGAGCGGCGAGGAACGTGCGCCATCCGTCGAGAGAAGCAACTCGTTGAGCAATCCGATAGTCGAGCTCCTCGTCGACAAGCGCCGCCCCTGCCGAGTCGACGCGGGCGTCAGCCGCTTCCGACCTCACCGGCGAAACGGCCTTCTGGACGATGGACGTTAATGTCATCCAGCCAACTGAGCTGGAAATTTGTTCGAGGCTCGGCCGTACATGGATGCAGACGCCGACCAGGAGCCCCAACGCCAGAACGACCGCGTATTTGAAAAGCGCTTTCATGGACTGCCCCGCGCAGCCCCCCTTTGCCTCAACCAGGTCTCTCGCGACGCTGTTTGCGTCCAAACCGCAACGATCGAGAAAAAACGCGTGCTATAGTTCCACTCCCGCCCGCCGCGGTCAATCGCGCCTCACCTACCCCGAAGGCCGTTCGACCGATGGTCCGCCGGGCGTCATTCGGGCCTCCGCCGAGGAAGGCGCGGCGCAAGTTCGGCTGGCGATCCGGCCTATGCCTCCGCCAACGGCAGCGGAAGAACCTGCGCGCCCTCGCTAGACGCGCCGCTCCACTCTGAAATTTGCGTCGTGGTGATCACATTGTCCTTGACGCCGCGCATGATGATGTACGGCCTCAGGATCGGATTCGAGATTCGAAAGCGCAGCTTGGGCGTTTGTCCAACATGCTGAAGAATGCCGCCTCGTCCCGGCTGGCTGAGGTCCCTCAAATGACGACCGTAGTTGGCCGGTTTGTAATTTCTGTTTGTGATCAGGGATAGCGGTTTTTCGACGGCGGCCGTCGTAAAAAAGCGAACGTCATCGACTTCCGCCAGCGCACAGGCAAGCAACACTTCTTTGTAGATGTGTCCCGGTTGCGGGCTTTGAATTGATTCGTTGTAGAGAGATTTTAGCGATTGTTGCCACCGATCCAGCGATCGGTTCATTCCCTGTTCGACATCCGGCCGCCAGATGGCTTTCCTCCCGTTCGCCAGAGCTGCGCGACAGGTATAAAGGCAAAGCAAATGCGCCACGTATGGAACGCCCTGCGAGAACAGCACAATGTCTTCGCGCGCCGTGCTGTCGATCGCCATAGTCAATCGGTCGAGGCCCTTGTCGATAATGCCTCTGACCTCGTTATCGGACATTCTCGGCATCGGGATCTGCACAAGAGCGCGTTCGACGGACTGATGCTCCCGGATCAAATCGTTCACCGAGTTCGGCGACGCCGATGATCAGGATTGTGGCGTCGACGCAGTTATCGGACAGAGCCTTGATCGTGTCCGCCATGGTCGTGATGACGTCGGTGTTCCTTATGCGGTCAAACTCGTCGAAAATGACAATCAGCGACGCCGTCGTCGACAGATCCTGCAGGGCGCGCCGCACCCCGTCGGGCGTCGTCGCGTCGCCGGCGAGAGCTGCCGGGGGGGCTGGCTGCTGGACTGAGAGTCCAAAGCGGGGCTGACGCATCGAAGCCTCGATGTCCTTCAGCGCCTTCGCCCACAACGAGGAAAAGCTGTCCGATATGTCGCAATTTGTCCTCGATATCACGAAGGCCATCCGGCGCGCGAGAAACGCGGCGATCATGTTCGATAACGAGGTCTTGCCGACCCCGCGCTCGCCATAGAGGATGGCATGGCATCCCCGCTGGGATACGGCGTCGACGACTTTTTCCACCTGCTCCACCCGCCCGGCGAACAGGTCCCTTTCATTGATGGGAGCGCCGGGGGTGAAGACCGACCCGATCCGAAACGATAGCGCCTCGAGGTCTCGCGTCATTGGGAATGTCACTCCGGAAACGAGTTACCGAGACATCAAATTTCCTTTCGCTCTCGAAGAGCGATCTCGTCTACGTCGATCGGGCATAGGCTTGCCGACGAATTGAATTGCGGCGCCATCGTGATTGGATTCGCACAGCCAGATGAATGGTGAAGACAAACGAGGCGCGAACGCGCGGGGCTGACCTTTGCCATGCCGCGCAAGCGGCTGCCGAATTCCTGCGCTGCGTCGCGCGCCAAGACGCTCATTTCAGACCTCGCCACGGGTGCGCAGAGGAAGCCCTGGCGAGGCTCTCGTCAAGCGCCGCCGCTCCGCTCGAGCGGCCCGGAGCGCTGAAAGACGCCGCACTCCGGCAGCGGCAAGGAACTTCAGCGGCCAACAGGAATTACCCTCGCGGGGGGAACCGGAATCCGAGCGACATGGTGCATCCGCTCGCGCAGGTCTTCGGGGCTGGTCCGCCGATTTCGATCCCGCAGGAGTGCGCGCGGGCCGCGCTCATTTTCGTCTACGGTCTGATTATCGTGCGTCTCGCGGGAAGACGTGCTTTCGGGAAGTGGGCCGCGCTCGACATCATCGTCTCGGTCATCGTCGGGTCGGATCTCGCCCGGGCGCTGACCGGCAACGCCCCGCTCTGGGGGACTTTGGCGGCGACGGCGCTCCTCATGATTCTCCATTGGGTGTTGGCGAGGGCGTCCGCGTATTGGCCCGCAGCATCGCGTGTGCTCGAAGGCCGCCCGATCCCGCTGACGGAGGCGAGCCGCCTCGACGAGACAGCGCGAAAGCGGAACGGCGTGAGCGAGGCTGATCTAAAGGAGGCTTTGAGAAAAAAGGGGCTGTCGCGGCCCGAGCAGGCGGGGCGCATCACCTTGGAGCCGAGCGGCCGCATTACGGTGCTGAAAGGAGGCAGATGAGAATTTCACGTTCCCTCGGCGAGCTGCGCGTCAAGCGCCTTTGACAGTCCCGAGCCGGCCGGTGGCGACATCCGTCGGACACAATCCGCTCCTAAGCAACCCCATTGCGTTTTTGCTCGATCGAATTTTGTATATGTTGCAGCAAATCCATCGGACGAAGAGCGGGGAATGCCAGCTGCACTGTCCTCCCTGGCGACCAACGAAGGCCAGTTCCGGCTCCTGGCCGAAAACCTTCCAGTCATGTGCTGGCTCGCCGACCCGGCTGGACAGATCCTTTGGTACAACAGGCGCTGGTACGAGTTCACCGGCGCGACCCCGGGCGAGATGAAGGGGTGGGGCTGGCAGGCTGTCCACGACCCCGCGACCGTCGGTGAAGTTCTAGAGCGCTGGAAGGCGTCGCTGGCGACCGGCGAACCCTTCGAAATGGTTTTTCCGCTTCGCAGCGCCTCGGGCGAATACCATCCTTTCCTCAGCCGAAGCGAGCCCCACCGCGACGCCGAAGGACGCATAACGCATTGGTTGGGCGCCAACGTCGACATCAGCGGGCAGGTCGCCGCCGAGGCGGCCCTGCGACGCGCCAACATGCGGTTGCGGGCCATGCTGGACGCGCTCCCCATGTTGGCTTCCCTGCAGCGCCTGGACGGCGAGGCCGAATACATCAATCGTCGAAATCTGGACTATCTGGGCGTCGCCCCGGCGAAGGATCTGGCCGGACGCATACGCCTGGTGCACCCAGACGACCAAGCGGTCTTTCTCGCCGGACGGAAACGAGGGTACGCCGAAGGCGAGGGCACGGCGGAAATCAGGTTGCGGCGCCACGACGGAGCGTGGCGGTGGCATTCTCTTCGCTGGATCGCCTTCGACGCCGAGGCGCCCGCTCCGAGCATCCTGGTCACGGGCGTCGATATTCATGATCTGCACGAAGCGGCCGATCGCATCGCCAAGAGCGAAGAACAGTTGCGGCTTGCGGTCGAGGCAGCGGAAGTCGGGTTGTGGGACGTCGACCCCGTAAACGACACGCTCTACTGGCCGCCGCGCGTCAAGGCGATGTTCGGGATCTCGCCGGACGTGCCGGTGTCGATGGCGGATTTTTACGCAGGGCTTCATCCGGAAGACCGGGAAAAAACCAGCGCCGCCTACGCCGCGGCGGCCGATCCGTCCATCCGGGGCCTGTACGACGTCGAATACCGGACGGTGGGCAAGGAGGACGGGATCATTCGCTGGGTCGCGGCCAAGGGCCGCGGGATTTTCAATGACCGCGGCGCCTGCATTCGCGTGATCGGGACAGCGATCGACATCACTGCGCGCAAGCGCGCCGCCGAGGCGCTGGCCCAGGAAAAACTGCGCGCCGACCGCAACGCGCAGCAACTGCAGACGATCGTCAAAAGCATGGCGGAACACCTCTACGCCTGCGACCGCGAGGGACGTCCGATCCTGATGAACGAAGGCTACGGCAATCTTCACGAAGGGTCTGGGCCGCCGGTCTTCCCGGATTCCTTCGTCAACGCGATCGAGATTTTTGACTTGAATCGGCGGCCGGTGCCGATGTCCGAATGGCCGCTGTCGCGGGCTCTGCGAGGCGAATGGGTGAAAGACTCGCAACTTCGCGTCCGCGGCAGGAAGTCTGGAACAGAGCGAATCCTCAGCGTCAACGCATCCCCCGTGTTCGATTCCGACGGGGAGATGGCGATGGCCGTCGTCACGTCGTCGGACATCACCGCCCGGACGCAAGCCGTGGCGGCCTTGATCGAAAACCAGGAACGCCTGCGCCTGAGCCAGGAGGCGGGACGGGTCGGCAGCTGGGACTGGGATCTCCAAACAGACCAACTTCACTGGTCGGAGCAACAATGTCTTCAGTACGGAGTTGATCCCACGCGCCGCGACGATCTTCGTTTCGACCAATGGAGTAGCGCGGTGCATCCCGACGATCGCGCGGCGTACGAAGCAGCGCTGCGCGGGCGCTTGGCGGACGGGGACGATCTCGACATCGAGTTCCGGATTGTAACCCCTGCCGGAGTGCGGTGGATGGTTGGCCGCGGCCACGTGATCCGCGACCCGCTCGGGAAAGCTGTTCGCATGGTCGGCATCGACATGGACATCACCGAGCGCCGCGCCCTGGAGGACGAATTGCGAAGCCTCAACGAACGTCTGGAGACGCGCGTGCAGGAGGAGGTCGCGGCGCGTGAGGCGGCGCAAACCCGGCTCGCGCACGCTCAGCGAATGGAGGCGCTGGGTCAGCTCGCGGGAGGCATCGCGCACGACTTCAACAACATACTGCAGGCGGCGCAAGGCGCCGCCGCACTGATCGAGCGCGGCCCGCAGAACCCGGAGCGGGTGAAAAACCTCGCCCACACGATCGCCGAAACCGTGGCGCGCGGCGCGACCATCACCCGGCGCCTCCTGGCCTTCTCGCGCCGAGCCAACCTGCAGACCGAACCGATCGACGCGGCAATCCTGCTCAATGGAATGAAGGAAATCCTGTCGCATACGCTCGGCGCGGGCGTCTCGGTGAAGGTTGAGGTCGAGCCCGGTTTGCCGGCGTTGGTGGCTGACAGGGGACAACTCGAAACCGCGCTGGTCAACCTGGCGACCAACGCGCGCGACGCGATGGCCGGGGCCGGCGAGTTGATCATGGCCGCGGCTAAGGAAGTTGTTGCGCCCGATGGGCCGGATCATCGGGCCGGCCTGCCGGCAGGCTCCTACATCCGCCTGGCGGTGTCCGACACCGGGTGCGGGATGTCGACGGAGGTCCTGGCGAAGGCCGCCGAGCCGTTCTTCACGACGAAGGGAGCGGGAAAAGGCACCGGCCTCGGCTTGGCGATGGCGCGCGGGTTTGCGGGCCAAAGCGGCGGGGCGCTTCACATCGAGAGCGAAGTCGACCGCGGCACGGTGGTCACGCTCTGGTTCCCGGTCTCCGAGGAAAAGCCGTCGCTCGCCGAGCCTTTGCGCGAGGAACCGGCCGCCGAGGCCCGCGCGGCAGTGCGCAATCGTCTTCTGATGGTCGACGACGACGCAATCGTGCTCAGTTCATTGGCGCAAGAGATGGAGGCCGAGGGGTACCCGATCCTCAGGGCTGGCAGCGGCCCGGAGGCCCTGGCGCATCTGGAGGACGGCCAGGAAGTCGGCCTTGTCGTCACCGACCTTTCCATGCCGGGGATGGACGGACTGAGGTTCATCCAGGAGGTTCAACGACGCCGGCCGGGGCTGCCGGCCATTTTGTTGACCGGTTACGCGACGACTGCAGTGGAGGACGCCATGGGGGGAGCGACCAAGGGCCTCTTCAGCGTGTTGCACAAGCCGATCCATGCGCGGTCCCTGGCCGAGCGCGTGGCGGTGATGCTGGAAGCGGCGCGAGGTTTCCCAAGACCGGGAGACCCGCCTTCGGCCGACGAATGAAATTGCCGGCGAGGACTGCGTTGGGCGCGGCGAGCTTCATTGACCGAGCCGCCAGCGCCCTGCGGGCGGCCTTCGAGCAGAGCCGAACTAAAACCTGATCGCGCCAATGCGCGCCGCCTGCGCCAAGGCTTCCGTCCGCCCCTCGGCGTCGAGCTTGTCGAGCAGCGAGGCGACATGGAACTTCACCGTGTGGACCGAGATCCCGAGTTCTCGGGCGATCGTCTTGTTGGACGCGCCCTCGGCGATCAGCGCCAGCACGTCGAGCTCGCGCGGCGTGAGCGCCACGTCGGATTCCCGAGGCGCGTCGGGCGCGGCGACGAGGGCGGCGTCCGCTGGCTCGCCGGGCGCGGCAAGACGCAGGCCGGGGACATCGGCCAGTAGCGCCGCCAGCCGGTCGGCGAGCGCTCCCTCGCCGATCTCGATCGCGACGACGATCGCCGGCGGCGCTTCAGTCATTTCGCCCGCGGCCTTTCGCCGATCGTCAGCTCGAGCTCGATAGGCTCGCCGGCCCGTTTGAGCGAGAGCTTGACCGTCGTTCCGACGCTGTCGGGCCCCAACAGGCGCATGAGATGATACATGCCGCGCAGAGGCTCGCCGTTCCAGGCGACGATCACGTCCCCCTGCTTGACGCCCGCCGCCGCGCCCGGCCCATTGGCGTCGACGCTCAGCGTCATCAGTCCGAGCCCGCCCCCTTCGAGCTTCACCGGCTGCAGGCCGAGGCCGAGGTACCCTCGGGCGACCCTGCCCTTGGCGACGAGCGTCGCGGCGGCGCGGTCGATCGTCGCCATTGGAATGATAAGCGTGCGCCGCCTCGGGCCGAACACCGCCATGCCGAAGGCGCGGCCGTCGGCGTCGAGCGCGAGCCCGCCCTCGCTCGAGCGTCGCAGTCCATTGCTGAGCTCGATCCGCGCATCGATGAGCCCGCCCCGCATGCTGCGCCATTGCGGGCCGACGTAGGAGACGATACCGAGCGACGCAGCGGGCAGCCCCTCACGCGCGGCGACGACGAGGGCGAGCGCCCCGGCCGCCGCCGCGCCGGCCGCGGCAGGCGCCTGCGGCAGATCCGTGCGCTCAACGCGCAACAGCGCGACGTCGGTCGAAGGATCGCGCCCGACGAGCTCGGGCCGGGTTTTGGCGCCGTCGTGGGCGACGATTTCCACGTCCCCGTCGTCGGCCAGCGCTTGCTCCGCGGCGACGATGAGACCCGGCCGCCAGACGAAGCCGCTCGAAACCGAGCGCTGGGACTTTACCGAGACGACGCTCGGCGCGGCGCCGCGGACGAGATCGGCGACGGCCGCGGAGAAGGCGTTCAAGGGGGAGGGATGGGTGGACATGGCGATGCTCCTTTCGGCCCTTAGATGTCGCCAGGACGGGCCGGCGTCACCCTCGCCAGATGGGCGGGATAGGGAATATGGCTATCGCGGTTGCGGATTTCGTTGAGCGGATCAGAAGCCGTCGTTGTCTGACGACAGGGGCCGCCCATGGCGCTTCTACCTCGACGACATGATCGGTTTCACCGAAAAGGTCGTCGCTTACGCCAGGGGCTTCGATCAGGTCGGTTTCCTCGGAAGCGGCGCAAATTATGACGCCGCCCTACGGAATCTCGCGCTCATCGGATCGGCTGCCGCGGACTTCATCACGGGCGCGAGTTTGTTAGTGATTGACCCCAAGACGGCGATCGCGGCGGCCGAAGCGAAGTTGACCAGAGCCTTGTCCTCGGTCCCGGGCCATGCACGTGGCCACATGTTGTTGGGACTTGTCGAGATGACCACCAAGCGCGCTTCGCAAGGCGTCGCCCGATGTGAACATGCGTTGACGCTGGACCGAAATCTTGCCACTGCCCATGCCTATATCGGATTGGGGAAGATCTATATCGGTCGCGCCGAAGAAACAGAGGCTCACATAGCTGAGGCTCTGCGCCTCAGTCCGCGCGATACGCTGGCTTTGACCTGGATGCATATCGCGGCCGTGGCGAAGAACAACCTCCGCCTTAGCGAGCAGGCGGCCCCGTGATGTCGACGGGCGATCGAGGCCAACCAAAATTATCCGCTTCCACATTTTGTGCTGGGCTCCGCGCTCGCGCAGCTTGGTCGACTGGACGAGGCGCGTTCCGCGGTCAAGGCCGGTCTCGCGCTCAACCCCACCTTCGCTGTCTCTCGCGCCCGCGCCGCTTGGTAGGCGGCGAGCGACGACCCGACGTATTTGGCCCAGCTCGAGCCCGTTTTCGAAGGCATGCGCAAGGCCGGAGTCCCCGAACAATGATCGCCGCCCGCCGCCTCGCTGCGATCCTCGCCGTCGATGTCGTCGGCTATTCGCCGCTGATGGGCGAGGACGAGGCGGGGACGGCGCTTAGCCTTCGCGAGCATCGTGAGGCGGCGCGGCCGATCTTGGTCGGCCGCCAAAACCGAATCTTCAATACGACGAATTTGAGCACGATCCGAGATACGACTCATCTCCCGGCGTCTCGCCGCGCGACGAGTCGCCGAATAGCGGCGCGCGTGGCTTCGTCATGTCCGCTGAGCTTCTCCGTGCGCGAGGCAAGGCGGCCGGCTTGCGCCGCAAGGTCGAACACCGCCTGGGCCGACTGGATTCGCTGCTCGGCCTCGAGAATGGTCAGGAAATCAAGCGTGCTGATTTCAACAATCCGCTCGCGATCACGAATGACGACGCGTTTCAAGACGGTCGTTTCCTCGCACAACAGGACGCCGCGCTCGTCACCGACGAGCCGGTCGGGCTCCTCGATCACTTCCACCGCGGCGCGTTCGCCGAGATCCGGCTGGCGAAAGTTCGGGATGGTCGCGCGCGCCGCGTCGAAGGCTTCGTAGGCCTTCGTCGGAGCGATCTCGATCGACGCGCGGCGCGATTTCGCCCAGTCGATAATGTCCTGCGCTCCGAGCCGCGCGGCGTCGTGCGTCGCCTCGTAGAGAACCGCGTCGGGAATGACTATGTCGGCGTTGACAAAGAGCAGGTAGTCGAGCGACTGAGCCGACGCCAAGGTGATCAGCGGCCCCGTGTCGACCACGAACAGCTTCAGGTCACGCGACATGCTTCGGGAACATCCATTCGCGCGCGCGTCTGATTTGATCTTCCCGGCCCTCCACCGGGGCGCGCGGCAACGGCAGCCCCGCCTCGCCCAAGAGGCGCAGCACCTCGCCATAAGTCGCATCGCCGAGCCGTCGGCGCAGCTCCAAGGCCGTCATTTCGCCGCGCGAATAGGCTTCAAGCGCCTGCCTTTGCCGATCGTCCATCGAATTCGCGCCTCGCCTTCCTCTGCCAGTCTAGGCCAAGCGGCGGGTCGTAACCAGAGCCGGATTGAAGAGCGCGCGCTTTGAGCGCGTCGGCGACGGCGCGCTCGTCGAGTTCCGCAGCGTGGCCGACGCCCATGGACGGAGCGCCGCGCCCATTGCGATATTGCGCGATTGATAGGTTCGGCCGGCCCATATTTCGAAGGCGTGCGCAAGGCCGGAGTCCCTGAGCAATGACTGCCGCCCGCCGGCTCGCCGCGGTCCTCGCCGTCGATGTCGTCGGCTATTCGCGGCTGATGGGCGAGGACGAGGTGGGGACTGCCAAAAATCGGTCGCGAGTGGCGTCAGGCGGCGATGCCTAATGTCATGCAGAGGGTCGAGCATTTTGCGCTGCTCCCGAACCTGATGAGTATGGGCTGAGCCGTCAAATCCTATCAAGGCGAGCAACGGAACGTGCTGGAGTGTGATCCCCGTCACAGCGCGTTCCGCTGAAATGTGCGTAGGTCCGAGGCGATGTTGGACGAGCGTCGGCGGGTTACGATTGAATCCGAGGTTGGCGCGGCTGCCCAGCGGATTGTCGTGGCGGGAGGCCGTTGCGGCGATCCAGGACCGTCGGGCGTCCTACGATCTTATGATCACCACGCCCCATAGCCCGTCCAGAGACGAGTGTTTTCGACGCCCTGCGACGGCTCGCGATGACGAAGTGGTCTTTGTCCTCTGAAGCGCTCGACCGAGCGCTGCTTGGCAGTTAGCGCAAACCTGAGGGTTCGGAATCTTATCTATCCACTAGAGCGGCCTCCGATCAATCCGAGACGCGGCCGTCATTGCGAGCGAAGCGAAGCAATCCAGAGCTGCTGCGCAGCGGCCCGATTGCTTCGTCGCTTCGCTCCTCGCAATGACGGTCCTGTATCATCGGAAAGCGCTCTAGATCAATGCGCCAAGACGTTCTTGCGCCAGCGAAGCCGTAACAATCCACTTTCAGTTAATCGCGCAAAGACCTACGAGGGAGAGGACGTCATGAATTCCAGCATGCTCGGCTTTGCCCTGAGCGCCAGCCTTTTTATCGTTCCAGCATTGGCGGAGGATACGATCAGGATCGGCGATATTGATCCCCTTTCTGGCCCCGCCGGGTTGAACGGGGAACTCGGCCTGAAAACGTTTCAGTACCTCGCGGACGAGCTCAACGCCGCCGGCGGGCTGAACGGCAAAAAGGTTGAATTCGTCGGCTTCGACAACAAGCTCGATCCAGAAATAAGTCTGGTGCAGGCGCAAAAGGCCGCTGACCAGGGAATTCGCATTATCACCCAAGGCAGCGGTTCGGCCGTAGCGGCGGCGATGTCGGATTGGGTCACGAAATACAACGATCGCAATCCTGGAAAGGAGATCATTTATCTCAATTATTCGGCCGTCGATCCTGTGCTGACCAACGACAAATGCTCCTATTGGCATTTTCGATTCATCACGAATTCCGACATCAAAATGGCCGCGCTGACGAACTTCATGAAGGATCGGACAAGCATCAAGAAGGTCTATTTGATCAATCAGGATTATTCGTTCGGTCAGGCGGTGCGTAGAGAGGCGCGGCCGATGCTGAAGGAGAAACGCCCCGATATCGAAATTGTCGGCGACGAAGTGCATCCGCTGATGAAAGTCACGGACTTTTCTCCTTATATCGCAAAGATCAAAGCGTCGGGCGCCGACAGTGTGATCACTGGAAATTGGGGGCAGGACTTTGCGCTGCTGCTGAATGCAGCCGCGGACGCCGGCCTGAAAACCGACTGGTACACGTATTATGCGTACCTCTTTGGCGGGCCCACTGCGATCAAGCACGCCGGCCTGTCCCACCGCGTTTTCACGATTTCGGAAGGGGTCCCAAATTCGGCCTCCGAAACTGCGCAGAAATGGGAAGCTGATTTCCGGGCGAAACTCGGCGTCGGTCTATATCGTCCTCAAGCCGACGAAATGCGGATGTTGGCGAAGGCGGTCGCTGAAGCCAAGTCGGACGACCCAAAAGCCATTGCCGCTCAGCTCGAGGGGATGAGGGTCGAGGCTTTCGATGGGGGCGACGCGACGATGCGCAAGGACGATCATCAAATGTTTCAAGACATTTATATCGGCAGCTTCGGCCCCTTGGATCCCGGCGCGAAATTTGACGAAGAGGGCACCGGCTGGGGCTGGAAGACCGTCGCAATCATCAAAGCGAAAGACACGGCCCTGCCGACAACCTGCAAGATGCAGCGACCTTAAGCGAACTTCGACGGTTCGGTGAGGGATGGAAGTTGTTGAGCCGCTAAGGCCCTCGACCAAAATTTTACGATCAGGCGCTACCGCGCCCTAGCCGAGCGCGACAACCCGTCTATCTCGCGCAACGCGAAGACGCATTTGCTGAAGGCAATCACAAGGCGGGAGTGCCCAAAGGATGACGAGCGCCCAATTTTCCCGAACCGCGAGAAATGAGATGCGCCATTCGTCAGCGACGATCGAACAGGAGGTCGTAGGCAACCGGCTCGACTTCACCGGGCTTTCCGACGAGCTGGCCGACAGGGGATTTCTTCTGACGAGCACGGCGTCCATGATCGCCTGGGCGCGGACCGGTTCGCTGCACCTGATGAGCTTCGGGCTCGCCTGCTGCGCCGTCGAAATGATGCAATTCTGTACGCCGCGATACGACTTCGACCGACTCGGCATGGCTTTGCGCGGCTCGCCGCGCCATTCCGACCTCATGATCGTTGCGGGAACGCTGACGAACAAGATGGCGCCGGCCCTGCGCAAGGTCTACGACCAGATGCCCGAGCCGCGCTACGTCATCTCGATGGGCTCTTGCGCCAACGGCGGCGGCTATTATCACTATTCCTATTCGGTCGTGCGCGGCTGTGACCGGATCGTTCCCATCGACATTTATGTTCCCGGGTGTCCGCCGACGGCCGAGGCGCTGATGTACGGCCTGCTGCTGCTGCAGAAGAAGATCCGCCGCACGAGCTCGATCGAACGGTGAAGCCGCAAGCGACGTTATCGCGATTACGGATCACGATGAGACGAGCATAAACATTCTTAATCCTCAGCTTCGAACCCCCGCCGCCCGCTCAACGGTTACAGCCCTCTGTCCTGTTGCACCCTCCGAGCGTCAGTGCTTCTGCTCTTCCAGACGTGATTTGCTATTCTTTCCTCGCAGTGGACTTGCGCCACCTGCTCCTCTCCGGCGTCTCGGCGCAAAGTCGCCGTTCTCCGCAATCGCCTCGGGCCGGCTGAGCGCCTCGTGGGCGCATCGGATTGCCTCGAAATCCTCGACCAGATAATCGGCGATGCGTTGCACGTCGGGCACAGCGGCTCCGCACGCGGTCAATCCGAACTCGAGCAGATCGACGTAGCCGAACGCCGTAATGTTCAGCGCGCAGCCGTGAGTCAGTGTCGACAGCGGAAAATAGTGCCGGGCCGCTGCGTCGGCGCAGTAAATCGGCCGGCGTGGTCCGGGCACGTTCGAGATCACAACGTTACACCACGCCGAGTTCGTCCTCTGCAGCAGTTGGTAAAGCCCGGTCATAATGGTCGGCGCCCCGAGCGCGGGGACATCCGCTGTCAGAAGGTCCTTCATGTCAGCCGCCAGATCCTTGGCCTCCCGGGCCGCAGCCTGCGTTGCGGCGAGCCTGACTAGCGGGTCGGAAACGTCGGTTGCCAGACGGCACAGCAAAAACATCAGCTGATTGTTCATCCGGGTGTCGCCGGGCGCGCGCAAGGAGGCCGGCACGGCGGCGGTCAGCGGCAGATCGGGCAACGACTGGCGCTCGCTCAGATAGCGACGCAATGCGCCGGCGCAGACCGCCAGGACGACATCGTTGACCGTTGCATTGCTCGCCTTCGCCAGCGCCTTCATGTCGGGCAGGGATAGCGACGCCGTGCCGTAGCTGCGGCGGCTCGAAACCGCCACGTTGAAGCGCGTCCGCGGCGTCTTCCAGAGATGGGCGAGCGATTGCGCGTTCCTGCCGAGATTCCGAGACGCTTTCGCGAGGGTCGCCAAGCTCGGCAGCGATCTCATCGCGCGAAATCCCGGACGCAGGAAATCTTCGACCGCCGTGGTGGTCAGCTTGACGAAATCCAGCGGCGGCGCAACTGACGGATTCGCCTGGCGCGAAGGAGGGGCGGGCGCGAAATCGGGCGAGCAATCATACATCGCGTCGAGTGCCGCCATAAGGGCCACCCCGTCCATGTCGCAATGATGAAACTTGAAGTAGACGGCGAAGCCGCCGTCTTTCAGGCCCTCGATCAGATGATATTGCCAGAGCGGGCGGGCGTGATCGAGCGGGATCGCGTGCAGCCGCGCGACCATCGCCCGCAGCTGGTTCATCGCGCCGGGCTTCGGCAGCGCAGCACGGCGGATGTGATAGTCGAGATCGAGATCGTCGTCATCCACCCACACGGGATGATCGAGGCCGAGCGGCGTCATCTTCAACCGCCGGCGGTACAAGGGAAGCGCATCGAGCCGCGCTGCGGTATGGTCGCGAAAACAGGCGAAGACATCAACAGGATTGGCCGGCGGCGCGAAAATCGCCAGGCTGCCGACATTCATCGGAGTCTCGGCGGTCTCTCCGTAGAGGAAGGAAGCGTCCAGCGCCGAGAGCCTGTTCATCATATTCCCTTGTCGGTGCGTGAGCCCGCGCTCATGCCCCCTGCTCCCCACGTGTAGATTCTACGCAGCGGGGACGACGCTGCTGATGAATATTATGGACCGCTGGCAGTCTTCATAGACGATTGCTCTATGACTCGATTGACCCAAATCAAGCCGGGGCGCTTCAGGTTGAACCGGGCGCCGCAAGTGGCGTTCTCGCGTTGTCTTGGCGACGTTTGGTTCGAGCCTCCTTCTTTGCACAGGCAGCTGAGGAGGGAGGAGCGCGGGCGGTTGAAAGCAAAAATGTAAACACCTCCCCCATGCAATAAACATATGTATTATGTATTTACACGCGCGGCTGCGTCTTTCGAAACGCCGAACCGGGGCTCAAAATCAGGCTGACCCTAAACGGGGTCGCAAGTCTTTGAAAAGCAAGAGGCCCGACCCTAAGTTGGCGCTAAACCGGCGTTAGGCCGGGGCTGCGCTGTTGCGCGGGCGGCGAGGCTCCCGACGGGCCGCGCCGCAGCGGACCCTTCCCAGCGCCCCGGTCGCCGCCTATACCAGCGCCGCTCTCGTCCCCTGGAGGTCCCGTTTGATCCGCCTCGCGCTCGCCGTCGTTTTCGCGCTTTTCGCCGCCCCCGCTTTCGCCGATGCCGTCCAGAAGGCCGCGCCGCAAAATCCTGCGCAGGTGCGTCTCTCCTTCGCGCCGGTGGTGAAGAAGGTCGCCCCCGCGGTGGTCAACGTCTATGCGTCGCGGGTCGAGACCGTGCAGAACAATCCGCTGTTCGACGATCCGATCTTCCGCCGCTTCTTCGGCGACGGCGGGGACGAGGGCAGGCGGGTGCAGAAGGCGCTCGGGTCCGGCGTGATCGTCGATCGGTCGGGCCTGGTGGTGACCAATTATCATGTGATCGAGAACATGACGGACGTGCGGGTCGCGCTGGCGGACAAGCGCGAGTTCGACGCCGAGATCGCGCTGCGCGATCCGCGCACCGACCTCGCCGTGCTTCGCATCAAGGGCGGCGACGACAATTTCCCGATGCTGGAGATGGGCGATTCCGACGCGCTCGAGGTCGGCGACTTCGTCATCGCGATCGGCGATCCGTTCGGCGTCGGCCAGACGGTGACGCAGGGCATCGTGTCGGCGCTGGCGCGCACCCAGATCGGCGCCAACGACTACGGCTTTTTCATCCAGACGGACGCGGCGATCAACCCCGGCAACTCGGGCGGCGCGCTGGTCGACCTCGACGGAAAACTCGTCGGCATCAATTCGATGATCTACTCGCGGTCCGGCGGCAGCATGGGCCTCGGCTTCGCCATTCCGGTCAACATGGTCAAGGGCGTGGTCGAAGCGGCGCTGCACGGCGGCACCACCGTCAAGCGGCCCTGGCTGGGGGCGACCCTGCAGAACGTGTCGAAGGACATCGCCGACAATCTCGGGCTCGAACGCCCGACGGGCGCGCTGGTCGTCGACGTCGTCGAGCAGGGGCCCGCGGGGGCGGCGGGCCTCAAGCGCGGCGACGTGATCGCCGCCATCGACAGTCTGGCGGTCGACGACGCCGAGAGCGTCGGCTTCCGGCTCGGCGTCAAGCCGCTCGGCGGCACGGCGAGGCTCACCGTCCTCAGGAACGGCAAAACCGTCGAACTGCCGCTGAAGCTCGCCTCCGCGCCGGAAATTCCGCCGCGCGACGCGCTGACCATCCACGGTCATTCTCCGTTCGACGGCGCCGAGGTGATGAACCTGTCGCCGGCGGTGACGGAGGAGCTTTCGCTGCAGGGAGCGACCTCGGGCGTCGTCATCGCCGCGGTCGCCGACGGCTCGACCGCAGCTCAGGTCGGCGTGCAGAAGGGCGACATCGTCGTCGCGGTGAACGGGCGGCCGATCGGCACGACCCGCGATCTTGCGAAGGCGTGTGCGGAGCGGTCGCGCTGGTGGGACCTCACGATCCAGCGCGGCGGCGAGACGATCCGCACGCGCCTTGGCGGCTGAAGATCGGTAACCGTGATCGGCGATCAGTGATCGGCGAGGTGCGTCTTTCCGATCACCGTCCATCGATCACCGATAACCGCCTTACGCGGCCCTGCGTCCGGCGGTCCCGGGCTTGGTCCTCGCGAGGCGGCGGCGAATCGAGATCCAGAGGGCGCGCATTTCCTCGGCCGCGTCGCCGCAGGAATTGAGCTCGGTCACGCCGAGGCCGGCCCGCGCGGCTTCCTGGTAGTCGAGGCGGGCGAGAATGAGCGGCGAAAGGAGCCCGCCCATCTCCTCGAGCGTCTCCATGCCGTCCCTCACGCGCGCGGTCTGCTGCGCCGGGGGGCACTGGTTGAGCAGGAACACGAATTCGGCGCCGACCGCTTTCAGCGCGGCGCCGGTTTTTGCGCTCGCCCAGAGATCGAACATGCTCGGCCGGGACGGGATGATGTTGAGCTCCGCGATCTCCATCGCCGCCGCCGAGGCCGGACCTTCGGCGCCGGGCGTGTCGATGATCGCGAGCGTGCAGCTCTTCGCCTTCAGTTGAGCCAGAACGGACGGCAGGCGCGCCGCGCCGGAGGCGACGACTTCGATGTCGTCCGCGGCTCGGGTTTTCAGCCAATTCATCAACGAACCTTGCGGGTCCATGTCGACGACGCCGACCTTCTCCTTCATCTCCTGCGCGGCGACCGCAAGGGACGAAGCGATGGTGCTCTTGCCGGAGCCCCCTTTCAGGGTGACAAACGCAATCGTCCGCATGTTTCTTCGGGCTCGCCATGATTGGCCCAAGCTGCGGCTCGCGCCGCATCGGGCTCGGCTTAACGAACCCTTTCAAGTTGGCGGCGGCGCCTTTAACAGAACCTTATCAAAACGCCGCGCGGCAAAAAAAACTCTCGAACCTCGGGCGGACTGGCCAGAGCTTCCGTAAGCGCGGTTCATTGCCGTTCGGAAGGCGGGTCTGCCGACGGACGCCCCCGGAGCGGCTCTGTAGACGCGGTCGCTGACCGCGTCGGCCGCGCTCTGTAGCGCGCTCGCTACCGCGGCGGCCGCGCTCAGCGCGCGCGGCTACAAGCGGCGGATAAGCAAGCCGTGTCAATCGCCGTCGAGGGGAGTAAGGCCCTTCGGCTTCCCGTCCGCCGCGAGCGTGATCTTTTCGATCCGCATCTCTGCGTTCTTCAGAAGCTCGTCGCAGCGCTTCTTCAGCGCTTCGCCCCGCTCGTACAGTCTCACGGAATCGTCGAGCGACACGGCGCCTTTCTCGAGCTTGTCGACGATGCCCTCGAGCTCGGCCAACGCCTTCTCGAACGGCATGGCGGCAATGTCCGTGTCGACTTCGGTCACGACTGTCTCCAAACCCCTTGCGCCCTCCCTTGCGTGTCGGTTTCGAAGCGCGAAAGCGTCCCTCCTGTCACCCCGCGGTGGGGTCCATCAGCGCCCCGGCCTGCGTCACTGGATCGCCAGAGGGCGCGTGCATACCAGAGTTCGCGCCGCCAAGCCAAAAGCTTCCCGCCTTCACGACGCTTCGCTAAGGCGCCATGATCACGAGGTCGGGGACAAGGAGGCTCACCATGCTCGTCGGGGTTCCGAAGGAAATCAAGGACAACGAATTCCGCGTCGGCATGACGCCCGCCGCGATAGCCGAACTGGTCCATCACGGCCACCGCGCGATCGTGGAGAAGGGCGCCGGCGTCGGCTCGGGGTCGCCGGACGAGGAGTACGCCCGCGCCGGCGCGGAGCTCGCGGATACGCCGGCGGAAATCTTCGCCCGGGCCGAGATGGTCGTGAAGGTGAAGGAGCCGCTGGCCGAGGAGCGGAAGCTTTTGCGCCCCGGGCAAATCCTCTTCACCTACCTCCACCTCGCCCCCGATCTGCCGCAAACGCAGGACCTCGTCGCCTCGGGCGCGGTCTGCATCGCCTATGAAACGGTCACCGACCCGCAGGGGCGCTTGCCCTTGCTGACCCCGATGTCGGAAGTCGCGGGCCGCCTCGCGCCGCAGGTCGGCGCCCATGCGCTCGAGAAGGCGCAAGGCGGCCGAGGCGTATTGCTCGGCGGAGTGCCGGGCGTCGCCGCCGCCAATGTGCTGGTGCTCGGCGGCGGCGTGTCGGGAACCCACGCCGCGACGATCGCCGTCGGAATGGGCGCTTCCGTCACCGTCGTCGACCGCTCGCACGACGCCCTGCGACGGCTCTCGGCGCAGTTCGGCTCGTCGCTGCGCACCGTCTATTCCACGCGCGCCTCGATCGCCGATCTCCTGACGCGAGCCGATCTGGTCATCGGCGCGATCCTCCTGCCGGGGGCCGCGGCGCCGAAGCTGATCACCCGGGCGATGCTGGCGACGATGCGTCCCGGCGCCGTCATCGTCGACGTCGCCATCGACCAGGGCGGCTGCTGCGAGACGTCGATGCCGACGACCCATTCGAACCCGACCTACGTCGTCGACGGCATCGTCCATTATTGCGTCGCGAACATGCCCGGAGCGGTCGCGCGCACTTCCACCTTCGCCCTCAACCACGCGACGCTCCCCTTCACGCTGGCGCTCGCCGACAAGGGCTGGCGCGCCGCGCTGAGAGAGGATCCGCATCTTCGCGCGGGCTTGAACATCTGCGACGGCAAGGTGACCTGCGAGCCGGTCGCCGAAGCGCACGGGCTGAGCTATGTCAGCGCGGAAAGCGTTCTCGGGTAGCCGCGGGTCCCCGGCGCCCTCGATTGTCAGCGGAAAAAGCCGCCGGCCTAAGACTGCCGCCTCTCCTAAATTAAGCGTGGGGCGGACTCGGCCGGCGGCGTCGCTCGGCGGAAGGCAGGGGACCACCGCTCGTAGGCTCAGATCGTCGCGCGGCGGGTTGACATCGGCTGAAGCGGCCGCACGAATTGCGGCGGAAGGGCGCGAACCCACCCTGCCGCGCGAGAGCAGCGGGCAGTCGTCGCGCGGATCTTCGCCCAGTTCAACAACCTGCTGATCTACGTGCTCATCTCGGCGCTGGTCGCGCTCTATCTGGGCATGGTCAGCCGGCTTCTGCCCTTGTCTTCGATCCGCGATTGAGAACACGCGCCAACGACACATCTCCAGCGATTGCAATTGTTTGACGACTGACGGCAACATTAACGTAATTTAACTTCCTTCCGGCCGAATCTTGTCCCAAAGTTGTCGCGTCTTTGGCTGAGCAGGGCTTCCTTGCGGCATGAGCTCCAGGCGACTTTTGGTCTTGAACATCGATCCTGTTGTTATTCGACCGGGCCAGCCAGACTGTTTTTTTCGTGCAGAAAGCGGAAAGGGCCCGCGAGGCTGGGCCCGAGGTTCTGTTCGGGCACGGTCGTCGGCAGCATGACGCGAGCTCCGGCGCCGCAAGCGACAGACGCCGCAAAGCGACATATAGAGCCTTCGCCCGAGCGCATTTCCGCTTTGGTCGTGGCCAATAAGACGTTTGTGGGAGAATCGCCATGAGAAACGGGACCGTCAAGTGGTTCAACCCGCGGAAGGGCTACGGTTTCGTCAGCCCGGTTGACGGAGGATTTGACGTCTACGTCCACATCAGCGCGGTCGAGCGGGCGGGAATGGCGGAGCTCAGGGAAGGACAGGAGATCATCTTCGACATCGCCGTGGACGTCCGCACCGGCGAGATGTTCGCCGAGAACCTGAGTTTTGCGCCTGAGGCGAAAGAGGAGACGCAGGCCGGCGGCGGTCAACGGGCGACCGCCTCGAACGCCGTGTCGTTTCTGGGGCGGCTGACCGGCCACAGGGCCTCACGGATTCGATGACCTTGCGGTGGGGCCCGCATTTCTTGCGCGCCGGCCGGCGCCCGCTCGCAATCACGGTTTTCGTGACAGTCGAGGGCGCTCGGCTGGCTGCGTTCAGTGGAATTGTGACGCCGCCGAGACGAAGACCGGTTCGCTGGGGGCAGACAGCAATTCGTAGACGGTCGCCTTGTCGACGAGGAGACTCACCTCTTCGATGTCGCTCGTGACCCAAGACCCCAAGTGATTCTCGGCTGACAGGACGCTGAGGACACGATCTTCATCAAGGCACTGCAGATTGCAGTTTGTAAACCATTTGACCGCTCCACGAAAACTCGTCTCGAATTTGTAGCCTGTGAGGCCCAGCCTGAACACCTGGAACTCATCGATCCGGCGGCTGTCGCTTTCCGGGATCGTCGGAACGAGCCCGGACTCGTCACAAAGTCTTTTTGCGTGGTCCGCGCCTTGAAGAGGGATCGCGGCTCTCAGCCCTCCGTCTGCTCGGGGCGGCATATTCCTTTCGCTTGATCCCGTCGCGGTCGCTCCGGGATAGAGACTGAAGCAGCGACCCCAGGTTCGAATGTCTTCTTTGGAAGGTAGTAGAAATCGCATAACGAGGCCTCATTGACGCAAACGGACCGGGCGGCGCTTCCGCCCCCGGTTCTCTCAAGTGATTCAGCCCTGCTGCGCGGGCCGGCGACGCCTCATGGACGAAGCGCCCATGACGACGCACGACGCCAATGAAACCACCAAAGGGTGGGGCGCTTGATGGCGTTTTCGTGGGCGATCCTGGCCGGAACCAAATTTGATTTGTTGACAGCGGGGCCGCCATCGACGGGCTCATGTTCAGCCCGCTTTTCCCGCTGGCGTGGGGTTCTCCTCCTCAGCCGACACAATCAATCTGCAGCCTTTGCAATTTTTCCGACACCTTTCAGCCAAGATCTCTGTCTAACCGTTTGGGCAATCATAGAATCAGCGTTGGACGAGGCTGGGGCTTGGTGGGATTGAGAACGGCTCTTGCGGCCCTTGTGGCGATGGTCTGCGCGGTGGCTCAAGCCCTGGCGCAAAGCCCTGCCGCAAATCCGCGCATCGCGCTCGTCGTCGGCAATCAGACCTATCGCGACCAGGCGCTGGCGACCACCGCCAACGACGCCGGCCTCGTTGCCCAGACGCTGCAGGCTGCGGGTTTCGACGTCGTCGGCGCGCGCGATCTCGACGGCCAGTCGCTCCGCACCGCGATGCGCGATTTTCTCCAGAAGGCGGCTGCGGCGGGGCCCGAGATGCAGGCTTTCGTCTATTTCGCCGGCCGCGGAATCCAGTATAACGGCGACAATTATTTTGTGCCGGTCGACGCCGAGATCCGCCGCGACGCCGACGCGCCGATCGAGGCGGTCCGGGTTTCCGATTTCGTTCACGCGCTGGCGACCCTGCCGGGTCGGGCGCGCATTATCGTTCTCGATGCGGCGCGCGCCAACCCCTATGGGGCCCAGGATTCGCCGCTGGCGCCGGGCCTCGCGCTCGTCGACCCGGAGCCGGGCGTGCTCATCGCCTTCAACGCCGCGCCGGGGACGCTCGCCGGCGACGAGCAGGGGCCTTACGGCGTGTTCGGCAAGACGCTCGCCGGAGCGATGCGCCAAGGGGGCGTCGACGTCGCCGAGGTGTTCGACCAGACGAGAATCCTGGTCAACCAGGAGACTCAGGGCGCGCTCCTGCCATGGAGCGCGTCAAAGCTCGATGGACCCTATTTCATTTTCGAGCGGGCCGCAGACGCGCCTCCGCCGCCGGTCCTGTCGGCGGCGCAAACCGCAGAACAGCCGATCGCGCGATTTCCGGCTGACGAGGCCTACGCCATCGCTCTCCAGCGCGACACGATCGCCGGCTACCGCGAGTTCCTCGCCGCCTTTCCGCATTCGGATCAGGCGCGGCGGGTGCGCGCCATCCTCGCCGTGCGCCGCGAAGCGGCGTCCTGGCGGCGGGCGCTCGACCAGGATACGCCGCGCGCCTATTGGACCTATCTGCGCGTCTACCCGAGGGGGCCGCATGTCGCGGACGCGCGTCGCCGGCTCGCCATTCTTTCTGCCGCGCTCGCGCCGCCCGCGGATTTCGCGCCTCTCGTTTATGAGGATCTGCCGCCCCCGCCGCCGGACGAGCGCTTCTACGAGGAGCAACCGGTCTACGCCTTCGCCGATTTCGGGCCGCCGCCGCCTCCGCCGCCGGTCTATTACGTGTACGAAGACGAGGACGCGTGGCGCGACCTGCCGCCGCCGTCTCCGCCGCCCGTCGTCGGCGTCCTGCCCGTGCTCGAAATCGCGATCCCGCTCGTCGTCGGCGCGGTCGCCTACCACCATTATGACCATCGCCATAATGGAATAGCCCCGCGCGGCGCGCCGCGGTTCGCCTCGCCCCCGCCCGCGCCACCTCCCCTGCCCGCCAACGTCAGGCCGGTCGCTCCGCCGCCGCCCCGACCGGTCGTCTATCACCCGCCGGGAAGCCCGGTCGTCAAGCCGCTGCCGCCGATCGCGCCGCCCGCTCGCGGCGCCGGCGCGCCTCAGAGCGGCGGACGCATTCCGCCTGCTCCGGCGCAGGCCAATCCGGCCGCCAACCCATCCGCGGTTGCGCCGGGCGGCAAGCCGCTGTCGGCGCCGCCCTCACACGCCGCTGCTCCGCCTGCGAACCCGCCCGTTGTCGCGCCTAACGGAAAGGCCGGGGTTTCGCCTAGGGCCGTCAATCCGCCAGCCGTCCAGCCTGCTCCTGCGCCGGGCGGAAAGCCGCTGCCGGCGCCGCCCTCCAACGCCGCCGCGCCGCCTGCGAACCCGCCTGTCGTCGCGCCTAGCGGAAAGCCCGCGGTTTCGCCTAGGGCCGCCAATCCGCCCGCCGTTCAGCCTGCCCCCGCGGCGGGCGGGAAGCCGCTGCCGGCGCCGCCCTCCAACGCCGCCGCCCCGCCTGCAAACCAGCCCGTCGTCGCGCCCGGCGGAAAGCCCGCGGCGCCGCCTAAGGCCCCCGCTCCGCCCACGGTCCCGCCCGCGTCCGCGCCGGGCGGAAGGCCGCTGCCGGCGCCGCCCTCCAACGCCGCCGCTCCGCCCCACAACCCTCCGAGCGGCTTGAAGCCGCCAGCTCCTCCGGCGGGGTCCCAAATCGCGCCCAAGCCTGGCGGCCTCCCGGTCGGCCATCAAGAACCCGCGCCGAGTGGAAAACCGCAGACTTTGGCGCCCTTGGCCCCCGCGACGCCGACGGTCCGGCAACCGCTCGCGCCGGTTCACGCTCCGGCGCAGCTTACGCCCCCGCCAGCCGTGCATGCGCCGGCTCCAGCGACGCCGCCGGCCGCACTCGCCCCGGCTCACCCGGTCGCGCCGCCCGCCGCGCCGGTTCACCGGATCGCGCCGCCCGCAGAGCCGGCGTTTCATCCCCCGGCGCAGGTCGCCGCGCCCCCGCCTGCGGCGCCGGCGCTCATGCGTCCCATTGCGCCGCCCGCCGCCAATACGGTTCATCCTCAGGCGCAGCCGATGCGTCAGCCGCCAGCGAAACACGCCCCGCAAGAGGTTCCCAGACCTGGGCAACCACCCGGCTAGCACCGGAGCGCCGGCATCCCGCCGCCATGGCGCAGGAGACGCGCGCTCCGGAGCTCCGCTAACCGCAACGACAAATGGTCAATTCGATGTGACCGCCAGCACAGTCGATGCTCCGGTCAATCTATATTTGGTGGGCTGTCGGCGACCCGGAATTCTGGGCGGGCGAGCTTGTCCGGCGCCCGTGATCGCCAGATGCTTTCGAAAGGAAGATACAATGTTCAAGATCGTCATCCTGATCGGGCTCGGCGCCGTCCTCGCCCTCACGCCAGGCGCGGCTTTGGCGCAGCAAGGCACGTCCTCGTCTTGGGGGAGCGTAGGCTGGGGCCCCGTGATTCCCACGATAGCGCTGACCGACAAGCAGCGTTCCTGGAATCACGGCCATCAAGCCCAGTATCAAGCGGAAGACGGGGCCGAGTGGCTCCGGCTGCACGGGCAGGCCGGCCCATTTCCGGGTCTCCGCTGAGGCGAGCTTTTCCGCGACCCCCGCGGTGAGGAGCCCGCTTCCCCCATCGGGCGGGCTTCACCCGCCACTTTTCCGCAAGCAGGCTTTACGGGGACACATGCATGCTTCCCCTTTCTCGATCCATCGCCCTCGTCGTGTCATTGCCCAAGGGAGAGCGGGAGTGACCAGATATGGTTGTTCACGGATGTGAGTTTCAATGTGTAGCGGCCGGGTGGCAACGGCGAGCCAACCGACGCGGCCGGCAGTTGGATGGTCGCCACCGCGCCGACGGGGCCGACAATTCCGAACTTGCCGATATGAAAACGCTGATAGTCGAATTCATTACGGATCGCGGCCTCGGGTAGATTCGCCAGATCCGAGCCATTCCAATGCTCAACCACCTTGCCGTCACTGTTCAAGACGCTCCCCTGGACCATATTGGACGGCTCCGCGGGCGTACCGGCGTCGACATAGGCCCGGAAGCTCACATTGCCGTTCGAGTTGATCTCGCCCTGGCTGAGACCCCAACGGTGGGCGGACGGGCTCACGGGACCGCCATGAAACGGCGTGAGTACGGACCCACGGTAGTAATTGTAAGTCAGCACCGAGAAGGCGACGCTGATCCAGAACAGGACCAGGGTCAGCCGCTTGAAGGACAGGTCGCCCAACGGCAGCGGCAGGCTTGCCGACGCCCAACGAAACCATGCCTTATCGGCGAGCGCGGGGTTGCGCCTCAGCAGAACATTGTCGACCGCATAGGCGCTTCCGCTTGCGAGAAAAAGTGTAATGCCGATCCCGAAATTCGCGGCCGCCATCGTCCACTCGTCGATGCAGGTCGCCCCCTGCCAGCCGAACAGCAGCATCAGCACGAAGGAGAGGCCGATCGTCGCAGCGCCCGCTGCACGGGTGAAAAGGCCGATCATCAGGAAAAGGCCGGCGAACAGCTCGACGGCGCTGAAGATGATGACGCCTGGGTAAAGCAGCCAGAAGTGGTGCAGCAGGAACGCGACCAGCCTGTCGGTTCCGAGCAGCGCCCCTGGCATTGCCGTCTGGAACTTGTTCGCCATCCAGTGGGCGGCATACGGGTCGAGCTTGCTCGGCGCATAGATGAACCGACGCGTGCCTCCGCCCCAGTAGATGAAGCCTTCGGCAAAGCGGATCGACAGCATGGCGAGCCCTGCCGCCGTCCAGGCCGCGCCGGCCGTGACCTGCGATGCCGACCGGGCATTCGGTGCAATCCCGGTCACCGTGGCGCTACTCATCCTGATTCTCCCTGAGATTCACGACCGGGGGCGTGACCCGGTTGTGGGAGCGGCCGATCGTTGGCCGCTGTAGGGCTTGAAGCCGTATTGCTCGAAGATCGACAAGGCCGCAGGCGAGTGAATGAAGTCGAGCCACGCCTTGGCCGCTTCAGGGTGAGCGGCGCCCTTAACCACGGCGCCGGCATAGATCGCGGTTGTGTTGTACTGAGGCGGGATCGGGATATCCGCGATGGGGTGACCGGCCTGCTCCTGGAAAATCGCTTCGGATTTCCAGGTGACTCCCGCATCGGCGAGGCCTTGCATCAGGAAGAGTGGCGTCTGGCGGTGATGGATATGCGTGAGGACGGTCGAGCCATCCTTCACACCCTTTTCATAAACGTCAGCCTCGAGCGCCGAACCGCCAGCCTCGTTCAGGGATGCCTTGATCTGCCGCGCGATTCCCTCATAAGCGGGGTTGGGCATCACGAGCCGGACGCCCGGGTTTGCGAGATCCCGCAGCCCGGTGATATGCGCCGGGTTGCCCTTCGGCGCCATGATCGTGAGGTCGTTCGTGACGTACGGAACGGCGGGCCCTGAGAGCAGTCCATCGGCGATCAGCGCCTGCACCTTCTTCAGGCCGGCGAAATAGGCATCCGGTTTCGCCGTGAAGGTCATGTTGCCTGAGGTGAACGTGCCGCCGTCCTTCATGGCGGCGACGAGCATGCCGGGCGGAATGGTGACGTAGAATATCCGCCCGGCGTACTCCGGATGCGCCTTGTCGAAGGCCTGAACCAGGGGCGCCATGGCGAAGTAGTAGTTGCCGCCGACATAGAGCACGAGCGCGGGATCGGTCAGGCTGCCGTGGAAGTCAGCCATCGAGTTCAACTTCGGGGACGGTGAAGTCGAATCCCTTGTTGGCGGCGTCGTTGTTCTGACCATGCTGCCAGGGCGGAAATATATCCTCGTGATATCGCGGCGTTTCGGCCTTGCCGTTCCAGCCGGTATCGTCGGGGAAGGCATACTGCGCCGTCGTCGCGACAGTCGCGCTGCCCGCCGCGAGGCAAAAGGCGGCGACGAGCAGCGCGCGCTTCAATCCGTGCATGGCTCCGTGTTCCTCGATCAAGAGAATTGCCTCATTTGGTGTACTGGAAGCCCGCCAGCTGAAGCTCGGGAATGGAGCCGACCACGCCCGGAGTCACGATCACGCCCGGAACGAGATGGTTCGTGAGCTCGGCCGCCAGCGCGGGATGGGCAAGCTCATCCGGGTTGACGCCCTTCTTCAGGAGAGCGCCCGACAATTCCCAGATCGCGTAATGACAGCCGCAGAACACGACGCCACGGCTCTGGAGGACGGCGATGCTGTTCGCCTCACCGGAATAGGGGCCTGTCGGGCTTTCGAAATCCGTCGGGTCCGCCTTGGCTGCCGGCGGCGCCTCGATCCAAGTGTTCTTCTTGTATTTTCCGCCTGTGAATGCCGTGAGATACTTGGACCAGATATAGTCATCGTACAGGGCGAAATGCGCCGTCCCATGTGTGGCGGAGACGGCCAGAAAATCCGGGTGCTTCCATCCCCAGATTTGCGAGTTCAGCGCATTACGCATCAGGTTCAGCCAAGGGCCGTCGAGATCTGTATTGTCCCACACCTGCTTCGGCGCGCCATCGTAATCCAGCAGAAGCTTGAGCGCCGCCGCATCCCACTGACTTGGATCCGTCACGATCTCCGGAACGGTACGATATCCACGCATCCGTGGCGTGGCGGCAAGCGCGGATGTCAGCGACTTCAACTTCGCCGCATTCGCGGGAAGCAGGTCATCCGCGGTCGTAGCGGCCGCCGCGTTCGGCGCGCCTTCCAGCAAAGCAGCGCCGACTATTGCCGCACCGAGACCAGCGAGTGCAAGAGACGCAGCTTGGCGGCGACTCAGAACGACTTCGGTCATGGCGGCATTCTCCGTAAGCGCAGCCGTTCGCGGCGGCGAATGGCGTAGTCTTATCCACAACTTGGAGGCTTCCATCCATTGCACACTTGTTTTCTCGCTTAACCTTATGGTTTGGCCGCACAAGCACCTTTGCCTTACGGTGACAAGCCCGTCTTTGCGGTTTTGCCGGCCCTGAGCTCGGCGAAGCAATCGGCGAGCAGCGGCGCCTCGTCGGGCAGAGGGACGAAGCCGTTCCGGGCGATCGTATATACAGGGATTGACACGATCAGGATGCGGACTTATCCTGCAAGCCCATCGGCAAACTCAAGCTCCGCCATGCCCGTGACCCGCGCTTTCAAATCCGGCAACAGTCAGGCCGTCCGGATCCCCGCCGAACTCGCCTATGAGGACACCAACATCGAACTTACGATTGATCGTTATGGCGACGTCATCGTCATCGCGCCCACGCGCCAGAACCTGAAGGAAATGGTCGAGGCGTTGCGCGCCATGCCGAAACCGGGGCAAATCGAACCGTACGAGCCGATCGAATTGCCGGAGCGCGGCTGGGACTAGGGCTTGAAGTTCCTCATCGATACGAACATCGCGATTCACGCTCGCGACGGGTTCGAGCCGGTCCTCGACAGGCTCGCCCGACACGAGGGCGTCGTGTTCCTGTCCGCGTTGAGCCTCGCTGAACTACAGAGAGGGCTCTACTCGGGCGGGCCCGACTCGGCGTTGCGGCAAGTCCGATTGAGGAGAATCCTGCAGACCGTTCCGGTTCTCGCTTTCGACGCGACGGCCGCCGAAACCTATGGTCAGATCCTCGCCCAAGTCGGCTGGGCGCGCCGAAAAGACTTCGATCGCTTGATCGGAGCGCACGCCCTTGCTTCCGGCTGCACGCTTGTCACCGCCAATGCGTCGGATTTCTCCGACATCCCGGGACTGTCGCTCGAGAACTGGACGCTATCGGACTAGACCGGCAGGGGAGCCGGAGCGCCGATGCGGGGAGGCTGGGTCTACATCATGACCAACCGCCCGAACGGCATTCTCTACACGGGCGTCACATCCGACATCGGTCGCCGCGCCTATGAGCATCGCGAAGGCCTCGTGGAGGGGCCGGCGCTCGAGCGGGCGCCGCGCTTCGCCGATCTTTTGGAACTGTCGCGCGAAGAGCAGGCGGCGCTCGACGGATTCGAGACCCTCAGCCCCAACGGGCGCCCTCTCGGCGCTCAGGACTTCATCGCCATGGTCGAGATGAAGCTCGGGCGCACTCACCGCCCGGGCAAGCGGGGAAGAAAGGCGCACGGAGTACGGGCGGATTGATTGGGGAATTCGTATCATGTCCCCGTAATCCGTATTGTCGACGGCGACATTGAGGATGCTCGCCGTCTGGCGCGGCGGATGGCGGACGTCGAAGGCGCGTTTCTGGTTGAGGACAGCGAAAACCTCGACACTTGTGAAGGCCCGGGACAATTGGGCTCGAACTCATCACGGAGGGGGATCCGATAGACGCCGTTATCGTCGCTCTCGGGGGCGGCGCCCTGGCGACGGGCGTGGGTCATGTCTTCAAATGCCTGGCCCCGACGGTCGAGATCGTTTGTGTGCAACCATGGGGCGCGCCGGCGATGGCGTTGTCGTGGAGGGCGAAATCGGTCGTCGAGACCGACCGCATCGACACGATCGCCGATGGAGTGGCCAGCCGCTGCCCGATCCCGGCGGTCCTCGACGACCTATTGGCCGTGGCCGACCACGTCGCACTGGTCGGGGAACGCAGCATCATTTCCGGGATGCGAATGCTTTATTGCGACGCGGGACCGGTCGTCGAGCCGGCGGCCGCCCTTGGTGCTGCAGCGATATTGGAGGACCGAGCCCGCTACAGGGGAAAACGGGTAGTGACGGTCATCTGCGGGAGCCAACGTCATTCCGGCCGACTTCGAGCGATGGGTCAAACAGGACGGCGGATAACGCCGCACGACTCGGCCCCGCCAGAATGGGTCGGCCCAATCGCAACTCGTCCGGCGCCGGCCCACCAGCCAGCTTTAATACCAAAATGGTATGTTTTGTAAGCTATTACTACCAATACTAATTGTTTAAATGGCCCGTCGGCAGCGCACTCCCGACCGTGATTCTGGCCGGTTTGCCGGCTCGACCCTAAACGGGGTCGTAAGCCGCTGTAACTGTTAGGGCCCGACCTTAAATCGGCGCTAAAGCGCGATCAGCCCCTCAGGCCCATTTCCCCCGCAGGCGGAGCGGAGGGCCTTACTCCGCCGCCTCGGCCCGGATCGGGACGTAGTTCAGCACCGGTCCGAGCCAGCGCTCGACCTCCGCCACCGCCATGCCCTTGCGGGCGGCGTAGTCTTCCACCTGGTCGCGCTCGACCTTCGCCACCCCGAAATAATGCGCCTCCGGGTGAGCGATGTAGAGACCCGACACCGAGGACGCCGGCCACATGGCGAAGCTTTCGGTGAGCCTGACGCCGATCTTTTGCTCCGCGTCGAGCAGGCGGAAGAGGGTCGCCTTCTCGGTGTGGTCGGGCTGGGCCGGGTAGCCGGGCGCCGGGCGTATGCCGCGATAGGGTTCTGCCATCAGCTCCTCGGGGGTGAAAGGCTCCTCCGGCGCATAAGGCCAGAGCTCGCGGCGGACGCGGGCGTGAAGGGCCTCGGCGAAGGCCTCGGCCAGCCGGTCGGCGAGCGCCTTGACCAGGATCGCCGAATAGTCGTCGTTGGCGCGCTCGAAGCGCCGCGCGGCCGCCTCGTCCTCGACGCCCGCGGTGACGACGAAGGCGCCGATATAGTCGCGGACCTCCGCAGAGCCGACGAAGTCCGCGAGCGCCGCGTTCGGACGGCCGTCGCGGCGGGCAAGCTGCTGGCGGAGCGTGTGGAGCGTCGCGATCGGCGCCTTCCGCTCTTCGTCCGCATAGAGCGCGATGTCGTCGTCGGTTCGCGCCGCGGGCCAGAAGCCGACGACCGCTTTGGGCTCGAGCCATCTCTCCTCGATGATCCGCTGCAGCATCGCCTGCGCGTCGTCGAACAATGTGCGCGCCGCCGCGCCCTGCTCCGGATCGTCGAGGATCGCGGGATAGCGGCCCTTGAGCTCCCACGTCTGGAAGAAGGGCGTCCAGTCGATGTAGCGGGCGAGCTCGGCGAGATCGTAAGAACCAAACGCGCGCGTCCCGAGGAAGGTCGGCCTCGTCGGGCGATAGGCGCTCCAGTCGATCGCCACCGCGTTGGCGCGCGCCCTGACGAGCGGGGTGCGCGTCTTCTCCGCTTCGCTCCGCTCGTGCGCCGCGGCGACCTTGCGGTATTCGGCGCGCACCGCCTCGATCGTCGCAGCGCGCGCGTCGGGAGACAGCAACGACGAGACGACGCCGACCGCCCGGCTCGCGTCGTTGACGTGGATCGCCTGGCCGCGCGCATAGCGCGGATGGATCTTGACCGCAGTATGGACCCGGCTCGTCGTCGCGCCGCCGATGAGCAGCGGGATGTCGAAACCTTCGCGCTCCATCTCCGCCGCGACATGGGCCATCTCGTCGAGCGAGGGCGTGATGAGGCCGGACAAGCCGATCGCGTCCGCCTTCCTCTCACGCGCGACCGCGAGGATCTTCGAGCAGGGCGTCATCACCCCGAGGTCGATGATCTCGTAATTGTTGCAGGCGAGCACCACGCCGACGATGTTCTTGCCGATGTCGTGCACGTCGCCCTTGACCGTCGCCATCACGATCGTGCCCGCGGTCCGGCGGGAGTCTCCGCCGGCCTTCTTCTCGGCCTCCATGTAAGGCAGGAGGACCGCGACCGCCTGCTTCATCACCCGCGCCGACTTGACCACCTGCGGCAGAAACATCTTGCCCGCGCCGAACAGGTCGCCGACGACGTTCATGCCCGCCATCAGCGGGCCCTCGATCACGTCGAGCGGACGCTTGGCTGCGAGCCGCGCCTCCTCCACGTCGGCCTCGATATAGTCGGTGATCCCGTTGACGAGTGCGTGGGCGATGCGCTCGTTGACCGGCTCGTCGCGCCAGGCGAGGTCCTGCGCCTTCGCCTCCCTTCCTCCTGCGCCGCGGAAGCGCTCGGCGAGAATGAGCAGGCGCTCGGTCGCGTCCGGGCGACGGTTCAGCACCACGTCCTCGCCGGCCTCGCGCAGCTCGGGATCGATCTCGTCGTAGACCGCGAGCTGGCCGGCGTTGACGATGCCCATGTCCATCCCGGCCTGGATGGCGTGGTAGAGGAACACCGCGTGCATCGCCTCGCGCACCGGCTCGTTGCCGCGGAACGAGAAGGACAGGTTGGAGACGCCGCCGGACACGTGCGCATGCGGCAGATCCGTCCGGATCCGGCGCGCCGCCTCGATGAAGGCGATGCCGTAGCCGTTGTGCTCTTCGATGCCGGTCGCGACCGCAAAGATGTTCGGGTCGAACACGATGTCCTCGGGCGGAAAGCCGGCCTTCTCGGTGAGCAGCTTGTAGGCGCGGGCGCAGATAGCGACCTTGCGTTCGAAAGTGTCGGCCTGTCCCTGCTCGTCGAAGGCCATCACAACCACGGCCGCGCCGTAAGCGCGCACGAGGCGCGCCTGGCGCAGAAATTCCTCTTCGCCTTCCTTCATCGAGATCGAGTTGACGAGGCTCTTGCCTTGAAGGCGCTTGAGGCCCGCCACGATGATCGGAAATTTCGACGAGTTGACCATTACGGGCACGCGCGCGATGTCCGGCTCGCTGGCGACGAGATTGAGGAACTCGATCATCGCCGCCTCGGAATCGATGAGCCCCTCGTCCATATTGACGTCGATGATCTGCGCGCCGTTTGCCACCTGGTCGCGCGCGACCGCGAGCGCGCCGGCGAAGTCGCCGGCGGTGATCAGCTTGCGGAACTTCGCCGAACCGGTGACGTTCGCCCGCTCGCCGATGTTGACGAAGGGAATGTCGGAAGTGAGGGTGAACGGCTCGAGGCCCGAAAGCCGCATCAGCGGCGCGACGGTCGGGACGGAGCGCGGCCTGACGTTGCGGACCGCCTCGGCGATCGCGCGGATGTGGTCGGGGGTCGAACCGCAGCAGCCGCCGACGATGTTGACCAGGCCGTCCCTGGCGAAGCCGGCGATCTGGGCCGCCATCGCCTCGGGGCTCTCGTCGTACTGGCCGAAAGCGTTGGGCAGGCCGGCGTTCGGATAGGCGCAGACGAGCGTGTCCGCGGCGTTGGAGATTTCCTCCAGATGCTCGCGCATCGCGCTCGCCCCGAGCGCGCAGTTGAGGCCGACAGTCAGGGGGCGGGAATGGCGCACCGAATGCCAAAAGGCGGTCGGAGTCTGTCCGGACAGGGTGCGCCCGGAACGGTCGGTGATCGTTCCAGAAATCATCATCGGCAGACGGAGGCCTCGTTCGGCGAAGATCTCCTCGCAGGCGAAGATGGCCGCCTTGGCGTTCAGCGTATCGAAGATCGTTTCGATCAGGATGAGGTCGGCGCCGCCGTCGATAAGACCGCGAATTTGCTCGCCGTAGGCGAGGCGCAAATCATCGAACGTCACCGCGCGGTAGCCCGGATTGTTGACATCCGGCGACAGCGACGCGGTGCGATTGGTCGGACCGAGAGCGCCGGCTACGAAGCGACGACGTCCGTCGGCCTTTTCGGCTTTGACCGCCGCCCGCCGGGCCAGCCGCGCGCCGTCGCGGTTGAGGTCATAGACTATGCTCTGCATGCCGTAGTCGGCCTGCGCGATCGAGGTCGAGGAAAAAGTATTCGTTTCGAGAATGTCCGCGCCCGCCATCGCGTAGGCGAAGTGGATGTCTTCGATGGCTTTCGGCTGGGTCAGCGTGAGAAGGTCGTTGTTGCCGGCCTGGTGGCATTCGCAGGACTGGAACCTTTCGGCGCGAAAATGAGCTTCGGTCAGGCCGAGCGCCTGGATCTGCGTCCCCATCGCGCCGTCGAGGATCAGGATGCGCTGCCGCGCGGCCGCGATCAGGGCCTCGGCCGCGGGCTGATCGTGGGCGAAAGCGCCAAAGGCGGCGTCGAGAGGATCATTCATGTCGGAACCGCCGCTCACTGTACTCGTATAAGCACATAAACATATCTTTATGTCAGCGCAAGCGCCGTCGATTGTGATGGATAATCGGCGGGGAGCAGACGATGTCTTGCCTGGACGGCAGTGCCGTGTTTGTAAGGCGGCGCCAGCCCGGTATAAACGCGACATTGCAGGAGCGCGCGCCCGGGCCGGGACCGGGCTAGTCTTCAAAGAGGCGGGCGGAGGAAATGTTCGGGCAGGCAAGGAATTCTTTCCGCCAGCCGGGTTTCGCCAACCGCGAAAGCCTGCCTCTCGCAAATGGCGCCCCGCACGCCAGCCCGGGCTCGCTATATACATATATATTACATGTAATATTTCGCAGTGTCCTGTTGGCCGGACGCGTCCTCGCGAAGCGACAGTTTTTGGCGCCTAAGCCCCTTGAATCTTCGTTGTCGGCGCCAAACGGCGCCAGCACCGTGACGGGCAAAGGCGAAGCGGGAGATCCGCCGGCCTTTCGGTTCCGATCGCCCTCCCTGCCCAGCCCATCCGATCCACGAACCAGGAACAGAGCCATGCCTGACAAGGCCGACGACGCGCCGAAGCGCCCCTCGATCACCGACCAGGAGGCGCTTCAGTTTCACAGCCGCGGCCGTCCCGGGAAGCTCGAGATCGTGCCGACAAAGCCAATGGCGACGCAGCGCGATCTATCGCTCGCCTACTCGCCCGGCGTGGCGGTTCCGGTCAAGGCGATCGCCGCGGACCCTTCGACGGTCTACGACTATACCTCGCGCGGCAATATGGTCGCCGTCATTTCGAATGGCACCGCCATCCTCGGTCTCGGCAACCTCGGAGCCTTGGCGTCCAAACCCGTCATGGAAGGAAAGGCGGTGCTCTTCAAGCGCTTCGCCGACGTGGATTCCATCGACCTCGAGATCGCCACGGAAGAACCCGACGAGTTCGTCAACGCCGTCAAATATCTGGGCCCCTCATTCGGAGGGATCAATCTCGAGGACATCAAGGCTCCCGAGTGCTTCTACATCGAAGAGCGCCTGCGCGAGATGATGGACATCCCGGTGTTCCATGACGATCAGCACGGGACGGCGATCATCGCGGCCGCAGGAATGATCAACGCAATTCATCTCACCGGCCGCGACATCAAAACGACGCGCCTCGTTTGCAATGGCGCGGGAGCCGCAGGAATAGCCTGCCTCGACCTGATCAAGGCGATCGGATTCGAACCGTCGAACGTCCTCCTGTGCGACACCAAAGGCATCGTCTACCGCGGCCGCCACGAAGGGATGAATCAGTGGAAGTCCGCTCACGCGGTCGACACAAAGATGCGCACTCTCGAAGAAGCGATGGCCGGCGCCGACATTTTTTTCGGCCTGTCGGCCAAGGGCGCCTTGACGCCTGAAATGGTCAAGACAATGGCCGCGAACCCGATCATCTTCGCCATGGCGAACCCGGACCCCGAAATCACGCCCGAGGACGCCCGGAAGGCTAGAGAGGACGTGATCATCGCAACCGGCCGCTCCGATTATCCAAACCAAGTCAACAACGTCCTTGGCTTCCCCTACATTTTCCGGGGCGCTCTCGACGTGCGCGCGAAGACCATCAACATGGAGATGAAGATCGCGGCGACGCGCGCGCTGGCGGAGCTTGCCCGGGAAGACGTCCCTGATGAAGTGGCCGCCGCATATCGCGGCGCTCGGCCGAGGTTCGGGCGTGACTACATCATCCCGGTCCCTTTCGATCCCCGCCTCATCCACGTCGTGCCGATCGCGGTGGCGAAAGCGGCGATGAGCTCGGGTGTAGCCCGCCGTCCAATCGTTGATCTCACTGCTTACAAGGCGCAATTGTCGGCGCGCCGCGACCCGATCGCCGGCGCGATGCAGCGGATCATCGAGCGGGTTCGCCGCACGCCGAAACGCGTCGTGTTTGCCGAGGGAGAAGAAGAGCAGGTTATTCGCGCCGCATATTCCTTCGTCCATCAGGGCCTCGGCACGGCAGTTCTGGTTGGGCGCGAGGAACGCGTTCGAGCTGCCGCGGAGGGCTCAGGGCTTGACCTCGACGACAAGGGCATCGAGGTCCATAACGCCAGGCTTTCCCAGCGCAACGCGTTGTACGCCCAGTTCCTCTACGAGAGGCTGCAGCGCAAGGGCTACCTGTCGCGCGACTGTCAGCGCCTGATCAATCAAGATCGCAACTACTTCGCCGCTGCGATGGTTGCGCACGGAGACGCCGACGCAATGGTGACCGGCGTCACCCGAAATTTCTCGATCGCTCTCGAAGAGGTGCGACGCGTGATCGACGACAAACCGGGTCATCGAGTGGTCGGCGTCTCTATCATCATATCTCGTGGCCGTCCGATCCTCGTTGCCGACACCGCCATCACGGAAATGCCGATGGCGGAAGATCTGGCGGACATCGCAATCGAGGCCGCCGGGGTCGCGCGGCGGCTTGGTTACGAGCCACGCGTCGCCATGCTCGCGTTCTCCAACTTTGGGCATCCTCCCGGCGAGCGGACTCAGCGCGTGCAGGAGGCGGTCCGCATTCTCGATTCGAGGCGGGTTGACTTCGAATACGACGGCGAGATGGGCGCGGACGTCGCGCTCAACAGAGAGCTGATGGCGGCCTATCCGTTCTCCCGCTTGAAGGACACGGCAAATGTCTTGATTATGCCGGCCTTCCACTCCGCCGCCATCTCAACCAGGATGCTGCAAGAACTCGGGGGCGCGACCGTGATTGGGCCTCTGATCGTCGGACTGGAGAAGCCTGTCCAGATTGTATCGCTCGGCGCAAAAGACTCCGACATCATCAATATGGCGGCGATGGCAAGCTTCAATATCGGCGGATGATTCGTTGAGGTCGGGCCTATACGAACCCGACCGTCGTGCTCTCCGTCCTCACGAAGGCTCGCAAGTAGATCGCTTCCGGGGATCTCGGCAACCTGGCCGAAGAGCCGCTTGATTTCTCGCCATAGCCTGCCGAGCAGCCGCCCCCTCTCTCTCTCGCTTCCGCCTGCGTCCATCGCGGTCGGGAAGGCATGCCCGCCGCCGTCCTGCTGGAGAAGATGATCTTGAATCGCGACTGCAGGCATGAGCTGATACACCCGCAATCCGAGGGCGCGAGGATTCTTCGGGAACAAGGAATAATCCGCCGGAAGGACCGGGCGCGCCGTCAATTCGAGATATCGCCGCGCGCCCTGGCGCGACAGAACATATGCCGCGCTGCTTTCGTGGCGCGTATAGAGCCGCGCCGCCTCGCGGCCTCCGAAGACCGTCCGCTTCGGCCCCAGTTTCACGTCTTGAAAATACGTGTCGAGCTTCATCGAGTGCGCCTCGGGCGGGATCCAGCCTTCCGCCCTGAGGAGCGCGCCGAAGTCCCGTGAGAGGTGAACGTCATCCTCGAGAAAGCAGGCGTGGGCGTCCGCGCGCTTCAAAAACAGCCGCCATGCGTTCCTGTGGCTCTCGAGGCAGGCCAACTCAAAGCGCGTCAAGCCGGTTGCCTTTTCAGGATTCATGGCGCCATCGACCGCCGCCACTCGCTCGAAACCAACGTCGCTGAGTTGCTCGCGCATATGCGCGAGCCGCTCAGGATGCCGGTCAAGATTGATGACGTAGACTTTCATGGAGGGGGGAGAATTGATGTTTCGCTCAGACCTTCATCTGCGCCCCGAGTTCGACCACTCTGTCCGACGGCAGATTGAAGAAGTCGGGCGCGCTCGCCGCTTGTTTTGTCATGGCGATGAAAAGCCGATCCTGCCACAGCGGCATGCCGGAATTGGACGCCGTCTTGAGCGTCCGCCGGCCGAGAAAGAACGAGGTCGTCATAATATCGAACTTGAGGCCCGCCTTGCGCATTGCGGCGAGCGCGCGCGGTATGTGGGGCTGCTCCATGAACCCGAAGTGCAACGTGACCAACGTGAAGTCGGGCGACAGGGAGGCGATCTCAAACCGGTTTGCGTCGGCTACGCGCGGCGTCGTCTCGGTGCGGACGTTCAGGAGCACCACGCGCTCGTGCAAGACTTTGTTGTGCTTGAGGTTGTGCATCAGGGAGGACGGCGCCGAGGTCGGATCGTTGGTGAGGAACACCGCCGTCCCGGGCACCCGCACCGGTTTCGACTTCTCCAGCATTTTGATCAGGTCGGGCATCGGAATGCTGTCCCGATGGGTCTTGACGTTGAGGATGGCGCTGCCGCGCGACCAAGTCCACATCAGGATGAACATCGCGCCGCCGAGCGTCAGCGGAACCCACCCGCCGTCCAGCACCTTGTAGAGGTTCGCGATGAAAAAGCCGATGTCGATCGAAAGGAAGCCGCAGACGAGCGCCAGCGCCGCCCAGAGCGGCCAGCGCCAAAGCTTCCAAACGACAAAGAAGGCGAGCGCGGTCGTCGCGACCATCGTACCCGAAACCGCTATGCCGTAAGCGTTGGCGAGAGCGTCCGACGACCGGAACAACAGCACCAGAGCCAGCACGCCGAGCAGCAGGACGCGGTTCACGCGAGGGATGAAGATCTGGCCTTCCTGGGTGTGGGAGGTGTGGACGATTTCGAGCCGCGGCAGAAGACCGAGCTGGATCGCCTGGCTCGCGAGCGAGTAGGCGCCGGTTATCACCGCCTGGCTCGCGATGACCGTGGCGGCGGTCGACAGGATGATCAGCGGCAGCAGGCCCCAGCTCGGCGCCAGCAGGTAGTAGGGATTGGCGACTGCCTTCGGGTTGTTGAGGATCAGCGCCCCTTGGCCGAGGTAATTGCAAATGAGCGCCGGCAGGACGAGGAACAGCCAGGCCGCCTGGATCGGCCTGCGGCCGAAATGACCCATGTCGGCATAGAGCGCTTCCGCGCCGGTGACCGCGAGAAACACGCTGCCGAGGACGATGAAGCCGACCGAGCCGTGCTCCCGCAGGAAGCCGAGCCCAGGGAACGGGCTCAGGGCTTCCAGTATGGTCCATGAGCTGGCGATGTGAAACAGGCCGAGCAAGGCGTTGACGAGGAAAAAGACGGCCATGATCGGCCCGAAGAACGCCGCGACGCCCGCGGTGCCCTTGCTCTGGGCGGTGAAGAGAATGACGAGAATGACGATCGTCGCCGGCAGGACGTAGGGCGCGAGATCGGCGTCGACCTGTTTCAGTCCCTCGAGCGCGGAGAGGACGGAAATCGCCGGCGTGATCATGGCGTCTCCCGAGAACAGCGCCGACCCGGCCACGCCGAGCACGAATGCGATCGTCGTGCGTTGTCCGAGCGCGCGCTGAGCGAGCGCCTTCAACGACAGTATGCCGCCTTCGCCCTTGTTGTCGGCCTGCATCAGGAAGAGGACGTATTTCGCGGTGACGACGATCAGGAGGGCCCAGATGATTAGGGAAACCACGCCCACGACCTCCGCCGGGCCGAGCGGCGCTTCCTTCAGCTGGCCGAGAGCGGTCTGCAACGCGTAGAGCGGGCTCGTTCCGATGTCGCCGAAGACGACCCCGATCGAGCCGAGCGCCAGGATCCAAAAGCCGCCGCGCGAATGGTCGCCGTGCGCGGCCTCGGCCTGCTGAGTCGAAGGCGGGGCGGCCTCCCTCGAAACGGGGTGGGACATTCAGTGCGAACCTCTACGGCGCCGGCGGCGGCCGGATCCCCGTCAAAACGGCGCGTGTCTATACTCTCCCCGCCGCCTTGCGGGAAGGGCAGGTCGGCCCGGCTGGGCGCACCGGATTTCAGGTCCGGTGACCGCGCCGTCAGGGTTCGCCGTCAGGCGTCCCCAGCCGCGTGCCGAGTCAGCAACGCGGCAAAAGCCTCAGGCGTTTCAATGTTCGGGACGTGTCCGGCGCCCCGGACGATCTCGAAGCGGGCGCCTTTGATCAGGCCCGCCGTCTCGCGGACCAGGGCGACCGGGGTCGAGCCGTCCTCTTCGCCCACGAGACAAAGCGTCGCAGCCTCAATTGTTCCCGCGTAGGGCCGAAGGTCCGCGCGCTTCAACGCCCCGCAGGCGGCGAGATACCCCTGCTTAGGGGTCCGCGTCAGCATCGCCCGCCAGCCGGCGAGCTCGTCCCTGCGGTTCATCCGGAAGGCGGCGGTGAACCAGCGCTCGAGAACGGAGTTGGCGATCGCCTCGATCCCGCCGCGCTCGACCTCGGCGATCCGCGCGTCCCAGGACTCGTCGGTTCCGATCTTGGCTGCGGTGTCGGACAGCACCAGGGCGGCGAACAGTTTTGGCCGCTGGCGATAGAGCTCCTGGGCGATCAGGCCGCCGATCGACAGGCCGACCAAAGTCGCGCGCTTGACGTCGAGCGCGTCCATCAGCGCCGCGAGGTCCCGCGCATAATCGGCCATGTCGCAGCGGTCGGGACCGAGCTCGGAAAGGCCGTGGCCGCGCTTGTCGTAGCGGACGATGCGGAAGTCGGGCGAGAGGATGCGCGCGACGTCGTCCCAGATGCGCAGGTCGGTTCCGAGCGAATTGATGAAGACGAGCGCCGGGCCGTCGCGCCGCCCCTCGTCGCTGCAGCAGACGACGAGGCTGTTCACTCGAAGGAAACGCATGGGCTCAAAACTCCTTTCGGCGCGGACGCGCTTCCCATAGAAGCGGCGGCAGGGACGGACAAGAGCTTTGCTTTGAGGAGGACGGAATGGCCCCGGATCCGATCGAGCGCTGGCATGATATTGCGCGGGCGCGGGATCCGGCGCGGCTCGAGGCGCTGCTCGCCGAGGACGTCGTCTTCCTGTCGCCGGTCGTTCACACGCCGCAGCGGGGAAAGGCGATCACGACGAAATATCTCGCCGCGGCGCTCGCCGTCCTCGGCGGCCCGGACTTTTGCTACGTCAGGCGGTGGAACGGCGAAAGGTCGGCGGTGCTCGAGTTCATCACCGCGATCGACGGGGTCGAGGTCAACGGCGTCGACATCATCGGCTGGAACGCCGAGGGCTTTATCGACAGCTTCAAGGTGATGCTGCGCCCCCTCAAGGCGATCGAGGCGGTGCGCCAGAAAATGGCGGCGGCGCTGACCGCCTGAGGCGTCGGGGCGTCTAACCCGGGTTTAGCGCAAGTTTAAGGTCGGCCCCCAACGATTCCAGTTGTTTGCGACCCCGTTTAGGGTCGGCCTGTTTTTCTGCGCCGCCGAGGACAAATCCGTCCCCGCCGGCGGCCCTGTTACACTAAGTTTGTTAGTTATTAATCCGCGATGGCGACGTCGTCATCCCTCCATCAATCCGACTCCGCTGCGGCCTCGGTCAGCGTCGCCTCGTCGTGTTGCGGCGGCGCGAGCGCGAGCCGCGGCGCCGGCGGAGCGAGCGCGGCGGGCGCAGCGGGCGAGGCGACGGTCAGAGCGAGGCCGGCGTAGCGATCGTACTCGCGGGTGACTTTGAGGACCGTCTCGACCGCCTTCAGATTGCCGACCTTCAGCGAGCCATAGGCGACGATCATCGCCTCGTTCAGCCGCCGCATCTGCAACTGGGCGAATTCGGCCGGCGGAGCCGGGCTGCGGGAAAGGATCGCCGAGACCCGCCGGCGCGCGAGGCGGAGCGAAATCCCCTCGCCCGCCGCCACCTCCTCGATCGACTGGCCCGTCGCCAGGCGCCTGACCAGGCGCGAATCGCGCAGCGCCATGTCGCGCTGCGTCGAGCGCTTGCGCCGTGGCTTCACCACAATCTCCGGTTCCGTATCGGCCATAATCCGTCCTTCCATGAGAGCGAAAGTTTACAGTACCACAGGTGTGCGGTTTCTGGAAGGAAATGTTCTATAAATGTTCCAAGAAGCCCGGGCAGGCTCGAAGCCCCAGACGCACGTCGCGTCGGCTTTCCTCAGTCATGGCGCCCTTAAAGCACAATTCGGCTGCCCGCCCGGAGACGACGAATGGCAACCTTCGGCCGCCCGCAACCCAAAGCTTTCTTCACGAATAAAAGGTTGCGTCGGCGTGTTTCCCAGGCTCCAGCACAAGCGGGAGAGGAACTGGCGATGCGTGTTTTCCTGAAGTCCTTGCGCCGAACGGGTGGACGATTTACGGCCGCGCTGTCATGCGGCGTTCTGGTTCTCGGCCTGGCGTTCGCCGCCCCAGCAGCCTTTGCGGCGGGAGGAGGCGGTGGGGGTGGAGCCGGAGGCGGAGGAGGCGGGGGAGCCGGCGGCGGCGCCGGAGGAGGCGCTGGCGGAGGCGCTGGCGGCGGCGCAGGAGCCGGCGGCGGGGGCGCCGGAGCAGGGGGAGGCGGGGCCGGAGCCGGAGCGGGCGGCGGCGGAGCAGGAGCGGGATCAGGAGGCGGCGGAGGAAGTTTCTTTCGGCCGTCCGATCCGGCGCCCTATCGGGCCCAGGCGCCGAGGGACGACCTCACGACATGCGTTCCAGGCCAAGTCTGGGACCGCAAACATCATCGATGCCTTCAGCGGCGCAGCGGAATCCTTCCGGACTCGGACCTCACCGAATACGCCTACGCGCTGGCGAAGGCCGACCGCTTCCAAGAGGCGATCGACGTGCTTGACATGCTCGACAATCCGAATACGCCGCGCGCCCTCAACTATCGGGGTTACGCCACGCGCAAGCTTGGCCGCACCGACGAGGGGATCGGCTATTATCTCAAGTCCGTGGCGCTCGATCCAGCCTATCCGCAGGTGCGCGAGTATCTTGGTGAGGCCTATGTGATCGAGGGCGAGTTCGATCTCGCCAAGGACCAGCTGGCGGCGATCGGTAAGATCTGCGGCGGCCATTGCGAATATTACGGCGAGCTCGCCAAGGCGCTCGCCGACGTCCACGCCCTCTGATCGGCAAGGCGTAACCGGTTGCGCGGAGGTTGGTCGTCCGCGCGGCCTCATCGAAGGAGCCGCCAATGTCGAGCCTTCAGTCATCGCCGGAGCGGGGCGATGATCGTCCAGTCGGCCTCGACGCCGATCTCGCTTTTCTGCGTCGCCTCGCCGGCCCCGTCGTTCTTCTGGCACGAGCGATGATGGCTTACGTCTTCGTCGTCGAAGGCTTTGGAAAGATCACGAGTTACGCCGGCGTTGCGGGCTACATGCGCGAGCACGGCGTCGCCCCCGCGCTCCTGCCGTTCGTGATCCTGACCGAGTTTGGGGGAGGGCTCCTCATTCTTGCGGGCTTCAAAACACGCTGGGCGGCGATTGCGCTCGCCGGCTTCTGCCTCTTGACGGCGCTTATTTTCCACCTCACTTCGGGCGAGACGATCGAGTTCCAGAAAAACGTCGCCATGGCGGGGGGATTCTTCGTCCTGGCCGTTTTCGGGCCCGGCGCCTGGTCGATCGATGGACAGTTCGGGCGCACGGAATGAGTACCCGGCGCGCGATGGACCTGGTTCGGCGCCGAACCTTCGCCTTCGCCACGCTCCTGGCTTCAGCTGGGCTTTCTGCCCCCTCTGCTTTCGGACCTTCGCGCCTCGCGCCGGTTGCCTCACCGGACCGCATGGACGACGCTCCGACGAATTCGCGCGGCGCCCTCGCCAATTTCGCATGGCGCGCCTTCATCGCCCTTAACTGGCCCTCGGCGCCAAAGGCTTCCGAACGAGGCGAGCCGGATCGTGCGAAAGCACTGAGCGATTCGGGCGGGCGGGTGTGGGAAGCGTTCAAGTCCGATTACGAGCTGTTCCGGATTGACGCCCAAGGGCGCCGTGTCGCGCCCGGGCCCTGGGCGAGCTACGGCGGGCGCAACCCATGCGGACCCGGCATCGACAATCGGCAAAAGACGATCGCCTCGTTTGCGCCGTTCGCCGAATTCAACCAGCCGAGCTTCGCCGCCGACGAGCCGGGCAATCCGCTCGTCGCAGAGAATGGAGCTTACACCCGCTACGAGATCCATTTCAACGCCACCGAATTCAACACGTTCGACGCCAACGGCTGGAGCCGAGGGCTCAACCTTCCTGATGCGAACCATCCGGCCCGCTTCCCCGTCGGTTCGATCGCGGTCAAGGCGGCTTGGCGGCCGCTGACCTCTGCAGATCCACAGTCCGCTCGCTCGCGGGCCTACGTCGAGCGCGCCGAGATCGTCGACGTCGCCAAGACCCTCGCAGCGGGGCATGTGGTGTGCTCAGAAAGCGACGTGGCGCTGGTCGGTCTCCATATCGCGATCAAGACGCCGAGCCGTCCGCAATGGATCTGGAGCACATTCGAGCAGGTCGACAACGTACCCCCCGCCGGCGAGGGCGAGGCTCGCGAGCCGGACGCGCGCGACGACGGGGTCCCTTACGCCTACTACGACCCATCGAAGCCGAAGCGTCTCTGGCCGCCGTTGGGCTCGGCCGGAACGCTCCCGGTTGGCTGGGCGAACCCACCGAAGCCGGACCCCTCTCCGATGCAGGTCGTGCGCCGCCATCCGATTGACCCATCAATCATGGCCGTGAACCGCGCCTATTCGAATGCGCCGGGCGTGAAGGGAACGGTCTGGGAGCGCTACATGCTCGTCGCCGTCCAGTGGCCGACCAGCAGTGAACCGCCCGCGCCGAGCAACGACGGCGGCTATTTCCCCGGAGGGCCGGAGGCCGCCGGAGCGCGCGACGAATCCTACAGGTCGACCGCGGCGGCGGAGGAGAACCTGATCAACACGGCGATGGAGACCTATCTGCAGGACCGGCCATCGAGCTGCATGGGCTGCCACCAAGCTGTGTCCAACGCCCGCGGCGACGATTTTGTCGGCACCCTCGCCGCAGTTCGGTAGTCAGCGAAAGTGCGGCGCTAGAGCGCGCAGAAAATCTCCTTGCGCGCTATGTCGCGACAAGCGGAACCCTTGCCGGAAAGCGACGTGAGGCCGCCTGATTGCGGCCTCACGTCAAGTAACTGCTTGGCCGATCACGCAAGGGCGGCAGCTGCCCTGGTCTTGCCCGAGCGACGATATCCCGCGAAACCGAGGCCGATGAAGCCAGCCACCATCATCACCCAGGTCGAAGGCTCGGGAACAGCCGTCAGGCTTCCGAACAGGCCGTCGCTTTCGCCATTGGGCCCGGCTGTGAAGTAGAGCGCATTGAGGCTTCCACCGGCTGCGCCGCTGCCGACCGTCAGGCCCCAAAGGCCGTCGATCACGAGCGGACTGCCATTGGTCCCGTCCAACGTGCCGACGAACGCCCCGGACTTTGGATTAAAGGCATTGATCCATCCGTTGCCGAAATTTCCAACCAGAAGATCGCCGGCGAGCGCCCCGAAACTCGATGGCGCGATCTCCAGGCCCAATGGCGAGTCCAGCACTCCCCTGGAGATCAGCCGCCCATTTACACCAAAACTCGTGTCCAGTGTGCCGTCGAGATTGAATACGTCGACGAATCCGTTGCCGGGCCCGGCGACGTCGTCGTGCTTGTCGGCGTCCTGCTACGCGAAGGTGACATAAAGGTCACTTCCTATGACCTTGTCATTGAACGGCGCGTACCCCTGCGCCGTTAGGCTTGGGTCAGTAAACGTCCCCACTGGATTGAAATCGCTGCCGTACGCTTCGACCATGCCGGAACGAAAATTAGTCGCGTACAGGGCGCCTCCGTTGAGTGTCGAGATTGCCAGACCCTTATAGACGGCCGCATCGCCAAAATCCTTGGCGATGACCGCATTCGTTCCAAGTGATCCGTTCCATCCGGAGATAACGCCGTCCTCCGAGTCGAACAGGAAAAGCGCCTTGCCCGCGGAACCTCCAGGACCGAGCGCAAAACCGCTTGTCCCGTTGAACACCTGTCCAGTGGGTGCGGACGTCATTCCCCCGCCAAGGATGGATGGAGGAATCGTTACGGTGAGCGGAACCTTCGCGATAGGCGGCACGGAATAGAGCGTCGAAAGGCCCGTTCCGTTGTCGGAAATCCAAAATGGAGATGTGGGACTCTCTGAGATGCCCCATGCGTTGACCAGGTCAGGATCCGTGATCTTGGCCAGGCCTGGAATGTCCGAGACCAAATTCGTTTGCTGGAACTCGGTTGCCGACGCAGGGGCCGCGCTCGCCGAGCAAAGGCCTGCGCCCGCCAACGAGGCCATGAGGATCAATCGATAAGAGGTCGCAACTGTCTTGACGCCCATGTCGCTCTCCCGGGTTTGAGCGCCGGCAGGGATCGGCGCAGGACAGGAAACACTCCGAGGGCACTTCTTATTCATTCGGCGACGCGGCTTCCGTCGAAGACGGCTGCGCGCACTTTTCCAGCATCGGCAGGTCAGCATCGGAGCAGCGAGCTCAGGTCGTGAACTGCAGAGTCATGCCTCGATCTGAGCTTGTCTCGAATAGAAATCCAGCCACGCCTGTTCAGTCGCGGTCAATCGATGAGTCGCCTCCGGCGGTCGTCGGGGCGAACAATTTCGACGGCTCCTTTCTGGGCGGCGCTCATAACGCGTCCGGCAATAATTCGGTCTTTGCCTATGCGTGGTTGGGGGGGCTGATCGCGGCGACCGCGACCGTCCATGACCTGATCGTCGTCACACGCAACGTCGCGGATTTCGACGATACGCGCACTCGCCGCGAAGGGTTACAATCTGTGCCCTTGGGTGCGCGCGCTCTGGACGACTTTCGAGAAGTGGTTCTTGGCGTCTTGGAGGCGCCATTCCATAAGAGCGTTCCTGGCTAGCCCAGTCGAGCTAAATAAGCGCCGAAATGGCGTCGTCAACACGGGGCTCAGGCACAATCTCGAGCTCGCGCGGCTTCCGCGGGAGCCGACCGGCGCCACGTATGACATTCGACCTGCTCGGCGGCAGGCTTTGGCGCGCGTGATCGGCTGAGCCGTCGCCGTTCAACCCGCCTTGCGGCGCCGCTGGCCGCATCGCGTCCAAAGCGCCGTCCGCGAGCTGCGCCTCGAACAGCTTCCGATCGACCGCGTCGCCCATGGCGCATCGTTGGGATGAAGGCGGTCGCCGACGTCATATTCGGCGCGAATGCGGGTCGGATGCTCCGGGTCGCAAACGGCGGCGTCCAAGCCGATTCCCCGCCTCGAAGTCGCCCTTGCGGATCCAGTTGTTCGCCGCCTTCCGCTTCGCATCGCCTTCCGGCCGGTAGGAGCCGCCGCCCAAGCCCTCGAATGTTCAATGGATCGCGGCGATTTTGCCCGTCGCTTCTCAGGCGGCCGCCTGTTCCGAAGGTCAGCGTCACTATCGCTATCTTCGTCAGGGTATGACGATCAGTCGTCGGTTGGGCATTGTCAATAACGCATCTTTAGTTTTTGGACCTTCGTCGGACCCGCTACGTCCACGGCGAATGAGCACGGGTTTCACTTGCCTGCTCATACGTAAGCTGAGGACACGCTTTTCACTCAACGTAAGAACCTAAGCCTGCGCTCAGGCCACCGTCCGACGTTGCATTAGCCAATTGTTATCATATTACGCTCTCTACAAATTGATCTATTGCCAAAACGGATAACTGACAACTTCAGTTGTAGAAAGGGTTTGCAAGAGACATTGCAAAAATCAACTATTCGGAAGACTCGAAATGACTAGAAGGGTCGTCACCTTTACGATTTTAATTGGCTTTTTCATGTTGTTTTTCCAGGACATCGCGAGCAGCACGACTGTAACCGCGGGAATATCGCGCAATTGCGAGCTCACCACGCTGGTCAAACTCCCGGCGATCGCGTCAAACCAGGTCAAGTATCTCTACTGTCTTTGGCTTGGACGCCCGGCCAACTCGGCAGACTTGACTTCCTACACGGGACAGCTAGCGCAAAAAAAACTTACCATAAACGGATTGATGGACATAATGTTGGCTTCTACTGAATTCAATTACAATTTCAATATTCAAAGTTTAACGCCAGTGCAGTTTGTTACATTAATCTACAACCTATTGTACTTTCGTACCCCTGAAGCCACTACAATTACAACGTATGCTCACAAGCTAACGACCGGGATACTGTCTAAACAAGGCTTTGTCGATATCATTTTTGCCAGCAAGGAATTCGTGAATAAAAACAGGATCCTTTTTTCTGTAGATCCCTCGACCCTCAACGCCAAGATGCTCTTCGGTTATCAGGGCTGGTTCACAGCCCTACAAGACGCCGACCCGTTTTCTGCCGCAAATAATACCGACGCGCACTGGGCTCAATGGGGAACAGGCATCATGTCGTCTGTAAACGCCACAGTCGACATGTGGCCAGACACTTCCGCATACCCCTCAACACTGCTTTACCCAACTGCACTTGCATTGCCGAATGGCGCAACCGCACAAGTGTACAGCGCCTGGGACGCAGGCACTGTGAACCTGCACTTTCAATGGATGGCGCAATACGGCCTTGATGGCGCGGTGCTGCAGGAGTTTGTGCAAGAATACCTGAACAGTCCGCAACAACTGCAGTCGGTGCTCGACAAGGTGGCTCTGAATGTTAAAGCAGCGGCTCAGGCCTCCGGCCGGGTTTTTGCCGTCGAGCTGGATTGCTCAGCTTGTACAAGCAGCTCGGTGGTCCAATCGGTTCAGACGCGGTGGATGCATCTCGTCGATACCTTGGGGCTGACCAAGAGCCCTGCCTATTTGCATCATAAGGGCCTGCCTGTCGTTGCCTTATTCGGCTTTGGCCTGGCGCCTAATCCCAATGCGGCGACCCCTCAGCAGGCGGCTGAAATCATAAATTGGTTCCATTCGGCGGCCCCTCCCCAATATCGGGCAAGCATCATCGGTCAAACCTGCGTCGGTTGGAGAACATTGGGGCAGGGATGTCTGACGGACCCGCTTTGGACCTCGGTGTATCAATCCTTCGACGTGATTCAGCCGTGGTACGTAGGCGCCTGGGTCGATATTCCCGGGGCCGATTCGAATTGGTTCAATGCCATCAAGGGCGACATCGACGCGACGACAGCCAGCGGGCAAGGCTACATGCCAACTCTTTGGCCGGGCATGTCATTTGCAAATCTAGCGCGGATTCGGGGCCAAAGCGTCCCACTGAATCAGGTACCCCGCCTCGGAGGTCAATTCTGGTGGCACCAACTCTATAATTACTTGGGAAGCGATCACCTGCACAAGATCACCATGGCCTATGGCGCGATGTTTGATGAGGTCGATGAGGGCACGGCGATGTATAAGCTGGCGCCGACGGTGAACGACGTGCCGAACCAGGCTCCAGTGGGGTTTGTGTATCTCGACATGCCCGACAGCAAATCGCCGATTGGCTATAGCTTACCGAGCGACTGGTATCTCGAGCTCGCCAACTGCGGCACAAAAGCGCTTCACGGCGATTTTGTCCCGACAAATGTGATCCCGGCGTCTGGTCGCGCTCCTGGCTGTGGGTAAGCATCGAATTGCGAAAGAGAGCGAAAAAGGGTCCGGGGGTGAAGCCGCATCCTATTCGAGCGGCCCGGACCGTCGATGCGGTCGTGAGCGGGCCGTCCGGCAGAATTGGGGTCTGGCGGCAGGCCGGAGATCAGAACACGGTGTCAGGAACGCGTTTGATCGGCGACATCATGGTGGCGGCGTGTCGGCCACGCCGAAAATCGGCCAGATAGCGACAAGTCCGTCCCCGGCGCGATGAGCTGGGTGATCAGTATTACCCAGATCGCGGGTGTCTTCGCGGCCGCCGTCGTGGTCGAACGCTACGAATCCAAGTGACAGATCTCGCTTCGGTGAGCTAATCAGGGCCGTCGTGCCTGAAGCGACCGGCAGTCTTTTCATCCGGACCATCGCCGGCGTCTCCAGGCGCCGGAGTTCTCGTTGATGACGGCTCAATATCTGGTTTTCGGCGCCGCCCGATCGTGCTTCGCCTCGTTCCTCTCGCCGAGCAAACCTGGGCTCATTCATGACTTTATTGCGACGACGGGCGCCCGGTGATTGCCCAGGCAGTCGCACGGCTTGCCGGCGCAGTTCTTGGCGAGACGGGGCTCGACCCGGAGTCTCTGATCGCCGCGGCGGCGAAGGCCACGCGCTTGGACCTAAAGCCGCTCGCCGAACGGCGCCTTGTGGAAGCGCTCGCCGCCCTGACCTCGAGCCTTCGGGAAGAGGCGCGCCTTACGCCGTTTGGACGCCTCGCGGTCCACTGGGATTTGAAGCGGATGCTCTCGACGCTTCAGATCCTCGCGGACGTGGAGCGCGAGGATCGCTCCATCCTCAGGCGGCCGCTCGCGCCGCCGATCTTTATCGCCGGCCTGCCGCGCAGCGGCACGACGTTCCTCCACGGGTTGCTGGCGGAGGATCCCGCCAACCGCGCCCCGCGCATGTGGGAGGCGATCTATCCCTGTCCCAAGCATCGCGCGGCGGGGTTCGCCGCCGGACGCCAGAAGGTGCGCCTGCAACTCCGGCTGTTCACCCACCTCGCGAAAGGGATCAGCAGCCTACATCCGACGGAGGCGGACGCGCCACAGGAGTGCACGGAAATCACGAGCCACGTATTCCGCAGCCCCCGCTTCAACGCCGTCTATCGTGCGCCATCCTATCACGCCTGGCTCGACACGTCGGGCTATGACGAGGGCTATTGGTTCCAAGCGCGGTTTCTGCGTCATCTTCAGGGCCCGGGCCAAACGCCGCGACGCTGGGTCCTGAAATCGCCCGATCACGTGTTCTCGGCGCGCGCGCTTGCCCGAGTGTTCCCTGACGCGATGCTGGTGCTCGTGCACCGCGACCCCGCCCATGTGCTCGCCTCCGCCGCACGTCTCACGGAGCTTCTGCGCGCGCCCTTCACGAACGCAATCGACCGGACCGAGATCGGCCGCAAGGTCGCCGACTACTGGCAGGATGCGATGCGGCGCATGGTGGCCCTGACGGACGATCCGTCGTTTTCGCTGCGCCTTCGGCTTGCCCACGTGCAGTACCGCTCTCTCGTCGCCGACCCGCTTGCGACAGTCGCGCGGATCTACCGCGCGTTCGGGCTCGAGTTGTCACGTGAGGCGCGGGCGGCGATGACGGCGAAGGTCGCCCGGGCGCCGAACGGCGGTTACGGCGCCAATCGTTATTCGCCTGAAGACTTCGGGATCGATCCAGAGCGCGAGCGGGAGCGCGCCTCCGTCTATGCCGAGCGCTTCGGCGTCTGACCGCCAGATCCGCGCGAGATCGCCGCAACGCCGGTCTCTTTTCAGGATCGTAGAGTTGGGCGAGATCGCATCGAGCACGAACGGAGGTTCAAGGGGGAGCAGAGCCATTTCGACCTCGCTGATCGTCGCGGCGTTTCTCGGCTTTTTGTTCGTCGTCTTCCTCGTCGTCGACAGCGGCGCGGCCGAGGTGGCGCGCGCCATGCTCTTGCTCGGATGGCTCCTGCTGCCGATCTCCCTGTACCAAATCGTCCCGTTGTCTCTCAGCGCTCTCTCGTGGCGCGAGCTGATGCCCGCTCCGGAGCGGCCCAAGGTCTTGGCAATCATTTTGATCCGTTGGATTCGCGGATCGATCAATATGCTGCTGCCAGTCGCACGGGTGGGCGGCGACATCGTGGGCGCACGCCTCGCCCACCATCGCGGCCTGCCCGGCGTGCAGGCTGCCGCCAGCATGGTCGTCGACACCACGGTCGGCGTTGTCACCCAGCTCGCATTTGTCCTCACCGGCGTGGCGCTGCTCATTGCGCGCTTGGGCGGCCTCGCATCAGTTCCTGCCGCTCGCGCATTGCTTCTCGGCCTGGGCGCCGTCGCGGCCGGCGTTGCGCTTTTCGTGGGACTCCAGCACCGCAGCCTGTTCCTCAGTTTCGCCAATTTCGCTCGACGCGTCGCTCCTGGAAAATGGCCAACGGTCTTTTCAAGCTCCGCTTCGGCCATCGACAAGGCGGTCGTCGACACCTACCGCCGCGTCGCCTTCTTGCGCTCAAACCTGCTGAGGCTCGCCGCATGGGCGGCAAGCGCGGGCGAGATTTGGCTATTGATGCGCTGCCTCCACAAGCCGTTCAGCGCTGCGGATTCCCTTGTTCTTGAGAGCCTCACCTCGGGCGTTGACGCTGTGGCGTTCATGGTGCCCGGAGCGCTCGGCGCGCAGGAGGGCGGCTTTGTGGTTTTCGGCGCGCTTATGGGACTTTCGGCGGAGACGGCGCTCGCCCTTTCGCTGTCAAAGCGGGTTCGCGAACTGCTGCTCGGACTGCCGGGCCTGTTCGTCTGGCAATACATCGAGGGCCGTCAGTTCTTACGCCGTGGCGAGAAACCGGCGCGCTCACGGCAAACATCATTGTGACGGCGCGGTTGCTGTCCTGCGCGACGCGGACGCGGGAGAAGAAGTGGCCGGCGACTCGGTCAGGGGCGGCAGGCCGAGCGCTTCGCGCAGGTCCGCCCGGCGGATCTGATAATAGTCGGAGCGCAGGAAGCTGTAGAAGTCGATCGAGGATTCCTCGGCCTCCTTCAGCTGCCCAAGACGCACGATCGCACTCAAACCGCCTGTCGCGATGCTCGCCTTCCATCCGAAAATCGCGAGCGACCAGCCGACTGGATCGCCGACAAGGTCGACAGTGCCGCCGACTGCGTCGCGCTGGGTCGCCGGCCCGAAATAAGGCTGCACAACGTAGGTGCCGGCGGGCACGCCCCACACGAACAAGGTCTGACCGAAATCGCCCGTCTGCTTCGGCAGGCCTCCCGGGGTCGCCACATCGAACAGGCCGCCGAGGCCGAAGGTCGTATTGAACACGAGGCGGGCAAGTGTGATCCCGGCGGCGTTCATACGGCCTTGCAGGATGTCGTTCCCGAGAATGCGCGGCTCCTTCAGGTTGTTGTCCACAGCGCGCAACCGATCGAACACGGGCGCGGGCAACGCCTTGACGACCGTCGCCGGGGGATGAAGGATCGCCTGATTGAACGCGAAGACTTTCCGATTGAAAGCCTCATTGGGATCGTCGATCGGCAAGGACGGATCGCGCGGCACGCCGGCACATGCGGTCAACAGCGCCGCAAGGGCCGAGACGGTCAGCCGCATGAACCAAGGTTCAGCGCGATACATTCGTCGTCCCCTTCGAATTGAAGCGCGACACCCCGTATCCCGCAAATCCGAAGAAAGCGGGCGACCAGCTCTGTTTTCAAAAATCAGACCCAGCTTTGATCGAAGTTAGCAGAGCAACGCTTTGGCGACTATTGCGGTTTTGCAACAGTGTCCGCCATTCCGCAGCCGACCGGCGGCGGATCAGGGGTCAGAGTGCGCTTTCCGCTGCGTCGCGAGAAGGGCCGGTTGGAAAAGCACGGCTGCGGCGAGTGTTGTTACGAGCGCCAGCGCCATCAGCCGGCCCATGCTCGACGTGCCCGGATGGTGCGAAAACCACAACGAGCCGAATGCGGTCGCCGTGGTGCAGGCGCTGAACAGCACCGCGCGCGTCAGACTCGATTGAAGAAAGTTCTTCTCCCCAGCCCGCCACGCCATGACGTAGTAGATCTTGAACGCGACGCCGACGCCGAGCAGAAGCGGCAGCGCGATAATGTTGGCGAAGTTCAATTGCAACCCAGTCGCCACACAGATTTCGAGCGTCACGACAATTGCGACCAGGAGCGGCACGAGGGTGAGCGCGACGTCGGTCCAGCGGCGCAGCACGATGAAAAGGATGAGCGCAATCGACAGGAGCGACCACAGCGCAGCCTGAAGAAACGCCTTGACGACGGTCGCCGCCGCCTCGACCACGAAGATTGGCGCTCCCGTGGCTTGAGGCGCGACTTTGCGGACCGCTTCCACGAAGCGCCGCAGAACCGCGTTGTCGTTTGCGTCGCCGCGCGGGGCGACCTCGATTCTCACCTGGCCGTCCGGGGCGACCCAAGCGCTCTTCAGCTCGGGTGGAAGAGCGTCGAGCGTAACAGGCTCGGCAGCCAGAAGATTCCTTACCTGGTTGAGCGTCGTGATCAGCGGCGTCACCAGCACACCCTCCGCTTCTTCCCGGATATTGGAGGGCGCCTTCGCCAAATCCGTCAGTAGGGCGGATAGACGACGCGCCTGGGCGGCGGCCGGGCTGTCGACGCCCGCAGCCGCGTGCGAAAGATCGCCGGCCGTCTTGTTGATCGCTTCCAACGTCTCGGCCGGGGTCGGCGGCGGATCGACCTGGTCAGGCGTAATGGTGTTCTGAAAGAAAAAGCTGGCGTCGTCGATGAGCGCGAGCTTCTCGTCCTGGTCCTTGGGGACAAAGCCTTCCACCGTCCGAACATGCGCCACCTCTGGCAGCGCGCTCAGCCTCGCGGCAAGCGCGGCGGCGTGCGGGAGATCGCTCTCGAGGACCTCGATCGTGTTCGGGGTCGTGTCGGGATCGTGCATGAGGTCGAGCAGCGTCGCGACCGATTCGACCTGTTTCGAGCGAAGGTTCAGGGGGTTGAAGTCGAAGCGGAGGTCCTTGAGCAGCGGCAGGCCGAGGATTACCGCAGTCAGCGTCGTCACGACGATCCAGTTGCGCCGCTTATCAAGGAAATGGTCGAGCGGCGCGAGCGCGGCAAATCCGACAGGCGCCTTTTCGCCCGCGGGCTTCAGCGCCGCGATGAGCGCCGGCAGCAGCGTGACGGTCGTCACAAGCGCGATGATCATCCCGGTCCCCGCTATGAGTCCGAGCTCGGAGAGGCCGACATAGGCAGTCGGCAAAAACGAATAGAAGGCGGCGGCGATCGAAGCGGCGGCGAGCAGAAGCGGCCCGGCAACGCCGCGCGCGGTCGCTTGCAGAGCGGACAGGAGATCGCTGTCGGCATAGCGCTCGGCGCGAAAGCGAACGCTGAACTGGATGCCGAAGTCGACCCCGAGCCCAATGAACAGCACGGCGAAGGCGACCGAGATCAGGTTCAATGCGCCCACCATCCATAATCCGACGGCGGCAGTCAGAACGAGGCCGACCGCCAGATTGACGAGGACGGCGAGGATGATGCGCGCCCGCTTCAGCGCGAGCCACAGCACGAGCAGAACGACGAGGATCGTCACGACGCCATTGAGCTCGGCGCCGTCGGCCACGGTTGCGAATTCCTCATCGGCAAGTGGCACCGATCCGGTCAACCGCACCGTGACGCCGTTCTCTGGCGTCAAGCCGAGCTTGGATATCGTCTCGCGGATCGCCTTCGTCGCTTTCCTGCCCGGCTGAAGATCGTTGTAGTCGAGCACAGGCTGGATGTTGACGAAGCGGCGAAGGTCCGAGCGTTCCGGTTCTCGGCCGCTGATCAGCCTGCGCCAGGAGAAAGCGGGACGTTTTCCCTGGGCGACCCCATCGAGCGCGTCGGAGATGGCGGCCATCGCTGGCTTCATGTCTTCGAGCGTTGTCTTTCCAAGCCGCAGGCCTTCGGTGGACTGTGAGATGGCGCCAAGGACGCCGCGCAACGTCGGGTCGGCGGCGAGCGTCCCGAGAAACGGCTCCGCCTTGATCAGCTGGGCGGTATCGCGCCTCACCTCATCGACCGAGAGGAACAGCACGCCATTGCGGGCGAAGAAGGCGCCGCCGTCCGGGCGGCTGATTGTTCGGATGAGATCCGAACGGCGCTTAAGCACGCTCGTGAGCGCGGCCGCCGCCTCTTCTGCGGCTTCCGGGGTCGCGCCGTCGACGACTGCGGTTACGAGATCGGTCCGCTGTGGAAATTCTGCGTTGAGCTTGATCTCCTGTTGGCGCCAAGGCAGCGAGCTCGAAAGCAACTTGCTGCTGTCCGTCGTGATCGCGATGTGGCGAGACACATAGCCTGCGGCGATCGCTGCGACGATGACGAAACCGGCGATGACGAGCCGTGGGCGGCGGGTCGTGGCGCGAATGGTTCGCGCGATTGCAACGACGATGAAGGCGCTGTCACTAGGGTTCATGGGAATCCGCGTGGAGCGCACGAATGAAACCGGAAGTCAATCCGCATCGATGCGCAGCCAGGCGCGGATGCTCGGCGGAGCGGAGCCATGGCAAGACGACAATTCCGGGCGCCGCAGGAGAGGGGGCGCCCAAAAGAGTGATTTGCGCGACGAGGCGAAGTTTGGTAAATTAACCGTTAACTGGTCCACAGACGGCATGCGGATATGATGCGCTGGCCGACTCTCGCGGGATTGTCATTCCTCTTCGCCTTGACGCAGGCGTGGGCGGAAGAGCCGTTGTCTGCCCCGTCGAACTCGACCAAGCCGCATGGGGCCAAAACGAGGCTAGTCAAGTCTGCGGCTTTGAGGACCGGAAGCCTCGGCGACATTTCTTTCTCGAACCCTTATGCGCCCCCGGTCGGTACGGGCAAACTGAAAGGCGCTGAATTTCCGCTGCCGGAGAGAACCGTGCGCGCCGAAGATGAAGGCGGCTTTTCCATCAGGGCGGGCCGCGACGCCCCTGGCGCTCCAATGACGGGCGGCCTCAAGTTCCGCTTTTAGTCGGGACCCAGAACCCGATAAAAATCGCTGAGCGTTAGCGGCGCGAATGGCAGGCGCCAGTTCTCCTGCCGAGGGCTGCGGTCGCGCGCGTCGTCGCGCCGCGATTTCCGCGATCCCGAAGGACCCGAGCGTCAGAGCCACGAGGCTCGGCTCGAACTCGATTCGCAAAATAGGCTCTAAAGCGCCAACGCGGCTCGTCGGGGTCCTAACGGTGAGGTGGACATCCACAATGAATTCTTTGAAACCGAGCCTGCCAACAGCCCTGATCGCGGCGTTGACGGCCCTTCTCTTTGTTGGTTCGATGTCCTCGCTCGCTCAAGAGCTCGCGCCGGCAGCTAGACGCATCCAGGCCTATTACCAGCAGCTCTTGCCGACTCTCCAACAGGCCGACCGCCTGAGCGTGCGCGAACGCGACCGGCGCTTCGGGCCCGCGATCAACTCCGCGTTCGATCTCGGGGCGATGACGCGGTACGCGGCGGGCCCGGCTTGGAGCACGTTCTCGCCGTCGCAGCAGGCAGCGGTTCGGGAGGCTTTTTCCCGTTTCCTCGTTGCGGATTATGCGAGTCTCGTGAGAGACTATTCGGGCCAGAGCTTTGTCGTCGAGCCGCAAACCACCCCGGAATCCCGGGGCGGCGGCGAAGTCGTCAAGACGAAGCTGATCCAGGGAGGGGGTCGAACCGTAACCATCAACTACCTCGTCCGCGGCGGGCGGGTGATCGATGTCTATTTCAATGGAACGATTAGCGACTTAGCGACTCGTCGCGATGAATTCGCGTCGATCCTCGCCGCTGGCGGTGGGGCGGACGCGTTGGTTCGGACGTTGCGCCAGCGCACTGAAGCACTCCTTAGCGGTTAGCGAACGGCTGAAACATTTCACGATCCGAACGTATTCCCTCTGGGTGTCGCGTGATGCCGGCGATGAGAAACACCGCGCCTTCGTAGGGCGTGAACGTCGCGCCGTAGATTTTGGCGCCATGGTCGTGCAGCTGCGCGATGATCTGCTTCATGCCGGCGATGATCTGATCTGGCGTGACGTCCTGCTACGGAAGCGCGATGTCGTCGATATCTTCTCTTCCATGAACCGGACCCAGTTGAGTCCGCGCCGCGCCCGAGGCGCTCGCGGCGGCGCCGAATTTGGCCTAGTTTCGGCATGCGGAGGAATCCTGAATGTTGCGAAGTTCCGATGTCGTCGCCTGCGCGCTCGCCCTTGCCGTGTGCGTGCCGGTCTCGTCCAAGGCGGACGGCGTGCGGGCCTCGATCGGGTCTTTGCCGACGCCGCCGGGGGCGACGCAGGACCAGGTCGTGCTCGGCGACCGGATTTTCCACGGCGAGGCCGCCCGCGGAAAATGCAGCGAATGCCACGGCGCGGACGCGAAGGGCACGGCGAACGGCAACGACCTGACGCTGGGCATGTGGATCTGGGGCGACGGGAGCCTCGGCGCGATCAAGACGACCATTGCGCACAACATGAAGATGGCGCCGGGAATGGACGGCCAGCTGACGCCGGCCGACGTCGACGCGGTCGCCGCCTACGTCTGGGCGATTGGCCACCAGAAGAACTGACAATGCGCGCCGTGCCAGCGCGCCAAGGCAAATCCGGGCGATTTCCGCGTGATGTTCCGCGGCGGCGCCAGCGCGTCAGGCGAGCCGGGCCTGCGCGCTTTCCAGCTTCTGCGAGAGGCGGCGTTGGCTTCGCCAGGCGGAGGGCGCGGCGACCAGGGGCGACCCGTCGCCCCTGGTGCTGACTGCCTCCGGCGCGTGGCTTCGCGACGCTGTGGGTCGACGGCGCGTTGCCGTTCGAGGGGATGGATCCGGATAACATGGCCTCCGAAATCGGGCGTATGGTCGCGAACATGTTCGCGGCATTGGCCAGCGCCCCGCGCGCCGCCGAAGAAGCCGTTGCCTCGTCGTCGCCTTCCCGACGTTCAAGCGCTTCGGACGATTTCCCGGCTTGACCTCGAAAGGCGTGGCGCCGCAAGCTGAGGCGACGCGGCCAGCGCAAGCCCCGATTGCCGTTCGCGGCGCCCTCAATCGGCAGGCTTCGGCCGTCTCGTCGGAAGGACGCGCCGCCGAAGGAGGCTTCGATGGCCGAGAGCGTCTACAAGGTGATCGAACTGGTCGGCACGAGCGCGGAATCCTGGGAGAGGGCGGCCAGCGCTGCGATCGAGCGCGCGTCCCAAAGCCTCAGGGACCTGCGCGTGGCCGAGGTGGTCGAGCAGGACATGATCATCGAAAACGGCAAGGTGGAGGCCTACCGCACCAAGCTCAAGGTTTCGTTCAAGTACGAGGGTGGGGACTGACGCGCATCCTCATCCGGCGCCGGCCCTCCCCTCCGGGGAAGGTGACGCGAAGCGCCTGATGAGGGGAGCGTTACCCGCGCTCTCGATATGCGGGCTCCCCTCACCCCTGCCCCTCTCCCGATGGGAGAGGGGTTTGCGCGCTAAAACTCGACTTCCAGCTCCTCGATCTCCTCCTTCTCGGCCATCGCGCCTTCCCGCCATTCCTGCACCGCCGGCCATTCCCAGATCCGGTCGGCGTAGGCCTTGAGATCGGCTTCAAGGCCGACGCCGTAGGTGCGGAAGCGGCTGACGACGGGCGCGTACATCGCGTCCGCCATGCCGATCTGGCCGAACAGGAACGGCCCGCCGTAGGCCTCGAGGCACTCGCGCCAGATGGCCTTGATCCGCTCGATGTCGGCCTTGGCCTTCGACCAGACCTTGAACCGTTCGAACTCGGCCTTGATGTTCATCGGCAGCGCCTGCCTCAGCGAGACGAAGCCCGAGTGCATTTCGCCGCAGATGGAGCGGCAATGGGCGCGCATCGCCTGATCCTTGGGCAACAGGCTCGCCTCAGGAGCGACCTCGTTCAAAAATTCGCCGATCGCCAGCGTGTCCCAAACGCGCATCCCCTCGTAGCGGAGGCAGGGCACCAGGATCGAAGGCGACAGGAGCAGGATCTCCGCCCTCGCGTCGGCGTCGTCCGGGGCGAGGATTTCCTCGTCGAAATCGATTCCGGCGAGCTTGGCGAGCAGCCAGCCCCGCATCGACCATGAAGAATAGTTCTTGCTCGAGATGGTAAGCGTCGTTCGCGACATCGTGACACTCGCGATATAAGAAAGGGCGGAGCCAAATCGGTGTACAGAGCGTTTAGCAAGCGACATGCCACACCCGATCGCCACCCTCCCCTCTGGCACATCGCTTGCTTCGACGCGTCCGGGAAGCCGGGCAATCTTCATGATCTATGACGCCTACCAGGGAATGGCGGACATTCACGACCGCGTACGCTGGTCCGCCGACGCAGCGCACGCGGTCCTGCAGGCCTGGTCGGCGAACCCGTTCGCTCCGCCATGGCGGCGGATGGCCGCCTACTACGAGCTCGTCGCCCTCGCGGGTTTCACCCACGCGCGCCCCGACTACGGCATCGACAGCGTCGAGACCCGCGGCGAGATCGTCCCGGTGGAGGAGAAGGGCGTCCTGTGGACGCCGTTTTGCCAGCTTCTGCGCTTCCGCCGCGAGGGCGGCGAAGACGACCCGAAAATCCTGCTCGTCGCGCCGATGTCCGGCCATTTCGCGACCCTGCTGCGCGGCACGATCCGCACTCTGCTGCGCGACCACCAGGTGTTCGTGACCGACTGGATCAATCCGCGAAACATAAAACTCGAACGCGGCAATTTCACGCTCGAAGACTACACCCAGCACCTGATCGATTTCGTCAATTTCATCGGCGAGGATTGCCATGTCGTCGCGGTGTGCCAGCCGACGGTCTCGGCGCTGGCCGCCTGCGCCGTTATGGCGCAGGACAATTCGAACCTGCAGCCCGCGAGCCTCACCCTGATGGCGGGACCGATCGACTGCCGCGTCGCGCCGACCAAGGTCAACGAGCTTGCGCAGGAAAAGCCGATCGAATGGTTCCGCACCAACATGATCGGCGTCGTGCCGGACAAGTTCGAGGGCGCCGGGCGGCGGGTCTATCCCGGCTTCCTGCAGCTCTGCGCCTTCATGAGCATGAACGCCGACCGGCACACGAAATCCTTCATGGACCTCTTCCATGCCCGCATCGCGGGCGACATGGAGAAGGCGGACGCCATCCACGATTTCTACACGGAATATTTCGCGATCATGGACATGAGCGCGGACTTCTATCTCGAGACGGTCGAGCAGGTGTTCCAGCTCTACCTCATGCCGCGCGGGCTGATGAAGCACAAAGGCCGCAAGATCGAGCCGCGCGCCATCAAGAAGACGTTCCTGCTCACGGTCGAGGGCGAGAAGGACGACATCTGCGCCGTCGGCCAGACGCTCGCCGCCCAGGACCTGTGCTCGGGACTGAGGCCCTACATGAAGACGCACCACCTCCAGACCGGCGCCGGCCACTACGGCGTATTCAACGGCAAGAAGTGGGAGACGCAGGTCTATCCGGTCTTGCGCAACCACATCCAGTCGAGCCGGTAGGGGCGCCCCGCTCTCCCCTCATGCTGAGCCTGTCGAAGCACGGGACACGGCCGGGCGAGGGCCCGGGACGGCCCGTGCACGGTTTGGCGCCGCGCGTTTCCTTTCAAGATGATGGGCGTGAAAAACTGTCGCGTCGCGGGCGGCGCGTGCGCCGCTTCGCGAGGGCAAGATCTTGGAGGTCCCGCTCTTGCCGGCCGCATCATTTCCGGCGCAAATTGAACGATTTCAAACCTTTGTGGCGCCATTTCCATTCCGACCCTTGACGACCGAGCCGACCCCCTGAGCTGGTTAGCTCTTCAATCCCCTCGTGCAAGGCGGATTGATCGGAGCTCAGAACAAAAGTAGAACACATAGCCGAGCACCCTGTCAAGAGATTTTTTCATTCCTCCTCGACTCAAAGCTGATAATTCAACTCAGTCAATCGGATACCCAATTCTATCATTTGGACGGCCGATGATGGGCGCCCCGCTAAGGAGGCGCATCGCGCGCTTGATTTTCGATCGCGCAAAGACTCAACTGGCCTTAGGTGGATTCGTCGGGAGGGCGGGGTGGCTGCGGAAAATGGCGAGATCGAGCGGCGGCTGTGGGCCGTCGCCGACCAGTTGCGCGCCAATTCAGGGCTGAAGCCCTCGGAATATTCGCGCCCGGTGCTCGGGCTTCTGTTCCTGCGCTACGCGGACGGGCGGTTCGCGACAGGCCGAGAAGGCGCTTCAGCCGCGGCCGGGAAGCCGGCTCGGCGCGCCGACGCCGGACGCGTTCAAGGCGCGCGGCGTCATCTATCTGACGCCGGAAGCGCGCTTCTCGCATCTCCTGAAGCTGCCGGAAGGCGCGAACCTCGGCCGGGCGCTGAACAGCGCGATGGACGATATCGAGCGGAACAATCCGGACCTCGCCGACGCACTGCCGAAGAACTATGGCGCGGTCGGCGACGACATTCTGCGCGAGCTCATCAAGACCCTGGCCCCGCTCGACATCGACGGCGACGCCTTCGGGAGGGTCTACGAATATTTCATGGGCTCGTTCGCCATGCAGGAGATGCAGAAGGGCGGCGAGTTCTACACGCCCTCCTGCATCGTGCGGCTGATCGTCGAGATCATCGAGCCCTATCACGGCCGCATCCTCGACCCGGCCTGCGGATCGGGCGGCATGTTCGTTCATTCGGCCGATTTCGTGCGGGCGCACAAGCGCGAGCCGGAAAAGGAGCTGTCGATCTTCGGCATCGAGAAGGTGTCGGAGACGCAGCGCCTCGCGCGCATGAACCTCGCCGTTCATGGCCTCGGCGGCACGATCCGCGAGGCCAATTCCTATTACGAGGAGCCGTTCCCGATCGTCGGCCAGTTCGATTTCGTCATGGCCAATCCGCCGTTCAACGTCGACGGAGTTGACAAGGAGAAGGACGCGATCCGCAAGCGGAAAGATCGCTTTCCCTTCGGCCTGCCGAAGCCTGATAACGCGCAACTACCTCTGGATCGAGATGTTCTGGTCGGCGCTGAACGCAACCGGGCGCGCCGGCTTCGTCATGGCGAATTCCGCCGCCGACGCGCGCGGGACCGAACTCGACATCCGCAAGAGCCTGATCGAGACCGGAACCGTCGATTGCATCGTCTCGGTCGGGCCGAATTTCTTCTACACCGTCACCCTGCCCTGCACGCTGTGGTTCTTCGACAAGGGCAAGGCGAAGACGGCGCGAAAAAATCAGGTGCTGTTCATCGACGCGCGCCACGTCTTCCGCCAGATCGACCGGGCGCACCGCGATTTCACGCCGGCGCAGATCGAGTTTTTGGCCAACATCGTGCGGCTGTGGCGCGGCGAGGAGACGGAGCTCATTGCATAATTCGTTGCGATCTGCTCGACGAGCGCGGGCTAACGAAGGCGTATGTCGACGTTCCGGGCCTCTGCAAGGCGGCGAGCCTGGCGAGATCGCGGCGCAGGGCTTCAGCCTCAATCCGGGACGCTATGTCGGCGCGTCAGCGCGGGAGGCGGAGGCCGAGGATTTTCGGGAGAAGCTGGAGGAATTGCAGGAGGAGTTTGAGAGGCTGACGGCGGAGGCCCGGAATCTGGAGAACCAAGTCGGCGAGAGCGTCGGCGAGATTATTGGAGCGGCCTGATGTGGAAGGAGTGCCTTCTCGGTGACGTGATTACCCTTAAGAGAGGTTGAGGCGACGATTCCGATTGTTTCGATCGAGTGGCGTCTCGGGGACACATTCTGAGGCGAAGGTCCGAGGCCCGGGAGTAGTAACCGGGCGGTACGGCACACTGGGAGAAGTCTTTTATGTTCGCGATGACTTCTGGCCACTAAATACAGCGCTGTACGTGGTTGACTTCAAGGGCAATGACCGCCGTTTCATCTCGTACTGGTTGAGAATGCAGGGGCTTGGTACGCAGAACGCGGCGGGAGCTGTGCCGGGGGTAAACCGCAATCACCTTCACCAACTTCGCGTGCGCGTGCCAGATATTGCTTTGCAGACATGCATTGCGTCGACTCTCTCCGCCTACGACGGCCTCATCGAAAACAACAGCCGGCGGATCGCGATCCTGGAGGAGATGGCGCGGCGCATTTTCGAGGAATGGTTCGTCCATTTCCGCGCCCCCGGCTGCGAGGGCCTGCCCATGGTCGACAGCGCGATCGGGCCCGTGCCGCAGGGGTGGGAGTCAAAGAGCTGCGAAATGCCAATGTAAATCCCGACCCGCAAGACACCCGCGTCGCTCACCGTCGAGATTAGCTACATCGATATCGCCTCTGTTTCGCCAAGGAATATCGACGCCCTACCATGAGGCCGGTTGCGACGCGCTCCAATGCGCTCGGCGTGTCGTTCGGCATGGTGATACCATTTGGGCATGTGTGCGACCAAATCGACGTTCGTTCGCGCTCGAGCTCCAGCCCGCGGATGATACGATTGCATCGACGGACTTTGCGGTGTTGCGAGCAACAGACGCGCCTTGGTCGTATCTGCATATCACTTGTTTCGTCTGCAAGCGTTCTCGTCTAAGCTGACGCAACCACGCGACAGGTTCCACGTACCCGACGGGCAGACGCGTTAGATCTTGAGAAGGCCGAGTACTTGATTCCTCCAAGACCAGTGATGGTCCGCTTCGCCGCGGTCGTAGATGCCGATGATGGAATTGGCGGAGAACTTGCGACTGCAAAACGCCAACCTCCGCGCCCAGCGCGACCTTCTGCTGCCCAAGCTCATCTCCGGCGAGATCGACCTCAGCGCAGTCGATGACCTCGTGAAGGAGGCCGCGGAATGACGACTGAACTCGGACGCTTGGAGCCCGTGCCGCTGCGCGACCTCTGGCCGCACAAAGCGAACGATTTCACGCCGTGGCTGGCGTTGCCGGACAACCTTTCGCTTCTGGCCAAAACGCTGAACCTTGGCGAGCTTAGCGAGGTCCGCACCGAGGTCCCGGTGATCAATTTCTACATCGACATCCTCGCCAAGGACGACCAAAGCGGTGATGTCCTGATCGAGAATCAGTTTGGCCCTACAGACCACAAGCACCTCGGGCAGATCATGACCTACCTGGCCGGTCAGGAAGGCACTGTCACAGTCGTCTGGATCGCTGAGATTTTTGGGGAGGCCCACCGTGCCGCAATCGACTGGCTCAATGCGAACACGACCGACAGCTCCAACTTCTTCGCTGTCCAAATCGAGGCCTGGAAGATCGGCGGCTCGGCGCCCGCGCCAAGATTCAACATCGTGGCGAAACCGAACGCCTGGACCCGAAGCGTCACCGTCGCGATAAAGATGACGATGAAACGCAAGGCGAATATGCCGCATATTGGACTGAATTCGGCACATTCCTAAAACAGCAGAATGCGCCCTTCGCCGTTCGCGAGCCGCCGCCTGTGAGCTGGTCCTGCAGCTTCCCTTTAGGAGCGCCAGGGGTTTCGCTTCTGGCTTCGGCGGCGAGAGGAAACAGCCGTGTCGCCGTCGAACTCTACCTCACAAGGAAGGCGACATCGAAGGCTTTCTTCGATGAACTCAAGAAAGACCAAGCGACGATAGAAAGCGAGATCGGCCAAAAGCTGAAGTGGTTGCGTCAGGACGAATCGATTCTCAGTCGCGTCGCATTTGACACGAACGCATTCGACGTTACGGACCGAGAAGAATGGCCTAAACAATTCGGCTGGCTTCTCGACTACCTCCTGAAATTCAAAGCCGTGTTCCAGGACAGGGTCAAGGCGTTGAGCCTCCCCAACGCCTCTTCCGAAACCGAGTTGACTGAATGAACGCGCCGTCATTGCGAGCGAAGCGAAGCAATCCAGCGGTCGCGCGGGGCTGCCCGACTGGATTGCTTCGTCGCTCCGCTCCTCGCCATGACGAACGATTCCGCCGCCGTTTCGGACGCGGCCGAATGAGGCGCCGGCAACGCCTTTCCCGGTCATTGCGAGCGAAGCGAAGCAATCCAGCGGTCGCGCGCGGCTGCCCGGCTGGATTGCTTCGCCTTCGCTCTCGCCATGACGAACGATTCCGCCGCCGTTTCGGACGCGGCCGAATGAGGCGCCGGCAACGCCTTTTCCGGTCATTGCGAGCGAAGCGAAGCAATCCAGCGGTCGTGCGGGGCTGCCCGACCGGATTGCTTCGTCGCTCCGCTCCTCGCCATGACGAACGATTCCGCCGCCGTTTCGGACGCGACCGAATGAGGCGCCGGCAACGCCTTTCCCAGTCATTGCGAGCGAAGCGAAGCAATCCAGCGGTCGTGCGGGGCTGCCCGACTGGATTGCTTCGTCGCTCCGCTCCTCGCCGTGACGAACGATTCCGCCGCCGTTTCGGACGCGACCGAATGAGGCGCCGGCAACGCCTTTCCCGTCATTGCGAGCGAAGCGAAGCAATCCAGCGGTCGCGCGCGGCTGCCCGACTGGATTGCTTCGTCGCTCCGCTCCTCGCAATGACGAACGATTCCGCCGCCGTTTCGGACGCGACCGAATGAGGCGCCGGCAACGCCTTTCCCGGTCATTGCGAGCGAAGCGAAGCAATCCAGCGGTCGTGCGGGGCTGCCCGACTGGATTGCTTCGTCGCTCCGCTCCTCGCCATGACGAACAATTCCGCCGCCGTTTCGGACGCGACCGAATGAGGCGCCGGCAACGCCTTTCCCGGTCATTGCGAGCGAAGCGAAGCAATCCAGCGGTCGTGCGGGGCTGCCCGACTGGATTGCTTCGTCGCTCCGCTCCTCGCCGTGACGAACGATTCCGCCGCCGTTTCGGACGCGGCAGATTGACGAGCCGACGACCACTTCCGCCGTCATTGCGAGCGAAGCGAAGCAATCCAGCGGTCGCGCGGGGCTGCCCGACTGGATTGCTTCGTCGCTCCGCTCCTCGCAATGACGAACGATTCCGCCGCCGTTTCGGACGCGGCCGAATGAGGCGCCGGCAACGCCTTTCCCGGTCATTGCGAGGGAAGCGAAGCAATCCAGCGGTCGTGCGCGGCTGCCCGACTGGATTGCTTCGTCGCTCCGCTCCTCGCAATGACGAACGATTCCCCCGCCGTTTCGGACGCGGCCGAATGAGGCGCCGGCAACGCCTTTTCCGGTCATTGCGAACGAAGCGAAGCAATCCAGCGGTCGCGCGGGGCTGCCCGACTCGATTGCTTCGTCGCTCCGCTCCTCGCCATGACGAACGATTCCGCCGCCGTTTCGGACGCGGCAGATTGACGAGCCGACGACCACTTCCGCCGTCATTGCGAGCGAAGCGAAGCAATCCAGCGGTCGTGCGCGGCTGCCCGACTGGATTGCTTCGTCGCTCCGCTCCTCGCCATGAGGAACGATTCCGCCGCCGTTTCGGACGCGGCCGAATGAGGCGCCGGCAACGCCTTTCCCGGTCATTGCGAACGAAGCGAAGCAATCCAGCGGTCGCGCAGGAGGCTGCGGCTCGCAAGCAAAGGCGCCGGTCGGATTGCAAGGGCGCGCGCGTCCGCAACGCTGCCGGCGCAGACGAGGGCGTAAATCTGGAGCCGACTCACGCCCGGCGCCACGGCTGGATTGCTTCGCTTCGCTCGCAATGACGGCTATAGACGCAATAACGGGCGCAGTTACTGGTTCAGCGTCTCGTACAAGTCGACCCAATCGGGGTTCATGGATTCGATCAATGCGAGTTTGGCCCGGCGGCTGCCGGCCTTGATCTGCTTTTCGCGAGCGATGGCGTCGACGATCCGCTCGTACCGCTCGTACCAGACGAGAAGGCGGCAGCCGTATCGCCGCGTGAACTCCGAGCCTGAGCCCGTGCGATGATCTTGGACCCGGCGCAGGAGATCGGCGGTGACGCCGGTGTAGAGCGTGCCGTTACGGCGACTGGCCACGATGTACACGCAAGGCTCTCTCATCGACGGTCTACGAATTTCACGCGGTTGCGCGGGACGAGTCTGCCCACTTTCGCGCGCCCGCGCAAATTGTCGGCAGTTTTTTCCGCTGACGTCCGCGCCTGGCGCCGGGGTTGGATTGCTTCGCTTCGCTCGCAATGACGGCGTCAGGCGTCTCTGTCCATGATCGCGGGTCCCGACGACTTCGGCGACCAGCCTCAGTCGCCGTTGTTTGGCGGCTTCTCGGAAGCCGAGCTTGTCGAGCAACCCGCCATCGACCTTTTCGCCGAACTCGGCTGGGCGACCGCCAATCTGTTCGGCGAGTTCGCGCACGCCGCGAGCGCCGAAGGGCGCGCGTCGAAGCGCGACGCGATCCTGCCAAACCGGCTGAAGAGCGCGCTCAAGCGGCTCAATGCTGCCCTTCCGCAACAGGCGCTCGACGACGCCTTCGCCGAGCTGACACGCGACCGCCGCGCGATCGACCCCATCCGCGCCAATGCCGAGGTCCACGCGCTGATCCGCAACGGCGCTCCGGTCGAGGTGCGGGAAAAGGCGGCGAGCGCAAGACCGAGATCGTTCGCGTCATCGACTGGGAGAACCCGCAAGCCAACGACTTCTTCCTCGCCTCGCAGGTCTGGTTCGCAGGCGAGCTTTACACAAAGCGCGCCGACCTCGTTGGCTTCGTCAACGGTCTGCCGCTTCTCTTCGCCGAACTGAAGGCGAGCCACAAGGCGATGGCCGACGCCTACGACGGCAACCTCTCCGATTACCGCACGACCATTCCGCACGCCTTCACGCCGAACGCCTTCGTCATCCTGTCGAACGGGGTCGAGGCCGTGCTTGGCGCGCCCTATGCGCCGCTCGAGTTTTTCAATGAGTGGAAGCGGATCGACGACGAGGAGGAGGCGGGCGTCGTCAGCCTGGACACGCTGATCAGAGGGACGTGCAGGCCAGCGCGGTTTCTCGACCTCGTCGAGAATTACATCGCCTTCGAAGAGGGCAAGCTCGGCCTCGTCAAGAAACTCGCGAAAAACCACCAGTTGCTCGGAGTCAATCGCGCTCTGAAGGCAGTCGACGACATCGCCGAGAACAAGGGTCGGCTGGGCGTGTTCTGGCACACGCAGGGCTCGGGCAAGAGCCTTTCGATGCTGTTCTTCGCGCGCAAGGTTCTGCGCAAGAAGCCGGGCGACTGGACGTTTCTCATCGTGACCGACCGCGCCGAGCTCGACGACCAGATCGCCGGGACCTTCGCGGCCTGCGGCGAACTTACGAAGCTGCGCGAGACGGTGCAGGCGCAGAGCCGCGAGCATCTGAAGGAGCTGCTGCGCGGCAACGAGCGCTACATCTTCACGCTGATCCAGAAATTCGGCACTGCACGGGGCGAGGTTTTTCCCGCACTTTCGACCCGCAGCGACATCATCGTCATCACCGACGAGGCGCACCGCAGCCAATACGACATTCTCGCCGCCAACATGCGCGCCGCGCTGCCGAACGCCGCCTTCATCGGCTTCACGGGCACGCCGCTGATCGCCGGGGAGGAAGAGCGCACGCGCGAGGTGTTCGGCGATTACGTGTCGATCTACGACTTCGCCCAATCGATCGCCGATGGCGCAACGGTGCCGCTTTATTATGAGAGCCGGCTGCCCGAACTGCACCTTACCAACGAGCAGCTCGGCGATGACATCGCCCGCGTGATCGACGAGGCCAATCTCGGCGAGGACGAAGAGGACGCCATCGCCCGGCGCTTCGCCAAGCCCTATCAGCTCATCACCAACGAGGACCGGCTGGAAAGGGTCGCGGCCGACCTCGTGCGGCATTTCTCCGGGCGCGGCTATCGCGGCAAGGCGATGTTCATCGCAATCGACAAGGCGACCGCGATCCGCATGTACGACAAGGTGAAGCGGCGCTGGGGCGAGATGCTGGCGAGCGAAGCGGAACGTGTCGGGAGCATCGCCGACGCCGTCGAGCGCGCGGCGGCCGAGGAACAGCTCGCCTGGCTCCGCGAGACCGACATGGCGGTAATCGTGAGCCCGTCGCAGAACGAAATCGGGCTCATGGCGAAGCAAGGCCTGAAGATCGAGCCGCACCGCCGCCGCATGGTCAACGAGGACATGGACGAGAAGTTCAAGGCGCCGAACGATCCGTTGCGCCTCGTCTTCCTCTGCGCGATGTGGATCACCGGTTTCGACGTGCCGACCTGTTCGACCGTCTACATCGACAAGCCGATGAAGAACCATACGCTGATGCAGACGATCGCGCGCGCCAACCGCGTCGCGCCCGGCAAGGAGGCGGGCCTGATCGTCGATTACGTCGGCGTGTTCCGCAACCTGAAAGAGGCGCTGGCGATCTACGCCCAGCCTAGCCCCGGCGTGACGACCGACCCGATCGAGGGCAAGGACGAGCTCGTTGCGGCGCTGAAAGCCGCGCTCGGCCGGGCCGTGATCTATGCAGAGGCGCGGTCGGTGAAGCCGGCCGACGTGCTCGCGGTCTCGGGCTTCGAACGGCAGGCGGCGCTGAAGCAGGCGGCGGAAAACCTGCTCGGCAGCGACGAGGACAAGCGCGCGTTCCTCCGGCTCGTCGGCGACGCCTGGGCGCTGTTCCGAGCCATGCTCCCGGACCCGGCGGCGAACGCCTTTCGTGGCGACATGATCGTGCTCAAGGTCGTCGCCGAGCTGATCCGCACCATGACACGGAAGCAACCCGGTAAGTCGGCGCTCGCGGCCATCGCCGAGATCGAGCGCCTGATCGGCGAGGCGATTGCGGGCGCAGCGATCGCGACGCCGCTGCCGACCGGCGAGGACATGGAGCGCCTGTTCGATCTCTCGACGCTCGACTTCCAGCGCCTCGCCGAACTCTTCGCGGGCGGCGCGAGGAAGACGGCGACCGAAATCCTGCGCGGTCGGACGGAGGAGCGGGCGCGGACGCTGGCGCGCCGCAACCCCTCGCGGATTGACCTGTTGGAGAGGCTGAACGACCTGATCGAGCGCTACAACTCCGGCAGCATGGATGTGGAGCGCCTGTTCGAGGAACTGACCGCCTTCACCCGCACGCTCGACGACGAGGAAAAGCGACATCTCAAAGAGAGCCTCGACGAGGACGAGCTCGCCGTCTTCGACATCCTCACCCGGCCCGACCCGAAGCTGACCAAGGCCGAGGAGCTCGAAGTCAAGAAGATCGCGCGCGAGCTCCTGGCCAAGCTCAAGCGCGAAAAATTCATTCTCGACTGGCGGTTGAAGGAGAACGCGAAGGCGGACGTGCGCGAGACGATCCGGCAGGAATACGACCTGTTGCCGCAGGCCTATGATGAACGGATCTGGGCCGACAAGGTCGAACGGACGTACCAGTTCGTGTTCGAGCATTTCGGGGCGGCGCAGCCCAACGCGTAGCCCGGCAGCCCGCCGATTGCCCATTGTCATCGGACCCGTAACGCGTTACCGCGGCCGCACACCGCCTGACGGGATGGATCGAGATGTCGGCGCCGGCCGAACGGATGAGGATAATGCGCGAGCGATGGCGCAGGCGGGACTTGCGTCTCGTCGTTCCCGATTCGCGCTTGCCGTCGGTCCGGCGGCGCGTCGCCGCTCAGGTCGCCCGCCTCGCGCTCTCGAGCGAGAACGAAGCATTGAGCTGGATCGAAGCGGTCTCCGAGTTCGACGCGCCCGATCGCCATGTCGACGATGAAGCCCGGTGACATCGTGGTCGTTGCGGCGGCCGGCGACTACGGCAAACCCCGGCCGGCGGTGATCGTGCAAACCGACGCGTTTCCCGAAAGCCACATCTCGGTCGTCGTCTGTCAGTTGACGTCGGAAATCGTCGAAGCGCCGGATTTTCGCGTGACGATCGACCCCAGCGAGCGAAACGGCTTGCGGGCCGGCTCCCAGATCATGGCCGACAAGCCGGTGACGGTTCGGCGAACCCGGATCGGACAGTCGATCGGGCGCCTCGACGATGGCGACGTCGGGCGCCTCAACGTCGCCTTGGCGTTCGTGATGGGACTGGCGGACTGACTGCTCTCGGGCGCGCGCAACCCTCATCCGGCGCTTCGCGCCACCTTCTCCCGCAAGCGGGAGAAGGGATCCCCATCCGGCGCTTCGCGCCGCCCCGGGTCAAGCCCGGCGGCAGGCTTTCTCTCGCAAGCGGGAGGAGGGATTCGGGCACCCGCCCTCACCCCTTCAGGAACGGCCGGTGCAGCACGAGGTCGGCTTCGCTGAACCGGTCCTGCGCCGTCCACGACTGGTGCCAGTAGGGATAGATCAGCGGCGGCTGGCTCGCCTTGTCGAGCTTTGCGCGCTCCTCGTCGGTCAGCTTCAGCTCGACGCTGGCGAGGTTGTCGCGGAACTGCGCCTCGGTGCGCCCGCCGATCACGAGCGAGGTCACCGTCGGCCGGCCGAGGAGCCAGGCGAGCGCGACCTGGGCCGCCGAGACGCCGCGCGCTTCGCCGATGGCGACGAGCTCGTCGACGATGGTCCAGAGCGCGTTCTCGTCGCGCACCGGCGGCTCGTTCCAGCCGGCGAACTGGCGCGTGCCCTCGGGCGCGGCCTTGTTGCGGCGGTGCTTGCCGCTGAGCAGGCCGCCGGCGAGCGGGCTCCAGACGAGCACGCCGAGCTTCTGGTCGGCGGCGATGGGAAGGAGTTCGTATTCGGCCTCGCGCGCCTGCAGCGTGTAGTGGATCTGCTCGGAGACGAAGGGGACAAAATGCTCGCGGCGGGCGACCTCCATCGCCTTCATCATGTGCCAGCCGGAGAAGTTGGAGCAGCCGACGTAGCGCACTTTTCCGGCGCGCACGAGCGAATCGAGCGCCTCCATCGTCTCCTCGAGCGGGGTCAGCCCGTCCCATTGATGAAGCTGGTAGAGGTCGATCACGTCAGTGCGCAGGCGTCTCAGGCTCGCTTCGCATTCGCGGATGAGATGCCAGCGCGACGAGCCGCGGTCGTTCGGCCCGGGGCCCATGGGGAAGCGCGCCTTGGTGGCGATCAGCATGCCGGCTTTTCGCGTCGGCATCGCTTCGCCGATCATCTCCTCCGAGCGGCCGGCCGAATAGACGTCGGCGGTGTCGATGAGGTTGACCCCGGCGTCGGCGACGATGTCGAGGAGACGCCGCAACTCGTCGAGCGGGACGTCGCCGATCTTGGCGAACGCTCCCTTGCCGCCGATCGTCATCGTGCCCATCGTCAGGACGGAGACCTTCAGGCCCGAATTGCCCAGCTGCCGGTATTCCATCTTCGACCTCCTTTTTCAGACGCGGCCGCCGGCCGAGCTTCTGTAGACGCGGCCGCTGACCGCGTTTCTGTAGACGCGGTCGCTGACCGCGTTTCTGTAGACGCGGTCGCTGACCGCGTCTGCCGCAGTCCAAAATGGCGCCCGGAAGGATGCCCGTCTCAACGACGGGCCATGGAGCGCGGCTGCAATCCGTCGCCGGAGCTAGCATGCCAGCCCGGCGCCGCCAAGCCTCGCGGAACAGACTTGCTGCAGCCGTGCGTTTATGGGCATTGTCGCGCCCGTTCGGTTTCCCCCTCGTTTCCTCAGGAGCCTTCCCCCGTGGCTTTCGCTACCCTCCGCCGGCTGGCCGGCGCCGCCATCTTGTGCGCCGCCGTCGCCGCCTCGAACGCGCTCGCCGCCGGCGCGCCCCAGCCCGACCGCACCGTGGACATGGCCAAGCTGCTCGCGCCGGGGCCGCTGCCGGACCTGACGGTCGGCCCGGCGGACGGCGTTCCGGTGATCGAATACGGTTCGCTGACCTGCCCGCACTGCGCCGTCTTCAGCAAGGAGACCTTCCCGCAGCTGAAGAAGGAGTACATCGACACCGGCAAGGTGCGCTTCATCTTCCGCGGCTTCGCCCGCAATACGCTCGACGTCGCCGGCTTCGTGCTCGCCCGTTGCCTCGGCGACGACAAGGCCTTCGCCGCCGATGAATTGCTGTTCGCCGAGCAGGACAAGTGGGCTTTCGTCGACAAGCCGCTCGAGCCGCTGATCGCCGCGATGCGTCCGGCCGGCATGACCCAGGCCCAGGCGACCGAGTGCCTCAAGAACCAGAAACTGGCCAGCGGGGTCGTGGCGGAGACGAAGCGCGCCGAGGACGAGATCCACCTCACCGGCACGCCGACCTTCGTCATCGACGGCAAGGTCTACGGCGGCGAGCTGACCATGGACCAGCTGAAGGCGATCCTCGATCCGCTGGTGAAGAAGTAGGGCGCCCAAGCCCTTCCCCCGCTTGCGGGAGAAGGTGGCGCGCCGGATAAGGTGGGACAGGGCTGGACAGTGCTGCGCTTCTGGAATCACGAGGTGTCGCAGAACCGCGACGGTGTGCTGGCGACCATCCTGGCGCGAGCCGGCTTGCCCTGCTAAGACCCGCTCCCGGCCCTCCTCCAACCGATGCCTGCGCGCCATCATCCGGCGCTTCGCGCCACCTTCTCCCGGAGGGAGAAGGGAAAGTCACCAGGCGAGAAAGCGCCGTCCGGCGAGCGCGCCGACGGCGGCGCAGACGAGGGTGGCGAGCGGGTACCAGGTCGCGACGAAGAGCGGCGAATTGTCCGGGCAGTGGGAGGCGTAGAGGAACGCCGCGATTCCCGCCGCCGCGGCCCCTGCGAGCGCCCCCGTCCAACCCGGATGCTGAGGCGCGCCGGCCCGCATGGCGAAAATGAGCGCCGCCAGAATGGGCGCAGCCATCATCGGGATCATCGTCGTGCAATACATCCAATTGTGACCGATGAGGCGCTTCATCCAGTCGTCGGACGGCGTGACCGCGAGCTCGGCCGCGACTGCGAGAGCGAGGAGGACGAGGGGCGCGAACAGCCAAAGCCCGAGCGCGCCGGGCTTTGCCTCGGGGCGGGAGAGCCGGACGAGCAGGACGAGGGACGGCAGCGCCAGCGCGAGCGAGTCGAGGAACTTGAGATCGAAGCGGATCGTGCCGGCGGCCTCGGCGAAATCCGGCCGCGGCCCAACGAAGAGCGCGTAGAGCGCAAGCGCGCCGGCGAGGCCGAGCGCGAGAGCGCCGGCGAAGCGCCGGCCCATGTCGATCGGCTCGGGAACCGGGTCCGCTGCGAGCGCCGAGATGAAATCGGAGGTCCTCACGACACCGACCTCCGCCAGGCGGCGCCCATCGATTTGAGCGCCCGATGCAGGGCCACCCGGACGGCGACCTCGGTCATCATGAGCCGCGCCGCGGTCGTGGCAATCGACTGGCCTTCGAGCGAGATCGACTGGACGATGTCGCGCTGGCGCGGGTTCAAGGCCTCCATCAGCTTCTTCGCGTCGCTGAGCGCGTGCGGATCCTCCTCGGCCGGCGCGGCGAGAAAATCTTCGAAGTCTTCGATATTTTCGGCGCGCCGCGCGCCCCGCCGGCGCATCGCGTCGATGATCTTGTGGCGCGCGACCGCGTTCACCCAGGGAGCGAGCTTCTGGCCCGGGTCCCAGGTGTGGCGTTTGAGGTGGATCGCCAGCAAAGTCTCCTGCACCGCATCCTCGACATCGGCGTCGCCGAGCCTGGCGCGAGCGAACGCCGCCCGCGCCATCGCCCTCACCGAACGGCCGATTTCCTCCAGAAGTCGCCGATAGACGCCCTCGTCGCCCGCGATCGCGGCCCTCATCATCTTCGACCAGGGATCGTCCGGGGGACTTTCGACCGGCATGACGCTCATTAGGCCTTCGTTCCGATTTGGTCCGCGTTACAGGCCAGAACGGTTCTTTTTTTGCGGGCAAAGGCGCGAGCCGGCGCCCCGCCCCGTGTAACATGAGCCCGCCCGGCCGCGAAGACGCCGGCATCGATCATCGTCGGAGCGGAGAACGTCGTGACAGAAGCCGGTTCGGGCGCGCTTTCGCCGCTGAGCGTCGGGGTCGGCTTCAAGGCCGAGCATTTCGACGCGATCATCGATTTGCGCCCGGAACTCGGTTTTTTCGAGGTTCACGCCGAGAACTACATGGGCGCCGGCGGTCCGCCGCACCGGCGGCTCGAGGCGATCCGCGCCCTCTATCCGCTGTCGCTTCACGGCGTCGGCCTGTCGATCGGCTCGCCGGCGCCGCTCGACCGCGCCCATCTCGCCCGTCTCGCGAAGGTCGCCGAGCGCTATCAGCCGGCGATCGTCTCGGAGCACCTCGCCTGGTCGACGCATGAAGGCGCGTTCTTCAACGATCTCCTGCCCCTGCCCTACACGCGAGAAACGCTGGCCGCCGTCTGCGAGCACGTCGACGTCGTGCAATCGGCGCTCGGGCGACCGATCCTGATCGAGAACCCCTCGACCTATGTCGCCTTCGCCGAGACGGCGATGGGCGAGACGGATTTTTTGTCCGAACTCGTCCGGCGGACCGGCTGCGGTCTCCTGCTCGACGTCAGCAACGTCTACGTCAGCGCCGTCAATCACGGCTTCGACCCCTACAGCTATCTGGCCTCCTTCCCCTTCGCCGCCGTGGGAGAGATCCACCTCGCCGGCTGTGCGGACGACAGCGACGACGCCGGCCTGCCGCTCATTATCGACGCGCACGATTTGCCGGTGCGCGATGCGGTCTGGGCGCTATACCGCGAGGCGGTCCGGAGGCTCGGGCCAACGCCGACCCTGATCGAATGGGACAACGACCTGCCCGGATGGCCGACTCTGCTCGGCGAAGCACGCCGGGCCGAGCGCGCGATGGCCAAGGAGCCGGCGCATGTCGTTTGAATCGATGGCCGCCGCCTTCGCCGCGGCGCTCTGCGACTCCGCCGAGCCGCCCCCGGCGGCGACCCGCGGTCGGCAGGGCGTCCCCGACGCGCGGCGGTTTGCGGTCTATCGCAACAACGTCGCTGTCGGGCTGATCGCGGCGCTCGAGGCGCGCTATCCGGTCGCCCGCCGGATGGCCGGGCCCGACGCGTTCCGGGCGATGGCCCGCGCCTTCATCGCGGAGCATAAGCCGCGTTCGCCGGTGCTGATCGCCTACGGCGACGTCTTTCCCGACTTCCTCGAAGCGCAGGGCCTCGACCCGGACCTGCGCGGGCTCGCCGACGTGGCCCGGCTGGAGAACGCCTGGGTCGAGGCCTACCACGCCGAGGACGCGGCCGCGGCCGCCCTCGCCGACCTCGCCGCGCTCGATGCGGAAGCGTTGCCGAGCGCCCGGATCGTTCTTCATCCGGCGGCCCGAATCCTCAGCCTTGCGACGCCGGCCGCCTCGACCTGGGCGTCCAGCCAGGACGGCGCCCCCTCCACCGCACTACGCGCGGTCCCCTCCCCCGCTTCGCGGGGGAGGAAATCGGCGAGGACGTGCTCGTCGCGCGGCCGGAAGCGGAGGTGACCGTCCGCGTCCTGCCGGCAGGCGGCTACGTTTTCGCCAGGCGCCTCGAGGACGGCGCGACTCTCGCCGAAGCGGCCGAGAGCCTTCCCGACGCTAACGAATTCGGAACCCACCTCGTCGGACTCGTGTCCGCCGGCGCCGTCGCGTCGATCGTTCCCGGAGAACGCCAATGACCGCCGCCGCCTCGCCATTCGCGACGCCCGTCTCCAACCGCCTCGCCCGGTTCACCCGCGCGCTGTTCGGCGTCGTGCCCGCCTCGCTGGCGCTGATCGTCCTCCGCCTGACGCTGGCCCGACCCTTCTTCGCCTCCGGGCTCACGCGCTGGGACGGCTGGTTCACCCTGTCGTTCGGGACGAAGGTCCTGTTCTCGGACGAATACCGCCTGCATGTCTTCGGGGCCACGATTCCCTTCCCTGAGCCCGAACTCGTCGCGACGATGGCGAGCACGGCGGAGATCGTTTTGCCGCTCCTGCTCGCGTTCGGCCTGCTCACCCGCTACGCCGCGCTCGGGCTGCTCGGCATGACCGCAGTCATCCAGCTCACCTATCCCGACGGCTGGCAGAATTTCCATCTGCCGTGGGCGGCGATGGCGCTCCCGATCATGGCTTTCGGTCCCGGCGCGCTCTCGCTCGACCGGTTGCTCGGGCTTGACGGCTGGACTCCAGCCCGCAGAGGCTAAGTTTCAGGGGAAAACAACTGGCGCTGACCGGGCGTCTCACGAGCCCAAGGCAGCGGCGCCTTCACCTTTTCGGGTAGGCCGTGAAAACGTAATCTTTTGCCGCCACGATCGTGTGGCAGGCGAACCCGCACTTGGCGTCGTTCGCCTGCGGCGGCGAGTCGTTTTCGTTGCCGGGCCTGAACGTCTCGGACGCGGGATCATACTCGAACTCGGCCCATCCCCATCCGCCGCTGTCCGCGAACCTCTTGCTGTCTTTCACCATGAAGTCCGTATCATGCAAGGCTCCCGGCACCGCCGGTTCGCCCGGCTGGTCCTCAGCCTTCTTCGCCATCCAATGGATCTTCGCCATCCTGGCGCCGTCGGGGAAGGGTTTGCCGTTGGCGGGAATGCCCGCCTTGTAGGCCTCGATCATCGCAGGATTGCCGAGGACCACGTCGAGCTTTTCGCCGTTGTGAGCGACCGCGATAAGCTGCCAATCTTCGTATCCCCTGAACTCGGAGAAGGCGAGACCTCCCGGCACCTTCACAGAGTACCTGTCCTGCGCCGCCAGGGCGAGGGCGCCGACGAGAGCGGCGGGCAGCGCCAGAACGGCGACTTTCGCTGCGGTGTTTGTGCGCTTCATCTCCCTGTCCCTCCCTCACCGCAAAGTCATGAGGCGTCTGCGCCTCGGTTGCTCGAGACGCCTGTTTTTTGAACTCGATCCAAACCTCTCAACCCTTCCGGCGTCCTCGAGATTGGAGGTGGAACGCCGCCGAAAGGCCGGCGTCGGGTTGCGCCAGAGTGGTGTTCCCAAGCTAGGCGAGCGGGCGCGAAAAGCGCGCGTCAAAAACAGTTGCACCTAGCGTTGTTGTTGGCGTGCGCCCTTGCGAGACGGTCAGCTATGATGCATTGGCGAGTCCGCGGCGGTATTGACGCCCCGGCACAAGCGTGGCTTTAAGCGTCGCCTCCGTCATTGCAAGCGACGCCCGGGTCGAAGAGCCCGGGGAAGCAATCAAGGGCCGCCGCCGTTGGCCGACGGTTTTTGTGGGTTGCTTCGTCGCACGATGACGGTTCGGGCGCTTGGGCCGCTTGCATTCGAGAACTGGGAGAAGAACGCCATGTCGCAATGGCCGCTCTACGGGCGCATCGAAGGCCCGGTCGTGATGATCGGATTCGGATCGATCGGCAAGGGAACGCTGCCGCTGATCGAGCGCCATTTCGCCTTCGACAAGGAGCGCTTCGTCGTCATCGACCCCAATGACGCCGACCGCCGCCTGCTCGACGAGCGCGGGGTGAAGTTCGTTCAGCTCGGCCTCACCCAGGACAATTATCGCGAGGTCCTGGGGAAGCATCTCAGGGTCGGCGAGGGCCAGGGCTTCTGCGTCAACCTTTCGGTCGACACCTCCTCGCTCGACATCATGCGCTACGCCCGCGAGATCGGCGCGCTCTACATCGACACCGTCGTCGAGCCCTGGCCCGGCTTCTATTATTCCAAGGACCTCGGCAACGCGGCGCGCACCAACTACGCGTTGCGCGAAACCGTGCTCGAGGAGCGGCGCAGGAACCCGGGCGGCGCGACCGCCGTCTCCTGCTGCGGCGCCAATCCGGGCATGGTGTCCTGGTTCGTCAAGCAGGCGCTGGTCAATCTCGCCGCCGACCTCGGCGAGAAGACCGCCGAGCCGAAAACGCGCGAGGAATGGGCCCGGCTCGCTAAAGCCCTCGGCGTCAAGGGGGTGCACATCGCCGAGCGCGACACCCAGCGCGCCAGGAACCCGAAGCCGCGCAACGTGTTCGTCAACACCTGGTCGATCGAAGGCTTTTTGTCCGAAGGCATGCAGCCGGCCGAACTCGGCTGGGGGACGCACGAGAAATGGACGCCGCCGAACGCCGGCTTCCACGAGACCGGCTGCGGGGCGGCGATCTACATCAACCAGCCCGGCGCCAACACCCGGGTGCGCTCCTGGACGCCGACGGCGCGCGCCCAGTTCGGCTTCCTCGTCACCCACAACGAGTCGATCTCGATCGCCGACTATTTTACCGTGCGCGACGACAAGGGCGAGGCGGTCTACCGGCCGACCTGCCACTACGCCTACCACCCTTGCGACGACGCCGTGCTGTCGCTGCACGAGCTGTTCGGCCGCGCCGGGCAGATGCAGCACGCGCACCACATCTTAAGCGAGAGCGAGATCGTCGACGGCATCGACGAGCTCGGCGTGCTCATCTACGGCCACGGCCGCAACGCCTACTGGTACGGCTCGCAGCTGTCGGTCGAGGAGACGCGCGCCCTCGCGCCCTATCAGAACGCGACCGGCATGCAGGTGACCTCGGCGGTTCTCGCCGGCATGGTCTGGGCGCTCGAGAACCGATCCGCCGGCATCGTCGAAGCCGACGAGATGGACTTCCGCCGCTGCCTCGAGGTGCAGACGCCCTACCTAGGGCCGATGGTCGGCGTTTATACGGATTGGACCCCGCTCGCCCACCGGCCGGGCCTCTTCCCGGAGGACATCGACGAAAGCGACCCCTGGCAGTTCCGCAACGTGCTGGTGAGGTAGGCGCGCACGCGTTCGGACGCGGCCGGGCGCGATCAAGGGCTTGGGCGCCTTTTTCTGTCCATCTGCCGGATCGAGCTTGACCAACTTGACCAACCGCCTAACATGCGGCCATGACGCGGACGGTCAATCTCTATGAAGCCAAGACCCATCTTTCGGCGCTGGTCGACGCCGCCGAGCGCGGCGAGGAGATCGTCATCGCCAAGAACGGCGTCGCGAAAGCGCGTCTCGTCCCGATTCCGAAGCCGGCCCGCAAGCGTCGTCCATCAGGGTTGATGAAAATCACCTATATCGCCGACGACTTCGACGCGACCGACGAAAGCGTCATCCGGGATTTCGAGGGCTTTGATTGAGCTTGCTCCTCGATACGCGAGTCTTTCTTTGGTTCGAAACTGGTTCGGCAAAACTCTCGCGCCGGGCGCGCACGCTCATCGAGGACGCGAATCAGGCCGCTTATGTGAGCGCCGCCTCCTTCTGGGAAATCGCGATCAAGCGGCGTTTGGGCAAGCTTCGGTTCGAAGGGTCCGCGCGCTCGGCGGCTGCAGCCGCGGGCTTTCTGGAACTCGGCATCGACTCCGCGGACGCGGAGACGGCAGGCGCGCTCGACTGGGACCATCGCGATCCCTTCGACCGCATGCTGGTGGCCCATTGCCTCAATCGCGACTTGACCCTCGTCACCGCCGACGCCCGGTTGCGGCTGCGCGGCGACGTCCCCGTGTTTTGGGCCGGGTAGAGATGGCCGCTGAGGATGCGGCTGCGGACGGCGGACTGGATGTCGAGGCGCTCCCGCGCAGCGTTAGTAGAGGATTCGCCAAGGTTGGAGAGCCTGCCGCGGGCGTCTGGGGGCACTTCGGGGACAGGTAAACGCGACATGTATTGCTCTCGAAAGTTCCAGACGCCATTGCCCTCCCCGTTGCGGAAAATCCACAACAGACTGCTTGTTGCGACTACCGGTATCCCGTACTAGGCTCGTGTGCGATACGAATGGGACAATGGCAAAGCCGCCGAGAACCTTCGCAAGCACGGCGTGGATTTTACGGATGCCGTTGCCGCCCTCGAAGACAGGAACCGGATCGACACGCGGTTCGAGTACGGCGAGGAGCGCGTTCAAGTCATCGGAATGGCTGGCGGCGACGTGTTATTCGTGATCGTGACCCTCCGCGACGAAGACAGGTGCAAAATCATATCGGCCCGGAAGGCCACGCGACATGAGCAAGACCGGTACTACGCGGGTGACCGTGAAGCCTGGTAAACCCCCGCCGCGAGGCGACACCGATTGGGCGCGCCTTGACGCCATGACCGATGAGGAAGTCGTGGCCGCCGCGCTGTCCGACCCCGATGCGCAGCCTCTGACTCCCGAGCAGCTGGGGAGCATGCGGCGGGTATCGCGCGTCAAGGTGCTGCGGCGGCGCCTCGGAATGACGCAGGCGGAATTTGCCGAAGCCTTTCACCTCCCCATCACGACTTTGCGTGATTGGGAGCAGCACCGGAGCACCCCGGACGCGCCAGCTCGCGCTTTGTTGCTGGCGATCGAACGCGATCCGAAGGTCATGCGGCGATTGCTAGCGGAGAGGGCGGCGTAGCACCGGCGACTTTGTAGGCAATCGTCCGTAAACCTGTGCCGCCGGGCGCCCGATCACAGGCGCCGTCTTGCGGTCACGAGAATGCGCCTCAGAAGAATCGCCGGCGCGCTTGAGCCGACCGCGGCGAGCTTCGAAAGGCTCGACGCGACGGCGTCATGTGGTCTAAGGCTAGCGCCGCCATGAACGATCTCGCCCAGTCGATCCGCACCATCCCGGACTATCCGAAACCCGGAATCCTGTTCCGCGACATCACCACGTTGCTCGGCGACGCGCGATCGTTCCGCCGCGCAGTGGACGAGCTGGTGCAGCCCTGGGCCGGCACGAAGGTCGACAAGGTCGCCGGGATCGAGGCGCGGGGGTTCATTCTCGGCGGCGCCGTCGCCCATCAGCTGTCCGCCGGGTTCGTGCCGGTCAGAAAGAAGGGCAAGCTGCCGCACGTCACCGTGTCGATCGCCTATTCGCTCGAATACGGGATCGACGAGATGGAGATGCACGAGGACGCGGTGAAGCCGGGCGAGCGCGTCATCCTCGTCGACGACCTGGTCGCCACCGGCGGCACCGCGGTCGGCGCGGTGCAGCTCCTGCGCCGGCTCGGCGCCGACATCGTCGCCGCCTGCTTCGTCATCGACCTGCCGGATCTCGGCGGGGCGAAGAAGCTGGCGGACATGGGCGTCTCGGTGCGCGCGCTGATCTCGTTCGAGGGGCATTGACGGGACGGCGACCGCACCGCGCGAGCGGCGCAAGCCACGGAATCAATTGGCTCTTCGCCTGCCGCGAACAAATAGCGAACTTTTTCTTGACTGTGCACTCAGGTTGTGGCATTGTCTGACACAATGGAGATGGTGCAGGCGGCGAAGAGGCCGCTCCCCTCCTTGCTCTTCCGAACATACTCATTTGCCCGCTTGGGCCACCGGTGGCCGGGCCTGTCTGCTCCGCAAGACCGCTCCCAGCCTCACTGCTCTGCAGTAGCGTGCGTCTACAGGGCGATTGATCCTCGAAACGGCAGTTTGAGATATCGTATACGCAATGAATACCATGATGTTTTCGAGCGTCTGCTTGCTTCGCGGCGCAAGCCAATCCATCGACTTGCGCGAGGCGGAGAAAGCAGTATTTTGCGGTCTCCTGAGAATTTCGGCGGAACCGTGGAATTCGTATGACGCAAGTGTCTTTGGGGGCGGGAGGTGGCCCGAGCGCAAAGCCGGTCAGCCCCCTATTGCCCTTCCTCAGGCCGGTGGCGGCGCGGATCGCAAGGCGAGCCGCGTCGGCGGGCAACAAGGCGCGAGACGAAAAGCGCTGGGGCGATGCGGCCGAGGCCTACGCTAAGTTCCTCCGCCTGAGACCGAATTCGCCAGCCGTCTGGGCGCAGCTCGGCCATTGCCTGAAGGAGGGCGGAAACCCAGCCGCGGCGGAAGCGGCCTACCTCAAGGCCATGGAGCTCGATCCCAAGAATCCGGACATCATTCTTCACGTCGGACGCATCAAGCTGGCGCTGAACGATCCGGCGGCAGCCGCTCATTATCTGGAACGCGCGGCGTCAATTGACTCGCCGAGCCTCTCTGCAGCCAGGGAGCTTCAAGCTCTTCGATCGAGGTCGGCCGACGATGCGTTGTCGGCCGCCGACAAAGCGCGCGACGAGAAGCGCTGGCCGGAGGCGATCGAGGCTTACACCAAATACCTCGTCGTCAGGCCGGAGGCGGCGAAAATTTGGGTCCAGCTTGGTCATTGTTGGACAGAGAGCGAAAACCGGGCGGAGGCAGAGAAGGCCTACCTCAAGAGCCTGGAGCTGGAGCCCGAGAATCCAGATACGCTTCTTCATCTCGGACGCATCAAGCTCGCGCTTAACGATCCGAAAGCGGCCGCGCGCTACTTTGAACGCGCCGCCACACTCCCCGCGCCGGGTTTGGACGCGCGTGAAGGTCTTCTCGCTCTTTGGTTGAGCCGCGCCGCCCATGATTCGTGCGGTGACAAGGCGCAGGACGAAAACCACTGGGTGGAAGAAATCAAGTCGCACGCCGAGTGTCTCGGCAATAGGCGGGAGGCGGTGAAGTTCTGGATTGAGCTCGGCGATCATTTGAGTGAGAGCGAAAGCAGCCTGCAGGCGGAAAGGGCTTATCTCAAGGCCCTGGAGCTTGAACCCGAAAACGCGGGCACGCTTCTTCACATTGGACGCTTCAAGCTTGCGCGCCACGATACATCGTCGGCCGAGCATTACTTGGACCGCGCGGCTCGGGCGCCGTCGCCGAGCCTGGACGCGGTGCAGGAACTTCAAATGCTCAGATCGGCCGCAGCCGATCGGGCGTTGTCCCTTGCCGACAGCGCGCGAGACAACATGCGCTGGTCAGAGGCGACCGAGGCCTACCGCGCGTTCCTCGGCTTGAGGCCCGATGAGGCAGAGGTTTGGATTCAGCTGGGTCATTGTCTAGAGGAGGACGGAAAGCCCACGGAGGCAGAAAGGGCTTATTTCAAGGCCCTGAAACTCGATCCTGACGACGCAGGCGCGCTTCTTCACATTGCACACATAAAGCTTGCGCTGGACGATGCGTCTTCGGCCGGGGACTATTTGGAGCGCGCCGAGACCTTTTTATCGCCGAGCGCCGACGCGACGCCGGAACTTCACATCCTGAGGTCGCGGGCGGCCGACCTCGCATTGTCCCTCGGCGACAGAGCGCGAGCCGATAAGCGCTGGGCGGAGGCAATTGCAGCGTACCGCACGTTTCTGAACATAAGACCGGACGTCGCAAGAATCTGGGTTCAGCTCAGCCACTGCCTGAGGGAAGGCGGCAAGACCGCCGAGGCGGACGAAGCCTATATTAAGTCCATGGGGCTCGGATCTAGCGTCCGTGGCACCGCGGATACTCGTATTACTCGGATATTGCCCTGCAAGCTATGCAATGGACCATCACGCATCGTCTTCGGCTTACCCCATAACAAGAAGGCCGGCCACCCCATCCCCGCCGAACCCGACGATTGTTGGTATTATCAATGCGACGACTGCAATTTTCTCTTTACGCCTGCCTTGGATGTTGCTGATCACACGGAAATCTACGACGACACTTACTGGAAAAAACAAGACCCTGAATGGTACGGTCGCGTCTCACAGACGTTCCGCCTCATCGCGATGGCGAACGAAATGCTGAAGCAGCGACTTGACCGGATCGAAATCCTCGATTTCGGTTGCGGCGTCGGCGCCTTTATTGAATCCGCGCGGAAAGATCTCGCGCTCAAGGTGTGGGGAACCGACATCCTTCCGCCACGATTTGGTAAGGAATGGTTCCTCAAAGACTTGGGAGAGCGGAAATTTCACGTCATCACTGCTTGCGAAGTGATTGAGCATCTTCCAAACCCTCGTGAGGTCTTTGCTAATATACGTCAGCATCTCAAGTCACCCGGTGTTTTCGCCTTTCAGACGGGGCAGTGGGACCCGAAACTCCTTGGGAGGGATTGGTGGTATCTTGGTCCCCACAACGGCCATATCTCGCTCTACAGCCGGGAGGGGCTCGACCATGTCTTCAAGGAAATGGGAGGGGCCGATCGGCGCATGTGGACCGATTACCCTGGATGCCAGGCATGGCTTTTTAATTGACCCCAACATAGACAGCGTACCGAGAAAAGGGATCCCTCGAGATCCCGTCTCGATAGATTAGTCTTTCGGGGAGGGGCGGGAATGTCGGTCGAGTTCCAGGGATCCAGTTGAGACAATCGCCCCCCGGCGTTCCGGCGTCTTGGACGCGAAAGACACTGGTTACCAAACGATTTTCCTGAGACCCGTGACTGCGCTAATCGCCGCTCGAGCGAGGGCTTCCGGCGACCGAGCGCGAGATCAAAAGCGTTGGGGCGACGCGATCGAAGCATACGCGAAATCTCTTCGCCTGAGGCCGGACGACGCGGGCATTTGGTTTCAATTCGGCCACTGCCTGGAGCAAAGCGGAAACGCGGCGGAGGCTGAAAGGGCTTATCTCAGGGCGCTGGAGCTTGAACCGAAAAATCCGGACGTGCTTCTTCACGTTGGGCGCATCAAAAGATCATTGAACGACGCTGCGGCGGCTGTGGTTTATCTGCAGCGGGCCGTCGCGGTCCCCTCGCCAAGTTTGGACGCGGCAACCGAACTTCGGGAGCTTCAGTCGAATTCCGCCGATCACATTCTCTCGTCCGCCAACAGGGCCCGCGATGAAAAGCGCTGGGCGGATGCGATCGCGGCGTACGACGCGTTCCTAGCCCTCAGCCCGGAGGCAGCAAACATCTGGGTTCAACTGGGCGACTGCTGGAAGAACAGTGAAAATGGCCCCGAAGCAGAGAAAGCCTACCTCAAGGCGCTGGAACTAGACCCGGGCAACCCGCGCGCCGCGGACATCTGGGCACAGTGCGGCCACGCATTGATGGATAGCGGCGATGTAGCTGGTGCGGAAAAAGCCTATCTAAAGACCCTGGAACTCGACCCGAATAACGCGCAGGCCCTTTTTCGGCTGGGCCGCGTCAAACAGTTGATGAATGATGTCGCGGCCGCGGAACGCTATCTCCGCCGCGCCGCCGCGTTGCCGTCGGCCGTTGCGGAGGCTGCACAAATCCTGCGTGAATTACGTTCAAGCGCCGCGCGCATCCTTGCGTCCGCGCATCGAGCGCGCAACCGTGGCCGCTGGCGAGAGGCGATCAATGGTTATCGGGCTTTTCTGAGCTCCAGGCCGGAGGCGGCTAACGTCTGGCTGCATCTGGGCGATTGCTTACGGGAAAGCGGGGACTCTGGCGAGGCGGAGAGGGCGTATCTAAAGAGCTACGAACTCGATCCTAAACTTCCGCTCCGAAGGGTTGCGGGTCCATCGACGGAATTATCAAGTAACAAAGAGAGTCCGGCCGCTTCCAGCAAAGTCACCGCAAGCGCCGTTTCGGCCGGGCCAAAGGAAGATGGCGAGCGCAAACCCCCTCAGGCCGGTGGCCAAGCGCATGCCTTCCGAATGGAGTTCGGCAGCCGCACGCAGCGGCCGCTCCCGGACAGTCCGGGCGCAGTCAGCGAACGCGCGAGCGGGAGGTTCTTGTCCGAGATAGTGTCCCTGCCGGCAGGCCGCTACCGCGCCCGCGTTCAGATCATGTTCTCCGAATTTGCCAGAGGAGAGCCGATTGTCGTCAATGTCCAAGGTCTCACTACCGGCCGGGTATTTGATCAGGTCGAGATGAGGGCCGAACTGAACAATCGCGAGGTCGCCGACCAGATCTATCTCTCCTTCACCCTCGACAAACAGCAGGCTGTCGAATTCTACGGCTGGGTAGGAGCGCACTGCGATACAACTTTGTTGCGACTGCTCACTATCCTGGACGACCCGTTGGGTTCCGTCGTCGCCAGTGACTTCGATTTCCCGACGCCGATGCGCCCTTCGATCCGCGACCTCAAAGAGGTCAGCATTGGATCGACGGGCGTTTGCAACGCCTCATGCGTGCATTGTCCGACCAACAAGAAGGGCTTTCAAATGCCGCATGGCCGCATGAGTGCGGCCTTGTTCGAGAAGATCGTCAGGGAACTCGCGGGGGCGGATTCACTGGCCAAATCAATTTCGGCCTCTTTGCCGAGCCGCTGGAAGACCCGATTTTGCTCGAGCGGGTGAAACTGATCAAACAATTGCTTCCGGACTTCCCGATCACTGTCGCTACAAACGGCGCGCTTTTCGACCCGCAAAAGCATTGGGAAGTATTCGATTACGTCGACGCCATGGCGATCCACATCGAGGCGATGACGCCTGAAGTCTATGACCGTTTGATGCATCCGCTCAAATCGGAAAGAGCCATCCCGACAATCAATCAGCTGATAGAGGGGCTTCGTCTCCGTGAGCGAAATATCGTTAATATCACGACCCCTGTACACAGGGAAAACGTTTCCGAAGTTAGCCGCGTTGCCGAATATGCCCGGGACAATGGCGTCGATTACAACTTCACCTCGTTGTCGAGTAGGGCATGGGAAGGGGGACAATACCCGAAGATGTCGATAGCTCCCGCGGGAGGATTATGCCGCCCAAACGTCCTGTTGGATTGGCTGTTCATCGATTTCGACGGGCTCGTCTTGCCGTGTTGCTTCGATTTTTCGAGGTCCCTGCCGCTGGGCGACCTGAATCGTCAGACCATCGAAGAGATGTTTGCCAGCCCGGCATGGCGATCCATGTTCGACACGTTCAAGCACGGGGAATGGTCCACCAAGGGGGCCTGTAGCCGTTGCCGCGCCGACGATGCGGTGACGGTCACGCGTCTGGTGGACGGACTGACGTCTGACGCGAAAGTCCGGCTCAGGCAGTTTCCCGCCACTTCCTTCCAGCGCGCCTCAAGCACGGAGCGAAATCTGACCGGCGGTATCGTCACCGATCGGGAAGCGCCCGATGGCTGTCTCTTCTGGGGACCCTATTTTCGGGCGGAGCCCGGTCATTATCGGGTCTTTCATGACATGCGTGTCCTGACCGCGTCGGCGTCTTGTGCGCTCGAATTCGACGTGTGCGTCGGCTACGGAACCCCTATCGCACGCAAGAGAATCGATCTCTCGAATGGCGACGACTTCGACGCCGCGATCGACTTCAAGCACGACGCCAAAGACGTTCTCGAATTCAGGATATTCAAGAGCGGCGATGTCAGTTTTGAGTACAAGGGCGCGCGCCTATTGAGGCTTTAGCGCACTCGCCCGCCGACGCTTAGATTAGGCGTTTGATCGTTTGATCGACTAACTCTTTCGAACAAGTCAAAAGATCCCCCCACCCGTAGCTCGCATCGGACGGGCCCTTGGCCCGCTTCTCGAACGGAGCCAACAGGCCACCCCTGAGCGCGCAGGCGCGAACGTTGTAGCTCGCGCCACACCCATCGAACGACCCAGCATCGCGGCGGGCGGTAGCCCGTAATCGTCTTTCGCCCGGAATTGTCTTCCGTAGCGGCGAACGACCTCGCCCGCCTTGATCTTCCCTCGAAGACCCAACCTGAAAGGACTACGAATATGACTGCATCAACGACAAACGTCTGGCCGTGCAGGGCCAGCTTTGCGGCGACGACCATGGCCTCGACAATCCCGGCCGTGCAAGTTCTCGGATATGCTTCGTCATGCGATGGCGGCGCGGGACATTACCTCAGACTATCCTCGGCACCGAACCCCGTGCTGGCCGGCCACGTGCAAACCGTCGACGGCGCCTGGTGGGCGCTCGACAGCCACACCGAGATCCCGGTCGAAGCGCTCGGCGTCTCAACATCGTCACCTGACAACACCGCGGCGATTGCCAGCGCTATCGCCTGGATCGCCGCCAAGGGCGGCGGTAAGCTCGTGTTCGGACCGGGCGTATACCAATTCGCCGGGACGATCAGCGTCACATCCAACAACATCACCCTAGCGGGCGCCGGTTCCTATGTGACGACACTCCAGTTCACCGGCGCGACTGCTACAGACTGCGTGACGGCCACCGGTCCAGGCTCGGGTTCGTTTATAGAAGGCTTCCTCATCCGAGACCTGACAATCGACGCGACGGCGCGCACCGGAGGCCGATCGCTCTACATCGCATGGATGATTCACTCCCTCGTTCGCGACCTGATCCTCTGGCGGCCATGGAACGGCATGGAGTTCTATTGCATCAATGAAGCCTATATTGACAGCGTCACGGTTGACAACGTCATGGGCCAATGGGGAATCTACTTCCACGCCCCCTGTGACGGCTCGGCGCGCGCCGATGCGCTCACCCTCAACAACACCGCTGTCCAATGCGGTTATTCCGGCGCCGACGGCATGTGGTGGGAGGGGTACGCAAACACTCTCAACGCAAACAACCTGACGTTCCTCGGGACCCACAAGGGCCTGTGGGTTAAGTCTCACCAGACCAGCTATTATCCGCAGTTCGGCGAGTTCAACAATGTTATTTGCGACGGCGTACTAGCGGTGGCCGTCCAGTTCGACGCCGGCTTTTCGATGCAGTTCGTGAACTCGATCCTCTCGAACACTTCAATAGCTCCGTCTACGGGCGGCGCAGGCACACAAGGCGGCGCGGACACGAACGCTCTCGTCATCAACGCGGACATTCCCGGCGGCTACGCGAGCAATTTCCAGTTCACGAACTGCACGATCGGCTCCTGCGCGCGAGGAGCCGCGGTCATCTACGCCCGCAACGTCCTGTTTGAGAATTGCGCTTTTGCCGATGGCGGGAAGGCGGCGTCGAATACTTACGACGCCGTGACCATCGCCAGCCCAGCGCAGGAAGTCGAAATCCGGAACTGCGCCATCCAATATTGGGGTTCGCATACCAACTACCGCTACGGCTACAACGTCGGTGCGGGAACTTCGCAGGTGAAGATTTGCGGATGCGACGTCTATACGGCGAACACTCGCGGCATCCTCTGGCAAACGACCGATGCTGGAAGCTGGTGCGAGAGCGTCGGCAGCGCAAGCGGCGGCGCGCGCCTTGCGCGTTCCGGCTGGGCAAATCCGAGCGCGCTTGTTCCGACAAACGGAATGACGCTCACCGCATCCAGCATGCTCGGCGGGATGCTGCAGCTCGAGGGGAGCCCCGGCAACTGCACGATCCACACGCCGACCGCCGCGCAGCTCGTCGCGGCGATGCAGGAGCCGTTCTCCGGCGCGACTGTCGACCTACTCCTGCTCCAGACCTCTGCGAACACGCATACCCTCGTTGCCGGTTCAGGCGTAAGCCTTGCCGGTAATCTGGATGTCAATGGGCACTTTCCGCTCGGACCGTTGACCTCCCGGTTCTGCAAGCTCGTCTTCAGCAACACGACGCCCGGAGCGGAGTCGGTGCAGATCTACGGCTAGGCCGCTAGCGAGAGAAAGAGCGCGACGATCGACGTCGCGCTCATGCCCTGTCTGCCTGACCCAAGCGCGATGGCTTTATCCCGCCATTGACAAGCCGCCCCGGGGGTCGGAAACCGTCGGCCCGCAACCCGGGAGCCTCCATGAGCGACGCGAAGCTTCAGACGCTGATCGAACAGGCTTTCGAGGACCGCGCAAAAATCAATCCGCAGACGACCGGCGACGTGCGCGACGCCGTGGAGCGGGCGCTCGATCTCATGGATTCCGGCAAGGCGCGGGTCGCCGAGAAGATCTCTGGCGCGACCGGGCCGAACTCCTGGAAGGTCAACCAGTGGCTGAAGAAGGCGGTGCTCCTGTCGTTCCGCCTGAACGACAACCGCGTCATCGCGGGCGGGCCCGGCGCCGCGGCCTGGTGGGACAAGGTCCCCTCGAAATTCGAAGGCTGGAGCGAGGCGCGCTTCCGCGAGGCGGGCTTCCGCGCCGTGCCGACCTGCGTCGTTCGCCGCTCGGCCTTCATCGCCCGCGACGTCGTGCTGATGCCGTGCTTCGTCAATCTCGGCGCCTATGTCGATTCGAAGACCATGGTCGACACCTGGGTCACCGTCGGCTCCTGCGCCCAGATCGGCAGGAACGTGCATCTCTCGGGCGGCGTCGGCATCGGCGGCGTGCTCGAGCCCCTGCAGGCCAATCCGACCATCATCGAGGACGACTGCTTCATCGGCGCGCGCTCGGAAGTCGTCGAGGGCGTCATCGTCGGCGAGGGCTCGGTGATTTCCATGGGCGTGTTCATCTCCGCCTCGACCAAGATCGTCGACCGGACGACCGGCAAGGTCCATGTCGGCTACGTGCCGCCCTATTCGGTGGTGGTTTCCGGCTCCCTGCCGGGCAAGAATTTTCCCGACGGCTCGCCCGGCCCCTCGCTCTATTGCGCGGTGATCGTGAAGACGGTCGACGCGCAGACCCGCGCCAAAACGGGGATCAACGAGCTCTTGAGGGAGTGAGAGGGCCGCGAGGAATCCACCGCAAGCTTCACTAACGACCAAGTTTACTTAGTATATTTTTGCGTCCTTTGTGGCGGTTTGCGCGCCGGAATCTCCGCTTCCGCGGGGACGACGGGACGGAGGATTTTCCCTTCATTGAGCGCAAACCGGGCGTTCTCGAGGAGTTTCTGAAAGCGCGGCTTCAGGCTGTAAGCAGCTGAGACAGCATAGCTTTTTTGTCAAGAATTTTGTTTTTCCAAAACAAAAGCTTGCGCGTTTACGCCGTTCGCGGCATTATGGGCCAATGTCGAGAGGCGCGCCTGCAGCGCCTCACTCTCCTGAAACGCCGGAAACCTGCGCGTCCGCTCATCCGATGAGCGGCGGCGGCTCTGCGCGTCCTTTTCCCGATAACCCAAGAGCGCCCCCATGATCGCCGCCTCCCCGTACCCACCTCACGACGCCCGCGCCAAGCGCATGCTCGCAGCCCTCGTCGAGGGGGCGGACCTGGACGCCATCGCCGCCCGGGAGCGGCTGCCGGCGAAGGAGGTCCAGACCATTCTGCGCGAGGAGCTCGGCCAGCGCTGGGTCGCGCCGCTGGCCGATTTCGCCAAGATCCAGATCGCCCGGCTGGAAAACCTTTGTCTGCAGGTCATGGACCGGGTCGACCGGGGCGAGCTCGCGGCAGTCGACCGCGGCTTGAGAATCATCGACCGGTTCGACCGCTACCACGGCTTCAATCGCGCGAGCCCCGCCCTCGAGCCTTACGGCGAGGAGGATCGGCAGCGTCTGATCGACAAGCTCAACGCGGTGGCGGCGCGCCTCGCCGACGACCAGCCGGAGAGCGGTTCCGAACCATGACGGATTCGACGGCCGAGGCCCCCGAGCCTGATCTTCGTTGGCCGCGCGGCTGGACGCCCGACCGGCCCGTAAGGCGGATCGCGAACCTCCTCGGGCTCGAAGTCGCCGAGCGCGCCCGCATTCTGGGCGAAATGTCGCCGCGGGACTGCGCCCAGATCTTTTACGACTGGACGTTCTGGGCGCGCTCCGACCAGGCGCCGCCGCCGGGCGACTGGATCGTCTGGCTGATCCTCGCCGGGCGCGGCGCAGGCAAGACGCGCGCCGGCGCGGAAGCCGTGCGCCTGTGGTCGCAGTCCTTTCCCAACGTCAACCTGATCGGCCCCACCGCGGACGACGTGCGCGACGTAATGGTGCTCGGCGATTCGGGCATCCTCAACTGCTGCCGCAAGGACGAACGCCCGCGCTATCTCGCCTCCGCCGCGAGGCTCGAATGGCCGAACGGCGCGATGAGCCTCCTCTTCTCCGCCGAGGAGCCAGACCGGCTCCGCGGCAAGCAGCACATGAAGCTCTGGTGCGACGAGCTCGCCGCCTGGCGGCGGAACGACGCGTTCGACCAGGCGATGTTCGGCCTGCGTCTCGGCGACAAGCCGCAGATGGTCGTCACCACCACCCCGCGGCCGACGAAAATCGTCAAACAGCTCGCCACCGACAAGGATACGATCGTCACCCGCGGCTCGACCTTCGAAAACAAGGGCCATCTGGCGCGCGCCTTCCTCGAGCGGATCGCCAAGCGCTACGAGGGGCGCGTCATCGGACGCCAGGAGCTGATGGCGGAGATCGTCGAGGAGACGCCGGGCGCCCTGTGGACGCGCGCGCTGATCGAGCGTCAGCGCGTTCCGCCTGAAGCTGCGCCGAGGGAACTCTCCGAGGTCGTGGTCGCGGTCGATCCGCCGGCGCGGTCGGGCCCGCGGGCCGACGAATGCGGTCTCGTGATCGCCGGCAAGGCCCCCGACGGGCGCATCTTCGTCCTCGCCGATCTGACGAGCCAGGGCGACTCGCCTGCGGCCTGGGCGGCCCGCGTGGGCCAGGCCTACCGCGGCTTTCGCGCCAACCGCGTGGTGGCCGAGGTCAACAACGGCGGCGACATGGTGGCGGAGGTCTTGCGCCAGGCCGAGCCGCAACTGCCGGTGCGCTCGGTGACCGCGACGCGCGGCAAATATCTGCGCGCCGAGCCGGTGGCGGCGGCCTACGAGCGCGGGCTCGTCTTCCATGCCGGAGTCTTCCCCCAGCTCGAGGACCAGCTTTGCGCCCTGACGCCCGATTTCGACCGCTCCGGCCCCTCGCCCGACCGCGCCGACGCCCTCGTCTGGGCGATCGCCGACCTCATCGGGCCCGACAAGCCGAGCACGACGGGGATCCTCGATTTCTGGGCGGGGCGGTAGGACCCGAGGCCGTCATTGCGAGAAGCAATCCAGCCGGCCCGCGGCGTCCTACGATCCCTGGATTGCTTCGTCGCTGCGCTCCTCGCAATGACGGATTGAGTCGTCATTGGAGCGAAGCAATCCATGCAGCCGGCGCAGTCCCGTCACTCGAACAGATTTCTCAGGTGATCATTCAGGAAGCGGCCTGATGGGTCCAGTCTGCGGCGGATCGCCTGGAAGTCATGAAACCGCGGATAGAGCGCCGGCATGTCTTCGGCGCGATTGAAATGCAGCTTGCCCCAATGCGGCCGCGCTCCGTATTGCCTGAGGATCGCGTCGACATCGATGAGATAGCTCCAATAGTCGATGCCTGGGCCGCCGGAGACGGAGACCGTCACGCTGGGGCGCTGGTAGTAAGGGCTCAGCATGCCCGCGTCGGCGCCGACGAAACGATATTCGACCGGATAGATGCAATTCGTGTGCCTGGTCAGCATCAGCTCGCGAACTTGCCGCAAGGCCTCCTTGCCGCGCTCGACGGGGATGGCGTATTCGAGCTCGTGAAAGTTCGGGACGTATTCGATCGGGTAGATTTCCGAACTGTAGGCGACCCGCTCGAAAGTCTTCTCGTTGGCGGAGGGCGGCTCGTCGGTGAGGTTCATCACCTTCATCTCGCAGACGTCGTGCTCGCGCTTGACCGCCGAGACGGCGGCGACGTCGGGCAGGCAGTAGAGACGCCGCGACTCGGCGACCGGACACCAGAAGAAACTGAAATGGCGGTTGTTCGCCGCCAGCTCGTCGTGCTTCTCCATGCAGGACGTCGAAATCGTCGCGCCACAGGCGTTCCTTGAGGTTGTACGCAGGAACCGCCTGCAGGGTGATGGTTGAAATCACCCCGAGCATGCCGATGGAAACCTGCGCAGCCGCCATCGTCTCGGGATCCCGGTCGGCGTCGACCTCGAGGACCGACCCGTCCGGCTGAATGAGCCGCATGCCGACCGCCTGCGACGACAGGCAGCCAAGCTCGATTCCTGTGCCATGCGTGCCGGTCGACAGGGCGCCGGCGATCGCCTGGGTGTCGATATCGCCCTGATTGGCGAGCGACAGCCCGATGTCTTTCAGCGCGCGGCCGATATCGCCGATCCTCGCGCCCGCGCTGACGACGACGCGCTTGCGATCGAGGTCGGCGCTGACCAGCCCTTGCATGTTGTTCAGGCTGAGCAGCAGACCGCTGGTCGCGACGATCGGCGTGAACGAATGGCCGGAGCCGGCGACGCGGATGGAAAGATTCCGGCGCGAGGCCTCGCGCACGAGCTGAGCCAATTCGTCTTCCGAATGAGGCTCCGCAATGTGCCGGGCGATGAACGACTGGTTGCCGACCCAGTTGCGCCAATGCCCACCCGGCCCGAGCCGCGCCGACGAAGTTTGCGTGACATCCGTCATGTCGTCATTCCCCTGACCGCCGGCGGCGTCAACGAGACAAGCGGTATCAAGGAAGCGAGGCTCTGAGAAGGGCTTGATCCTCGGCATTGGCGCTGGCCGGGCCGCGGGCGCGGACGTCGCCTATGTCGGCTCGCGGTGAACCGCCTGGCCGCCGAGGTCAACAACGGCGGCGACATCGTGGTGAAAGTCCTGCGCCGGGCCGAGCCGCAGCTGCCGGTGCGCTCTGTCACAGCGACGCGGCGCAAGTTCCTGCGGGCCGAGCCGGTGGCGCAGGCCTACGAGCGGGGCTCGTCTTTCACGCGGTCTTCCCCCAGCTCGAGGACCAGCTCTGCGCGCTGAGGCCCGATTTCGACCGCCGGCCGGCCCTTGCCCGACCGCGCCGACGCGCTCGTCCAGGCGACCGCAGACCTGGGATAATCGATTTTTGGCGGGTAGGAAAAGAGAACTCGTGCTACTGGCCGCAGTCACGAGGTGTCCAATTCATCGCAGCAAAGCTTAAATCACGGACAGCTTTCTGATTACCTTAACTTACGACCAAGTTGGGGTATTGAACCCAATCCTGATATCAGTCTTGCATTGCGGGCAATGCAAGTAGTTAACAAGATTCAGATACTTAGGCTGGAGAATGGACTTTCGCCCATGCTGATAGCAACTTGCACATATCTTATGGACCGGTTCGCCGCTGCTCATCAAGTCCTTCAAAACATAAGCAAGGGACCCCTCCCCAACGTCTTGAAGCTCATAGCGCTGCTTCTCTGCGTCCCATGTTTTAAGGCCAGCAACTTCTTCTTTAAGCTCGCGTACCTGCTAAATTAACGAAAACTGCGCCTCTTGTGCGGCGAGGATTTGTTCCTGAAGTTTTATGACAATCCCTTGCCGAGTGGCGACATCGTTCGCGTCCTTTATGGTCTTAAGAATATCCAAGGACGCCTTGAGCGCTGTAATTCCTCCGAATACCTCAGCGACCATCTGCCTCTCCATGACACGTTAACGTTGTAGATGCACCCTACTGATAAAATGGGTCCCGGGAAAGTGTAAAGCCGCTCCGTAGCTTGGCACTTGGTCTATGTCCAGGTTGAAGAACCGCGGGGAAAGTGAATTAAAAAGAAGGCAAAACCGCTTTCGCGGTTTTTTTGTTGGAGCCGACATGACAGAGAAAGACATCGCTATTGCTACCTTCAGAGCGGTTGCAGCCGTGTATTATCGCCTGTTTGGCGAACAACTGCAATTGCGGGTCGAGACCGACGACGGATTTGTCAATATCTGCGAAGTGGAGCGTCCACACCCGGCGGTGGGACTAAGCCATTCTTACGATCATTCGGGACAAATTCCCACGCCTGTAGCATCCGATCTCTCAGCTGATGCCACTTGAGAAGCATTTGTTGAATTTGGTCTGCAGATTTCCACTCGTCTCCATTCACCGAACTGCCCCCCGTCGCTGACATTGGGAGCCCTGTGGCCACATTCGAAATAATGAACCGCCCGGGATTGGCGGCAATCGCGTCGGAAACCTTGCGCAGAGTCGCGGCGAACGCCCGGAGCGCCTGTGAGTGGTCATCGTACGCTTTCTTGGCGTCTAGATATGCGTCGGTGCTCATCGAGTGCCCCAATGCGATTGATTCCAGCCCTATAGCTGATTCTCTTTGTTTGCCAAAGATATATGATTCTCTTGGAGGTGCGGTCTACCGGTTCGAATGGTCCGGCAAGGCCGAGCTTGCGATCGCGCGGATTTACGAATGACTGGTTTGCCGAGGGCGCGCTGAAAACCCCTTCTCCCTTGCGGGAGAAGGTGGCCCGAAGGGCCGGATGAAGGGTCGCGCCGCGAGCGCGCTTCATCACGGCGCTCTCGCGCCGACCCCTCACCCCCAAACCCCTCTCCCGCAAGGGGAGTGGAGAGGCCTCCGGCCTATTGCTCGGCCGGCTGCGGCCTCGCGTTGGAGCCGATCGGCGATCGTCCTGCAGCGTCGCGATTGCCCCGCTTCGCACGCAATGGGCTCGTGCGCCACCTGGCGCTTCTGCCGGGAATTCGCTCGCCGGCACGGCGTGCAGGTTCGCCCCCATCCTGCGGTTGAACGCCTCGGCGTCGAACTGGGCGTTGGCCGCCTCGGTGGGATCGTCGCGCGGCTGCGGGCATTGGGCGTTGGCCTTTGTCGCCCCCAGCCGCTCGACCACGGTCCTGAACGCGCTTTCGAGCCGCTCGCGGCTCGCCTCGGCGGCGAACACGTCGCTGATCCAGACCTCGGCCCCGTCCCCGGCCGCCGCGACGCAAAAGGTCCAGCGCGACCCGGCATGCGCGGCCGCGGGCAGGCAAAGGGCGATGGCGAGGGCGGCCGCGCGGCGCATTCGACGAAGCTCCTCATGATCCTCGAGCCGGCCCCCTAGCACGCCAATCCCTAACGGAAGGCGAAGCCACCCTTCCTTCTCCCGCTTGCGGGAGGAAGGTGGCCCGCAGGGCCGGATGACGGCTCGCAGCGCCGCGATCCCTCACCCCTGACCCTCTCCCGGAGGGAGAGGGGAATCCAGCAAGGAACCAAGAATGTCCACGGACGCCGTCCACCGCCCGCTGACCCCGGGCGTGTTCGCCCGCCTCGCGCATGCCGCGCGCTACGCCATCACCGGCGTCTCGCCCGACTCCTGGTTCGGCCCGCAGCAGCCGCTCGCACCCCAGGCGCCGCCGGACGTGAAGGGGCGGCAGTTCGACTACGCGTTCGGCGCCAACCTGAACTATGTCCCGCGCTCCGAAGGCGGCATTTCGTTCGCCGAATTGCGGGCGCTCGCCGACGCCCTGCCGATCCTCCGCGCCGTCATCGAGACGCGCAAGGATCAGATCGCGGCGCAGAAATTCACCCTGCGCGCCCGGGCGCGCGCCGACCTTCCGGACGCTTCCGCTCGCATCGACGCGGCGCTCGCCTTTCTCGCCCGCCCCGACCGGCGCCGCTCGTTCGGCGACTGGCTGCGCATGCTCCTGGAGGACCTGCTGGTCATCGACGCCGCGACGATCTATCCCCGCTACGATCGCGTCGGGAAGCTCTATTCCCTCGACGTGGTCGACGGCGCGACGATCAAGCCACTGATCGGCGAGGACGGCCGGGCGCCCGAGCCGCCAGACCCGGCCTACCAGCAGGTGCTGCACGGCGTGCCGGCGGCGGACTTTTCCGCCGACGAGCTCCTCTACCTGCCGCGCAACGTCCGCGCCCACAAGCTCTACGGCATGAGCCCGGTCGAGCAGATCGCGCTCACCATCAACGTCGCGCTGAGGCGCGAGGCGACGACGCTCGAATATTACCGCGCCAGTTCGGTGCCCAACGCCCTCGGCGCCGTGCCGAAGGAGTGGACCGGCGACCAGATCCGCCAGTTCCAGGACGATTTCGACGCGCAGATGAGCGGCAATCTGCGTCGGCGCAACATGCTCAAGATCGTGCCGTCCGACTTCCGGTTGATCGAGTACCGCCAGCCGCCCTTGAAAGACCAGTACGACGAGTGGCTCGCGCGCCTCGTCTGCTACGTCTTCTCCGTGCCCGTAACGCCGTTCGTCTCCCAGGTGAACCGGGCGACCAGCGAGACCATGCGCCTGCAGGCGACGCAGGAGGGGCTCGTCCCGTTGAAGACCTGGATCAAGAGCGCGCTCGACCGGGTGATCCAGGTCTGCATGGGCGAGCCGGATCTCGAGTTCGTCTGGGTCGGCGACGACGCGATCGATCCGCTGCAGCAGGCCCAGACGCTGAACATCCTGGTTTCGGCCGGGATCAAGACGCGCGAGGAGGCGCGGGCCGAGCTGGGGCTGGGAGGCGGAAAGGCGGGGCAGGCCGTAGGGATGGGCAAGTACAATCCCTATCACAGTCGACAAACTGGGCAGCTCACAACCGCTGACGACCCCGACGTTGGCCCGGCCGACCCACTCGCGCCGAAGCTCATTGCTGATAAGCCTCTGAGCATCACCCCTGGCGGTTTCAAGTACGATGACGAAATCCGTCGTCAAATGGGACCGAGAGGATGGACTCCGGAGCAAATTGACGAGGCGGTGAAATCCGGGCCAAGGATCGACGCGATAAACAAAGGAACTGGCGGTCCGGCGACCCGTTACGTCCATCCTGCAACAAGCAGGTCAGTCGTCATTGACAACTCAACTAACGAGGTCGTCCAGGTTGGACGGGACGATTTTCTCTATGGCGAAGGCAGCGGCGACCGGCCAGGCGCTGTGATGCGTCCGCCCCCGCAGAGCGGGACGCCGTCCGAATCGAGAGGCTTCGGCGGAGGAGGCGGAGGAGGCGGCTCAGACCCCTTCGGACCTAGGACAAGGGTCATTCCCGAGCAAGAGAGGCCTTCGGACTAAATGTCCGTTGCAATCAGCTTTTATCATAAACGCGAACAAGGTAAGTCATCCGCCATGTCGTCAATGTTCCAGACACTCCCCAAAACTGTCCTCGACAATGCTTTCAGATGCGGGAATGAATACGCTTGGTCGCGCGCCGACGCGCTCGAGGTGATCAAATGGGCTGAAAAGCATAATCGTATCGTCATAGGCGCGGAGGTGTGGGTGCCTTCGTCCAAAGGGCCAATCATTCCCTCGCGATACGTTTATGTCTGGAGTCTCGGTTGGTCGCGGCGACATCCAGGCGTCGACCAGAGCGCATCCGAGTACGTGCGAAATTTTGAATGGGATCCCAACGACACTGGTTTCCTTGGCGCTGAGCCTTTTTTCAACCTGACTCTCGACAGAGATTGAACTTGCGCGGCGAAGTTCTCAGGGAGGACGGCGCCGGCCACAGCCGCCGACAGTGCGTCCATAGCGGACTTCACCGCTGACGACGGTTTGCGCGCCCATTTTCGTTGTAGCCTTCCGTCAGGTATGCGCCTTGGGGACTTCAAATGCGGAAGCTGCTCGCTCTCGCCTTCATAGCCGTTGCTCTGGCTGGCGGCGTTTCCGCCTATGCCTACCTCAGCGAGCCCGCACACGCGGACTGCACCGGCAGCAACTGCTGAGTCCGGCTTACAAAGAACTGCGGCTGACGACAGCGATAATTTCCGGTGCCCGAGGCTTCCGATCGCATGGGGCGCCGCGAGGAACTTTTGCGCGCCCTGAAGCTCATAGGCGTTTCTAAGCCCACTGCCAGTGACCGGGCGCCCATCAAGCCGCTGATCGGCGAGGACGGCCGGGCGCCCGAGCCGCCGGACCCGGCCTACCAGCAGGTGCTGCACGGCATGCCGGCGGCGGACTTTTCCGCCGACGAGCTTCTCTACCTGCCGCGCAACGTCCGCGCCCACAAGCTCTACGGCATGAGCCCGGTCGAGCAGATCGCGCTCACCATCAACGTCGCGCTGAGGCGCGAGGCGACGACGCTCGAATATTACCGCGCCAGCTCGGCGCCCAACGCCCTCGGCGCCGTGCCGAAGGAGTGGACCGGCGACCAGGTCCGCCAGTTCCAGGACGACTTCGACGCGCAGATGAGCGGCAATCTGCGTCGGCGCAACATGCTGAAGATCGTGCCGTCCGACTTCCGGTTGATCGAGTACCGCCAGCCGCCCTTGAAAGACCAGTACGACGAGTGGCTCGCGCGCCTCATCTGCTACGTCTTCTCCGTGCCCGTGACGCCGTTCGTCTCCCAGGTGAACCGGGCGACCAGCGAGACGATGGCGCCTGCAGGCGACGCAGGAGGGGCTCGTCCCGTTGAAGACCTGGATCAAGAGCGGGCTCGACCGGGTGACCCAGGTCTGCATGGGCGAGCCGGATCTCGAGTTCGTCTGGGTCGGCGACGACGCGATCGATCCGCTGCAGCAGGCGCAGACGCTGAACATCCTGGTCTGGGCCGGGATCAAGACGCGCGAGGAGGCGCGGGCCGAGTTGGGGCTGGGTGGATGGAGCCGTAGCTTTCCGGTCACGCCGCACCGGCCTTCCGCGCCCCAGTGCGCAGCGGCCGCGTTTGCTGCTCTCTCTGAGGCCCGGTTTTCCGGGTCGTTCGAACAAAAAAAGAACTTTGTGTTGACGCCGTACTCGGCTCGTGGCATAGTCTGACACAATGGAGATGGTGCGGGCGGCGATGAGGCCGCCGTCATCCTTCCCCGCTTTCCAAAACTTCCTTTGCTTGCGCCTGCGCCGTCCGAACGCTCTCGGCGCCACGTTTTTCGCGATCGAACAAAATAAGAACTTTCTGTTGACAGCGCACTCGGTTCATGGCATAGTCTGATACAGTGGAGACGGTGCGGGCGGCGATGACGCCGCCGCATTCCTCCCCGCCCTTTCCGACATTCAACGATCCCCGCGCCCGCGCCGTCCGGGCGCTTTCGCGCGTCCCCGAAGACGGAGCCGCAATTGACCTCTCTCGACCTGTTCCTGCCGCTCCTGAAGGTCGACCTCGACCGGCGCATCGTCACCGGCGTCGCGACCGCCGAGACGCCCGACCGCTCGGGCGAGATCTGCGACTATTCCTCGAGCAAGCCCTATTTCGAGAAATGGTCCAACGAGGCGCTCGAGGCGAGCGGCGGCAAGTCGCTCGGCGCGGTGCGCGCCATGCACGGCCGCATCGCCGCCGGCAAGCTCACCGGCATCGAATTCGACGACGAGGGCAAGCGCATCGTCGTCGCCGCCAAGATCGTCGACGACGACGAATGGCGGAAGGTCGCCGAGGGCGTCTACACCGGCTTTTCCCAGGGCGGCCGTTACGTGAAGCGCTGGCCGGATCCGGATTTGAGCCTCGTCCGCTACACCGCCGAGCCGCACGAGATTTCGCTGGTCGACCTGCCCTGCCTGCCCGACGCGACCTTCGAGGTGGTCAAGGACGGCGTGGTTGAAAAACGCGCCTTCGCGCCTCGCACAGAGACTTCAAACCCCGCGCCGCAGGCCCCGCCTTCTCCCCCGACGAGCGTTGAGGAGGCGGCGCCTCCGGCTCGCGGGCCCGAAACGTCCGAAGCGTTTTACAAGGCCGCCGCCGAGCTCGCCGAGGCTGCGATCGAGCTCGAACGGGCGGAAGGTGAAAACATGCGCCTGCGCAAGGCGCTCGACGAGGTTCGTCCGGCGCTCGCCGATCTCGCGAAGCGGGTCGCCGCGCTCGAGGCCCAGCCGCTGCCCGCCAAGGCGGCGCTGCGCGCCCTGTCCAAGAGCGCCGACGCCGAGCCGGATGCAATCGGTGCGGAAGAGGCGGTAAAGCGCCTCGCCGCTCTGCCGCCCGAGGCGCGCGCGCTCGCGCTCACCAAGCTCAGCCTCGCCAATCCGCTGCGCTTCTGAGGCGGCGGCGATCCGACGCGAATCGAATCGCCGACGCCGCGGCGTCCGGCGGCGCGGCGGCCGGAAGAGTCATGCGGGCCATCGCCTCGCTCACGGCGGCGATCGGTTGAACCGCCCGACGCTCCGGCCGCCGCGCGAAACTCCTTGAACCCAACCAGAACGGAACCTGACATGACCGGACAGACCAGCAATATCTGGCCAACCCGAACCGCCTTCGCAGCAGCAAGCATGAGCCCGTCCGTCACGGGCGTGCAGGTGCTCGGCTATTCGTCGCCCTGCGACGGAGGCGCAGCGACCTACGCCAGACTTTCCGCGGCGCCGACGACCGTTCTGGCCGGCCACCTGCAAACCGCGGATGGCGCTTGGTGGGCCTTGGAGCGTCATGGACCCGTTCCGGTCGAGGCGCTCGGCGCTTCGACCTCTGCATCCGATAACACTGCGGCGCTCAACGCCGCCATCGCATGGATCGCCGCCGCGAGCGGCGGGCGACTCATGTTTGGCGCCGGCACATACAAGTTCAACGGAACGATCCAGGTCACGACAAGCAATGTCGATCTGGTTGGTCAGGGATGGAGCACAACGACTCTCGCCTTCGTCGGAGGCAATTCAAACAATTGCATCACGGTCATGGGACCTGCCGGCCGGGGAACGAGCATCCAGGGCTTCCTGCTTCGCGATCTCACCGTTGACGCATCCGGCCGCACGGGCGGCAACGCGCTTTCGCTCGCCTATATCGGCAGAAGCCTTATCCGGGACGTGTACTTCAATAATGTCTATAACGGCATATCGTGGTGTGTCATCAACGAGGCTTATTGCGACAGCATGACGGTCCAGGGGGTACGAGGTCTCTGGGGCCTGTACTACGATGCGCCTGCCGATGGATCGAACAGATCTGACGGCCTCACCCTGAACAACGTTGTCGTGGCGGCGCTGTTCAGCGGCGCCGACGGGATGTGGTGGGACGGACAGGCGTCCACGGTCAACGGCAACAACTTGACCTTCCTCCACTGTTATCGCGGACTGTGGGTCAAGAACTCCGCCGAGAGCGCATCGTATTATCCGCAATTCGGCGACTTCAACAATCTTGTCACCGATGGAATGCAGTTGTGCGGGTGTCAGTTCGACGCCGGTTGCTTGATGCAGTTCACCAACTCGATAATCGCAAACACCTCGCTCGCGCCGTCGACCCCGGGGGCGGGGACGCAAGGCGGCCAGGACACCTTTGCCTGCATCATCAACGCGGACATTGCAGCGAGCTACACCAGCAATTTCCAGTTCGACAATTGTCAGTTTGGAGATTCGGCCCAAGGCGCGGTATATTGTGCGGGGCGCGATGTTCTGTTCAATAATTGCACTTTCCAGGACGGCGGCAGGGCCGCGAAGAACATCTACGACGCTCTCACAATCGCGGCTCCCGCCCAGGACATCAAAGTGCGCGGCTGCAAGACCCAGATCTGGGGAGCGCCGACGAATTGGAGGTACGGTTACAATGTCGGCGCAGGAACCTACCGCGTCGAAATCACCCACAGCACAGCTTACGCCGCCAACACCAATGCGGTCTGCTGGGCGAATACTGACGTTGCAAGCTACTGCGACGCGATCGTCAGCTCCAATCAAGGCGGTTTAAGGTATGCCCGGTCGCTTTGGTGCTTGCCGGTCGGGATAGTGCCATCCAACGGCATGACGCTCAACCCGGGGCAGATCCTGAACGGCATGACGCAGATCGAAGGCTCTCCTGGCCCGTGCACGATCACTACGCCGACTGCTGCACAACTCGTCGCCTCCCTCCAATCGCCATTCGTTTTTGCAGGTGTCGATTGGCTTTGCATCAATTCGACGCCAAACACGATGACGTTCTGTCAGGGAACCGGCGTGACCTTCGGCGGCGTTCTGGCCCCGACCAGCCCGGTCACGTTTGCCGTCGGTCCGCTCACGAGCCGCTCGTTCAAGCTCGTCTTCACAAACACAACGCCCGGCTCCGAGGCGGTGACTATCTACGGTTAGTGGTTGAAGCGACGCAATCGTTCGCTCTTCGCCATGCAAGAGGACGACAGGCGCCCCGGTTTTAAAACCCGCAGCATCGCGCCAGATCCTCGAACCCGCAAACAGCGATGGAATCGCCAACCCCGCGGCGTCCGGCGTCCGGAAGCGTCTCACGGGCCATCGCCTTGCTCATGGCGACGATCGGTTCAACCGCCCGACACCGTGGCCGGCCCGCCTACTCGTCTCGTTCAGCCAACCCAGCCCAAACGGCGGACGTCACCAAACTACAGGAACCCTCGATGAGCCTACTCCATGCTACCGAAGAAACCCTGCGCCTCACGAAGGAGGCGCTTTCTGACAACGCGCTCGCCAAGACCGTCACGGTTTCGACCGGCCTGTCCGCCTACGACCTGCAGGCGCCGGCGAAGAACCTCTATCCGATCGTCACGCCGCTGCGGAATTCGCTGCCCCGCGTCGCCCGGCTCAATCCCGGCGACGCTGCGCGCTGGCGCACCATCACCTCGATCCTCGGGTCCGGCTACGACTCGATGGGCTGGGTGCCCGAAGGCCAGCGCACGGCGAGCATGTCCTATTCCGCTCAAGCGCAGGTTGCCCCCTACCTGACGCTCGGCGAGGAAGACACGGTGACCTTCGAAGCGGAGGCCGCCGCCGAGGGTTTCGAAGACCTCAACGCGACTGCCACGCTTCGCCTGCTGCAGAAGACGATGCGCAAGGAGGAGACGGCGCTCCTCGGCGGCAACGCGTCCCTCGCGCTCGGGACGCCCGCGGCGCCTTCGCTCTCCGCCTCGGGGGCGGGCGCGACGCTCCCGGCCGCCACCTATTCGGTGATCGTCGTTGCGCTCACCTTCGAAGGCTACCGGAACTCGAGCGTCCCCGGCGGCGTCGCGACCACGAAGACCATCATCGGCAACGACGGCAACACGTACACGCTGAACGGCGGCTCCTCGATGCGCAGCTCAAGCGCCACTCAGGCGGTGACGCTCGGCCAGACGCTTTATGCGACCGCCGCTACGGTCGCCGGCGCCGTCGGCTACGCCTGGTATGTCGGCTCCGTCGGCAATGAAACGCTGCAGGCCATCACCACCATCAACAGCGCGGCCTTCAGCGCGCCGCTGACGTCCGGCCAACAGGCCGCGACCGTCATAGCCGCCGACAACTCGCGCAACCCGACGCTCGCCTTCGACGGTCTGCTGACCGTCGGCTTCAACCCGGCGAACGGCGCCTACGTCCAGGCGCTGGCCTCCGGAACGGCCGGAACCGGGTCGTTCCTAACCGCGTCGGGACGCGGCTCGGTGCTCGAGCTCGACAACATGCTCGTTTCGATGTGGAACACCTACCGCCTGTCGCCGACGGCGCTCTACGTCAACGCGCAGGAACAGCGCAACATCACCAACAAGTGCCTGACCAACGCTTCGGGCCCCCTCATTCGCTACAATGTCGCGGCCGACGGCGACAAGGGCGGACCGTACGGGATCTCGGCCTCCGGCGTCGTGCGCTGGTACTACAATCCGTTCAGCGTCGACGGCGGCTTCGACATCCCGATCAAGGTGCACCCCGATCTGCCGCCGGGCACGATCCTCGCGCTCTGCGAACGCCTGCCCGTCTGGTACCAGTCGAACCAGACGCCCAACGTCGCCGAGGTGCTGACCCGCCGCGACTATTATCGCGTCGACTGGCCGTTGCGCACCCGCCGGCGCGAGTTCGGCGTCTATACGGAAGAGACCCTCGCCGTCTACGCGCCGTTCGGCGTCGGCATCCTCACCAACATCGGCAACGGCTGAACAGTTTCGACGGCGAGCTCCGCCTCCCCTCGCTCGTCGGAAGACAGGGCGTCCCTTGCGGACGCCCTGTCGAGGGCGGCCGCGGCGCCAGCCTATCGGAATGCCCCTCTTCGAGGCCCGCATGTCGCCCAACGATCTCACCACGCTCGCCGCATTGAAAGCCTGGCTCGGCCTGCCTCCGGGCGCTGGCCCGAACGATACGACGCTGGCGGCGCTCGTCACGGCGGCGAGCCGGACCGCCTACGCCTTCTTGAGCCGGCCCGGCTTTTTGCCGCAGTCCTACACCGAGACGCTCGATCTCGAGACGCGGCGCGTCACGCTCCGGCAATGGCCGGTGCTGCAGGTCAATACGGTTCTGTGGCGCGGCATCGTGGTCCCGCCGAACCAGAGCGCGGATCTGGACGCCTCGGTCGGCTACGTCCTTCAGACAGGCGACGCCGCGCCGCCGGGCCGCCCGCAGGCGATCGATCTTTTCGGCGATTGCTATCGCCCCGGCCGGCAGAGCCTCGTCGTCTCCTATCGCGCCGGCTATGCCGTGCAGGGCGAGGCGCAGAGCATTCCCTCCTCCGCGCCGTTCCAGATCACGGCCTCCGCGCCTTACGGGCCGTGGGCGTCCGACCTCGGCGTCGTCTACGCTTCGACCGGCGCGGCGCTCGCGCCGGTGGCCGCTGCGCCGGGGCCCGGACAATACGCGGTCAGCGCCGGCGTCTATTCCTTCTCCGCCGCCGACGCCGGACAGGCGCTGACCCTCTCTTACGGCTATGTGCCGCAGGACCTCGCGCAGGCGGCGCTCGAGATGGCGGCTGGACGCTTCCGCGCGGCCGAGCATATCGGCCTCAGGTCGAAATCCATCGGCGGCCAGGAAACCATCGCCTACGATGCGAGTGCGATTCCGGCGCCGGTGCTGGCGATGATGCAGCCCTACAAGCGGGTGGCTTTCTGATGTTCGCGATCGGCATCGACGGCATCGACGAGACGGATGCTCGGCTCGACGCCCTGCCGGCTGCCCTCGCCGCGGCGCTCGAGGCCAAGGCGGCCGACCTCGCGGCCGCGCTCGCCGACCGCGTAAGGAACGACAAGCTCATGGGCGCCGCGTTAAAGTCGCGCTCCGGCGCGCTGCGTGAATCAATCGCAGCCGAGGTCGCGGCGGACGGCGACGGCGTTATCGCGTCTGTCGGCTCGGTCGGCGACGTCAAATATGCGGCGATCCAGGAATACGGCGGCAAGACCGCGGCTCACGAGATCCTGCCGGCCAAGGCGAAGGCGCTGGCCTTCATCGCCGGCGGCGCCGAGCTCTTCGCCCGCAAGGTCGAGCATCCCGGCTCGCTGATTCCGGAGCGGTCCTACCTGCGCTCCTCTCTCGAGGAGATGAGCGGCGACATTGCGTCCGCCCTCTCAGGATGCGTCGCCGAAACCTGGACGAACGCATGAGCCGCGAAGCCGCCTTCTCCGCGCTGTTCGCTGCGGTGTCCGCCGCCTATCCGTGGGGACTCGCGTCGCGGCGGATAAAGATGTGGGGCGAAGTGCCGTCGTCCCTGCGTCCCGCGTTCTTCCAGCTGGAGTCTGGGCCGGAAGTCTACGCGTGGCCGTCTCCGGCCGCCCCGAAACGGACGTTCGAAGCAAAACTCGTCCTCTATTTCGCCTCGCAAGATCCGACGACGACCGGATCGACCGCCATCAACGCGGCGCTCGACGCCATCGACGCCGCGCTCGCGCCCTCAGGCGCCGACGCCGCCCTCGGCCGCCAGACCCTCGGCGGCGCCGTGCACGACTGCAAGATCATGGGCGTGCCGGTGCGCGACACGGGCGACCTCGACGGCGACGGGCTGGCGGTGGTCAGCGTGCGGCTGGTTGGGCCGTGACAGAGAGAACACGCATGGCGTCAAAGATCTTTACAGGCATGCAGGTGTTCGAATCGCGACGCAGCAGCTTTATCCTCAGGAGATCCGCACCTCTCGACCGGTTGATCACCGCAAGATCAGGGGGCAAGAGAGTCGAGGTCGGAATCGACGAAAACGACGTCGTGTCCGTTAGCGTCTTCCGCGGCGACGAATTGATCGAACCCGGCATGGACGACATGCTGAGGGCGCTCGAAGACAACGAATAGGGGCCGCTGGCTCTGGCCCTCCTGCAATCGGCCGTCAGCCGCTCTCTGCGTCGCGCCGCCGCAGCAACACCTGCATGCCGGCGGGCGGCTTAGGTTCGGTTCAACAGTCCTTCCAACGCGGACGCCCCCATCGGGATTCTCCGCGACATTTTGCCCTCACCCTCCTCCAACGGAGTCCCCCATGTTCGTATTCGGCTCGGGCGTGCTGATCGGCACGCCGGCAGGCGGTTCGCCGATCAATTTCGGCCTGGCGCAGGAAGTGACGCTCAATATTTCGACCACCACCAAGGCGCTCTACGGGCAATACAATTTTCCCGTCGCCATCGGCTCCGGCACGAAGAAGATGACCGGCAAGGCGAAGATGGCGCGCATCTCGGGGCAGGCTTTGGGTTCGCTGTTCTTCGGCCTGACGCCGACAGCCGGCGTGACGCAGACCCAGTTCGGCGAGGCGGCAACCGTTCCCTCATCCTCGCCCTATACCTATGCGACGATCAATCACGCGAGTTTCGTCGCCGACCAGGGCGCCGTCTATGCGAGTTCGTCGCTGCCCCTGAAGGCGGTCGCCTCGAACCCGTCGGTCGGGCAATATTCCGTTGCAGGCGGAGTCTACACCTTCTCGTCCGCCGACGCGGGCGCGGCGGTGCTGATCTCCTACACCTACACGGTCGCCGCGAGCGGCGAGAGCTTCGCCGTCAATTCGCAGCTCGTCGGCCCCTCGGTGACCTTCTCGGCAAACCTGTTTGCCGCCGACCCGGGCACGGGAAAACAGTTCTCGGTGCTGCTCTACAACTGCGTCGCCGAGAAACTCTCGTTCGGCACCAAGCTCGAGGATTTCGTCATCCCGGAGCTCGACTTCCAGTGCTTCGCCAATTCCGCCGGCCAGGTCTGCCAGTTCAACTTCGGAGACGCGGCGTGAGCGAGGAGACTTTCGCCATCGCGCTCGGCGGCAGAAGCTGGGCGCTGCCGCATCTGCCTTTCCGCGCCATCAAGGCGATCCAGCCGGCCCTGTTCGACATCTATCTCGCAGCGGGCGGCGCGACGATGTCGAGCGACAGCGTCGCGCGGCTGGGCGAAGCCGAGCTCGAGCGGCTGGCCGAGGCGATCTGGCGCGCGATCGCGCATGTCGACCCCACATTCACCTTCGCGGAGTTCCTGGACCTGCCGTTCTCGGTCGGCGAACTGATCCAGGCCTTTCCCTCCGTCGCCAAAGCGGTGGGGTTGCGGCCGGCGGAAAGGGCGACGCAGGAGGCGTCGCCGGAGGCGGGAAAATCGATTTCGACGCCCTGATTGCGGGCGTCGTCGCCAATCTCGGCTGGAGCTGGGATCAGGCGCTCGATCAGCTCACCGTGCCGCGCTTCCTCGCGCTGCAGGCCGAATGGCGGCGCAATCCGCCGACCCATTGGCTTCTGGCCGCGGCGCTCAAATATCGTCCGCAACGGGACCTTGCCCCGGCCCGTCAGCCGACGATTGCGGAGCTGAAAGCCGCGCTGCCGAACGGCGCGCTTTGACAAGGAACGCCAATGACCGACGCCAATGTGTCCGTCAGCTTCAGCGCCTCGATCGCCGACTTCGTCGCTGGCGTCAGCGAAGCGAAGGAGGCCCTGCGCAGCTTCTCCGCGTCGTTCGGCGAGATCAACGGACAGCTGGCGTCGCTCGCGACTGCGTCGTCGCAGGCGTTCAGCGCGGAGCGACTGCAACCCTATCGCGACGCGTTGAGCGCGACCCAGGAGCTCGAGCGGTCATTCGCCGCGGAGCGCACACGCGCCGCGGCGGCGTTGCGATCTGGCGACGACGTGGAATATTCCGACGCGACGAAAGCGGCGCAGCTCGCGACAGCGGAGGAAATGCGGCTTCTTGCCGACGGATTGAAGCAGAAGCTCGCGCTCTACGCCGAGGAGGCAAGGGCCTACGAGATCACGCAGAGCGAGAAACTCAGGCTCTCCCGCGAGGCGCTCGACCAGGAATATGCGCTCGAAGTCGCCGCGCTGCAGAGGCGCGAAGCGCTTGGAGATCAATCGCTCTCAGCCAGACAGCGCGTCGACGACACGATCATCGAGGCGACGCGTCGGCGTGACGACGAGTCGGCTTCTCTGACGCGGGCCGCGCTGCAAGAGCAGGAGCGAGAGTATCGGTCCTTCGCCAGTTCGGTCGGGCAGGCATTCAACTCGCAGCTCCTCGGCCTTATTTCAGGCGCCGAGACCTGGCGCGCCGCCTTCAGGAAGGTTCTGGAGGAGCTCCTGATCAAGTTCATTCAATGGACCGAAACGAGCGTTGCGCATCACGTCGCCGGCGAAGCGATGATGACGTCGGCGACCGTCGCCGGCGCAGCGGCCCGCGCAGGAGCTGAGGAAGCCGGCGCTGCGGCCTCTGCGGGGGCGCAGGGGACGGCGATGGTCCGCGCGATCCTTTCGTCGGCCGCGGAGACATTCGCCGGCGTGTTCGGTTTTCTGTCACCGCTGATGGGGCCGCTCGCCGCGGGACCGGCCGCGGCCGCCCAGGCGACCGTCGCCGGCATGGCTGGGTCGGTCGCCTCAGCCGACATCGGCATGTGGCAGGTCCCGCAAGACATGCTGACCCTCGTCCATCACAACGAGCTCGTCATGCCGGCGGCGGAAGCCGGCGCGTTTCGATCGCTGCTCGGCGACGGCCGCTCTGCTGGCGGCCAGAACGCCGCGGCGGTCCATATCCATCCGACGACCAACGTGCACGTCTCGGCGCTCGACGCGGGGTCCGTCTCGCAATGGATGCGGTCGAACAGCAAGGAAATGCTGCGCTCGATCGACGAGGCGGTGCGGCATGGGGCGGCGCTCGGCCTGAAGAGGCTGAGGACCTGAGCCGTGCCCACCCTCAAAGGCGTCCATCTGCTGCCATCGACCGGGGAATGGAGCTATGACACCGTCCCCTACAGCGCGGCGCAGCGCGAGGCGGGTGGGCTTGGCGCCTACCTGCAGACGAACACGTTCTATGCGCCGGGCGGCTCGAAGACCGATTACTCCTATGCGATGGACCAACTGCAGGCCCAGCATCCGGAGTGCGGGACGGTCTCGGTCGTCTGCTCCTGGTTCTTCAACTCGGAAGACGCGAGCCAATGCCAGATCTACCCGTCGACGATCTATCTGATCGGCGGAGTCGAGCAGATCGTCGACGGCTTTCCGTTCCCGGGCCATTGGATGGTCTCCGGCCTGACCGAGCAGGATTATCCGGGGCTGATTCCCCTGCCTCAGGTTCCGGGCGGCAACTATCAGTTCGTTTACGGCGGGACGCCGAGCGACCCGTCGATCGTGCGCTGCATTCGGGACCTGAAGGCGCGCGGCTTCAAGGTCGTCTTCTATCCGTTCCTGCTCGGGACGGCGGACGGCTATCCGTGGCGCGGGCGCATCACTTACGCAAACGACGTTTCCGCCGCGGCGACGGCGGCGGTCGCCGCCTTCCTCGGTCCGGCGACGACGGCGGACTTTTCCCGCGACACGGTCAATCTGACGGTCGGCTATTCCGGCTATCTGTTCGATTGGACCTATCGCCGGATGATCCTGCACTACGCCAACCTTTGCGTGATCGCGGGCGGGGTCAATCTCTTCGTCATCGGCTCCGAGCTCAGGGGCCTCGAGACCATCCGCGGCCCGGCCTGGACGAAGGCGGGGACAACGGATTTTTCGGGAAACGCCGTCTGGGATTATCCCTTCGTCGCCGGCCTCATTACGCTAGCCGACGACGTGCGCAGCGTCTTCGACGGCGCGGGGCTGACGAAAAGCCTGTCGGGGCTCGAAAACCTCATCACCTATTCGGCCGACTGGTCGAGCTGGATGGGCTGGCAGCACCCGGGCGAGAACGGCCAGTGGCCGCATCTCGATCAGCTCTACGCCCACGCGAACATCGACGTCGTGTCGTTCGACAATTACATGCCGCTGACCGACTGGACGACGGGCGGCGGAGGAATCGACACGCTCTTTTGGAGCGCACCCGCGCCGAGCGGCTCTTGGCCTCCATCAAGCGCGACGATGTCCGGCCTTGGCTTGTCGGGCGTTCCGACCATCTATTCGACGCCCTACATCAAGGCCAATATCGAGGGCGGCCAATACTTTAGCTGGTACTATAACGACGGGGCCGCCGGCGGGCATACGGGCGCCGGCTGGGACCCGAACGGCTCGGCGCTCTGGGTCTCGCTGCCGGCCGGCGACCGGCTGGCGCAGGCCAGAAACCCCTACTATCCAAACCAGGAGTTGCTTGCCAACAAGCAGCTCCGATGGTGGTGGAACAACACGCATCAGGCGGTTTACGACAATGGCGACGGCTCCGGCTGGTCGCCGCACGGGCCGCAAACCGAATGGGCCGCACAGTCGAAGTCGATCATCTTCCTCGAGTATGGCTTCTCGTCGGTCGACAGGGCGACCAATCAGCCGAACGTGTTCTGGGACTCGAAGTCGGTCGAGAGCGCGACGCCGTTCTGGTCGATCTGGGATCCGGCCCCGGGGCTGACCTACCTGCCGCGGCGCGACGATACGATCTCCGCCCTCGCGCTCCAAGCGGTCTATGACTATTGGAACACGGACGGCCACAACGCGACGAGCGGCGCCGGCGTCGTCATGGTGCAATGGTCGTTCTGTTGCGCCTGGAACTGGGACGCTCGGCCGTTCCCGATCTTCCCGATCGACAATTCGCAATGGGGCGACACCGGCAACTGGCAGCAGGGGGATTGGGCGAACGGGTTGCGCGTCTCGCTCCCGCCGCCGCAGCCGACCCCGCCTCCGACCCCGCCGGCTTATGCGACCTTCCCGACCGTCGCGACCGTCGGATGGTCGGTGCATGTGCGGCCGCGCTTCTTGACGCTGGTAGCCGATCACGTTTCCGGCCGCTCGACGCGGGCGCTGCGCTTCTCGCGCGCCTATCGCGACGTCGAATTGACCTATGAGGTTTTGCGCTCCGACGCGGCGCACGCCGCGCTCCAGGCGGTCGCCGGGTTCTTCTCCGAGATGGGCGGCGCGGCGACTCCCTTTTGGTTTGCCCCTCCCGGCCTCTCAGGAGCCCCAGGACAGGCGTTAGGCGTCGGGGACGGTCAAGCGACGGTCTTTCCGCTGATCCAGGCCACGGGGGCGTACAGCGAGGCCGTAGACGGCACGTCGGGCGTTACGTCGGTTTACCTGAACGGGATTCCGCAGCTTTCGGGCTGGACGGTCACTTCCGGTTTTGCCCCGGCGATCGTGTTCTCGACTGCGCCTGGCGCGGGCGTTCCGATCACGGCCGACTTCGGCGTGCTGTGGCTCTGCCGCTTCGCCGACGACGTTCAGGATTTCGAGGAGTTCATGGCGATGCTGTTCGAACTCCGGACCCTGAAACTGACGACGACGCGGCCGTAATGTTCCTCGCCCGCGAAGCGGGAGAGGACAGGCGCGCGTGAGCGCGCCAGGTGAGGGTGACGGGCAAACGATGCTGTGGTGGCGCACGCCCTCATCCGGCGCTTTGCGCTACCCCCGGGTCTTCGCCCGGGGGCGGGCTCTTCTCCCGCTTCGCGGGCGAAGGAGGGAATGCTGAATGACGACCCCGCCATCCTTTCCGACGCTCGCCGGCCAAGGTTGGAGCGTCCACAAGAAGCCGATGTTCTCGACGATCGTCGCGCCGCATGTCTCGGGCCGCGAGGTCCGCGATGCGCTTTATCAGAACCCGATCTGGCAGTTCGAGCTTGTCTTTGACGGGCTGACCTCGAACGCCTCGGGCCTGTTCGCGTCCGGCCTCGGCGGCAATTCGCTGCAGGCGCTGATGGGCCTCTTCCTGCAATGCCAGGGGCAATACGGCACATTCCTCTACACTGACCCGACCGACAGCTCGGCGGCGTCCTCGACGTCGTTCGCGACCGGCGACGGGGTGACGACCGCCTTCACGCTCTCGCGGTTCCTGGGGCCATTCCTCGAGCCCGTCGGGTGGGTCACGGCCTTGACGCAAGTCGAGGTCGCCGGCTCGGTCCTCGGCTCCGGCTGGTCGCTCAGCGCCGCCGAACACGCTCACTTTCACCAGTCCGCCAGCGGGCGGCGCGGCGATCGGCGCGACCTTCTCTTATGCCTTCCAGTGCCGGTTCGACGCCGACGACCAGGATTTCGAGCAATTCATGGCGAACCTTTGGAAGGCGGATTCGGTCAAGTTCCGCTCGGTGCGGACGTCGTGACGCCCCTGCTTGTCATCCCCGCGCAAGCGGGGATCCAGGGATCGAAGGACGGTGGGGCTCATCTGGACCCCTCCCCGGGCTTGACCCGCGGATTGCGCGGGGGTGACAGGTGAAAGCCGCATCGTCCGCCGTTCAGGCCCTCATCAACGCGGCGCGCACGTCGCCGGACGCGCCGATCGCCTTCGCCGATTGCTTCACCTTCACCACGACCATCGGCGCCGTCTACACCTGGACGAACTTCGACGTGAGCGTGCCGTACAACGGCTACACGTATCTCGCGACCGGGCCCGCTGGTGCAGGGCCTCAAATACAAGGGGAGCGCCGGCCTCGAGGTCGACAAGCAGCAGATGACGATCGCGGCGCGGCCGACCGATCTCATCAACGGCGCGCCGTTCCTCGTCGCCCTGCGCGACGGCGCCTTCGACGGGGCGGAGGTCCAGCGCGACCGGGTCTTCCTCACCCTGCCGAACTTCGTCGCGACCTCCGCCGTCGGCGCCTTCGTCATCGGCTCGTCGGCGATCGGCGGCAGCGTGCTCGCCGCCATCGGCGGCGTGACCCTGTTCAAGGGCAGGATTTCGACGGTCGACAGCGTCGGGCGGACGCAGGCGACGGTCACGGTCGCAAGCGACCTCGTGATCCTCGACTATGACATGCCGCGAAACCTGTTCTCGCCGACCTGCATCCACACGCTTTACGATTCCGGCTGCGGCGTGATCCGCGGGACCTATTCGGCGAACGGGACGGCAGGCGCCGGGTCGACCTCGAGCTATGTCGCGTCGGGCGTCGCGGCGGCGATGCACGCGCAGGGCTCGATCGTCTGGACCGCAGGGGCGAACGCCAACATGCGCGCGACGGTGAAGAGCGTCAATGTCGGGGCCGGCTTCAATCTCATGTACCCGCTGCCCTTCGCCCCGAGCGTCGGAGACGCCTTCACCGTGGCGGCGGGCTGCGATCATACGCAAGGGACGTGTCAGGGCCGGTTCAACAATCTCGCCAACTTCCGCGGCTTCCCCTACGTGCCGCCGCCGGAATGGCTTACTGATACGGGACGAAACGCGACACGCTGACCAGCTCGATCGGCCGGGGCGTCGTCGCCGTCGGGCTGGCCAGGCGCACACCGCGCCGTCGATTTCATGGTGAGCCAGATCGAAGGATGAGGCAGTCAAAAAGCGGCATCGCGCGCGGCCGAATGCCGGCTTCGCCCCTTGACGGCCGCAAAGCCTGGCCGAAGAAGCGGCCGAGATGACGGGCTTCTGGCGCGCTGCAACCGACGAGCGCCAGTCATGGCCGAGATCGGCGTAGCCCCTCACCCGGCGGCCTTCGGCCGCCACCCTCTCCCGCAAGCGGGAGAAGGTGACCAACGCGCAGCGTTGTGCGCGCGGCCCGCTCCTGGATCGGCACGCCCTACCACCACGCGGCCGACGTCAAGGGCCGAAGGGCGGCGTCGACTGCGCCATGCTCTTGGTGCGCGTCTATTGCGACCTCGGGCTCGTCGAGAAATTCGATCCGCGGCCCTACACCCGCGATTGGATGCTGCATCGCGACGAGGAACGCTATCTCGGCTTCCTGCTGGCGCGCTCGCGAGAGATCCGTGCGGCCGAGGCCGGGCCGGGCGACATCGTCCTGTTCCGGGTTGGCCGCTGCTACGCCCACGGCGGGATCGTGACCGTGCCGAAACCTCGTGACGATCGTGCACGCGTTCGCCAGCGCGCGCTACGTCGTCGAGGACGATCTCCGCGGTCCGAGATCGCCGGCCGGCTCGGAGTCGGCGAAATTCGCGAGCTTATTGGGCGTGACAGCCGTCCGGCACGCCCCTCATCCGGCGTTCGCGCCACCTCTCCCCGCAGGCGGGATGATCGGCGATCCGTCGCGTTCATCAGTCCTCCGTCTCCGGCGACCGATCTCCGATAATGGGCTTCCTTCGCCGCAACGACAACGCCAAGCCCGAATATACGGCGCTGCAGATCCAGACCTCGACCTCGATCCTGCCGATTCCGATCGTCTGGGGTCGGAACAGGGTCGCGCCGAACCTGCTCTGGTACGCCAATTTCCGGGCGGTGCCTGGCGGCTCGGGCAAGGGGATAGGCGGGAAGGGAAGCGTGTTCGGCGGCGGCGGCGCGTCGGCTCAGAGCTACACCTACGCCGCCGACCTCATCATGGGGCTTTGCGAGGGGCCGATCAGCGGCGGACCGTTCGGAACGGGAATCGGCCTCATCTGGAAAGACCTGGCGATCGACGTCCCGCTGGAATTGGGGCTGGGCTCCTATCCAGGCGATACGCCGCAGCCCGTTTGGCCCTACCTGGCAGCCCTCTACCCCTACAACGCGCTCGCCTACCAGGGGACGGCCTACCTCTGGGGCGCGGGTTACAACCTCGGCGCTTCGGCCTCGATCGGCAACCACAACGTCGAGATTTACGGGCCATTCGCCGGAACGGGGGTCAACGGCATCGACGCCGACCCGGCGCTCGTCGTCTTCGACTTTTTGACCAACGCGCAATATGGCGCTGGCCTCAACCCGGCGAGCATCGATTCCACGACGCTGTTCGGTTCGGGCGGCGACGGTTCGCTGCAGACCTATTGCCGGTCCTCTGGGGATCGCTTTCTCTCCGGTCCTGGCGAGCCAGCAGCCGGCCTCGAGCATCCTGACGCGTTGGCTGCAGCTGCTCAATTGCGCCGCCATTTGGAGCGGCGGCCTGTTGAAATTCATCCCCTACGGCGACACGGCAGTCTCGCAGGGGTCCGAGACGAGCTATCAGACGCAGCTTTCGATCCCGGCGACGGTCCCCGAGACGGCGACCTATTTCCACCCGCCATCTTTCGTCACGGTCTCGACGGCGGCGCAATTCGTGTCGGACGGCGGCGTGGTCTTCGCCTTCTCGAATATCCCCTTCGCCTTCATCGGCGCGAATATCCCGTCGATCTCCGGAACCTACGGGATGACGACGCCGGGGACGTACATCTTCGCCGCAGCCGACTACGGCAAGCCCATCGTCATCGCCTGGAACGGCTCGGCGGCGGCGAGCTACGTTCCGAACCTGACGCCGGTCTATGCCCTGACCGACCTCGATTTCATCGACGAGAAGGGAAACAAGGATCCGGTCCAGGTCGAGCGGGCGGACGTGTTCTCCCTGCCGACGATCCAACGCCTCGAGGTCTCGTCGCGATCCAATCAATACAGCGCGACGCCGGTCGAGGCGCGCGACCAAAGCCAGATCGAGATTTACGGGCCGCGGGTCGGGTCGACGGTGACCGGCCATGAAATTTGCGACGAGTTCGTCATCGGCCCGATCGTCGCGCAGACGATCCTTCAGCGCGCGCTCTACGTTCGAACCAAGTTCAAGTTCAAGCTCTCCTGGGAATATTGCCTGCTCGACCCGATGGACGTCGTCACGCTTACCGATTCGAACCTCGGCCTGAGCAACTATCCGGTGCGGATTATCGAGATCGACGAGGACGACAAGGGCCTCTTGTCGATCACGGCGGAAGAGCTTGTGACGGGCGTCTCGACGCCGGCCTTCTACCAGAACGCCTCGTCCGGCGGCTTCCAGCAGAATTCTGGCGCGCCGGCTGTCCCCGTCAACGCGCCGCTGGTCGTCCAGCCGCCGCTTGCGCTCACCAACGGCGTCACTCAGGTCTGGGTCGGCGCTTCGGGGAGCTTCGGGGGCGGCGGCTCGCAATGGGGCGGCGCCAACGTCTATGTCTCTGTCGACGATGTCACCTATTCGCAGATCGCGGTCATCACCGCGCCGATGCGCCAGGGCGTGCTTACGGCCTCGCTCGCGGCGGCCGGAGGATGGGATGCGGCCGACACGCTGGCGGTCGACCTCTCCGAGAGCAGCGGCACGCTCTCGGGAACAAGCGCTTCGGCGGCTTTAGCGGGCGCCACGCTCTCGCTCGTCGACAGCGAATTCCTCGCCTATGAGACGGCGACGCTGGTCAGCGGCAACGCCTATGGTTTGACCGGCCTGGCGCGCGGCCTCGGCGGTTCGTCGCCAGCGGGGCACTCGACCGGCGCGGCGTTCTATCGCATCGATGGGGCGGTGCTGCGCTACGACCTGCCGGCCAATCTCGCCGGCCAGACGCTCTATTTCAAGTTCCAGAGCTTCAACGTCTTCGGCGGCGGTCTGCAGGACCTTTCGACTTGCGCCGTCTACACATTCAACACGCCGGCGGCGCCGGTCTCCCACCCGATCGCCGCCCAGCTCGCGACCGGCTTCCCGCTCGATCTCGGCCAGGTCCAGTCGGCGCCGACGCTGGCGGACGACTTCGGCCAGATCACGGACGCGGTCTCCGGGTCGGTCGATCTCGGAGCGGTCGCGATCACGACTTCGCACCCGATCATGGCGCAGCTGCTGATCGGGTCTCAGGACCTCGGAACGATCACTTCGGCCGTCACGGTTTCGGACGACTTCGGGTCCGTCTCCGACGCGGTCGTTCAATCCGTCAATTTGGGGACAGTCCCATGAGCGAACAGCTTCAGCTTCGGCGCGGCACGGCCTCCCAGGTCGCGGCCAACACGCCAGCCGCCGGCGAACCTTGGCTCGACACGACCAACAACCGGATCTGCATCGGCGACGGCGCGACCGCCGGCGGCTGGCCGGTGGCAAAGCTCGCCGAGACCATCACCAACACGCGCACGGCCGTCTCGGACGCGGCCTATGCGGTGCAGACGACGGATCGGATGGTCGCCTATACGGCGCTCACGGCCGCGCGCGCGGTCACCCTGCCGGCGGCGAGCGCCTTTCCGACCGGAACCCGGCTCAGCGTGATCGACGAGACGGGCAATTGCTCGTCCCTCCTGGCCATCACGCTGAACCGCGCAGGCTCCGACACGATCAACGGCGGGACGAGCCTCGCGATCAATCTGCCGTATGGCTTTGCGGCGCTCGAAAGCAACGGATCGAACGCCTGGACGATCGTCGATCAGGGCTTCCAAACTTCGCTGCAGACCTTGGCCGAAGGCGCGAACGGGGCGAGCATCCAGGCCGGCGTTCTCGAAGGCCTCGCCTCGTCTTTAAGCGGGGCGAGCGTCACGACGTCGGTCAGCATCCCGGCGAACTGCATCGTGCTCGCCGTTGGCATGCGGGTTACGACGACGATCACGGGCCCGACGAGTTTCGAGGTCGGCTACGGCTCCGGCGGGACTCTCTCGGCCTTCGGCTCGGGCCTGCCGCTCGCCGCCGGCTCGACCAATTACGGCCTGATCGGTCCGACCGCGTTCTATGCCTCGACGCCGATCATCCTGACCGCGACCGGCGGCAGCTTCTCGGCCGGGGCTGTGCGGCTGAGCGTCAATTACCTGCTCGCCAACCCCTCGACCTCGTAGCCTCCTCTCCCGCGCCCCCCTCGCCCGCGAAGCGGGAGAGGACAGGCCGGCGCAGCCGGCCAGGTGAGGGTGACGGGCAAACGATGCGCCTGGCGCAGCCCCTCACCTTCCGCCGTGCTTCGCGCGGCTCCCTCCTCTCCCGCTTCGCGGGCGAGGGGTCGATCGCCTTTTAAAGGAAAGTTCCAGCATGAAGCGACTGACCCTCGCCGCAATCGCGGCCGTCTCCGCTTGGCTTGCGCTCGCGGGCTCCGCGCTCGCCCAGTCGAACCCGTGCTTCATCCCGCCGGGCGGTTCGACCTGCCGCTCGCTGCTGACGAACGACGTCCCGACCTCCACGCAATGGAACTCGTTCTTCACCGCCAAGCAGGACGCGCTGACCAACGGCAGCATTCTGGCGGCCTGGCTCGCGGCTGGCGCGGCGGCAGGAAACCTCGGCTTTACGCCGCTGAGCCCGGCCAACAACCTCTCGGACCTCGGCAGCGCTTCGGCCGCGCGCGGCAACCTCGGCCTCGGCTCGGCCGCGACGCAGACGAGTTCGGCCTTTCTTCAGCCGGCGAACAACCTATCCGATCTCGCCAGCGCCTCGAGCGCCAGGACCGCGCTCGGCCTCGCGGCGCTCGCCACGACCATTCCCGGCGCGGGCGTCGCGACCGCGCTCGGCCTCGCGGCGAACGCCGCGGGCGGCGTCGTCACGTCACCCGTCGCCGCCGGCGCCCTGGCGTCTGGAGCGGCGGCGGCCAATCTCGGCGCGCCGAGCGGCTGGCTCTTCGGCAACGGCTCGAGCAACCCGACCGGAACGACGACCATCCCCGGCTCGAACCTGACCTTCGTCCCGCCGTCGTCGAGCCTGGCAGAAACTGCGCAGGCGGCCTATGCACGGGGGATCAACGTCCAGAGCTACGGCGCGCTCGGCTCGACCTCGTCCACCACTGTCAGCAGCATGACGTCGGGGACCAACGTCGCGACGGTCGCCAACCTGAGGGACTTCGTTGTCGGGCAGAACGTCCATATCGACACGGTCGGGCCGAGCACCACGGCGGCCGCGCCGGCGAGCGTGACGGCCACGGCCTGCGGCGGCCCAGACACGGCGACGGACGGCGTATCGCATGGCTGCACGCTCGGCTCGACGAGCTGCGCCTATTACCTCGAAACCGACGACGGCAAGGGCGGCCTGTCGACGCCGGCCAGCGTCACCGTGAGCAACGCGCAAGCCTACCAGTCGTCGAAAAACAACGTCTGGATCACTTTCACGCCATACACGTCCGACATGCCAGCGGCGATCTGGAAAAGCTGCGCCGGCGACCCGCTCGGCCGGGGCGAGTATTTCGTCGGCTTCTCGAAGTCGCTCATCAGCTTCACGATCTCGGCGGCGGGCTCGGGGTACGCCAACGGGTCATACCAATGGGTCGCGACCGGCGGCGGCTGCACCTATGAACCGGCCGGCTTCGTCACGGTCTCGGGAGGCGCGATCACTTCCGGCCGGATTGATCCTTCACAGCCGGGAACGGGCTGCACCAGCCCTCCGACCGTCAACGTCTCGGGCATTTCCGGCATCGGCTCGGGTACGGGCGGCGCGATCGCGCTCGCCCTCATCTCGGAATACGACGACAACGGCACCGACATGAACGCCCTCGGGACGGCCGGCGCGGTCGGCTCGGGCGCGAGCTGGGTTCCCTCCTATATCCCCTGGACCCACCCGGCGAGCGGCCAGCCGGATTGGCTCGTCGGCCAGATCGGGGCGATCAATACGGGATCGAAGACGATCACGCTCTGCCAGCTCGACACTGCGTTCACCGGCTGCACGCCGCTCAACGCCTCGAACGCGCCCGCCACGACCGGGTTCGGGTCGGCCGGCACGAGCAAGCCCTGGGCCGGGCACTCGTGGAAGGAGCAGCTGCAGAACGCGATCAACGCCGCGCCGACAGCCAACGCCGGGAACGTCGTTTCGGAGGTCAAGGTGCCATGCGGGACGTATGACTATGAAGCGCCGCTGTTCATGAACAGCCCCAGCGTCCACCTTGTCGGCGAACTGAAATCCTTCCGGGGATGCGCCCAGCTCACCCCGCAGGGCTGGCAGGACTCCCTCCAAGTCAACTGGAACTGGCAGGGAGCCTCGAACCCCAACGGGCCGCAGGCCGGCAACGGCGTGCGAAACATCCAGTTTAACGACCAGCCGCACAAGTCTGGCGGCTGGGACATCGACAGTTTTCGCAACACGAACCTCTTTATAGATGAGGTTCAATTCAGCTACTCGCCCTGCGCGTATCGGGAGGTTCAGTCAAACTCGGCCATCATCCAGCACACCTACGGGCTGGGAAATTGGGGTTACAACAACAAGGCGGGCGGCTACACATCTTGCTCCGACCGGGACCATGAAAGCACGTTCAATTTTGCGAACTGCTGCATGATGACGCAGGACAATTACTGGAACGATCTCGGGCAGACGGTCACCTTTGGCGATGGTACAAGAAACGGCGGCTTCAGCCGGATCGGATGGGAGATCAACGGCGTAGCCACGATGGACCAGTTGCGCGGCGAAAGCGGCTTCTCGTCAGTCGAGGGCAACGCCTACGTCGTCGAAAACAATAGCGGGCAATCACGGACCAACACCGGCCTGACGCTGCAGGCCGATGCCGAGTTCAGTCTGGGCGACGAGTTGGTCATGACGAACTGCATAGGCTACTGCGACTGGCGAGGCAGCTTCAACGGCTCGGTCTACGGACGCGAGGTCAACATCGCCTCCCCCGCCGAAATCACCTGGCTCGGAGGCCGCATTCAGAGCGCGGGCCAGGCCGGGATTTACGCCAACGGGCACAACGACACCTTCACCGGCGTCCGCATCGTCGCCAATTCTCTGCTGTCACGGGGGACATACCCTGCTGTCGAAATCGGGCCAAACTCTCTGCGGACGAGGATCGTCGACGATGTGATTGGCGACGAGCCGTCGGCGACTGATCATGCCGAGCCCGTTCTGATCGACAGCGGCGCGACCGGCTTCGTCGTAACCGATAATGCCTTCGGCACGAACAACGTCCTCTCCCACGTCGTCAACAACGCGGGTCGCTCGCAAGGCGATGTCCGCTGCAACCAAGGCGACATCAACGACTGCTATCCGACGCTTGGGGGTTCCTCTCTGCCATTCCTGCTGCCGCCGAACGGCAGCGTCACCGATACGGCCGGCGACATTACGCTCGGGACGGCGCTCGATCAGACATACCCGAATATGTATATTTATCTCGCGGCCAACGCGCTGGGAAATAGCAACGCGGCCGGATGGTTCTACGCGACATGTTCCTCGACCACAGCCTGCAAGGTCTACAACAACGTCTATTCGAGCGGCAACCCGACCATTCCGGCGAGCCCGACAGCGTTCTCCAACACGGTCTCTGCGTCCTATACGACGACCACAGGAACCTACCTCGCCTCCTACTCGATCATCATTCCGGGGTATCAGGTCGGACCATACGACGCAGTCGAAGTGCTCGGGACGCTGCTCTGGAACAACACGGCCAACAACAAGGCGGCTTCCGTCTACTATGGCGGGGTCAGCTTTTACACCGGGACGTTCACAACCAACCACGTGACGGGGTTCGACTGGGGCTTCCGGAACGTCGGGACGACCAACGCGCAGGAGTTGATCACGACCACGAACGGCGCTTCGGGAGGCTTCGCTCCTCAATCCGGGGCTCCAGCGCTGGCGACGATCGACACCACGACGGCGCAAACGCTCACGGTTAAGTTGGAGATGGCGACGGCGACTGACTACGTCATGCTGCTCGGCGCCACGGTCAAGATCAACCCCGGCGTCAACTGACGAAGGGTCAGGTTCGGCGATGGCGAGTGCGTCACCACCCTGACCCGCCGCGCTTCTCCAACGGGAAAGTTAGCATGAGACTTCGAAACGCTCTTTTCGGCGCAGCGCTCGCGCTCGCGTCGCCAGCATTGGCGCAGACCTATCGCGACACCGGCGGGACTGCGGTTCCGGGCGTCGTCGTCGTCGACCCGACCGACAATTCCGGGCCGGTGTTCAGCGTCTCGAATCCGGCCCATGTGACGGGCACGTTCTCGGCGAGCCTCGGCACATTCACCCAAAGCAACAGCGGCGCGATCGGGACGCCGATCAGCGCCACGACAAGCGGCGCGACCGGGACACTGCCGACCGGCGCGAGCGTGCTTCTCGTCAACACGAGCACGAGCTACGGGGCGACCTGCACCTTCGGGGCATCCGACGCCGGCGCGGCCTATTATGTGCCCGCCGCGCAGAGCCAGGAGATCGGCGTCCCCGCCGGCGCGACGCAAATCCATTGCACCGGCATTGGCGGAACGGCGCAGATCAACCTGATCGGCGGTTCCGGCATTTTTGCCGGCGCGGGCGGCGGCGGAAGCGGCGGAGGCGGAGGCGGAACGGTCACCCAAGGGCCAGCCGGGGCGTCGGCCTGGCTCGTCACCGGCGCGGGCGGCACATTCCCCGTCACTGGAACTTTCTGGCAGGCGACGCAGCCGGTCTCGATTGCTTCGATGCCGACCACCCCGGTCACCGGGACCTTCTGGCAGGCGACGCAGCCGATCAGCGCCGCGAGCCTGCCGCTGCCGACCGGCGCCGCGCTGGAGAGCGGCGGCAACCTCGCCGCGATCGACGCGCTGGTCGGCGCGAAAACCGACGCCAAATCGACCGCGACCGACTCGACTTCGGTCTCGGCGATGCAGGTGTGGAAAGAGATTTCCGCCCTGGAGCAGGCGCCGGCAAGCCGGGCGGTGACCAACGCCGGGACCTTCGCCGTCCAGGCCGCCGAGAGCGGGACGTGGACCGTGACCGGCGCGGGCGGGACCTTTCCGGTGACGGGAACCTTCTGGCAATCCACCCAGCCTGTTTCCCTGGCCAGCCTGCCGGCGCTGGCGGCGGGCGCAAGCACCATCGGCAAGGTAAACATCCTCGGCAACGCGGGCGCGACGCTCGACACCGCGGCGGGAACGAGCGCGACGCAGGCGATCGGCATCCAGGGCGTCGTCGGCGGCGTCGCCGTCCCGGTCACCGGGACCTTCTGGCAGGCGACGCAGCCGGTATCGCTGGCCAGCCTGCCGGCCTATTCGGCGACGCCAACTTTCAATCTCGGCACGCTCAACGGCGCGGCGACCGACGCGCATCTGACCAATGTCCAAAGTTCCCCCGGATCCAGCGCCGCGACCGCCGTCACTGTGCAGGGTTCTGCGAGCGGCGTGGCGATCCCGGTGACGCCGAAGACCGGATCCTTCTCCTATCCCGGCTGCACGGTCGGCACGAGCTCGGCGCAGTGCCTCGCCGCCTCGACGGCGACGAACCACATCCAGCTGCAGAACGAATCCGCCAGCGCCACGATCTACTGCGCCTGGGGCGCGACGGCCGCCGCCAACAGCGCCGGGTCGTTCCAATTGGCGGCGGGGCAATCGGCCCTATGGGGGCCGACGACGGCCGGCGTTCCATCGTCTGCGCTGAACTGCATCGCGACATCTGCTTCGACCCCGCTCTACCTGGAATACAACTGATGACACGCGCCATCCCGGCCGTCGCGGTCGCCCTCGCGATTTTCTCCGCCTCGTCCTGAGCCCGTCGAAGCACGCCCGCGCGCAGATCGGCGGCGCCTTCGGGCTCAATCCGGGCAGCGGCAAAGCCGGTTCTGCGCCTGTTGGCGGGGCCTACGCCTGTGGCACGCCAATCGCACAACCCCTGGCTTGCGTGACTCTTAATTGGGGTCTCCTGTGAAGACTTGGCTCAAGCGCATCGTCTACCTGCAATGGAACGGTTCGTCCGTGACCGAGAAAGCTGGCCTCGCGACCAAGCCCTGCGGACTGCGGGCGGCTAGGCCCTAAGCGCTCAAAATTCTCCGGAGAAAGCCATGAAACGCCTCGTCTGGGCGGCGCTCGCGCTCGCCCTCATCTCTAACCTGCCGGGCCCGGCCCTGGCGCAATTCAGCAGCGTCGGAGGCGGCGGCTCGGCTGGCGTCTCTTCGCTCGCCACGTCATGCCCTACGTCGGGCCCATCGACCGGCGCGGTGACGCTGACCGGCGGCCTGCCGAGCGTCGCCCGCTCGCCTGTCACGGGCGCGACCGACACGATGCTCCCGACCGACTGCGGCAGCCTCATCGTATTCAACAATGCTTCGGGCGTGGCGCAGGCTGGCCTTTCGGCGACCACGGCGACCGCGGGCTTCGAGACGACGCTCGCCAATCCCGGGGCCGGCGCGGTCACGGTCACATCGGGCGGGGGAAATTTCTCTTCGACCGGAACGACCAGCCTCGTCATCGCGCCCGGCTCGTCGGCGTCGATTCAGAGCGACGGCGCCAATTGGAACGTCGTTTCACGCTCCTTCCCGCTGCCGACGCGGGCGGGCGACGTGCTCTATTGGAGCGGTGCGAGCTGGGGAACGCTGGCCGGCAATAATTCGGGGACGAACTGTTTGCAGGAGAGCGTTTCCGGCGTCCCCTCCTGGGCGGCTTGTAGCTCCTTCCCGACGCCGACGCGCGTGGGCGACGTTGTCTATTGGAACGGCTCGAGCTGGGTCTCGCTCGCCGGCAACACTTCGGGCACGAATTACCTTTCGGAGAATTCGTCCGGCGTTCCTTCCTGGTCCGTGGGCGGGAGCGGCCCGCATGTCACCAACCAGGAATGCTGGAACTATAGCGGCACGAACGGTTGCAACGCCTCCGGAACGCCCTACACGCCGACAGCCGGCATGGTGGCGGTCGACGTCGCGTGCATCGGCGGTGGCGGCGGTGGCGGTTCCGGAGCCATTACGGCTTCGGGCACGGCGAACAGCGGCGGCGGAGGCGGCGGCTCAGCGAGCGCCGCGCGTGCCGTGTTTACGGCGGCGGAGATCGGATCGTCGCAGACCGTAACCATCGGCGCGGGCGGCACGGCGGGAGTTGCTCCGGCCGGAGGATCGGCTTCGGCAGGTGGCAATGGAGGCGGCGGTAGCGTCACGACCTTCGGCTCGCTGCTCAAGGGCTGGGCTGGCGGCGGCGGCGCAGGTGGTCAATCCGCCGCGAGCAGCGGCGGCGGAGGCTCTGCAGGATACAACTCATCGGGAGGCAACGCCACCGGCTCGACAGGCGGGGCGGCCGGGACCATAGGAGGCACAGTTGGCGGCGCAGGCGCGAATGGAGCGAATGTCGTTTACGTCGGCGTCGGCGGGCCAGGCGCCGGTGATCCCCAGGGCGCGAGCGGCCTCTTCGGCGGCGCTGGTTACGCAGCGACTGGCGGAGGCGCAGGGGGCGGCATATCGACTGCTCCTGCCGCGTTCAATGGTCAGACAAGCGGAGTTCCGCTTGGAACCGGCAACATAGTCCCGCAACCGGCATACGGCGCAGCCGGGACCGGGACCAGCGGCGGCGCCGGCAACATGCCGAGCAACGGCTCGTCGACGGGAGTTCCCGTCCCCGTAGCGGGCGGCCTCATGGGGGGCACCGGCGGAGCAGGCGGCGGCTCAAGCATCACGAATGGCACGGCAGGCGGCAATGGAGGCAATGGCGGATACGGAGCGGGCGGCGGTGGGGGTGGCTCGACCATCACCTCCAATAGTTCCCCGCCCGGCACGGGCGGCGCCGGTGGCGGCGGATATTGCATCGCAACGGAGTATTTCTGATGCGTCGCGCGCTTCTCGCCGCTCTCCTTTGGCTCGTCTGTCTGACGACGCTCGCGTCCGCGGCGACGCTGCATTTCAGCGGCGGCTTCACCGTTTCGTCCACCGTCAGCGGCTGCCCTTACGTGTCATCGACCGACGCCGGGGCCTGCGCCAACGCACCTGCGATCGGGGCGAACGGCGTTCAGCACTCGAACTTCTTCACCGGCTACACCGGCGTCGATTACACCACGACCGGCGTCGCGGCGCGCCCTTCATGGAACCTCTGCGGCGTCGACTATCCCTGCGGCGCAAACACCGCGACGGCGGTCCTCGACCCGTTGAGCGGCTGCAGCGCGGCCGGCTGCACGTTCTCCGCCAGCAATTCCTCGTTCGGCTCTGTGCCGACGATCACCACCCCCTACGCCGACGAGGTGCAGAACGGCACCGGCGCGCCGATCGCCGCCAAGTTCGCCGTGGGCCAGCACGTCTTCGGCGCGTCCGGCGGCTCGGTCGGGGATTACGGCAAAGTCGCCGCCGTCCTCTGCGACAACAATTCCGGCGGCTATCCCTACACGACCGGCTGCGCGAGCGCGACGGTCTACCAGATCGACCAGGGTTCCAACTGCACGCTCACCCCCGGCCTGCCGAACGGCGCGGGCTATATCCCGGCGGTGCTCGGCGGAGCCTGCGCCACCACGACGGGGCCGACGCATCTCGGCGGCGCGACCAACTGCTATCCGGGTCAGGGCGCTCGCGCCGGCTACACGCCGAGCGGTAATTTCCTTCTCCTGAATTGTTCAGGTGGCCCGGTCGACGTCGAGGCGCTGAACTTTGGTCTCCACTCCTGCGTTGAACTGATCATCGGCAACTCCGCCACCGTCACGACCCAGACGACGCTGGTCCTCGACAACCAATTCGACTATGGGACTTATTGCAACGGCATCAGCGCCTACGACACGATTTCTGGCTACGCCGTCGCCTTCCTCGGCAACGATTTCAACTCCGAAGACGACAACGTCGCATGGCTGCAGGACTTCAACGTCAACAATTTTCCTAACGGCGGCATGGGCTGGCCTGCCGCGCCGAGCGTGTTCCTTTCCACCAGCAATCTCTATCCGAAGAACGACTTCGCCATCAACGGGACGGTCGGCGCCGGTGGGGCCTATGTCGATTACAACTATTTCAAGGGAAACTTCGGCCGGGTGTTCGAGCCGACGCAGGTCAACAACGGCAACTGGCATTACGACAACAATTACTGGGAGGGGATGAACGGCGCGACGGCCCACGGCGAAGCCTATCTGCAGGGGCAAGGGCTCAATGTCGCGACCTCGGCCAGCAACGGGCTTACCTTCGGCGTCGGGGCGCCGGGGACAATCTCCTGGGCCAGCTCGACGGCGCCCTCCAGCTCCACCGCTGGATCGATCTCGTCGCAATGCGACACTCCGGGCTCAAACGGAGACACGACTTGCGGCGCGGGCAACGCCTATTCGACACCGCCGGAACTCGCCATCACCGCGGGGACGTTCAGCCAGACTTGCTCGCCGCCGCTGGGGCAACTGCTCTTCAGCTTTCAGATGTTCCGCGTCGGCGGCGCGGACGGGTCGCCGGTCTTTGCGCCCTTCGTCGGCACGCGCGGCTACGTCAATGCAGGAACACCGGGCCAGACCGGCAGCCTGACGTTCTCGACCAGCAGCCCGCTGACCGTCAATTTCGACGTCATGGGGCAATTCACGACTGCGCAGGTCGTCGGGGTGCAGTTCCAATCGACCGGAACCTTGCCAGGCGGCATCAGCGCGAGCACGACCTATTGGCTTGTCCCGGCGAGCACGGCGCTATCCTCGGCCAAGATCGCCGACAGCGTCGCGCACGCGCTCGCCGGGACCTTCCTGTCCTATTCGAGTTCGCCGACTGGAACCGTCACTATGACCCCGGTCGGCAACTATATCGGCGTTCCGCCGCAGAGCGGCACTTGGCCGCAGATCTACGCCGGCTCGACCCACTATTGCGCCAGCGGCTACGCCAGCCAGTTCGATTCAGCCGAGCTAGCCTATTCCGGCGGCGGCTATTCCTTCGGCCTGACGCTTTCGGACGCCAACGGCAAAACGGCGATCACCGGCGTTCCGCTGGCGGTCAATTCGTCGTTCTATTTCGAGAATAGCCTCGGCAACTTCACCGGGACCGGGCTCCTCCAGGGCTCGTCGAACCTCTATTACGTCACCTCCTGCACCGGCAGCGGCGCGAGCAGCTCTTGCGAATTCGCGACCACGCTCGCCGGGACGCCGGTTCTCGCAACAGCCCTGCCGGTCAAGAGCACGGGCACGCTCACCGTCAGCTTCACCCCGGCGCAACTCAGCGGCGGCGTGTCGAAGCCGATCGGCAACCTCTACAACACTCGCAATGTGATGTATGCGCCGTCCACGGCGGTCAATCCCGCCGTCACGGCGCTGATCGTCCCGTCGATCACCACGGCGGGCGCCCCAGAGGCATGGAACACCATAGCCTACCAGGCCAACGCCTTGGTGGCGCGCAAGGCCACCCTGGCGAACAAGCTGACCGGGACGTTCAACACCAATCCTGCCGATGGCGCCGAGATCATCTTCACCGACACGGCCGCGCCGACGCCGAACACGACGACGGTGGTGTTCAAGTCGGACATCGGCGCGGGTTGCAGCGGCGGCCCGTGCAACAACAGCTACGCCGGATCCGGCGCCTACGGCCACACCGGAACGGTGTATGTCCAGATCGGCGTGAGCTCTGCCGACGGAGTCTTATGCCGGCTCGACGGCCTGCTCGGGCGCGGACAATTCCTGCACTGAGGTCTGGGGCGCGACGCCGACGACATGCTCGGGTGGCAACTCACCCTGCAACCAGACGACGTTGATCAACTTGGCGAAAATTCTCAATGGCGCGGTGGGAAGCGGACACTACCCCGCCCTCGCCCACTATCTCTATGGGGCCGATGCGACCTATGACACGACGCAGCTCGACATGATGTCGCTCGACGGCGGCCCGTCGCTGACGGAAGTCACATTCAGCGGCAATTGCGGTTCGGGCACGGCAGTCTGCTGGCTGAATGGGTTGTGGCAGGGCGCGGTCACGTCCGAAATCTATTACTATTCGTGGGGCTACGCCGACACGTTCGTCTCGCAAGGCAACTGGATGGACCCGAACGGCGCTTTCTGGTGTACCAACAAGAACCGCTTCGGAACTGGCTCGACCTGGACCGTCAACAGCAACGGCTCGAACGGCTTCGCCGTGCCGGCGACCGGCGGCGCGGTGAGCGACGGCCATGGCGGCACCAACCCGCTGTCGAACGTCAACATGCTCGCCGCGCAGGTCAGCGGGAATTCCGACCCGACCGTCGACTTCTCGGCCTGCACCGGGTCGATCCAGTGATGGAGGAAGGTTGCCGCGCGCGTCTCGGCGCAGGCTGCCTCCCGCACGGCGACGGCAAACGTAGGATGCTCGATGTCCCGATGGTGCGAGGAGCAGCGGGCGGCGCATAGAATTCATTTCTTGCCCATCTATTGCCTTTACCAGGACACCATGGAGTTGCGGGTCAATGCCCAAGCGCATTACTTTCCTGTCGCATTTTGTCCTTTGCCTCGCGGTCGCCGCGGGCGCCTGGTTCGCGCACGTGAATGGCGTGTTCGCGACGGTGTGGGCGAACGACAAGTCCATGATGACGAGCGTAATCGGCGCCCTGTTCATCGGTTCGGCAACCTGGCTCGGGCGGCTCACATGGCAAGTGGGCGATAGCAAGCGACTCCCGGACGCATCCTTTGGCCACCTTGCCGAGCGCCTTCTGCCGATGCTCGGCCTGTTCGGCACGGCGTTTGGGCTCTCGCTGCAAGCGAATGCGCTGGCCGGCGGGGCGACCTCCTTCGTCGCGCTTGCAACCTCGCTCTACTGTACGGCCTGCGGCGTGCTTGCGGCGCTGATCGTCGCGGTTATGACCTTCAACCTCGAGCGAGGCGTCCAACGCGCTCGCGAGTGACAAGCCCATCGAGAAGCGCGACGGGCAGCTCGTCGGCAGTTCGGCGCCTCTGATCATCGCTGCAGCGACAATAGCGCTTGGGAGGGATCACGCGATGAGCGCACGCGACCGCTCGCCTGTATGGATCGGACTTTGCGACCTCGCCCTCGCCGTTCTCGCGGTCGTGATCGTGGCCGTCAACCCGCCGGTCCAGAAGGCCAAGGGCATCGATATGAAGGCGGACCTTCTCGCCACTGTCGAATGGTCCGTCGACATCGACGCCGACGTCGACATTCACATGATGCCGCCCTCGCATCGGCCGGTCTTCTACGGGAGCCGCGACGTCGGCTGCGCGACGCTCGACCGGGACAACCGGGGTTTCCTCAACTCGATCATCACCCTCGCCGACGGCTCGCAGACCAAGGTCGAGAGCGACAAGGAAACGATTGCGATCCGCTGCGTCGAGCCCGGCCGTTACGACCTCGCGGTCAACCTCTACGAGTACCGGGAGAACCATCTGAGCGTCGTCGGCAAGCGCGATCTCAGGCTGAAGGTTCATGTCGAGATCCTCGGCCTCAATCCGCAGGTCCAAGTGCTCTTTGCGAAGGATATCACGCTCGAGTCTGTCGGACAGACTGTCAATTGGGCGAGCTTCGAGATGGGTCGCGATGGTTCGATCACACTCGTCGACCCACCGCTCGAGCCGGTAACAGGCGCCTATCAGAAGAGGCTCAACAACCCATAAGATTTCGCCGCGCTTTCGCTGAACAGGCTCGCGAGAAGGTCACCGGCCTGAACTGGCGAAGGCTACGTGATCGGCTTCTACATGCGGCCACGAGCTCTGCGACGAAATCGTGGCTGAGACTCGCCCAATCCGCGTCGTCCCAGTTCCGCTCTGCTGGAGGAGCAATGACTGACTTCACTTCCTTCGCCCTCAGTTTCGGAACGCTGCTCGCCCTCATGGCGCTGATCGCCGCTTGGCTGTTCCGCACGTCTTCCGCGCCGATCTGGGCCAAGATCGCCATCCCGTCGCTCGCCGTGGCGCTCGGATGCTATGCGCCGTTTGCCGTGTCGAGCATGATGGGCTTTCCAGTTTCGGTTGCCTTCAATGGACTACCGGACCGGGCCGAACTCGTCGCCTTCGTTCCTCGCGACGCCGAAAAGCGGGTCGACCTCTGGCTCAAAGTCGCCGGGGCTTCGATAAGCTCGGCGCCACGCGGATTCGAGACCGAGCTCGACGTGAAAATGAAGAAGACCCTGCGCGAGGCCGAGGACGCGATGGCGCACGGCGGCCACCCGATCCTGCAGAAGCAGGCTACGAAGTCCAGCAACGGGGGCAATGCCGGCGGCAAGGACAGGCTCGGCATAGGCGACGACGGCCAGATGTACGTTCTCGACCCTGCGGCGATATCCGCGCTACCGCCGAAAGAGTGAGCGCGAGCGACCCCCTGACGAAGGGGCGGGTTCCGCGGATCTCGGTCTTCTACCTGCCGGCCGGTTCTGCAGCGCCGCTGCTACGGACTGTTCTTCATAGCTGAACACCTGTCCCGCTCCGCGCCGCATCCTGAGGAGGGCCGAAGAAATGCTAAAATGCGCATTTGTCATCGCATGTCTCGTCATCGCCTCCGACAGCGGGGTCTATGCCTCCGACGCCTCGCATTGTACGAGCCTCGAGAAAGCCCAGAAGGCGGCGGGCAAGGACTCGGCGGTCGTCGCGCTCAGCCCCGCACAGTTCCATTTCCTACAGGGGATGTACGTCGCCTCGCCGACCACGCCGGAGGGTCTTCCTCCGGGTGATGGAGCTGTGCTGCTCGTCCACGACAAGAAGGACAAGGACGACAAGAGCGACGAAATAATTGTGATGTGGACGCGCGGGCCGCTCGTCTGCTCGCCGTTGCCGATTTGTCAGGCGTCGAAACTCATGAAGATGCTCGCCGAGGTGAAGGCTGGCGCGACCGGAGACGGAGACGCGCTCTGAGGGTGCGAACCCGCATTCGCCGGTAACCGCATGGGTGTCACTGCCCGCGATGAACGGCTCGGCTGCGCCGTGGCCTTTGTCGTCGCGGCGGTGATCGCCGGCCTCTGCCTCTGGGAGCTCTACGACTTTCTCGCGCCGCTGTGAGGGATCATCAATGACGGTCGAAAAGATTCCCGCGTGGCCCGATCCGACTTCGCCGGAGGGCAAAAATTTCTTCGCCAACGCCAAGGCGATCTTGGCGGCATGGGAGGCGAAAGGCGCATCCAATCCGCTCGCCTTCGCCATGCTGGCGCAGGCGGAGGCGGAAAGCTCGTTCGATCCGAACGCCAAGGGCGATCACAACCCGAACGGAGAACCGACCGCCTTCGGCCTGCATCAATGGCATCACCCGCGCCTAACGACGATCTCGGTCAGGACCGGGATCAACATCGAGGCTGACGTGCTTTCCGGCAAGGGCACGGTCGCGAGCCAGATCGACGCCGCCTGGTGGGAGCTGAGCGGGCTGCCCTGGCCCGGTCTGAAGGCGATCCAAGCGCAGATCACGGCCTACGGCGCGGCTATGCAGGCCTGCACCCTGTTCGAGCGCGCCAGCGCAGCCGACGCGGCGCAGCGCCGCGGCGCAATGGCCGAAAGGTGGCTCGCCTATTCCGTCAAGGAAGGCTGGGCCTTCTAGGTTTTTTATCCCCGCAGCGAGGCGGACAATGACGGTAAAACCTTGGCTCGAAAGAGCCGGACGATTCACGCTCGAGCATATCGGGGGCATCCCGCACTTCAACCAGGCCGTCGATCTCGGCGCGACGCGCGCCGGCGTCCTGCACACGACGGAAGGCGGCTGGGACGGCTCGCTCGGCGTGTTCAAGCGCCACTACGCGCCGCACTTCCTCGTCGGCCCCGGCCGCATCGCCCAGCTCGTCCAGGTCGGGACGATCGGCGCGGCGCTGGTCACACACAACTGGCTCGCGCTGGTGCAGGTCGAGGTCGTCGGCTTCTCCAAACAGACCTCTTGGATCTTCGACGACCCGACCTGCGAGGCTGTCGCCGCGCTGATGGCGGCGTGCAAGGTGGAGTACGGCATTCCGCTAACACGGCCCTGGCCGGACGGCGTCTACGGCATGGCGCAGGCTTCAGATCCACACCGCAACGGCGGCCAGTTCGGCAAGATTCCTGGCTGGTACGGCCACGGCGACGTTCCCTCGCCCGACAGCCATTGGGATCCGGGCTGCCTGCAATGGAGCGTCCTCTTCGAGCGCGCGGCGAAAATGCCGGAAGCCGACGCGCCGCCGTCGCCAGAACCCCCCGCTCCGCCGCGGCCGTGCTGCGGCGACCTCGACACGACTGCCGGCCTGATGACCGCGCTGGCCTCGCTCGGCTATGGCCAGCCGCTGCTCGGCAAGCGGCTCGCGGCCTTCCAGGCGCACGACGGCGACCTCGCGGTCGACGGCGTGCCGGGCCCGCTGACCAAGGCGGCCCTCATAAAGGCGCTGGCGGCTCTCGCCTAGCCCTTCACCGCATGGCCTAGCCCTTCATCCGGCGCTTCGCGCCACCTTCTCCCCGCTCGCGAGAGAAGAGGGAGCCCGCGTAGCGGGCGGAAGATGAGGGGCGAGGCCGCTCTTCGCCCGTTCGACTCCCAGGAGAACCAGCACATGTCCAACACCGCCGTCGCCGCGGCGCCCTTCATTGCGGCCCTGCAACCCTATCTCACCGCCGCCGCCACCGCGATTGTCGGCGGCGCGATCACCCTCGCCGCCGCCGCCTTTAGGAATTGGACCGGCGTCCAGGTCGACGCCGCCAATCTTGCCGCGATCCGGGCGGCCGCTCAGGACGAGGCCGGCAAGATGGTAGCCTCCGCCGAGGACAATCTCGCGACCCGCAAGATCGACATCGGCTCGCCGATGGTCGCGAGCGCCGCCGACTCGATCGCCGCCCGCCTGCCGGACGAACTCAAAGCGAGCGGGGTCACGCCCGACGAGCTCGACCATTGGATCGCCGGGGAGGTCGGGAAATTGCAGGCGCGGATGACGGTCGCTGCGCCGCCAGCCGCGGCGGCGCCCGCTGCCAAATGACTGACGCCTGGGCCGCCTGCGCCCTCGTCGCCCTCGCCGTGATTCTCGCCCTGTCCGTCGGATGGCCGTTCGTCGACCACATCGCGGCGTGCGCCCAGCGATGGTGGGATTGATGCTCTTCTCCCTCGTCGCCGAGGCGCTTCTCATGCTGGCGGCCTATGTCCTCGGGCGCGGGTTCAGCCGGCTTTATCCGCCGCCTTCGGGCGGCTTTTTCGTCGGGCCCAAAAGGAACCTACGCAAATGAAACTCTTCGCGCTCGCGGCTGTCGCCGCTACGGCCTCGCTCGGACTCGCCGGCTGCAATACCTCCGTCGATCCGACCGTTCAAACCGACATCAATAACGCCTTCACCGCCATCTGCGCATATGTGCCGGCGCTGTCGCCACTGGAGCCGACGCTCAACGCCGACCTGCAGAACGACTTCGCCCAGGCGCAAGTCGTATGCGCCGCCGGCTCCCCGACCAGCCCGCTCGCAGCCGGGGTCGACATCCTCGCAGTCTACATGGCGCTCGAGCCCTACTTCGCGAAGGCGGTCCCTGCGTCGAAGGTCGAGCTGCGCAAGATCGACCTCAAGCTGAAGGCCCACGGCCTCCGGTGATCCTCTCGACTGCGGCGCTTTTCTGCGTCCTCAAGTTCCCGATTGGGGATGTGACGGCAGTTATCCAAGCGCCGCTGCCGCAGCGCGTCATCCGGCTGGCGTCCGACGTCGCGGGCTGCCTGCCGGTCCCGCACACGCAGACGATCGCCCTCGGCCTCGGCGTGCTCGCGTCAGGTAGTCCGTCAACCAACCCGATGCGCGACGGGGAGACTTTTATCGGGCGCGGAGGGCGCAGTGGATGAGCGCGCAGGCCGACGATCGAGACATCGAACAGGAGTTCCGGACCCGGCGCGCCGCTCTATACGGCCAACTCTTCATGTCGCTCGACAGCGGGGAAAACGAGACCGGCGCTCACAAGCGATACCTCGAGGGCCTGAGCGTGCTCGAGCGCGCCAAGGCGCTCGCCCTTGGAACAGCGACACCAAAGGAGACCAGCGGCATGAAGACCATCGTGCATCCGACGAACGGCCGAACCTTCGCGCTTGGGCGCAACATCCCGTCCGTATGGCGACCGACGCTGGACGCGGCGCGCTATCTGTCGCCGGCCGTCATGCCCGCGCGGCCGCTCGGCTCCCGCTGGGAATCGAAGGCGATCCACGCCCTGCACGATCCACTGGGCAATGACCAGTTCGGCTGCTGCGTGTTCGCCGCCGCATTCAAGCAGGACGTCGCCTGGTTGCGCGATGCAGGCGACGCGAGCTCGCCGAACCCGACCGAAGCCGATTGCCTAGACATCTACAGCCGGGTCACCGGCTTCGACCAGAAGAAGCCGGCGACCGACCGCGGCGGCGACCTTCAGACCGCGCTCTCGTACTTCAAGGGCCATGGCATGTATCCGGACGGGCGAGGCAAGGTCGCCTCCTGGGTCGCCGTGGACCCGTCGAAGCCGGGGATGATCCGCGCCGCGCTCGACGTCTTCGGCTCGCTTTACACCGGCTGCCAGCTCGCGCCGGAATGGGTCCGCGGCCCGGAGGAAGGTTTCGTCTGGGACGTCACACCGAGCGCCGGCGGCGACGACATGGGCCATTGCACGGCCTGGTTCGATTACGACGCCGTCGGCGTGATCGTGAACTCCTGGGGGCTGTTCGGCAGGATCACCTGGGCGGCGATCGAGAAATATTGGGCGAAGACCGCAGGCGGCGAAATCTACGCCGTCTTCTCGCCCGATTGGCTCGACAAGGCGACGCAGTTGAGCCCGAGCGGCTTGAACGCCGCGCAGCTCGCGGCCGACGTCGCGGCGGGATGTTGAGCGGGTTCGAGAGCAAACTGCTGCCGGTTTATCCTGATCCCGTAATAGTCGGCTCGAGGCGCACCCATTCGACGACCCGGTGCGGTTTTCTGACTATTGGGAGGTCGCATTGACGACTCCGGACGATGCTCCTTGGGGACTGCTTGAATGGGCCATCGCCGGACTGGCCTCAATGGGGGCGAGCGCAGCGGCATTCGTATGGCGCATAATGACCCGACTGAACACCCTTGAGGTTGCTGTTCGACAACATCGGCATGATCTCGACATGGCGCAGTCCGCGAACGAGTCCGCCCTCTTCCGCTTGGCCGAGCGATTGGCGATTTTACACGACGATCATTACCGCTTACGGGAGACGATCGGCGCGTTGCCAAGTCGAGCCGACATCCACGATCTCGAACTTCGACTGGGAGAGCGAATGGACTCATTGGCTTCGCGTTTTGATCGGGCTTTCGATCCGCGGCATTCTTGATCTTTGACCTTCTCGGTTGCTCCGCCTACGGCGTAAGGCGATCTGTTGGCCCGATCGTCGCGGCACCTTCGCGGTCACAGTGATCATCACTGATAATAGGCTGCGTCAAACTGGACCCTCTACAAAGATCCGAATTTTCTGTTTCGCCCTTCGTTTAGACTAGGTCATCCGTCAGTGTGCGGCTGTGTGCGGCTCAAAATAGTCGAATCTGTAAGCTACGCGCCGCCAGAGACTGCTCCTGAGTTGATCAATGCCACGGTGCCTCGCTCTGATGCGCCCTTGGCGCCGAAGGTATTGGCCTTTTGAAACAGCGTCTGGGTTTTGACGATCTGAATTTCCGGTGGTATCGGCGATGCATGCGTATTATCTTCATGGGCGCGCCGGAGTTTGCGGTTCCGACACTTCAAGAAGTTGTCAGCAATGGCCATGTCGTCATCGCGGCGTATACTCGTGCGCCGAAGCCGGGCGGACGCCGAGGCCTTGAAGTCAAAAAGACGCCCGTCCACAACGCGGCGGAATCGCTGGACATTCCGGTCTTCACTCCTGCGACATTGCGAGACGAAGGAGCGCAGGCGACTTTTCGAAGTCACACAGCGGACATCGGACTAGCCGTCGCATACGGACTCCTGCTGCCAACCGCCATTCTTCAAGCGCCCAAATTGGGTTGCCTGAACCTGCATGCGTCTCTGCTGCCGCGATGGCGAGGAGCGGCGCCTATCCAGCGGGCTGTTATTGCAGGCGACACAGAAACGGGCGTTGACCTTATGCGCATGGAAGAGGGTCTGGATACAGGCCCGGTCGCTATGCGAGAGGTCGTTCCAATACGCCCGGAAGATACAGCAGGCGACCTAACAAAACGTCTGGCTGTTGTGGCTGCCAGGCTCGCCGTGCGCGGACTGCTCGAATTCGAAAGAGGAAACCTCGTATTCGCTGAGCAGCCGGCCGAAGGCATATGTTACGCGCACAAGCTCAAAAAGGATGAAGCGGAGGTGGACTGGAGTAGAAGCTCGGCCCAAGTGCGAAATCATGTTCACGGCCTCTCCCCGGACCCGGGAGCATTCTCCAACATATACCTTGGACATTCTCTTGAGCGAATCAGAATTTTGCGTGCGGAGGTCGTTGTAGCCGGGGGCGTTCCAGGGATGATTTTGGACAACAAAATGACAATCGCGTGCGGCGACGGCGCCATTCGTGTCCTCGAGGGGCAGCGCGCCGGCCGCATCGTTCTGCCAGGCCATGAATTGATGCGCCGCGAATCTCTGTCGCCCGGCGCGATGTTCAAGCTGCCCTAAACGTCTTCATCCGCGCATGAAGCGCGGACTTCAACTCTCCTTGCTCTCCCGCGCCGCGCAGAATTTGTCCGGCGCGGAAAAAATCCATCAGGCCAAACTGCTCGACTCTTTAACGAAGGAGAACGTCCGGCGGCCGCCTCCTGATCTTCTGTTCCGTAATCGCGCCCTGCATTATTTGCGCGGCGCCGAACACTGACTCAAGCGGCGAGAGAATCTTTTATTGCGCGCGATCGTCCGCCAAACGTAACGTAGACCAAGATCGTAGGGGAGGCGGATTTACCGCTCCGCCATCGATAAGAACGCCGCGCCCGTAATGACCGGGCGCCCCTAGCGCGGTCGCTAAGCCGGGCCGATGGGTCGACATGAACCTGATCGCCACCTTTGTTCGAGGCTTCAGCTTCCCGATCAGCTCGCGCGCCATCCGATGTCGCGCCTACAAAAACCCTCGGGCCAGTCGATGCGGTCGACGGCGGCGTAGGCTCTGTCCTTCGCTTCCGGGACAGTGCGGCCTCGTGCCGTAATAGCCAAAACGCGTCCCCCGTCTGAAATAAGTTCACCGCCTACTTGTCGGGTTCCAGCGTGAAAGACCGTAACCCCTGTCACGCGTTCGGCGCCGTCCAACCCCTTGATCTTGGCGCCGCGAACCGATTCGCCAGGATAACCCCGCGCCGCCATGACGACTGCCAAAGCCGCCTCGGTGCTGAAAACCGGAGATTCAGGTCCAAGACTTCCTTTCGCGCAAGCTTCAAGCAACGGCAATACATCGTCCGTCAGGCGGGCCAAAATTACTTCCGCCTCGGGGTCGCCGAGCCTAACGTTGTATTCGATCAGTTTTGGGCCCTCGTCATCGATCATCAGGCCTGCGAACAGCACTCCTCGAAACGGCGCGCCGCGTCGAGCCATACCTCGAACTGTCGGCATGATTATCTCGTGCATCACACGTTCGCTGAGTTCGGCGGTCATGATAGAGGGCGGGGAGTACGCCCCCATGCCGCCGGTGTTCGGGCCGGTGTCTCCCTCGCCCAGGCGCTTGTGATCCTGCGCACTTGAGAAGGGCACCGCGCTGGCGCCGTCGCAAAGCGCGAAGAACGAAATTTCCTCACCTTTGAGAAGCTGCTCTACTACCAAGTCCACTGTCGACGACCCGTATGTGTTCGTCAGAGAGTTCGACCGCTGCTTCCGCTTCGCTGATCGTCTCGGCTACGACAACGCCTTTGCCTGCGGCGAGCCCGTCCGCCTTAACCACAATCGGAGCACCACGCTCGCGAATATAGGCTTTTGCTTCGCTTGGATCTGAAAAGCAGCGGTATTCCGCAGTTGGGATGCCGAACTCGCGACAAAATTCCTTGGCAAAACTTTTTGACCCCTCAAGTTGAGCGGCGGCTCGCGACGGCCCAAGACAGGTAATTCCCTCGTTCGCAAGATCATCAACTATCCCCGCGACTAGGGGAGCTTCGGGGCCAACTACGACCAAGTCTACTGATTCCTCGTGGCAGAAATTGACAATTTGCGCATGGTCCGTCAGGCTCAAACCAACAGTACGTGCAAGCTTCGCACAACCGGGGTTGCCCGGCGCCACGAACAGGGCGCCGAGGCGGGGGGAGCCGGCGCAGGCACTGGCCAAGGCATGCTCCCGAGCGCCGGAGCCAAGAATAAGAACTTTCATTCCATGATGTTGCATTGCCCCTCTATTGCGCAACCCGGCTACCCAAATCAAGGACGACTGGGCCACAGTCTCCATCAAGCAATGCGAACGCACAAATGGCGCATTGAAGAGAGAGATGTCCAAATCCGCTCGGACCGCCGCAATGACGCCCTTTAGCGTGACCCCAGACACGAAATGGGCCAACTTGCCGAGCCATCGGAAGTGGCTGCTTCAACAGGCGAACGACCTTTTCGCATTTTTCGAGCGACATATCATCAACCCGCTTGGCGGGTTTCACGATCTCGACGACGAGGGACGGCCAACCGCTCCCGGATTTGGATCAGGCGCGATTCCCACCCGATACCTTTTCGCAACGTCAAGGATTGTCCATGCGTTCGCGATTGCGCATCTGATGGGCCGTCCTGGCGCCGACTTCATCGTCGACCACGGAATGCAATTCCTGTGGAACGGCCATCGCGATAAACAGTTCGGCGGCTACTATTGGGGAGTCGGCCACAACGAGCCGACGAATACCGCGAAGCAGGCCTACGGCCACGCTTTCGTGCTTCTCGCAGCCTCGAGCGCAAAGGTTGCCGGCCATCCGGACGCGCAGCGTCTGCTGGACGACGTTTCGACCGTGATCCGCGAGCGATTTTGGGAAGAACGGTTTGGCGCCTCGTCGGAAGAGTTCGCTCGCGACTGGCGCCCACTCAGTGCTTACCGTGGCCAGAACTCAAACATGCATCTTGCCGAGTCGCTCATGGCGGCATTTGAAGCAACTTCAGATTCAACATACCTTCATATGGCTGAACGGATTGCGGAGCTCATTGTCCGCCGGCGCGCGGCGGAAAACAACTGGCGATTGCCGGAGCATTTCACGCAAGATTGGGGCCTCGACAGGGACTATTCAGGCTGTTCTATGTTTCGTCCCTACGGGACCACGCCGGGCCACTGGTTGGAGTGGACACGGCTGCTACTCCAGCTGTGGGAGCTCGGCGGACACAAATTGGACTGGCTCCGAGGTTCAGCGAAATCGCTCTTTGCCCAAGCTGTTTCGGAAGGATGGGATAAGGAAGCAGGCGGCTTCTATTACACTATCGATTGGGAGGGACGGCCACTTGTTCGCGACCGCTACTGGTGGCCATGCTGCGAGGGCATAGGAGCAACGGCGTTTCTAAACGCCATCGACGGGGCTCCCGTGTACGAGGAATGGTATCGTCGCATTTGGAGCTTCATTTCTATCCGCTTCATTGACCGAGACATTGGAGGCTGGAGGGCGCAAGTCGACGACGGCTTAAAGCCGAGTTCCGATCCCTTCTTTGGCAAGGGTGACATTTACCACTCGTTGCAGGCCTGTCTCATTCCAATTCTGCCAACAACAGGCAGCGTCACTAAGGGTCTCTCGGAGCTGGCCACAAACGCTTCATTTGCTCAAACAGATCGGTGCTAGCGCTCCGCCTCCAAAGGTCGCAATGGTCGAGCCAGCTGCGCAGGACTCTTTAACCGACTGTTTATTCCTTTCCTTGAAATTGAATTTCGTCCCTCCACAAGAGAAAGACATATACGTGTTAACTAAGTGTTCGCTCCCCTTTTTTGTTGCTCTGATGGTGGCTTCGGCCGGCAAGGCGTCCGCGGAGGAAAAAAGCAGCTACGTCATCGCCGGAACGTCCGGCTACGGCGTGGAGGACTGTCTGGGCGAGGGAGGCGAGTGCGGCCAGGTGGTCGCCGACGCGTGGTGCGAAGCCCATGGTCGCGGTGCAGCGGTGAAATTTGGCAGATCCGACAACCCTGGCGACAATGCAACGACGCGGCCGTATTTCATTACGTGTGGAAATTAAGGGAAGCGCATTGGCTTTGTGGACTTGGCCGCCGCGAGCGCTGTATCAGGGCTTGGCAGAGACAAGGCCATCGCCTCCTGCCTCCTGAGGCTCAGCAAGCACAAGGACAGCTTCGTCAAAGTTCCACGTTGATATCTTTCAAGGCGCATCCCTGCCGACCGCGCCCGCGGGCGCCGTCCAGACCGCCGCGACGAGAGGCCCCGCGAGAGCTGTGGTCGAAAGTGACGCTCTTCCCGCTTGCGACCCAACTATACAACTATAAACTATACAACTATAAAAGCGCGGTTTGACCACACGCACAGCGTCGACATTCCGGCAGCTCTGGCGCAACAAGGCCATTTTGAGACCACAACAAGGGGACCGCGTCAAGGCCGCCTGCAACAATTCCAAGGTTATCGTTGCCGCCGGGGGGTTCTTGCCAAGGCTTGGGGTGAAGTGCCCGCCGGCGCTCACTGCGCGTCGCGGACCGGCTCGCGGGCTGGATTCAATGGCTGCAACCTCGTTTCAAAATTTGGCAGCCGCGCAACGAAAATGGCCAGGACCGGGATCGGAGGAAGCGCCGGGGCAAACCTACGCTTGGGGACTCTTTGCGTAATCGATCGAGAACCTTGCGTTGGCCGACCTGGGTCCTCGCGTGCGCAAGCGGTTTCTGTATAGTGCCCGGGCCTTCCGGAGTCTCTCGTGTCCGCCGCAAACCTGTCTCCTTCCTCGAGCCGCCGGCTCGCGCTCGCGGCGCTCGCAATGCTCGCCACCGCTGGCTGCGGCCGTATAGGGCCGCTCGAACCTCCTCCCGATGGCGGCGCGGCATTGAAGTCCGCTGTCTCGTCAGCCCCAGGAAGCATGGAGGCGATCAGCCCGCAGGTGAAACCCAAGATTCCCCCTATCACGCCGCCCAATCAGCCTTTCATTCTCGATCCGCTGCTGAAATAACGTCGCGATGCATCATTTCGTCTACCGCGACGGCGTGCTCAACGCAGAAGACGTGCCTTTGCCGGAGATTGTCCGCGCCGTCGGCACGCCGTTCTACTGCTATTCGAGCGCCACAATCGAGCGGCACTTCGAGGTGTTCCGCGCCGCTTTCGCCAACCAAAACGCGCTTGTTTTCTATGCGATGAAGGCCAATTCCAATCAGGCGGTTCTCGCCACGCTCGCCCGGATCGGCGCGGGCATGGACGTCGTCAGCGAGGGGGAGTTGCGACGGGCGCGCGCGGCGGGCGTGCCTGGCGAAAAGATAATATTTTCCGGCGTCGGCAAGACGAGAGCAGAGATGAACCTTGGGCTCGATGAGCGCATCCTCTGCTTCAATATCGAATTGGAACCCGAGCTCGATGCTCTTTCGGCCGTGGCCTCCGCCCGAGGAGCGATCGCCCCGATCGCCATACGCGTCAATCCAGACATCGACGCGCGCACCCACTCAAAGATCTCGACCGGCAAATCAGAGAACAAGTTCGGCGTGCCGATCTCCCTCGCTCGGGAGGTCTACGCGCGCGCCCGCAGACTGCCCGGCCTTTCCGTCCGGGGCGTGGACATGCATATAGGCTCGCAGATCACCGACCTCGAGCCTTTCGACAACGCGTTCGCGCTGTTGGCTGATTTCGTCCAGGCGTTGCGCTGCGATGGGCACGCGATCGAACACGTTGACCTCGGCGGAGGTCTCGGCATCCCCTATCGCACCGACCGCGATCCGCCGCCCTTCGCTCGAGCCTATGCCGACGTCGTCGCCTACCGGACCAACAAGCTTGGCTGCAAGATTTTCCTGGAGCCGGGGCGAGTCATCGTCGGCAACGCCGGCGCGCTGATCGCCTCGGTCATTTTCGTCAAGAAAGGCGAAGGCAAGAGCTTCGTCATCGTCGATGCGGCGATGAACGACCTCGTCCGACCGACGCTCTACGACGCCCATCACGACATCCTGCCAGTGCGAGCGCCGGCGCCGCACGCGGCGCACATGATCCACGCCGACGTGGTTGGGCCGATCTGCGAAAGCGGCGACTATCTCGCCTTAAACCGCGACATCGCCGAGGTGGCCGGCGGCGACCTTATTGCTGTCATGAGCGCAGGCGCATATGGCGCGGTGCAGGCGGGCACCTACAATTCCCGCCTTCTCGTTCCGGAGGTACTGGTCAAAGGCGCGGACTACGCAGTCATCAGACCGCGGCAATCATTTGAGGAATTGATTGCTCTCGACACACTTCCGCCTTGGTTGGCGTGAGGGTGTTTGGCTGTGCTAGCGACCGAGCGAAGCGTGGCGAGGGACGGATTTAAACATAGCGAGAACCTGCGAAGCCGCGATGGCGCGAGCCTGGCGGCTGCGTCGAAGGCGGCAGGCAGCGTGCTGTTCGTCGAGCGCGCTTGGCCGCCCATCGTCTGGGGACTTGCCGTCGCGATTCTGTTCCTTGCGGTGTCCTGGCTCGGCGCGTGGCTCTTCGCTCCGCGGGCGCTTCGCATCGCGGGCCTAGTCCTGTTTTCGTTCGGCTTCGCCGTGGCGCTTGCGCCGCTGGTGCGGCTGCGCTGGCCGGCGGCGCGCGACATCTTGGCGCGGCTCGATCGCGACTCGGGAGAAGCCCATCGGCCGGCGACCTCTTTTGCGGACACGCTCGCCAACGACCGGGACCCGCTCGCCCAGGCGCTTTGGACCGAGCATCGGGCGCGGCTCGAACGTTCTGTCGATGCAATCCGGGTTGCGGCCCCAGCACCCAGCATGGCCGAACGCGACCCATTCGCGTTGCGCTTCGCCGTGGCACTCCTCGCCTTCGCCGCTGCTACCGCCGCCGGCCCCGAGCTCTACGGCCGGTTCACCGCCGCTTTCGACTGGCGCGGCGGCGATGCGGTCGCTGCGACGGCCGAAGCTCGCATTGACGCCTGGATCGACCCGCCGCCCTACGCGGGGCGGCCGCCGATGGTCATCGACTTTAAGGCGGTGGAGCCGCAGAAACTGACGGTGTTCGAGGATTCCGTACTCGTCGTGCGGGCCGATCCCGCCGTGGTCCAGACGCGCGTCGAGGGCCCGATTACACCGGTCGAAGGGAAGCCCGCGTCGCCTGACACCGAACCGCGGGAAAAGCGCTGGATGATCCACGGCGGCGGCAAGGCGACGATCCTGCGCGCGGGAAGGAAGGCGACCGAGGTCCTTCTGGATGTGACGCCGGCCGGAACGCCGACGATCAAGCTGACCGAGGAGCCGCGCGCCAATATCAGCGGCTCGCTCACCCTCGCCTACCGAGTCAACGATCGCTATGGCGTTTCAGGCGCGCGCGCCGAATTCGCGGCGCCGCACGACTCATCGAAGCCGGCGCCACGCAGCTTGGCTGAGCCGCCGCAGGCCGCCCTGCAACTGCCCGCGAGCGAAAACGGCGTCGGCGATGCCCGGACCACCGCCGACCTTTCCGAGCACCCGTGGGCGGGCGCGCGCGTTACCATGACCTTGAGCGCGCTCAGCGTCTCGGGCAAGACCGGGACGAGCGCGCCGGTCGAAGTGACGCTGCCGCAGCGGGCCTTTCACAATCCTCTCTCGCGCGCGCTTGTCGAACAGCGCCGCGACCTCATCCTCGACCCGGATCATGCGCCAAAGCGCGTCGAGGCGGTGCTTGCGGGCCTCAGCGTCGCGCCGGAGCTGTTCGACACCCCCTCCAATGTCTATCTGGGATTGAAGCAGGCCCGGTCCTCACTCGCTGCCGCACGCGTCGACGCCGACCTGCTCGACGTCGCCGCGTTCCTCTGGGCAATGGCCCAGCAGATCGAGGACGGCGACGCCTCGCAGGCGGAGCGCGACTTGCGGGCCGCTGAAAAGGCGCTCCGCGAAGCGCTCAAGCGTGGCGCCGGCGACGACGAGATCAGGAAGCTGACGCAGGACCTGCGCGAGGCGGCCAAGCGCTTCGCCGGGGAGATGGCGCGCAGGGCCGAACGCAATCGAGATCGGAGCCCAGAAGAATCGAGCCAGGAAGCGCAGGATCTCGACAAGCTGATGGACCGAATGGAAGAGGCGGCGCGCAACGGCACGCGCGAAGAGGCCGAGGCGATGCTCGATCAGATGCAGGAAATGTTCGAAAACATGCGAAGCGCGGAGGAGAACGCGGAGAGTCCTGCCGAACAGGCGATGCGCAAGCAGATAGATGAGCTTGGAAAGCTCCTGCGCGACCAGCAGGCGCTGCGCGACGACACGTTCCGCAGCGACCAGCGTGACCGCGAGCGGGAGCGCGCGCAAGGGCGCGCGAGGCCCCGAGAGCAGGACGAAAACGCCCGGCCCGACGACGAGGGACCCTCGGGAAACCTCGACTCGGGCGACACTGATGCTAAGCCGAATGCCGGCGAAGCCCCTACAGACCAACCGCAGCTTGAAAGGCGGCAGCGCGCGCTGCGCGACCGTTTGGCCGAACTGCAGCGCATGCTGAAAAGCTTCGGCATGAAAGGCGAGAAGGGGTTCGACGACGCGGAAAAGGACATGAAGGAGGCCGAAGGCGATCTCAAGGGCGAGCAGGGAGGGGGCGGTGATCAAGGTCCTCCGAGCGAGAACGAGCGAAGCGGGAAGGGCGGGGCGGTCGATGCGCAGGGCCGCGCCCTCGAGGCGCTGCGAGAGGGCGCGCAGGGCATGCAGAAGCAAATGAGCCAGGGCCGGGGTCAGGGCCGCGACGGAAAGGGCGGGTATACCGCGCGCCGCATCCGGCCGGGCGAGAGCTCCGGCGACGATCCTCTCGGCCGTGGGCGAGAAGGCAACTACGGCCGGGACGAAGGATCGCTCAGGGAGCTGGGAGGCGTGACCGAGCGCGCGCGCCGCGTCATCGAAGAGTTGCGCCGTCGCCTGGCCGATCCAAACCGGCCAATCGACGAGCGGGACTATCTTGAACGGCTGATGAAGCGGGACTAGTGAGAGACGTGCGACCTGACGTTTCATCGGGCGGTACATAATGGTACGGCTGAACGTCATCTACACGCGCACAGGCGACGGCGGCGAGACGGGCCTCGGCGACGGCTCGCGACGGCTAAAGACCGACGCACGCATCGTCGCCATCGGCGACGTGGACGAGACGAATTGCGCCATCGGCGTCGCCCGTCTTCATATCGGCGGATCGGCCGACGCGGCGTTAGTCGCGATCGAACCGACTCTCGCGCGTGTCCAGAACGACCTCTTCGATCTCGGGGCCGACCTCTGCCTCCCCAAAGCCGCCCGCGAGGCGCCGGCATCGGCTTTGCGCATTGCGGCCTCGCAGGTCAACGCACTCGAGCGCGCCATCGACGCATTGAACGCCAAGCTCGAGCCGTTACGCTCGTTCGTTCTGCCGGGCGGAACGCCGGCTTCGTCGGCTTTGCATCATGCGCGCGCCGTCTGTCGGCGGGCGGAGCGAAGCGTCGTAGCTCTTGCTTCGATTGAAGGCGAAGAGGTCGGCGAGGCCGTGCTCGCATACGTCAACCGCCTGTCCGACTATCTGTTTGTCGCCGCACGCGCCGCCAATGGCTTTGGCAAGGCCGACGTGTTGTGGTCGCCCGGCGCACATCAAACGGAGAGTCGATGAGCCAGGCGCTTATGGAGACCGCCATTGGCGTCATGAGCGGCACGTCGATGGACGGCATCGATGTCGCGCTCATTCGCAGCGACGGCGAAACGCGCGTAGAGGCTGGCCCCAGGACGACCTTCCCCTATCCTGAACCTCTTGGCCACGCGTTGCGCGCTGTGGCGGCGAGCGCGAGCGAGGCTGAAAAGCCGCAAGTCGAGCTCGAGCGCCAAGTGACCGACGCGCATATCGCGGCAGTGGAAACGTTCCTGGAAAGATTTGCGGTCGCGCGTGACAGCATCGCGCTTGCGGGTCTGCACGGTCAGACCATTCTGCACAGGCCACACGCCGGCTTGACCCGCCAGCTCTGCAACGGCGCGAGGGCAGCCGCCGCGCTCAAGATCGATGTCGTCTGTGACTTCCGCTCCGCGGACGTTGCCGCGGGCGGAGAAGGGGCGCCTCTCGCGCCGATCTACCATGCGGCGATAGCCGCAGGGCTCGATCGTCCGCTGATGATTCTAAACTGGGGCGGAGTCGGCAACGTCACTTGGCTGGGTTGCCAAGGCGAGATTGTCGCCTTCGACACGGGACCGGCCAACGCGATGCTCGATGATTTTCTTCATCTCCGCCGGGGCGTTGCTTTCGACGCGGATGGCGCCCTCGCCCAGAGCGGACGAGTCCACGCTTCCGCGCTCGATTTCATGATGCGCGACCCTTATTTCGACCGCTCGCCGCCGAAGTCTCTAGACCGTAACCATTTCGCCGCGCTGTGCGACGCAATCGAAGGCTTGAGCGACGCCGACGGCGCGGCGACGCTCGGGGCTTTCACAATCGAGGCGACCGCCGCCGCGATACGTCACGTTCCGAAAGCGCCGCAATGGTGGCTCGTCAGCGGGGGCGGTCGGCGGAATACGTTTCTCATGCACCGGCTTGCAAAGCGGCTCGGCGTCGCGGTCGAACCGATCGAGGTTATCGGCTTCGACGGCGACGCCCTTGAGGCGCAGTGTTTCGCCTATCTGGCCTTGCGCTCGCGGCGAGGGGCGCCGCTGTCCTTTCCAACAACGACCGGCGTTCCAATGCCGACGACCGGCGGCGTCTTCTGGCCCGCGCCTCGATGAAACGGGCTCCGCGCGCGCGGCCTTTTTCTTTTTGACCGGGGCGCCGCCTTACTGGCAGACGTTGACCATCTGGTAGCCGAGATAGATGCCGCCCCCGGAATATACCGGGCGGTTCTGCCAGCATGCGTCGTACCCGTAGCCATAATAAGGATAGGCCGCGGCCGCGCCGAGCAGGACGCCGGCGGCGACTGCTGGGCCCCACCATCCATTGTACCACACGCCGCCGCGCCAATAGCCGGGATGCCAGTTGCCGCCGCCATGCCAGCCGGCATAGCCGCCACGCCAGCCGCCGCCATGCCAGCCGCCGCCATGCCATCCACCGCCGCCCCAGCTGCCGCCGTGCCAGCCCCCGCCATGCCATTGGGCAGCCGAAACGGGTTCGGCCGCCGCCGCCAGCGAGAGCGCCGCCAGTCCGGCGACGATCGCCTTGGATATCGTGTTGCGCATCATACCCTCCGAAAACCTGCCCAGACACAGCCGGGGAAACTGCGTGTCGCACAGTCGCAGCGCGCCGATCCCTCTTTCACACAATGCTTCTCAATTCGGCCGCTTTTTGCCCGAAAGACGGCGCTGCGGCGGCGGATCGCGAATTCTTAATCCACAACGGTTAAATCGATCGTGTCCATGAATAGATGTTCATTTTTATTCGAATACTTGGGCGAAAATCACGGTAAGTTGATTGTGACTCGGCCGTCTGCTTGGCACCGCTTCCGTCCCAAAGGCGACGCTAGCGGCGCCGGAACGAGTTGCAAATTCATGGATTGTTGGGCGAGCAGATGACGCGGTTGCGGCTAGCTCACGGCTTCACGGAAAAGGCCAGATAGGGGGAAGACCGCCGAGGCTTGTCCATATTTTACGTCTTCACAATGCTATTACGGCTAACTCGCCGAAGCTCCTCGAAAGAATCTGATTACGCCCGAGAAGTCGTCCCCGCCGTGCCCGGCAGCGACGAACAGCGAATAGATTTGCGCCGCCTCGGCCCCGAGCGGGGTCGAAGCTCCTACGCTGGCGGCGGCCTCTTGCGCGAGGCGCAGATCTTTCAGCATCAGGCTCGCAGCGAAGCCGGGCCGATAGTCCCGATTGGCTGGCGACGCAGGAACCGGACCTGGCACCGGACAATAGCTCGTTAATGACCAGGACTGGCCCGACGAGTTCGAGGCGACGTCGAACAGCGCCTGGGCGGCAAGGCCGAGCTTCTCTCCGAGCGCAAAAGCTTCGCAGGTCGCAATCATCGTCGCGCCCAGGATCATGTTGTTGCAGATCTTGGCTGCCTGACCCGCCCCCGCGGCGCCGCAATGAACGATGCGCTTGCCCATCGCCTCGAGCACTGGCTTGGCCTTGTCGAATGCCGCCGGGGACCCCCCGCACATGAAGGTGAGCGTTCCCGCGGTGGCGCCGCCTACGCCGCCCGACACCGGCGCGTCGAGCGTCAGTGCTCCTCCGGCGGCGCCCGCCTCGTGCGCGCGCTTAGCGCTGTCGACGTCGATGGTCGAGGAGTCGATAATGAGCGCACCCTTTGCGGCGACGGGCAGGAAATCGGCCCAACTGGCGAGCACATGTCGTCCCGCGGGCAGCATGGTCACGATCACCTCTCTCCCGGCAACGGCCTCATGGGCGCTTTGAGCGATTGTCACTCCAGAGGCCGCGGCAGTATGCCTTTGCGCCTCCACGAGGTCGAAGCCCGTGACGGCGTGGCCCGCCTTAACGAGATTGGCGGCCATCGGGCAGCCCATGTTGCCCAAACCCAAGAATGCGACTGTCGACATCGGTATCCCCAAGTTGACTGCGTCCGGGCCCGGCGCAGCTCAATTCTCGATCAAGCCCCGCGCCACGATGACGCGCATGATCTCGTTGGTGCCCTCGAGAATCTGATGGACGCGCAGGTCGCGCACCAGCTTCTCGACACCGTAGTCGGCCAGATAACCGTAGCCGCCCAACAATTGCAGCGCGTCGTTGGCTGCGTTGAACCCGGCGTCGGTGGCGACCCGCTTAGCCATGCTGCACAGGCGCGTCGCATCCGGTGACTTTTCGTCGAGTGCGCTTGCCGCGCGCCACAGCATCGAGCGCGCCGTCTCGAGCGAAGTAGCGATGTCGGCGACGCGGAACTGCAATGCCTGGAAGTCGGCGATCCGCCGCCCGAACGCCTTGCGTTCGCGCATATAGGCGATCGCCTTGTCGAGCGCCGCCTGTCCTCCCCCAATCGAGCAGGCCCCGATGTTCAGCCGACCGCCGTCGAGCCCGGCCATGGCGATCTTGAAGCCATCGCCCTCGGCGCCGACTAAATTTTCCTTCGGCACTCTCACACTTTCCATGATCACCTGACGGGTCGGCTGGGCGCGCCAACCCATCTTCTTCTCGTTGGCGCCGAAGCTTAAGCCCTTTGTTTCCCTGTCGACCAGGAAGGCCGAGATTCCGCTCGGACCGCCCTCGCCAGTACGAGCCATCACGAGGTAGACGTCGCTCGCGCCGGCGCCCGAGATGAACTGTTTGACGCCGTCGAGCAGGTAGTCTCCACCGTCGCGTCGCCCGCGAGTTGCCAGCGCGGCCGCATCCGATCCGGCCGCCGGCTCGGTCAGGCAGTAGCTCGCGATGAGTTCCATGCTGGAGAGCCGGGGCAGATAGCGTTTTTGCAGTTGAGGCGAGCCGAACCGGTCGACGACCCAGGCGACCATGTTGTGGATAGAGAGGAACGACGCGACACACGGACAGCCGGTCGACAGCGCCTCGAAGATGAGAGCGGCGTCGAGACGCGTCATGCCGCTGCCGCCGCAGTCTTGGCGTACATAGATGGCCGCCATACCGAGCGCCGCTGCTTCCCGCAGGACGTCCACCGGAAAGTGCTCGGCCTCGTCCCATTCGAGGGCGTTCGGCGCGATGCGATCGTCGGCGAAAGACTTCGCCATGTCGCGGATGGCAATGTGATCGGGAGTGAGAGAGAACATCGCGGGCCTTGGATTTTGCTTATCGGTGCAGATCTTCAGCTGACATTGCCCCAGGAGCCCGCCTGCCGCAATCGCTCTTCCATGCGACGATCTGACGGTTTGACTTGTGTCAAACGCGGGGCGACTTTCGGCCCTAATGATTTGCGCCGTGCGGGGGCGAGTTTAGTGTCGGCCATGCGGCGAGTCTTGATCGGAGCGACGGTAATTCTTGGGCTCTGCGGTGTCACCGGCTACCGCTACCAGGACATTGTCATCCCGTGGATCCAAGGAAAGGCGATCAGCCAATTCATTCTCGTCTCGGGCAACATCGAAGCGCATGAAAGCGTTCTGAGCTTCAAAACGGTTCAATCTCGAATTGTCGAGCTGCCCTTCGACGAAGGTCAGACGGTCAAATCGGGCACGTTGCTCGCGCGGGTCGACGACGCCGACTACAAGCAGCAGGTCGTCATCGCGCAGGCGGCGCTCGACGCCCAGATGCGCCAGCTCGATGTCGCCGAGCAGAACGTGGATGCAAGCCGCCGCACCGTCATCAGCGACCAGGCGGAGGTCGCGCTGAGGGAGCTCGAATTCGACCGAGCGCAAACCTTGCTCACCAAAGGCGCCGGCACGACCGATGCGCGCGATGTCGCGAATACGACGCTCAAACAGTCGCGGGCGGCGTTAGAGCGCGACGAGGCGCTCGAAGCGGCGGCCGACAAAAGCGTCGCACTGACAATCGCGAACATCGGCAGCGCCGGCGCGGCGCTCGAACTCACAAAAATCGTCCTCGGCTACACAACGCTGGCGGCGCCATACGACGGGGTCATTCTGGTGCGCCAGGCGGAACTGGGGGAGGTCGTGTCTCCGGGCGCCGCGATCGTGACGCTCGCCGACATCGACCATGTGTGGCTGCGCGCCTATGTCAACGAGACCGACATCGGCAAGATCCGTCTCGGCGAAACGGCGACAGTCACCAACGACTCATATCCCGGCAAGGAATATCCCGGCCGGATCTCCTTCATCTCCGAGGCGGCCGAATTTACTCCGAAGAGCGTCGAGACACACGCCGAGCGCGTGACGCTCGTTTATCGCATCCGCATCGACATCGAGAACCCGTCGCACGAGCTGGTCCCCGGCCTGCCGGCAGATGCGAAGATTCCCCTGCGGGCCCCTGGAGAGTCATGAGCGACGCCCCCAAAGGTGCGATCGAGGTGCGCAATCTGACCAAGCGGTTCGGCAGCGTCGCAGCGGTCGAAAAGCTCAGCGTCAACTGCGCGCCCGGCGAAGTGTTCGGCTTCGTCGGCCCGGACGGCGCCGGCAAGACGACGATCATGCGTCTGCTCGCCGCGGTGATGACGCCCGACGAGGGATCAATCGCCGTCGAAGGCCTCGACGCGATCGCCCATCCCGAACGCGTCCGCTCACATGTCAGCTACATGCCGCAGCGGTTCGGACTCTACGAGGACCTGACGGTCGACGAGAACATCGAGTTCTTTGCCGAGCTCTTCGGAGTCGGCCGCCGCGAGCGCGAGCAGCGCGCCGCGCGGCTGCTCATGGCGTCTGGCATGGCGCCGTTCCGCAAGCGGCGGGCGGGCCAGTTGTCGGGCGGCATGAAGCAGAAGCTCGGTCTCACCTGCTCTCTCGTGCATGCGCCGAAGGTTCTGCTGCTCGACGAGCCGACCGCCGGCGTCGACCCTGTGTCGCGCCGCGACTTCTGGCGTATTCTCTACGGCCTTCGCGGCGAGGGGGTCGCGATCGTCGTGGCGACCTCCTATCTCGACGAAGCCGAGCGTTGCAACCGGCTCGGGCTTCTGCGCGACGGCCGCATGCTCTACTGCGACACGCCGCCGGCGCTGAAATCGCTGATGCCGGGCCAGATTCTCGCCATCTCATCAAGGGACGCGCGTCGCGTGCGCGACGCGGTCGCCGGTCGCGGCGGCGTCAAGAGCGCGATCCTGATGGGCGACAGCGTGCATGTCGTCGTCGACGATGCGGCCCTGCGCGCGAGCCAGCTCGAGGCGGCGCTGACCGCAGCGGACATCCCGGTCGACGAGATCGAGCGCATCGCCCCCTCGATCGAGGACCTGTTCGTCTCGCTCCTGACGGAGGGCGAATGACCGCGAATGGCGAGCTCCGAATCGTCGCCGACCGTCTGGTGAAGCGTTTCGGCGAGTTTGTCGCGGTGAACGAAGTCAGCTTCGAGGCACGGCGCGGCGAGATCATCGGTTTCCTCGGGCCCAACGGGGCGGGAAAGTCGACGACGATCCGGATCCTGTGCGGCCTTTTGCGCCCAAGCGGCGGCAAAGCCGAGGTCGCGGGCCTCGACGTGGCGCGATTCCCCGAGAAGGTGCGCGAGAACATCGGCTATATGTCGCAGAAGTTCTCGCTTTACAGCGATCTTTCGGTGATAGAGAATCTCCGTTTTTTCGGCGGCGTCTACGGGGTGAAGGGCGCCCGGCTCACGGAGCGGCTCGCCTTCGCCGTCGGCATGGCGGGCTTGAAGGGTCGCGAAGACGCCCTGGTGGCCGATCTCTCGGGCGGATGGAAGCAGCGCCTCGCCCTGGGCTGCGCCGTGCTGCACGAACCGGCGATCCTTTTTCTCGATGAGCCGACCTCCGGCGTCGACCCGGCTTCGCGCCGCCGCTTCTGGGACTTGATCTACGCCCTCGCTGGCGAAGGCGTCTGCGTCGTCATCACTACCCACTACATGGACGAAGCCGAGTACTGCAACCGGATCGCCCTCATCAACGGCGGCAGGCTCGTCGCGCTCGGCAGCCCGAGCGAACTGAAGCGCAGCGCGATCTGTGGCGAAATTCTGCTTGTCGAGGGCGACGATCCCGGCGCGATGCTCGAGGCGCTCGAAGGCGCTCCCGTGGCGCACGACGTCGCGCCTTTCGGCTCGTCCCTGCATATCCTTGTCGACGATGCGGCGCGGGATACGCCCGCGATCGAAGCGCGCCTCAAGGAGCGCGGGCTCGGCTGGTCGCAAATCGAGCCGATCAAGCCGACGCTCGAGGATGTGTTCGTCCAACTCGTCGGCGGCGAGGGCGCCCGGGGACCGCCATGAACCCGCGGCGCGTCAGGGCGATCGCCAAAAAGGAGATCATCCAAGTCCTGCGCGATCCGCGCAGCCTGATGGTCGTTCTGCTGATGCCGCTCATGCAGATGGCGCTGCTCGGCTACGGCGTCAACCTGGACATCAAGCACGTGCCGATCTGCGTGTTCGACCGCGAGGGCAGCCAGCAGAGCCAGGCGCTGATGAAGGCCTTCCAGGCTTCGCTCTACTTTCAGATCGTAGAGACGGAGCGCAACTACGACGGCGTCAAACGCGCGATCGACGCCGGCCGCTGCAAGATGGCGGTGGTCGCGCCGCACGACTTCTCGCAGACTCTCGCGGCGACGAACTCCGCCTCGGTGCAGGCGATCCTCGACGCGACCGACGACAACACCGCCAATATCGCACTCGGCTACGCGCAGGCTGTGGTCGGCGCCTATTCAAGCAACGTGCAGCTGGAGCGGGCCCAGACTCTGGGCCAGCTGCCGCCTGTCGTCCCGGCGGTCGCGCAATACCGAGTCTGGTACAATGAGGACCTCGTCAGCCTAAACTACATCATGCCGGGCGTCGTCGCGCTCGTGATGGCGCTCGTCGGCGCGCAACTCACCTCGCTGACCATCTCGCGCGAGTGGGAGCGCGGGACCATGGAGGTGCTGGTCTCGACCCCGGTCACGCGGATGGAGCTGATGGCCGGGAAGATCCTGCCCTATTTTTTCATCGGCCTCTTCGACGCGGCGCTCTGCCTGATCATCGCCGTGTTCTGGTTTGAGACGCCGTTCCGCGGAGCGGTCTCGACGTTGTTCCTGACGACGTCGCTCTTCCTCGTCGTCGTGCTCGGGCTCGGCTATTTTATTTCCGCCAGCATCCGCAGCCAGGTCGGGGCGAGCCAGATCGCCCTCGTCGCGACGCTGCTGCCGACGACGCTGCTCTCGGGCTTCGCCTTTCCGATCGAGCAGATGCCGACCCCGATCCAGTGGCTGACCTATCTCGTTCCGGCGCGCTACTACTTCTCGATCCTGAAATCGGTCTTCCTCAAAGGCAGCGCGCTCGGCGATCTCCTTATGCCGATCGGGCTGCTCGCGCTCTACGCGGCCATCATCGGGCTTCTCGCCGCCCGCGCGTTCCGCAAGACTTTGGGCTAGGGGGATGTGGGGCCGGATCTTCAATCTCATCGTGAAGGAATTCCAGCAGCTTCGCCGCGACCGTGCGGCCAGGTTCCGCCTGCTCGTCCCGACGCTCGTCCAACTGATCATCTTCGGCTACGCCGCGACCTTCGAGGTCTATCATGTCGCGACCGTCATCCTCGACCTCGATCACAGCCAGGAGAGCCGGGAGCTGATTTCCCGTTTCGGCGCCAGCGGACGGTTCCAGATCGTCGAGACGGCCAGGAACCCGGTGGATGTCCGCAAGGCGATCGATAGGGCGGACGCCGTAGTGGCGATCGTCATTCAGGCCGGCTTCGCGGAGGACCTGCGCAAAGGCCTCTCGGCGCCGGCGCAGATCGTCGTCGACGGCGCCAACTCCAACACCGCCCTTATCGCTCTGAGCTACGTGAGCCAGATCGTCGCGACCTATGCCGATAAGATGGGCCAGGACCTGTCGCGGCGCATGCACGCAGGCGCGCGTCCGCCGCCGACGGTCACCCTCGAGCAGCGGCCGTGGTACAACCTCGACTACAACAGTCGCTGGTTCTTCGTGCCAGGCGTTATCGCCACGCTGACGCTGATCATGATCGTCAACATGACCTCGTTCGCGGTGGTGCGCGAGCGCGAGGTCGGGACGCTCGAGCAGATCATGGTCACGCCGATCCGTCCGCTCGAATTCATCATCGGCAAGATGGTCCCGTTCTTCTGCGTGGGTCTCGCCCTCACGGTTCTGATCGCCGCCGTGGGGACGTTCTGGTTCCAGGTTCCCTTCGTCGGCAACCCGTTCGTCCTCTTGCTCGGGACGACGCTCTATCTTCTTAGCGTGCTGGGAATCGGCCTTCTGATCTCGACCGTCTGCATGACCCAGCAGCAGGCTTTCGCGACCAATTTCTTCATCGTCAATCCCGCTTTCATCCTGTCGGGCTTCAGTTTCCCGATCGCCAGCATGCCTTGGTTCATGCAATGGCTTTCGCACATCAATCCGATGAGCTACTACCTGATCGTCATCCGCGGGACGTTCCTGAAGGGTGTGGGCCTTGACGTGCTGTGGCCGCAGATGCTGGCGCTGGCGGCGCTCGGCGTCGCTCTCCTTGGCCTCAGCGTCCTCAGGTTCCACAAGTCGCTCGACTGACATCTCCATCTTCTTGATTTTCTTTGCGCGACGGCGCAATGCGGGCTTTCATTCGCAGACGATGACGGCTTAGGGCTTACGCTTGCTGGTTGGCAGGCACGAGGGGCGCGGTTCATGGTTCGTTTGGTTCAGTTCATGTGCGCGGCCTTGCTTGCGCTAACGTTGGCGTCGCCCGCTGCGGAGGCTCAAACCCAGACAGCGAAGCAGTCGACGGCGACGCACCGCCACCGAGCCGAGACGAAGCAGAAGGGCCGCCAGGTCACCGTGCACGAAGGCACTCCCTCCTGGCTGACGCTTGGGAACGACGCAAGCGTTGGCCGCAGGGACAACTATGTGACCAGCACGTTCGATCAACCTTCCGCCGTCGAAGGAACATTTTCCGGCTATCGTGGCCGGGAGCGTCTGACCAATCAATACGGCGTTCCTGGCGCGCCGCTGTTCCAGTTCTAGCCCGGCCGATGGAAACAGCGCCTCGACCGTGATCTCGGAGCCCGACGGATCGAGCCCGGACCAAGCAGCCGCGCGTCGCCGATACTGCCGCGGTGCGCTTATGATGATGACGGCAAGCGTTTGGGATTCAGTTCATCGTCGGGATGCTGAATTGCGCGCCGTCCTTGATTCCCGAAGGCCAGCGTGCGGTGACCGTTTTGGTGCGGGTGTAGAACCGGATTGAATCGGGCCCGTGCTGGTTGAGGTCGCCGAAGCCGGAGTGTTTCCAGCCGCCGAAAGTGTAATAGGCGACCGGCACTGGGATAGGCACGTTGACGCCAATCATGCCGACCCTGACCTTGCTGGCGAAGTCACGCGCCGCGTCGCCGTCGCGGGTGAAGATCGCGACGCCGTTGCCGTATTCGTGGTCGTTGCAGAGGCCGAGCGCCTCCGAGTAGTCGTGCGCCCGCACGACCGACAGCACGGGCCCGAAAATCTCTTCCTTGTAGATGCGCATGTCCTTGGTGACACGGTCGAACAGGCAGCCGCCCATGTAGAAGCCGTTCTCGTAGCCCTGCATCTTGAAGCCGCGCCCGTCGACGACGAGCTTCGCGCCCTCCTCTATGCCGAGATCGACATAGCCCCGCACCTTGTCGAGCGCGGCCTTGGTGACGAGCGGGCCGAAGTCGGCGGAAGCGTCGGTCGACGGGCCGATCTTCAGAGATTCGACGCGCGGGATCATGCGCCGCATGAGCTCGTCGGCCGTCTTCTGGCCGACCGGCACCGCGACCGAAATCGCCATGCAGCGCTCGCCGGCCGAGCCGTAGCCGGCTCCGATCAGGGCGTCGACCGTCTGGTCCATGTCGGCGTCGGGCATGACGACCATATGGTTCTTTGCCCCGCCGAAGCACTGCACGCGCTTGCCGGTCGCGCAGCCGCGCGAATAGATATAGTGGGCGATCGGGGTCGAGCCGACGAAGCCGATCGCCTGGATGTCGGGATCGTCGAGGATCGCGTCGACCGCCTCCTTGTCGCCGTTGACGACATTGAGAATGCCTGGAGGCCCGCCAGCCTCGACGAAAAGCTCGCCAAGCTTCATCGGGACGCCAGGATCGCGCTCGGACGGCTTCAGGATGAAGGCGTTGCCGCAGGCGATCGCAGGAGCGAGCTTCCATAAGGGGATCATCGCCGGGAAGTTGAACGGCGTGATGCCGGCGACCACACCGAGCGGCTGGCGAAGCGAGTAGATGTCGATGCCAGGACCGGCGCCGTCGGTGTATTCGCCCTTCATCAGGTGCGGCACGCCGAGAGCGAATTCGACCACTTCAACGCCGCGCTGGATGTCGCCCCTGGCGTCGGCGATCGTCTTGCCGTGCTCGCGCGCCAAGATGTCGGCCATCTCGTCGGTGTTCTTGGCGATCAGATCGAGGAACTTCATCAAAACGCGGGCGCGGCGCTGCGGATTGACCGCGGCCCACGCTGGTTGCGCAGCGGCTGCGTTCTCGACCGCGGCGCGGACGTCCGCCTTGGAGGCGAGCGCAACATGCGCCCTGACCGTTCCGTCCATCGGCTGGAAGACGTCCCCCGTGCGCCCCGACTTGCCCGCGACGTGCTTGCCGCCGATGAAATGCCCGTATTCGATCATGCTCCGCTCCCTTCGCGATTGCGTGGTTGAGGGTCTTATGCCGTAGGCTTTTGCGCACAGCAATGGCCGAGTTCGCGCAACGGCCGTGCAAATTTGTGCTAAAGCCGACGTCATGGACTGGGACAACGTCAGGGTTTTCCTCGCCGTCGCCCGGGCCGGGCAATTCGTCGCAGCCGCCAAGAGGCTGCGGCTCGATCACGCCACTGTTAGTCGCCGCATAGCGGTGCTCGAGGCAGCCCTCGGCGCGAAACTCTTCGACCGGCGAACGACCGGCGCAAAGCTGACCAGCGTCGGCGAGCGATTCCTCGGCGCGGCCGAGGAGATGGAAAGCGCGTTTTTGCACGCTCAGGGCGAAATCTCCGGCGTCGACCTCGAGTTGACCGGGGACGTGCGGGTCGGGGCGCCGGATGGATTCTCCACCTACTATCTGACCTCGGTCCTGCGCGACTTCGTCGAACGCCATCCTCATGTGCGGCTGCAACTGATGCCGTTGCCTCAATTGACGCCGCTCGCGCGGCGCGAGGTGGACGTGGTGATCGGACTCGACAAGCCGGAGGCTGGACGCTTCGTCGCGCGCAAGCTCACCGACTACTCGCTCGGCATCTATGCGAGTGCGGCCTATGTGAAGCGCACCGGCGCGCCCGCCGACGTGGAGGCGCTGAAGCGCCATCGTCTGATCGGCTACGTCGAAGAGCACGCCTTCTCGAGCGCCCTCGACTATGTGCGCGAACTCTACGAGGGCGCGCCGACCAGCTTCGAATGCGCGAGCGCGGTCACCCAGCTCGAGGCCTTGCGCGTCGGGGTGGGCCTAGGCGTCATCCACGACTTCATCGCCCGCCGATTCAAGGACCTCGTACGGGTCCTGCCCGAACGCAAAGCGACCCGCGCCTACTGGCTCGTGACTCACGAGGACACGCGCGGACTGGGGCGGATCCGGGCGGTCTCGGAGCACCTTGTGAAGGCGGTGGCGCGCGATCGGGCGATGTTTTGGTGACAACATAGGCCGTCGTCCCGACGGGACCCACACCCGCGTTCGTCATTGCGCCGTCAGCCCACCGTCGACCATGAACTCCGCGCCGGTGGTGAACGACGACTCGTCGCTCGCAAGGAAGAGAATTGTGTTGGCGACCTCTTCGGCCTTGCCCAGCCGCCCCATCGGCGAGGCGCGCATAAGCCCTTCGCGTACGCGCTCCGGGTTCTTCGCCCTTGCGATGCCATCGAGCACCATCGGCGTCTCGGCGAACGAGGGATGCACGGAATTAACCCGAATCCCGTAGCCGGCGCGGGCGCAATGGAGCGCGGCGGACTTGGTCAGCATCCGCACGGCGCCCTTGCTCGCGCAATAGCCCGCCGAGAACGCATCGCCGATGATTCCGGCGACGGAAGAGAGATTGACGATCGAGCCGCCGCCGGTATCCTTCATCACCCGCACCGCTTCGCGGCAGCCGAGAAACGTGCCTTCGACATTGACTGCGTTCATTTTGCGCCAATCGTCCAACGTCGCGCTCTCGATGCTGCCGAGCATCGCAATCCCAGCGCTATTGACCAGAATGTCGAGCCGGCCGAATTTTTCGACGACCGCGTCTACGACCTCGCGCCAGCGCGCCTCGTCAGTCACGTCCTGCGGCAGGATGAGATCGGCGTCGGGCCCAAGCGTCGCCAGCCCCGCCTCGTTGCGGTCGGTCGCGGCGACCCTGGCGCCCTCGGCGTGAAACAGGGCCGCGGCTGCGCGGCCGATGCCTGAGGCGGCCCCGGTGATGAGGGCGGTCTTGCCGGCGAGGCGGCCGGGTTTGGATTCCATAGCGTCCTCCCTGGTGAACCCTTCTCCCGCTTGCGGGAGACGGTGGCGCCTGTCCTCTCCGGCTTCCGCGGGCGAGGTTTATCGTGGCGCCATGCGGAGCGCGCCGTCGATGCGGATCGTCTCCCCGTTGATGTAGCCGTTCTCGACAATGTGGACCGCGAGCGCCGCATATTCGGCTGGCGCGCCCAGGCGGGCGGGGAACGGCACCGAGGCGCCGAGCGAATCCTGAGCATCCTGCCGCAGGCCGGCAAGCATCGGCGTCATGAAGATGCCGGGCGCGATCGCGTTGACCCTCACCGAAATGCGGGCGAGTTCGCGCGCGATCGGCAACGTCATCGCCACCACCCCTCCCTTTGAAGCGGAATAAGCGGCCTGGCCGATCTGGCCTTCGTACGCCGCGACCGAGGCCGTCGACACGATGACGCCGCGCTCGCCGTCAATGGGTTCGAGCTTGCCCATCGAAGCCGCGGCAAGCCGGATCATGTTGAAGGTGCCGACGAGGTTGACCCGGATCACCCTCTCGAAATCTGCGAGCGGCGCCGGGGCCCCCTCGCGGCTGACGACGCGGACCGCCGTGCCGATCCCGGCGCAGTTGACGAGCACGCGCGCCGCCCCGTGGGCTTCTTCCGCCTTGGCGATCGCGGCCGCGGCCGAAGCCTCGTCGGCGACGTCGCAGACCACGGCGAGGCCGCCGATCGCCTTCGCCACTTCTTCGGCTGCGGCCGGATTGAGGTCGACGACCGCGACCCGCGCTCCCTTGGCGGCCAGCGCCTCCGCCGTCGCCCGGCCCAACCCCGATCCGCCGCCCGTCACGATCGCCGCCGCTCCGGAAATCCTCATGGCGCTCTCCTTCCTGCCGTCGCAAAACACTGAGCGCTCATAGCAACGGGCTGAGGCGCAGGCTAGTCGAAGCCGAAGCTGTTCAAACAAGCCGTCGCGGGCATCGAATTCTTGATTGATCGCCTGTCGGGGTTACCCGACGGCGCGCTCGAATGGCCCTTTCATGCCCGTATTTAACATGTTTAATAGGTATATAAAGCCTGGTCGCGCAAGCGCGGTTGATCAGGCGCAGGGTCATTCCGTTAGCCGACCTTCAGCAGAATCCGGCCGCCCTCGACCTTCACCGGATAGGTGATGAGGTTGACGCACGCCGGCGCGCCCTTGGCTTCGCCGGTGGTGAAATCGAAGCGGCCGTTGTGCATCGGGCACTCGATGATCGTGCCCGAAACGAAGCCGTCTGCGAGCTCGGCGTCCTCATGAGTGCAGAAGCCGTCGGTGGCGAAATAGCGGTCGTCCTCCGTTCGGTAGAGCGCGTAGGAGTGGCCGTCGTGCTCGAAGCGCCCGACGTCTTCCCGCATGATGCTGTCGGCGCTTCCGGCGTCGACCCAGGTCTCGCTCATGGTGTGTCTCTCCTTCTGAGGCGGTCGGCCGTCGGCCCCTTCGCCCCGCTTGCGGGGAGAAGGTGGCGCGAAGCGCCGGATGCGGGGCTACGCAAATCTCCGTGCTCGGGCGTAGCCCCTCACCCCGGCCCTCTCACCGCTGCGCGGGGCGAGGGGGCGCAGACCGGCAGCTCGCGCCGCACGTAATAGGTCGGCTCCTTCAACTGCCGCGCCAGCGCCGGAATGATCTCGCAGTAGGCGGCGATGGTGCTCGGGTAAGGCGCCGGACAATCCGCCTTGATCGCCTCGTGCAGCTTCGGCAGCGCATGATAGGGGATCAGCGGGAACAGGTGGTGCTCTACGTGATAGTTCATGTTCCAGTACAGGAACCGGAAGATCGGGTTCATGTAGATGGTGCGCGAATTGAGCCGATGATCGAGCACGTCCTCGGCGAGCCCGAGATGCTGGGTGCAGCCGAAATAGAGCTGAAGCCAGCTGCCGTAGAGCGACGGCAGGCCGATATACATCGCGGGGAGAATCGAGCGGGTAGCGACGCAGGCGACGACGACGAGGGCGTAGATCGCAAGATAGATGCGCGCCGTCCGGTAAACCTTCGGCCTTTCGCTCTCGGGCACGAAGGTCGCTTCCTCGTCGCTCAGGCGCCCCGACGCGTGGATGAAGAGCTTCTTGAAGAAGATCGGCGTGTTCTTGAGCGCGAAGATGTTGAGAAGGAGCGACACGACATCCGGCGGACGCGGCGTGATGATCTCCGGATCGCGGCCGACGATGATCGTGTCGGTGTGGTGGCGGGTATGGCTCCAGCGCCAGATTTCCGGCTCGCGCATGACCATGAAGCAGGCGATCTGATAGACCGCGTCGTTCATCCATTGCGTCTTGAAAGCGGTGCGATGGCCGCACTCGTGCCAGCGGCTGTCGGAGGACGAGCCGTAGATCACACCGTAAATGAGGAAGAACGGAACCGCCGCCCAGCTTCCCCAGAAATACCAGCCGAGTGAGCCGGAAACGATGAGGGCCGCAAACCAGATCAGCGTGTCGCGGATCGCCGGACCGTCCTTGCGACGCATCAGCTCCTTGAGCTCGGCGCGCGTGATCGGAGGCGTGTACCACCTGGCCGAGGCGAGCCCGGCGGCGACCGACTTTTCCGCTTCGGGTCCGACCAGGCTGTAGTCGCGTGTGACCACCGCGGACATTGGTTTCCTCCTCGTAGTCGGCCAGGCTCCAGCCCCAAGGCCAGGACAATGGCTAGCGACAATGGCCTCTCGACTCAATCTCCTCCTTTCATTTCCTCTCAAAATCCATCATCTTCGCTCGTCCGGATGATGTGATTCTATCAGATCTCGAGGCAGCCCTTGAGCCGCCGGCCCACCATCGCCGATCTCGCGCGCGCGGCGCATGTGAGCGTCGCGACCGTCGATCGCGTGCTCAACGCCAGGCATCGCGTGCGCGAAACGACCGCAGAGCGCGTTCTCGTCGCCGCCGACGCGATCGGCTTCCACGCCGCGCCGCTGCTCAAGAGTTGGCTGCGGCCCCACGCGCCGGAGCGCACCTTCGCCTTCCTGCTTCAGCGCCCGGATGCCTTCTACACCCAATTCGGCGCCGACCTCGCTGCGGCGACCCGAGCTCTCGCGCAGGTGCGTGGCAAGCCAGTTATCGACTTCGCGCCCGACCTTTCCGCCTCGGTCGTCGCCGAGCGGCTGCTCAAGCTGGGAGAGAGCGCGCATGCGGTCGCGGCGGTCTCGGTGGACCACCCGCGGGTCAGCGACGCCATCGCCAGCCTTCGCGCCCGCGGCGTGCCAACCTTCGCGATTCTCACCGAGCTCGGGGCCGAAGCCGCAGCGCCCTATATCGGGCGCGACAATCGCAAGGAGGGCCGCACCGCCGCATGGGTCATCGCGAAGGCGGCGAAGCGGCCCGGCAAGGTCGGAATCATCGTCGGCAGCCACCGCTTCCTGTGTCAGGAGATGGCCGAGATCTCATTCCGCGCCTATCTGCGGGAGAACGCGCCCGAGTTCACGCCGCTCGAGCCGCTGGTCAATCTCGAGGACCCGCGGATCGCCTACGTGGCCACCCAGAACTTGATCGCGACCCACCGGGATCTCGCCGGACTCTACATCTGCGGCGGCGGCACGGAAGGCGTCATCGACGCCGCGCGCGACGAGGCTGCGCCCGGCGAGCTCGCGATCGTCTGCAACGAACTGACGGCGACGACGCGCGCCGCACTGATCGACGGCGTCTTGAGCGCGGTCATCTCGACCCCGACCGCGCTCCTCGCCGAGCGCGCGCTGGCGGCCATGTCCGCGGCCCTCGCCGCGCCGCAGGAGGTGGTCCAAAGCCCCGTCTTCGTCCCGTTCGAGCTTTACCTCCCGACCAACATCTGAACCGACGAATCCCGGCCGTCAGCGAACATCCGCCTTTTTTTGCCCTAATTAAACATTAGATTTATGTTGTTGTAGGCAAAATTTTTTGGAATGATTATTCCGATCTTGATTCCGTTTGGAACGTTTGTTACACGGAAAAGACGTCGCCCGCCGCTGCCGGGCTCACGCGAAAGCAAACGGCGCGCGAACAAACGGCGCGCGCCCGCGCCGAGGAGGAAGCCGCCATGAAAAGCCTGCTCATCGTGCTCGCCGCCACGGTGCTGTCGAGCGCCTTCGCCTTGATGAACGACGCGGAGAGCGGAAATTTCATCGCATGCGATACGTGAACAAGGTCCTGCAACTTGCCAAAGGACAGTCACGAACACTGGGCGGAGCGGCCTCAGGCGGGCGCACTTCCGGTCGCGCCTGATTGTTGGTTCAGCCGGTGAGCCTCAGTTTCAGAGAATTGGCCACGCAAGCCGCGATGGCCTGAGCAGCGCCCAACAGGCGCAACCCAAGGTGGAGGAAACCCATGAAATATTTGAACGGATCGATTGGCGCTGCCGTCGCTGCGGGCGCGCTCCTGGCTTGCTCGGCCGCGCTCGTCGGGGGCCAGGCGAAGGCGGCGGACCAGCAGATGACCGTCGCGATGATCACCCACGCACAGCCAGGCGACACCTTCTGGGACATCATCCGCAAGGGCGCCGAGGCCGCCGCCAAGAAGGACAATATCAAGCTGATCTACCTCGCTGACCCTACGGCGGACAAGGAGGCGCAGTTAATCTCCAATGTTGTCCAGCAGCATGTCGACGGAATCGCACTGACGCTCGCCTTCCCCGACGCCGAAGCGCCGGCGGTGAAGGCGGCGCAAAAGGCAGGCATTCCGATCGTTGGCTTCAACGCCGGCGTCGGCCAGTGGAAGAGCCTGGATCTGCTCGGCTATGCCGGACAGGACGAGACCGTGGCCGGCAAGGCCGTGGGCGAGCGATTGAACACTGAAGGCGCCAAGAACGTCGTCTGCCTCGACCAGCAGCAGGGCGCGGTGCAGCTCGAGGCCCGCTGCACCGGCATCAAGGACACTTTCAAGGGCAAGACGGAGGTGCTCTACGTGACCGGCTACGACATGCCGACGGTCAAGGCGCGGGTGCAGGCCAAGCTGCAACAGGATCCGTCGATCGACTATGTCGTCACCCTCGGCGCGCCGTTCGCGCCGGTTGTGCTCGACGCCATCACGGCGTCGGGCTCGAAGGCCAAGGTCGGCACCTTCGATATGAGCCCGGTGGCGATCGGTCTGATTGGGGATGGCAAGATTCAGTGGGCCGTCGACCAGCAGCCTTATGTCGAGGGCTACGAGGCGGTCGACATGCTGTGGCTCTACGTCACCAACGGGGACACCGTCGGCGGAGGCGGCCCGGTGCTGACCGGCCCCTTCTTCGTGACCAAGGACAACGCCGCCGCCGTGGCCAAATACGCCAAGGCCGGCACGCGCTGAGTCGAGAAATGGCCGCGGCATGACGGCCAGGCAATGAAGCCGACCGCCGGCGGAGGGCGTCCTCCCGCTGGCGGAGCCAAAGTGGAGGAAACCGTGACCACGTCCAGCGAGCCGGCCAGTCTCGCGCAACCGCGGCGACAGGTTCAGACCCAGGTCCTGTGGAAGCGCGTCCTGAAGCGGCCCGAGGCGGGCGCGCTTGGCGGCGCGATCCTCGTCTTCATCTTCTTCTGGGTGAACGCCCCTCCTTTCCGGCAGTTCGCCGCCTTCACCACGGTCCTCTATCAGGCCGCGACCATAGGCATTCCGGCGGTCGCCGTCGCGCTCTTGATGATCGGCGGGGAGTTCGACCTTTCGGCCGGCGTCGCGGTTACGACCTCCTCGCTGGCCGCCTCGATGTTCGCGACCCAGGTCGCCGGCAGCCTCTGGGCGGGCGTCGTCTTCGCCTGCTTCTTTTCCCTCGCGATCGGCGCCCTCAACGGCTTCCTTCTGATCCGCACGAAGCTGCACAGCTTCCTCGTCACGCTCGGCACCTTCCTGATGCTTCAGGGCCTCAACATCGCCATCACCAAGCTCATCACCGGCAACGTGGCGACCCAGGACATCAGCGGGATGGCCGGGTTCAACACGCTCCAGGCGATTTTCGCCTCCAACTTCATGATCGGAGGGGCGCAGATCAGCATCGCCATCGTCTACTGGTTGATCTTCGTCGCGCTCGCCACCTGGGTGCTGCTGCGCACCAAGGCCGGCAACTGGATCTTCGCCGTCGGCGGCCAGGGTGATAGCGCCCGGGCCGTGGGTGTGCCGGTGAACCGGGTGAAGATCGGTCTGTTCATGCTGGTCGGCTTCAGCTGCTGGTTTCTGGCGATGCACCTGCTGTTCGCCTACGACACCGTGCAGTCGGGCGCGGGCATCGGCAACGAGCTCCTCTACATCGCGGCCTCGGTGGTGGGCGGCTGCCTGTTGACCGGCGGTTACGGCTCGGCCGTGGGCTCCGCGCTCGGCGCCTTCATTTTCGGCATGACCACAGAGGGCGTGATCTACGCCGACTGGGACCCGGACTGGTTCCAGTTTTTCGTCGGCGCGATGCTTCTGCTCGCCACAGTGGTCAACACCTGGATCCGCATGCGCGCGACGAAGGGAAGATAGATGGTTCGCTCGGAAACGCCGATCATTCAGCTCAAGGCCATCGGCAAGAGCTACGGCAACATCAACGCGCTCCGAGGCGTGAACCTGACGGTCCGCCAGGGCGAGGTCACCTGTATTCTCGGGGACAACGGAGCCGGCAAGTCGACGCTGATCTCGATCATCGCCGGATTGTTCCCACACGACGCCGGCGAGTATCTGGTGGACGGCGCGTCACGGCAGTTTTCGTCGCCGCGCGAGGCGCTCGACCTCGGCATCGCAGCGGTCTACCAGACGCTCGCGCTGGTGCCGCTTCTGCCTGTGTGGCGCAATTTCTTCCTCGGGTCGGAGCTGGTGAAGGGAAGCGGCCCGTTCCGTCGGCTCGACACCGCCACGATGCTGGCGCAGACGCAGGACGAGTTGCAGCGGATGGGGATCAATCTCGAAAACCTCGAACAGCCGGTGGGCACGCTCTCGGGCGGCCAGCGCCAGGTGGTGGCGATCGCCCGCGCCGTGCATTTCGGCGCCCGTGTGCTCATCCTCGACGAGCCCACGGCGGCGCTCGGCGTAGCGCAGTCGGGTCTCGTTCTGCGTTACGTCACTCAGGCCGCCCGAGATCAGGGGATCGGGGTGATCTTCATCACGCACAACCCGCACCACGCCTATCTGGTTGGCGATCACTTCATGGTGCTGGCGCGGGGCGAAGTGGACCTCGACACGCCGCGCTCGGAACTCACGCTGGAGAACCTGATGTTCCACATGGCCGGCGGCAAAGGGCTCAGCACCCTCGAACATGAGCTTCATGGTGACGGCGCTGGGGCTCCGAGAACCCGGCATGGGTAGCGGCGTGCAGGGAGCCGAGGTCGTGGATTCGGTCGCCGTGCATATCGCGACGTCAATCCGCGAGCGGGTCGTACCGCTGCGCCGACACGAGCCGGGTTCGAGGCGGTTCGGGCTTTGATGCGGAGGGCAGATGTCCGTGAGACTCGCAATCATCGGCGCGGGAATCATGGGGGCCGACCACGCCCGCATTATCGCCAACGACCTCGCCGGAGCAGCCCTTCGGGTCGTCTGTGACGCATCCGGAGAACGCGCGCGCAAGGTCGCCGACGATTGCGGCGCAGCCGATATCGCTTCGGACCCGATCGACACGATCCGCCGGAAGGATGTCGATGCGGTTCTGATCGCGAGCCCCGACGAAACCCATGCATCGTTTTCGCTTGTCGCGATCGAGGCCGGCAAGCCCGTACTGTGCGAGAAACCTCTGTCGCAGAGCTCCCGAGAGTGTCTCGAGGTGATCGCGGCGGAAATCTCGCTCGGCCGTCAGTTTGTCCAGGTGGGATTCATGCGGCGGTTCGATCCGTCGTACCGCGATATGAAGGCGTCGCTCGACGACGGTTTGATCGGCCGGGCGGTGATGATGCACAATTTTCACCGCAACGTCGAAGCGCCCGCCAACTTCACCGGACAGATGGCGATCACCAATTCCGCGCCGCACGAGTTTGACGTCGCCCGCTTCGTCCTCGGCGCCGACTATCGCGCGATCTCGGTCTTCCAGCCGGCCGGTGTCGACACGTCCAGAACCGGCGCGCCGGTCTTCATGGTGCTCGAGACGGACAAGGGGCAATTGGTGAATATCGAGATCAACAACACCGCCGCCTACGGCTACGACGTGCGCGGCGAGCTCGTCGGCGAAACGGGATCGATCCTCGTGAACGCGCCGGCGGCCACCCGTTGCAACAGTGCGCTGAAGGCGTTCGAGCGCTATCCGGCGGACTGGCGCGCGCGCTTCGCTGAAGCCTATCGCCTGCAGAACCAGGCCTTCGTGCGCTTCGTCCGCACGGGGCAATTCCCGGCAATCGCTTCGCATGCGTGGGACGGTTATTGCGCGACGCGCATTGCGGAGGCCGGAGTGGAAGCCCTCCGGAACGGCGCCCGCGTCGCCGTCGACAGCGCGGAGAGGCCGGGGCTTTATCAGCGGTGATTGGAAAGGTCAGATCATGAAACTGGGCTTCGTATCCGACAGCCTCGGCGGCATGGCGTTCGAGGCGCTGCTCGACACTGCAGCCCGTCTCGGCGTTTCCGGCGTCGAGGTTAACACCGGCGGCTGGTCGACCGCCCCGCACTTTGACCTCGGGGCGATGAAAGCCAGCTCGGACGCCAGACGGGCCTTCGCCAGCGCCTTCAAGAGCCGCGGCCTGGAGATCGTCGCGCTCAACGCCAACGGCAATCCGCTACATCCGACGCAACCGCAACAAGGCGAATGCCTGAAGGACACGATTCGGATCGCGGGCGAAATGGGCGTCAAGACGGTCTGCACGATGTCGGGCCTGCCGGCAGGACGGGAAGGCGATCTCATGCCGAACTGGGTCGTCTCCTCCTGGCCGCCGGAGACACGGGAGATCCTTCGCTACCAGTGGGACGAGAAGCTCCTGCCGTTCTGGGCCGAGACCGCGGCCCTCGCGAAAGAATGCGGCGTGGAGCGAGTTGCGCTTGAATTGCACGGCTGCCAGTGCGTCTACAATGTCCCGTCGCTCTTGAAGCTGCGGGCCGCCATCGGACCCGTCGTCGGCGCCAACCTGGACCCTTCGCACCTGTTCTGGATGGGCGCCGATCCGCTCGTTGCGGCGGAGGCGCTCGGCAAGGCGGTCTATCACGTGCACGCCAAGGACACGTTGCTCAACGCTCCGGTGCAGGCGACGACCTCGCTGCTCGAGAACGGGTCGCTCATGAATATTCCCGCCCGAAGCTGGTCGTACATCACGCTCGGCTTCGGTCATGGCGAACAGTGGTGGCGGCAGTTCTGCTATCGCCTCAGGCTGGCCGGCTACGACGGCTGGCTCTCCATCGAGCATGAAGACGTGCTTCTGAACGGCATCGAAGGACTCGAGAAATCCATCGCGCTGCTCAAGTCCGTGATGCCCGGAGCCGAAAGCGATTTCAAACCGCTGGCAATTTGATCGCGCCGCTGTCGGAAGAACGCCACCCGCCGCTTTTCACGCCGGGGACGTCGATCCTTTGCCCCAATTTCGGGCTTCGACCTGTTCGCAATCGCCCTCTCAGCCGCTGCGCAAAAGCCCTATCCCGAGCTGATCGCCGAGCGCGTCCTGAAACCGCTGGGGCTCGACGACACGACGTTCACGCCCTCGGGCGAGAGCACGGCGCGGCTCATGCGCGGCCACGGTTTCGAGGGCAGGCCCTGCCCTAGGCCCTGACCGGATCAGCGGCTAGGCGGGCATCGGCGTCGGCTTCGAGTTCGACGCGATCGCCGCCGCCGTGATCGGCGGCGCCTCGCTCTCGGGCGGCGTCGGCCGCATGACCGGCGCCGTGATCGGCGCAGTCATCCTCGGCATTCTGACCTCCGGCTTCACCTTCCTCAACGTCGACGCGCACTATAATCATCAAGGGCGGCGTCATCGTCGCCGCCGTCGTCGCCGACCAGTACCGGCAGCGGCGGAGGAAGGGGGCGTAGCTCTCCCCTCTCCCATCGGGAGAGGGGTCGGGGTGAGGAGCCCCCGCTTCAGTTGAAGGGCAAACGCGACCCGGTCAGAATCCGCTCAGGCACGGCATGTCGGAACAGAACTGCGTACGCCAAGCGCGGCCGGCCTTGCGCCCGAAGCGGCGGCAAAGCGGTCATGGCTCAGCTTGCTTTCCGCGTCAGTGTGAGCGGCAGGTCCAGTTCCACGCGGTCATGCATCACCTTGGGCGTGATCCGGCCCCTCTCGCCGCGTTCGAGCCGGACCAGGCCGTAGCCTTCCATCGTGCGCAGCGTGCGGGAGAGGTTGGACTTAGCCTTCCCCGTGATCCGGGCCAGCTCGTCGAGCGAGCCGGGCGCCTTCTCCGCGATGACCCGCAGCAACTCACGGTTGCCTGCCGACAGAACCTTGGCAAAGGACTCGGTCGAGGTGAACCACACCTTCGGCTCGTCGGCGGCAATGCGGTGCTCCCCGCGGGCCACGGCCATTGTGCGCCCCTTCATCTCCTCGTAGCTGGCGATACCGACCTTCAGCGTCGTCATGGGATCACCCCTCTCTCGCGCAACACCATGTCAACCGTCCCCCAGAAGTCGGCGAGCAGGGTTGCCGCGTCCCGGTAATCGTAGGCCCTGATCGTCCGCAGCCGGTGGCGATGATCCTGCGGCTCGCCGCGCTTCTGCCGCGCCACTGGATGAGCGTTGTCGAAGCCGACCAGCCGCTCGCCATCCGGCCCGTGCAGCGTCAGCGAGTAGTCCAGCCCGTGCGGCTTCTCCGGCGACACCGGCGCCCGCGTGACGACAAACCGGACCCAGTGGCCACCCTCCGGGTCCACTACGAGCACCTGCCCATCGAGGTCGAGAAGCACATCGAGGATCGGGTCACGTGGCTTCGTCACGATACATTAGTTATCAGATTAAAGCAACTCAATCAAGCAAAACTGTCGGCCGGGCGTGGATGGCGCTTGGATCGTTGATATCATTGGGTTCTGGTCAGCAATGGCTGGCAATGGGAGAGGGGTTTCCGCCGCCACCCCAATTATGACTTCCCCTGGCCCACCGGAGGCCCACCGGTTGACTCCGATTGCCTGGCAACATCGCCGTGCTAGTCTCCCCACCCAAATCGGAGACCAGCCCCATGCGCCGCCGCGACGTCCTCGCTCTCCTGGCAGCCGCGGCGCTGCCGTGGCCCTGCCCCGCGCGGGCCGGGCAGGCGGAGCTCGACGAGGCGGTCGGCTTCGCCGGACAAATCCTCTTCCTTGCGGCGAAGGTCCCGGCGCTGGTCATCGGCGTCGTGCGCAACGGCCAGACGTCCATCCAGGGTTTTGGCCGGCGGGCGGACGGCTCCGCCGACGAGCCTGCCGCCGACACGCTCTTTCGCATCGGCTCGATCACCAAAGCCTTCACCGGGCAGGTGTTGGCAAGTCTCGCCGCCGACGGCGTGGTCAGCCTCGCCGACCCCTTGACCAAATATGTCCCCGACTTCACCGCGCCGCTGTCGGAAGCGGGGCGGCCGATCCGGCTCGTCGACCTCGCCACCCACTCGGCGGGCCTGCCGCGGGAAGTCCCGCATGCGCCGGGGCCGCCGGACAACCCTTTCGCCAACATCACGCGCGAGGCGTTCGTTTCCTGGCTGAAGGCCAACCCGCTGCTTTTCACGCCGGGGACGTCGATCCTTTACTCCAATTTCGGCTTCGATCTGCTCGCAATCGCCCTCTCGGCCGCGGCGCAAAAGCCCTATCCCGAGCTGATCGCCGAGCGCGTCCTGAAACCGCTGGGGCTCGACGACACGACGTTCACGCCCTCGGGCGAGAGCACGGCGCGGCTCATGCGCGGCCACGGTTTCGACGGCGGCCCCCTGCCCTACGCCCCGACGGGATCCGTCATCGTCGGCTCCGGCGGCCTTCATTCCACGCCCCGCGATCTCCTGCGCTGGCTGCAGTGGCATCTCGACCGGTTCGGCGCCGAACGCGCCGCCGAGCGCCTCATCGACCACGCCGCGTATCTGTGGCGCGACGGGCTCAATGCGGTGTTCGGCATGGACGAGTCCGGCCACATGGACGCGATGAGCCTCGGCTGGGTCGTCATGCGGCCGGAGGGCGACCGGCCGCTGATCCTGCAGAAGGCCGGCGGCCTGCAGGGTATCTTCTCCTACGTCGCCTTCGCGCCGATGCGGAACATCGGCATTATGGTGGCGATCAACGCCTTCGACCTCAACGCCGGCCTGGCGATGGCGAAGACGGCGAACGACCTCATCGCCGAGCTGGCGCCGAGGTAGCTCGCCGGCTGCGCCTGCCGTGCGCCTGCTCGGCGATCGCAAGTTCTTAAGCCCGCAGCCCTATTTCGCGATCCCGAGAAAGACCGCCAGACGCCGCTCGACCTCGACCATCGCGTCGCCGTCCAGCCGGCCGAAGGCGCCGCCGATTTTCGTCCGCAGGATCGTCATCGCTTTGTCGATCATGACTTGGGACCGTCGGTCGAGGCCGTTGGTTTCATTCGGGTCGACCGTCAGGCGAAGGAGCGGAGCGTCGATGAGCGCACTCGAGACCAGGAGGACCGTCACCGTCGCATGGTCGGCGAAGACGTCGGCCTGAATGACGAGGGCCGGGCGCGGCTTGCCGAAATCGCCCTGAACCGAGACCGTGACGAAATCTCCTCGTCTCACGGCCCCGTCCAGCCTTCGATGTCGTTCAGGGCCGCCTCGAGGAAAGCCGACAGATCCCGGTCGCCGAGGTCCGCCGCCGCGGCGACGCGCGCCTGGCGCCGGCACTCCTCGGCAAAGCCGGGACGCCTTGTGTCCGGGACCCAGAGCTGAACGGGCCTGAGACCCAACTCGCGGAGCGCCGCGCGCCGCTTGCGGACCCGAGCGGCGCTTGAAGACGTCATGGCAGACCCTCTTGCTAGAACGTGTTACATGTAACATGCCCCAGTGAAGAAGGCGAGGGTCAAATGAGGCAGCGTACTAATTCTGCCGCAGTAGATCTAAGCGCACGATCTGGCCGCCCCAGAGATCGTACGTCTCTCCTGACTTCGTTCGGTTCGACGCCACGGCAGGATGGACCCTTCGCGCCTCGCGCGGTCAATTCGCTCCCGGCCCAGCGCTAAGCGAGCTGGAGACTTGCCTGACCACCGTGTCCCAAGCCGCACGATCCGAATAAGGGTAGTCAAACCTCACCGACCGGAGCACGTCACCGCCGATAACGGTCTTCTGGTAGATGACCTGACCAGCCGGGGTCACGCATGAGAAGGCCACCAGCCGCGGCTTGACAATTTTATAGGTGATCTTGCCCCCGCCACAGTCCGCTTGATACAGGCGCGCGATAGCATCCGGTGTCCCTTCCGACGCCTCATCTCTGTACGCGCCCCAAACCGACATCCTGGCCGCCCCGTGCCGGGCATGGAAAGCACGACCGTCACTATTGTCCGCCTCGCGCTCCGGGATCAGGAGGTCATCGGGGTAGGTGACGGAATACCCGAAGCGAGCATTCGCGTAGGTCGCGGCCCATGCGGAATGCGGCGACACGACCAATCCGAAAAAACTCAGCGCCAGAACCGGCGCGGCGCCTCGCAACACCATGAGGCGCCAACCCGGAGGACCCCTTCTCCCTTTGGGAGAAGGTGGCGCGGAGCGCCGGATGAGGGGACCCGGCGGTCGACGTGTCGGCTCGAAAGGCGATGACGGCATGGTTCCCTCCCCCGGCCCTTCTCCCAATTGGGAGAAGGGGGCGCGCGCTCCCGCCTGAGGCCATTTGAAACGGTGACGCGCCCGCGCGGAGGCCTGTTGCGCGCAGCGTCCATTGGGGCAATGGTTCCAGACCCAGAGCCGGAGGCAAAGGAATGTCCGACAATTTGACGAACTCCCAGATCGCGCTGCTTTGCGACATCGAAGAGGACGACCTCCTCGAACTAACCCGCGATAAGAAGCGCGACTTGGAGCTGCTTCTATCCGCGGGTTACCTGGAGCCGACCGAGAGCCATGTTGGATCGGCCTTCAAGCTCACTGCCAAGGGCGTCGAGTTTATTTGCATGCGCGGCGCCGGCTTGAACGAGGCGTAAAGGACGCGCCGCCGCCGCTCGTGGGAGCTTCGGTCACGCTGACATATGCGCAAAACGGCCTGACCGCTTCTTTTGCGGCTTACCGAGACAACGGTCGCAGTCGGACTCTCGCAGGCTCGATCACGAGCAGATTACCCGACAACTTGTCTGCGTTCGCGGAAACGACGGACGCCACCCGGTCCGCCTCGGCAATATTCGACAGACGATCCAGCTCCAACAGGACGATTCCGTGGACACCCAGCCGCTGGCGAACAATCAGTTCACCGAAGTCGCGATCCTCCGTGATCAGGATTCGGCCCTCGCGACTTGCGATCGCCAGCACCTCGACGTCCGACGCTCCCCGACTCGTCATGCCGAGAGCCATCACTTCGAAGCCGGCGGCTCGCAGTCGCTCGACGACAAAGCGCGAGACGTTCTCGTCCGCCAAGAAGCGCATCACTCGGCGGCGAGAACCGTTTCATGCTGCAGGTAATCGGCTGCGAAAGTCAGCACCGATCGGATGTCGTCCTCCGACACTTGGGGATAGGCTTCGAGTATGTCGGCAAACGAGCGGCCGGCGCCCAACTTACGCAGGATCAACTCCGCCGTTATGCGCGTCCCCTTGATGCAGGGTTTGCCCATCATGACGCCGGGATCGGCGGCGATGCGAGTGTTTGACACTTGCAGTCTGCTCCTTCAGCGAGGTCGGACCGCGCGCGGCTCGTCTGGCGTCGCAGCACCAGGATACTCCTGACAGTTTGACGACGCAAAGTCCGGACGCTCCTCGACCGCTGCGGCGGCCCGGTTGGGCGATCTTCCGAAGGCTTGAGCGACAAACGTTGACCGTCCTGGCGGGCCATATTATACATATTTATATAGTTGTTATTGGTGCGGCAAGCGCCGTCGGCGATCCCCCTCTGCAGCAAAATGCAGGGCGACCCTAAACGGGGTCTCAAACCTTTGAAATCCTGAAGGCCCGACCCTAAACTGGCGCTAAAAGGCGGCGAGCGCCATTCTCCCGCTCGCGGGCCGCGGCGCGGGAGCCGCCAACCCGTAGACCGGGACGGGTTGTTCGGCCGCCGCCTGGCCCGTCGGCTCACCGCTTCGGAAAGCGCTCGCAAAGCAGGTCGAACAGCGCCCGCGCCGCCTGGATCTCGCCGCCCGCCGGCCCGTGGGCGCGGGGCTTCGGATTCCAGGCGTAGACGTCGAAATGCGCCCAGGACTTCGCCTTCTCGACGAACCGCCTGAGGAAGAGCGCCGCGGTGATCGAGCCCGCCATGCCGGCGCCCGCGCCCGAATTGCTGACGTCGCCGACCGTCCCCTCGATCATCGCGTCGTAAGCGCGCCAGAGCGGCATCCGCCACACCGGATCGGCGGCCTTCGCGGCGCATCCGGCGATCGCGGCGGCGAGCTTCTCGTCGTCGGTGTAGAAGGGTGGCAGGTCCGGGCCGAGCGCGACCCGCGCCGCCCCGGTCAGGGTGGCGAAATCGAACATGAGGTCCGGGGCGTCTTCGTCGGCGAGCGCCAGCGCGTCGGCGAGGATCAGCCTGCCCTCAGCGTCGGTGTTGCCGACCTCGACCGCGAGGCCTTTGCGGCTCACGATCACGTCGCCGGGGCGCATCGCCGGGGCCGAGATGGCGTTCTCGACGATCGGGACGATGACCCTGAGGCGCAGGTCGAGGCTCGCCTCCATGACGAGCCGGGCCAGCGTCAGCGCGGTCGCCCCGCCGCCCATGTCCTTCTTCATCAGCTCCATGCCGGAAGCCGGCTTGATGTCGAGGCCGCCGCTGTCGAAGGTCACGCCCTTGCCGACCAACGTCACCTTCGTCGCCGTGTCGCGCCCCCAGACGAAATCGACAATTCTCGGCTCCTCGGCCGCGGCGCGCCCGACGGCGTGAACGAGGGGGAAATTGCCGGCGATCAGGTCGTCGCCGCGGATCATGCTGACGCTCGCGTCGAAATGCTCGGCGAGCTTCACCGCCCGCTGCTCGAGCTCGTGCGGCCCGAGCACGTTGGCGGGAGCGTTGACGAGGTCGCGGCCGAAGGCGATCGCGGCGGCGATGCGCTCGAGCCGGCCGGCGTCCACGCCTTCGGGCGCGACCAGGCTAGGCCCCGGCTCGGGATCGGGTTTGAAGCGGCCGTAGCGGTACAGCCCGAGCAGAAACCCGAGCGCCGCGAGGTCGGCGTCGGCCGGCGGGTTGGCGAAGCGGTAGATCCCCTTGGGCAGCGCGGTCGCGAGCCTGCCCGCGGCAAGCGGGTCGCGCCCGGCCGCGTCGGGGGCGTCGACGCCGAACAGCGCGCCGGCGAGCGCGCCGCCCTTCTCCGGCAGAAGCTGCAACCGCCCGGCCTTCGGCGCGAAGCCGCAGTTCCCGGCGAAGACGGCCGCCGTTTCTCCGATCGAGGCCTTGACGCTCTCCCAGTCGGCGGCGCTGACGAACCAGATCGGAACGGCGTCGGACGCCGGGTGCGCGAAGACGGACAAGTTCGGGCTCCATGTAGCGGACAAACGCGCCGCGCCTTACCACGGATCCGGCCTCCTTCTCCACGTGAATGGCGGAGGCGGCGCAACGGGCCGAGTCGAGGCGAGGTTGCCGGTCGAGTTGTTCGGCGTAGACATAAGGATTTCTTCCCCGCCGCCGAAGCTCGACGCCAGGCTGGACAGGATCGAACCGCATCATTCGCTCCGCATGTTCAATGCCGTCCTTTCAAAGTCCGTCTCCAAAATCCGTCAATGTGGCCACTGTTCACGCTCCTTTGGCCCGATCCTTTCGGGACGGACGCCTACGGAATCAAAAGCGTTAAGGGCATGCGGAAAGGCGTCGCGCCGTGCGTCGCGGCGTCCGAGTTGCTTGACACGCGCGCGACTTTGCCCCCGTAACTGCGCCGCGATTCCACGGGAAAGCGCTCACGGCCTCGTCGAGCCCGGGAGTGCGATTGCGTCGAGGAGAATGGATTGTCCGAGATCAGCGAGAAAGCGAAAGTCCGCCTGCTCGGCGAAGACGCCGCGGAGCGGTTGGCGTCACCGCCTCCTTCCAAGGCGGCGCAAGGCGGCGCCGTCTATCCTTCGACCACGGCCGCGCCGAGCTCGGCGGCGCCCATTTTTCTGTCCGATTCAGCCGAAGGCGCGGACGTGCTCGACGTGGCCGCCATCGTGCAGCCGCTGGCGCAGCTTTGTGTGACTGAGCGGGTCCAGACGCCGTTCCTGGCGGCGATCGCGGGGCCGCCAGGCGCCGGCAAGACCTTCGCTCTGAAGCGGCTCGCCCATACGATCGAGACTTTCGCCGGCAAGCCCGGGACCCTCAGGCGCGTCGTTGTCGCCAGAGTCGATGCATTCGACGGGGCCGAAGCGCCGGTCGCGCTGGCGAGCGCCGCCTATGCGGCCCTCGACAGCGAGCCGGGCGGCGTCGACAATTCGGCCCTGCTCGACGAGTCGATCCATGCCGGGGGCGATCCGCTGAGGGCGGCGAAAGCCGCCTCCGACCGTCATGACGAGATCGTCAGCAAACTCGAGGCCGAGCGTGCGCAGCGCGACGAGGTCGAGGCGCGCTCCGCTCGGCTCGCAGACGCGCTGCTCTTTGAGACGCCCGGTTCGCGGGTCGACGTCTTCGCCCGCGCGCGGCGCGGGGCGATCGACGCCCGCCTCCGACGCTTCGCCCTCGCCGGATCCGACGCCGGCGCCAGCTATCGCGACCTCGTGCGCGACATGGGGACCATGGGGGCCGGGGGACGCGCCAGCGTCGCGCTGCGTTCGATCTGGGCCTACGCCGGCCAGAGAAGGCTCTTGCTCTGGGCGGTTGGCGCTTTCATCCTCGGAGCCGCCGTCAGCTTCCTGCACGGCGACGCCGCGCAGTCCGCCATCCACGGCGCCGCGCCCCAGGTTGCGCCGGCGGGAGACTGGATCGCGGCGCACGGCGAATGGTTCGACAGGGCGGCGAAGATCCTGTACCTCCTCGGCGCCTTGGCGCTTGCGCTAAACCTTTGGCGAGCCATCAGCTTTTCCAGCCTGCTGCTCCGCGGAGCGCAACATCTCAGTCTCGACCTGCGCGACCGGCGCCGCGATCTCGACAATCGCCTTGCGCGCCTCAATCAGCGGGTCGCAGCCCTGTCGACCGAAGCCGAGGCCGCCGCGAAGAGGGCGGAAGCGGCGGCCAGGCGCGCCGGCGCAAAGGCGGCGTCCCGCGCGCCCGACCCGGATTTCCTCGACGCCCGCCAGGTTCCCTCGGCGGCGGCGCGATCCTTCCTGTCGGCGCTCGGCGAGCGAATTGGCCAGGGCCCTGCGGCCGGGGCGCCGGACCGGCTGGTTTTCGTCATCGACAATCTCGACTCTCTGCCCGCGAGCGCGGCGATCGCCTGGATCGAGACGGCGCAAAGCGTCATCGGCCCGTCCTCGATCGGCGTCATGGCCCTCGATCCGGCGCGGCTCGTCGACCCGCTCGGCGGCCCTAGCGATGCGCGCCGCAGGCTCGACAGGTCGCTGCAGGTTGTCGTCAACCTTCCGCGACGCGCAGATCTGGACGGCGAGCGGATCGTCGCAAAGCTGCTCGCGACTGAGGGGCGCGCGACGCCTGTCCGTTTCGTCCCAGAGCTCGAGACCGCGCTCGAAGAGCCGCTGTCGGCCACGGAAGCCGCACTTCTGACCGCGCTCGCGCCGTTGGCGGCGCATTCGCCGCGCGGGGCGAAGCGGTTCCTGAACGCCTACCGGCTGGCCCGCTGCTCCAGCGCCCCTCGGCCGGTTGTCGCCTTGATGCAGGCGGTCGCCTTCGCCGATGAGGACGCGCGGGCCGCCGTGCAGAGCAGGCTCATCGGCGGCGCCGGCGAACTCGGCGACTTCGAGGCGCCCGAGGCCCTCGCCAAGGCGGTCAAGAGCGCGCGCAGCGCCAACAATGGCGCGATTTCCGTCGCCGACGCGCGATCGGCCGAGACGATCGCCTGCCGCTACGCCCTGTCATTGTGACCCGAATGGAGCTGCGACCGACCCGAGCGGCGGCGGCGGGGCCGGCGCCACTGCATCCGCCAGCGCGTCCGGCAGCTTCGTCTCGGTCCAGTCTCCGCCCAGCGCCACGATGAGACTGACCGCGTCGAGCTGAAGCTGCTCTTGCGCCGCCAGCAGCGACTCTTCGACCGCAAGCTGCTGCTGCTCCGCGGTGACGACGGTGGTGAAGGCCTGGGTTCCGGCCTGATATTCGTTGAGCGCGATCTGGGTTGCCTGCCGCGAAATGCGCACGTCCTCCGCCCACACTTTCGCTTCTCTCGACAGGATGCGGATGCCGGAAAGATTATCCTCCACCTGCTGGATCGCCGTCAGCACCGTCTGCCGGTAGAAGGCGACATCCGAATTGTAGACCTGGCGCGACGCCTCGACCTGCGCCCCGGTCAGGCCGCCGTTGAACACGGGCTGGACGAGCGAGGCGCCGAACGACCAAACGGGATTGGACGCCCCCAAACTCGCGGCGAAAGGGTTGCCTGAGTAGCCGAGCAGCCCGGACAGCGAGATCTGCGGAAAATAGCCGGCAAAGTAGACGCCGATCTGTGCGTTCGCCTGCCGCATCGCCTCCTCTGCCGCCGAGACGTCGGGCCGACGCTCCAGCAGCGACGACGGAAGACGCACGGGAATCGACGGGACCCGGGTCGCCAGGGTCCCGTGCGGGATCGTCAACCCGGCCGGCGGGCGGCCCATCAGCACGGCGATCGCATGCTCGCTCTGGGCGCGGTACACGCCGGCTGCGATAAGCGAAGCTTGGGCGTTCAGCACTTGCGCCTGCGCCGTGATGACGTCGGACTTGGCGGCCGTGCCAGCGTTGTACTGGTTCTGGGTGATCGTAAGCGATTTCTTGTATTCCGCGACCGTTCTGGTCAGCAGGTCCTCCAGCGAGTCCGCGTAGCGCAGCGTGACGTAGGCGGTCGCCAGCGCGGACTGATCCGCCAAAATTGCGTTCGCCAGGTTGGCGGCCGAAACCTCGGCGGCCCCCTGCTCGACTTCGATCTCCCGCCTGATCTGACCCCATACGTCGAGCGTCCATGTGCCGGACGCTTCGGCCGTCAGGTTTGTCGTTGCCGGCGAACTGCGGGTGAGCGAGGCATTGCCATTGACCGTCGGAAAAAGACCGGCTCTGGCCTCGTTGATCAGCGCGACCCCCTCGCGGTAGGCGGCCAAATCGGCGATGACCGTCTGGTTGGAAATGGCCACCGCGCGCTCGAGCTGAGCGAGCTCCAAATCGTTGAAGACGCTCCACCACTCGCCTTTTGGCTCGCTGGCCCGCGGGGTTGCAATCTTCCAGCCGGCGATCTCCTTGTATTGCGGAGAGACGATCGCCGCGGGCCGCACGAAATCGGGGCCGACCGGCGCGCAGCCGGCGAGCGCGGCCGCCGAGGCGAACGCAGTCGCCACGATCGCCCGACGCGTCGTTATTTCGCTCTCGCCAGCCGCTCCGGGTTGACGCCCAAGTAATATCGATTCCACAGCCGCCCCAGCCACTTCGCGAACGAGTTGAGGTAAATGAAAACCACTGGCGTTGTATAGAGGGTCAGGATCTGACTGACGATCAAGCCGCCGACAATCGTGATTCCGAGCGGGTGGCGCAACTCGGACCCCTCGCCCGTTCCGAAGGCGAGGGGCAGCGCGCCGAAGATCGCTGCGCACGTGGTCATCATGATTGGACGGAAGCGCAAAAGGCAAGCCTGCTCGATCGCAGCTCGCGTTTCAAGCCCCCGCCGCTCGGCCGCCAACGCGAAGTCGACCATCATGATCGCATTCTTCTTTACAATGCCGATCAGCAGCAGCACGCCGATCGCCGCGATGACGGTAAATTGCGTATCGAACAGCCACAAAGCGAGCGCTGCGCCGACGCTGGCCGAGAACAGGGTCGATAGAATCGTGATCGGATGGATCAGACTCTCGTAGAGAATGCCCAGCACGATGTAGATCGTCAGCAAGGCCGCCACGAACAGCATCGGCATGTTGGACTGCGACTGCTGGTAGGTCGCGGCGGTTCCGGCGAAGGCGCCGCGCACTGTCGAGGGCATGCCGATGCGCTGGACCGCGTTGTCGATTTCGGTCTTGGCTTCGCTCAGCGCCCGGCCCGGCGCAAGATTGAAGGAAATGGTCGAGGCGGCGAAGAGCCCCTGATGGTTGACGCTGAGCGGCGTGTGTCCAGGCGAGAACCGGGCGAAGGCAGAGAGCGGAACCATCGTCTCGGGGGACGTCGAGACGGCGGCGCCAGACGAGGCGGTCGTGTGCCCGCTGGCGGCGAGCGAATTGGTGGCGAGATTGCGAGCCGCGTCCGCTGCGATCGTCGCCGCGGTGCTGGAGGCGCCGGTCGTCGACTTGAACAACCCTGCGGCAATGCCGGTCTGCTGGGTTCCCGTCGGATTGGCGCCCGAGGTCGACACATAGAGTTCGTCGAGCGTTCGCGGGTCCTGCCAGTAGCGCGGCGCGACCTCCATCACGACATGGTACTGGTTCTGCGCGCTGTAGATGACCGAAACCTGCCGCTGGCCGAACGCGTCGTACAGCGTGTTGTCGATCGGATTGAGGGTGAGGCCCAGCCGCGTCGCAGTGGCGCGGTCGATGACGATGTCGGTTTCCAGTCCGCCCTGCTGCTGGTCCGAATTGACGTCCTTGACGACGTCGCTGTCCATCAGCGACGCAGTCAGCTTCGGCGCCCATTTGTAGAGTTCGGACGCGTCGTCGGAGAGCAGCGTGTACTGATAGGTTGCGTTGCTTTGTCGCCCGCCGGTCCTCAGATCCGACACAGCGACCATGTAGAGGCGCGCGCCCGCGACCTGGGCGAGCTTGCCGCGCAGACGGTTCACGACCTCGTCCGCGGTGACCCTCCGCTCCGAGAATGGTTTCAGCGAAAGGTAGACGAAGCCCGAGTTCGTCTGTCGTCCTCCGGTGAAGCCCACGACGCTGGCGACCGCCGGATCGTCCTGGACGATCGTCTGCAGCTGCTTGAGCTTCTGCCGCATCGACTGGAAGGAAATGCTCTGATCGCCCTGGATCGAGCCGATGATGAGGCCCGTATCCTGCACCGGAAAGAGCCCATAGGTCATCTGATAGCGGAACATGTAGTAGTTGAGGCCGACCGTCGCCAGCAGCGACAGGAGAACCGCGCCGGGATGGCGCAGGACGATGCGCAGCGTCCTCCGGTAGAAGGCCAGCATCGCGTCGAAGACATGTTCCGTCGCCCGGTAGAGGCGGCCGTGCCGGGCGATCCGCTCGCGCGGCAGAATGAGAGCGCACATCATGGGCGTCGTCGTCAGCGACACGACCAGCGAGATCATCACCGCCACGGAAAGCGTCAGCGCGAATTCGTTGAACAGACGCCCGACGATCCCCCCGAAGAAGATCAGCGGCGCGAACACTGCGATCAGCGACAGGCTGATCGACAGCACGGTGAAGCCGACCTCGTTGGCCCCCTTGATGGCCGCCTGGAGGCGCGGCATGCCCTGCTCGAGATAGCGCGAGACGTTTTCGAGCACGACGATCGCATCGTCGACCACGAAGCCCGTGGAAATGGTCAGCGCCATCAGTGACAGGTTGTCGAGGCTGAAGCCGAGCAGATACATCACGCCGAAGGAACCGATGATCGAAGTCGGCACCGCAACGCTCGGAATCGCCGCCGCCCGCACGCTGCGCAGGAATGCGAACACCACCAGGATAACCAGCACGACCGCTATGACGAGCGTCTTCTCGGTATCCGCCAAGGATTGGCGAATGGTCTTGGACCGGTCGACCGCGATCTTCAGATCGACGTCCCCGGGTAGCGAGGCGGCAAGGCGGGGGAGTTCCGCCCTCACGTTGTCGACGGCTTCGATGATGTTGGCGCCCGGCTGGCGCGACAGCACGACGGCGACTCCAGGCTCGCCGTTGACGAGCCCGGCGTTCCGCAAGTCCTCGACCGAGTCGGTCACTTCGGCGACATCCGACAATTTGACCGCCGCGCCGTTGCGATAGGCGATCACCAGATCGCGGTATTGCGCCGCCTTGGTCGCCTGGTCGTTGGCGTAGATCTGATAATGAGCGTTGTCGTCCTCGATTGCTCCCTTGGGGCTGTTGGCGTTGGCCGAGGCGAGCGCGGCGCGGATGTCCTCGAGGCCGATACCGTAATGGAAGATCGCCGTCGGGTTGATCTCGACGCGCACGGCCGGCAGCGCCGACCCCGAGACGTCGACCTCGCCGATTCCCGGAAGCTGGGACAGGCGCTGCTGGAGGACGTTCGAGGCGATATCGTAGAGCTGACCCGCTGTGTGCCCCGAGGAGGTCATTGCAATGACCATGATCGGCGCGTCCGCCGGATTGACCTTGTGGTAGGATGGGTTCTGGCGCAGGCTTGTCGGCAGGTCGGCGCGCGCGGCGACGATCGCCGCCTGGACGTCGCGCGCCGCGCCGTCGATGTTCCGGTCGAGGCCGAACTGCAGGGTGATGTGTGTCGAGCCGAGGGTGCTTTGCGACGTCATTTCGTTGACGTCCGCAATCTGGCCGAGATGGCGCTCGAGCGGCGAGGCGACCGCCTTCGCCATGGTGTCGGGGCTCGCGCCCGGCATGTTGGCCTGAACGGAGACGATCGGAAAATCGATCTGCGGCAGCGGCGAGACGGGCAGTTGTGAATAGCCGAGCAGACCCGCGAAGATGATGCCGATCGTCAGCAGCGTCGTGGCGACCGGCCGGCGGATGAAGATCTCGGAGAAGCGATTGTTCACGAGGATTCGGCGGCCAGCGTCGGATTCACCGCCCCGAGGCCGAACCGCTCCCCGAGCTTCTCGAAGAAGAGATAGATGACCGGCGTCGTATAGAGCGTCAGCACCTGGCTGAACGCCAGCCCGCCGACGATGGCGAGGCCCAGCGGATGGCGCAGCTCCGAGCCGACGCCGGACCCGAGCATCAGCGGCAGCGCGCCGAAGATCGCCGCGACCGTCGTCATCAGGATCGGCCGCAGGCGCAGAAGGCATGCCTGATAAATCGCCTCGCGCGCCGGCAGACCCTGATGTCGTTGAGCGTCGAGCGCGAAATCGATCATCATGATCGCGTTCTTCTTGACGATGCCGATCAGGAGCACGATGCCGATGACGCCGATGATGTCGAGGCCGGCCCCCGCCGCGTTCAGCGTCAGCAGCGCGCCTATGCCGGCGGAAGGCAGGGTGGTCAGAATCGTGATCGGGTGGATGAAGCTCTCGTAAAGCACGCCGAGCACGATATACATGGTGGCGATCGCCGCCCCGAGGAGGAACACCTCGTTCGACAAAGCCGATTGGAACGCTTGCGCCGCGCCTTGGTAGCTGACGGCGAAGCTCGCCGGCAGTTTGATGTCGGCGAGGGCCGCGTTGATCTGGTCGACCGCCTCGCCCAGCGAAGCGCCGGGGGCGAGGTTGAACGAGATCGTCGTCACCGGGAACTGCTTCAGATGCGAGATCTGCAGCGGCGAGGTCTTCACCACGATATTGGCGACCGAACTCAGCGGCGTCTGGCCCGAGGTCGAGGCGGCTGACGGCAAATAAAGGGAATTCAGAGAGTTCGAGCGAGCGCGCCATTTTCGGATCGATGTCGAGGATGACGCGGTACTGGTTGCTCTGGGTGAAGATGGTCGAGATGATGCGCTGGCCGTAGGCGTCGTAGAGCGCATTGTCGACGATGGCCGGGGTGATGCCGAAGCGCGCCGCCTCGGCGCGGTCGAGATCGACCATCACCGAGCGCCCGCTTGCCTGGAGATCGCTCGCGACGTCGGCGATGGAGGGGATCTCAGAGAGGCGCTGCAGAACTTTCGGAGTCCATTCCTGCAGCGTCGACAGGTTCTGGTTCTCGAGCGTGAACTGATACTGGGTCGCGCTGACCGCAGTGTCGATCGCGAGGTCCTGCACCGGCTGCATGAACAGCGATATGCCCGGAACGCCCGCCGTCTCCTGCTGCAGACGGCGGATGATTTCGCTCGCGGTCGACTTGCGCTGCGAATGGGGCTTGAGGTTGATGAGCATGCGGCCCGAGTTCAACGTCACGTTGGTCCCGTCGACGCCGATGAACGACGACAGGCTTTCCACCTCCGGGTCGGCGAGGACCGCCTTGGCCAGCGCCTGCTGATGGGCCGCCATCTGATCGAAGGAAATGTCCTGGGCGGCCTGCGTCACGCCCTGAATGACGCCGGTGTCCTGGATGGGAAAGAAGCCTTTCGGGATCGTGACATAGAGATAGCCGGTGAGGACAAACGTTCCGAGCGCGAGGAGGAGCGTGATCCCCTGATGATCGAGCACCACCCTGAGCGTCGAGGCGTAGCAGCGCGTCAGCCATTGGAAAAAGCGCCCGCCGCTCGCCTCGTGGCCTCCGTCGCTGCGCAAAAGCTTGGCGCAGAGCATCGGCACGAGCGTCAGTGAAACGAAGGCCGAGATGACGATGGTGGCGGCGAGAGTGATGGCGAATTCGTGGAAGAGCCGGCCGACGACGTCGCCCATGAACAGGAGCGGGATCAGCACCGCGATCAGGGACACGGTCAGCGAAATGATGGTGAAGCCGATCTGCGCCGAGCCCTTGACGGCCGCAACGTATGGGCTGTCGCCCGCCTCGAGGTGGCGGGCGATGTTCTCGATCACCACGATGGCGTCATCGACGACGAAGCCGGCCGCGATGGTCAGCGCCATCAGCGAAAGGTTGTCGAGGCTGAAACCGAACTGGTACATGATCGCCAGCGCGCCGACGAGCGAGAGCGGCACCGACAGGCTCGGGATGATCGTCGCGGGAATGTTGCGCAGGAACAGGAAGATCACCATCACGACCAGGCCGACGGCAAGCGTCAGTTCGAACTGGACGTCGCGGACGGAGGAGCGAATCGTCGTCGTGCGGTCGGTCAGCGGCTTGATCGTCAGTCCCGCCGGGAGGCTGGCGCTCAGCGTCGGCAACACCGCCTTGATGCTGTCGACGACCTGAATGACGTTCGCGCCCGGCTGGCGCTGGATGTTGACGATCAGCGCCGGCGTCGTATCCATCCAGGCCGAGAGCCGGCTGTTCTCTGGGTCGATCTCGACCGTGGCGACGTCGGAGAGCAGGATCGGCGCGCCGTTGCGGTAGGCGACGACCGAATTGAGATAATCCTTCGGGTCGCGGATCTGGTCGTTGGCGTTGATCGACGATGATTGCGCCGGCCCGTCGAAATTGCCCTTGGGCGTGTTGACGTTGAGATTGCTGATCGTCGTGCGCAGATCGTCGAGATTGACCCCGTAAGCCGCCAGGGCGAGCGGATTGGCGTGTATGCGCACCGCCGGCCGATGGCCGCCCGAGATCGACACCAGCCCGACGCCGGGAAGCTCGGAGAGCTTTGGGGCGAGCCGGCTCTCGATCAGGTCCTCCACATCGGTCAATTTCATCGTGTCGGAGGCGACGCCGAGCGTCAGGATCGGCGCGTCGGCCGGATTGACCTTGGAATAGATCGGCGGCGCCGGCAGGTCGGCCGGCAACAGGTTGCCGGCCGCGTTGATCGCCGCCTGCACTTCCTGCTCGGCGATGTCGAGGCTGATGTCGAGGCCGAAGCGCAACGTAATGACGGACGACCCGGCCGAACTTGCCGACATCATCTGGCTCAGGCTCGCCATCTGGCCGAACTGGCGCTCGAGCGGCGCGGTCACGGCCGAAGTCATCACCTCCGGGCTCGCTCCGGGATAGAAAGTCTGAACCTGGATGGTCGGGTAGTCGACTTCCGGAAGCGCCGACAGCGGTAAAAACCGGTAGGCGGCTATGCCGACCAGCAGGATCGCGATCATCATGAGGCTGGTCGCGACCGGCCGGTCGATGAAGATGCGGGATGGATTCAACAAGCGGCTCCGGCGATCAAGCGATCATTGCGCCGATGCGGTCGGACGGCCGGCGGCAGCGGAACCGCCGCCTCCCTGGCCGCCCCCTCCGTGGCGGTGGCGATGGCCCTCCCCGCCGCCCCCTTCTCCTCCGCCGGCGCCGCTGAAATGGCGCTGTGACGTCTGGTCCCGCCCCTGACCTTCACTGGCGCCCGCGTTGGCGTCGTCGGCCACCGTGACCTTCGAGCCGTCGCGAAGCCGGTCAACGCCGTCGATCACGACCTTGTCGCCTGGCGCGAGCCCCTTCGTGATCGTCGTCACTTTGCCGTCGGTGGGGCCGCTGACGACGTCACGCTTGGAGACCGTCCCGTCGTCGTTCAGGAGGTAGACGAAATTCCCAGACGGCCCGATCTGTACGGCTGCGTTGGGCGCAAGCGTGACTCCCTTCAGCGTGTCGACAAGCAGACGGACGTTCACGAACTGTTGCGGAAACAGGGCGCCGTTCGGATTGTCGAAGGTCGCCCGCATCTTGATCGTGCCGGTGGTGACGTCGACCTGACTGTCGTAGGTGGTCAACGTCCCCACCGCGAGCTGGTTCACGTTGGCGCGGTCCAACGCCGTCACCTGCATTTTGGCGCCGGAGTTCAGTCGCGTGGCGATGCGGGGCAAGTCGTCTTCGGGCGTCGCGAAGACGACGCTGATCGGATCGAGCTGGGTGATGACGACGATGCCGCCCGCATCGGTCGGCTGCAGGTAGTTGCCCGGATCGACCAGCCTGATCCCGACCCGACCGGTGATCGGCGAAACGATATGGGTATAGTCGAGATTGAGCTGAGCGGTCTGCACCTGCGCCTGGTCGGTCGCGATCGCGGCCCTGTCCTGGGCGACCAGCGCCTCCTGGTCGGCGACCTGTTGCTTCGATATCGAATCCTGCTTGCTGAGCATCTGATAGCGGCTGAGATCGCTCTGCGCCTGGGCGAGCAGCGCCTGGTCTTTGGCCAGTTGCCCCTGTGACTGAGCGAGCGCCGCCTGATAGGGCCTGGGATCGATCTGGGCGATGAAGTCGCCTTTCTTCACCATTTGGCCTTCGGCGAAGCCCAACTCCATGAGCTTGCCGGAGATCTGGGTTTTAATGGTCACCGTCTCGAACGGGATGACCGTCCCGAGTTCGTCCAATGTGATCGGCATGTCGCCGACAGCCACGGGGGCGACGCGCACGGTCTGCGGCGGCGGCCCCGAACGCCCGTGATTGACGCCCTCGGTTGGCGATGGGGCGATGTTTTCGATCTTCTGCCAGGCGAAAATCGCCGCTGCGGCCAGCGCGACGAGCAGCGCAAGTCGGCCGAGCGCGCTGCGCCTTCGAGGCGTGGCCGCACGCCCCGGCTGCGTTCCGGGCGCAGGCGCCTTCGGGATGGCCGGAATTGCGCGCTCGGCCACCTCTGGTTTGACGGCTTCGTTCATTTATCACTCGAATGGCACGGGAGAGCCCGCTTGACAAATCAACCCCGCGTGTCCCCTCGCGAATTGTTCCTGAGATATTCGTGTCTTTTATTCAAAAACAAGGGTGTTGCATTCGGACCGCCCTTGGGCCATAAGCGCCGGGCGATGCGGCGAGGCCGCTCGCCGGACGCGGGTGTAGCTCAGGGGTAGAGCACAACCTTGCCAAGGTTGGGGTCGAGGGTTCGAATCCCTTCGCCCGCTCCAATGAAATCAAAGTTGGTCGACTGGGGCTATTGACCAAATTTTACTAGGCGCGCCTGTCTGCACAGAAAGCGCCACCGGCCTCGGGGTCGGGCTCATCGGGTTGCCGCGATCATCGAACGGCGCCGGCGAAGAGGGCGTTCTTTGCCGTTAACCGGACTCTTGAAGACGACGCCGATACCCCTCAAAAGGCCTTGTTGATCGTGAGGCCCACGCGTTGTGTCGCCGCCTTCCAGGCGGAGCTGCCGACCAATGTTCCCAGGCTCGTCGAACTACCATTCGGATTGGAAAATGGGCTCGCAAAATTCGAGGTATGATTTTCCGTCACAGCGTAGCTGTAATTCAAATCGATGAACCAGCTCGGGGTGAAGAAATAGGTGACGCCGACTAGCGCCGCGCCGCCAAACAACCAGCTGGAACTCGAGAAGTCCTGGGGCGCGCCGGATTGATCCATCAGCGTTCCATCAATAACTGCAAGACCGACCAGGCCATCCAATCGGGTTCGGGTTTGTGACAGCGTCGGACCGCCTCCAACGTAAACGAAGCTCCGATCGAAAGATCGGCCAAGGAATGGGACCAGATCGATTTCCTGCACAAGACTGGTCCGAGCGGCGCGCACATAGGCAGGGCCGCTAAAAGGCACTGACGTAGGGCTCCCCGTAATGGTGAACGAACCGAATTGGGGGATAATGGAGTTATTGTTGGTCGAAGTTGCTCCCAGATAGTTGTACGACAGTTTCGCTCCCCATAGCCAATCGCTGGTCCCGAAGCGTTGGAAGTAGCCGCCCTGGATCGATGGCGCGAACGCGAACCTGTTGTTCATGGAAATATTGGCAGGCCCTTGAGCGCTTCCGGAGGCCGAGATCACTCCATCCGTATATACATTCGAAGTTCCTATTGCATAAACGTGCTGGTCGCTGAAATTAATCCAGTTGGCGCTCGCGCCGAGACCAAGAAAGAAGGCGCTGTTTGGCACAGTAGACGCGGCTGACATTGCCGGACCGGGCGGCGGCGCAGTCACGGTTGGCTGTGAGAGGTCTGCTGCGTCGGCTGACGCAGCCGCGAGCCCCAGGATTGCCGCGAGCGCCAGACTTGGGTTTCTCATCATCGGTCCTCCCCGCCGGTAATCCGCGCCTTGCGGACTTGTAGGCGACGAAATTGACAACGCATTTCTAGCCCAGGCCCTGGCGCGGATGACGCGCTCGGCCAGCTCACGCATGTCTAGAGAGCCTTCCTGTTCCAGGGCTTGCCAGCAGCAGATCACGCCACCCATTTCGTCTTGGACTTGGGGGCTCGGCGGGCGTCGACTGCTCGGAGGACTTTTGTCGTAAATGATCGTTGCGGTTGCAACGTGGATAGTGAACGACCCGCAACCGTTATCAATCGGAATACAACAGTCGCTCTCCGTGAGCCAAATGACATATCTGAGGTTGCGGCAATTTGTTCGGTCTGGCTTTGAGCGACACCGGTCAGCGCATAATCCAGAGCGCCGCGACGAGATGATCGGAGAGAAGTGAGAAGCGACCAGCAAATGTACGCCGTCCAACAATCATCGGCTTGTTAGCGGTCACGATATCGGCGACGAAGGCGCTCGTTTGCAGGTCGAATTCGACTCGAACGTCGTGAAAGTCGAGGAACGTGCGCGCCAACGGGAAATAGGCTTTGAAAAACGCTTCCTTGGCTACGAAGCGCAGTAGGACTGCCGCGTCCGCTTCCGCTGGCTTCTCATCCGGGCGGCAGATCCTTTCCGCAAGGTCGCTCGAAACGGGGGCATTGAGTTCAAGATCAATGCCTATTCCGAGGAGATCCCTAGCGAACCCCACGTGTGCGGCGCAGAGGGCTCGGCTATGACTGATCGTTCCGACAAGTCCAGGGGGCCAAACCGGAACGCGATTCTCACCCACTGGGATTGCAGTTGGCGCGCAGCCGAGCCGCGCTAGGGCGGCCCGCGCAAGCCTGCGTCCGGTATGAAACTCGTCGCGACGGGCCTTCACTGCCCGGGCCATTGCAGCGGCCTCGACGGGATCGAAGGGTTCCCCCTCCTCGATTGGCCCGACGGCGGCAGCTGTCTTTGCGGGAGCGTTCGCTTCGATCCAGGCCGCGAGTGGGTGGAGCAAAGGCTGCATGTCATGATCCGACCGAGTGTTTTGGGATTCCATCGAGGCAAGCCGACAGCAGCGCCGAAGTCGGATCCATCAGACCGTCGATGACGTCGAAGTGATGCTTGCCTTTTTCCGCTGTCCACGGGCACGACCAGGCTTCGGACAAGAGTTGAGCTTGCCAGAGAAATGCCGGTCGCTCCTGCGCGCCGACCCAGACATGAGCCTCGACCCCCGAACGCAAGGCGAGCAGGGCGGGGCTCTCGCCCGCGATCTCCGTCGGGTCGAGGCGCAGGTCGGCGTTCATCGCCGTGAGAGCGATCGGCTCCAGATCGGCAAGCGGCGATATCGGCACGACCCGCTTGACGACGGTCGACAGCGCCAGATCCGCGCAACCCATGCGGGCGCTCAGATGGCCGCCCGCCGAGTGGCCGGTGACGACGACCGGACCCACGACCAAGCTGGCCGCGACTTCGAGGGCGCGCGCGATCTCTCGAGTCATTTCGCCGATCCGGGCTTCGGGCGCGAGCGTGTAGGACGGAACCGCGCAGGCCCATCCGCGCGCCACCGCGCCTGCGGCGAGATGCGACCATGTTTCGCGATCGAACCTCAGCCAATAGCCGCCATGGATGAACACCAGCAGGCCCCGCGGCGCGGCTTCCGGCAGAAAGAGGTCGAGATGGTTGCGCGGCTTCGGACCATATGGGATGGCGGTCCGGGCGCGATCGCCAAGGGCCGAGCGAAATTCCGCCGCCTCTCGCGCCCAGCGCGGCGGAAAGGATTCGGCGCCCGGAATGAAGGGGCCATTGGCGTAGGCGCGGTCGTAGTCCACTCGGGCGTCCCAGGGTTGGAGAGGCTAGGAGCAGGTCTGCTTCATCTGTTTTGGAAACCAAACTGCTTTGTCACCCCGCGAAAGCGGGGGTCCAGAAGCCGCTGCGCTGAAGCTGGATCCCCGCTTTCGCCGGGATGACAGTCGTTATCGACAACACATTCAACATTCACCTTCATGAAGCGGACCACGAGTTACGAGGATCCGAGGTTCTCGGCCATCCGCTTCAGCCGGTCACGAAGGGTCCGAATCTCCCCTGCGGAGAAGCCGGCCAGCGCGCGGTCGGTCTCGAGGAGGGCCAGCGGCAGAATGCGTGCGAACAGCCGGCGACCTTTGGCGGTCAGCGAGATCGCCAGGCTGCGGCGATCGCTCTCCCGCTCCCGCCGGGCGACCAGCCCTGCCTCTTCCATCAGTCCGAGTGTGCGCGTGAGCGTGGTGCGGTCCACCGACGTGAGATCGGCAAGCCGCCCCATGGTCGCGCCGGAGTGCTCCTGCAGCACGGCGAGCACGCGCCAGCGGGAGTAATCGAGCCCGTAGGGGCGCAGACGCTCGTTGAGCGCCCGCGTGCGCCGCGCCAGGATCTGACTGAAATGGAAGAAGAGATGGTCCTCGAGCCGGAACGCCCGGGCTCGGCTCTCCCCCGCCTCTCGCGCGCGCTCCAGCAAGCATCCTCCGTGGCCCTCGACAGGACCGCAAATTAGGTTGACTTGCACATACTATGCGTCACTATGCCGCAGTGGCAACCGGCGGAAGACCGGAAAGCGAGGGCCGCGCCAAGGGAGTTGAGAGATGAAACCCGGTTCTATCCTTCTCGCGGCGCTCGCCGCATGGTCGGCTGCGACCGTCAGCGCGGCCGCCGAGGACAAGGTGAAAGTCGGGCTGATCCTGACGCTCTCGGGGCCGGCCGCGGTGCTGGGCGGTCAGGTGCGCGACGGCTTCAACCTTGCGGTCAAGACCCTCGGCGGCAAGCTCGGCGGCCTCGACGCGGACGTGATCGTGGTCGACGACGAACTCAAGCCCGACGTCGCCGTGACCAAGGTCAAGGGGCTCCTCGAGCGCGACCAGGTCAATTTCGTCGTCGGCCCGGTCTTCTCGAACGTGCTGATGGCGATCCACAAGCCGGTCACCGAGTTCGAGCGCGTTCCTCATCTCGCCGAACGCCGGAACGTCCAATTTCGCCGGCAAGCAGTGCAACCCGAACTTCTTCGTCACCTCCTATCAGAACGACCAGATTCACGAGGTGCTCGGCAAATATGCGCAGGACAAGGGTTACAAATCGGCCTTCCTGCTGGCGCCGAACTACCAGGCCGGAAAGGACGCGATCGCCGGCTTCAAGCACGAGTTCAAGGGCAAGATCGTCGACGAGGACTACACGCCGCTCGGCCAGCTCGACTTCTCCGCCGAACTCGCCAAGATCGCCGCCGACAAACCGGACGCGTTCTTCACCTTCATGCCCGGCGGCATGGGGGTGAACCTCGTCAAGCAATATCGTCAGGCAGGGCTCGCCTCGATTCCGTTCCTGTCCGCGTTCACCGCGGACGAATCGACGCTGCCGGCCGAGAAGGATGATGCGCTCGGCTTCCTCGGCGGCGCCGAGTGGGCGCCGGACATGGACAACCCGCAGTCCAAGGCCTTCGTCAAGGCCTATGAGGCCGCCTACAACAGCGTGCCCGGCACCTATGCGATGCAGGGTTACGACACGGCGATGCTGATCGACAGCGCGATCAAGGGAACCGGCGGAAAGCTTTCCGACAAGGACGCGTTGCGCGCCGAACTCAAGAAGGCGAACTTCACTTCGCTGCGCGGCAAGTTCAAGTTCGGGGTCAACAATTATCCGGTCCAGGACTTCTATCTCGTCAAGGCGGCCAAGCGGGCCGACGGCAAGTACGAGACCGAGATCGTACAGCGCGTGTTCGATGACGCCGTCGACGGCTACGCGGCGGAATGCAAGATGAAATAGCGGCGACGCCGCGCCATGTCCTTCGCGCTCCTGGCCGTCCAGACCCTGAACGGCCTGCAGCTCGGCATCCTGCTTTTCCTGATCGCCGCGGGTCTGACGCTGACCTTCGGCGTGATGGACTTCGTCAACCTCGCCCATGGCGTGCAATACATGGTCGGCGCCTATTTCGCGGCCATGTTCGCGTCGTTGACGGGCGGGTTCTGGGGCGGGCTCGCCTTGACTTTGCCGGCCGCGCTCGCCTTCGGGCTTGCCCTCGAATTCCTGGTCTTCCGCTGGCTCTACGACCGCGACCACCTCTCGCAGATCCTCGCGACCTTCGGGATCATCCTGTTCCTGAACCAGGGGGTGAAGACGGTCTGGGGCGCGGCGCCTCTCAGCGTTCCCATGCCCGAGGTCCTGTCGGGGAGCGTCGCGCTCATGCCGGGCCTGCTCTTCCCGGTCTACCGCATCGCGCTGATCGGCGCGGGCCTCGCGACGGCGCTGGCGCTCTACCTCATGATCAACCGTACGCGGGTCGGGATGCTGATCCGCGCCGGCGCGACCAACCCCGCGATGGTGTCGGCGCTCGGCGTCGACGTCCGCCGGCTGTTCATGCTCGTCTTCGGCTTCGGCGCCATGCTCGCGGGTTTTGCGGGCGCGCTGGTCGCGCCCATCCTCTCGGTCGAGCCCGGCATGGGCGACAATCTCCTGATCCTGGCTTTCGTCGTCATCGTGATCGGCGGCATCGGCTCGATCCGCGGCGCCTTCCTCGCCGCCCTGATGGTCGGGCTCATCGACACATTGGGGCGCGCGTTCGGGCCCCAGATGCTGCGTCTCGCGCTCGCGCCCGCGGCCGCGAGTCAGACGGGGCGCGCGCTGGCGCCGATGCTGATCTACATCCTGATGGCGGCGGTGCTCTTCCAGCGTCCGTCCGGACTGTTCCCGGTGAAGCGATGACCGCGCGCCGCCCGACGCCTGCGGTCCTGCTCTTCGCGGGGCTGGCCGCGTTCCCTTTTGCCGCGCGCTTCGGCGCGGAGGCCTATCTGCTCACGCTCGGCGCGCGCATGCTCATCCTTGCGCTGGCGGCGCTGTCGCTCGATTTCCTGGTCGGCCAAGCCGCTCTCGTGTCCTTCGGCCACGCCGCCTATCTCGGGATCGGGGCCTATGCGGTGGTGCTGGCGTCGATGGCGGGGATCGACGATCTCCTCCTGCAGGCGCTGATCGCCGTCGCGGCCGCCGCCCTGTTCGCCGCGCTGACCGGCTATGTCTCGCTGCGCGCGAGCGGGGTCTATTACATCATGAGCACGCTCGCCTTCGGGCAGATGCTCTATTTCCTGTTCGTGTCGCTCTCGGCGCTCGGCGGCGACGACGGCTATACCCTGTCGCGCCGCAGCCTCCTCCTCGGTGCGCCGCGCCTGGCGAGCGACCTCTCCTTCTACTACTTCTGTCTCGGCGCTCTCGCCCTCGCCTATCTCATGCTGGCGCGCATCGCCGGCTCGCGCTTCGGCCGGGTTCTCAATGCGATCCGGCAGAATCCCTTGCGCGCCCGGGCGCTCGGCTTTCGGCCCTTCCCGTTTCAGCTCGCGGCCTGCGTGATCGCGGGGGCGATCGCGGCGGTCGCCGGGACGCTGCTCGCCAACCAGAGCGAGTTTGTCGCGCCGGCCTTCATGTCCTGGCAGCGCTCGGGCGAGCTCCTGGTGATGACGATCCTCGGCGGCGTCGGCTCGCTGTGGGGCGCCGTGCTCGGCGCGATCGTCTACCTGACGCTCGAAGAGGCGCTTTCGCTGTTGACCGACCAGACACATGTGCTCATCGGTCCGCTGCTCGTCGTCGTCGCCATCTTCGGCCGGCGCGGGCTGGCGGGGGCGCTGGCGCCCAGGCCCTCGGAGGGCGTTGCGTGAGCCCGCCGCTGCTGCATGTCGAAGGACTCGCGAAGAGCTTCGGCGCGCTCGCGGTCACGGACGACGTCAGTTTCAGCGTCGACGAAGGCCGGCTCGTCGCGCTGATCGGCCCCAACGGGGCCGGCAAGACGACCCTGATCGACCAGCTTTCCGGCGCGCTGCAATCCGACGCGGGTCGGATCCGCTTCAGGGGCGTCGACATATCCGCGCTCGACATGCCCGCGCGCGCCGACCTCGGACTGGCGCGCTCGTTCCAGATCGCCGCGGTGCTGCCGGAAATGAGCGCGCTGGAGAATGTCGCGCTCGCCGTGCAGGCGCGCTCCGGTTCGAGCTTCCGGTTCTTCGGCGGAGCGGCGCGGGAGGAGGCGCTGAATGGGCCCGCGCGGGCCGCGCTCGAGCGCGTCGGTCTCTTGTCTCGCGCCGGCGACCGGGCCGGCCAACTCTCGCATGGCGAGAAGCGCGCGCTCGAGATCGCGATCGCGCTCGCCTTGCGCCCGCTCTTGATGCTGCTCGATGAACCCTTCGCCGGCCTCGGTTCCGAAGAGACGCGCGCCGGCGTCGAGCTCATCCGCACCCTCAAGAGCAAAGTGACGATGCTGCTGGTCGAGCACGACATGGACGCCGTGTTCGCCCTCGCCGACGAGATCGGGGTTCTGGTCAACGGCCGCCTGATCGCCTGGGGAGCGCCCGAGGCGGTCCGCGCCGACGCCAGGGTGCGCGCAGCCTATCTGGGCGAGGAGGGACTCGCACGAGGCGCGCCGATTGAACAGACTGCGGCGGCGGCCATCCTGGACGCCAAAGTAGGCGGCTACGACACGCACCCATCTCAAAAGGCGCCGTCGCTCCCCTTCCCCGCTTCGCGGAGAAGGGGGGACGCGCCACCGCCTGCCACGCAACAATCAACGTGTCTGAACGCGGCAGCCGCCTTCGCCGGCATGACAGAGAAAGTCACCAGGGCGAAGCCGGCGATGATGCTGAGCGTCGAGGCGATCGAGGCAGGCTACGACGGCGCGAAAGTGCTGCACGGCGTCGATTTCGAGCTCGGCGAGGGCGAGGCGCTGGCGCTCATCGGGCGCAACGGCATGGGCAAGACGACGACGGTGCGCGCGCTGTTCGGCCTGCTGCCGCTCGAAGCGGGACGCATGCTATTCGAAGGGGTCGCGCTCGACGGCCGGCCGCCCTTCGCCATCGCCCGCGCCGGTCTCGGACTCGCGCCCGAGGGGCGCCAGGCGTTCCCGAGCCTCACAGTCGAAGAGAACCTCGTCGCGACGGCGCGCCGGGGACGCGGACGCTGGACGCTCGCCGAGGTGTTCAGCCTCTTCCCGCCGCTCGCCGAGCGCCGCCGCGCTTACGGCGACCGGCTATCCGGTGGAGAGCAACAAATGCTCGCCATCGGGCGCGCGCTGATGACCAATCCCAAGCTCATCGTGCTGGACGAGGCGACCGAAGGGCTCGCTCCGCTCGTCCGGGCGAAAATCTGGGACTGCCTGAAGCGCCTCAAGGCCGAGGGCCAATCGATCCTGGTGATCGACAAAAATCTCGGGGCCCTGCTCGGCTTCGTCGACCGCATCGCCGTGATCGAGAAGGGGCGCATCGTCTGGCGGGGCTCGGCCGGCGCGTTCCGTTCGGAGCCGTCGATCGTCGAACGCTTTCTTCATCTCGGCGGCGCTCCCGCGCCGGCCGTCCATCTCCAACCTGTCGTCCCCGCGAAAGCGGGGATCCATCCCCTGGGCCGAACGCCTGGACCCCCGCTTTCGCGAGGGTGACAAAGCAAGCTGATTTCAACCGCATGAAGCGGAACGCTAGCGAAAGGAAAGAACATGGACATGGCGTTGGCGCCCGGAATCACCAAGGCTGGCGAGGGCCTCGACAACATCGCCTGGAACATCCTCGGCCAGACCTACGTGCCCAAGGCGGTCTGCGAGAGCTCGTTCGCCTGGCACGCGACCTTTCCGCCGGACACTTTTGTGCCCCCGCACATCCACCCGACGCAGGACGAGTTCATCTACATGTTCGAGGGCCAGCTCGAACTGATGCTCGACGGCCGCGACGCCTTGGCCAACCCCGGCGGTCTCGTGCGCCTGCCGATGGGCCTGCCGCACGGGATCTTCAACAAGTCGGGGCGCACGGTGAAATGCATGTTCTGGGTGTCGCCGACGCGCCGGCTCTACGACCTGTTCTGGGCGATCCACAACATGCCCGAGCAGACGCCCGCCGAAGTCGTCGCTCTCTCCGCCAAGCATGAAGTCGACTTCCTGCCGCCGCCCGAACAGGCGAAGTGAGCCATGCGTGGCAGACGGACAACTCATCTGGCCGTCATGGCCGGGCTTGTCCCGGCCATCCACGCGGCTGTGCCGCAGGAACAGGCTCCCGTTGTACGCTTTCGCTGCAATCGATTGAGACGGTCCGCTTTTGGGGCGCGTCGGGAACCTCTGCGGGTGGAGGCGTGGAACCGCGTGGGTGGCCGGGACAAGCCCGGCCATGACGCCGGCGTTTGGCCCGAAAGTTTGCCTGGATTAGGAGGACCAGATCCATGAAAGTGCTGATCGCGGGCGCGGGGGTCGGCGGACTGACGCTCGCGCTCATGCTTCACAAGCGCGGAATCGAGTCGGCCATTTTCGAGCAGGCCTCCGAGATCCGGGAGGTCGGGGTCGGCATCAACATCCTGCCGCACGCCATCAAGGAGCTCGCCGCGCTCGACCTCCTGCCCGAGCTCGACGCCGTCGGCATCCGCACCCAGGAGCTGCACTACATCAGCCGGCTCGGGCAAAAAGTGTGGAGCGAAAAGCGCGGCACGGACGCCGGCTTCGACTACCCGCAATTCTCGATCCATCGCGGCCGGCTGCAGAAAGTGATTTTCGACGCCGTCGTCGCAAAACTCGGTCCCGGCGCGGTGCGCACCGGCATGAAGCTGCAGGGCTTCATCCAGGACGAGGGCGGGGTCGTGGCGCATTTCACCGATGCGAAGTGCGGCCTCGGCAGCGAGACGGTGCGCGGCGACGTGCTCGTCGGCGCGGACGGCATCCACTCGGTGGTGCGCCGGCATTTCGATCCGAAGCAGGGCGCTCCGTGCTGGCAGGGGCTCATGCTGTGGCGCGGCGCGACGGAATGGCAAAAATTCCTGACCGGCCGCTCCATGTATATCGCCGGCGGCATGAGCGCCAAGATCGCGCTCTATCCGATCGCGCCCGGCGCGAAGCCGGACATGCGCCTCACCAACTGGGCGATCGTGTCGCGCATCGCTGACGGCGAGATCACGCCGCCGCCGGTTGATTCCTGGTCGCGGGTCGGGCGCATGGACGAAGTGATCCCCTATGCCCGGCGCTTCAACGTTCCCGGCGTCGATGTCGAGGCGCTGGTGCGGGCGACGCCGGTCTGCTGGGAATACCCGATGTGCGACCGCGACCCCCTGCCCCATTGGAGTTTCGGCCGCGTCACCCTCATGGGCGACGCCGCCCATCCCATGTACCCCGTCGGCTCCAACGGCGCCGCCCAGGCGATCCTCGACGCGCGCTCGCTCGCCGACTGGCTCAAAAAGGCCGACCATCCGATGCAGGCTTTGCATGAATACGAGCTCGACCGCCTGCCCAAGACCGCCGAGATCGTGCGCCTCAACCGCAAGGGCGGACCGGAGCGGGTGATCGACGAAGTGGAGAAGCGCGCCCCGGCGGGCTTCGAATTCGTCGACCGTGTGCTGAGCCACGCCGAGCGCGAGGCGATCGTCAAAGGCTACGCCGGCAAGGCCGGATTCACGCAGAGCCAGGTCAACAAGTAAGGCGCGCGGCGTACTGCGCCGCTGCGCTGCCGCATTTACACATCTCGGGTCGCAGCACCGCGTCGTCGATGCGGGACACAATCTTCCGCAGCAGGCGCCCCAGCATTTCGCCGATGCGGTCATCAAGGTCCGCAATTGGCTGTCCTGAACCAGCCGATCGAATTGGCGAGGAGCCGATGAGTCTGGCGGAATATTATCGAAGTCGAACAAAGCGCTCTCGCCATGTCCTGGGCGAGCCCGGGGAGGCGGCGCGAGGTCGAGTCCATTGTTTTCGAGCAGGCGTCCGAGATCCGGGAGGTCGGCTTGGGCGCCGACATTCTGCCGCACTCCAATCAAAGCTCGCCGCGCTCGACCGCATGCAGAAGCTCGACGCCGTCGCCATTCGCAGCAAGGAACTGCACTCCATCAGCCGGCGCGGTTAGAACGTGTGGACCACCCGGCATGAGCAGACCGGCCTTGCCTTGTCTGACAGGGCCCGCCATAACTCATTCCTTGCGAGGAGCGGATTATGGCGCAGATTGTTTTGTTAACGCCCAACGAGGTCGCCGAGCTGGCGAAGGCGCCCAAGACCGTCGTCGAAAAGGCGCTCGAGCAGAAGGTGATGAAGGCGGTCGCCGGCGCCAAGCGCAGCGGAAGAGCGAATAGCCGTCTGCTGCCGATCCAGGCGGTTGCGCTCGCTGCGACCGTGCATTCGCTCGGTCGGCGCTTGACCGTCGACGACAAGAGGCTTGTGGCTCGGAGGCTTGCCGGCATGCCGCCCGCGGCCCTCAAAACGGCGACGGTGGAGGTCGCTCCCGCCGTCGTCATTCACGTCGGCGTATTGGCGCGCGATGCCGTCGATCGCGCGGAGCGCTATTCGTCCGCCCGAGACGCCTACATCGAAGCCATCGAAGGCGTACAAGGCGGACGCCCCGTGATCAAGGGAACGCGGATCACCGTGAGTTCGGTTCTCGGGCGCCTCACCTCCGGCGACACCGTGGAGGATTTGCTCGAGGATTACCGGGATATCCCGCGCGAGGCCTTCGAAGCGGCGTATCTCTTCGGCAAGACGCACCCTCTCGTGGGCCGGCCCGCCCGGAAGCCGGCCAGAGCAACGTGAGATTTTTCATCGACGAATGCATTTCCCCGACGCTGGCGCGAGCGCTCAACGCCTCTGGCGAACACGACGCGGTCTGTCCCGCGGGATCGCGGCCGATTGCAGGAGCCGGATCATGTCGTCTTCAGACGCGCGATCGATCAGGATCGCGTCATCGTCACTGAGAACGCCGACGATTTCCGCAAGCTCGCAGCGCGCGCCGCGTTACATCCCGGCCTGGTTATCCTTCCCTCCGTGAAACGCGACGATGCCGAGCGACTCCTTCGTCGCGCGATCGATTATCTGATCAAGCTCAATCCGCTCCGCCCTCAGGATGCATTGGTCAATCGCGTCCTGATCGTATCGGTGACAGGCGCGATCAGCATCGAGGCCCTGCCATGACGACGATCGCGCGGGCGCTGTCACGGGCGCCCAACGACCAATTCGCGCCGATCTTCGCTTCTAAGCACCTGGCCGCGGTGGATCGCCACGCTTCGCTCGCGATGACGGCCGAGTTCGCCGAACGACCCGGCGCTTGTGCTCTGCGAACGCGCGCTGAAGCCGTTCGCTCCGCGCCGGCGGATGGACCAGGGCGTCGAAGAATACGGCCCGGTCCCGCTCCGTCAGAACAAGAGTCTCGTGCTCCGAGATGGTGCGCCTTGAGGATTTATGCATGTCCGGCCATAGCTGCTAGAACCTGTCTTGTGCAATCTTCAATGCCGCGTCCCGCGGTGTCTATCGTCAGGTGATCCCGATCCCACGGCTCATAGTCACGGCTGATCACGGCCTAATTCCTCGACTTTCGACTTATTTACTGGTGAAGTATAGCGCGCTTCGCCAATCCATACGCCGTCAATCCGGGGCGATCAGCTCAACCTTGGGAAAATATCCCGAGTAGCGCTTCGCGTCGCGCGTCAGCAGTGCGAAACCCGCGACCGCCGCATGCGCTCCGATGTAAAAATCCGGCAGCGGAGACGTCCGCAGGCCGCCCCGCCGGCGATATTCAGCAAACGCCCGTCCCGCGACGAAACCCGCCTCGTAAGGGAGAGGCAGCCGGCGAAACTGTTGGGCGCCAAGACGAAGATCAAGCGCCGCCATCGTCGCAAAACCCGATGCGATTTCGGCGTAGATGATCGGGTTGATGGCGATCTCATCGTGGTTGGCCGCGTCGATCAGGGCGGCCTCCGACCAGGCGCGCCAGGTCGCGTCCTGCGTGAGCACGTCGATGATCACATTGGAATCGACGAGAATCATCGGCGCGGAGGCGCGTCCTCGTCCGCCGGCGGACCGCGCATCAGCGCCAGAATTTCGTCGGTCGACATTTTGAAGTCGCCCCCGCCTCTTAAACGGTCGACGAGCTTCTGGCCCCGTGTCTTGCGGCGACCGTCGCGCTTGGCCTTGACGAGACGCACCGTGCCCGCGTCGATCTCGAACTCGACATCCGTGCCGGGCATCAGGCCGGCGCGCTCACGAATGTCCCGCGGGATGGTGACCTGCCCCTTCGCCGTGATCCTCATGGGACGACCCCGTTCTTACTGTTGGCGGTAAGAATACCCAAGTTCAACGTTACGAAGAAGCGCCGGCCTTAGGGGGAGATATGCATATTTCCGCTTCACTTCCGTCATTGCGAGGCGTTCGCCAGCTCATGTTTCCGGGAACAGGCGTGGGAACAGCACGTCCAGCGTGTCCGCCGGGAAGCGAAGCGAAAGGCTTCCTTTGGGCGTTTCGGATGCGAGCAGCCCCATCGTGATCGCGTCGTTGAGGACGCGCCGCGCCGTCCGCTCCGGCAATCCGGTGATGCGGAAGGCTTCTCCCCTTTCGAATTCGCCGCGAATGAGAGCCTCCTCCAGGAGGCGCGCCGTCTCGGGCCTGAGACCCTCGCTGCGGTCGACAAAGGCGCGCAGGCGACGGGCGAGCGTGCCGAGCTCGATGAGGTTCGACATGAACCTCAACTGATCCTGACAGACCCGGAGAAACCAGAGGACGAATTCATTCAGGGCGCGCTGGGAGAGATTGCCGCGGCCGTCCAGATCGCCCTGGCGAGGCGTGTCCGCGGCATCCATCATGCGCTTGTATTCGCCTCTGCTTTCGAGCCCGCGCGCCAGGCCCCGCGATACCGACCACAGCCCATGCGCGCCGATGCCGGCGGATAGTCCCATCGCATGGCTCATGAGTCGGCTGACGCGGCCGTTCCCATCAGGGAAGGGGTGGATGAAGTTCAGCCGGTGGTGGGCGGCGGCGACGGCCATGATTCGACTGGCCTTGCCCAAGGTCGCAAAACGATAGCGGCTCTCGAAATGGCGCATGAACGCCTCCACCCGTTCACTGGACGGCGGCAGATGACGGCCAACGGCGACGTCATGTTCCGGGCGTGAGCGCCAGTCGCCCGGGATCATGGTAAACGCGCGGCCGGCTCCTGCGATCTCGAGCATTTCCTCCGGCGCGTCGCGATAAAATTCGCGATGCAGCCAGCGGATGAAGTCAACCGATGCCGGTTCCGGCAACCGGTTCTCGGCCGCCATGCGATCGACTTCGGCCTGAACGCGCACATGCGCGGCGGCCTCGATTTGCAAATTGCGTCGCCGTTCGTCGTTGTCGAAATGGCCGGCAAGCGCGCGCTCGATCTCCTTGGGGAGGGTGTTATGACCCTCGATGAGGTTGCTGTAATAGGTGTTCATGATGCGCACGACGTCGGCCAAACTCGCGGCCGTGCGGGGATGCAACGCTTTCCCCAGGGTCGCCGAGCTCGCCGAAAGTTCGGCGACCACATCGGAGATGGCCTCCGTCGGGTCCTCGACGCGCGCCGGCTCGATCCGCGACGGGGCTTCGACCCGTTCTTCTTTGGCCGATTTTTGTCGAGGCATAATGGCTTGAGTGTACAGGCGAACTCTCAAAAATGACAGCCAAATTGGCCGATCGATTGGCCGATGTTCGAGTTCAGGCGCTTTGGCCGATGTGGGGCAGCGGGGTTCGACGCCGCCATTTGCCAATGCCGTGGTCGATCTGGCGATGAAATCGCCGTAGGCGTCGGGGCTTGTCAACAAATGCACGGGGCGCTTCTTGGCCGCCGACAGGTCCGAGAAGGGAAACGGGATCAGAACGAGGTCGCCTCTTTCAAACACGATCCCACGCCTGATCCTCGGGGTTATCCCAAACCGTCTTCAACGCGGATTCTTGGGCGCTGATCAGATCGCGGTCGCGCTCGCGCTCTTGACGTTCCGTCAGATAGCCAATGACCCCCGGGTCACAGCCCGGGAGCAGACCTCCCGGGCGAGGTGCTCGGGGAGCTTCTTGGTCTGTTCATAAACCAGTTCGGCGATGGCCATCGGGTCGCACTTCACGTTCCGGCTTTTAGTGTACCACAGCGTGTACCCAGAGTCCCCATAGGCGGCTTATCCTGCTTGGCCAGCGGAGCAATTAAACTGCATATTTTTGTATTATGTCCTCGGGAGAGTGACGGAACGATGGTGCGACAGTTTTTCGCACTTAAAGTCTTGGAATCGCTTGTCGCCTGCCAAACCTGGCACGGGCGCCGGAACCGCCGGAGGCCGTCCTCCCGCCTTCGTCACATCCGCGTGCGCACCCGCCAGAGTTCGGGGAAAAGTTCGATCTCCAGCATGCGCTTGAGATAGGCGACGCCCGACGTGCCGCCGGTGCCGCGCTTGAGGCCGATGATGCGCTCGACCGTCGTCACATGGTTGAAGCGCCAGCGGCGAAAATAATCCTCGAAGTCGATCAGCTTTTCGGCGAGCTCGTAGAGATCCCAGTGATGGGTTGGATCGCGGTAGACCACGGCCCAGGCGTCGGTGAGCGCTTCGCATTCGAGGTGCGGCTCGGCGGCCTCGGCCCGCCGCGCGGCGTCGCCCACCTCGAAGCCTCGCCGGCGCAACAGCAGGATCGCCTCCTGATAGAGGCTGGGCTCGGCGAGGATGGCGTTGAGCTCGGCGACGATCTCGGGCCGATGCTCATGCGACCTCAGCATCGCGAGGTTGCGGTTGCCGGCGAGGAACTCGATCGCCCGGTATTGCCAGGACTGGAATCCCGACGACTGGCCGAGCCGGTCGCGGAATTCTGAATAGTCGCTGGGCGTCATCGTGCGCAAAACGTCCCACGCCTTGTTGAGCTGCTCGAAGATCCGCGCGACGCGGGCGAGCAGCTTGAAGGCCGGCTGCACGCCGTCGGCGCGGATCAACGCGCAGGCGGCGCGGATCTCCCGTATGGCGAGCTTCATCCACAGTTCGCTGGTCTGATGTTGGATGATGAACAGAAGCTCGTCGTGCGCATCGGTCAGCGGCGATTGCGCCCCGAGCAGCTCGGAAAGCCGCAGATAGTCGCCGTACGACATCCTTCCGCGGAACTCGCTCTCGGCGCCCTCGGTGTCGCTCATGTCACCTTGTTCCGCGCGCGATATTCGGGACGATCCCATGAGCCGGTCCGCACGATCTCGATGAGGGCGCGCGCGGCCGTCTCGACTTCGGCAAAACCGATGTAGAGCGGCGTGAAGCCGAAGCGCATCACGTCGGGCGCGCGGAAGTCGCCGATCACGCCCTGCGCGATCAGCGCCTGCATCGCCGCATAGCCCTCGGCGAAGCGGAACGACACCTGCGAGCCACGTCGCTCGGGATCACGCGGCGAAGCGAGCTCGAGTTCCGGGCAATCGGCTTCGATGCGGCGGATGAAATCCTCGCTGAGCGCGATCGAGCGCTCCCGCAGAGCGACCATATCGACGCCGTCGAACACGTCGAGCGCCGCGTCGAGCGCCGCCATGGAGAGGACCGGCGGCGTGCCCGCGCGCAACCGGTCGATGCCCGGCGACGGCCGATAGCCGAGCTCGAAAGCGAAGGGCGCCGCATGGCCCATCCAGCCGGACAAGGCCGGCGCGACGCCCGCCTGCAGATCGGGCCGGACATAGATGAAGGCCGGCGCGCCGGGGCCGCCGTTCAGATATTTGTAGCCGCAGCCGACGGCGAAATCGACGCCGCAACCGCCAAGATCGACCGGCAGCGCGCCGGCCGAATGGGCAAGATCCCAGATCATGACGGCGCCGAGCGTCTTCGCCTTCCCGGTGAGCGCGCCCATGTCGTGCTTGCGCCCGGTGCGGTAGTCGACTTCGGTCAGCATCAGGACGGCGACGCGCTCGTCGAGCGCGCTCTCGACGGCCTCGGGGTCGACGATCTTCAGTTCATGGCCGCGGCCGAGGAGGCGGCAGACGCCCTCGGCGACGTAGAGATCGGTCGGGAAATTGCCGCTGTCGGACAGGACGACCTTGCGCGGATGAGCAAGGTCGAGAGCGGCGGCAAGCGCCTTGAAGAGGTTGATCGAGGTCGAATCCCCGGCCACCACCGACCCCTTCGGGGCGCCGACGAGGGCGCCGATCCTGTCGCCGACGCGGGCCGGCAAGTCGATCCAGCCGGCGGTGTTCCAGGCGCGGATCAGCTCGCGCCCCCAGCTCTCGTCGAGTTCGCGGCGCACCCGTTCTCGCGCGCATTTGGGCATCGCGCCGAGCGAATTGCCATCGAGATAGACGACGCCCTCCGGCAGATCGAACATGTTTCGCGTCCGCTCGAAGAGATCGTCGCTCATGCGCGGGACCTCAGCTGGAAGCGCTGGATCTTGCCGGTCTGGGTCTTCGGCAAGGCCTCGAGGAAGCGCACCGCGCGCGGATATTTGTAGGGCGCGATGTTCGCCTTGACGTGGTTCTGCAGCCGGAGCGCCGTCGCCTCGTCGCGGGGAACGCCCGGCTTCAGGACGACGAAGGCGGCCACGATCTGCCCTCGGTCGTCGTCGGGAAGCCCGACCACGGCGCATTCGGCGACGGCCTCGTGCGTCAGCAACGCCGCCTCCACCTCGGGGCCGGCGATGTTGTAGCCGGACGAAATGATCATGTCGTCGTTGCGCGCGGCGAAATGAAAGCACCCGTCCTCGTCCTGGCTGAACGCGTCGCCGGTCACGTTCCAGCCATTCTGCACGTAATCCCGCTGACGGGGGTCCGCAAGATAGCGGCAGCCGGTCGGCCCGCGCACCACGAGGCGCCCGACCGTCCCGCACGGAACCTCTTTGAAATCCTTGTCGACGATCTTGGCTTCATAACCGGGCACGGGCTTGCCGGTGACGCCGGGCTTTCGGTCGTCGAGACGGCTGCCGATGAACACATGCAGCATTTCCGTCGAGCCCAGGCCGTCGAGGATCGGCACGCCGGTGCGGGTCGTCCAGGCTTCGTAGACGGGCGCCGGAAGCGTCTCGCCCGCGGACACGGCCAGGCGCAGCGAAGATAGATCCGCCCCTTCGTCGAGCGCCGCGAGCATCGCGCGGTAGGCGGTCGGCGCCGTGAAGCAGACGGTCGCCTTATAGGTTTCGATGATCCTGACCAGGTTCGGCGGCGTCGCGCTTTCGATCAGCGCGGCGGAGGCGCCGAAGCGCAGCGGAAACACGGCAAGTCCGCCGAGCCCGAAGGTGAAGGCGATCGGCGGCGAGCCGACGAAGACGTCGTCGGGCCGGACATCGAGCACCTGCTTGGCATAGGCGTCGGCGATGATGAGAATGTCGCGATGAAAGTGCATCGTCGCCTTCGGCGCGCCGGTCGTGCCGGAGGTGAAGCCGAGCAGCGCGACGTCGTCCCGCCCCGTGCGCACCGCTTCAAAGGTCACCGGCTTGTTGAGCGCGACGCGGTCGAGCTCCGCGTCGTGGTTGGCGGTGCCGTCGAAGCCGACGACGCTCTTCAAGAACCGGCTCTCCTTGGCGCAGGCGACCAGTTCGTCGAGAATGCGGGTGTCGCACAGCGCGAGCTTGATCTCGGCCTTGTCGACGATCTTCGTCAGTTCCCCCGCCCGCAGCATCGGCATGGTGTTGACGACAACCCCGCCCGCCTTGGTCGCCGCGAGCCAGCAGGCGATCATCGCGGGATTGTTCGCCGAGCGGATCAGCACCCGATTGCCCGGCTTCACGCCGTAATCTTCGACGAGCGCCCGGGCGAGCCGGTTGCTCCAGTCGGCGAGTTCCTTGTAGGTGCGCAGCCGGCCGTGCCCGATGAGCGCGGTCCGGTCGCCGAAGCCGCGCTCGACCAAGCGATCGGTCAGTTCGACCGCCGCGTTGAGATAATCGGGATAGTCGAACCCTTCGAGCCGAAACTCCGGCCATTGCTCGGGCGGAGGCAGATTGTCGCGACAGAACGCATCGATATGAGCGGTGGGACCGAGCATCGCTTCGTTTCCTCCGTCGTTCGCCCCTGCAGCCCTTCGCGGCCTGTAGGCGCGGGCGACGACCGCGCCCGACGCGGCCAGCCGCGTCCACAAAACTCCAGCGGTACTTTACCCTACTGTCCAATCCGGCGCGACGAGCCGCCGCTTTCCGTCCGCCGTACGCAGCGTCCCCGCGGCCTCGAGGTCGAGCCTGTCCCAGAGCTGGCAGGTGACCGGCTTGTGCTTCTGGTCGAGCGCCTCGCAATAGTTGGTGAACTCGCAGGTCCGCACCTCCGCGCCGCGGCCGAGCGAGATTTTCAGCGCCCAGTCGGGATCGGCGAGAGACTGCCGCGCTGCGCCGACGATGTCGCATACGCCGTCCTCGAGCCAGCGCTCCGCCATTGCGAAATTGTGCACGCCGCCGGCGCAAACGACCGGCGTGGCAAGTCCGGTCGCTCGAATGGCGTCGCGGATCGCGCGCGTCGGGCCGGCATTGCGGCCGAACGGACCGCGCGCGTCGGAGATGAACTGGGGCATGCATTCGTAGCCGCTCGGCCCCGTATAGGGATAGGCGGCCGCTCCGACGGCCGGGCGCGCGGCGTCCTCGAACTTTCCGCCGCGCGAGGTCGAAACGAAGTCCATCCCCGCGGTCGCGAAAGCGACGCCCATGGCGGGCGTCTCGTCGAGCCGATTGCCGCCCTCGATGCATTCTTCGGCGAGAAAACGGCAGCCGACGACGAAGTTTGGCCCGACCGAAGCGCGCACCGCCTCGAACGCCTCGAGAGGCAGACGCAGGCGGTTCTCGAGCGATCCGCCGTAGCCGTCTTCCCGCGTGTTCGTGCGCGAAAGGAACGAGGCCATCGTATAGGCGTGCGCATAGTGAAGCTCGACGCCGTCGAAGCCGGCGGTCCGCGCGCGTTGCGCGGCGGCGGCGAACAGCGGCGGCAGCGCCTTCGGCAGGTCGCGGATATGCTGCAATTCCACGTCGGTCACGCGCTCGCGGTAGCCCTGCATGAGGGATTCGAACTCGCGCGCGGTCAGCGCCTCTCTCCAGCCGGATTCGCCGAGCGCAAGCAGGCGCGCCCGCACCTCGGCTTCGGCGGCGCTCTCCGCGCAGACCGCGCGCCGATGCGCGTCTGTCACCTGCAGGAAGCGTTCGAAGAATTTCGCGGGTTCCGGACGGCGACGGATCGCGAGGAAATCGATGATCTGGATGAATAGCCGTGTCCGGCCGCCGCTCGCCCGTCTCACGGCGTCGACCAGACGGCGCAGCCCATCGATATAGCGGTCGTGGCCGATGCGCAGCAGCGGACCGCTCGGCACGTCGCGGACGCCCGTCGCTTCCACGACGATTGCGCCCGGCCGACCGCGCGCCAGCCGCTCGTACCAGGCGACGACGGCGTCGGAGACAAAGCCGTCCTCGGTCGCGCGCCAAGGCACCATCGCGGGGACCCAGGTGCGTTGCGCGAGGCCGAGCCGGCCTTGCTCGAGCGGCGAGAACAGGCGCGAGCGCCGGGCCTGCTCAGGGGTGGGAATTGCCCCGGCTTGCGAGGCATAGCGGATGCGCTCGGGCGGGCGCCACATGGATATTCTAATCCGGAACGACTGCGGTCGCCTGGATTTCGACCCTGGCGCGGTCTTCGATGAGTGCGGAGACCTGCACGGCCGTCATCGCGGGAAAATTTTTGCCCATGATCTCGCGGTAGACCTTCCCGACTTCGGGGAGACGGTTGATGTATTCGCGCTTGTCGAGGAAGTACCAGACGAGGCTCACGATGTGCTCCGGCGCCGCGCCGTCGCAGGCGAGGACGGCAGCGACGTTGCGCAACGCCTGCGCGATCTGCGCCACGAGATCGTCGCTCTCGAAGCGGCATTCCGCGTTCCAGCCGACCTGTCCTGCGACGAAGATCGTCCGGCCCCGCGCGGCGACGCCGTTGGAGTAGCCTGGGGGCCTGGCCCAGCCTTCCGGCTGCAAGGGGCGATGCATGAGCAACTCCTCGAAAGTGTTCATCTCAGTTCAGCGCGACTTCAACAATTCGCGCGCGACGATCAGCTTTTGCACCTCGGTCGCGCCTTCGTAGATCCGGAGCGCGCGGATCTCGCGATAGAGGCTCTCCACGATCTCGCCCCGCTTCACGCCCCGGCCGCCGAACAGCTGGACCGCGCGGTCGATCACGGCTTGCGCGGATTCCGTCGCCGCCATCTTCGCCATCGCGGCCTCGCGCGTCGTCGGCAGCTTCTGAACGTCGCGCCTCCAGGCGGCGCGGTAGGTCAGCAGCGCCGCAGCGTCGATCTCGGTCGCCATGTCACCGAGCGCGCCCTGCGTCAGTTGAAGATCCGCCAGCGTCCCGCCAAACATGCGCCGGGCCCCAGCGTGCTCGAGCGCTTCATCGAGCGCCCGGCGCGCGAGGCCAAGCGCCGCGGCGGCTACGGAAGCTCGGAAGATGTCCAGCGTCTGCATCGCGATTTTGAAGCCGCCGCCGGGCGGCCCCAGGCGGCGGGCCGCGGGTATGCGGCAATTCTCGAAGCGCAGCGTCGCGAGCGGATGCGGCGCAATCACCTCGATGCGCTCGGCGATGGCGAAACCGGGATCGTCGGGATAGACGACGAATGCGGAAACGCCACGCGCCCCCGGCGCCTCGCCGGTGCGCGCGAACAGCGTGTAGACGTCGGCGATGCCGCCATTGGAAATCCAGGTCTTTTCGCCGTCGATCACGTATGAATCGCCGTCGAGGCGCGCCGAGCACGCCATCGCGGCGACGTCGGAACCGGCGTCCGTCTCCGACAGCGCGAAGGCCGCCAGCCATTCGCCGGCGCGCGTCTTGGGCAGGACGGCGGCGCGGACTTTTGGCGAGCCTGCGATCGCGATCGCCCCTGATCCGAGCCCCTGCATCGCGAAGGCGAAATCGGCGAGGCCGTCGCGCCAGGCGAGCGTCTCGCGCGCGAGGCAGGCCGAACGCGAATTGATGGCCGTCGCATCGGCATCGGGCGGCGCCACAGCCGCCTCGAGCAGGCCCGCCCGCCCCATTTCGCGCACGAGGCGGCGGCAGGAGGCGTCGACGTCGTCATGGTCGATCGCGTCCATGGCCGGCGAGTCGACGAACGCGTCGAGCCGTTCGGCGAGCGCGCGATGGCGCGGCTCGAAGAACGGCCATTCGAGCCAGTCGCACGCCATGCGCTTCGCCGGGGGGCGCATGGCTCAGTCGCCTTCGAACACGGGCTTGCGCTTGGCGGCGAACGCTTCGTATGCGCGGCGGAAGTCGTTCGTCGCCATGCAGATCGCCTGCGCCTGCGCCTCGGACTCGATCATTTCGTCGAGGCCCATCGCCCATTCCTGGTTCATCATCGTCTTCGTCATTCCGTGAGCGAACCACGGGCCGTCCGCAAGCCGGCGCGCGAAGGCCGCCGCCTCGCGCTCGAGCTCGGCGCCCGGATGCAGCGCATTGAAGAAGCCCCAGGCGGCGCCCTCCGCCGCGCTCATGGCGCGACCGGTCAAGAGCAGTTCGGCCGCGCGTCCCTGCCCGATGATGCGCGGCAGGATGCCGCAGGCGCCCATGTCCGCCCCGGCCAGGCCGACGCGGCTGAAAAGGAACGCGGTCTTGGCCTCGGGCGTCGCAAGGCGGATGTCGGACGCCATCGCGAGGATCGCGCCGGCCCCCGCGCAGACGCCATCCACCGCGGCGACGATCTGCTGCGGGCAGCGGCGCATCGCCTTCACGACATCGCCGGTCATACGGGTGAAAGCGAGCAGGTCCGGCGTCGGCATCCGCGTCAGCGGCTCGATGATCTCGAACACGTCGCCGCCCGAGGAGAAATTGCCGCCGGCGCCGGTCAGCACCACGGCGCGGACGTCCGAGGCGTAGACCAGATCGCGAAACAAATCCCTGAGCTCGGCGTAGCTGTCGAAGGTCAGCGGGTTCTTCCGCTCGGGCCGGTTGAGCCGGATCGTGGCGACCCGCCCGTCCTCGCTTGTTTCGAAGTGAAAATGGCGTGCCTGGTGATCCTTGAATTGCCTCCGTGCGGCCTGCATCGCCGAAGTCTCGCTCATCCCAGCACCTCTCCGCCGGCGATCGCGATCGCCTGTCCATTGATCGAAGCCGCGCCCGAGGAGGCGAGCCATGCGACGCAGCTTGCGACTTCTTCCGGCCTGACAAGACGCCCCTGCGGATTGGCCTTCGCCAGTTCGGCGCGCGCCGCCGTCTCCGTCCGTCCCGTCTTCGCCACGATGTTCGCGACCGCCCTGTCGAGCAACGGCGTTTCGGTGAAGCCGGGACAGACCGCGTTGACCGTCACGCCGCTCGGCGCGAGTTCGAGCGCCAGCGCGCGGGTCAGCCCGACGACGCCATGCTTGGCGGCGCAATAGGCCGAGACATAAGGATACCCGGTCAGCCCGGCGGTCGAGGCGACGTTGACGATGCGCCCCGCGGCGCCGAAGCTCTCGATGTCCGGCAGCGCCGTCCGTGTGACGAGATAGACGCTCGTGAGATCGGTCGCGACCACATGCGACCACATCGCAAGGTCGGTCTTGCGGAACGGCGCGCTCGGCGCTTCGCCCGCGTTGTTGACCAGAATGGCGACGGGCCCGAAGGCTGCGCGCGCGCTCTCGAGGCCGCGCGCGACGGCGTCCGGATCCGTTACGTCGAAGCCGTCGATCGTCGTTGCGGCGCCTGCCGGCAGCCCGGCCGCCGCCGCCCGCAATGGCTCGAGCCGCCGGCCCGCAAGGCTTACGCGGGCCCCGGCGCCGGCAAGCGCGGCGGCGATGGCCGCGCCGATGCCGCCGCCGGCGCCGGTGACGAGCGCGTGCCGGCCATCGAGCGAGCGCCCCGGTCATCGGACCGCGTTCGCGGCGCGCGCCAGGTTGGCCTCGTATTGGCCGCGCGCGGACGCATATTGCTTCGGCCAAGGCACGATGTTGGCGCCGATCTTCGCCGCCTCGTGGATCGTCCAAGCCGGATCGGCCAGATGGGCCCGCGCGATCGCGCAAAGATCGGCGCGTCCCGCGGCGATGACCGAGTTGGCGTGATCGGCCTCCGAGATCGCGCCGACCGCGATCGTCGCGACCGCGCCCTCGTTGCGGATCTGGTCGGCGAACGGCGTCTGGAACAGCCGCCCGTAGACGGGGCGCTCCGCCTTCGATACCTGGCCCGACGAGCAGTCGATCAGATCGGCGCCGGCCTCGCGGAACATTTTTGCGAAGATCAGGGCGTCGTCGGGGGTGTTCCCGCCTTCCGTCCAGTCGTGACAGGAGAGCCGAACGGAGATCGGACGATCCTCGGGCCAGGCGGCGCGCACGGCGCGAAACACTTCGAGGGGATAGCGCGCGCGATTGGCGTGGCCGCCGCCGTAGCCGTCGTCGCGCCGGTTGGTCAGCGGCGACAGGAAACTCGACAAGAGATAGCCGTGGGCGCAATGCAGCTCGAGCCAGTCGACGCCGGCCTCCGCCGCCCTCTTCGTCGCGGCGACGAAGTTTTCGCGCACGCGGTCCATGTCCTCAGCCGTCATCGCGCGGGGAACGGGACTGTGCGGCAGATACGGCAAGGCGGAGGCGGACATGACGGGCCATCCGCCGGTCTCGAGGGGCTGGTCGATGCCTTCCCACGCGACCCGAGTCGAGCCTTTCCGTCCCGAATGACCGAGCTGAATGCCGGCCTTCGCGTGGCCCACCGAATGGATCAGATCGACCAGACGCTTCCAGCCCGCCGCCTGCTCGTCGTTCCACAGCCCGAGGCAGCCCGGGGTGATGCGCGCGTCGGGCGACACGCAGGTCATCTCCGCGAACACGAGGCCGGCCCCGCCCATCGCCCGCGCGCCGATGTGCGCGATATGGAAGTCGTTGATCAGCCCGTCGCTGCGCCGAATACATGGCCATCGGCGAAACGACGATGCGGTTCTGCAGAGTGACGCCGCGCGCCCGATAGGGCGTCAGCATCGGCGGCGGCGCCCTCCCGTTGTCGCCCGAGGGCGCGCCGGCTTTGCGGGCGAACCAGCGCTCGTAGCCTTCCAGCCAGAGGGGGTCGCGCAGGCGCAGGTTTTCGTGACTGATGCGCTGCGAGCGGGTCAGCATGGAATAGAAGAACTGCTCCGGCTCCAGCGTGTCCGCGTAGCGGCGCCCGACAACCTCGAACCATTCCATCGCGTTGCGGGCGGCGTTCTGGATGCGCGCCACGTCGACCCGGCGGACCGCCTCGTAGGCCTCGAGCGCCGCCGGGATCGTCTCGCGCCCGTGGCCGATCGCGTCGAACTGGCGCGCCAGCTCGATGGCGTCGTCGAAAGCGAGCTTGGTTCCCGACCCGATGGCGAAATGCGCGGTGTGAGCGGCGTCGCCCATCAGCACGACGTGCGACCGGCCGTTGAAATGACTCCATGCGCCGCAGGTCAGCCGATGAAAATTCAGCCATGCCGAGCCGCGCAGATGGCGCGCGTTGGTCATCAGTTTCGCGCCGCCCAGCGTCTCGGCGAACAGCTTTTCGCAAAACGCGATCGAGTCCTGCTGGTCGAGCTTTTCCAGGCCGTGCGCCAAAAATGCGTCTTCCGTCGTCTCGACGATGAAGGTCGACGTGTCGCGGTCGAACTTGTAGATGTGCGCCTGGAACCAGCCGTGCTCGGTGCGGCGGAAATCGAAGGTGAACGCGTCGAACAGCTTGTTTGTGCCGAGCCAAATGAAGCGGTTCGGCCGGACGGCAAGGTCGGGCTTGAAAATTTCGGCGTAACGCTGCCGGATTTTTGAATTGATCCCGTCGGAGGCGATGACGAGATCGGCGTCGGGAAACTCGAGGTCGGAATCCACCTCGCGTTCGAATGCGAGCTCGACGCCGAGCTTTTCGCAGCGTCGCTGCAGGATGTTCAGGAGCTGCTTGCGTCCGATGCCGATGAAGCCGTGGCCCGTCGTGCGCTGCCGGCGGCCCTTGAAAATCAGCTCGATGTCGTCCCAGTGGTTGAACGCGTCACCGATCTCGGCCGCGCTGGCGGGATCGGCTGCGAGCATCGCCTGCATCATGGCGTCCGAGAACACCACGCCCCATCCGAACGTGTCGTAGGGCTTGTTGCGCTCGACCACGACGATCGAATGCTCGGGATGACGGAGCTTCATCAAAAGGCCGAAGTAGAGGCCGGCCGGTCCGCCGCCGATACAGACGATCCTCATTCGGCATGGCCCTCCTCGATCCACCGCGGTATTTGAAGCTTAAACTATCTGCGCCTGAATGGGCAGTCAAGCCCTGGGAGGCTGGTTTGAATTTGAAACAGGCTCTCAGTCAGTCGCCGCCGCCGGCGAGCCGCCGGCCGGCCGAGGCCTTGACCGCCGCCAGCCGCGTCAGGGCCTCCGCGAGCGTGTCGTCATCGACATCCGCCATCAGCTCCCGCAGCCAACCTTCGTGCGCCCGCGCCATTTCGGAGAACATTTCCCTGCCCTGCCGAGTCAGCTTGGCGACCGTCACGCGACGGTCGCCGTCCAGCGCCTCACGGCGGATAAGCCCGTCCGCTTCGAGCCGGTCGGCCAGTCCGGTGATATTGCCGTTCGTCACCATGGTGCGCCGGGACAATTCCCCGAGGCGCAAGCCCTCGGGCTCGCGGTAGAGCTGGGCGAGCAGATCGAACTGCGGCAGCGTCGCGTCGAATTCCGCCCGCAGCCGCCGGCGGATTTCTTGCGAGATCATCTTGGTGACCGACAGCATGCGCAGCCAAAGCCGCAGCTGGGTCTTCTCTCCTGTCCGCGCGTTTTGGGCGAGGATCTCCAGATCGGTTGCGGGCTCGGATGGGTTGGGTTGCTCGCTCACGGATCTGGTTCGGCGGATGGGGACCTGTCGGAATAGCCATGAGAAGGTTGAATTGTCAAAGAACGCTCAGCCCGGGCAATGTCTCGGTTCGAATTTCAGGTCCCGACCCTTAGCGGGCCTTGAAGATCGGCCCCATGAACGGACGGTAGCGCCAAAGAGCGGCCTTTCCGGAGCAGCTCGCCCATGATTCTGAGGGCAGTCGAATATTGGGCGCAGTTCGGGCATAATCGATCAAAGATCAGAGCTCTCAGTCTGAACACGGGAGGGTTGCATGCCCAGCAACGGATCATCGTTTCGCATCCGCCGTCGCGCCTTTCTTGGCGCGGGGCTTGGCCTAGGCGCTTTGCAGGTCTTCAGTCCCTTCGTCATCCGCGCTCGCGCGGCCGACGCAGTCAGGATCGGCCTCGACAATCCGCTGACCGGCCCCATCGGGTCGAATGGGAAAAACGAGCTGATCGGTTGCCAAATGGCGATTGACGCCATCAACGCCAAGGGCGGCATTCTCGGCCGTCCGGTCGAGCTGATCGTCGAGGACTCCACCAGCGGAGACGCCGGGACTGCGGTGATGAAGGCGCGCAAGCTGATCGACGGCGACAAGGTCGACTTCCTCCTCGGCAACGACAACTCCGCGCTCGCGCTCGCGATGGCGCAGGTATCGAACGAAAAGGGCATCCTGCATATCGTGCCCGGGGGCCACACCGACGCGGTCACCGGCGCAAGCTGCCATTGGAACGTGTTCCGCGTCTGCAACACCACGCAGATGGAGGCGAACGCCGTCGCCAGCGCGCTGGTCAAGGAATACGGCAAAAAGTTCTATTACATCACGCCTGACTACGCCTTCGGCCACACGCTGGAGACAGGCCTCATCAAGGCCATCGGCGCTCTTGGCGGCGAACGGATCGGCGGCGACCTGACGCCGCTCGGCACGGTCGACTTCTCCCCCTATCTCATCAAGGCGCAGGCGGCGAACCCCGATGTCATCGTCCTCCTGGTCCCGGGCGACGACATGCTCAACGCCATGAAACAAGCGGTTCAGTTCGGGCTGCAGAACAAGGTGCATCTCGCCGGCGCGCACCAGGAACTGGAGCAGCTCGAAGGCCTGCCGCCTGAGGCGCGCATCGGCGTCTGGGTCATGGAATGGTACTGGAACCAGCTGGGCGTGCCCCATGTCGCCGAATTCGTCGAGGCGACCAAGAAGCGCACTGGCCGCGTGCCGACCGCGCGCACCTGGTTCGGCTATGTTTCGGCCTGGACCTGCGCGCTCGCCGCCGCCAAGGCCAATTCGCTGAAAGCGCTCGACATGGCGAAGGCGCTCCAGGACTTTCATCTGCCGCCCGAAATAGCGCTCGGGCCGAACCCAGCCTTCTATCGCGCCGGCCAGAACCAGCTTCTCTCCTCGCTGTTTGTCGGCGAGGCGCAGGCGAGTGGTTCAGCACCGGACGATCTGTTCAAGGTCGCCTCCGTCGTCAACGGTGCCGACGCGGCGGGCCCGCTCGAGGAGAGCGGCTGCAAGATGACTTGGCCGGCATGAAGCGGCTCTAGTTTCAAACCCAATCGCTTCCTACGGCGGGGACCGCTTTGGGCGTGGACTCCGGTCCTTCCCGCGGCGGTGCCTGTAAGGGCGTTCTCCGCCCAATTGAGGCATCCAATACAGGCGAATGGCCGGTATTAGCGCACCCTTACCGTAGCGGCTTCGGCACGCCGTTCGCGGTCGCGGCTCGGGCTCGGCCAGTCTGTGCTGTTGCGTTACAACGTCCTGTCCTCCGGACGAGGGCGATGCGGTGGAGCGGTCGGGCGTGGAGGTCGACCATGCCAATCGAAATCAATTCGAAAAGCAACCCCTCGCGTACGCCGTGGAACAAAGGCCGTCTCGTCGGACAGAAGCGTCCCCTGCGGCCGAAAGAGGTCTGGGCCATTCGCGTCCGACTTCAGATCAAGCACAACAAACGCGATCTGGCGATGTTCAACCTCGGCATCGACAGCAAGCTTCGGGGCTGCGATCTCGTTAGCCTTCGGGTCGATGACATCGCCGTCGGCGGACACGTGAGAGACCGAGCGACCATCATTCAGCGCAAGACCGGCCGTCCGGTTCAGTTCGAAATCACGGAGCAGACCCGCGCCTCACTACGGGACTGGCTGAACGCGCGACCGGCAGGTCGGGGCCCTTACGTCTTTCCGAGCCGAGTCCATAGTCAACCTCATGTGACAGCGCGCCAATACGCGCGCATCGTGCACGGCTGGATCGAGGGCGCCGGGATGGACAGCAGCGCCTACGGCACGCATTCGATGCGCCGCACCAAAGCGGCGCAGATCTACCGCAAGACCGGCAACCTGCGAGCGGTCCAGTTGCTTCTCGGACACACGAAGATCGAGAGCACGGTTCGTTATCTTGGGATCGAGGTCGATGATGCTCTGACTTTGTCTGAGCAAGTCGAGCTCTGACGAATGGCGTGGCCTCGCGGCCTGCGTCACAAACGTGCCCGCGAGGCCTCGTTCCCGCAACCCGTACTCTCGAC
>CAWGKV010000039.1:0-251821 GCA_963823165.1 uncultured Alphaproteobacteria bacterium | reverse complement strand
ATCCCGTAGCGGTTGAGAATATGTTTCGATCCAAGCCCCTGCGCGAGGGGCGACTTTGGACCGCAAGGGCCATACTCGGCCGATGATGTTTCGATCCAAGCCCCTGCGCGAGGGGGGACAGCCCTTCCAGTATGGCCCGAGCGCGAACTGTGCCGCGATCGAAGCCGTCCAAAGCGTTCGGTCTTCCCCATTCGGCGATTTTGCTCGCCGTTTCAGCGCGTAAGCACTCAGCGCGGAGTGTCGGCGTTTTCAGGACGCGCTTGGGGTTCGCGCGCGCATCGCCTCACACGATGAGCGGCCCGTCGAGATCGGCGGCCGGGCTTCGCGCCGACGTGTTCGACCCGCCGCCGCCAGTTCGCGCCGAGATAATAGTAGCGCAAGGAATCCTGCTCGCGATCGATGACCCCTTCGAGGCGCGCCTTCAACACCGTCCACTGCGCCGGATCGACTTTGATCTCGAACACCGAATATTGCACCGGTTGGCCGAAATCGCGGCAAGCTTTGGCGACACGGCGCAGCCGCCTTGCGCCTCAGCCCTCGGGTGTCCGGCCGTCGTAGGTGACGAGAACCAGCACTGCGCCTCGCTTTCGAGCTGCGCCTCGAGACGCCCTCTCACTTCGACGATCTCCAGCCCATGGTCGCGCAGCGCTCTTTGCAGGACCGTCCGCTGATTGGCGATCCTGCCCGAAACGATGCTGCGGACGATGTCGTCGGGTGCATCGGAGACGCGATATTGCTCGCGCCGCAACAGAACGTTGCCGCTGACCGGCCCCTCGGTCCTGGCCTGGAAGCGTCCGGCTCGGTCGAGCAGGACGATCGTAATGCCGGCGCCCGCGCAGGCCTGGATCAAAGGCGGCGAAACGTAGATCGCCCCAAAGACGACGACGGAGCCGAGCACGTGAAGCGGCACGCGGGCCCGCTCGGCGCCGTCGACTTCCGCGATCAGATTCTCGCCGTCCTTGCGCAGGCCCGCGCCTTCGGTCGTGACGTAGAGCGTGTTGAGAAGCTTCTTCACGCGCCCTCCGCCGCGGAAGGATCGTCGAGCGCGGCCCGCAGCTGCCGCTCGCGCCATGTCTTCCCCGAGCGCGCGGCGGCCTGCGGCCGGCAGAGACCGAGAAGCGAGCAGGCGCCGCGCTTGCGCTTTTCGTATTCGGCGGCAGGCGTGCGGCCGGAGGCGAAGAGCTCCCTGAGCGCCGCGGCGGCGTTCTCGGTCAGGCGCCTCAATTCGTCGTCGAAGTGGACGTCCACGCGCCGCCGCGTCTCGCCGTAGAAGAGCGCGCCCTCGGGAACCGGATGCCCGGTCATTTCCTCGAGACAGAGGCCTTGCGCGCAGACCTGCGCCTCGTCGGCGCGGTGCGTTTTCGGCTTGCCGCGCTTGAATTCGACGGGGTAGGGGGTCTCGACGTCGCCCGAGCGATGGAACTCGACGACATCGGCGACCCCGGCGAGGCCGAGCCGGCGCGAGGCGACCGGCAAAGCGGTGACGCGGCGGACCCCGCGCGTATACCGGCCGCCGGGCTCGTCGGTCCTCGCATGCAGCACGCGCCCCTCGGCGGTGAAGCGGTTCTCCTCCCACATCCGCTCGATATGGATGAGCGCCGCCTGCCTCAGGCAATAGACGGCGTGCTGGATGGCGGAGATGGGGATGGGATCGTCGAGGTCCCGCATGCCGACCAGTCCACCCACGGTCTCTATCGCCACGGTCACAACCGCTCGATGATTTCCACTCCCTCGCGGAGGTTTTTGCGATCGATTTTGATGTCGTAGTCGGAGAAGCTGCGGGCCGGCGGGACATTGTCGAGCTTGTCGTCGCCGGGCTCGTAGCGCTCGCCTTTGAACAGTCTCCAGGTCTTGACGCGCCTGAAAAGCTCCGACGCGGACGCGTTGCCGAGCGCGCCGGCATGACGGAAAACGATCAACTTGCGGCTGGCCATCTCGCCTCTGGCTGCCGAGCGGTCGTGATCGAACATCGTCTTCGCCTCGAACAGCAAATCGAGATCGCCTTCGGAAAAGCCAGTGCCCTTGACCGGGTGTGAGGCGAGCGGCGCTGAGACGTAGCCGTGCGCCCGGTAAAGCCCGTAGGGCACGATGTGCTTGCGGCCCATGGTGCGCTTGTCGCCGCGCTTCACGTCATCGTCGCCTTCCTCGCGTTCCTTCTTTTCTTTAACATTCGCCGCCGCCATGCGGGTGATCGAGACTTCGAGCGGCAGGATGGGCTCGATCGATCGGCCGAAGGCGAACTGCACCGGTCCGCGCACCTGGCCGGCGTTGATCCCGGTGGACAGAACTCCCCCGAATGCGCGGATGTCGTAGAAATTGTCGCACATGAATTGCCGGATTCGGCGTGCTTCATCGTCGGAACCCGGAGTCAACCTCGCCTTGTCTTTTTTTAGCTTGGGTTCGTTCTGTTTGACCTCAGCGTCGCCAGGGCGTTCTCTCAGATAAAGCTAGCTTAGCTAGTTCATCGATTCCTTGAAACCAATCGTATGCGCGGGATTCATTTTTCCCGGCCTGGCTTGTAACCTTCCTGCTTTGATTCGGAAGCGAGGTTTGAGGTCATGCCGGGGTTGCGGCGGGCGATCGAATTGGCGATTGGCGAGGAGGATTTGGCGGCGTTGCGGGCGATTGCCCGCTCGCGAAGCGAATCGGCGAGCCGGGTCGAGCGAGCGCGGATGCCGCTGGCCTACCGGGAAGACGCATCGTTTTTTGCGGCGGGGAGGGCCTTGGGTGCGCACCATCAAACCGTCCAGTGCTGTGTCGAGCGGGCGCTGGCCGGTGGTCCGATGGCGGCGCTCGGCGATCGCCCGCGGCCCGGCCGGGAGGCGACGATCACCGCCGAGGCCAAGGCATGGATTGTCGACCCCGCCTGCCGCAAGGCCAAGGAACTCGGCTATCCCCACGAATTGTGGACCACGCGACTGCTCGCCCGCCATGCGCGTGAGCATGGGCCGGCAGAGGGGCACGCTTGCCTTGCCAGGCTGGCTCAGGGCACGCTGTGCAACATCCTCAATGAGCAGGAGATCAAGCCGCATAGGGTCCGCTATTACCTGGAACGCCGCGACCTGCAGTTCAAGCAGAAGGTGGCGGAGGTTCTGTGCGTCTATCACCAGGTGAAGCTTATCAAGGAGACTGCGGCCGCCGCCAAACAAAAAGCCGAGCGATGCGGTGGCGATCGTCTCCTACGATGAGAAGCCTGGCATTCAGGCAATCGCCACGACGGCCCCGGACCTGCCGCCCGAGCCCGGCAGACATGCGACCTTGGCGCGCGATCACGAGTACAAGCGCCACGGCACGGTGAGCTTGCTGGCCGGCATCGATCTGCTCACCGGCCAGGTCCACGCTCTCGTCAAGGATCGCCACCGCAGCCGCGAATTCATCGAATTCCTCAAGCTTCTCGACGCCGCCTATCCGACCCATACGGCGATCAAGCTGATCCTCGACAATCATTCCGCGCACATCTCGAAGGAGACCAAGGCTTGGCTCGCGGACCAGCCTGCCGGCCGATTCGAATTCATCTCCTGGCTCAATCTCGTCGAGGGTTTCTTCTCCAAGCTCGCCCGCTCGGTGCTGCGCCACATCCGTGTCGCATCCAAACAGGAACTCAAGGACCGCATCATGGCCGCCATGGATCACTTCAATCGAGACCCCGTCGTCCACACTTGGTCCTATAAGCTCGACCAAGCTGCCTGAAATGATTCGAATTTCGAAATCGATGAACTAGTTTCTCTCTAGTTGGCCATCTGACTCGGCGGCGACCCCCTGGAATGAAACGCGTGCTACGCTGCTGAGCGTCGTCGGCGCAGAGGTCGGTTTCTGTTTGGTGCCTATGAGCTCGTTCTCTAGTTGGACCTGGGACTTCGGAGCACCCCCTAGTGCAGCCACCGGCCGTAAGGCCGCGGAGCGCGCCCCCTAGAGTTCTCTAGACCAGAAGTCCCATGCCGACGACGCACTGTTTGCGGAGGTGAGGCATGGAAGTGCTCTATCCAAAATGCGCCGGACTGGACGTCCACAAAAAGACGGTCGTCGCCTGCGTTCGGATTCAGCAGGGTGCGGCGGTCGAGCAGGAAGCGCGGACGTTCGACACCACGACGTCCGGCTTGCTGGCCCTCTCGGCGTGGCTTTCGGACAAGGGATGCACGCTCGCGGCCATGGAAGCCACCGGCGTCTATTGGAAACCGGTCTGGCACATCCTCGCGGATGGCGAGTTCGAGCTGCTGCTGGCCAACGCCGCGCATGTGAAGAACGTGCCCGGCCGCAAGACCGACGTGAACGATGCGACCTGGCTCTCCGACCTGGCCGCCCACGGCCTGATCCGCGGCAGCTTCGTTCCGGATCGCCCGACCCAGGAGCTGCGGTCCCTGCTTCGCACCCGCAAGCAGCTGGTTCGCGAGCGCTCGTCCCATACCCAGCGGCTGCAGAAGACGCTGGAGGACGCCAACATCAAACTCGATTCCGTCATCTCCGACATCCTTGGCGTCAGCGGTCGGCGCATGATCGAGGCGATAATCGCCGGCCAGACCGACCCGGCCGTCTTGGCCGGCTTGGCCGACCGGCGGATCAAGGCGACGAAAGAAGAGCTTCGCGAGGCCCTGCGAGGCCGGCCGACGCCTCACCATCGCTTCCTGCTTCAACTCCATCTCGATCAGGTCGACGCCCTCGACCGAGCGATCGCCCGGATCGACCAGGAGGTGGAGGCCGATCTCGACTCCTTTCGCGAGGCCACCCAAATCGTAAGGACCATCCCGGGCTTCGACGACCGCAGCGCCCAAAGCGTTCTTTCCGAGATCGGAATCGACATGAGCCGCTACCCTTCGGACGGCCATCTCCTCTCCTGGGCCTGCATGTGCCCGCGCAACGACGAGAGCGCCGGCAAGAGAAGATCCACCCGAATGCGCAAGGGCTCACGCTGGTTGAAAGCAACGCTCTTCCCGTGCGCCTGGGCGGCCGTCAGAACCAAGGGCAGCTACTTCCAGGCCCAGTTCCACCGAATCAAGGCCCGCCGGGGCGCCAAGAAAGCCATCGGCGCCGTCGCCGCCTCCCTCCTGCGCACCATCTACCACATGCTCAAGGACGGAACGTTGTACCAGGACCTCGGCGCCGATCACTTCGACCGCCGACACAAGACCGCCTCAACTCGCCGCCTTGTCCAGCGCCTCCAGAACCTCGGCTTTGCCGTTCAGCTCACCCCCGCTCCCGCATGACCCGAGTTCTAGTTTCCCCCTAGACTACGCCGTGGCCCCCGCGTCCACAGTCATCACTGAGCCAGTGATATTGCGTCCGCCGTCACCCATCAGAAACGCCGCAATCTCCGCAATGTCTTCTGGCGCGGCCAGGCGTCGCAACGCGCTGCGGCCAATGACGCGCTCCCGCTCCGATCCTTCGAGCCCGCCCGTCATCTCGGTGTCGACGAAACCCGGGGCGATCGCGTTCACGTTCACGCCGACCCGTCCAACCTCGCGTGCCAGCGACTTGGTGAAGCCGATGAGGGACGCCTTGGTGGCGGCATAGACGGAAAGGGCGTTGAAGCCGGTTGAGGCGACGATGGAGGAGATGTTGATTACGCGTCCGCGTCCCTCGGCCATCATCCCGCGTACGACATATTTGCTGAGCAAGATCGGCGAAAGCGTGTTGAGTTGAATGAGGCGTTGAATATTGGCGTCAGGCATCGTGGCGAGCAGGCCCGCCGTTCCGAGCCCGGCGTTGTTGACCAGCCCATAGATCGGGCCGAATTGCCCGCGCAACTCCCGCACGAAGGTCGGAAGTGTCGTGACATCGCTCAAATCCAGACGACGAAACGTCAGCGCTCCCGGGCCGAGCTCCGCGAGCTTCGCCACCGCCGCGAGCGCTTCGCTGTCGCGGCGCGCGACGGCGACGACTCTGAAGCCATCGCGCGCAAGCCTATCAGCGATCGCGAGGCCAAGGCCTCGGCTGGCGCCCGTGACGACGACATTATCCATGCCGCACGAGCTTTCCCCCGTCCGTCATTGGCAGGTCGGCGACGAAGCGGAGCCCCGCCGGAACCATATGCGGGGCCAGGCGGGCGCTGCAGGCGGCGAGAATTTCGCGCTCAGCGGCCGCATCCGCCGGGCGATCGTCGGTTAACACCACTTCAGCGAAGACCAGCGCACCCGTGATTGGGCTCTTGCGCGCGAATGCTCGGCTCGCGCGGACGGCCGGGTGAGCGTTGAGCGCAGCCTCGACCTCTTCTGGGTGAACCTTGGCGCCGCCGACATTGATGATCCCGCTGCGCCTGCCTGCGAAATAGAACCGGTCCTCGCGCCGATCGACAATATCCCCGGTGTCGACAAAGCCGTCCTTGTCGGCCAGGGTGGGCGCCTCTTCGCCAAGAAAGCGTACTGCGCAGCGGCCCGAGCGCACACGCAGCGAGCCGTCCATGAGTCTCATCTGGACGGGGCCGTCGCCGTCGAGCCATGACGCAGGAAAGCCGGCTCTTCCGTCACCGACTGCGAAGACCACGCCTGCTTCGGTCGAGGCGTACGCGTGCTCTATGCGCGCTCGGGGATACAGCGTCCGCAGAGCTTCCAATACGGCGTCGTCGGCGATTTCGCCCGATAGTCTGACATAGTCAGGGTCGATCCGGCGGCCTTCGCCGCTCATCAGGACCTTGCGCCAGTGCGACGGCGTGCCGGTGACATGGGTAACCCCCGCGGCGCCGAAGCGCGAAAGTATGGAGGCGATGCTTTCCCCCTCCGCGCCGACGCTGAGCGAGCCGTGGCCGCTGAGCGCGCGCAGGAAAATCTGCAAGCCGCCATACCGGCGGATGTCGTAGAAGGTCGCCCATTGTTGCAACGGCGCGTCCGTGATTGCGCCCATCAGAGTGCGCAAAGTATGGATTACGAGCTTTGGTGGGCCGCTCGTGCCTGACGTCGGCAGAATCCATTCCGTTTCGCAGCAAGCCGTCCGCGGATTGGCCAACCGTTGCAGGGGCAAGCGGCAGGGCGCCACCCGTTCGATTGGGATCCGCGGGGCGTCGTCGTCGCCGTCAAAAACCAGGGCGTCGGCCACAGCGTCGCGCGCCGCCAACTCCACTCGCGAGAGTTCCCATCCCGGCGGGCAGAGCACGATCCGACGCGCCCAACCATCAAGGTCGATCAGACCCGCGGCGGCTTTTGCCATGTCGCCAACGAAGAGGACGACCGAGCGTCCCCGGAGGCTTGCGAGATGCGAGGCGAGGCTCGAGGAGCGCTCGAATTCGTCGAGCGGCAACACGTGGTCTCGCGTTGCGACGACCCGGCCACTGCCTCTCCTTTTAATGAGGCGTGCGAGGTTCGCCGTCTCAGGCAAGCGCTTCCTCGTAAAGCGCAATGAACTCGCCGATCGTCCGTGGAAAGCGCGCATCGTCAGCCGAGCCAAGCGGATCGCGGCCGGTAATGTCCTCGAGTCGCGCCACAAGTATGGCGAAGCAAAGTGAGTCGAGCCCCGAATCGTGCAAGGAAAGGTCGTCTGTCAACGGCGCCAGAGCCTTCTTCTGATTCACAGCCACAGTACGAATTTCGTCGAGAATGGTCGCCCTCAAGGACATGGGTCTACACCCCCTTCGCCAAGTCTAAATCTTACACTTCTTGGGGAGCACCGCACAAGGCGCGCCCCAAGGAAAAATCGTGGCTTATCGTTCCCCCCGAAAGGGACGTATTACGAGGCGAGGCCGGGAGCGGCTCCGACGAGGATATCCCGAAAAGCTTCCCACAAGGGGAGAATGCGGTCATCCGCGACAAGATGGCGACACAAGCCCCCATGCTCGCCGCTGTCCAGCTTTATATGTTCGACGAGGAAATGACGGAAGGCGCCGAGCGAGGGTTCATCCCAATACTTGGCTGTCAGCATCGCCCCGAACACTTTCTCCAGCCCGCCATCCTCATAGCTCGACAGGCTCATCGCCCTCGTCACGGGGTCGAACCGATGGACCTCCGCAAGGTATGCGCGGCCTAGGCTCTCGATCCTGCTCCGTTCGTCCCGATCGAGGCTCGATATAGCGACAGTGCGACGCATGAACTCGTCGTGGTTCATTCTCTCCCTCGGTTCGGCTATGCCGGGATAAGGAGACAGGTTATCGGTGTCGCATTCCCCTCTGCGAAGTTCGACAAGCTGGGGATCAGAAGGATAAAGTTCGCAGGCGATGTCGACGGCTTCGACAAATTGCACCGAGAAATAGTAGTAAGCGGCGCACGCCGCCATCAATTCGCCACGCGTCAGATCCGGCCAATTGAGACCCTCAATTTCATCGATGACCCCCGTGTAACGATCAGCAGTCCTTACGTAACGATCGATAGTCTGGACGTTCATGGTTTCTTACTCCTTAAGCTGAATTCACAGTTACGACTTGGTAGATACTGGCCTAGCTCTTCTGCACGTAATCCGGTGACGTTCCTATCTCCGCCCTTTCCTAAGCCCCAAATTGTGAGCACGCGACTGCGATTGCAGATTACTGGTAGGCTTCCACTGCGACCCGGCTGAGTTGTGCCGCCAGCAGCGTGGCATTGGCCCCCTCGCGGCGCACCGACGCCACGATCATATTGATCCAGTTGCGATAAAATGAGATCGCGGCGGCGCGCCATCGCGCCTCGGTGGGCGCGAACGAATCGATTTTCGACAGGTCCTCCATCGATAGACAACCCGTATTTTCGCGCCCGCGGAGTTCCAACGCGTCCAACTCCGCCTCCCCTTGGGCGCTGAAATAGCCCTTGGGCCTCGGGGGGCTGGCGTTGGTTTCTCCACGCAAGTACCGGTCCATATCGCGGCGGTACTCTCTCGCCAGCGAATTGGCGTCATACTCCGGATGCCCCTGCAGAAAGACGAATTGACTGCCAAAGCATTTAGTAAAACTGTCGACGCCATGCTCAGGGGAACTCATCAAGACGTCATAGCCGGCGCGTTCAAGGTCGCTCCGTGACAGGCCGTTATATCGAGAGTGTGGAATGAGATCGGCGCGGCTCTGGTAGCCCGCGAATGGATGATCCCGGTGAGCAGTGAAGGCGAAAACCCCCGTACATTTCTCTGACAAAGGCCGTCGTTCAAGGCCGTCAAGGTGCAAGACCGCGGCGTGGGCCGCAAGACATGAGAAAATCGTCGAGACGGTGTGCTCCTTTGCCCAGTCGATGAGCTCTGTCAGTTCCTCCCAGTAAAGCTCATCGGCCAAGCAAGCCGCTCTCGGTTGCGCCCCGGTAATGATAAGCGCGTCCAGCTCGCCATCGATCGCCGCGCTGGCGGCCTCGTAGCGCGCACTGATATACTCCAGCGCTCGGGGCGAGCGGGGCGTTCGCTCCAGTGCGAACAGGCGGAACTCGACGTCGATATCGCCTGCGGCCGCGGCAACGAGACCGCCGAATTGGCGTTCCGTTACTTTCAGCGCCTCGTCGCCCATGTTGTTGATCAGCCCAATAGTCACCGCTCGTGGCCCAGAGCGCGGACCACAGCGTGTCCTCGATCTCGTCGGGTGCTCCAGCGCCATTAGACAGCCTTCTCGCGTCTTGCAGCCGTTCAGACGTACCGCAGCCCGCGCGCCATCGGCCGGAGCGCACGTGGTCTGCCCGGCAGACGCCGGTCCGATAACCAGTCTTCATTTAAATGCGGCCGGGTCCCCGAATTAGACTTGACCGCGCTCTCTTGTCCCGCAACGTCTGTCTCATGCCATAAGGGGAATTTCGCGTCAACAAGTTTTTCAACCGCTCGGGTTGCATCATTAGTCCACTGGGGCCGGCTTTTATCCTCAGCTTTGCCTAGGCCCGGCTCGGTTTGACAACCAATGCAATTGCGTCACCGTTTCGTGTTGACTTTAACGGCCCCACACCTTTTGGACCCGCTTTGACTTTGACTGCCTTGAGCGGTCAAAGAACGGGCCCCAATCCGGTGGCTGAGCTGCATCCGCCGAGGCAGTTGAAATCAGAAACGAATGGGCGCATCTTGCAGTGAACAGACTGAGGCGCGCCCATGCGGAGAGAAACCATTTCCATACACGGCGGCTTTACTTACGATCCCGCCACCAAAGCGGTCGCGCCGCCTATTTACCAGAACGTCGCCTACGAATTCGAGAGCGCCGACGAGGGCGCGGCGCTGTTCAATTTGGAGATACCCGGCTTTCGCTACAGCCGGATCGCCAATCCGACCACGGACATATTGGAGAAGCGAATTGCGCAGCTGGAGGGCGGAGTTGCGGCGCTCGCCGTCGCGTCGGGTCAGGCCGCACTCGCCTACGCCTTTCTGACGCTCGCCGATCGCGGCGGAAGCATCGTCACGCCGCCCCAACTCTATGGCACGACGCACACGTTGCTCGCCCACACGTTGAGGCGCCAAGGCGTTCAGGCGCGCTTCGCTCCGAGCGACCGGGCGGGGGATATCGCGCCCTTGGTCGACGAAACCACGCGTGCGATCTTTTGTGAATCCGTCGGCAATCCCGCAGGCAACGTCTGCGACATCGAGGCGTACGCCGAGGTCGCGCACGCGCGCGGGCTGCCGTTGATTGTCGACAATACTGTGGCAACGCCCATCCTTCTGCGGCCGATCGAACACGGGGCAGATATCGTTGTACACTCCCTGACCAAATTCTTGGGCGGCCACGGTGTCGCGATGGGCGGTGCGATCATCGAACTCGGGGCGATTTGACTGGGCGGCGCAGGCATCGCGTTTTCCCATGTTTAGCGAGCCGGACGAATCCTATCACGGGCTCGTTTATGCCGACCGGTACGGTCGTGAGGCTTTTGTCGCCCGCGCCCGCAGTGTCTACCAGCGCACGATGGGAGCCGTGCTTGCGCCGATGAGCGCGTTCCTTATCCTTCAAGGCATCGAGACGGTGGCCTTGCGCATGGAGCGTCATGTCGAAAACGCGCGTGAGGTGGCTCATTTCCTGCGCGGCGATCCGCGGGTTGCGCGGGTCGACTATGTCGGCTTTCCCGACAGCCCCTATCACGATCTCGCAGGCAAGTACCTGGGCGGGCGGGCGCCGTCTCTCCTCACATTCGGCGCCAGGGGCGGTTTTGAGGCCGCCAAAGCGTTCTACGACGCGCTGAAGCTCATCAAGCGGCTGGTCAACATCGGCGATACCCGCACATTATGCTGCCATCCTGCTTCGACGACCCATCGACAAATGACCTCCGAGGAGCAGCTTCGAGCCGGCATAAGCGCGGAGACCATTCGGCTCAGCGTCGGGATTGAACACGCGCAGGATATCATCGAGGATCTCGACCAAGCCTTGCGGGCAGCCGCGTCGGTCGCGCCTCGGAGCGCGACCAGATAGAGGCGCACAGGTCTCACCGCGCGTACTTTGAAGTCCTCATGGCCGCTGAGCAGTCGCTCCAACTTCCATCCCGGCTCCGTCGTTGAAGCTGGTCCACAATGGACAGCAGGGCCTTGGCGTCTGTTTCAAAGGTCATGGACCTCATCCTGAGTTGGTCGCCTGCGCCGCCGCCGCGCGCGGGCCGCTCCGGTGTTCCTTATATGTTCTTTTGGCAAGATAATTTTCCAAAATAATTTCAAGGCGGCCTTGCCGCCGTCGCTGACCTACGCTCGCGTCAAAGCCAATCGGAGATCGGCCGCGAAGGTCGTGGGCTTACGCACGGCATTGTCGCGTTCCAAATGGCCCGGGTCGCGAAGAACCTGTTCGCCTCGATTCTGGGCCTTTGAACAGTCACCAGGCCTCTAACGAGGAGAGGCAATTCAGCCGGTTCAATCAGAGAGTCAGTAGATTGCCGCCGTGGCGCTTAGCCATTTTTACCCCTTGATCGCCCTGTTACAATGTGGTTGGTTGCGGCGGCGTGCAGGGGGCGCTCGGGTCGAGCCAGTCGCGTCATCGCGGGGAGTTTCTCGATCCTATCTGCGGAGCAAGTCGATGACGCGGCGCAAGCCCAATCTGTTCCTGATCGGGGCGATGAAGGCCGGCACCCATTATCTGCGGAAGCTTCTGAACGCGCATCCTGACATCTTCATGTGCGAGCCCGACGAACCGAGCTACTTCGTCGACCCGCGGGATCTCAGGCGGATCTATCCGGAGATGTGGCAGCGGGGATTTTGGCGGAGCGAGGAACGGTATCTGGAGCTGTTCAGGCCTGCCGGCGACGCTCCGATCCTGGGCACGGCCAGCACCAGCTACACGAAGCTGCCGCTGGCGCCGGGGGTGGTGGAACGGATCGCCGCCTTCAACCCCGACGCCCGCTTCATTTACCTGCTCCGCGACCCGGTCGAGCGAGCCATCAGCCACTATTGGCACATGGTTGGGCACCACACCGAACAGCGGCCGATCGCCGATGCGCTCAGGGCGGACGCGCAATTCGTCGCGTTCAGCAACTACGCGATGCAGCTCAGGCCTTACCTCGAGCGCTTCGGCCGCGACCGGATTGCGGTGGTCATCCACGAGCGGCTCATCGCCGATCCGGTAGGCGTGATGCGCGGCCTGTATGAGTGGCTGGAAGTCGATGCGGCGGCCGATCCGTCCAGCTTCGCCGACCCTGAGAACGTAGGCCCCGAAATCGTCAGCACGGCCGGCTGGCTCGGCGTCCCTCGTCGGCTACGTCAGGCGCCATTGTTGCGAGACGTTGTCGAGAGGCTGCCGCCAGCGGTCCAGCACGCGCTGCGCCGCCTGACCATGCCGGAGGTGAGCCGTCGCGCCATCGACACGACGGAGGCCGTCGCGTTCCTGCGGGCTCAGTTGCTGCGGCAGACGGAGGAGTTGACGCAGTTGCTCGATCGTAGCTTTCCGGAGTGGACGGCCTTGTATGGCGTCCCGGATCCCGCCGCTGGGCTAGCCGTCAACGCCGCCGCAGGGCGCCTGTAACGCGCATTGGCCAGGCAGTCGCAGGACCGCGGTTTGGACACTTGCGCTACAAAGGCGGTGCAGCGGCTCGCCGAGGTCCGCATCGCTCGGGCCCCCTGATCCCGTGGAAGACCACTCACGCGGGCCATCCAGACATCGGCATGCTCGAGCACCGTTCAAGCCGCGATGCCTGGTGAAGCTTGGACAACAACCTAGGGATAGGCGAAGGCCGGGTCGACCAACCGCAAATCGTCCATGAACAGCTTGAACGCTCCGGCATCGCTTTCAAATAGCCGACGCGCGTAGCTTGTGCAGTGCTGCCGCCACACAATCACATCGTCAGAGCACGAAAGGATATCGCCGATCTGCTGGTTTCCAGCCGCGTTCTTGACAGCCCTTACCCAGCTCATGGCTGTGTCTGCCAATTTGTACCGGCTGTTCTCTCCCCCCTCCCGCGCCTGTTCCTTGTATAAGCGCCAGAGATAGGAAGGGCTGTTCGATGCCACGAATTGGAACCGCCCTGTTTCCTTGGCGAGGCGGACCAGGAGATCGGCGTCCTCATAGCTGCGCATGGTTTCATCAAACCCATGAATCCGTTCCAGCGCGCTGCGGCGTATGAGGCAGGCGCCGTGATGCAGCGAGGCGTAGTACATACAGAACATCAATGGATGTTTGCCTTCATACCGCGGGGTATTGACCGGCCCCGCCGGAACGAAATTCCCGTCTTCCAGATAAACATGGCGCCATGAGGAGTAAATCGCCGACACGTCCGGACCCGCCGTCCGCGCGTACTTCATCTGCGCTTCGATCTTATCCGCGGCAATGGCGTCGTCACTATCAAGGAGCTGAATCCACTCGCCTTTCGCCTGCTTCAACAGCGACGTTGCGCGCCGCGCTGGCGCCCCTGTTGACGCCAAGCTCCAGAACCGACCAACGGCCCTTGAAGCTGCTTTTCAATATTTCGCGGGCGGCTTGTAGCGGTTCCATCCTGCGAGCCATCGTCAACGACAATGATCTCGATCTCCAGATAAGTTTGCGAAATGGCGCAGCGGATCGCCTCGGGCGATGTCTTTCTCGCGCATTATAGGCGGGAATGACGATGCTGACGAGCGGATCTGCTTGCGGGAATTGGACATTTGGGCGCTCACTTGACGGAGCCGCCTTCGAGGGGTTGCGGGCCGACGGAGCTTCCAAGGCCGCGGCGATGTCGCCGCGGCTTTGCCGGCGCCAGGCTCATCGAAAATTGACCAGTGAGCTCCCTCGAAGGTGACCGCTTCGGCGCCTTCCCTCGCCAGCCGCCCCCAGCCTAGGCTGGAGTCGCCCAGCCATCCCGTGGGACGGAATTGGCTGACAAAAATGTGCACCCGCCCATGAAAGGGCTTCGGTTCGTATGCGCCTTGCAGTCTCCACAAATACCTCCACGACTTCATTAGTCGAACTGCTCAATCATTTCCAGTTCCGGATCAGATGAAACCGATTGGCGTCTGCGCGGGAGCGCGCGAACCATTGAAGGCTTCATCAACAAGCTCTTTATGCTCCGCGTCGGCGCGAATTTCTGCGTAAGCGCGCTTGCAGCTGGTGGCAAAATCGGCTGCCTTCAACCACGCCGGCCCCCGTTCCCGGACGTAGTCCGGGGCCCAGGAGTCGATTATACCGATGAATGAAACCTCGTGGCCCATCTGAACCAGTTGCTGGGCCGTTTCGAAAGCCACGACGCCACCCGCGCACCAGCCGATCAGCGCATAAGGTCCCTGAGGCCTGATCTCTCGGATCAGCTTGACATATTCGCTCGCCACATCCTCCAGGCGGCGATATTTCATCTCGAGCGGCAGTCCAGGATCGAAGAGTTGCAATCCGATCACAGGCTGAGTGTCTCCCAAATGCCTTGAAATATTCAGATACCGCGTGGGTGTGCCGATGGGGAAGAGAGGTGGCTTGGTTCCCTCCGGCTGGACGGAAACCACGTAGAGAGAGCTGATGTTAACGCTTCCTCCCTGCTGAAGCCGCTGGCCAAGCGTGGCAATTGACGGCGCCCTGAATAGTGAGGTGAGATTGAGCGAATGACCGAACTCTTCTTCGATTAGCGTCAGCATTCTGACTGCCAGCAGAGAGTGTCCGCCGAGATCGAAGAAGTTCGCGTTCCGGCTTATCCGGTCCAGGCCCAGGAGGCCGGCCCAGATACGGGCAAGTTTCTCCTCCACCGGGCCAGCTGGCGCTTCGTAAGCGTCAAGGGCATAAGCGCGGCTATCCGGCGCGGGCAGCGCCTTGCGATCCAGTTTGCCGTTGTGCGTGAGGGGCATGCGATCGAGCCGGACATAAGCAGCCGGCACCATGTATTCCGGCAGACTTGCCAGGAGATGCGCCCGCAATGCTTCCGGCCTGAGGTTCGCGCCAGCTATATAGTACGCAACCAGACGTTTGTCCCCTGTGCTGTCCTCACGTGCGATGACGTTGACCTCGCTGACGCCCTCGCACTCCGCCAGCCGCGCCTCGATCTCGCCCAGTTCGATACGGAATCCGCGAATCTTCACCTGAAAGTCGTTGCGGCCCAGGTACTCGATAATGCCATCCGCGGTCCATCGGCCGAGATCCCCTGTCTTGTACATGCGAGCGCCGGGCTCAGCAGAGAACGGATCGGCCACAAACCGCTCGGCCGTCAGATCCGGGCGGTTCAAATAGCCCCGCGCCACACCGGCGCCGCCGATGTAGAGTTCGCCGCCAACGCCGATAGGCGCGGGATCTCCGCGGGCGTCGAGGATATAGATCTGCGTGTTTGCTATCGGCCGGCCGATAGGCGTCGTCGCCGTCAAAGGAAAATCCGCAGGAACCTCGTAGACGACGCAGCCGACAACCGTTTCGGTTGGCCCATACTCGTTCACGATGCGCACATCTGGCTGCATCTGCTGCCACAGCCGCACCGTTGAAGGCGCCAGTGCTTCGCCGCCCACGACGAAGAGACTGGCAGAAGGCTGCTTTCCTTCCGCGGCCACAGTGCGTCCCACGGCGTCCAGATGCGCGGGGGTAATCTTCACTAGCCCGGCACGCCGGTTACTGCAAAGCAGCTGGCCCAGGCCATCGATTTCGCTCCCCTCTGGCACGATCTGCAGCTGCGCCTCCACACAATAGCGGCGTAAAGATACTCGTCACCGTGGCATCGAAGGAAAGCGATGAAGAGACGGCTGCACCGGAGGCCGGGGTGTAGAAGTGCCAGGCCCAGTATAGGTAATTGTACAGATGCCTATGCTCGACCATCACGCCCTTGGGCATGCCGGTTGAACCGGAGGTGTAGATGACATAGGCGAGATGATCTGTTCTGAGCCCAGCCCGGTCCGGATTGCTGTCCGGCATGCCTGCCCAGAGCGACGCGCCGGTATCGAGGGCGATGGCCGGCAGGCTGTTCGCATCGGCTGGCAGCAGGTCCTTGAGATGCGCCAGGGTGAGCAGCGCCGCAGGCGCGCTGTCCTTCAGCATGTAGGCCAGCCGCTCCTGCGGATAGCTCGGGTCCATAGGCACATAGGCGCCGCCAGCCTTGAGGATGGCCAGCAGGCCAACGACCATTTCCAGGCTGCGCTCGACGCAAATGGCGACCAGGGCCTCCGGGCCAACCCCCAGACCCCGCAGGTGATGGGCCAGTTGGTTGGCTCGCGCGTTCAGCTGCGAGTATGTGAGGGTGCGCCCGTCATGAACAACGGCCACGGCGTCCGGCGTCCTGGCGGCCTGTTCTTCGAAAAGCTCGTGGACATACTTGTCGCGCGGATAGGCGGCGCCGGTCGCGTTCCATTCGATGAGCAGCTTGCGCCGCTCCTCTTCCGGCATCACGTCGATAGAGGTCTGCCAGCCTATCGGGCGCCGTTTCCAAGGTTCCGGCAAGGCGTTCCAATGCGGTCCGCATATAGGCGCAAACGGTTGCCGGGTCAGCCGGATCTTGCGCCCAGGCTGAAATCAGAAGCGTTTCTCCCCGCTCTGCGGCGATGACTGCCAGCGGCCACGCGCCACCGGACAACTCCCCAGCCCAAACGTGATCTTCGGGCAGGCCGTATCCGAACAGCGCTGGCAAGGAATATGCGGCGCCAGGGTCGCTCCGGCAGGAGCGCTCCCCAAACGGGCAGAAAGGTGCGTATCTGGGTTAATAACTCATATGTTTCCCGCACGGCGGTCTCAGCCGGGCGAGTGGCGGCGTCTATGCGCACCGGGACGGCTTTCGTAAACGGCGGTAGCGCAGCGCCAAAAGTTACGCTGTCTTGTCCGCAGAAGCGCGCAAGGACAAGAGACCACGCCAGGCAGACGAGGCTTTCCATGCTTATATTAAGTGCGGCGGCCCGATCCCTGAGGCGGCTTGCGAGATCGCGTTCCAATTTGAGAGTGGCGCTTTTCGCCGCCCGGCGCACGTCCCGGATAAGCCCGAAAGGCGCTGCCGGCTCGCCGGAGCCGGCAAGCATTGTTTCCAGAAGCTTCTCTGCGCCCACGACGACCGCGCTAGCGTTGGCCCCAGGCTTCCGGTCCTGACCGGCAATATGATTGGCATGCTGAAGCACGACCTTCCCCAGTTCCAACTTGCGTCAACGCGACGTCGTTATGACCTGCTACTAAATTTTCATCCAGCGGCCTAGGCCTGACTGGCTCACCATTTCGGTCCAATTTCGCGAACGAAGCACCGTCAGTCCCCAGACCCGCACGTCGGTGTCAATGTCCCGTATCAGCCGGCGAACGGCGAAGCGAGAAAGTTGGTTATATTTGCATTTATGATTCCGGCTTTGTAAGACACCGATGCTCGCCGCATTCGTCATCGGCCTAGGCCTGACTGGCTCATCGTTTCGGTCTAATCTCGCGAACGCGCCAGAAGGATCTGGGAATTGCGAGGATGGTGAAGCACAGTCAGTCTCCAGATTACGGCAGACGGCACGGCGGTATTTCAATGTCCCGTATCAGCCGGAGAACGGCGAAGCGAGAAAATTGGTTATATTCGCGTTTATGATTCCGGCTTTGTAAGACACCGAATGCTCGCCGCCTTCGATAATGACTTCCCGTGAGCGTGGAATGGCCTTTGCGAGCTCATCCGAGTGCGAACGCCGGATCGCATCGAACTCTCCCGCCATGATAAGCGTGGGGGCCCTTATTGTCCCTAAGTCGGCCAAGCTATAATTAGGCTGGGTCCTCCACATTTGTACTATTCTACGGACGCGTAACGGCCAGGAAGCGGCGCCGGGAAGCACGCGGGCGCAAGGACCGTCGAGCGAGAGCTCGAGGCTCTCCTCAGGCTTCTGGATCAGCCCACCGACATTGTAATTGGCGCCGATGGCGACGAGCCTGCGGACCCGTTGCGGATAGTGCATCGCGAGTTCGAGGCCTACTATACCGCCATCGCTGCAGCCCACGATATTCGCAGCTGGAACGTTCAATTCATCAAGGACCTTGATCATGTCTCTGCCGAGCTGGACATAAGTGAGCGGCCCGCTGCCGTCGCCAGACCGGCCGTGGGCCCGGCTGTCAGGGGCGATCACGAAATACTTGTCCGCGAGCGCCCTGATCTGCCTCTGCATCATTTCCAGGCAGCCAGCGCCGCCGCCGTGCAGAACGAGAACCGGTTCCCCATTGCCGAATGTTTCAAAATATATTTGTACACCGCCCGATGTGACGTACCGGCCCTGATGGGCCTTGCCTGAGATTTGTTTCCACAGGTAAAAGCCAGGTGTACTTTCCCAAGCCAGGGGAAACTCGTAGATCGCCGCCAGCGTGAGGAGCAGGAAGAAAACGCCCCAAAGAGCCCTGTTTCTCGGCAGTTGCATTGGATCTACCGCTAATGGGGAGCGAGTCTGAGAGGGCCGCGTGTCGGCGAGATTTTGGTCTCCGGCAACATATTGAAATCATGCTTGCTTAGTAGGTTCACACCGGTGGCGATCTCCGGAGGGCCTTGGCTTTTTTCGCAGGGTCGAAGCCACAATTCCCTACCAAACATCATCAGGTGCATCTGTATCTCAACGCGGGCGAAGAAATCGCCAATGCATTTGCGCGGACCGGCTCCAAACGGACACAGGGCCAGTTCATGTCGGTCGACTTCGTTCTCGGAAGCGTGCCGGTCCGGATCAAACGTATCAGGCGCCTCCCAGAGATGGGGGCTGCGTTGAATAACGTATGGCGAAATGTATATTTCCGTTCCCGCCGGAACAAAATACTCGCCAAGCCTGTCGTTGTTGAGCGCCTTCCAAGTCATCAGCCATAGCGGAGGGTACAATCGGAGCGCCTCGTCAATCACTTGTCGGGTGTAAGCGTACTTCGGGAGCTCCTCGATGGTGGGATGCCCGTTCCAAGGAAGCTGATTGAACTCAATATCCAGCCGGGTTTGCGCCTCAGGATGGGCGGCCAGCAGATACCACATCCAATTCAAAAGGCTGGCGGTGGTTTCGTGACCAGCGACGACAAGGTTTAGAACTTCCCTCGCCAGTTGGGGATCCGGCATGGGCCTCCCGCCTTCCCGGTCGCGCGCCTGCATCATGACCTCGAGCGTGTCCCGTCCGCGGAGATCCTGTTCCCGTCGCCTTTGCGCCACGATCTGGAGGACGAGCTTCCTCAACGGGCCCAAGGCCTGGGCAAAACCCAGATCCCGTCCCGCTTCTTCGCCGAAGAACTTGAAATGCGGCGCCACGGTCTCGTAGTCGTCGCCAAAAATGGACATGAGCGTGATTTTGAGCACCATGAGGCTCACGTCCTTTGTGACGTTGACCGTCTTTCCGAGTTTAGCCGCCTTCCTCCATTCATCAAGGAGCTCGGCGTTGACGCAGGCTATCATGTTGCCCAAACCACCAATCGCGCTTTTGGTGAACGCGGGTTGGATCATTCGTCGCTGACTTGACCACGAATTGCCGTTACTCGTGATGAGGTTGTTCCCAAGAGCCAGGCCGATGCGTTGCACCACCAGCCCCTTTCTCGGGTAATTCTGCCAGTTTCGGCGAAGGATGTGCTCACAATATTGCGGGCCGCTGACGACGTACAAATTACTTCCATACACGGAGGCTTTATAGATTTCCCCGTAACGCTCACAGTTACTTTTTAACCAATAAAGGAGCTCCTCTACCGAGCTGTATTGCTCAACCGGCCCAGGAGGGACTAAATCCTGCTCCGTTGACTTCTGATTTAACGACATGCGGCCTGTCCTAATTGAACCAAGGCTACAAGAGACTAGCTGATCGAATTTCCGGCAAAAACCGCATCAAAGCCATCAAGAGGAGACGCTACAACCGATTGAAGCGCATCACGTGAGGTTTGTCCAGTTTCGTCATGCAAGTTATCGTATGTTCTCGCCCGCGCCGCTGTCAGGGGCCTGGACGGACGCCGGCAAGGAAATTGTTAGGAAATTTAGAGCAAGAGTGAAGCCAAATGGCGTGTGAGAACACAATTTCGGGTCAACCTAGTGGTAATCTTTGGTTTTTGCCTTCATTCCCCGTTGAGACGAGTCATTGGTACGTTATTATGCCATGCTCGTCGAATGAATCCAGGAGCGGCCGCCGATGGCGAAATAGTCATTATTGCAAACTGGCCCTTCCCTCTTCGTTTGCTCGTGTAAACGCCCTAGGAAACTCGTCCAATTCTGCTTGTCGTCTCGTGGGGAGAACGAACTTGCTTAATCCAAAAAAACGCTATTGTCGGATGGACCAGTTCAACAATCGCCCTCTAGTTCGTGCAGCACTGTATACACTAAGCATCCAAGGCAAACCGGGCGCTTAAAATTGGAGGCAGCTCAAGACCGCTGGGGGTTGGGGATCAGGCAAGGTTCTGTCGAGTAGCATGCCTCAGGCGGAACGAGATCAGCTGAACGAGATCGTGTCGTCGATGGCGCCGTGGGGCGCCGCCGACTGAAAAAGGCGAGCTACGCACAGGCAGTTGATTGCCTTGGCCAGCCATGGCTTGTAAAGGAGCAGAAAACAGCCCCGCCGCCATTCCGGCAAAAGCCGGGGCTTTCGCTAGACGAATTGGACAATTGGGGACAAATTCGGCGAGACAATTCGATGGCCGGGAGGAGACCGTTGGGCTCTGCATATGGACTCCGAGATCGTGAATTGAAATACGATCGCGATACCGTCAAACAGTGGGCGGGAGACAGCCAATGGCGAGCGTTTCGAGCAGACTATCAACGCTTCCGCGAAAACGGCTATAGCGGCTGGGGGTCGGATGGGTTCTGGGGCCTTGCGATTTACCGCATGCAACGGGCTATCCAAAAGTCGCGAGCGCCGCGGCTTTGGGCGCCGGCTGCTCTGCTGCTTGCCGTCCTACGGAAGCTGCTGGTCATTTTGACCGGGATCGATCTGCATCCCAAGGCTGAGATCGGAGCTGGCCTACTGATCCAACATGGGTCGCAAGTGCGAATAATCGAAAACGCCAAGATCGGGGTCGACTGCGTACTGAGCCAAATTTGTTCAATAGGGGCGCGGGGCGCCACTCCCGGAGTCCCCAAAATCGGCGATCACGTCTACATTTCCCCTCATGTCTGCATTGTTGGGCGGGTAACGATCGGCGACTGGGCGACGATAGCTCCGAGCTCACTGATCCTATCCGATGTACCGGCGCGGCACACAGCGATAGGAGTACCCGCTCGTGTCCTGCCGACGTTTGCCGTTCAGACTTTCCGAGCCGAGCTTATCCAGTCGCCAAGCTCCGGCGGAGATCCGAGCACCCAGGCTGGGCGGAAAGGTCCATCCGGTGCTCCTCCGGTTGAACAGTTGTAACATGTAGATTAAGTAGGTTGACTCAGCGCTTTGCCGGGCGCTTTCGTCGAGCCGTGGGCACACACCGGCCCAGGAGGGCAGGTGGTTGGCCCTGGGGAAGGCCTTCATAGCGGGGCCACCTTGATGTTGGCCTCCTCCAGCGTCGCCTGTATCCGCTGGATGTGACGGACGATCTCGCGTGTAAGCTTGTGCCGCAAATCAGGTCGTGCAGTTCCTGGATCGGCTGCGGTGGCACGAATTGGCTCGAGCCCCTGCGTCGTGGTTGGGAACCGCCCCAAATCCGGCCGGACGCAATCCCCGGCAGGCCGCGATCTCCTTCTAATGCACGTCCAATCCCCTCGCGTCGTTGATGCAGGGGTAAGTAAGCGACCTCTCCACCGGGCGCCGGCACAAAGCCCCTTTTCAGCCATCAAGGTGCGTGCGAGCGAATGATAACTCATTCCGGCCGGTCTGCGCGCGTCCGCTACTACCGCCGTAGTTGCGCAAACTCAGCAGATTGGCTGCGGCAATTGTAAACGCAAAAAGACGAAAAAGACGAAAAAGACGTCGGACCTGCTGGCGCGCCTTTCGTTTTTCGAGCCTTGGCAGAGCCGCGTCACGAAAAGTTGTCGCCCGGCAACTTTGACGCGCCCTTTCGACGCTTTCCCCCCGACAATCGCACAATCGCGCCACAAGGCGCTCCGAATGCAAAGACCCTTGTTATTAGCGGTTCCTCTCGGAGGAACACATCGGCATCTCGCTAAGGAACGATCAAAAACCGTCGCACTTCGACTGACTTTGGGAGTGTGCACGCAGTGTGCACGCAGCAATTGCTTGACAAACTTGTTACAATGTGCTTAGTTGTAACGTCACGGTAGCGTGATTAGGAGATGTATTGAGGTCGAAACTGCATGTTGGAGGCTTGGTGCGCCGGGGCGGCGCATCGCCTCGGACATTATGTTGAACCGTGAGGGCTTTACCTCCGGAGGGCGGCAGCTTTCGCGGCGATCTCGAACATATAACTAATGGGTACACCTGTCACGGGGACCAGTTCAGTTCGGGGAGCTGACGTATGTTCAATGAAACTATTTGCTCGGACTCGCTCGTCCGCGAGGCCGCGGGCGACGATCTCTCGAGAGAGGTGTACTGCATTCTTGGCATGCCGATTGACGTGATCGACATGGCAAGTGTGCTGCGCCGAATCGACCTCTCCGCCACCTCGAAGTCAACTCTTTTTGTGTCGACTCCTAATCTTAATTACCTCGTGCACTGTCATTCGGATTTGGAGTTCCGAGATTCGATGCTTCTTAGCGATCTCTCTCCAGCTGATGGAATGCCAATTGTTTGGTTAGGGCGGCTTCTGGGCGTTCCCATCAAGGAGCGCGTTGCCGGCTCGGACATTTTCGCCGCCCTTAAAAGTTTGCGCGGGCTGGAACAACCGCTAAAGCTGTTTCTCTTCGGGGGAAATGAGGGTGTCGCTGCCGCGGCTTCGGAGGCGCTGAACGCCGGGGAGGGCGGCCTCTCCTGCGTAGGATGGCATTTTCCTGGCTTCTTGTCTGCCGAAGAGCTCAGCCATGATTCAGTAATTGATGCGATCAACTCACAAGAGGCAGATTTTCTTGTGGCTTGTTTGGGCAGTAAGAAGGGACAATTGTGGTTAAAGCGCAACTCCAGGAGGCTTAGGGCCCCGGTTCGCGCTCATTTGGGCGCGTCGCTCAATTTCGAGGCGGGTATGGTGAAGAGGGCGCCTGCCCTCATGCGAAAGAGCGGTCTCGAATGGTTGTGGCGTATCAAAGAAGAACCCTATCTCTGGAGACGCTATTGGCATGACGGACGGACTTTGCTGTCCTTGCTCTATCTTCAGGTCCTGCCACTCTTTATTTATCATCTTACGACCAAGAAATTGTCAGAGACACAATTGACTATGAAGTCTGAAAGAAGGGCAGACTGTACCAAATTGAAATTCAGCGGTGCTGCTACGAGGAAAAATATAGAGGAGATCGTCACAGCCTTTAGAACAACGCTATCAACGAGCGAGCGTGTTGTCATTGATCTTAGTGACGTTTCTGTGATTGATCAACGTTTCCTGGGCGCTCTTCTTGCTCTTAGGAAGATGCTGAGATCCAATCAAGCCGAACTGGTCTTAACAGGCGTTTCGCGCAAATTGGGAAGGGTCTTCCGACTTAGCGGGGTTGGTTTTCTGCTCACGCAGATCGACAGCGGCGCCAAAACCGATGAAACGTTGAGATCAGCCAAAGCTCAACTCTTGGTTAACTAGTCTAAGGGCTCGTCAGACAATGGCTGAATCGGATTTTGGGTCGACAGTGAGGTGGCGGGGATTCTGGGGATTCTCCGCGGTCGCGGCGCGTCTTAGAGCCCGTCCGGGAAGTTGACGAATTGTTGGAATCCCTTATGATTTAAGAGGCGACCCGAAACTTGAAGCTGCGCGCCTTCGTCGAGTTCGCGGTCCCGCGCTTGCGCGAGCGGCTGACGCGCGCGGCTCTGTAGAGCATTTTCGGAGGGCGCGTGTCTCGCGCGCCGGCAGGCGAGAGACGCCCCCATCCGGCGGTCGGGCCTCGCCTTGGCTCAGTCCGTCCTTTGCCACCGCCCTTCACTATGCGACCGCCCGATCGCGCGGATCACCCGCTCGATGGCGAGGCCCTGGTCGAAGTCGATGGTGAGCGACGGCTTGCCGGCGATGCGGTTCAAAAGTTCATGCGCCTCGACGATCTTGAGGTCGTTGAACCCGAGCTGATGGCCGGCGGCGGGGATGAAATGCTCGTAGGGCGGATGGCTTGGGCCCATCAGCACGGTCTTGATCCCCTGGTCCTCGACCGGCCCTTCGGCCAGATAGACGCCGACCTCGTTGAACCGCTCCTGGTCGAAAAAGATCGCGCCCTTCGCGCCGAAAATCTGCAGCTGGATGCGCCCCTTGCGACCCCAGGCGGTGCGGCTGACCTGGATCGTCCCGGTCGCGCCGCCGTCCATGCGCAGGAGCGCGGTCGCGATGTCGAAAGTCTCCACCGCCCGCCGTCCGCCCTTGTCCGGCCGGTCGGGAAAGGGTTTCACCAATTCGCCGAACACCTCGCGCGGCATGCCGATCAGCGTCGAGATCAGGCTCATCGGATGGACGGCGAAATCGTCGGGCGCGCCGAGGCCGGAGCTCGCCTCGCTCCGCCAGCTGAAGGGCTGGTCCGGATCGGCCATGAAATCCTCGTCCATCTCCACCCGGAACTGAGTGATTCTGCCGATCGCGCCGCGCTTCAGGAGTTTTGCGATATAGCGGACCGCCGGGCTCTGGATGTAGTTGTAGCCGAGAATCGCGACTTTGCCGCTCGCGCGGGCGGCCGCCGCCATGCGCTCGGCGTCGGCGAGCGCCGGCGCCATCGGCTTCTCGCACCAGACGTGCTTGCCGGCCTCGAGCGCGGCGATCGCCATCGGCGCGTGCAGGCCGGTCGGCGTGGTGATCGAGACGACGTCAACGTCCGGGTCGACGACGAGCTTCCGCCAATCCGCCGTCGACTTTTCGAAACCGAACGCGTCGGCCCGTCGGCGCGCGAGCGCGTCCTCGACCTCGCAGAGGCTGACGCGCCGCACCTCCGGCCCATCGCCGAACGCGGCCTTGACCGCCATCCAGGCGAGCGCGTGACATTTGCCCATGTAGCCCGTGCCGATCAGTCCGACGCCGATTGTGTCCATGAGCCGCCATCTCCGCTTCGCCGGCTTCCGCCCGCCAAAACAAATATTTCAGATTCTACTCGATTTGGAATATTCATTCCATTATGAATTTTGCCGCCGGAGGCGGACGCAATACGGCGCGGGATGAACTCATGAGCGAGCAGGCGACAATCGAGCCGCCGGAGACCTTCGAGGCGCTGAAGGACCGGCTGATCGAGATCGAGCCGGGTCTGCCGAAGCGGCTTCGCCAGGCGGCGGCCTACGCGCTCGAGCACCCGGACGAATTCGCCCTCGGCACCGCTTCGGGAATCGCCCGCAACGCGGACGTGCAGGCCTCGACGCTCGTGCGCTTCGCCCAGTCGCTGGGTTTCGGCGGCTTTTCCGACCTGCAGGAGGTGTTCCGCTCCCATCTGCGCAACCGCTGGCCCGACTATTCCGAGCGGCTCAAGGCCTTGCACGAGACTGCCCGCGACAGCGGCGATCCGACCAATCTCCTGCTGGGCTTCGCCAACTCGGCGGCGTCCTCGGTCGCGCGCTTGCGCGAATCCGTCGACCGGCGCGACCTCGACGGGGCGGTCGACCTGCTCTCTCGAGCAAGGACCATCTATTGCCTCGGCCAGCGGCGCTCCTTCGGCGTCGCGCATTATCTGAGCTACGCCCTCGCCCAGCTCGGGCTCTCGGCGAGCCTGGTCGACAACGTGGGCGGCCTCGGGCCGGAGCAACTCGCCCGCGCCGGCCACGAAGACGCGCTGATCGCGATCAGCTTCTCCCCCTATTCGCCCTTCACCGTCGACCTCGCCAAGCGCGCACGCCGGGCGAAGACCCCGATCGTCGTCGTCACCGACAGCGCCCTCTCTCCGCTCGCGGGCCTCGCCGACGTCCGGTTCGAGATCGTCGAAAGCGATTTCGGCTCGTTCCGATCGCTCGCGGCGACCTTCTGCCTGGCGATGACGCTCGCGGTGGCGGTGGCCGAGCGCCGGGCGGCGGACGCATAGGCGCGGGCGAGGAACGTTAGCCGCGGGTCATCGGCGTTAGGCTTGGCGGCGGGGAAACCCCATTCCTTTTCAACGGCGGGACCGCCGTCCTCGCACCAATCCAGCGATTTGAGCCGCGAGCCAATCGAGCCTAGCATGGCCTTCGTTGCGGGCGCGGGCGCGCGGGTCAGAGGGCCCGCGCCGAAGATCAGCCCGGCGGCGAGTTCCAGCGCGCAAGCATGCGAAAGACCAGTCCAGATGGCATGGAGCCCCGCGTTGGCGATTTCCGTTGGCGCGGCCTCCGGCGCCCTTCTGCGCTGGCAGCTTGGCGTTCAGCTCAACAAATTCTTTCCGCTTCTGCCGCCGGGCACGTTGGCCGCCAATCTCGTCGGCGGTTACATCATCGGCCTTGCGATCGCCTATCTGTCGCAAGCGCCGTACCTGGCGCCGGAGTGGCGGCTCCTCATCGTTACCGGCTTTTGCGGCGGCCTGACGACGTTCTCGACCTTTTCGGCCGAAGTTGTAACGTTGCTGCAGGAGGGGCGGTTCGCTTGGGCCGCGGGAGCGATCGGCGTTCATGTCATCGGATCGCTGACAATGACCGTCGCCGGCCTCGCATCCTGGCAAGCGCTGGAGTCGCTGTGAGGAGCGCGCCATGAATGGCTATCAGATCACCTTTTTCACCCATCAGGACCGTCGCCACAAAGGCAAGCCGATGGGCGAATGGCTGCTCCGCCTCGTCAACGAATTGGGCCTTCGCGGCGCCAGCCTGCATTCGGGCGGGGAGAGTTTCAGCCGCGGCGGCCGAATCCACTCGGCGCATTTCTTTGAGCTTGCCGATCAACCCATCGAGGTGCTCGTCGCGGTGACCTCGGAACAGTCGGTCCGTTTGTTCGAGCGGCTCAGAGCCGAAAACGTCCACCTCTTCTATGTGAAGACGCCCGTGGAATTCGGCGTGTTGGGCGTCGATCCGTGAGGTAGACTCGTGCGCGGCGCCGCCTGCGAGTTCGGCGCGACGAGCGCGCGAGCTTGCCGCCGGTCGTCGCGAGAGGGAGGCGCCGTTGATCTGGCTCAAAAAGGCACGCCGGATTTCCGGCTATTCGCCAGCGGCCAATTCAGGAGAGACCAATGCCCAGGATCGCGTCCGTTCAAGCGCTCGAAATTCTCGACTCACGCGGCAATCCGACGGTGCGCGTGCGCGTCGGCCTCGACGACGGGACGCTCGCGACGTCCTCTGTTCCCTCCGGAGCTTCGACCGGCGAGCATGAAGCCGTCGAGCTGCGCGACGGCGACAAAACGCGCTACGGCGGCAAGGGCGTTCGGAAGGCGGTCGCCAACGTCATCGAGAAAATCGCGCCCAAGGTGACCGGCATGGATCCGGCCCGTCAGGCGGAGATCGACGGGCTGATGATCGCGCTCGACGGCACGCCGAACAAGGCCAAGCTCGGGGCCAACGCGATTCTCGGCGTGTCGATGGCGGTGGCGCGTGCGGCGGCGCAGTCGGCGAAGCTGCCGCTCTACGCCTATCTCGGCGGAGTCGGCGCGACCCGCCTGCCTGTGCCCCAGATGAACATCATCAACGGCGGCAAGCATGCGGCGAACTCGGTCGACTTTCAGGAGTTCATGGCGATGCCGATCGGCGCGCCGAGCTTCGCGGAGGCCTTGCGCTACGTCGCCGAAACGTTCCACGCGCTCGCCAAGCTGCTCAAGGGCAAGGGATACGCGACCTCGGTCGGCGACGAAGGCGGCTTTGCCCCCAATCTCGGCAGCAACGAGGAGGCCTGCGAACTGATCGTCAAGGCGATCGAGGCGGCCGGCTACAAGCCGGGCAAGGACATCGCCATCGCGCTCGATCCCGCCGCGAGCTCGTTCTACGAGGACAGCGCGTACGATCTCGCCAAATCGAAGGGCGGGCACAAGACCAGCGAGGAGATGATCGCGCTCTATCGGAAGTGGATCGACACGTTCCCGATCGTGTCGATCGAGGACGGCCTCGACGAGAACGATTGGGCGGGCTTCGCCCGCCAAACTGCGGCGCAGGGCGAGCGGATCCAGATCGTCGGCGACGACATTTTCGTCACCAACCCGACCTTCATCCGCCGCGGCGTCAAGGAAAAGACCGCCAATGCGGTGCTGATCAAGCTCAACCAGATCGGCACCGTCACGGAGACGATCGAGGCGATTGCGCTCTGCCGCAGGGCGGGATGGAACTACGTCGTTTCGCACCGTTCGGGCGAAACCGAGGATGCGTTCCTCGCCGATTTCACCGTCGCTATGGGCGGGGGCCAGATCAAGACCGGGTCGGCGAGCCGCAGCGAGCGGATCGCCAAGTACAATCGCCTGCTCGAAATCGAGGCGGAGCTCGGCGAGGCGGCGAAATTCGAGTCGCCGTTCGCAAAGTGACGCAGCGCTGCGAGAGCTTCGCTGAGCGGTAGCCCTTCCGACCGCGCCGACCGCGCTCGCCGGCGTCCGGTCCGGGATCGGCGAAAGCGGGACTTGCTCGCACCGCCCGCCGGCTTCGCCGCCGCCGGCGGCCGGGCGGCGGGCGCCCCGGCGGGCTGAACGCGGCCCCTTTGATCGCAAAGAGCAAGGATTTTGCTTGCTTGCGGATGCCGGACACGGCAGCTTTGAAGCCGTCTGTGCAACGCCGCCAAGGCGTCGCTTGGCCGCATTTTGCGACAACATCCAGCTCAGGGAGGACAGAATGTCGGGATACGAAACCGCTCCGTCACGCGTGGTCCTGCGCTCCGCGCTCGGCATGGCTTCGGCCGTTGTCCTGCTCGCAATCGCCCCGCTCGCCCGGGCCGAGGACCAAGGCCCGATCAAGATCGGGGTGATCGCGGAGGCGCAGGCGGTGGCGGGCTCCTCGATCCCGCAGGCCGCCCAGCTCGCCGCCGACGAGATCAACGCCAAGGGCGGCGTCGGCGGGCGCAAGATCGAAATCGTCTCCTACGACGACCATTCCTCCTCGGCTGAAGCGGTGCGCGCCTTCCAGCGCGCTGTCAGCGAGGACCACGTCAACGCGGTCATCGCGAGTTACATCAGCGAGGTCGTGCTCGCGCTCGAGCCCTGGTCGGCGCGCCTGAAAACGGTGATGATTACCCCCGGCGCAGCGTCCGACGTCATCACCGCCAATATCGCCAAGGACTACGAGCACGAGAAATACGTCTTCCACGGCTATCTGACCTCGAGCGCAATCGCGGGGCTCGTCTGCGACGCGGCCAAGGACATGCTGGTCGACGGCCTGAAGATGAAGACCGCCGTGATCATGAGCGAAGACGCGGCCTGGACGACGCCGCTCGACGCCGAATACGAGACATGCCTGCCGAAGATCGGACTCAAGCCGCTCGACCATATCCGGTTCTCCCCCGACACCACGGATTTCACCCCGATCTTCAACAAGATCGAGGGCGCAAAGCCGGACGTGATCATCACCGGCATCTCCCATGTCGGGGTGCAGCCGACGGTGCAGTGGCAGAGCCAGCAGGTGCCGATCCCGATGTTCGGCGTATCGTCGCAGGCGACCAACTCGACCTTCTGGAAGGACACCAACGGCGCGACCGAGGGCGTGCTGTACCAGGCGGTTTCGGGTCCGGGCGTAGCTGTCACGCCGAAGACGCTGCCGTTTGTCGACGCCTTCAAGGAGAAATTCGGAAACCTTCCGTCCTATTGCGGCTACACCGCCTATGACGACGTCTATATGATCGCCGACGCGATCAAGCGCGCGGGAAGCGTCGACAGCGACAAACTCGTCAAAGCGATGGAGGCGACCGATTATGTCGGCACGATCGGCAGGATCGAGTTCCTGCCGCAGGGCGACGCCCATGTGCACGGCCTGAAGACCGGCGCGGGCTTCATCACCGGGCTGATGCTGCAATGGCAGAAAGGCGAGCAGGTCAACCTGTGGCCGGCGGATCTCGCCAAGGGCAAGCTCGAATTCCCGTCCTTCATCAAGATCGCGTCGGGCGGCCATTGATCGGTGCGGACGAGACGCATGGCGACGCGAGTGGTATGCTTTGTCCACCGGCTTTGTCGTCCCCGCGAAAGCGGGGACCCAGACTTCGACGGGTCGCGGGTGAGGCGCTGGATTCCCGGTTCGCGGGAATGACAGGTTGTCATCGACGGCGCACAACCCATTCTCTTTGACCAAGCTGATCACCAGCTCGTCAGGGTCCCCGGGACACGAAAAATGCTGTTCTGGCAGATCCTGATCGACGGCTTCGCGATCTCGGCGCTCTATGCGCTGGGCGCGACCGGCTTCACATTGATCTTTGGCGTCACCGGGGTGCTCAACCTTTCTCACGGAGCGATCATGGTCGCGGCGGCGGTCGCCGCCTGGGCCGCCTCCGGCAATTTCGGGGCGGGCGCCTATTCAGGGGCCGCCTTCGGCGTCGTCGTCGCATTGGCTCTGTCGCTCGCGACCTACTATCTCATCGTCCGGCGGCTGCAACTGTCGCGCGCCGTGCGCGAGGAGGAGAAGGAAATCTTCATCCTCACCGCGACGCTGCTCTGGGGCGTCATGATCCAGGAGGCGATCGCCTATTTCTATACGAACAACGCCAAGACCGTATTGCCGATCGTCGAAGGCGTAGCGCCGATCCTGGGCGTGCGAACGCCCTTGAACGAGATATTCACCGCGGTCGTCTGCTGGGCGACGATCGGGGCGCTCTGGATTTTCGTGAACCGCTCGCGCGCGGGCAAGGCGGTGCTGGCTGCCTCGATGAACCCGCGCGGCGTCACCTTGCTGGGGATTGAGCTCACCACCGTCTATGTCGGCGTCTGGGCGATCTACGGCGTTCTTGCAGGCGTCGCCGGCGTGCTGCTCGGCATGTTTCTCGGCGTCTCCTCCTACAGCGCGGGGCCGCTGACCGCGAGCGCGTTCTCGATCGTCGTGCTGGGCGGCCTCGGCAGCGTTTCGGGCTCGCTGATCGCCGCCTATGTCGTCGGCTATCTCGAGACCCTCACTGCCTATCTGGTTTCGCCGGCCTATCGGGCGATCCCCGCGCTCCTGCTGCTCGTCGCGGTGATGTACGTGCGGCCGCGCGGCTTGATGGGCCGGCGCTAGATCATGCTGCGCCGCCCGCTCCTCTCGCCGCCGGTGCTCATCAGCCTGGCCGTCGTCCTCGCCGCTTCGACCCTGCCCCTCTATGTCTCCGGCTACGTCCTGGGTCTGCTCACCGTCGCCTATTACTTCGGCGTGTTTTCGATGGCCTGGGACCTGCTGTTCGGCTTCGCCAACGAAGTGAACTTCGGCCCCTCGTTCCTGATCGGGCTCGGCGCCTATACCGCCGGCATTCTTGACAACCTCTATCGGCCGCCGATCGTGCTCTGCCTCGCGGCGGGCGTGCTCGCAGCGATGACGGGCGGCGTCGTGCTGGCGCTGCCGGCGCTGAGGGTGCGCGGCCCCTATTTCGGCCTCACCACGCTTGTTGCGGTCCTCATATTGCAAAACTTCGTCGTCGTGGCCGCCGGCCTGACGGGCGGGGAGATCGGCCTGACGGTGCCGGACGTCATCTCGATCGACGCCAATGTTAATTACTGGATCGCGCTCGGGTTCATGGGCGTGAGCGGGGCCATCCTCTACGGGCTTTCGCGTTCGCCGGTCGGCCTCATCCTGCAGGCGAGCGGACAGGACCCGGTGCAGGCTGCCGCGCTCGGGTTCAACGTGACCAAGCACAAGCTCGCGGCGTTCCTGGTCAGCGCGTTGTTCTCCGGGCTCGCCGGCGCGCTGATGGTTTTCTATCTCGGCGCGGCCTCGGTCGGAACCTTCATCGACGTCACCGTCGGGGTGCAGGTGATCGTCGGCGCGGTCCTGGGCGGACGGCGCACGATTCTCGGCGGTGTCCTGGGGGCGGTGTTTCTTGTCGCCTTCGGCGAAACGCTGCGGCCGCTCGGCGATCTCGCGACCTTCATCGTCTCGGCCGTCGCGCTCGCCGTCGTGCTGTTCTTTCCCGGCGGACTGCTCGGAATGGTCAAGGGGGCGCGGGAGGCGACATGAGCCCGGCGGCCAGGCTCGAGGTCGAGGGCCTCTTCAAGCGGTTCGGAGGGCTGGCGGCGGTCAGGGACGTCAGCTTCTCGATCCGGGCCGGAGAGATCCTCGGCCTGATCGGACCGAACGGATCGGGCAAGTCGACGGTGATGAAATCGATCCTCGGAGTCGAGCGGCCCGACGGAGGGTCGGTTCGGGTCGACGGCGTCGAGGTTGCGGGCCGGCCGCCGCACCGAATTGCGCGGCTCGGCGTGGGCATGGTGTTTCAGCATTCGCGTCCGCTGCATCGGCAGACGGTGCTCGAGAACATCGTCTTCGGGCTTCTGCCCGATCGATTGACGGGGCTTCTTCCGAGCGCCGCCGCCGACGCGCGAGCACGCGCCATCGCCGAGCGGGTCGGACTGAGCGCCGTGCTGGATCGGCGCCCCGCCACGCTGCCGTTCGCCGATCTGCGCAAGATGGAGATCGCCAAGGCCATCGCCCGCAATCCGAAGGTCGTGCTGATCGACGAGCCCTTCGCCGGCCTCACGGCGCGCGAGACCGCGTCCGTCGCGATGCTGATCGCCGAAATGCGCAACGATGGGCGGGCGGTCCTGATCGTCGATCACAACGTGAAGGGGATATCTGCGCTCGTCGACCGAATCTACGCCATGCACGTCGGCGAGCGAATCGCCGAGGGCACGGTCCAGGAGGTGATGGAGAATGAGACCGTCCGGAGGGTCTATCTCGGCGGCGCCATCGAGACGGCGGCGCGCCCCGAGACCGCGTTTGGCGATGTTGCGACGCCTTTCCTCGATATCAGGAATCTAAGCGTCGTCTATGACAAGGCGCAGGCGCTGGAGAACGTCTCGCTCCATGTGCATCGAGGCGAATTCGTCGCGGTCGTGGGACTGAACGGCGCCGGCAAGACGACGCTGTTCAACGCCGTCTCGGGCCTCACGCCCTATTCCGGGGACATTCTCCGGCAGGGCAGGTCGCTGCGCGGAAGGACGGCGGCGACCATCGCGCGCGAAGGGATCGTGCAGTCGCCGGAGGCGCGCGAGCTCTTCGGCGCAATGACCGTGCGCGAGAATCTCGACATGGGCGGGCACGGCCTCAACGAAGGGGACAGGCGCGAGCGCCGGGAGCAGCTGTTCGATCTGTTCCCGATCCTGAAGGAGCGTCAGACGCAGACCGCGGCCACTCTGTCCGGCGGAGAGCAGCAGATGCTGACGATCGCCCGCGCCTTGATGATGAAGCCCGACCTGCTGATCCTCGATGAACCGACGCTCGGCCTGGCCCCGCTGGTGATGGAGCAGATTTCGAAGGCGCTCGAACGCCTCCGCGGGGCGACGGAAATCACGGTGCTCCTCGGCGAGCAGAACGTCACCTTCGCCCTGCCCCACGCCGACCGCGTGTACGTGCTCGAACGCGGCAGGATCGTCTGGGAGGGCGGGCCGAGCCGATTCGCGAAGGAAGCCGGGGCGCGTTATCTGTAGCCGGACGTTCGGTCGCCGGATTGCGCTTTGGAGGCCTCCGGCCAGCGCCGTCAAGCGCTTCGGTCGGGCTCAGCGACCTCAGCGATCAGCTCGAATGAGCGCAGCCGCGCGGAGTGCTTGTAGACGTCGGACACCACGATGAGCTCGTCTGCGCCGGTTTCCGCCACGAGCGCCTCGATCCCGCGCCGCACGGTCTCCGGCGCGCCGATGATCGAGCGGGCGAGCATCCGCCCGGCTTGCGCCTTTTCCATCGGCGACCAATAGGTTTCGATGTCGTCGATCGGCGGCTGGCTCAGGCCGCGCGCGCCGCGGAAGATGTTGGTGAAGGACATCTGCTGCGTCGTAGCGAGGCGGAGCGCCTCGGCGTCGCTCCCTGCGGCGATGATGTTGACGCCGACCATTGCGTAAGGCCGGTCGAGTTGCCTGGAAGGCTTGAAACGGCTGCGGTAGACGCCGAGCGCGGGAATGAGCTCGTCGGGCGCGAAATGCGACGCGAAAGCGTAAGGCAACCCGAGTTCGGCGGCGAGCATCGCGCCGAAATGGCTCGATCCGAGGATCCAGAGCGGCACTTCCGTTCCGGCCGCCGGCACGGCCTGAATGCGCTGGTCGGGAACGACCGGGGCGAGATACGCCTGCAGCTCTAGAACGTCCTGCGGAAAGCTCTCCGCCGCCTGCGGCGAGCGCCGCAGGGCGCGCAACGTGAGCTGATCCGTCCCCGGGGCGCGGCCCAGCCCGAGGTCGATACGGCCGGGAAAGAGTCTCGCTAAAGTGCCGAACTGCTCGGCGATAACGTAGGGCGCATGATTGGGCAGCATGATTCCGCCGGCGCCGACCCGAATGGTCTTCGTCGCCTGGGCGAGATGGGCGAGCACGATCGACGTCGCGGCGCTGGCGATCCCCGGCATGTTGTGATGCTCGGCAACCCAGATGCGGCGATAGCCCCACGCCTCGGCGTGGGCGGCGAGATCGCGGGCATTGTCGAGTGCGCCGCTTGCGTCAGTTTCTTCGGTCACCCGGACGAGTTCGAGGATCGATAACGGCGTCATGACGCACTCCGGTGCGAAACGGATCGAAGGCGGACGGTCTGCCGCCACCGGCCGCTTTGGCCGTTCTCTTACGATATCGCCGGCGCCGCTGAAAGCAGCGTCGCATGCCGAGATCCTGCCCGCAGCAGCGGAGCGCGCCCGCGCGAACACTTCCCGCGCCGACGGCTTTTTAGAAGCAGGCAGAGCCGGCGAGAGGAACACTCGAAACCGGACTGAGTTTGATTCGCGACCGCCGCTCTTACCTGGAGTTTTCCGCCGCCAGCGAAGCTTGCCACTCACTATTTGACGGGAAGCCCATGATCCGACGAAATTACGCTTCGTCAAGCTTGCAGTCATTGGTCAAGCCCTCGCCTCAGACAGCTCTTTCCAGTGCCGGGCCACCCGCAAGTCCGGCATACGGCCGCCAAGGCTTCGATGTTCTCGATCGCCTTTCGGAAGGCGCGGCAGTGCAGCTGTCGGCGCTCGCGAGGAGGGTCGACCTCGCGCCGCGCCAGGTCCTCAGTCACGGCGAACTGCCGATGGAGAACGTCTATCTTATCGAAACGGGGCTGGTCTCGGTGATGGCGAAAGCCGACAAAAACCGATGGGTCGAGTCCTGGATGGTGGGGTCGAAAAGTTTCGTCGGCTTGCCGGCGTTGTTCACGGACGGCCATTCAGCCAACCGCCGCGTCGTGCAAATCGGCGGGGCGGCGTTGTGCTTTTCTTCGCGCGGGTTCCGGCATGCGCTGGAGAGCAGCAAACACCTGCGGTCGGCGGCGATAGAGGACCTGGTGTTCCTGCTCTTGCAAGCGTCCCAGATCGGGGCGTGCAACGCCCAGCATTCCGCCATGGAGCGGGTGACGCGCTGGTTGCTGCTCGCCTCCCAGGCGCTGGGTGTACCGAGCGTATCAGTGTCCCATGATGCTCTTGCGCGGGCGATTGGATTGAGACGAGCGACGGTTTCCGACTGCTTGAACCAGGCTGAAGGCCTCGGCGCAGTCAAAACCCGTCGACGATTGATCGAAATTGCCGATGCGAGCGCTTTGCAGTCCCTCTCCTGCGACTGCTTTCGCATCATGATGAGGCGCCGTCAGCATACGTAAAGCCATGGGCGACTCGCGGGGGCGAACCGTAAACCCCTTTCGCGCTTCAGTCCTGAGGAGCGAACAAGATGCGCCTCGCACCGCGGCGCGAGGCGCATCTCGAGACCGGGTCAAGGCCTGCTGAGGGCGCCCGGACCGGCGCCATTGGCGCCATTCACCGCAGCGCCGGTTGCAGCGCCATTCCCATTGGCGGCGCCGGCGCCGCTGTTTGCCGTTCGATTGGCCCCGGCGCCGGTCGCGCCGGCGTTCCCGGCCCCGTTCGCCGTATTGGCCCCGGCGCTGGTCGCGCCGGCGTTGCCGGCCCGGTTCGCCGTATTGGCCCCGGCGCCGGTCGCTCCGGCGTTGCCGGCTCCATTCGCCGTGTTGGCCTTGGTCGCCGTACTCACCCCGCCGCCAGAAGCGGTGTTGCCGGCGCTGCTGTTCGAACCCGCGGTTCCGGCGCCCGCGGTTTCGGTGCTGGCGGTTCCGGCGCTGGACGTCCCTTTCTCGGCGCTGGCCGAGCCGGGCTGGCTGCTCTCGGTGCTGCTCGCCGCGGGCTTGCTCGCCGTGTTCGCGGCGTTCGATCCCGTATTGTTGCCGTTACAGGCCGCGAGGGAGAGCGCCAATAGCGCGGCGCCGCCCAGGAGCAGCCATTTGCTGGCGATCGGCTTGGTCATGATCGGCTGAGTCATGATCGGCTCCTTTTCTCGCCAGGCGATCGCGGCGGCGCCGCGACGCCCGACTGGTCCTCACCCGACTATGGCCGGTTGGCAGCGCCGCCATTCGCGCCGCCGTTCGCGCCTGCACCGGCGCCGGCCCCGGCGCCCGCGCCGCCCGCATTAGCGCCCACTCCGGCGCCTGCGTGCGCTCCGCCGCCGGCCGCAGTCTCGCCCGTTCCCACCTGCCCGGGCATCGTCGTATTGCTTCCGGCCATACCGCCGCCTGTCGTGGTGAGGCGTTGCGACGGCAAGGCTTCGCCGCCGACTTTGGCGTTCTTTCCACGCGCCGGAGGCGCCCCGGTGTTGTTCGCTACGAGCGCCTTATTGCCGTTGCCTAGCGGGTTGCCGATCAGGTTGTCCCAAAGCCCAAGGCCTGCGATCGAGCTGAAATTCAGATTGCCGGTCGGCTCGAGTCCATGCGCTTCCTGGAAATGCACCATCGCGTCGGCGGTCTCCTTATCCCACGCGCCGTTCACCGGACCGGCGAAATAACCCAGCCGATTGAGGGCTTGCTGGACCTCGCGAACGCCGGAGGGACTTATGGCGATAAGCGCGCCGCCTGGACCGCGCGCGCCGGCCGCTGCGCCGCCCGCCCCGCCTGCGCCCGCCGCAACCCCCGCGCCGTTATTGGCTCCGTTGGCGCCGTTTGTCTGCGCGATCGCGGCCGGCGTTCCGAGCGCCAGCGCCATGGACGCAATGCCGATCAGGTATGCTTTTTTCATCTGGGCTCTCCTTTAGACCATTCAACCCTTCACTTGAACGCGTCGCGAACGGCAGCCGGCAGGCAGTGCTTTTGTGGAGCCGGGACCCGCGGATGACGCTCATCGCGACGCGTCCGTCGCAGCAGAAACGCAGTTCACGCGTCGTCGATCCGTGGCAACATGTTCGGATTGCACGCTGGCGTACCGAATGACACTGCAGTTCGTCCTCCAGGAGGCTCTCGACCAACACTTTTTCGGCCGCTTGCTCAAGCGCCCCCCACCCTGAGGCGCCAAGGCAAAAAGCACGCAAATCAACCCTCCAAGGTGCTTCGTCCGCGCGGCGGGCGACTGAGGGAAGTGAAAATCCAGCCGTCGACCGGGCCGACGTCATGCGAAGCCTGGCTTCGCTCCGGACGCCACCGTAAAAGCGCGCGCCCGCCCCTCATCCCTTGCGGCGCTGGTGTTGCATGCACAGGCCTCGGCCGAAAATCGCATCGTCACAGCGACAAGGGAACGGCGTTAGCCTGAGTTTTTAGAATTTGACCTGGCGCAAAGCGGCCCCGTGACGCGCGCATAAACTTCCTCGCGAAGGGGGCGGAGGAGGCATGGATGTCACCACCCGCGTTAGCCCGGAAGCCGCGCGCGTCGCCGCACTGGCGCGTAATCTTCAACCGGATCAGAGAGCGGCACTGGACGGAGAGCGACCAGGGCGTTCGCCTGCGCGAAGGAGAGCATCCGCTCGAAGCCATGCTGCACTGGAGCGATCCGACGCGGAGGCTCAAAACCCTTCGGCGCCGGCGGGCGTCGCTTATGGACGATAATCCGTCATCCGGCTGAACAGGCTTATCGACCTGGGGCCGGCGTCGAGGCAAAGCGCCGAGACGGAAGGGTCATGCGAAGCGCGTCGAAAGGAAGGCGCCAAATCACTGCGGGCTGAATGGACGAGCGCAGTTTCTTAGGGGCAGTGCGGTCGCCCGCCGCGCCCTCGACCTGAGCCTTTCCAGGCCGGATATTGCTTGTTGGCGCCGACCTTGTCCGACATCGGTTCCTCCGCCGCACGCCGATGATCGAGGGAGGCTGACCCCGGGCGGAGGCGGCAGCAGGCCGACAGTTTTTTGCCATGCAGACGCAGCCGTCGCGCAACAAAAACGTTGACACGAACGAAACAGGAACTCATAATGGCGTCGTCTTCGAAAGAGGCGTTAAAGAGGCGTTAATGAGTCCACAGTCGCAGACCGCACGGAGGAGGGGCGCATCGATAACCATGGCCGCAGGTTGGTCCTTGGGGGCGTGGCGAGCGCTCGCGAGACCGACGCCCGGCGATCCGAGGCGCACAGGAGCAGGAGGAAGAAAGGACCGGAAGGGCGGTTGCAGGCGGAATGGAAATGGCGCCGCAAAGTATTGGAAAAACTAAATCTGCGCCCGGAAATGGCGGTCTCTCGCCAGCCGCGCCGCCGACGCGAACCGCCTCCTACTCCCCAGGCGAGACGATAACTGCGATCTCGGGAGTCTTGACCCCGCTCAGCTGAAGGTCGAGCGGGCGCGCGGGCAGGTCGAACCGAACGCTCTTCCGCGCTCCGTCGCAGTTGACGGCGCCGGAGAACCCCCTCGGATGCAGGAAGGCGCCGTTGTCGATGACGTCGATCCAGGCCTCCGAGGCGAGCGTGATCGTGAACGTCCCGGGACCTGTGGGGGCGGCGAGCGTGAAGTGGCCGGCGAAGGACCGCGCCGACTTCGGGGCGCGTTCCGGCGGGCGCCGCAAGCCAGCCTCCGCGATCGGGACGAGCGTCAATGTCGCGGCGCCACTGTAAGCAAGCGCGCCGCCGTTGGCGATCGTGGGCTTGCCGGCGGCGACCAGCGCCGTGCGGTCCCGCTCGATGGGCCACTTGAACGCACTGCATCCGGAAGGCTCGTCCGCCGCCGCGAGGCCCGGCAGCGCCGCGATCAGCGCCGCCAGCGCGATGCCCCCCCGGCTCACTGCACGGTGACCGTTGTGGCGGGCTTCCTCAGCGTCTCGAGCTTCGCGCCGTGCAGCAGGCTCACGGCGGCCTGGAGCTGGGTGTCCTTGTCCTTGTCCGGCGGCACGTATGCGTCCGAGCCCTTTTCCTCTTCGGGTCCGTTCTTGAGATGGCCGAACAGCGAGGCCTCGCCGAGGCTCGACACCTTGCCCTTCAGGTCGGCGGGAATGTTCTCGAGCACGCTTATGTCGGGATCGATGCCCTTGGCCTGGATGGAGCGGCCAGACGGCGTATAATAGCGGGCGGTGGTCAGCTTCAGCGCCCCGTTGTCACCAAGCGGCAAGATCGTCTGCACCGAGCCTTTGCCGAAGGACCGCGTGCCGATGAGGGTCGCCCGCTTGAGATCCTGAAGCGCGCCGGAGACGATTTCCGACGCCGAGGCCGAGCCACCGTTGATCAGCACGACGAGCGGCTTATCCTGCGAAAGGTTCACGCCCGGTCGCGCGCTGTAGCGCTGCTCCTGATCGGCATTGCGCCCGCGGGTCGATACGATCTCCCCGCCGTCGACGAAGGCGTTGGTGATCTCGACCGCCTGATTGAGCAGGCCGCCCGGATTGTTGCGCAAGTCGAGGATGTAGCCCTTGATCTTCGCCGAACCCGGATCCGTGCGGAAATGGTCGAACGCCTTCCGCACTCCGTCATAGGCTTCCTGGTTAAACTGGGTGATGCGGATATAGCCTATGTCGCCGCTCTCGAGGTGAGAGCGGACCGACTGGACATGTATGATCTCGCGAACGATCGTGTATTCCTTGACATCCTTGTTGGCGCCGCGCTCGACGAGCAACCGCACGCTCGACTTCGACGGACCGCGCATCTTGTCGACCGCTTCCTTTAGCGTCAATCCTTTGACTGGCGTGTCGTCGATGCGGGTGACGAGATCGCCCGACATGAGGCCGGCGCGCGCCGCCGGCGTGTCGTCGATCGGACTGACGACCTTGACCAAGCCGTCCTCCATCATCACTTCAAGTCCGAGCCCGCCGAACTCCTCGCCCTTCATGCTGCTCTGGAAGTCCTGCAGGGCCTTGGGATCGAAATAGGTGGAATGCGGATCGAGAGACGCCAGCATTCCGTCGATTGCGCCTTTGACCAGTTTGTCGTCGTCGGGCTTCTCGGCGTAGTTGTCGCGAACCTTGTTGAACACGTCGGCGAACAGCGTGACGCCGGTGTTGGCTGCCGCTGCATGTAGCGCGCCTTGCGACGCGCCCGCGAGCGCGACGCCGGCCACGATTCCGACCGCGAGGTAGGAGATGCCTTTCTTCATGGAATTCTGCTCGTTCCTCAAGGCCGGTTCGGTGTTGTCAATTGGGCTTGCCCGCCTCGGAGGGGGCAGGCGCTGCGGGCGAATCGGACTTGGCCGCCTCCGCCTTCGGCGGGGCGTCCGCCTTCGCCGCGGTCGTCTCGACGGGCTTCACCCCGTGCTCCAAAAGGTTGAGGGCGGCCGTCAACTGCTTGTCGTCCTTTTCCGCCGGCGGGACATAGGCCTGTGACGCCGACGTGTCCTCGTCACCGTTCGCCAGGTGCCCCTTGAGCGAGGCCTCGCCCTTCATGTCGTCCTTGCCCTTGAGATCGTCGGGCACGTCCTCGAGCACCTTGTAATCCGGCTCGATGCCCTTGGCCTGGATTGAGCGGCCCGACGGCGTGTAGTAGCGCGCGGTCGTCAGCCGCAGCGCGCCCTCCGCCCCTAGCGGCATGATCGTCTGCACCGAGCCCTTGCCGAACGAGCGCGTGCCAATGAGGGACGCCCGCTTGTGATCCTGCAGGGCTCCAGCGACGATTTCGGACGCTGAGGCAGAGCCGCCGTTGATGAGAACAACCAGCGGTTTGCCGGCCGACAGGTCGCCGCCCGGCCTGGCGTCGAACCGCTGGGTTTCGTCAGGGGTACGGCCGCGAGTTCGAGACGATCTCGCCCCGGTCGACGAACGAGTTGACGACGTCGATCGACTGATCGAGCAAACCGCCGGGATTGTTCCGAAGATCGAGAATGTAGCCCTTGAACTTGTCGGCTGGGATCTCGGTCTTGAGCTTCTCCATCGCCGCCTTCAAACCGTCTGCCGTCTGCTCCGTGAATTGAGTGACGCGGATGTAGCCAACGTCGCCGTCCTCGACGTGTGAGCGCACCGACTGCACTCTGATCAGATCCCGGACGATGGTGAAGTCCTTGACCTCCTTCTTCGGTCCGCGGACCACCTTCAGCTTGACCGGCGAATTGATCGCGCCGCGCATCTTCTCCACCGCCTGGTCGAGGGTCAGACCCTGGGTCGGCGAGTCGTCGATCGCGGTGATGACGTCGCCGGACATTACGCCAGCCTTCGCCGCGGGGGTGTCGTCGATCGGCGTCACAACCTTGATGAGTCCGTCCTCCTGCGTGACCTCGATGCCGAGGCCGCCGAACTCGCCCTTGGTCTGGACCTGCATGTCTTTGAACGCCCTGGCGTCCATGTAGCTTGAATGCGGGTCGAGCGAGGCGAGCATGCCGTTGATCGCCGCCTCAATCAGCTTGGCTTCATCCGGCTTCTCCACATAATCGTTGCGGATCTTGTCGAATACGTCGCCGAACAGATTGAGCTGGCGGTAGGTGTCGCCCGCCGCTGCGTAGGCGGCGGGGCTGACATACGATAGCGCCTGAGGCACAGCGACAGTCGCCGCGGCTCCCAAAACGACGCCAAAACCCAAGTAACCTGTTTTCCGATTCATCCGCGCGCCTTCTCGATGTCTGACTTTGCCCACCATGGTCCCGGATCGATCGCCGTTCCGTCTTTCCTTAGTTCGATATAAAGAACCGGCTGCTCGGCGCCAACTGCGGCGGCCGCCGCCATCCGGGTGGTCCCGTCCCCCATGGCGCCGACTGGTTCCCCTGAGAGAACGAACTGACCCGGCGCCACGTTAACGCGATCCATGCCCGCGAGGACGAGATAATATCCTCCGCCGGCGTTTATGATCAAGAGTTGTCCATAAGCCCGATAGGGGCCAGAGAAAAGAACTGTGCCGTCGGTCGGCGCGGAGACGACCGCGCCGGCCAGCGTCGCCATTGAAAGGCCATGCTCGGTTCCTCCGAACCCGTCTGGAGACCCAAACGTCTTGATGATCGTGCCGGCGGCCGGCAAGGGAAGACGGCCTCTGGCGTCGGCGAAGGCCATCTCCGGCTGGAGGCGCGCCGGCGGGCCGACCTGAGCGTTCTCGGCCTTCGCTGTGATCTCATTCGCTGCTTGTTCTTGGGCGGCGCGTACCGCATTCGCCGCCGCCCTCTGTTGCGCCTCCTCAGCGTCGAGTCCGGCGATCATATCCTTAATGGTGGTCGCCTGCCTGGCCAACTCCGCCGCGCGCTGCTGCTGCGAGGCGAGCGCCTGCTCGGCAGCCGATAACGATTGCTGGCGCGCCTCGATCAGCGCGGCGAGACGCTCCTTCTCAACCGCCAGCGAGCTGACGGTCAGCGCCAGGTCCGCGCGTTCGCGCGCGATCGAGACTTTCGTTCTGGACAGATCGTCGACGTCGCGACGGAGCGCTTCCGCCTGCGCTCTCAGATCGGGGATCAGCGAACTCAGGACCATCGCCGCCCGCACCGCCTCGGCCATGTCGTCGGGCTTGATCAAAATCGCCGGCGGCGGGTTGGCGCCCATGCGCTGAAGCGCCGCGAGGACTTCGACGGTCGCGGCTCTGCGCGTCTCCAACGATTTAGAAATCGAGTCCGCTTTGGCGTTCAGGCTCGCCAGACGATCGTCGGCCGCAGCGACGCCCCGCTCGGCGTCCTGCACCTTGGCGGTCGTTGCAATCAGCGCCGCGGAGAGCCTTGCCCGGTCGGCGCGAATCGATTCGATCTCGGAGTCAATGTTCCTCCGTTGCTCGTCGGACGCACGCATGGTGTCCTCGACGCCGCGCAACTCGACTTCCTTGTCCGCTTTCTGCTGCTCCGCAGCTGGCGAGACTGGGGCGACCGCCGGGTCGGCGGACGGCGCCAACGGCCACCCGACCGCGGCCCCAAACGCCGCAGCGCCGAGCCCGCATCGCATCAAATCGCTTCGCTTCACCGACATGTCCCGCGTCCAAGATCATCAAATCTAGCCGGAATCGCGGCGATCAATCACGATGGTAGGGGTGACCGGAAAGAATGGTGAGCGCCCGATAAAGTTGTTCGCTTGCCATCACCCTTGCGAGTTGATGCGGCCAGGTCATCGCTCCGAAACTGACGACCAGACGCGCTTTGGCGCGCAGCGACGGCGAGAGCCCGTCCGGACCGCCGATCACGACTGCGTACACGGGCTGCGCCGCATCGCGGAGCCGGCCGATGTCGGCCGCCCATTCTCCGCTCGTTGGCGAGGCCCCGCGCTCATCGAGCGCGACCAGCCCCGCGCCCAGCGGCGCGGCGGCGATAATCGCAGCAGCTTCCTCCTCGCGCCGATCCTCCGGCCGACGCGCGCAAGATTCGGAAAGCTCGCGCAGATCGACGCGTGCGACGCCGGCGCTGCGCGCTAATTCTCCCATCCTTTTGAAATAGCGTGCGAAGAGTTCTCTCTCCGGCCCCGCTTTGAGCCGACCGACGCAAATAAGGACGATCCGCATGCGCGTTTAGAAGCTTCCGCTTCAGATCTTTCCAGCGTCGCCGGGCCTGTCGGCGCCCCACATCTTCTCAAGATTGTAGAACTGACGGACGTCCGGGCGGAAGATGTGCACGATGGCGTCCCGCGCGTCCAGGAGAACCCAGTCGCACAGCGGCAAGCCTTCGACCCTTGGAGTGGGAAAGCCGGCGTCACGGCAGGCCTTCATCACGCGGTCGGCAATCGCGCCGACATGCGTGCTCGACCTTCCGGAGGCAATGATCATGCGATCAGCAATCGTGGTCTTGCTGGAGAGCTCGATCGTGACGATGTCTTCCGCCTTCGCGTCTTCGAGACCGCCGACGATGATCCTGGAAAGTGTGTCGACAGATTGTTCGTCGATCAACGACTTGCGGCCAGTGTGCGCCGCAGCAATACGAGACGTGAGTGTCAGCGTCGGATTCCTCTCCGCCGGCTGCCTGTTCGCTCCGGCCCAGGCGAAGATGAGGCGCCGGCGTCCGCTTTTCAAGCCTCGGAAGGCTTCATGTCGTCAGCACAATCTTGCCGACATGCGCTCCGCTCTCCAACCGTGCGTGCGCCTTCACGGCTTCGGAGAGAGCGAAGACCGAGTCGATCACCGGCTTGCAAAGGCCGGCCTCGATAAGCGGCCAAACTCTTATCAACAGGGCGTTGGCGATAATCGCCTTTTCCGCAGGAGAACGGGGGCGAAGCGTGGAGCCCGTATGGGTCAGGCGTTTCTGCATGATCTCGCGCAGGTCGATCGTCGCCGTCTGGCCCTGCATGAAAGCGATCTGCACGATCCGGCCATCCACCGCCGCGGCTGCAAAATTCCGCTGGACATATCCCCCGCCTACCATATCGAGGACGACGTCCGCGCCGCGGCCATCTGTCGCGGCAAGCGTCCGGGCGACGAAGTCGTCGGTCCGGTAATTGACGCCGATGTCGGCTCCAAGCAACTCGCACTGGCGAGCCTTCTCGTCGGAACCGGCGGTCGCAATCACCTTGGCTCCGAAAGCCTTGGCGAGGCTGATCGCGGTCGTGCCGATCCCAGAAGTCCCGCCATGAAGCAGCAGGGTTTCGCCGGCCTTGAGGGCTCCGCGGTCGAAGACGTTGGACCAGACGGTGAAATAAGTCTCCGGAATGGCTGCAGCCTCGACTGCGCTCAGGCCGGAGGGGATCGGCAGCGCGTTCGTTTCGTGCGCAACGCAAAAGTCGGCGTACCCGCCCCCGGGAATGAGCGCGGTCACGCGGGTTCCTTCCGAGTGGCGAGTGGCGCCAGGGCCGCGCGCGACGACGGCGCCTGCGACCTCGAGTCCAAGTACGTCGCTGGCGCCCTTCGGCGGCGCATAGTGGCCCATGCGCTGCAGCGCATCCGGCCGATTGACGCCCGCCGCCTGGACCTTGATCAGAATCTCCCCTTCGGCCGGCGCCGGCAGCGGCCGCATTTCGATCTCGAGAACGTCCGGTCCGCCTGGCCGCTTCGCGACGACGGCGCGCATGGTCCCGGTTTGCGTTGTCATGTCTGGTCTCTCTCGTCTTGTCGGCTGAGCGGACTCATCAATCTGCCCGGCCGACACGCGCGGTCACACCGTTGAGCGCCGGGCCGGCCCGGAACGCCGGAAGGGCACGTGTGCCCATTCCCGCAAAACGCCGCCAAACTGAGATAGAACATAGCTCCAATGCAAGAAATTTGTTGGCGCGAAAGGCGACGACCTCACGAACAAGGACATAGAGTCTTGCCCCGTCTCGCCTTGCTTGCCTGCGGCGACAGGCCGCCTTCTGCAAATTCAGCAGGACCTCCTCGAAGAGGCCGAGGCTAGCCTGCTACGTGATGGCGAGTAAGCCAGTGGACGCTGAAAGGCGTCGCCAGGCGCGAGGCGACGAAGTATCTGTAGGCGTTAAGCCGACATTGTCGGCGCGGCTCGCAGCGGCTGTCATGGCCCGCCCGGGCGTGATCCTGGAACAGCCATGTCGATTGGAGGGCGTGGACCATGCCTGGCCTCGAAGGCTTCTCGTTCGGCGACGGCCCAGCGCTCGCGAACGAATTGCTCGAGCTCGTGCTCATTGGAAAGAAAACCGCGACCTGCTGGCCCGCGAGCGAGGGCGACAAGGGCTTCGCGGTCGGCAAGCGATGGATGGCGGAGGACGGCGCGGGCTGGCCGCGGGCGATCATCGAGACGGTCGAGTTGAGCCGGAGCCGGTTCGAGGAGGTCGACGAGGCCTTCGCCTGGGACGAGGGCGAGGGCGACCGATCCCTCGACTATTGGCGCCGCGCGCATAAGAATTATTTCACCCGCGACGGTGTTTTTTCGGAGGAAATGGAGCTCTATTGCGAGCGATTCAGGCTGGTCGAAGTCATCGACGACTGACGCGTACGAAAAGCATTGCCGCGCCCCCGATCTGCGCCCAACGGGGACCAAACCAGGCATGGTTGAGGGCAAGACGGCGCTGCCAGTCCGAAGCCATGGTTCTCGCCGCTAGACCAATTCGCCGGGTAATAAGCCCCGGACGAGGAAAAGCGCCGCCGCCTTTCGACTCGCGGCTCAGTTGCAATAACGGGCGGGGACGCGGCTGGTTGACGCAGAGCTCGGATGCGGGGAACGTCTCTGCTCGTCCCGAGTCCCGCGGAAGGCATGGCTTGCATAGCTCCACCCTTCCGGGCAAAAGGCGGAGTTTGCACGAGTGTTCAGGCGCAAAAGGAAATGGCGAACCAACGTTGGACCCCTGACAGCTGGCGAATGAAGCCGATCGAGCAGTCGCCCGTCTACAAGGACCTCGCGGCGCTGGCTGAGACTGAGCGTCAGCTCGCCGGCTATCCGCCGCTCGTGTTCGCGGGCGAGGCGCGCAAACTGAAACACGCTCTCGGCGCCGCCGCCGCGGGCGAAGCGTTCCTGCTGCAGGGCGGCGATTGCGCCGAGAGCTTCGAAGAGCATTCGGCCGACAATATCCGCGACTTCTTCCGCGTCTTCCTGCAGATGGCGTCCAGCACGGCCACGGCAAGACGATCACGCTTGGTCGCCGAGTTCGCGCCTTCGGGGCTCGCGGCCCCGAAGGCCTACCACCGGCCGACGAACGCTCCCCGCATATGAACTCAATCGAGAGGCTTTTCCAAGCTGAAGGCCACTCTGCGCAAGCTCAGCGAGCGATCCGCCGCCAGCCTGACGAGGGTGCTCGAAGCCTGCGCCGGCATCTTCAAATCCGCCGAATGCCCAAATTCCTTCGCCGCCTGCGGCATGATCCAACTCGATCAGGGGCTGCTCTAGCGTAAAGTGGGGTTGACGGAAGCGGATCGAGCGACGAGATGCGGCGGTCAGCTAAGCGCGATGCCCATCGGGTTCGCTTGGCGTCGCCGATTTAGACTAATTCTCGGGTGAGACGATTGAGACAGCTGCGCGTCCGACTCGCTGACGCCACAATATTGGGCATCCGTATCCCGACCTCGAAGCAGGCGAAGCGAAATGAAAATCTTCTCCTTCGTGAAAGAAACGAGACGGTGGAAGGCATACTCGGGGGAGATCACGGGGAAGCTCGCCGAACTCTCCGGAGATCCGGGCGGGCGCGCCGAACTCTCGGAGAAGCCGACCGAACCATCCGGAGCGAAAGTCGCCGAGGAAGGCGCTGCCGCCTCCTCGTCCCACGACCCTCGCCGCGGTGAGGACAAGCCCCGCGCGATTTTCGCACTGAGAGCACCGGATTGGTTCACGCATAAAGCCTATGCCGCCAATCGCGCCGGGTCCGACGCGCACGGCGCCGCGATCCGCTTCGATGCTGAAACGGACGGCGCGATCGGACAAAAGGTCCTGTTCTATGGACCTTACGCTCGGCTTCCCGCAGGCCGATTCGCCTTTACTTTCGACGGCGAACTCGACGGCGAAGTTGACCTCGTCTTCACCGCCGACGCCGGCAAGCGGAAGATCGCGCGGACCACCCTGTCCGGATTCGGAGAGCCGGTGACGGTTGACCTCCCGGAGCCCTTGGAAGGGTTCGAAATTGTCGGGAGGAGAACGCTGGCGCTCGAGCGTCTGGCCTTGCGCGGCGCATTTGCGGAATATTTCGGTTCTCTGCCCGGCGACTACGATTCGAACTGGACAGTTCAAACGAATGAATCCGAAAGCGCTTTGCGAGCGGCCGAGGGCCAAGTTCAGAATAACGAGGACGCCCGGCTTCCGGCGTTAGAGCCGGAGAGCGCCGAAGCGTTGAGCAGCTGGCTGCGTGGGTTGGAAACCGACGCCGCCAACGCCCTGCTGCCCGCGATCAACGATGGCGTCTTTGACAAATTCATTCCCACGACCGGAGTCGTCGATGTTTGTCTGGACAGCCAGGATCGCCGCCCGATATTGCCTTCCGTCACGCAAATTAAAATTCCGGCCGCGGCCAAGCATTATGCGGATATTCTGAGTGGCGAGCGGGACAAGCTGAAAGCGGTCGTGTTGGCGAACGTGCTCGAGCACGTCGTCAATCCGTTTTCGCTGCTGCGATCCGTTCATGAACATCTGGCTGTTGGCGCTCATCTGATCATCAGCGTTCCACACCGCGATCTCTACGAACGGCGGCTGTTTCCGCCGTCCAAGTTCGCCGCGGAACATCGGAGATTTTACACGCTCGACCGATTGCTCCTCCATATCGAAGCCGCCTGTGGCATCAATTCCTTTCGGCTTCGATTTGCGAAAGACTATGACGCCGGTCATGATTATCGAGCCCCCCATAGCGAGCAGGCCCACGGAGCTTACAGTACGCTTGCAATTTTCCAAAAGATGGGGCGACGGGAACAATACGAAGACTCTCAGCTGATTCAGATCGACCGGATTCCTCAATATGCAGAGCTTGAGGAGGATTCGATCGTCGTCGCGAGGCCGAAATCGCTGCTGAGCGCCGGGATCACCATATCGGACATCGCCAAGATCATCGTTCTAAAGATCGACCACATCGGCGATTTTTGCATGATGGTCCCACAGTTCGGGGAGCTGCGGGCCACATTTCCGAGCGCCGCAATCACGCTGGTGTGCGGATCGTGGAACGAGGAATTGGCCAGGTCATTAAATCTCTTTGATTCGATAGTGGCTTGCGACTACTTCGCGCAGGACGAGAAGTTTCGCGGTTCGCGCGACCGGGAGAAATCCTTCCAGGCGCAACAACTGGGCTCCAAGCTCAAGGGGCAGACGTTCGATCTTGCGATCGACTTCCGTGTCCCGAGCGACGGCAGGCGCTTGTTGCAGGTCATCGATTCGCGCATCCGCGCGGGGATCGGCGACAGCCACAACTTCGCATATTTGGACGTAGCCTTGCCGAGCCTTGAGTCCTACCACCAGGCCGCTCGGCGGGACGTTCCCTCAAAGGCCCACGTGTCGTGGAGTCCGGCTGCGTTCAACTATAATTGTCGTCATTGGCTGCGTGACGGCCTCGCCCTCTGCGAACCGACCGACAAGAAATACTTCATCTCCGGGCCCTACACCAAGCTCGACGCTGGCGGCTATGACGGAGTTCTGAATTTGCAGCTGGTTCCGTCCGGCGACGAGCGGCGGGTCGAAGTCGTTTTCGACATCGCCACAAACGCCGGGCAAATCGTCTTCGCCGAGAAATACCTGATTACGGAAACCGAGTGCGCGCACAAGTTCCGTTTCGACGCCTTTGTCGATCTGGCCGACGTCGAGTTCCGCGCCCGGCTCAACGATCTTCCGGCGACTCGGACCTTGTTCATCTTTACCGGCGTTGATTTGGATTTCGCGAGCGCTTCGCAGGCGCGTCGCATCATGCCCACGGCGAGCGTTCACATGGCCGAGCAGATCACCATGCTGCTCGCCCTCGTACGCTCCCGGCTGGTCGACGCGATTGACGTCGCCGCAATCCGTTCCCGCTTCTCGAGCGGAAGCGAACCGGTCACGGTCCACAAATATGTCGCGATCGCGCCGGTGTCCAACTCATTGCTCCGCGATTGGCCTGCGGACGAATATATCGATCTTGGGCGCGCGATCCTCGATAGCACCGGCGCCGACCTCCTGTTGATCGGGAGCGGCGGGCAGAAGGGCGAATTGACTTCGATCGCAAACGACATTGTCGGCCAAGCGCGACGCGAGCGGGTGAATGTTCTCGCCGGGGCGGCGTGGAGTGAGGTTGTTCCCAAGCTGATCGCCGCGGAGGCGACGATAACCAACAATTCCGGCATCGCCCATGTCGCCGCACTCGTCGGCGCGCGCTCTATCAGTATCTATTCGGCCAGCCACCAAGCGATCGAGTGGGGACCACTGGGACGCGACAACGTGACCGTTCAGGCGAAACTCGACTGCGGTCCGTGCGGGTTTGACACATTGGACGAATGTTCGAACGGCCATCGGTGCATGCGTGGAATTTCGCACAAGGACGTTCTTGAGGTCTTGCGCCGCCAGTGCGGGGGGCTGTTCGGCGAGAACGTCTGACGCCCCATCTACACCTGGGTGATTACCCGTCGGAGAAAAGAAGCGTGGCGCGGAGGCGGGATCAGTCCGGACGTAAGCTTGGCCAATCCCGAGCGAATCGTCCTTGGGAAACGGCGTTGGCGCCACTTGTGGGCGGGTCCGTCCGGAGGCCGCATAGCGGTCGGGGACGACTGTCTATTCGGCCCCGGGTGCTGGTGACCACCGCATGACACGGCGGCCGATCGGATAAGGCGGATGTTGTCATTGGGCGGAGTTGGCTGGGGCCGCGTGTGACGTGCTGGTGATATTGGCTTGGCATGTTCCACGGGGCTGTTCCTGCCAGTCGCGCAGCCCCCATCTTGGGGAAGTCATGGAAATCGAGCTACCCACGCCAGGAATTGATGACCAATTTGCCGGAGAAGGCCGGCCGCTGATTTCTGTGATCATTCCGCATTACAACGATCTCCCGAACCTCAAACGTTGCTTGGGACTGCTTGCCGCGCAGACGCTTCCTGCCGCCCGCTTCGAGGTCGTGGTCGCCGACAACAATTCACGGTGCGGGCTGAACGAGGTGATGCGCGTTTGCGGGAGTCTGGCCCAGGTCGTACAGGCTCCAACCCAAGGCGCCGGGGCTGCGCGAAACGTGGCGGTCGAGGCTTCTCGCGGTCGAATTCTTGCTTTCCTGGACTCGGATTGTCGTCCGAACCCGGATTGGCTTGAGCGCGGTTTGGCCGCTCTGTCGAGCGCCCAAATTGTCGGAGGACGAGTCGACGTCGACTACGAGGACCCGGCGCATCCGACCGCTGTCGAAGCCTTCGAAAGGGTCTTCGCGTTCAACTTCAAACGCTACATCGAAAAGGTCGGGTTTTCCGGTTCCGGCAACATGTTCGTGCCTCGGGAGATTTTCGACCGGGTGGGCGGCTTTCGGGGGCAGGTCGCCGAGGACCTGGACTGGGGTCGGCGGGCTGTCGCCGCCAACTATCGCTTCCGCTACGCCCCCGACGTGGTTGTCTCCCACCCTGCGCGGCGAAACTGGCCCGAGCTCACCCAGAAATGGAGGAAGTCCTCGCGCGAAGCGTTCACGGCGACGATTGAGAAGCCGCATGGACGCGCCTTGTGGCTTCTGCGGAGCGTCGCCGTTCTTGCTTCGCCATTCATCCACTGGATCAAAATCGTTCGATCGAGAAAGTTGGACGGTCCGAGCCAGCGGTTGAAGGCGATCGGAATCCTCTTCGGCATCCGATTCTGGCGTTTCATCGAGTGCATTCGCCTGCTGCTGAAGCAACGAGGCTGAGGTCGGGCTTGTCGATTTCAGGCATTCCGGGTGCGTTCCAACGGGGGCGGCCTTTTCCGGCCTCGCGGGCCGGATCCGCTGGTGACAGCGGCAAAAACAAATTCGTGACCAGGGTGCAGACTGAATAGAGAAAACTGGTCTCGGCGGTCTGAAGAACATCTTTGGCGGGATTGGGACTTTTGACGCCGACCGCCCCTTTGACCGGGCTCGCGTCGGACGGGTCACCTTGTATCTCGCTTTTTTCGCGCACGATTATAATCACCGCACTGGCGTGTAGGTCGGGCCGGTTTTTCTGGATTATGGCGGCAATTCTTGTCACTGCGAGGGGCGACCGGCAAGGTCCCGTTACGTGTTATGTGGTACATGTGATATATGCGCCTGGTTGGCGGATCCCTCCCTCTCATGCAACAAGGAGTTGACTGGTGTCGCTTGGCCAAGTGCTGATCATTCTTTGGCGTCGCGGATGGATCGCCGTGCTGGCGCTGATAGCGAGCGTTGTGGTCGCCGCGGGGGTCTTGCTGTTCGTACCCGGGCGATACGACGCCGTCGCGACGGCGAGCATGGACCCAGGCAGCATCGATCCTGTTACCGAGTCGACGACGGGAGCGGCCTTGTTGGGATTGATGCAAGGGAACATACTTCAGCTGGTCACGAGTCAACGGGTTGCGCTCGAGGTGGTCAAGCGCCTGAACATGACCGGCAATCGGCAGGCGCAACAGCAATTCCAAGAATCGGGATATTTCGGGCGGGAAAACATCGACGATTGGATGGCCTCCACCATATCGAAGAATGTCGACCCGAAATTCGCGCTCGGCACCGGAGTGTTGGAGATCAAATACAAGGCAGCCGACCCGAACCAGGCGGCGCTGCTCGCCAACGCTTTTCTTGCCGCGACCATCGACGCCACGGTCGCCATGAAGGCGTCGTCGGGCGACCAGACGGCGAGCTGGTTCGCCCCCCAGCTCGAGGAGTTGCGAAAGGAAGTTGAAACGGCGCGCAATGCGCTCGAATCCTTTCAGGCCCGGGCGAATGTGGCGGCGCCGACGGGCGGCGCCGACACGGAGACCAGCGAGTTGATGGCGATCACGCAAAACCTATCGTCTGCGAAATCCAACCTGGCCTTCCTTCAGAATCGTCTGACGAGCGGCTCGACGGAACTCTCCAATGATCCGTCCGACCCCGATCTCCAGTTGCTTGCTGGCTTGAAAGAGAAGCTGACGGCGGCCGAGGCGACGATCGCAATGGCCAAGAACTCGCTTGGATCCAACAACCCGAAGATGGTGTCGGAGACCGCGAACCTCGCGGCCCTTCACAAACAGATCGCTGAGGCCACGAACAGGATGCACGAGCACCTGAAAGAGCGCATCGCCCAAACTCAGAGCCTGATCCCGTCGCTCGAGGCAGCCCAGGAGAAAGCGCAAAAGACTTTGATCGCGGCGCAGGCGCAACGCGACCGATTGGGTGACTTGGAGCGCGATCTTGCGTTCCGCATTGATCAGCTGAACACGCGGCAAAAAATGGCGGCGCAGGCCAGGTTGCAAAGCAAGCTGACATTCGCAGACATCGCCGTACTGGACAAAGCAGTTCCTCCGGTTCAGCCGTCCTTCCCGAAGCCGACCATTGTGCTGCCAGTTGCGATCGGGGCCGGTCTCACGCTCGGGATCATTCTTGCAATGCTTGCCGAGATGTTGGACCGGCGGATCCGCCATCAAGCGGACCTCGAGTTTGCGACGTCGAAACCGGTTTTGGGCGAAATCAAACGCTTGAGGCCGCCGCGATTCCATGACCGCAGCTCGGGAAAGCGGCTGCGCCCGGCTTGACGAAGGTTTCTTGACCAATCGGCGGGGTCCTCAAGGGAGCGGGGCGCCGTTGGCCTTGGCGGCGTGCGCGAGCCGGCGGAACGTCTTGGAACGCAGCGGGAAGGCTGCCGGTCCCCGGGGGAAGGAAATCGCGCGCCCCGGGGAAGCCAAAGGAACGCCGGCGGAAGCAAAAGGAACGCCAGGGGAAACCAGGTTCGTTCGACATTCTCGCCTTTCCAATCACTTACGCCAGACTTGGAGAGAATCCATCCCGCCCTTCGTCAGCCAGCGCCGGCGGCGTCCCGGCCAATCCGCCGACCCCGCTGCGGCAGCGCGTATCTCTTTTTCCCGCACCTCGCGGCGGGCCTCGGGCGACCGGTCCCGATTGACTGCAAATTCGCCATCGGCAACTCCTATGGAACGGAACAGGAACATTAGCACAGGCTCTGCGGAGGCGGAAGGAAAATCTCGCCCAGCTGCAAAACACCCAGTAATTTCAGGGCTAAGCCATGTGAAAAAGCTAAAAACGGCAGTGGGCGGCTCTTGCAAAAACTTGGCATGGATTCGGGCTTGGCGCGAATGAACGCATTCAGACGAGGACTTGTGTGGGCCGCTCGTTAGAGTGCTACGGCTAATTATAACAAGTACAAATAGTCGCTAAGCCAGCATTATCGCCCTTTGGCGGCTACCTCCAATCGTTTTAGCGAGCCAGTTACCTGCGGCTGCCGCGTAGGATTCAGACGTTGCGCCACCAGGCAAAACTGAGCGCGCTACATTTGTCTTAGCAGCGCATACTTATGTTTCATTTGTTTTCTTCCGCTTGAAAACCCAACTCATTGTTGGCGGCAGGATCATCGCTGCCGAAAGAGGAGAGACTCATGACGACTCGCAGGAGCATCGCGGCTTTAGCGGTGCAGTTCTCGGGGCGACTGGCCCGGCTGAGACGAGGCGCGCGCTTGTTGCCGCAACCTGGAACAGCGGTTGGCGCTGGAGCCCTTCCAATTCAAGCTCATTCGCCGACTGCGCGACCGGCGGCGCGGCGACGCGCGGAGACTCCGCTGCTGCACAGGTTCATCGTCCTAACCGTTGCGGCTGCATTGTCCGGAACGGCGCCTAACGTGGCGACGGCGCGGGGCGGGGGAGGAGGCGGTCACGGAGGGGGTGGTTTTGGGGGTGGCATGGGTGGGGGCGGTTTTGGGGGTGATCATATCGGCGGATTCGGCGGGGGGTTTGGCGGCGGCCATGTCGGTGGGTTCGGCGCGGGGTTTGGCGGCGGCCATGTCGGTGGATTCGGCGGGCGGTTTGGCGGCGGCCATGTCGGCGGGTTCGGCGCGGGGTTTGGCGGCAGCCATGTCGGCGGGCTCGGGGCTGGCTTTGGCGGCAGCCATATCGGCGGATTCGGCGGGGGGTTTGGCGGCAGCAATGTCGGCGGGCTCGGGGTTGGCTTTGGCAGCCACGTCGGCGCTGGATTCGGAAATCCATCCTTGGGCGATTTGCGAAGCGCCCCTCTGGCGATCGACCCCGGTCACTTTGCAGGCTCCTCCGCTCGGGTCGGCGCCCACGCGCCGGCAATTGGGCGCAGGCTAAGCATGCACATTCGAGGGCATCATCGGATGGGTTACTATTCCGGCTGCTATGATGCCGGTCTCGACGACCCTTATTTGTGCCCGCCTTACGTGAGTTGTCCCTGTTATGAGTAGCGCCCGACCATGAGAGCCACCACGTCAGTCGTTTTCAGCCTGAAGACCGTACCGGACCAGATTGGCGATCCACCTGGCATCCCTCGCATCGGTCTTCCGCGCGGGCATGTTGGGGATTGTGCCGTACGGTAGCGACGACCGGGTCGAAGCGTCCCCTCCAGGACCGCATCGACCGGGCTGCCAATAAACGCCTGCGCTCTCGATGCCGAATGGCGCATTCAGCGAACTGACAGCAGCCGATGGGAGTCGATGGGCTTGCGCGGGATTCCGCGTAAGACTAAAGGCTAGCTCGCAACAGCGATTTTGTTCAAGCTGCGTCGACCCTCCGCCGCCGACCACCTCTGCGGGAGGCCTCGCCCGCGGATGACGACGTCAAAAGAGGCCCTCGCCTTGATGGCTTCGTCCGGTCATGCGGCTGATATCCTTTGGGAGGACGGAGAGTTCGTCCTGTCCAGGGGCGTTTGGGAAGGCGAAGCGTCCCGTCTTATCGCCGCCATGCCCTTATCGGCGCAGCCCTCGCCCGAAACAATCGCGCGGCTGCAACATGCCTATACGTTGCGAGAGGAGCTCGACCCAGCCTGGGCCGCTCGACCTTTGAGGCTGGAGCCTCACAAGGGGCGGCTCACGCTCTTGAGTGAGGACCCCGGCGGCGAGCCCCTGTTGAGGCTCCTGGGGCAACCCTGGGAGATTACGTCGTTTCTGCGCGTCGCGATCGGCATCGCTACGGCGCTTGCTCAGGTTCACCAGCGCGGCCTCATCCATAAGGACATCAAGCCGGCGAACATTCTCGTGAACTCCACGACCGGCCAAGTCTGGTTGACCGGCTTCGGCATCGCCTCGCGGTTGCCACGCGAGCGCCAGGCCCCTGCGCCGCCGGAGGTGATCGCCGGGACGCTCGCCTACATGGCCCCCGAACAGACCGGCCGGATGAACCGGTCGATCGATTTCCGCAGCGATCTCTACGCCTTGGGGGTCACCCTCTACGAGATGCTGACGGGCGAACTGCCGTTCGTCGCCTCCGATCCGGTGGAATGGGTACACTGTCACGTTGCCCGCCGACCCGCCCCGCCCGACGAGCGGGTCGCAGGCATCCCCGAGCCGGTGTCAGGGATCGTGATGAAGCTCCTCGCCAAGACCGCGGAGGACCGCTACCAGACCGCTGCGGGACTCGCGGTCGATCTGCGCAACTGCTTCGCGGACTGGGAGTCGCATCGCGGCATTACGCCGTTCCCGCTCGGCGCCGATGACGTATCGGATCGTCTGATGGCGCCGGAGCGGCTTTACGGCCGCGAGCACGAGATCGAGACGCTGCTCCGCGCTTTCGACCGGGTCGTTACGAATGGCGCAACCGAGCTCGTGCTCGTCTCCGGCTACGCCGGCATTGGAAAATCCTCGCTGGTGAACGAGCTTCAGAAGGCGCTGGTCCCGCCGCGCGGCCTGTTCGCGTCAGGCAAGTTCGACCAGTACAAGCGCGACATCCCTTACGCCACCCTGGCTCAAGCCTTCCGGAGCCTTGTGCGGCCTCTTCTCGGCGAGAGCGAGACGGACCTTGGCCCGTGGTCGGGCGCTCTGCAGGAGGCCTTAGGCCCGAACGGCCAGCTTATCGTCAGCCTTGTTCCCGAGCTTGAGCTCATTATCGGAGCGCAGCCGCCGGTCGCGGACTTGCCGCCGCAGGACGCCAAAAATCGCTTCCAGATGGTCTTCCGGCGCTTCCTCGGGGTGTTCGCGCGCAAGGAGCACCCGCTCGCGCTGTTCCTCGACGATTTGCAATGGTTGGACTCGGCGACGCTCGATCTCCTCGAGCACTTGGTGACCCATCCTGAGGTACGGCATCTGCTGCTGGTTGGGGCTTACAGGGACAACGAGGTCGGCCCCGCGCACCCGCTCATCGGAACGTTGGACTGGATCCGCAACGCCGGGGCGAGGGTCGAGGAGATCGTGCTGACCCCTCTCGGGCTTGACGATATCGGGCGGCTCGTCACCGACGCCCTGCATTGCCAGCCGGAGCACGCGCGGCCTCTGGCGCAACTGGTGCACGACAAGACCAGCGGCAATCCGTTCTTCGCGATCCAGTTCCTCACGGCGCTGAACGAAGACGGGCTCCTCACATTCGACTCCGCCGCGCCAGCTTGGCGGTGGGACATCGATCGCATCAGCGCCAGGAGCTACACCGACAACGTCGCGGATCTCCTGGTTGAAAAGCTGAAGCGGCTCTCCTTTCCCACTCAGGAGACGATGAAACATCTCGCCTGCCTCGGCGCGGTCGCCGACATCGCCACCCTGACTCTGGTCCATGAGGAATCAGAGGAGGCGCTGCACGCGGCGCTGTGGGAGGCCGTCTATGCAGGCCTCGTCCTGCGGCAGGAGAGCGCCTACACGTTCCTGCACGATCGGATTCAGCAGGCGGCCTATTCACTGATCCCGGAAGAGCGCCGTGCTGAAGTCCACTTACGAATCGGCCGCGCGTTGCTGACGCGCATGGCGCCGGACCAGCTCGCCGAGCATGTGTTCGATGTCGCGAGCCAGTTTAATCGGGGCGCCCCGCGACTGATCGACCGGGACGAGAAAGTGCGGGTGGCGACGATCGACCTGCGCGCCGGGCGAAGAGCCAAGGCGTCGGCGGCCCATGCGTCGGCGTGCGTGTATCTCGCGGCCGGCATGGCCCTGCTCGACCAACGGGACTGGGGCGCCCAGTACGAATTAATGGTCAGCTTGTGGCTCGAACGCGCGGAGTGCGAATTTCTATGCGGTAACTTCGAGAATGCCGAGCAATTGATCGAGGAGTTGTTGGAGCGCGAGGCCTCCAAGGTGGACCTGGCGGCTGCCTATACGCTCAAGATTTCGCTGCACACGGCGAAGTCCGAAAACAGGCAAGCTGTGGTCAGTGCGCTGACGTGCCTGCGACAGTTTGACATTGACCTGCCCGCGCACCCGACCTGGGAGCAGGTTCAGGCCGGGTGGGAGACGGTGTGGCAGACCCTCAATGGGCGACCGATCGAGAGCCTGATCGATCTGCCGATAATGACCGATCCGGAGCTTCAGGCGGCCATGCAGCTGCTCTCGGTGCTTATTCCTCCCGCCTACTATACGGACTTTCACTTATATTGCCTGATCGCATGTCGCATGGCGGAGTTGGGGATGCAGCACGGGATCAGCGACGCTTCCCCGGTCGGCTATGCGCTCTTCGGGCTGATCCTCGGCCCGGCCTTTCACCGCTATGGCGATGGTTATCGATTCGCCAAGCTCGCCTGCGACCTCGTCGACGAACACAAATTCGTCGCTTCCCGAGCGAAGGTTTACCAGTCGGTGGCGAAAGTCGCCTTCTGGACTCAGCCGATCGGGACCGTGATCGATTTCCTGCGTGCGACTTTTCGCGCCGCCCTTGAGACCGGTGATCTGACCTTCGCCTGCTTCAGCATGGACACCTTAGTCACCGCTTTTCTTATGCGGAACGATCGGCTCGACGCTGTGTGGCGCGAGTCGGAGAAGAGCTTGGACTTCGTCCGGAAAGCCCGATTCCAAGATGTCGCTGCCGTCATCGTCAGCCAGCAACGCTTCATCGCGACTATGCAGGGTCATACCGATACCTTCTCCACCTTCAACGACGCGCAGTTCGACGAGGCGGCGTTCGAAGCGCAACTGGCTGGGAACTGTACGCCCACGGCAATCTGCCTTTATTGGATCCTCAAGCTGCAGGCGCGGTTCCTGTCAGGCGACTTTTCCGAGGCGCTCGCGGCATCCGATAAGGCGAGGGCGGTGCTTTGGGCCTCGGCCATCCATGTCCAGCGGGCCGACTACTTTTACTACGCCGCGCTGACGGTGTCGGCGCTCTACGAGACTGTTTCGACCGACAAGCAACAAGCTTGGCGTGAAGTCATGACGGCGCACCAGGAACAACTGCGCGAGTGGGCCGAAAGCTACCCGCCGACCTTCGGGGACAAGCACGCCCTCGTGTCGGCCGAGATCGCCCGCCTGGAAGGGCGAGACGTCGATGCGATGCGTCTCTACGAGCAAGCCATTCGATCGGCTCGCGACAACGGTTTCGTGCAGAACGCGGCATTGGCACGTGAGCTAGCCGCGCGGTTCTATGCCGCGCGGGGCGTAGAAGAGATTGCGCACGTCTATCTGCTGGGCGCCAGGAACTGCTATCTCCAGTGGGGCGCGCACGGCAAGGTGAAGCAACTCGACGAGCGCTACCCGCACTTGCAAGAGGAGAAGGCGCCAACCTCCGCCGCCGCAACGATCGGCGCGCCGGTCGCGCAACTGGACGTCGAGTTGGTGGTCAAGGCTTCGCAGGCCGTGTCTGGTGAGATTGTCCTCGAAAACCTGATCAAAACACTCATGGTGATCGCTGTCGAGCATGCGGGGGCTGAACGAGGCCTTCTGATTCTGCCGCGGGGTGATCAATTATGGGTCGAGGCGGAAGCGATCACCGGCCGCAAAGCGGTTGAGGTCAACCTCCGACCGGCGCTCGTGGCGCCGTCGGAACTGCCGCTGTCGCTGCTGCAATACGTCGTCCGGACTGAGGAGCCGGTGATTTCCGATGACGCCTCCAGGGAAAAGCCGTTCTCAGCGGACGAATACGTCGCTTCCCGCCACATCCGGTCGGTCCTCGGTCTGCCGCTGATCAAACAGGCCAAGCTGGTGGGCTTGCTCTATCTCGAGAACAAAGTTGCCGCGTCCGTTTTCACCCCCGCCCGGATCGCGGTGTTGAAGCTGCTGGCGTCGCAGGCCGCGATCTCGCTCGAAAACGCGCGCCTCTATGGCGAGCTGACGATGAGCGAGGAGCGATGGCGCAAACTGTTCGAAAGCGTACCCGTCGGCGTCGGCCTGATCGGTTCTCACCGGCGCTATATCGCGACGAACCCGGCCTTTCAGAGGATGCTCGACTATTCCGAGGCGGAACTCAGTCGGCTCACGCCCGCCGACATCACCCACGAGGACGATCGAGCCGAGACCGAAGCAATCGTCGCGTCCAGCATCGTGGGCGAACCGTCCGCGCAGCTCATCGAGAAGCGCTACCGGCGCAAGGATGGCGGCGTCGTCTGGGCGGAGGTCAACGGCTTTCTGGCTTCGATCGAGGGGAGCGCGCCCCTGCTTGGCGCGATCGCGGTCGACGTCACCGAACGCAAGCGCGCCGAAGAGGCGCTGAGGGACGCGCACGCGGACCTCGAGCGAATGGCGCGGCTGACGACGATGGGCGAACTCAGCGCGTCGATCGCCCACGAGATCAACCAGCCGCTCGCCGCCGTCGTAACCCAGAGCGAGGCCGCCTTACGGTTCCTGAACCGGGATGAACCCGATCTCGACGAAGTGCGGGATGCGCTGTCCAGCATCGCGCGAGACGGAATGCGCATGGGGGACGTGATCCGCGGTCTGAGGGCGCTGGCCAGGAAATCCGGACCGCAACTGGCCAAGCTCGACATCGACGACGTCATCAAAGAAGTGCTGACGCTGGCCGGCGCCGAACTGCGACGACACGATGTCGTTCTTCGCACCGCGCTGGCCGCAGGCGACCAGCCGGTCATGGGCGATCGCGTCCAGTTGCAGCAGGTGCTTTTGAACCTGATCGTGAACGGCGTCGAAGCCATGAGAGAGGTGACGGAACGCGCGAGGGAGCTCACGGTATCCTCGACGCTTACAGAGCCGAGCAGCGTGCTCGTTGCGGTGCAGGACACTGGCGCGGGGCTGGATCCGGCCGTCGCGGAGCGCATGTTCCAGCCCTTCTTCACCACGAAACCGGACGGCCTCGGCATGGGACTCGCCATCTGCCGATCAATCATCGAAGGCCATGGCGGGCGCTTGTGGGTGTCGCCACGCGCGCCACATGGCGCCGATGTCCGCTTCACGATCCCTTTATGGGTTGAGCAGTAGCGCCGCCACAGAGACGTCCGACCGACCTGGCCATGGCAGGGGCGTCCGACGTGTCGGCTGGGACTTCGCCCACGTGTCCATCGAAGGCGCCTCCAGGACGTCTTCGCGGAACGTTCAGAGCGGGCGAAATTCCTGCGCCGGGAAGATCGTGTTCTGTCGCGTTGTGGTCGCCCCGAACCCGTCTTCGCGCACGCCCACCGCCCTCTTGTTTCATTGGCTGCCGGCGTCAACGCAGCCGTAGCTGGCGCAAGCGTTGATATTGCTGCTCAGCCCGTCGGTTGTGCGGGGTTTGAACGGGTCGCGCCACCGCCTCGCGACCTGGCGCGCTTGCGGCGTCGCGCCAATTGACGTGGCCGCAAAGAAATCGCGGTGGCGGTCGATAGCCCAGCGATGGACTATTCGCTGGCTGTGGACCGGCCCGAGTGGGAATTCGCTGGCGCGAGCCGCAACTGGGCCGGCGAGTAACATACCAAGCGCCAGTGAAAGAACCGTCGTATTCATTTTTATCCTCCAAGTTCCAGAGCACTATCCTCGCAGCACAGCGCTAAGCAATCCATCGAACAGAGGTATTTTGCTCGCATACATTGGTTTTACAGTTCTGCTGATTTATTGTTGGGTGACGACTCACGGAAAGTGCTTACTCACGACGCTCAAAACAGCTTTGGGGGCCCGGTTACGCAGCCCCGATTCCTCATTCCGATAATCCCGCTGCGAAAGAGTAGCTGGCGCGTTGGGGCCCTGGTGACGAACCACCCACTTTTTCACGCCCCACCCCGGCAAAGCCGACTGGCCGATGAACGCCGCCCTGCTCGAGGAATGGTGGAGCGAACTGTCGCCGGGCCTGAGAGGGCGTCGACGCCTGCGCCGACTTATTCAAATCCGCCGAATGCACAAATTCCTTCGCCGCCTGCGGGAAGATAACACAAAGGATCGTAGTCTGCTCCATACCAAGGTTTGTGCTTGCGTTACATAAGAGTGGCCCACGTCTACCAATGTAGGATCACGAATTGCGCCGCAAACGACTAAGTTATTTGGCGACGATCGTGAGGGCAATACGCCATGAGATTGCAACGTCAGCTTCCGAGCAAAACCAGAGATGTATCGATGAGCAATTCTTCTGCAATCCGTATCGTTCACGCTGGTGAATTCGATAGGGGCACACTGCAAACGCCCGGCTCAGAGCGCCAAGCTGCAATTGCGCCGCAACTCGGAATCGAGTCGACGATGTGGGGTGGTGTGTTCGAGGTCAAGCAGGGCGCTCGCACGGGAATTCACCATCACGGCGTACAGCAGACCATAGCATACGTGTTGTCGGGCATATGCGACGTACGTTGGGGCGCGAACGGCGAATTCACCGCCAGCGCGGAGGCCGGCGACTTCATCCACGTGCCGGCATTCCTGCCGCATATGGAAATCAATCCGTCAAATTCGCGACCCTTCCGATGGGTGGTGGTGAGAAGCACATCGACTCCGATTGTGGTCAATCTTCCAGAGGACACGTGGCGGTAGGTCTCGAATGGCTGAGAGCGCAGTCATACCGCAAACCTTTCCAGACCCGGATCGTGGATTCCAATAACGAGCGAGGGCGCCAGCCATGGATGAAGAGGGACACCGAGGTTTTCGGATCACTCGACGGGCGGTTCTAGAGTCCGGAACTGTCACAGCCGCTTTCTTGCTAGGCGGTATTCCACGCGTCGTGCACGCAGCGGAGGCAGCCGACGCCGAAGCGTTGCTGACGCCGATAAGCGTCGAACTTCAAGTCAATGGTCGGCTCCATTTGCTGACGCTGGATCCGCGGACAACCCTTCTCGATGCGTTGCGTGAGCATCTCGCGCTCACGGGATCCAAGAAGGGCTGCGATCACGGCCAATGCGGCGCTTGCACGGTGTTGCTGGACGGGCGCCGCATCAACTCCTGCCTGACGCTCGCCGCGATGCATGACGGCCAGGCCATCACGACGATAGAAGGGTTTGCCGACGGCGAAACGCTCCATCCGCTGCAGACGGCCTTTATCGAGCACGACGGCTTTCAATGCGGCTACTGCACGTCGGGACAGATCTGTTCCGCGGTTGGCATGTTGAGCGAGAGCCGCGCCGGCGCGCCGAGTTACGTCACCGAGGATCTGGCGGAAGTCCAACCAGAGCTGACTGACGCGGAGATCCGCGAACGGATGAGCGGCAACATCTGCCGCTGCGCCGCCTATCCGAACATCCTGGCGGCGATCAGACAAGCAGCGGGAGAGCTCACATGAAGGCCTTCACCTATGAGCGTGCGAACTCGCTGGCCCAGGCTGCGGCGGCCTCGGCCAAACCCGGCGCCAAACTCATTGCGGGTGGAACGAATCTGCTCGATTTAATGAAGCTGCAGGTCGAGACGCCGAACCATCTCGTCGATATCAACCGTCTCCCGTTGGACAAGATCGAGGATACCCCGCAAGGGGGCCTGCGGATCGGCGCCATGGTGAGGAACAGCGATCTGGCGGCGGACCAGCGCGTGCGGCGGCGCTACGGGGTCCTCAGCCGGGCGCTGCTGGCAGGGGCCAGCGCGCAATTGCGAAACAAGGCCACCACGGGCGGCAATCTGCTTCAGCGGACGCGCTGCTATTACTTCTACGATGTGACGAAGCCGTGCAACAAGCGCGACCCGGGCTCGGGCTGCGCGGCGCTTGGCGGTTTCAACCGTATCCACGCCATACTCGGCGCCAGCGACCAGTGCATCGCGGTATACCCCTCGGACATGGCTGTCGCGATGCGGGCGCTCGACGCGCGTGTGGAGACGGCCGACGCCGACAGCGCAACGCGCGCCATCCCGATCGCCGAGTTTTATCGCCTGCCGGGGGACACGCCGCAGATCGAGACGACGTTGAGGCGGGGCGAGATCATAACGGCCGTCACTCTGCCGCCCCCGCCGGCAGGCAAACAGATCTATCGAAAAGTTCGCGACAGGGCGTCCTACGCCTTCGCTTTGGTTTCCGTCGCCGCAGTCGTGGACGCAGCGGGCGGAAAGATACGGTCGGCGCGTCTCGCGCTTGGCGGCCTTGCGCCTGAGCCCTGGCGGGTCGCGCCGGCGGAGGAACGCCTGGTCGGTGCGGCGGCGAACGAGCAGACGTTTGACGCCGTCGCGTCCGACGTTCTGGCCGGAGCCCGCGGCCGTGGAGGCAACGACTTCAAGATCCCCCTCACGCGCCGCACGCTGCGCGCCGTTCTGGCTGAAGCGACTCTGACCTGAGGAGGCAGGCCCAAATGGAAATGAACGCTCCCATAGGATCAAACGCGCTCGATCTCGGCGCGCAGGGCGTCGTCGGCAAGCCGCTCGATCGCGTCGACGGTCGGCTCAAGGTCACAGGCGGCGCTCTCTACGCCTACGAATTCGAGCAGGGTCCGAAGGCGGCTTATGGCTTCGTCGTCGAAGCCTCGATCGGCAAGGGACGAATCAATTCCATCGATTCGGATGCGGCGAAGCGAGCGCCCGGCGTCATCCTGGTGCTGACCCATCGAAATGCGCCCGAGCAAGGCGTCGGCAATCATCACGTGGCCCACCCCGTGCTCACAAGCCCGGAGGTATCCTATTATGGCCTGCCAGTCGCGTTCGTAGTGGCCGAGACTTTCGAGGAAGCCAGAGCGGCCGCCTACCTCGTGCGCGTGAACTACGACAGCGCGCCTGGAAGATTTGCATTACGCAGCGGTCTGGATCAGGCGCGCATCCCTCAGGAAGGCCCCCCGCCCGATAGCGCAATAGGCGATTTCGCCGGCGCGTTCGCCGCGGCCCCCGTGCAACTCGACGTCACTTACACCACGCCCCTGCAAAGCCAGGCCATGATGGAGCCTCACGCCACGCTGGCCATGTGGGAGGGCGACAACCTCATCCTTCACACCTCGAACCAGATGCTGAATCAGGGGCGCGACGCGATCGCCAGGACGCTCGAGATTCCGGTCGAGAACGTCCGGCTGATCAGCCCTTACATCGGCGGCGGGTTTGGCTCCAAGCTTTGGGTCAACGCCGACGCGATCTTGGCGGCGATCGCTGCGCGCCAGCTCAACCGGCCGGTGAAGACGGCGCTGACGCGTCAGCAGGTGTTCCATGTCACGACTCACCGTTCGGACACCATACAACGCATCCGCCTGGGCACGGATCGAAACGGCCGCATTCTTGCGATCGGCCACGATGTGTTTTCGGGCAATCTTTGGAGCGAGCAGAACTATGAGGGCGCGGCCCTTCAAACGCGGACGCTCTATGCCGGCGAAAACCGACTGACCAGGCATCGTCTGGCGCCTCTCGACATTCCTGTCGCTTCGTCGATGCGCGCCCCCGGAGAGGCGGTCGGTCTTCTGGCTCTGGAGTGCGCCATGGACGAGCTCGCCGAAAAAGTCGCCCTCGACCCGATCGAGCTGAGGATGCGCAACGAGCCGACGGAGGATCCGGAAAAGCACATTCCCTATTCCAGTCGTCACCTCATTCGCTGCTTCGAGGAGGGAGCGCGCCAGTTTGGTTGGGACCGGCGGAATCCAAAGCCTGGCCAGTCGCGGGACGGGCGCTGGCTCGTCGGAATGGGCGTGGCGGCCGCCACGCGCGGCAACACGCTTGAACTGTCGAAGGCCAACGTGCGCCTCGGACCGGACGGCATGGCCGTTGTGCGCATGGCGATGACCGATATCGGTACGGGGACTTACACCATTCTGACCCAGATCGCGGCGGAAATGCTCGGCCTACCTACCGAACGCGTTCGAGTGGAATTGGGCGATACGAATTTTCCGCAGGCATCGGGCTCGGGCGGTTCCTTCGGCGCGGCCAGTTCGGGCTCCGCGCTGTTCGACGCCTGCAACAAGTTGCGAGCAAAACTGGCAGGGCTCGCGGGCGTGGAGCCCGACAGCGCCCGCTTCGCCGATGGCCGAATTGAAGCCGCCGGCCAATCCAGGCGGCTCATAGACCTCGTCGGTACGGAAGGCATCGACGCCGACGGCGAGATCAGACCCGGCGCGACGCGCAAAGAATTCTCGCAGCAATCCTATGGCGCGCACTTTGCCGAAGTCGGCGTCGACATCGACACCGGCGAGGTCCGGCTGCGGCGCATGCTGGGCGTCTTTACCGCCGGGCGCATCCTGAACCAGAAGACCGCGCGATCCCAGGCGATCGGCGGCATGACCTTCGGCATCGGCGCCGCCCTTGAAGAAGCGATGATCCTCGACCCGCGCTTCGGCTTATTCGTGAACCACGACCTCGCGGAATATCACGTTCCGGTCCATGCCGATGTGCTCAACGTGGACGCAATTTTCCTTCCCGAACTCGACGCCGAAGCCAATCCGCTGAAAAGCAAGGGCATCGGCGAGCTCGGCATTTGCGGCGCCGGCGCCTCGATCGCCAACGCAATTTACAACGCTTGCGGCGTGCGCGTCCGGGACTATCCGATCACCCTCGACAAGTTGATTTCCGAACTGCCGATGCGGGCATGAAAGCCAGACAAAAGGGGGTCCTGATTTTGGACAGGGCCCGCCTCTAACGAGCAGCAACTACATCGATGGAGCGCTCCGTGATGGATATGAAAACTCAGAACTGGTCGAGCATGGCGGAAGGTTCCGTTGGCCTGATCATCCGGCAAAAGGAGCCGAACAATCTCGAAATGCCTTTCGATCGGCTCAGCGACTTCATCACACCTTCGGAGCTGTTCTACATCCGCAGCCATTTCCCCGTACCGGAGCTGGATCCAGTCGCCTTCCGATTGTCGATACGGGGCGCGGTGCGGAACCAGCTGAGCCTGAGCTACGCCGATATCCGCGCCATGCCTTCACGGACATGCTTCGCCACACTGGAATGCGCCGGCAACAGCCGGGTGTTCCTGGCGCCGTCGGCGCCCGGCGCGCAATGGGAACTCGGCGCAGTCGGCAATGCGGAATGGACGGGCGTTCCGCTGTCCGTGATGCTGGAAAGCGCCGGACTGGCCGATGGCGTGTGCGACATCGTTTTGGAAGGCGCCGACCGCGGCGTGCCGACGGAAGAGCCGAAGCCGCCGGGTCGGATCTCCTATGCCCGCAGTATCCCGAGGGCGCGCGCGATGGAACCCGACGTTCTCCTCGCTTACCAGATGAACGGGCAGGATCTGACGCCGGACCACGGTTATCCCTTGCGCGCTATCGTTCCCGGCTATTACGGCATGTCGTCGGTCAAGTGGTTGACCAACGTCGTCGCGGCCACACGGCCGTTTCAGGGCTACTGGCAAACTTCAGACTACGCCTATTGGGATAATTCCGAAGGGATACCCGTGCGCCGGCCGCTTGCCGAAATGAAACTGAAGTCCCAGATCGCTCGTCCCCGTGTGTACGAGAGACTCCAACCCGGCCGCCCCTACACTATTTTTGGCGCCGCGTGGGCCGGGGACACCGATGTCACTGAAATATGTATCAGCCTCGACGGCGGCGCATCGTGGTCTCAGGGCGATTTCATTGATCCGGTAAGGCGTCACGCATGGCGCCGCTGGAAATACGACTGGATCACGCCGCCACAACCGGGCCGTTATACGCTGTTGGCGCGTGCGACGGGAACAGACCAGCGGCCTCAGCCAGAGGGTCACAATCCCAATTTTGGCAGCTACGTGATCGATCACCCACTGCCAATCGAGGTCTTTGTCGGTGAGCTGTAGGTGCGCTTCGAGATCGCCGGAACTCCGAGGCATTAAACGAGCCGCGCCTGAGCTAATGTGCAGCGTGCGCCACGCCTTGTTTGCCCTACGGAATAGGTTTCGGCCCGGGTAGAGGCGCCACGCCGCAGACAGCCGCCGCGCAGGGCGGAAGCGGGTCGGGCGTGGGGATGAGGACCTCGTTTCCTTGGGTCGGCGCCGAGCCGCCCGTCTTGCACGCGCCCGTAAAGGTATCGCTGTTTGGATAAGGCGTCGCGAACCCGTCGGTGAGCGTTTGCAGGAAGGCCACGATCTGATTCTCCTCCTGATCCGTCAGACCGAGGTTGCCGGTAGTCATGTCGATATTGTTCGGAACTTCGGGCATCGGCCAGCAGTCCACCTTCTCCGTCGTTCCCGCCGGGCAATGTCCCGAGGTGACCTTGTAGGCATAGACGTCGCGAGTGTTGTAGAAATGCACGAGCTGCTTCAGGCTCTTGATGTAGCCGTTGTGAAAGAACTCCTTCTGGAAATAGGGGCCGGGCGCCTCGGTGGTCGGGCATTGCGGCGGCGCCATGGCGACATCGCGCGCCGTCGATGTCTGCATCTGGCCGTCGGCGACCGGCGCCAACGATATCCATGCCGCATTTGGGTTGGGGGCGGAGCCGGGGCCGCTTCTGAGGAAAGTGCCCAATCCCAGATCTCTGTAGCCGAAGCCCAAGGAATTGGGAGTGAAGCCGAGCGCATCCGGCTTGTTCTGGTAGAAGATGGCTACCCTTGGGTTCAGGGGCAGGCCCTCATTGGCATAGCCGAAGCAGGTGAACGGCGGCGCCTGATTGGCGGCCGCGCTGGTGTCGATCCCCGTCGTCGTAGAGGGCTTTGAATCCGCCCCGGTCCCGGCTGTCTGCGTGCTGCCTCTTCCGTCGAGGTGGCATGTGTTGCAGGCGGCCTTGCCGTCGAACAGCTTATAGCCGGCCGCCTCGTCTGGTGTCAGGGTCGCTTTGCCCGCGAGGAACGCATCGAATTTCGACGAGAAGGGGCTGACGTCGGCTGTGTGTTCGAGCGCCGAGATCGACTGGCCCCAGTGATCATAAATATCGCTTGCCCTGCTGCGGTCGTTCCGACTGAGCGCGATCGGCGTGGCGGTCGGAAAATTCCCTCCCGGCGTAGAGCAGATCTGTTCGGTCTCGCTCGGCCAATGAATGTCGAAGTCCGAGCCCCAGACCTGCTCGAACAGGGGTTTGTATTGCGCCTGGGATATTCGCCAGGCGATGCACGCCGTGTCGGGGAAACCCATTTCCTGGGTATCGACCGGCGGATGCTGCGCCTGTTCGGCGTCGGGACTATCGAGCTTGTACCCGGTCGCGCGCGCATCCCAGAACTCGCCGCCGGCGAACGCCTGGAGCCTTTCGTTGAAGTGCAACACCGCGAATAGGGGCGCATAGGTGTATCGCTGCGCAGTGCGCTTGCCGGCCCGAAAGTGGAATGTTCCGGGATACGCCACCATCGTCAGATTGACGGACGGAATCGGTCCGCTAAAGCCAGCGTAGGGCATGTGGCAGGAAGCGCAGGCCTCATTCCTCAAGGGAGAGATGTTCTCGTCGTAGTTCAAGAGCCCGCCGAGAATCCTTACCGCCTCGTAGCCGGAGCCCTGCAGGATTGGCGGGTTACCCAAGCCCTGGGTATTGCTGTAAGTCAGGGGAGGCAAGGCTCGCGACTGCGCGAGATAACGACCGAAGATGGTTCGGATTTCGGACCGAACTCTTGTGGTCTCCGCCTCCAGATCGGGCGGAAGAATGCCGGGCGGATACGGGTTGTAGACCGGCAGGCCTGCAGGTTGTCCGGATTGCGGTGTGGCTCCGGCCGACACGGCGGAGCCCGTTGTTGCGACCAGCACGGCGCCAATGACGGCCATTGTCGCCAAGCGACATCGCCGGAGGACATCGGCGCCAAGGCTCAAGGCAGTGCTCTGGGTGAATAGTGGGCGCAAACGAGACGCCATCTCTTGGACCCCTTCCCTCAAGGTGGAGTGCTACGACATTCACATATCTTTTTGCGTTTTCGCTGGGGCTGACGGGAGCCGTCCGCGGACACGACGTCGCGGTCCGCTCCGTCGCGGGAGCGGCTTCTCGGCGTCCTTTGTTTGCAGGTCTGGGCAATCCCCTGACTACGGGCTCGTGCTTCGCAAGACGGCGGCGCGCTCGCTCTTGACCTGGTCCGCGGTGACCGCGGGCGCAGCGGCGCCCCAGCTGTTGCGGACATAGGTCAAGACCGCGGCGGCTTCGTCGTCGTTGAGCTTCCATGCGAACGACGGCATGCCGGGGCTGGTCGGCTCGCCGGCGGTCGCCAAGCTGCGCGCCCCCTCGAGGAGAACGCGGATAAGACTCGCCGGATCAGCGGAGCGGACATTGGACGATGAGGCAAGCGAGGGGAACAGATATGGGACGCCTTTTGCGTCCGCCCCATGGCAGGCCGAGCATTCATCGGAGTAGATCGCGCTTCCGGCGACCATCGCCGGATCGGAGGCGGAAACCGGCGCCGGCGGCGAACTTGCCTGACCCGGCAGGTCCTTCAAATAAGTGGCGATGGCTTTGAGATCGGCGTCGGTCATCTGCGAGCTCGACAGCGAGATTTCCTCCGCCATGATTCCCGTCGACGCAGTCGCCGGGTTATGGCCGGTCTTGAGGTAGGCCACGATGTCGGAGACGCTCCACCCGCCGAGCCCCCTCTCGTTGTCATTGGTGATGTTGGGCGCGAACCATCCCTGCAGCGCGTAGCCCTGAAGAGCGTGCGCCAGATCGTCTCCGCCCAGCCTCGTCTTAGGCGTGTGGCAGGCGCCGCAGTGCCCCAAACCCTCGACAAGATAGGCGCCGCGATTCCATTCGGCGGATTTCGCGGCGTCCGGCTTGAATTCGCCACTCTTGAAATAGAGCGCGTTCCAGCCCGCCATTTCCTCACGAACGTCGAAAGGGAAAGGCAGCTTGTTGGAAACGACGGCTTTGTGAACCGGCTTCACGGTGTTTAGGTAAGCTCGAATAGCGAGCGCGTCGCGTTCGGTCACTTTCGCATAGTACGGATAGGGCATCGCCGGGTAGAGCAGCTTGCCCCCATGCCCTTTGCCCTCGCGCAGTGCGCTCAGGAAAACGTCGTCGCTCCATGCGCCGATCCCGGTCTCACGATCGGGCGTGATATTGGCGCCGACGACGACGCCGAACGGAGTCTCGATCGATCGCCCGCCGGCGAAGGGCTCGCCGTCGGGCGCGGTGTGACAGCTGGCGCAGTCGCCCGCGAGCGTCAGGTACCGCCCCCGCTCGATCTGTCCGAAATTCTGCGGGTCGAGGCTGGTCCCGGATTCGTTGGTTTGCGCCCGCCCGACCGCCGCCAGGCCGAAAGCGACGAGGAACGACGCGACCGCGACGCTGGCGATCCCGCACGCGCGCTGCTCAGGCATGGACGAGGGGTCCCGGGTTCTTGAGGTATTGGTTCCGGATCGCCTGGGCCGACCAGTACGCGAGCGCTGCGACCGTGCCGGTCGGATTGTAGCCGGCGTTTTGCGGAAAGGCGCTCGCGCCCATGACGAAAAGGTTGGGGACATCCCAGCTTTGCAGATAGCGGTTCAGCGCGCTGGTCGAGGGGTCCGTTCCCATGATTGCGCCGCCGCAGAGATGCGTGGTCTGGTACTCCGTGACGTCGTATGGCGCCTTGCGAGCTTGCTTCAGGAGTTCTTTGGCGCCCATCGCCTTGATGATTTCAGCGAATTTGTCGGTGAGATAGGCGTTCTGCTTCAGCTCGTTGTCGTGAAAGTCGATCGTGATGCGCACCAGCGGGCGGCCGAAACGGTCGCGATAAAGCGGGTCGAGGTCGAGATAGACGTCGCGATAGGAGTAGAAGCTCCCATGCACGCCGGTGCCGGGCGTCACCGTGCTCAAATAATTGTCGCGCACCGCGCTCTTCCACTTTGCCCCCCAGCGAGGCGTGCCGGAGGGAACGTGCGTCGTTTGAATCGGGCGCCCGCCCGTCTGCACCTGGCCCATGTATCCGCCGCCGACGAAGCCGAGCGGGCCATGGTCGAAATTGTCGCCGTTGAATTCGTCGATGCACATGCCGATCGAGCCGGAGGCGATGAACGGATTGAAGTTGAATTTGTCCTTGTCGAAGAACCCGATGACGTCGGAGATCGTCTGGTGGGTGAAATTGCGGCCGATCACCCCCTGATTAGCAACCGGATCGTAGGGCTTGCCGATGCCCGACATCAGCAGGAGCTGAACATTGAAAATGGTGAACGCGGCCAGGATGACGAGGTCCGCCGGCTGTTCCCACTCTTCGCCGCTCGTGTCGACGAAGGTGACGCCGGTTGCGCGTTTGCCGGAGGCGTCGACATTGATGCGCGTCACCTCGCATTCGGCGCGGTAGCTGAAGTTCGATTTCCTCACCAGCACCGGAAGAATGGTGGTCTGCGGGGCGGCCTTCGAATAATTGCCGCAGCCGAACCATTCGCAGAAGCCGCAATAGGTGCAGGGTCCGAGCCGGACGCCGAGCGGGTTCACGTAAGCCTGCGACATATTGCCGGACGGCTGCGGAAACGGCTTGTAGCCGAGCTCGCGCGCAGCCTTGGCGAACAGCGTGTGACTGAAGGGCTGCGCCTGCGGCGGATTGGGGTAGGGCCGCGCACGCGGCCCCTCGAACGGATTCCCGCCCTCGAGAATCTTCCCCTTGAGATTGCCGGCGGCGCCCGACGTCCCGCAAAGATACTCGAATTGGTCGTAGTGTGGCTCGAGATCGTCGTAGGTGACGCCATAGTCCTGGATCGTCATGTCCGGCGGGAGAAAACTTGCCCCATATCTTTGCGTCAGATGCGTCTTAAGGACGAAATCAGAGGGCAGGAAGCGCCATGTCTCCGCGTTCCAGTGGACCCCTCCGCCGCCGACGCCGTTCATCGGCATGAACGCGCCCCAGCTGCGGATCGGCAGCGCCTGCTGATTCATTTTGTTGCGAAAAGTGAAGGTGAGCTGCTCCGGACGCAGGAAGAGCTCATGCCGGATACGATAGCGCAATTCGTCCTGGTCGTAGGTGGTCGGGAATTCCGTCGGCGCATCGCGCCATGGCCCGCGTTCGATGGCGACGACGTCGAGACCCTCGTCGGTCAACTCGTTGGCCAGGATCGAGCCCGTCCAGCCGAGGCCGATGATCGCCACGTCCTTCCTGGGGAGCTTGCGCGCCATTGCCTTGGTCCTCAGGTCTTGCGCGCAATCCAGTCCGCCCGTCCCATGAAGCTGACAGGAGGATGGGGATAGCGCTCATTGTGACGGTGGACCCAGTCGCGGTAATCGTACCGGGCGCCGGGAAAGCCGATCATGCGCCAGGCGCACATGTCGCGGTTGCCGCCGTAGATCGGGTCGGCGAAAAATCCCTCTTGCGTGTTTTTGAGCAAGAGCTCGAAAAACGCCTGTCCGTCGACGCCGTCCAGTTTCGCGGCGCCGCTCTCCAGGCCGCCGATGACCGCGTCCTTGTCCGTGTCGCTCAGCGAAGCGAATGGACCGCCTTTCTGCTCGCGGCAATATTTGTCGAGCGCCGCCAGCGCCTTGCGGTATTGCGCGGCCGGCCCGTCTGCGTCCTGCGGGCCTTGCTGCTTCGTTCCCTTGATGAACGGCGGGCTGAGATAGAGCCCCTCGCGGCGCCCATAGGGGCCGGCAAGCTGCCGATCGATGTAGACGGCGCATCCGGCGTCCTTGCCGCCTGGCGTGTCGGAATCAGGGGGGATGAGGCGGTCGACGAGCCCCTCCACCGCCGCCGCCTCGGCTGCGTCGAAGAAGCGCCACACTCCAGGTCCGACCGGTCGGGGGGGCGAGCCAGCCTCCGGCCGCCAGGGCAGGGCCGAGAGCGCCTCCGCGCGAGCCGCCGTCGCGCTGCCGATGAAAGCCGCGGCGCTTCCCAGGAGTTCGCGTCGATGAATCTTCACCACGCCGCCTCCGCTTGTTCGGGGCACGAGGAGGCTCCCCAGGGCCGCCCGTCGCGCCGTAAATCGAGTCGTTAGACTAGCTCAAATCGTTCGGGGCTAAAAGCACGTAGACCTTGGCGCCAATTCCGCCGGCTGACCCGGCGGGCCCAACGGGATATTCGGGCGGAACGACTCAGGGCCTTCGACCGGCGATGTTGTCGATTCGCCTCGGGGATTCCAAATTCTGACCGCGCCGGCGGCGAGCACACCGACACTGACTGCGGGATTTATATGCCCGCCCGACACGGAGCCGAAGGCGAAGGCAAAGGCCATGATGACAAGACCGTGGGCTAGGGCAACCGCGGCTATGCTGTCGGGGACGGAAATTTCGTCTACCGCGATCGTCATGGCGTCTCTCCTGTTGGCCTCGTCAGGCAATCCATTGAACGCGGCGTCATTAACACATTATTAACACATTCCGCCTTGAAGGGAGCCGTTTGCTGGGGTTTGGCAGCACTATTGATGAGCTAACTTGAACAAATCAAAGCTTCCAGCCTACGGAGGTTGATTTGAATATAGCGTTGGTTTTGGCGACCTATACGTTGGTTTGCTAGCCCGTGAAACTCGTTAGCTTAGCTGAGAACCACGCTGATCGGGGCGCCAACGTCAATGCGACGGGACTCTTGACATGTTGGATCCCCATCACACTCGAGACATGCTCGGCAGACGATAAGGGTAGGACCCTTACCCTTGCGGACTGAGAAAATTGAGACGGACGACAAGGTCTCGCACGGTCGTGCCGGTGCGGGTCGTTGCGGTGCGCCGACTTTGTTCGCGAGGGCGCTGCGTGGACCCTGCTTGGCGGGAACGGTACGCGGCGTAGCTGATTATTCATCCGCCTCGCTGTCGGGCAGCATGTCGGCCCACAAGCGCGACCGCGTATGACAATGCCCCTCGCCTAGTTTTCCCGCAACGAAGATCCCGGAGCTAACCCAAGAGAATGCCGGACATAAACCTATAGGCGATAGGAGCGAAACATATTTCTGATTATATCAAGGGCATCGCGCGCCCACGACGACTTTGCCCCATGTGTAGAGGGCATTTTGTGAGTCCTTTCAGCTCCTTTGGGTGAAAGGAATTCGAAATCCGGCAGGGCGGCGTCCCTTTCCGCGGGCGTCGGAGCTAACGAGAGCGTCCGCATGCATGTGCCCTACAGACCCTTGCTAGGCTTTGTCGCCTTGGCCGCCGCAGCGTTTGCCGTCGTCCATTTTCGGTCCGCTGACCAACCCCGCTCCGCCGCCGCGCCGGCGTCCCCGGTCCCGGTTGTCACCGCGCAGGTGCAGCAGCACGACGAGCCCATCGTGCTTTCTGGCCTTGGAACCGTTATGGCGCTGAATACGGCCTCGATCCAGAGCCAGGTGACGGGCGTGCTCGAGCAGGTCAATTTTACCGAAGGCCAGACGGTCAAGAAAGGCGACGTCCTTGCCAAGATCGACCCGCGTCTCTACCAGGCGGCTCTGGAGCAGGCGCAAGGGCAATTGGCCAAGGACACCGCCTTGCACGCCCAGGCGGAATCGGATCTCGCGCGCTATCAAAAGCTCGGGACCGAGAATTCGATCGCGCTGATGCAAGTCGCCGACCAGCAGTTTTTGGTTGCGCAGGACGCGGCGGCCATGAAGACCGACCAGGGATTGATCAACACCGACCAGACGAATTTGGACTACACGACCTTGCGGGCGCCATTCGATGGCGTGACCGGCCTTTTGCAGGTCCAGATCGGCAACCTGATCCAACCCACGAACACTACCGGCATCGTGGTTCTGACGCAGGTGCAGCCGATCAGCGTCGTGTTCACGCTGCCGAACGTCGATATCGCCCCGGTCCAGGAGGCCATGGCGCGCGGCACGGTTCAAGCGACGGTCTATGATCAAAGCGGCAAGAAACAGCTCGATGTCGGCACGCTGCTGGCGATCAACAACCAGGCGACCACGACGACCGGGACCGTGCAGCTCAAGGCGATATTTCCAAACCATGAGCGTCAGCTCTGGCCCGGGACATTCGTCAATGTCGACCTCACGACCTCGGTCGTCAAGAACGCGCTGACGATCCCGACCAACGCCCTGCAGCAGAACAACAACGGGCAATTCGTCTATGTGGTCGGCGCCGACAATCGGGTGAAGGTCGAGCCGGTCGAGGTCGCACAGCGGCTGCATGCCGTCGCGCTGATCGCAAAAGGGTTGCAGCCCGGCGAGACCGTCGTTGTGCAGGGTCAGTACCGGCTGACGCCCGGGACCCTCGTCGCAGCGACGGCGCCATCCAACGCGGTGAATCCGTCGACGGCCAGCTCTGGGATGCTGCCTTGAACCTCTCCAGCGGATTCATCACCAGGCCGATCGCGACCGCGCTCTTGATGGTCGCGGTCGTCGCGTTAGGGATCGTCAGCTACGTGCTGCTCCCTGTCGCCGCCTTGCCCAATATCGACACGCCGACGATCCAGGTGACGGCCCAGATGCCCGGGGCGGACCCCCAGACGATGGCGTCCTCGGTCGCCACTCAACTTGAACGACAATTTGGCGAGATTCCCGGCTTAGCACAAATGACTTCGGGCAGCGGCACGGGATTCACCTCGATCACGCTGCAATTCGACCGCAGCCGCACCGTCGATTCGGCGGCCGAAGACGTTCAGGCGGCGATCAATGCGACGCAGGGGCAATTGCCGATTTCGCTCCTGAGCCCGCCGATCTATCGCAAGACCAATCCGGCCGACACGCCGAGTCCTGCTGATATCGCTCACGTCGGACGTGCTGCCGATCATGACGGTCAGCGACTATGCCTACTCGATCCTGGCGCAGAAGCTTTCGCAGGTCTCGGGGGTCGGTCTGGTAACCGTCGGCGGCTCGCAAAATCCGTCGATCCGTATCCAGCTCAACCCGGCCCAGCTCGCAAACATGGACCTTGATTTCGAAACCGTCCGGCTCGCGCTGGCGAACCTGACCGTCGTTCAGCCGACCGGGCTGCTCTACGGCGGTCAACAAGCCGTCGCGCTTCAGACGAATGACCAGCTGATGACGGCCCAGGGCTTTGACGACGCAATCGTGGCCTACCGCAGCGGGGCCCCGATCCGCATCCGCGACATCGGGCGGGCGATAAAGGCGCCACAGGATACGACGCTCGGCGGCTGGCTCGACGGCAAGCCGGCTATCTTGCTGGCCGTTTTTCGAACGCCGGGCGCCAATGTCATTTCGACGGTTGCGGCGATCAAAAAGGCGCTGCCGCAGCTGCGGGCCTCGATCCCGCCGGGCATCGACGTCGCGATTGTTTCCGACCGAACCCAAACCATCACGGCCAGTGTCGCCGATGTGCGGTTCACGCTGCTTCTGACGATCGCGCTCGTCATCGGCGTCATTGCGCTCTTTCTGCGAAAACTTTGGGCGACCGTCATTCCCGCGATTTCGGTGCCGATTTCGCTGATCGGAACCTTCGGGGTGATGTACGTCCTGGGTTACAGCCTCGACAATCTGTCCTTGATGGCGCTGACGATCGCGGTCGGCTTCGTCGTCGACGACGCCATTGTCATGGTCGAGAACATTGTCAGGCATATCGAGGGCGGCGCGTCGCCGTTACAGGCGGCGCTCGACGGCGCGGGCGAAATCGGCTTCACCATCCTGTCGATTTCGATTTCACTGATCGCAGTCTTCATCCCGCTCTTCCTGATGGGCGGCGTGGTCGGACTCCTGTTCCGGGAGTTCGCCGTCACCGTCGCCGTCTCGATTGTGGTCTCGGTGATCGTCTCGCTGACGCTGACCCCCATGCTCTGCGCGAAATTGCTGCCCGCCGCGGAGCATGCGAAGGAGGGCCGCATCTCCCGCGCGCTCGAAGCGTTCTTCACCTGGCTCGTGCACGTCTATGATCGCGGTCTGATTGTCGCTCTTCGACATCGCCGGATCACGCTTGGCGTGATGATCGCGACCGTTGTCGCGACCGGGTATCTGTTCGTCGTCATCCCCAAGGGCTTCTTCCCGCAGCAGGACACGGGCCTCATTATCGGCGTCAGCGAAGCGGCCCCGGATGTCTCGCCCGACGGGATGAAGGAGCGGCAGCAGGCGATCCTCGAGATTGCTGCCCACGACCCCGCCGTCGCCTCTGCAGTCGGCTATATCGGGCCGGGCGGCCCCACCGTCACCGAGAACGACGGCCGCGTCTTCATCACCCTGAAGCCCGAAGGCCAGCGGAACGTGACGGCCGACCAGGTGATCGCTCGCCTGACAAAAGCGGTGCAACAGGTGCAGGGGATGAATCTCTATATGCAAGCGGCACAGGACATCACCATCGGCAGCCGCCTGTCAAAGACGCAGTATCAATACACCCTGGTCGACATTGACCAGGACGAACTCAATTTCTACGCGCAAAAACTCATGGCGAAGCTGCAGGATTTGCCGGAGCTGACGGCCGTCGCCAGCGATCAGGAGGCGCCCGGCCGGACCCTGAAGGTCGAGATCGACCGCTCGGCCGCCGCACTGTTCGGCATCACGCCTGCGACGATCGACAACACGCTCTACGACGCGTTCGGCCAACGTCATATCGCCCGGATCTACACCGCACTCAACGAATATTACGTGCTTCTCGAAGTCAATCCGCAATATCAGCTCGGACCGAATGCGCTGCAACGCATCTACGTCCTCTCCCAGAACAGCACAATGGTGCCCTTGAGCCAGATCGCCCACCTCATTCCGACCGTGACCCCGATCGTCGTCAACCATCAGGGCCAGTTTCCGTCGGTCACCCTGAGCTTCAATCTCGCGCCTGGCGCGACGATCGGCGCGGCGGTTTCAGCGGTGCAGAGGGCGACCGCGGCTCTTCACCTGCCGCCGTCGATCACCACGAGCTTCCAGGGCAACGCACAAGCCTTCCAAAGCTCGCTCAGCACCACGCCCCCTCTGATCCTCGCGGCGTTGTTCGCGGTCTATATCATCCTTGGCATGCTCTATGAGAGCACGATCCATCCGTTGACGATTCTGTCGACGCTGCCTTCGGCCGGTCTCGGCGCGCTTCTCACGCTGATGCTGGTCGGCCGGCCGCTCGATGTGATTGGGATTATCGGCATCATCCTTTTGATCGGCATCGTGAAGAAGAACGGCATCATGCTTATCGACGTGGCGCTCGAAGGGCAGCGCCATGAGGGGCTTTCCTCCGAAGACGCGATCCATCACGCCTGCCTCCTACGCTTCCGGCCCATTCTGATGACCACCATGTGCGCGCTGTTCGGCGGCGTTCCTCTCATGCTTGGAACGGGGACAGGGTCCGAAATCCGGCAACCGCTGGGCTATGCGATCGTCGGCGGATTGCTGGTGTCGCAAGTGCTCACGCTCTTCACCACGCCGATCGTATTCATCTACATGGACAAGATCGGCCAGGCGCTGTCGGCCCCGAGTCGCGCCAAGCCCTCCACTCTTGCCAACGCGATGCGGACTGGTTGAGGGGCGCTGGCAAGGCGATTGGGCCGGCGCCAGGCGTCGGAAGGAACGGATTCTTCGCCGGCAACGACCTGCTGGCCGTGTCGTCCAACCAACTCCGGGGCATACTTGGGCAGCCACTCGACAGTGAGCCAGTGGGCGCGAGCGGCAAGCGCCGCTAGCGAGAGCTTACTCGTGTGGATCGGACCATTGTCCTCGACGAGCACGGATCGGCTTGGTCGGCTACCTCGGTTTGGGACCGCAGAGTCGAACGAGTTACTCGAGATGGACGATGAAGCCGCTGCTGCGCTTGGTCCGGACTGGTCTGGGCGATGAGTTCGGGGTGACATGATCGAGCGGCCCCAGCATCGCGACCTTCTTCGCCTGTCCCGGCGCCGAGACGCGCAGATCGGCTCCCGACTTTGCCCGCCGGGCGCGGGCGAGGTAGGGACGTGTCAAGGCCTCGCTCTCATCGCCGTAGAGAAGAACGATGTCGCCCGCTTCCGCCTGCTGTTTGCGCACTTGTGTCAACCGGCGTCGAAAAGGGACCCATCGGCATGGAAAAAGGACCCCTCTTGATCATCGGGAGCGGTTCATCCCCGGAGTGCATAGGGTGGACCTGCGCGTAGCCACGCGCCCTCCGCGCGGCTGCGGGAAACATGACGGCCGATGCCTATCCCCGTATTCCGACCCAAGAAAATAGCCTTGGTCGGCACTACAGCCATTTGGAAGACCTCACCTTCGCAGGATCGATGTTTTGCGGGCCGAAAAAACCTCCCATCGAGTGGGCGAAGTTCGGCTGGCGGCGTCGTTTTCGGGCTGTCGAGCGGTGCGCCGCGTAATCTCGCCTTTCGTACGTAGGCCGCCTTCCTGCCGTTTGGGCGGCAGTCGAGCCGGATCATCGGCAAGATCGTCTTTGTGACGGCGCCGGTCGAACTCGACCGCTCGCTGCCGAAAGACTTGTTCGCCCCGACCCATCCTTGCCCGTCGCGCAATCCTGTTCAAGGAACAATAAGAATCGAGGCAAGGGCTCCCTGAAATTCAGGCGCAGCCGAGCAAGGCCACCGAGGCCCGGACGGCGAACCGGGCGCCATGGCCTCACGCGCGGAGGCTACTTCTTGACCAGGGGGCAGGTCGAGTCGGCGAGCTTGCCGAACGCTTCTGCGCCGGTCATCGTCTTCAGAAGTTTGTAATAATCCCACGGACCCTTCGATTCTGACGGCTTTTTCACCTCCATGATGTACATGTCGTGCTCCAGCAGGCCGTCGGGCCGGATGGTTGCGTTCTGAACGAAGGCGTCGTTGACCTTCATCTTGTGAAGCTCATCCATCACCTTCTCGGTGTCGGTCGTGCCTGCGTCTTTGACGGCGTCGAGGTAGGTGAGGGTTGCGGAATAGAACGCGGCCTGCGGGAATGTCGGCTCCTTTTTCACCTTGTCGTAAAATTTCTTGGCGAAAGCGCGCGTCCGGTCATCGAGGTCCCAGTACCAGGCGGTGGTCAGGACGAGTCCTTGGGCGATTTCGAGGCCCATCGCGTGGACATCGGTCAGGAAGACGAGCAGCGCCGCCGGCCGCATCGTCTTGGTGAGGCCGAATTCTGCCGCCGCCTTCATGGAGTTGGAGGTGTCGGCGCCGGCGTTGGCGAGGCCGAGCACCTGCGCGCCGGACCCCTGCGCCTGCAACAGATAGGAGGAGAAATCCGAGGTGCCCAGCGGCACGCGCACGTCGCCGACCACCTTGCCCCCGCCCTCTTTCACGACTTTGGCGGCGCCGTTTTCAAGCTGCGTGCCGAACGCGTAATCCGCGGTGAGGAAAAACCAGGTCTTTCCGCCTTGTTCGAGGATCGTCTTGGCGGTGCCGTTGGCGAGCGCAGTCGTATCGTATCCGTAGTGGATCGTGTAGGGCGTGCAGTCCTTGCCGGTCAGCGACGCCGCGGCCGCGCCGATCGCAAAGAACGGAATCTTCTTTTCCTTGTCGGCCGCCGACAGCGCGATGCTGACGCCGGAGTTTGAGCCGCCAAGCAGCATGGTTAGCCCGTCCCTGTCGGCCCATTCACGGAACTTCTGCTGGGCGATATCGGGCTTGTTTTGGTGGTCGGCTGTGAGAACCTCGATCGGTTGGCCGAGCACTGATCCGCCGAAATCGGCGACGGCCATCTTGATCGCCTCGACGCCGCCTGCCCCCAAAACGTCGGCATAGGGCCCCGACATGTCGTCGATGTCGCCAATAACCACCTTGTTGGGGGCGGCCTCGCCTGGCCCAGAAGCGAGGAGCCCGCAAAGCGCGGCTGCAATTGTCAGCACGTGTTTCAATCAAATCATGGCTCTTTCCTCCCTGCTCGGCAGAACCGCAATAGGCTCCCACGAGCGGTAGTTTGCTTCCCGCGCCGACGCAAATCAAGCGTCATGGCGCGCTCGCTTGGCCAGCGGAAGATCAGCGTTCTATAAAGACGTCATGAAAAGAAATTTATCGCGAAAAATGAGGGCGGCGCTGGCGGAAGTCGTCTTCGAACGACTGGCGGCGGCCAAGCCCGAACCGCGGGGAGAGCTCGAATACGTCAATCCGTTCACGCTTCTGGTGGCGGTGGTGCTGTCGGCGCAGGCGACCGACGCAGGAGTCAACAAGGCGACGAAAGCGCTGTTTCTGGTCGGCGACACGCCGGAAAAGATGGTCGCGCTCGGCGAAAAGGAGCTCGCCGACCGGATCAAAACGATCGGCCTCTACCGCGCCAAGGCGCGGCATATCATTGCGCTGTCGCGGATGATCGTGGAAAAATACGGCGGGCAGACGCCGAAGGACCGCGACGCGCTCGAGTCGCTCCCGGGCGTCGGCCGGAAGACGGCGAATGTCGTCTTGAACACGGCGTTCGGTGAGCCGACCGTCGCGGTGGATACGCATGTGTTTCGCGTTGCCAACCGGCTGGGCATCGCCCCGGGAAAGACGCCGCGCGAGGTCGAGGATGAACTCATGCGGGTCATACCCGATCGCTTCCTGCCTCACGCGCATCACTGGCTCATTCTTCACGGCCGTTACATCTGCAAGGCGCGAACGCCGATGTGCGCGGCATGCATGCTCAACGACATCTGCTTGTACGAGCCGAAAACGCCGGCTTGGTGACGCAATTGCCGATCGTGCCGCCACCCCGATCGAAGGGGGAACTCCAGATCAAGACCCACCAATCGATGCAGAGTGACTCGTGCGTCGGCGAAAAGTGCTGACCTTGGAAACGGCGGGTCACCAAAGGCTGAGCTGGGCGCCGGCCTCGCTCGCCTCCTGCTGAGGCCGACAGAACAGGTCCGTCCGGAGCGTCGCCGGCGTCTGACGGTACCCGAGACGCTGCGCCTTCGTCTCGAACCGGCGGCCGATCATCCAGGCGTAGGGGCCCGAGCCCGCCATGCGGCGGCCCCACTGGGCCTCATAGTCCTTGCCGTTGCGCATCGACTGCATGAGCGACACCGCCCGGTTCAGCCGATCCGGAAAGTTCGCCTGCAGCCATTCGCGGAACAAATCGCGCAGCTCGAGCGGCAGGCGCAGGACGACATAACCACCCTCGCGCGCGCCCGCGGCGGAGGCGCGGGTCAGAATCGTCTCGATCTCGGCGTCGTTGATCGCCGGGATTACCGGGGCGACCATGACGCCGGCCGGCACGCCGGCGGCGTTTAACTTCTCGATCGCCTCGATCCGCTTCTCGGGTGTCGGCGCGCGCGGCTCCATCTTGCGCGCGAGTTCGCGGTCCAGCGTCGTGACCGACAGGAAAACCTTGACGCACCCGTCGCGCGCCATGTCGCTCAAAATGTCGAGATCGCGCAGGACGAAATTCGACTTGGTGACGATGCTGAAGGGGTGGCGCGTTCGCTGCAAGACCTCGAGGAGCGATCGGGTGATGCGGAATTTTCGCTCGATCGGCTGATAGGGATCGGTGTTTGTGCCGAAGGCAATCACCCCCGGCGCATATTTTGCCGCCGCGAGTTCCCGTTCGAGCAGTTCCGCCGCGCCCTGCTTCGCAAACAGCTTGCTCTCGAAGTCGAGCCCGGGCGACAGCCCCATATAGGCGTGGGTCGGCCGGGCGAAGCAATAGAAGCAGCCGTGCTCGCAGCCACGATAGGGGTTTATCGAGCGGTCGAAGGTGATGTCGGGCGATTGGTTGCGGGTGATAATGGCTTTGGGCTTCTCCCACGTGACCTCGGTCACGAGCGGCTCGGGCGCCTCCTCGTGCGTCCAGCCGTCGTCGAAATCCTCGCGCGCAAAAATTTCGAAGCGGCCCGAAGCGTTGGTCGCGGCGCCCCGCCCACGCCTGCGCTCGTGCGGCGTGAGGCGGGCAGCGATCGCAGCGGGAGTGTGGCTGGGACTAAGGGCGGGCAATTGAGCAGGGTTCGGGGTCATAGACGTGGCGCCAGATTAGTGGGACATCGGAACAAAGAACGAACATGGAGATAATCCGCCGCCGCCGGCGCGTCAAGTGGGCGTGGGATTCCGGGAATTTGCCCAGTTTACTAAAATTTGTCCGCTGAACGGCTGAAATTTCACTGAAATTTCTCCGTGACGCCGCGCGGCGCGCTCCAGGGCTGCTAATCAACGTCTCTGTATCGACCTTCTTTCGATACGTAAGCCTCACGGTGCGAGGGGGCCGTCTTCGCACAAGGCCGGGACGAGTTTGAGCTGCGCCGACAAGGACGTTCTCCTTGCGGCCTTGAGAACGTATCAAGAACGAAGCTCGAGGCTCTTGTCAAGAGATTGTTCCGCGCACGCTCATGGGAGCAGCGTCGCCCGACCTTCCTGCAGCAGCGCCGGAACGGGTTCGCCTGCCAGCTCGATCTTGATCCAGCGAACTCGTCTTCGTCCACGAGACCAGCGCTTCCGTGATTTGAAGTAATTTGTACATTCCGAGGGTTTGAAGATTTCGGCGCAGGTTTCGAGGGCGCGAAGCAGACCCGCGACGGTCCGTTCGGCGATTTTGCGCAGGAAGGCTTTGAGCTTGGAGAAGGCTTTTTCGATGGGGTTCATGTCGGGACTGTAGGCTGGGAGATATCGCAACTCCGCGCCCGCCGCCTTTATGAGTTGTTCGACCCTCGGCCCCTCGTGGGCGGGGAGATTGTCCATGACCACGGTCTCCCCGGGCGAGAGCGTGGGGACGAGGCATGTCTCCACCCAATCCTCGAACAGGGCGGCGTTGATCGGTCCGTCGAAAGTCCTTGCCGCCGTCAGGCCGCGAAGGCGCAGGCCGGCGACCAAAGTCACCGTTTTGTAGTGACTGTGCGGGATGGCGGCGCGCAAGCGGCGACCGCGCCGGCAACGTCCGCTTTTGCGCGCGAGATTTGTGGAGGCTCCTGTCTCGTCAATGAAAACGAGCTTCGTCGGATCGAGATCGAGCTGCACCGCGAACCATTCCCGGCGTCGCTTTTGCACGTCCGCGCGTTGTTGCTCCTCGGCATGCGCCGTTTTTTTTAAAGGTGATCGCGTGGCGGTCGAAGAAACGCCACAGCACCGAGACCGCAAAGCGTTCGCCGCAATTGGCGATCAGCCGCTCCTGGATCTCGAGCAGCGTGAGATCCGGGCTGCGCCGGACCAGGCCCAAGAGATAGTCGTGATGCGCCTCGACCCGGCCGGAGCGGCGGTCGCCGCCAGAAGGCGCCGGCGAAATCTCGCCCGTGGTTCGGAACCGCTTCACCCAGCGAACCGCGCTCGCTACGCTCACTCTGAAACGCGCGGCCGCCCGATTGCGCGACAACCCGCCCAACACCACCGCCTCAACCACGCGCTCGCGAAGATCGTCGGAAACAGCCATCCCCGCCGCCTCCCTCTCGCGGCATGAACGATCAATCAGAAACCAACTGATTCGGGAATCCCCCAACCAATTCAGTCCGTTCGGATACCGCTCTAAGCTGCGCAAGCTCTCCGACTGAAGCGTCGCCGACCTGACGAGGGCGCTCGACACCTGCGCCCACATCTTCAAACCCGGCGATTGCACAAATTATTTCGCCGCCCGCGGCTATGACAACTCGACCGGAGTCGCGAATTGCTGTTTCATCAATCATGCCGCCGACATAGCCATCCGGAGCAAAAGGGGGAATCCCAACTCCGCGGTCCGAACCCGGTAGCCAATATCCAAATCGATTCAATTGCTTTTGCAGCGTCGCCTAAGTTTGACAGGGCCCACAACCTTCTAGATAGATTCGATCGCGGGCCGCCCTGAACGCAAACGCTGTCCGGATTAGCAATGGAATCGCACGCCGGACAAAATCCTCAGCAGCGACGGCGTTGACGTTGCTCGTTGCGGTTGACGAAGAGGGGCAAAACAAGAGGACGCCGATGCAGAACCAGGTTCGACAAAAATTGGGGCTGATTGGTCTGCAGCGCACGGGCACAAATTATGTGCAGCAGGTGCTCAAGGCGGCTGTTCCAGATGTCGATTTCACGGATCACCTTGCCTGGAAGCACGCGTTTCGAGACGAAGCCGGAGACGCTCCAATCGGCGACAAAGTCGTCATTATCGCAAGACACCCGATACTGTGGCTGCAGAGCTGTTTGCTGAACTCGGCCAAGGACATCAAGTTTAACCGTTCAGAATTCTTTGTCGACGGCGTCGATCCGATCGTTGGATTCGCGGATCTTTATACACGTTTCTACGGAGGCTGGCTGGAGCACAAAAGAACTGCCGGAGGCTACCTCTTGCTGTATGAAGACGTTTTGGAGCGGGGTGCGGAAGTACTGAAAGAAGTGTTCTCAACGAATTTCGCTGTCCTTGACGTTTCACACCAAATGATGACGCTGCCGCAGTCTGTCCAGCTGAGCACCGAGGACTTGAAAGCAGTTGTAGACCGGGATTGCGCGGTTTCAAAAGAAGTGGCCGAGAAGTTCTGGCGACGGCTTCATCCTACCGTCGCCGCCGATCTTGGTTACACTTTCGAGGAGATAAATTTCTCCGAATCTTATGCGACCCGGCAGAAACTTCGCTCGGCGGCTTACAAGCTGATCGAGCAGCCAAAGGCGCTTACCGACGAGGAATTTGAACTTCTGGTGCGGGAAGGCAAAGACGCCTTTCGGGACGACGGCCTCGTGCTTGGCCAGATCGGCACAAAATTGATGAACAGCGGCAACGTTGAGAGCGCCCTTGACTGGCTGTCACACGCCGTTCTCACGATTCAACGGAGCGACGACAAGGTTTTTGGGCGGGAGCTCGATTCCCGCCTCGCAGACTATCTGGAATTGTTGTCGAAGGCGTGTCTCGTCATCCGCGAAAGGAAACTCGAGCGGTTGCTGCGACATTACACGAAGGTCAATCCAAAAGAAGACCATTACCGCGCCGGTAAAGAGTGGAATCTGTGTCTGTGTTGGACCAAGCTCGGCAAACTTGACTTGGCCATCGAGCACGCAAGCTGTGCCGTGGAATATGCTGACATGGCTCCGACCCGGAAAGGCGATGTCGTTTGGTGGATTCACCACCTGGGCGATCTGCTCACCAGGGTCGGAAAACAATCCCAGGCGATCGAGAAGTTTCGCGAGGCGGCCAAGAGGGACCCGTCCGATTTCCGGCATCACTACCGCCTGGCGCAAGAATATCGCCGCCTGAAGGATCGCGAGCGAATGTTCGAGTCCCTCAATGAGGCCATCCGATTGAACCCCAACGAGGCCGACATCGTTGGATTCAAGGTGACAGCGCTGCGGGACTTCGATCCGGAAAACACTGAGATTATTCCTCTGTGCCGCCGGTGGGTCGAGATGAGGCCTAACGACGGCTTCGCGAAATTTTGCTTGAGCGACGAATTGCGGAAATGCGGGCAGATCGACGAAGCCATAGAATTTGCGCAAGCCGCGGCGGAGCGCAACCCGGAGGTTGCTTGGCACCACCACCATTTGGCGGACCTTCTTGCCCTCAAGTCGCGGTGGCGCCGGGCGCTGGCCGCGATCGACGAAGCAATCCTGTTGGAGCCCGACCGCGCGACCCACCATCACTTTCGCGCGGAGATCCTCCAAAAGATGGACAAGCTCGAAGAAGCTCGTGGCGCGCTTGACTCCGCCACGCGGTGCAAGGACGCGGAGCCACGTGATTTCCAATTGCTCAGCGAGATCTCCGCTCAGTTAAGCCGTCCGGAGAAGCAAGATATCGCGGTGGGACCTCCGCAATGAATGGGCATAGGTCGCCATTTGGCATCGCGAGCTAACGACCTTCTCGGCGGTGGCAGCAGAGTCCTCCAACTGGACGGGAAGCGGACGTTCTCCAGCTCGGCAGTCTATTATTCTAGAAACGGCAATTGGAACGTCCAAGATACCCATAACACATTGAATCATAGAGCTTTTACGCGGAGGTTTGCGAATGCGCAGCAGTTGGCTCCAACTGCACAATTAACGCTGCAGCGCTCGCGGCGAATAAGAACACGAGGTGGCTGGCTGCTCGAAGCGCGGCCCGCCGCAACGGAAGCGCAGGATCGGATTTGTCATGAGAACCGGAGCGTCCGAGGACTCCGGCAGTTCCCGAGCGCTCGCTGATCCGACGTGCATGCCCCCACTTTCCAATGCGCAACTTCACGCTAAACGATGGCGGTCATGGGGTTATCGCTGCCTTCGATCAGGACAACGAGCCCTGTTCGGCGCGGAAGGCGGACACTTTGCGCAGGATTTGAAACGCGGAAAGGCAGATCGCCATCAGCACAAGCAGATCCAACATTCTGCGCGGATAGCGAGCGTAATCGAGCGCCAAATTGGGGTTGGAGATGACCTGGATGAAAAGATGCTGGCGTCTGGCGTTCTGAAGGGCCTGATCTCTTTCCGAGATGGCCGCAGCCAGCGACGTCGCAGCGAGCCCGGCCCGGGTCGTGAGTTCGTCGTACGTCTCGAGCTTGTCAGCTTCCGATCCCGATGGCCCCGCGATCTCTCGTTTCCGCTTTTCGATTTCGGCGCGAAAAGCTTGGGCCTGCGCGCGCAGCGACGCCAGATTGGGCGACGTCGGCGTGATCACCTTCAGCTGGGCGATCGTCGCCTGGATCTGCGCCAACTGGGTTGAAAGCGTCCCGATCACCTGCAATTTCGATTGTGAAACGAAGTTGGGATCGATTGACGACGTAGCGTTCCGGTAGGCCTTGAGTTCGGCTTCGACCGCGTCGACCTCCTTCTGGGCCTCGGCCACGAAACGGTTCGAAATGGCAAGCGTGTCGTCATAGGAGCGCTGGTTCATCTTGTTCACCAGCTCTTCTGCGTATCCAAGCAGAGCGCTGGCCAGCGCCTGCGCGTCGTCTGCCCTGAACGCGTTGACCTCGATCTTGCTGATCAACGAGTTTGAGTCGACACTCGCTCTAACCGCCCACTGAAATCTCTGGTACAGAAACTCATCGTTGTTCGGCAGCCAAAAGGTCGGGTAACGAAAGATGAAGTCGCCCTCCGGGCGGCTCAAGATCTTCCGCAAGCCGTTGTTCTTGACCAATTGATCGACGATGTCTCCCGACGTTAGGTAAGCGTTGACCGCGTAAGTCTCGGTCTCCGCGACCGTCGTATTGCCCTGCTGACCCGGACTCGGGCTCTGCAGCGACGACGGGTTGAGGTACGGCGACGCATTCTGCTGCGGCGCCGAAATAGCGGGCGTGGAACTCTGCCCCTGGGTTGATCCCGCGGACGGCGTTGCCGACGCGCTCTGCTGCATCATCGTGGATATCGCCGCCACAGTCGGCAGAGGCGCGCTGTCCGCCACGGATCGAACGATGAAGCTGGCCGAGGAGGCGAAGCGCGGCGTGGCTACGGCGAAGAGATAGAGCGAGGCGATCAGCATCGGAACGACGACTATGAGGATAAACAGCCGGTAACGTCCCCAGAAGCCGACTGCCGGTTCGACGGTTGGGGCTTCCCACGCGGAAGGCGGAAGCAGCGGACGAATTGGCAAAGGCTTGAGTTCGATCTCGACGACGACGGGGCCACCCTGCGTGGCGAGCGCCAAGGCTCCCGTTTCCCCCTCCGCCTCGCCCTCGTCAGGCGGCATTAACTCTACCGCGGCGTCGGCCCCCGCCGGGATCGTAGCCGCTTCCAACGCCTCGATCGCGCCCTCGGACTGCTTCCGCTCGGCTCCGGCTTCCGGGGCTTTGCTTTCGGCATCCGCCGATTTTGCGAGGTCGGCCGCCGATTCATCCAAAGTCGTCGCAGTCGGCAACCGCATCATTGTTCAACCTGAGTCTTTCTCCCCTGGGCGCTTCGGCGGGGCTTTCAGCCCCGCGCCTCACCGCATCGTTTATCCGGATACTGATTCAATGATAGTCGCGCTCACAGAGTAGATTTCCACGCCAGGAGCGCCGTGTTTATCCGGCAGTATGCCGATGAAATCCCCGTGGCCCTCCTTCATCTGCGGCACCTTCCAATCCATCTTGCAAAGGCCCCACGTCGGCTTGACTGAGCGCCACCGCCACCGCGAATTACCAACTTCATTTGTCGAATACGCGATTGCCAAGCGTGTCGCCTCGGGGCTGGCCGACCGGGCGAGCACCTGCACCCGCACCATTTTTGCGCTCACTTCGCGTTCAAACGTTTCGGGCACCCGAATTGAGAAACCCTCGGTCGGACCGTTCGACTTGGCCTCGGGGTCGCCGTTCGCCAACTTCAACAGTTTGCCGCCTTCGCCCGCGTCGCCCAACTCGATGCTCTCAATTTTCTTCTCCCGCTTGCGAAGTCCCGCAATCGCCTCCGGCGACGGCATGAAAACATAGCCTCTCGACTCCACGGCAGCTGATTTGAGCGATGAGGCGAGGCGTTGTAGCCTCTTGGTCGCTCCAGGGACCCTGACGGGTTTAGTCTCTACGGTCTTCGATGGATCCGGCATGCGTTCCTCATCAAGCGTCTGTGCGATCTGCATTCGCGTCCCCAAACTACCACAGCCCATGGTGATCGTGAAGCGTGAAGGTCAGCGACTCAGCGACAGCGGTAATTGACGTGATGCACGATTAGGTCGCGCATCCTGCAGCCCGGTCATTCTTCTGGCGTGACGATGCAGTCCTCGAAGGTGGGCATGGCCGTCTTCTCGAATCATCTGCGCCGCTTGGAATTGGCGGAGCCTAGCCGGGTGGAGACGATCGGGGTTTTTGGGCCAGCGCCATCGCAGCTTTCGTGCGGGCGAGATGCACCCGCCGCACCCGCCAGTGTGGATTGATGGGCCTGCCTCCAACTGCTATGGCTTCACCACAAGAAGAACCGCAGGGAACACCATGCAGGACTACCCTAACCATGACTTGTCGTTTGTTGGGTTGCAACGAACGGGCACGAATTATGTTCGACAGGTGTTGCGAACGGCTCTTCCGAATTTAACTATTAGAAATGGCTTTTGGAAGCACGCGTTCCAAGAAGAAACGGACTCCACCTCGGTTGGCAGGGACGTCATTATAGTTTCGAGACACCCGGTGCTTTGGCTGCAAAGTTGCCTTATTAATTCTGCCAAGGATATCAAGGAGAGCCGACCCGAGTACTTTCCGAAAAACGGTGATCAAGTTATCGGTTATGCGAACGTCTACAACCGTTTTTATGGCGGTTGGTTGCAGCACAAAAGAGAATTTGGTGCTTATCTTTTGCGCTATGAAGATGTCTTGTCGGGTGACTTACGAAAACTGTCCAGCGCGTTTGGAGGGCGGTTTAAGCCCGGCGATTATATAAGAGAGATTCCCAGGTTGCCGCAGTCCGTCGAGTTGAGCGAAGACGACATTCAGGCGGTGCTCAATCGCAACTGTTCACTTGCTCCTGACGTTGTAAAGAGGTTCTGGAGCCAAATCGAACTCGATCATCAGCAGCGAACTGTCATATACTTTCGAGGAAATCAGCTTTTCAAGCTCCATTCCGGAAGGGCAACTGTTTCGCTCCGCGGCTTACAAGTTGGTCGATAAGCCGGAAACCCTGAGCGATGAAGAGTTCACCCTTCTGTTGAGAGAAGGGAAGGAGCGTTTTCAAAACGATGGCGCGGTGCTCGGCCGGATCGGCGGGAGGCTGATGAAGGACGGCGATGTCGAAAGCGCGTTCGATTGGTTTCTGCTCGCCCTTCTGGCCATACGGAGAAAAAGCGATAAAGTTAAATTTGGACGCAATCTGCATCTTGATCTCATCAGCAATCTCGAGTTCGTGGCGAAAGCATCGGCGATCCTCAGAAATCGAGCGCTGATCGAACTGGCGCATCACCATCGTCCCAAGAAACGAAAGATAGCGCCGCGTCTGCAAGCAGGGGGCCATTACAAGCTCAGCCTCTCCCTCGCGAAATTGGGCTCCATCGACCAGGCCATTCGCTGGGGCAACCGTGCTGTCGAACTAGCAAAGACTATCCCCGATGATCTGGCTTTTACCGACCGGTGGCTTCATCATCTGGGCCATTTACTAGTTAAAGCTGGAAGACGATCGGAAGGGGTCGAGAAATTTCGTGAAGCAGCGATGATGGCCCCGTGGTATTACGTTCATCATTACCGGCTTGCACAAGAATATCGAATTCTGAAAGATCGTGATCGCGCGCTTGAATCGGCGAATGAGGCACTTCGTCTGAAACCGAACGACGGCGACATCATTGGATTCAAGGCAGGCCTGCTGCGGGAAATTGATCCGCATCATCCGGAATTGCTGGATCTGGCGCGGCAATGGGTCGGAACAAAGCCCAAGAACAGCGCGGCGAGGATCTTTCTGAGCAACGAGCTGCGCAAGGCTGGGGACGTCGAAGGCGCGATAGAGGAGGCCCGCCAGGCGACGATCTGCAGCCCCGAGGCGGCTCATTACTTCCATCAACTGGCTAGCCTGTTGATCATCAAATCCAGGTTGCATAGAGCGCTGGCGGCGATCGACGAAGCAATCCTCTTGGAGCCGACACGCGCGAGGCGCCACCATCTTCGGGCCCAAATTCTTCTCAAGATGAAAAGGGTCGAAGAGGCGCGCGATGCAATTGAGCAGGCGACGCGCTGCGACGACGCTGAGCGCCAGCATTTTGATCTGCTCGGCCAGATCTGTGCTCAGTTGGGGGAATCAGACTTAAGCTTTGCAAGCGCTCGACAGAGCCAAAGAGTTGGAGCTGTAGAACAATGCATATCAAAAAGCCGTGATACTGGAGGCAATTCCGACTACCGCGAGTGGATCGAATGATGTTGACCGGTGTTCAGGGCTACGCTGCTGTAATTTTCGTTTTGTTTTTCGTGATGTCTCCTGCACGTTGCGAGACCAGGGGCGACCCACGAACCGAGCTTTTGCGATCGATATCGCGGGCGCCCGCGACGTCCGACGTCGAACAGGACGACTATTTCCAGTTGGCCCGCGAGATCGATGCGACGGCAGGAGGTTGGGCGACTATTCGCGCCGACGTCGCCGCGATGGGCCAAGCCTTCCGGGGCGGTCTCTTCAGCCAGTCAAGCGACTGGCAATCCCAGCAAATCCTCAAAGTCAGCCCGGTTTTCACGAACTGCACGGTCAGCGGCAACAGCCCGAACACGGTGAGTTGCGGCGTCGCGACCGGCGCCCCATTCGTTCCTGTCCAGCAGTTCGGCGCGGCGGGCCTTAACAGCAACGCGCCTGGCTCGATGGCCGTCGGCTCGACGACGCTTTCACTTACTCGAGTGTGGGACGTCCTGGTTGGGCAGGGCGTTCTCGTGCCGCAGGCCGGTCACGCCGCGCAGTCGGCGCCTCCCGCCGTATCGGCCTCGGTCCAGGGAACCCCGGGGACGACGTCCTACAGCTATGCGGTGTCGAGCGTCGACGCTCTTGCCGGCATCAGCGCGCCGACGATGGTCACGGTCGCGAACGGCCCCGCCAAATTGGACAAGAACGGCTGGATCCGCCTTTCGGTCACCGTCGACGGGAGCGCGGCGGGCTACATCATCTGGCGGCAGGTCGGCTCCGGTTCTTCCCAGTTCCATGGAGGCGGGACGGCGGCGGTCTACAACGACCGCGGCAACGCGAGCCACGACGAAGGCGTGGGAAGCGGACAATATCGTCCCTGGTGGGTCCCCTCGACGCCGCCGACCACCGCGCAGAACGAATGGCTTGTGTCGTCAGTCGTGAGCGGGGCCGGGACGCAGGCGCTCACGCTCGTGGATCCGTCGCCGAAAGGCACGGGAGGCCAGGTCACAGTCAGGCATGACGACACCGCGGCCTTCAATCGCGCACTCGCCAGCGTCGGATCGAATGGCAACGGGAAGGCCGCGACGATCTACGTATCGCCTGGGATCTATCCGGTCTCGTCGTCGCTTCATTTCCCTTACAATGACGTTACCCTCTATGGGCAGGGCAACGGCTCCCAGATCAACTGGAACGGCGTCCAGGATCTTTTCTCCATCGTCGGAACGAGCGGCTCGAAGATCTCAAACACCACCATTGAGAACCTTGACGTCTTAGCCACGTCGAACGCGCTCCTCGGGGATGCGGTCCATGCCGTCTGGACCGATAGGACTGACATCCAGAACCTCCATTTTGATCACCCATACAACGGCATGTCGTTCACCGACAGCGCCTCAGTCGTTCTCAGGAGCATCACGGTCCGTCGCTTCTCGAGCCGCCAGGGTCACATCCTCTCATTCGTCAACAAGAGCCGCCGGGTGAGCTGCTGCCTCTACAGCAATGACCTCTACGGCCATTCCCAAGGTCCGACTAGCGGCGACGTCGGGACGGAGCAGTCGGCCTATCTCCTCGACGGCACGGTCTTCACCATCGTCGCGCGACGGTGGGACTTGTCCGCCATCGCCGGCTCCAACATCGTCATCCGGAACACCGGGACCGGGGCCGCCCCGCAGGCCGTCAAGATCTCCGACTTCGCCTCCGAATACGCGAGCGTCCACAACATCGACCTCGAGGCGGGACAGCGCATCTCGTTCTCAGGCGCGCCGACCGCCCACGCGGCGGGACACAGCAACTTCGTCGACTGCACCAGCTCAGCGGCGGTCTATATCGGGCCGAAGGTCACCAAATTCACGATCTCCGGCGGCTATTTCCAGAACGCCTCGGGCGCGGGCGTCGCTGTGCTTGGCCAGCAGGGCGTCCTCGAGGGTGCGAACATCTTCCAGAATTCGGCGTCGAACGTCGGTGGGACGCGGAACACTTGCCCCGGCGTTGAGCTGGGCCCGACCGCGGCCTATGTCACGGTCAACGGCAACGTTATCGGCGAACCGGCGAAGGACTGGCAGGCCGCTCCCGTACAACTCGACCGCGGAGCGACCAACAATGTGGTCACCGCGAACATCTTCGCGTCAGGATCGCCGCGCGACCTTATCAACAACGCCGGGCCAGGAACCTTGAACGTGGTCGCCAACAATGGCGGCGGCAGCGCTCAATGACAGCTACGCCTCGCTGGCTTGCGGCTCTCCAATTCTCGCGTTGGCCAGCCGGAGATCGCATGAGAGGATTTGCCTATGATTGAAGAAGACGGAGCTAATCTTGCTTCTCGAATTGAACAATTGGAGCAGCAGGTGGCGTTGCTTGAAAGCGCGGTTAAGACTCTTTCTGCCGGCTATTCAGGAGAAGAAGTCGCACTAAGCCGAACAGGTCTTGATCCTGCGTTGCGCGAGTTGGCGGTCAAAATTAAAAATGGCCGCCCTAACCCGACTTACTTCAATATTCGTTTCCGTGATTACGAGGCGATGGTGTCCGACGTTCGGATGCTTGGGTCCGTCATCGGCCGGCAGTTCTCAAATGCCAGTTTGCGGAGGGACGTGCAGTCGCCGGGCAAGCTGCGCCTGAAGTCGAAGACTTGCACTCAGGCTGACATGGAGTTGGACTGGGCAGCGTTTTGGACAAAGGAAATGAAATTGCCGAGCACATACCACAGGAAACGCTGGGAATTTGCTTACATCGCTCAGGCCCTCTGGGCGGAGGGCAAAGTTGCAAAAGGTAAATGCGGGATGGGATTCGGCTGCGGCATTGAACCGCTGCCAAGCCTATTCGTGAAATATGGCGCGTCCGTGTTGGCTACCGATTTGGATCCGAACGACCCGAAGGCGGGGCCATGGGCGGTGTCGAACCAGCTTACCACGACGGCGAACGCCTTGCGAAGGCCCGTGATCTGTCCCGACGAATCCCTCCTTGATAATATAACCTTCAGGCCCCAAAATATGAAGGGGATTGACGCAGACCTGTACGGCAAATTCGACTTTTGCTGGTCTGCCTGTGCGTTGGAGCACCTCGGCAGTATTAACGAAGGGCTAGAGTTCGTCAGGAATTCGCTAAGAGTATTGAAGCCCGGCGGAGTTGCAGTCCACACAACGGAGTTTACATTCGATTCCGCTAAAGCCTTGGAATTTGGATCAAGCGTTTATTACAAAGAAATACATCTGCAAGAGTTTTCCGAACGGCTAAAGGCCGAGGGGTATATGATGGCTGAGCTTGATCTCAGTGCTGGTGATGGCATCCTCGATCAATTCGTCGACTTTCCAAAAAAGAAAGACATGTTTCTGACAAACCGGTCGCCGCCGCTGCATTTGAAGATAAACTCCAACGGTTACGTGTGCACGTCTGTCGGCATGATCATTACCGCGCCTTCTCTTTGACGTGGTGGGGTTCGGTAAATTCCGACCAGTAGTTTCTGTCACTTGCGTTGACGGATGCGCTGGAACAGGCTATGGACGAGTTTCGATGAGGAGAATTTACGTTCGGCGCGTCCTCACGAGCGGTTTCGCCGGGCGTGGGACTCAATAACGAAATAGAACGGAGGCGTTTCCGGAAGAAACAAACGCGGCGTCGGCCGGCCGCGTTGCGATTATTTGTTTCAATACATCCGTCCGGGAAAGAGCGGAAGCCATAGCGTGCCGCGACGGGCGAGACCGCCGTCCTGGGCCGACTTGTGACCGTTCCTACATCCAGTTTAGAGGGCTTTTTCTATGCGTCAGTTCTTTCGGGAAAATGAAGTCTTTCTTCCAAAACAAGATAGAGAGTTGCGGGATCACCTAACCCGTTTGGACGCTCGCTATCAGGCAATTGTAGAGCACGGTCTCGGCGCGATCAAAGGCAAGCGGATTCTCTGACATCGCCTCTCACGACGGTCGCTGGTCTGCAGCTTGCCTTGCAAATGGCGCGCAACACGTCACCGGAATTGAAGCTCGGGAGGGGCTCGTGCGCCAAGCCGAGAAACTCATGCCCCGCTTTGCCGGGCCAGGGGCAAGTTATCGGTTCGTGACCGGAGACGCGCATGAGCTGATCAAGACTTTTTCGCCGGGTGAGTTCGACACGATCTTGTGTCTCGGGTTCTTCTACCACACGGCGCACCACTTTGCTCTTCTTCAGGAGATTGCGCGGCTAAAACCGCGTTGTTTCATCATGGACACCAAAATCGTGCTCAACCCCGGCAAAGTGGTTGTTTACATGTTGGAGGACACCGGCGGACCAAAAAGGGCGGCGTCGGAAGAGCCATTTTGCTGGGTTGGATTCATGTCCAGACCCCTTCTTGACGAAAGCCTGAAGAGCTACGGATTCGAATACAGCTTCTTCGACTGGGATAAACTTATTCGCAATCTGCAGGTGCCTTGCCCAGACATCCAAGACTACGTGAGAGGAGTTCGAGTGACAGTCCATGCCACCCGCCGGCAGGACAGCTGAAGATTCCTGCTTCGATCTGTTCGTTCATCGCAGCACCGCCTTCGCTTTCGTCGCCGTCGAAGCTGGCTACAGTCTCCGCCATCGGCGCGGCGAATGGCTACCCGACGACAATCTTCCGGCGAGCGTAGTTTACGATCGGCAAGCCGATGGCGAGAAAAAAGAACGACCAAAGTAATATGAGCGGAACGCTATAATACGTCTTGATCGACAAGGAGAACATTCCGGCCCGCATCATTTCCACGGAGTTTGCCATAGGTGAGTATTCCTGTATCCACCTGTACTTCGGCGGCAGCCAAGCCGTCAGGAAGAAAGCGCCCGACAGCGGAAGCGTCAGATACATCGCTGGATGGGCCACCATCTCGACAATCTCGTTCAATTCGCATACCCCTGCCATGAAAATTGAAAAGGAAACCGTGAACAACACGTCGAAAGCATAGCCAGTCACAGCAAGTCCTAGATCGCGGGCTGGATCAATGATTTTGAACAAGACTACCGCAGTATAGATGATCGAAAACGAAGCGAATGCCGAGAGACCCTTCATCACGACGTGCGAGACAACGACGTCGAGAGCCGTTACGTTCCTATAATAAAACAGCCACGCTTGAGAGCGGATGACATGCAGGCTGTGCAATACCCCCCGCCGCCAAAGGTTCAGGTGCGTATAGGCCGTGAGGGCCATAACGACGACGCTCACATCGGCATGCTGCGCGTCCTTCCCCCTTAACGTCCACATCACGATGACGCCGACGGTGAGAACCAGTGGCTCGCCGATCGTCCAGAAGAAGCCCAAAGTTTCGTGACTGTAATCGGCTTGAGCTTCGCGGATCATCAAAGTGACGACCACACGCAAATTCGCGAGGATGCAGGCGGCTAGCGAACGTCGTGGTCGCGCTGCGGAAAACGGCATCGACTAACCCCTTTCGCTGGCGTGCACGCGAGCGCCTAGGCACCGAAATCGCGACTGCCCTCTGGACGATGGCTGGGCGCGCGGCATCTCTTACGCGAATTGGTCATGCGTTGACAACGTTCGGCGCGAAGAACGCGAAGAACGGCCGGGGTTGGCGCTGGTTCGTGTGGAGTCTGGTTGCGTTCAGCGGGCGCGCCGTGGCGCGCTCGGAGGCGGGAGCCGGAAGGCTGACTTTTGAACTTGGCTGCTTTATATTGCATAGAGGGCCGGCCTGCCGAGGCCGAAGGGGATGCCGGATGATGACAAGTTCGTCGGTCGCCAAGACTTCCAGCCGATTCGGGCTCCCGGTCCGTACGGCGCATCCGGACGAGGAACGCATCGGTCAGCGCTATGACGCGGCCCTCAGGCGGCGTTCGCGATTCCTTCATCGGCTATTCATGACTATCGTCGTGGCGCCGACGGCGATCGCCGCAGCGTATTTCGGCGTCTGGGCGGCGCCCCGCTACGTGGCGGAAACTCAATTCATGGTGCGCTCGATCGACTCCCCGCAGGGGACCGGCTCGTTCCTCCAGACCCTCTTGCAGGCGGTCGGGATTACGCGTTCCCAAGATGATTCGAACGCCGTTCTGGAATATCTGGCGACGCGGGACGCAGTCAGCGCCCTGGAGGCAGCGCTCCCGTTGCGGAAGATGTACGGCCGCAAGGAGGCCGACTGGCTGGCGCGGTTTCCCCGCCCCTTCTTCGGCGACAGCTTCGAACGGCTCTATTGGTATTACCATGACCGGGTGACGGCATATAGCGATCCGGACTCCGGGATCGTCACGCTTCAGGCGCAGGCTTTTCGCCCGGACGACGCGCAATCGATCGCGCGGCAATTGTTGTCGCAGGCGGAAGCGCTGGTAAACAAGATGAACGATCGGCTGGAAGCCGACACCGTCCGAACCGCCGAGACTTCGGTGGCCGAGGCTCAGAAAGCGGTGCTTTCCGCCCAGGAAGACATAGACCGCTTCCGCGAAGCTGAGCTTGTGGTCGATCCCACCCAGAACGCGGCCGCCCAGCTCGGCACGATCACCCAATTGTCGGCCCAGGTCGATCAGGCTCTGGCGCAGATCCAGGCGAGCCTTCGGTTGTCGCCGTCCAGTCCGACCGCGGTCGCCTTGAAAGCTCAGGCCGATGCGCTCTCGGAGCAGGTCGGCAAGGAGGAGAAGGCGCTCGCCGGATCCCACAATGCGGTCTCCAGCAAGGTGTCCGAATATGACCGCTTGACGCTGTTGCGCACCCTTGCCGACGCAAGCCTTATGGCGGCACGATCGTCGCTGGACAACGCGCGAACGGACGCTCGCCGGCAGCATGTGTTTGTCGAAGAGATCACCTTGCCCAACCTGCCGGACTATCCCACCGAGCCCGAGCGTTTGCGATCGGTCGCCACGGTGCTCGCCCTGGGGCTCGCTGCTTTCTTCGTTCTCTGGCTCGCCTCGATCGGCGTCAAGGAGCGCGCCAATTGACCCTGGCGCCGAGCGATCAAAAACCCCCGGTCGAGGATAGCCAAACGGTTGCGACAATCGGATACGACCGGTTATGTGCCGTCGAAATCGAAGAGAAGTCGAGACGAACTGAGGCACGGTCCGCGAACTCGTCGACCAACGAGGGCCACCGCCGACAGGGTAGCCGGCTCTGGCGTCGACATAGACTTTTCTTCTTTTCGGTCGTTCTGCCGATGGCGGTCGCGGCGAGTGTTCTTCTGTTTGTCTTTGCGCCCCGCTACGGCTCAACGGCGAGCTTCCTCGTCCGCTCGACCGATAAAGATCCGAGTCAGGGCCTGTTCGCGAAGATCGACCCCGCCATTGTGTCAACGGTTGCGCTCGACGAGAACAACGCGATCAATGCGTATCTCAAGTCCAACGAGCTCGTCGATCAGCTGGCGAAAAACGATCATCTGCGGGAAATGCTGAGCCGTCGGCAGGCCGACTTCGTTTTCCGCTACCCGACATTTTGGCTGCCGGACAACAAGGAGTTCCTGTTCCAGCGCTTTCGGTGGATGGCGACCGCCAAGGTCGATCCGGTATCGTTCATGACTACGATCGAGGTGAACGCATTCACGCCTCAGGACGCGCAAGCGCTCGCCCAGGCAATGTTGGGATATGCAGAGGCGCTGGTGAACCGTATGAATGAGCGCTACTACCAGAGCCAGATTGCGGTGGTCGATCGTTACGTCGCAGAGGCGCAGAAGGACCTCGACGCCGTGGAGGCCGAGCTCAAGGCCTTTCGTAATGCTTCAGGATCGATAGACCCCAACCTCGTCGCGCAGTCGGAACTGAGCGTGGTTCAGGGACTGACGACCCAACTCGCGCAAACCGAGGCGACGATCTCGCATGAACTCGCGCTGAAGACCTCATCAGCTCAGCTTGCGGCGCTCCGCGCTCAGGCGCAATCCTATCGCGAGCAGATCCACGATCTGACGCCGGAAATAGCCGGCGCCTCAGGCTCGGAAGGCGACAAATTGCGAACCTACGACTTGTTGGCGTTGCGACTTGTTCTCGCCGTCCAGGAGCTCACCGACGCCATGGGCCAGCGGGATCAGGCGCGGCAGGACGCGGCCCGGCAGCACATCTATGTTCAACGGATCACGCAGCCCAGTCTCGAGCTCGATTGGGCGCGCTTCCCGCAGGCAACCTTGGATTTGGTCATTCTCCTGGCGTTTTGCCTGGGGATGTTCCAGGTCCTGCGCTATCTGCGTGATTTCGCTCTGGAGCATCAGCCGTGACGTCCGTAGCCTCGACGGCGGTGGTCGCAGGTCCTGGCGCCGGGCTTCCGTCGCTCGGCGCCGCTCAGACGCTGTCCCTGCGGCGGGCCCGCTCCCTCCGGGTCGAGAAGCTGGTGAAGGAATACGAATCGCCGATCGGCGTGCGCCGCGTGCTCGACGGAATCTCCTTCGAGCTGCGCGAAGGAGAAAAGATCGCGGTGCTCGGCCGCAACGGCTCCGGCAAGTCCACCCTCGTCAGACTGCTGGGCGGAGTTGAATTCCCGACCTCCGGAACCATCCATCGGGATATGTCCCTTTCGTGGCCGCTCGCGCTTTCCAGCGGCATTTCGAGTTACATGACGGGGTCCGCCGCCGCGCGTTTCATCGCTCGCCTCTACAACCGGGACGAAAAGGAGGTCTTGGCTTTTGTCGACGATTTCGCCGAGCTTGGACCGCAGCTTTACATTCCTCTGGAAGCTTATTCCTCTGGCATGCGGGCGCGCCTCATGTTCGGGCTGTCGCTCTCGGTCGACTTCGAATGCCTGTTGATCGATGAGGTGCTGAGCGTCGGCGATCAGCGGTTTGCTCGCAAATGTCATGACGAGCTGTTCGTGAAGAGGGCCCACCGCGCGATGGTCCTGGTGAGCCACAACGTCCAGTTCGTCCACGAATACTGTAAGAGCGCTCTGGTGCTGAAGGCCGGGCGCGGTCGCGTGTTCGATGATCTCGATCTGGCTTTGAGCATTTACAACACTTTGTGATCCCCCGGCGCTTCGCCGTCGGCAGCCGGATGTACGAACCCATTATAAAGGTAGAACCCTGAACGCCCGGCTGCGCCGGCAACGCTTTCGAAGGCGCTGGTCAATTCATACGCTTCATCGGCCATTTAGAGCGGTATCCGAACGAGCTGAATCGTGGCTGAATTGGTTGGGTGATTCCGGAATCAGTTGGTTTCTGATTGATCGTTCACGCCGCGAGAGGGAGGCGGCGGGGATGGCTGTTTCCGACGATCTTCGGGGGCGTGTGGTCGAGGCGGTGGTGTTGGGCGGGTTGTCGCGCAATCGGGCGGCCGCGCGTTTCCAAGTGAGGGTAGCGAGCGCGGTTCGCTGGGTGAAGCGGTTCCGAACCACGGGCGAGATTTCGCCGGCGGTTCCGTGCCTCAGCAACTTCGCCGACGGACATAGAGCATGAATCTGGTTGTCATCCCCGGCATCATCAAGGCCGTCGGGACATTGATCTTTCGCCCCACGTCGACGAATGGCCGCTGTGGCGCGTTCGGCCTTCGACCGCAATGTGGCGATGGACTAAACCGCTCTCGCGGGAGGGGCGGCGGGAATCCGGGGAGGAGTGAAGAGCATCGAGGAGTTGCGGACCTGTCTCAGAATCGTGGGGTTCAACCCCCTGCGAGACAGGAGCTTTCGCGATGTCTGAGAAGCCCATCAGCCCGCTGCGTCAGCGCATGATCGACGACATGACGGCGCGCCGGTCAAGGAGAAAGTGCAGAAGGATTACGTTCGGCACGTCAGGAACTTCGCCGCTTTCCTGCGCCGGTCGCCGGACATTCGCCACTGTCCGAAGTGTCAGGCGGCCGCCGCAAAGCAATGGCTCGCCGACCGGCAGGCCGAGTTGCTGCCAGTTCCCTATTATCATGTTGTCTTCACCCTGCCGGCTCCGATCGGCGCCGTCGCGTTCCAGAACAAGGCCGTCGTCTATGACCTGCTGTTCAGGGCCGCAGCCGAGACGCTGACGACGATCGCTGCGGACCCAAAACATCTGGGCGCGCGCATCGGCTTTACCGCCGTGCTGCACACCTGGGGCTCGGCGCTCACCCATCATCCGCACGTCCACGTCATCGTTCCCGGCGGCGGCCTGTCGCGCGACGGCGAGCGCTGGGTCGCCTGCAAGAGAGGCTTCTTCCTGCCCGTGCGCGTCCTCTCGCGCCTGTTCCGCCGCCTATTCCTCGATGATCTCGCGGCGCTTCGCGACGCCGGCTCACTGGCCTTCTTCGGCGATCTCGCGCCGCTCGCCGACAAAGACGCCTTCGACGCCGCGCTCACGCCATTGCGCCGCTGCGAATGAATCGTCTACGCCAAGAGGCCGTTCGCCGGACCGAAGGCCGTCCTCGCCTATCTCGCGCGCTACACCCACCGCGTCGCCATCTCGAATTCACGCCTGATCGCGCTCGACGAGGCGGGCGTCACCTTCAAATGGAAGGACTACCGGATCAAAGGCCGCGACCGGCTCAAAACCATGACGCTCGACGCCGCCGAGTTCATCCGCCGCTTTCTTCTGCACGTGCTGCCAAGCGGCTTCCACCGCATCCGCCACTACGGCCTCTTCGCCGGCACGGTTCGCGCCCGCAACATCGAGCGCGTCCGCCGGTTGCTCGTCGCGCCCGAGCGCGCGCCCGCCGAGGCGGACAATGACGCTGAAACACCTTCATCAGCGCACCGATGTCCATGTTGCGGCGGCCGGATGATCATCATCGAAACCTTCGAAGGCGTCCGCCCGGCCCGGCCGCCATCCCAGTCCCGGATCACGATCAACTCCTCATGACCATCGCCGCTTCTCCTCGCTTCCGGCCGCGCGCCAGAGCAGGAAGCCAATGTCCTCGCAAGCTCGGCAGTCCTTCTCCAAGCCCAGCGGCCCGCGCCAGACCAGCCCATGTTCGCAACCCGACACCCCCGCTGTCTTCCTATCGCCTCGAGCGGCGCCTGAAGGTAAACGAAAGCCAGCAGAACGCTCAAAGTTGAGCGTTCTGCTTGAGCGTTCGCTCGCCACGAGCGACGAAAGTGCCGCAGAGCGAGCCTATTATCCGCAGCTTAACCATCATAATTAGGCGCTTGGGCAGAGCCGCGCCGCCATCGTTTCCGCATCATCAATCCATCTGCGGAACCGCGCGCGCAAATGACGTCGAAAACACTCCAATGCCTTCTGATCGAAGCCTGTGATCCGCGCTCCGACAACCGCCGGCGCATGGTCGACCTTTCCAGGGAGGCTGTCGTGATCAGACGCGTGGTCGCCGGCGTTTCGATGGCGATCCGCCTCGACTCGAGCGCTTATCGGGGGGTTGCGTTGCGGATCGCCGGACTCGACGACGGGCGGTTTCGCTATGAGGTGAAGCTCCTCCACCGGGATCCCGACCTGTGCGTGCGGCTCGCCGAAGACGAGGATGAGTCCGCAGCCAGGGCTCGGTGGCGCGAGTGGGTGGGTTTCCTCGGCCTCCCGGCCTTCGTCGGGCGCACGGCGTCAGCCGACGTGCAGGTGAATGTCGACCGGAGTCGATCTCGTGCGCCGCCTGCCCAGCGGCCGGCGGCGGGGCCGAGGCGCCATAGCGCGCCGGCCGCGCTTTCTGAGGCGCCGCAAGGTCGGACGTCCAATTCCCGCCGCGGCCGCCGGCTCCGATGCGCGAGTCCATAATGAGGGATCGACATTCGACCGTTGACGACGCGCCGCCTGGTCTAGGAGCGGGGTGAACCTCTCGGCTGGCGCGCGAATGGTCGAAGCCCGGCTCTGACCATCAGCGGAGAGCTTGTGCCGCCTCGCAGTCCTCGCCTTCGCGGCGACCAGACTGAGACATTTGCTCGAGCGGCCAAGGAGGACCCGGGCGTACCGACTCTTCTAGAGCGCCATCTCTGGCCACGCCGAGTCGGCCGGGACGAGATAAAACTCACCACGCTCGAGGGAATCCTTCAGCTCGGGCTCGAACTCGACCGTCAGCAGGTTCAAAGCGTCGGCGACCGCCGCGAGCCCGATGTCATGATAGATGCGAGTCAACATGGTTCCCGGGGCGCCGCGTCCCCCGCCCGGGTCGGGGATTGCGTCGAAATCGTCGCGCATGGCCGCTTCCTGCTTCTGTCCGCGGGCGCGCTTCGGCGCCCGGCACTCAGGGAGGCTGAGTGAAACGGCTTAAGAGCAGATTAAGGGCGCAACAGAGGCCTTTCCCGCGCCCGCCGCCCCGCCGCGGCCCGATCTTGGGCGCAAAGAGAGATGATGCTGGGCTTCGGGGCCAATGGGCGCCAAAGTTACTACCAAAGGGTCGGTGACGGCTTGCGCGCCGCCTGTTACATTGGCTTTGAAAGGGACAAAGCCCTTTCTGGGAAACGCATCTCTGGGAGAGCAATCCATGAGCTGGACTACGCCTGTCGTCGTCGAAGTTTGCGCTGGCCTCGAAGTGACGGCCTATCTCACCGCCGAAATGTAAGCGCCGACGTTCGTCGGTCGGGCAATTCGGCTCCATGGCGAGCGCGGCGATTAGCTGCGCGCCGCCATAAAAAGGTCGCGGAGCACCATAAAACAGTCGAGGCGTGGCGCCGACCCCACATGATCGGCGCCGCGTCGTTTTGTGGAAACGATGACGCGCCTGGCCGACTCTCCGGCCTCGCTCATTTTGTGCAGTCGGTGAGATCCTTGTCCTCGATGGCGAACGGCTTGCCGGTTTCGATCCGCACATTCTTCGCCAGACATGTCCGCCCGTCGGCCAGCTTGAGCTTCGCGTCGTACGAACCGGCGGCGACGCCCGTCACCTTAACGCGCTCGTCGTGGTCGACCACGCCGTCGGGATCGTTCAGGCACTGGTTCGGACCGAAGGCTCCCGTCCCGGCCGGCGCGAGTTCGAGCGACCGAACCGTGGAGGAGGTCAGGTTCCAGAACCGCGTGTCCTTGGCGTTCGCCGGATGGGCGAGCGCGATTATGACCAAAGCGAGCGTCGCTTTGAGTTTCATGCTTTCTCTCCGAAGCCTGCGCGTCGACGCGGACAGATTCGATAATGGCGGCGCTCGCCGACGAGCACAACGTCTCATGGCGGCGGCGGCGCTCGGGACTGCGGCGCTGGCCGCATCGCTCGCAGCGGCGACAGCGGATCCGCTCGAAATCAAGGTCGGCGTTGTCCGAATGGAGCATTCCCGCGACACGATCTCGATTCTCGACATCCCGGCCGCCGACGACTTCGTCGCCGGGGCCAAGCTCGCGATGGCCGACAACAACACCACTGGAAGGTTCCTCGACCAGTCCTTCTCGATCGAGGACGTCAAGCTTGCGCCAAATGACGACGCTGTCGGAGCCGCCAGGACACTGATGAATTCCGGCATCCGCTTCCTGATCGTCGATCTTCCCGCTGACGAATTGCTCAAGGTCGCCGACGCCGCGCGCGGCGTCGGCGACCTGGTGTTCAACGCCGGCGCAGCGGACGAACGGTTGCGCGAGGAGGATTGCCGCGAAAATGTCGTTCACACCGCGCCTTCCCGCGCGATGCTTGCCGACGGTCTCGCCGAGTACCTGATCTGGAAGCAGTGGAGGAAATGGTTCCTGGTCGTTGGTTCGCATCCCGAGGATGTCGCACTCGGCGCGGCTTACGAGCGCGCCGCCAAGAAATTCGGCGCCAAGATCGTCGAGAAGCGGACGTTCGAGGACACGGGCGGCGGGCGGAGATCGGATTCGGGCGTCGTGCAAACCCAACGACAGATGCCGGTTTTCACCCAGAAAGCGCCCGATTACGACGTTCTGGTCGCTGCGGACGAGAACGAAGTCTTCGGCGGCTATCTCCCGTATCGGACCTGGGAGCCGCGTCCGGTCACGGGCTCCGGGGGCTTGCGGCCGGCCAGTTGGGACCCCTCGCACGAATTGTGGGGCGCCCAGCAGCTGCAGAACCGCTTCGAGCGTATGTTTCACCGCGGCATGACTGCGCGCGACAACCAGGCCTGGGTCGCTATGCGGATGATCGGCGACGCGGTCAACCGGACAAAATCCGCCGACCCGAAAGCGGCGCTCAATCTGATGCTGTCGCCGGATTTCGACGTGGCCGACTTCAAGGGCGTGAAACTGACGCTTCGGCCGTGGAACCTGCAGCTTCGCCAGCCCATCCTGCTGACCGACGGGCGAGGCACCGTGTCGGTGTCGCCGCAGGAAGGCTTTTTGCATCAGGTGTCGGAGCTCGATACGCTCGGCCTCGACCAGCCGGAGACGAAATGCAAGCTCAAGTGAGTCTCGCCGCGGGTCTCGTCGTCGTACTGGCTGCCGCCTCTCCCGGCTTCGCCAACACCGCCTTCGTCACCAACGAGAAGGGCAACTCGGTCTCAGTCATCGACACCGCGACGATGCAGGTGACGAGGACGGTCAAGGTCGGGCAGCGCCCACGCGGGGTTGCGCTGTCGAAAGACGATTCGTTTCTCTTCATCTGCGCCGGCGACGACGACACGATCCAGATCGTCGACACGAAGACCTTGAAGGTCGTCGGCGATCTGCCCTCGGGTCCAGATCCCGAGCAGCTGCGGGTGAGCCCGGACGGAGCGACACTGTTCGTGGCCAATGAGAACGACGCGCTGCTCACCGCCATTGACCTCGCTTCGCGCAAGGTGGTCGGCGAAATTCCCGTCGGCGTCGAGCCGGAGGGCGTCGCCGTGAGCCCGGACGGCGCCATGGTCGTCAACACTTCGGAAACGACGAGCATGGCCCATCTGATCGACTGGGCGACAAAGAAGGCGGTGGCGAACATCCTCGTTCCCTCGCGCCCGCGCTTCGCCGAGTTCAAGCCGGACGGCTCCGAGCTCTGGGTGTCGTCGGAAGTGGGCGGCAAGGTGTCGGTGATCGATCCGGTCAAGAAGACCATAACCCAGACGATTACATTCGCCGTGCCCGGCCTGCGCGCAGAGGAGATCCAGCCGGTCGGCATCCGGTTCACGTCCGACGGCAAACTCGGCTTCGTCGCGCTCGGCCCTGCGAACCGCGTAGCGATTGTCGACGGGGCGACGAAGCAGGTCATCAAGTACATTCTCGTCGGACAGCGCGTCTGGCAGCTTGCCCTGACGCCCGACGACAAGCAGCTCTATACGACCAACGGCGTCTCGAATGACGTGACCGTCATCGACGTTCCTTCGCTCAAGGCGCTGAAGTCGATCCCCGTGGGATCCTATCCTTGGGGCGTCGCGATCACCCGGCGATGAACGTCGACGCGTCCTTCCCCGTGACGGCGAATTTGCCGGCTGCGCTCGCAATCGAGCGCGTCTCGCACGCCTACGGCGCGCGCAAGGCGCTCGACGATGTGAGCTTTTCAGTCCAGCATGGGACCTTCGCCGTGCTGCTCGGCCTCAACGGGGCGGGGAAAAGCACTCTTTTCTCGATCATCACCCACCTCTACGCCAGCAAGGCGGGCGCGGTCCGCATCTTCGGGCATGACGTCGCACGCGAGAGCGGCGTCGCCCTGGCCGAACTTGGTGTCGTGTTTCAGAGCCGCACGCTTGATCTCGATCTCACCGTCGAGCAGAACATGCTCTATCAGGGCGCGCTCCAAGGGATCGCCCGGCACAAAGTCCGCTTGCGCTGCCGCGAGCTCCTCGCCCGAGTCGGCCTCGCCGACCGGCGTCACGACCGAGTGCGCCATCTCTCCGGCGGTCAGATGCGCCGGGTCGAGATCGCCCGCGCCCTGCTGCACGCGCCCCGCCTGCTGTTGCTGGACGAGCCGACCGCCGGCCTGGACATCAAGGCGCGGGCCGACATACTTGTGCTGGTGCGTCGCCTCGTCGTCGAGGACCGCGTCGGCGTTCTGTGGGCGACCCACCTCGTAGACGAGGTGCGCCCGGAAGACAGCGTGGTCGTGCTGCACAAGGGCCGGGTGCTCGCGTCCGCCACAGCGGAAGACGTTATGGAGGCGGCGGGGGCCGCCTCTATCGGCGCGGCGTTCACGAAAATGATCGGCGGCGCCGGCGAGGAGGAAGCGTGAGCGCAATCGGAGGGAGCGAGCCGCAGCCTTTCGGCGTCGGCGCTTATCTAGTCTGCCTTCGGGGAATCGTCTGGCGCGAGAGCCTGCGCTTTCTTCATCAGCGCGAACGGTTCATCTCCGCGCTGGTGCGGCCGCTGGTCTGGCTTTTCATCTTCGCCGCAGGCTTCCGTCAGACCCTCGGCATCTCGATCATCCCGCCGTACGAGACCTACGTTCTTTATGACGTCTACATCACGCCTGGCCTGATAGCGATGATCCAGCTCTTCAATGGCATGCAGTCGTCGCTGTCGATGGTCTACGACCGCGAGATGGGTTCGATGCGGATGCTGCTGGTGAGCCCCGCGCCGCGCTGGTTCCTTCTTTCCTCGAAGCTGCTCGCCGGAGTTGCCGTTTCGATCCTGCAGGTCTACGCCTACCTGGTCATCGCCTACTTCTGGGAGATCGAGCCGCCGACCCTCTGGGGTTATGTGACGATCCTGCCGGCGCTTGTCCTCTCGGGCCTGATGCTGGGGGCGCTCGGCATGGTGCTGTCCTCGCTCATCAAGCAGCTCGAGAATTTCGCCGGGGTGATGAATTTTGTCATCTTCCCGATGTTCTTCGCCTCCTCCGCCCTCTATCCACTGTGGAGGGTGCAGGAAGGAAGCCCGTGGCTTGCCACGGTCTGCGCGCTCAATCCATTCACCTACGCGGTCGAACTCATCCGCTTCGCCTTCTGGGGCAAGGTCGAGCCGGTGTCGCTCGCGGTGGTCCTCGGGTGCACAGTCGTCTTTCTCGCCGCGGCGGTCGTCGCCTACGACCCGGCCCGCGGCATGCTGATGCGGCGGGGCGGATGAGCAAGCAGCATGCGATCGTGCTCCGGGCGCTGGCAGCCGCCGCAATCTTGCTTGGCCTTTCCGGCGTCGCCGGCGCGGCAGACGTAATCCGCGTCGCGGTGCAGAAGACGGGCACCGTCGCTTGGGAGATCGCCGTGATGAAGGCGCTCGGCCTCGACAAGGCGGCTGGCCTCGACGTCGAGACGACGGAACTGGCCTCGACCGAGGCCGGCAAGATCGCGCTGCAGGGTGGCGAAGCCGACATCATCGTTTCCGACTGGCTGTGGGTCGCTCGGGAGCGATCGCTCGGCGACAAACTCCTGTTCACGCCCTATTCGAACGCGCTCGGCGCCGTGATGGCGGCCAAGGGCTCGCCGGTTCGCTCGCTCGCCGATCTGGCCGGCCGGTCGATCGGCGTCGCCGGCGGGCCACTCGACAAGAGCTGGCTCATGGCGCAGGCAGCGGCCCGGAAAGAAGGCCACGATCTGGCGCAGAGCGCGCATCCGGCCTACGGCGCGCCCCCGCTGATCGCCGAGAAGCTGGCCGATGGCGAACTCGATGCGGCGCTTGAATTCTGGAATTTCTGCGTCGACCTCGAGACCCGCGGGTTCCATCGGGCAATCGAGATGACCGATATAGAGAAGGCATTGGGCGCGCACGGGCCGGTGGCGATGACCGGTTACGTCTTCACCGAAGCGTTCGCGACAAGTCATGGCGACGTGCTTCGGCGCTATCTGGCCGCTGCGGCCAAGGCGCGCGCCGAGCTGTCGAGCGATCCGTCCGCATGGGCCCCGATCAAGAACCGGCTGCATCTCGCCGACGACGCCGCCCTCGCGGTATACCGCGAGCGCTATCTCGAAGGCGTACCAAAGCGCTCCGTGGCCGAGGAGGCCGAGGACGCCAAGGCGCTCTATCGGGCGATCGTCGCAAGCGGCGGCAGGAATCTCGTCGGCGACGCGCCGGAGCTCGACGCTTCACTGTTTTTCGACCCCAGCGCGGCGAAGTGAGCCGCCTTGGCCGCCCGGCTGCTGTCTCTCGTCGCGCTGATCGCGCTGTGGGCCGCAGCGGCGCATTTCAGCGATCCCAGGCATCTGCCGGGGCCGGCGGCCGTCTTCGCCGCAATGAGCAAGGCGGCGGCGTCCGGCGAGCTGTTTTCGGCGATGGCGATCACGATGGCGCGCGTTGCTGTGGCCTTCACGCTGGCGATGGCGCTGGGTTCGGCGCTCGGCTACCTCATGGGCCGGCGTCCGCTCGCGGACCGGCTCGCCGATCCGTGGATCGTCGTGCTTCTCAACCTGCCGGCCCTCGTCATCATCGTTCTGCTCTACATCTGGGTCGGTCTCAACGAGGCGGCCGCGATCGCCGCGGTCGCGCTCAACAAGCTGCCGAATGCGACGGTCACGATCCGGGAAGGGGCGCGCACGCTCGATCCGGGCCTCGACGAGATGGCCCGCGCATTTGCCTTCTCGCGGCTGAAGCGGCTGCGCCACGTGGTGCTGCCGCAGCTTGCGCCCTATTTCGCCGCAGCGACGCGCTCGGGTCTGTCCCTCGTATGGAAAATCGTGCTGGTGGTCGAACTGCTCGGCCGCCCGAACGGCGTCGGCTTCGAGATCAACATGGCTTTTCAATTGTTCGACGTCGCCCTTCTGCTCGCCTACGCCTTGCCGTTCACCGTGGCGATGCTGATGATCGAAGCTCTCGTGGTGCAGCCCTTTGAACGTCATGTCTCCCGTTGGCGGCCTCGGCCCGCTTGACGTTCGCGTGACGCGCAAGCGCCTCGTGAACGCTTCCGGCCGCACGGTCGAAGTCCTCTCCGACTTCGCTTTCCGGCTCGAGGGCGGGCAGATCGGCGCGCTGATCGGCCCATCCGGCTGCGGCAAGTCAAGCGCGTTGCGGATTCTCGCCGGCCTCGACCCGCAGTTCGAGGGCAAGGTCATTCGCCCGGCGGGAGAACTTGTCGATCGCATTCCAGGAGCCGCGCCTGCTGCCGTGGCGCAGCGTCGAGGACAACATCCGTCTCGCAGCGCCGCGGATCGGCGAGGGGGAGATGGATGCGCTGATGACTGCGCTCGGAATTGCCGCCCACCGGAAGCATTTCCCCGGAGAGCTGTCGCTCGGGCTTGCGCGGCGCGTGGCGCTCGCCCGCGCCTACGCGGTCAAGCCCGCGCTTCTCCTGCTCGACGAACCGTTCGTCTCGCTCGACGCGCCGCTTGCCATGGCGCTGCGGAACCACTTCGCGACGCTGATGGCGGACCGGGCGGTCACGACCGTTCTCGTTACCCATGACGTCGGCGAGGCGATCCACCTCGCCGACCGCATCTTCGTGCTTTCGCCGAGACCGGCGCGGGTGATTGGCGAGATCAAGGTGGAGGGCCCGCGCGCCGCGATGAGCGCGGCCGAGGCGCGCTCGCTTGCAGGACGCATAGAGGCGATGCGCGTTTCTGTCTGATGCGAACAGGCAAAACTGCACCCGCCTTGGGCCAGCCCGTCGGCCGACGAGCTTGTGAACGCGTCGGGGTCGGCGCATTCTTGGCAAATGTATCTCGGGCTGGACTGCGGGACATCCGGGCTCAAGGCCCTTCTGATCGACGAAAGCGGCGCCCCGGTCGCCAGCGCGTCGCGCGCCTATTCGCCAGACCGACCGAAGCCCGGCCGGTCGGAGCAGGATCCGGATGTGTGGCGCGCTGCTATGGCGGGCGCGGTCGCCGACCTCCGGAATGCCGCGCCAAAAGCGCTCGGCGCCGTCCGCGCAATCGGCTTTTCGGGTCAGATGCATGGTGCTGTCGCGCTGGACCGGTTCGACAAGCCGATCCGGCCGGCGATCCTGCACAACGACAGCAGGGCGCATGCGGAGGCGGCCGAGCTCGCCCGCGATCATCCGCAATTGTCCGGCGTCGTCGGGGTCAAACCGATGCCGGGCTTCACGGGGCCGAAGCTCCTGTGGCTCAGCCGCTTCGAACCCGAGCGCCGCCGGCAAATCGATTGCGTGCTTGCGCCGAAGGATTACTTGCGGCTCGCCCTTTGCGGCGAGCGCGGGACCGATGCGAGCGACGCCGCCGGAACCTGGATGCTCGACGAGGCCGCGCGCATGTGGTCGTCCGAGGCGGTCGCCGCCTGCAACGCGGAGCCGGCGTGGATGCCGCGGCTTTTTGAGGGCCCATCGCCGGTCGGCGAGATCCGCTCTGCCGCCTCCCAGGAGTTCGGGCTGCCAAGGGCGTTGGTCGTCGCCGGCGGCGGCGACGCGGCCGTGGGCGCGGTCGGTCTCGGCGCGATCGCCGCCGGCGAAGCCTTCGTCTCTCTCGGCACTGCGACCCAGCTCATCGTCACGACGGACCGCTATCTCAAAGCGCCGGACAATCTGGTGCACAGTTTTGCGCACGCCCTGCCGGGGCGGTGGTACGCGATGGCCGCCATGCTGAACGGGGCCGGAGCGCTCGCCTTCGCCGGACGCCTTCTCGGCGAAGCGCCCGATTCCCTGGAACGCTGCGCCGCGGACGGCTACCGCGCGCCCGGCACACTCGTGTTTCTACCTTACCTTTCGGGGGAGCGCACGCCGCTCGACGATCCTTACGCGCGCGGCGTGCTGTTCGGCATGACGGAGACGACGACGCGCGCCGATGTGGCCCGCGCGGTGATGGAAGGCGTCGCGCTGACGCTCGCCGACGCGCGCGACTGTCTGCATGCGGCCGGGGCGAAGATCGAGCGCATCGGCCTTATCGGAGGTGGGGCGAAAAGCTCTCTTTGGACGCGCATGATCGCCGCCGCGACGGGCTTCACCGTTGCACGCGTGCGGGGCGGCGAAGCCGGGCCCGCCCTTGGCGCCGCCCGACTGGCCAGAATGGGCGCCACAGGCGAGCCGGCCGAGGCGGTCTGCAAGCCGCCTGAGATCGCCGACGTGACAAGACCGGCGCCCGAGCTCGTGGCGGCTTTCGCGAAACAAAGGGAAAGATTTACGGCGCTTTACGCGGCCGTGAAGGCGGAGTTCCGGCGGTAGGGCGCCGCCGCGTTTTTCGCGTCAAAGCGCTCGCATCGCTCTTTCGACGCGGGCGATGAAGGCCCTGCGCTTCGCGTCTGTCGATTGGTCGACATTGTAGAGCGCGTGGTATTCGGTTTTGGCCTTGCCGTTCGTAAACCAGGGCAGGAAGCGCGTAACCGTCTTGCGCGGCGCATTGCCCATCCAAAATGCGGCCGACCACGGCTGCCCGTAGGTGACGACGCCGACGATCCTGCGGATGTTGTCGAGCGACGGCTTTGTGCCGGCCGGGTCGGACGTGTCGAAGGCGACGCCAGGAATCAGCAGCCGGTCGAAGAAGCCCTTGAGCATCGCGGGCGGGCCGAAACACCAGGTCGGATACTGTATGAGCAAAGCTTCTGCGCCCTTCAGCCGCTCGACGTACCCCTCGAGACCGGCTTGATTGCGGGGCGACTCGAAATAATACCGGCGCTCTTCCGGCGTCAGCGCCGGCTCGAACGATTCCGCGTAAAGATCAAGCAGATCGACCCTATGCTGCTTGCCCTTCAACGCGCTCAGCGCCGCGACGCGGATGGCGGCGTGGAAGCTGTCGGCAAGCGGATGGCAATAGAGATAGAGAATCCGCACCGGGCGCCCTCCAGAGTTCGCCCCCGGGAACCGCACTCGAGCGCGTTGGTTCCCTGGCGGACTGCTTCGTTTGCCAATGCCGTTGTATCACGTTCCAAACCTGCGCCCACCTTCAACCTGAGGCCCAGCTGCGCTGACTTGAGGAGGCCGTTTGCCAAACGCGGCGGCCGATGGCCGCGCCGACGTACTGATGCAGCCGCCAAATTATACAGATATCTTAAGTTTAATCCGCTTCCGTCCCTCGAAGTCTACCGGGATTGGACGGAACTGGCGCGGCGGCATTCCTCACGCCTTGAGCCCACTGGCGGCCCCGAAGACGCAAGCCGCGGGACGTTCCGCCAAAGCTCGGGAGCACCGGAGCAAAGCCGGGGATAGCCGAATCCAAGCAAAAGTCTTCCAGGAATTGGCTGTTCTCAAGGGGTTACGCCGGAATCCAAATTGTTTTCTCCTCCGCTTCGCGCTGACGCCTCCGCTTGGTCCGCGGCATGTCCGCCGATGCGCTCCGCCAGCAGCCAACTCGCTTCCGTGCCTGCCGACCGAACAACGCCGTCGAACCCGTTTGGCGGCTGGTTCGACGCCGAACGAGGCGAAGTCAACCCTCCTCAGCGCAAGCGGGCTCAGGCGGAAAGCCCTTGCCGTCACGCCCTGCCCCAGGGTGGTCGAGCTGCAGGCTGCCGTGAGATTCGAAGGCGCCTCCATGCCAACCTCGCTTTCCATCCCGACGCCGTTGCGGCCCGATCAACTTCCCTTATGCCATGAGCTTAGAGAACATGTCAAGAACAAATAGGGTTATTCTGCTGCCGCTCGTCCACGAGCGGCAAACGCGGTCGCAAGACGGGGGAGAGGCCGCGCAATCCTTCCTCCGCTGCACGGCTAACACGCAGACCCTTCAGGAGATTGTCGCGTTCCTGTTCGCCGAATGCTGGCACCCGCAACAAGGTAATGCCGCCGGAGGAAATCACCTGCGCCTGCGCCTGAGCAGCGGACGCTCATGATCCTCGCTGGCGCCAATCTCCCCGCATTCCTGTCGCAATCCGCAAGAGTTTCCTAATGGACAAGAAAAACGTCATCCCTTTCAATAGCTTATATTGTCATAAAGTCATTGCGCGGCTGTCATACAAGACTGCTCTTGGCGGCGTAAGGGTTCGCTTGCGGCGCTTGATCGCCGCGATCCCGCGGGGGAGGCTCGCGGTTTCGTCCATTCCGTTCGCCGGAGGCGTCATCATGTTCATGAAATCCATTGTCTGCGCGGCCGTCCTTGCCGCCAGCGTCAGCGCGGCCTCGGCGGCCGACATTTCCGGAGCGGGCGCCACGTTTCCGTATCCGCTTTACGCCAAATGGGCAGATGCTTACAAAAAGGAGACGGGCATTGGCCTGAACTACCAGTCCATCGGTTCGGGCGGCGGCATCAAGCAGATCCAGCAGAAGACGGTCACGTTCGGCGCGTCGGACATGCCGCTGGAGCCGAAGGAGCTGGCCAAGTCCGGGCTGGTTCAATTCCCGACGGTCGTCGGCGGCGACGTTCCCGTCGTCAATTTGGACGGCATCAAGGCTGGCGATCTGGTCCTCGACGGACCCACACTTGCCAACATTTTCCTCGGCAAGATCACCAAGTGGGACGATCCGGCGATCCAGAAGCTCAACCCGAAGGTCAAGCTCCCCTCGAACGCCATTGCGGTCGTGCACCGCTCGGACGGTTCCGGGACGACGTTCATCTTCACCAACTATCTCTCCAAGGTCAGCAAAGACTGGGCTGACAACGTCGGCGCCAGCACCAGCGTCGAATGGCCGGTCGGCATCGGCGCCAAGGGCAACGAGGGCGTGTCGAACAACGTAATCCAGACCAAAGGCGCGATCGGTTACGTCGAATACGCCTACGCCAAAGAGAATAAGATGACGTCGGTCGATATGATCAACAAAGACGGCAAGGTCGTCAAACCGGACGCTGCTGCGTTCCAAGCCGCGGCGGCGCACGCCGATTGGGAGCACTCCGATGACTATTACGTCATTCTGACCGATGAGCCGGGGCCGGATAGCTGGCCGATCGCGGGAGCGACGTTCATTCTGATTTACAAGCAGCCGCCGAATGTCGAGAACACGGCGCTGGCGCTCAAATTCTTCGACTGGGCCTATACCAACGGCGGGAAGATGGCCGAAGACCTGGACTACGTGCCGCTGCCCAAGAATGTGGTCGATAGCATCAGGAAGATGTGGGCGACGCAGATCAAGGCGCCCGACGGCAAGCCCGTCTACACGGCGGCAAAGTAGGCTAGACGCCCAATATCAATATCGGGACATCTCCGGACGCCCCGATATTCCCCCTCGAAGCATTTCTTGCGTCGCGACGCGGCTCAAGAGTGAGAGTTTCGTGAATGACCGAGATCGCGATACCTGAAGCCCGCACAATGAAGTCCGCCACCGAAGCTCGCGCCGGAACGATAAGACGCTTTGCGTTCAGCGACGCGCTTTTCCACCGCTTCACCCAAGGCGCGGCGCTGCTCGTTCTGCTGATCCTCGGGGGGGTCATCCTGTCGCTTATCGAGGGATCGCTGCCCGCCTTTCAAAAATTTGGCTTCGGCTTCCTTACGAGCGAGGTCTGGAACCCCGTCACCAAGAAGTTCGGCGCGCTCGCCCCGATCTACGGAACCGTCGTAACCTCGTTCATCGCTTTGCTTATCGCCGTTCCGCTCGGGATGGGCGTAGCCGTCTTCTTAACCGAACTCTGCCCTCCGGCGCTCCGCCGCCCGATCGGCATCGCCATCGAACTTCTCGCGGGCATTCCCAGCATCATCTACGGCATTTGGGGCCTGTTCGTGTTTGCGCCGTTTCTCCAGGTGTACGTGCAGCCGTATATTATCGCCCTCTTCGGAAATGTGCCGCTGCTCTCCTCGCTTTTCGCCGGCCCGCCCTACGGCATCGGGATCCTTACGGCCTCGCTGATTCTGGCGATCATGGTCCTGCCCTTTGTCGCTTCCATTTCGCGCGACGTGTTCGACACAGTGCCGCCGATGCTTAAGGAGTTGGCTTACGGGATCGGCTGCACGACCTGGGAGGTCGTGAGCAATGTCGTTTTTCCGTTCACGCGCGTTGGCGTCATCGGCGGCGTGATGCTCGGACTCGGGCGGGCGCTCGGCGAGACCATGGCCGTGACTTTCGTGATCGGCAACGCTCACAGGATTTCCCCGTCGCTCTTCGCGCCGGGGACGACAATTTCCGCCTCCATCGCCAACGAGTTCACCGAGGCGGTGGGCGATCTCTACACCTCGTCGCTGATCGCTCTGGGCCTGATTCTCTTCATAATCACATTCATCGTCCTCGCCATCGCGAAGATCATGTTGATGCGGCTCGAAGCCCAGGCGGGGAAATAAGATCATGCCTGCACAAAGCATCTCGCGTTTCTACGCCGCACGGCGCAGGAGCAACGCGATTTGGATGACGCTCAGCTTTGTCGCGGCCATCATCGGCCTAGCGGGGCTGCTGATGATTATCGTGGTCCTGTTCTGGCAAGGATTTTCCGGTCTTTCGATCGCCGTCTTCACGCAGATGACGCCGCCTCCCGGCAGCGCGGGCGGCCTTCTGAACGCCATTGTCGGCAGCCTGATCATGACGGTGATCGGCGTTCTGGTCGGGACCCCGCTCGGCATGCTGGCGGGCACGTATCTGGCGGAATACGGCCGCTATTCGAGACTCTCCATCGTCGTCCGTTTCATCAACGACATCCTTCTCAGCGCTCCGTCGATCGTCGTCGGGCTGTTTGTCTATGAGATCGTTGTCGTTCCGATGGGCCATTTCTCCGCTATCGCGGGCAGCATCGCGCTCGCTGTGCTCGTCGTGCCGATCGTGGTTCGGACGACCGAGAACATGTTGAACCTGGTCCCCAACACTTTGCGGGAGGCAGGATCCGCGCTCGGCATGCCCCGCTCCCTGGTGATTCGACGGATTGCTTACCGCGCGGTCAGCGCCGGCCTGCTCACCGGCGTCCTGCTCGCTGTCGCCCGGATCAGCGGCGAGACGGCGCCCCTGCTCTTCACCGCGCTGAACAACCAGTTCTGGAGCCTCGATGTTACGCAGCCGATGTCGAGTCTGCCGACGGTCATCTTCCAGTTCGCGTTGAGCCCCTACAAAGAATGGCAGGCGCTCGCCTGGACCGGCGCGTTGATCATCACGCTCGCCGTTCTGGCGCTTAGCATCGCCGCGCGCGCGCTCTCGGCCCAGACACAACAGAAGTAAGGTCAAGGGTTCTGTAAATGAACAACGAAGCCAACGCCCCGAGGCCAGCCAAAGCGGCCAAAGCGAACAAGGACAAGGTCGTGATTCGCGGCTTGAACTTCTATTACGGGGAGAACCATGCCCTGAAACAAGTGAACTTGAACCTTTATGAAGGTCAAGTCACCGCCTTCATCGGCCCGTCCGGCTGCGGCAAGTCGACGCTTCTGCGCGTACTGAACCGCATGTACGACCTCTACCCGGGCCAGCGCGCGGAGGGCGAAGTCCTGCTCGACGGGGAAAACATCCTCAGCAAAGGCCTCGACCTCAATCTCCTGCGGTCGCGCGTCGGTATGGTGTTCCAGAAGCCGACGCCATTCCCGATGACCATCTACGACAACATCGCCTTCGGCATTCGTCTTTACGAACGACTGCCGAAGTCCGAAATGGACGGCCGGGTCGAGTTGGCGCTCAAGCGGTCGGCGCTGTGGGGCGAGGTGAAGGACAAACTGAACGCCAGCGGCCTCAGCCTATCGGGCGGCCAGCAGCAGCGCCTCTGCATCGCTCGCACTGTGGCGATCAGTCCGGAAGTCATTCTGTTCGACGAGCCGGCATCGGCCCTCGATCCGATCTCGACCGCCAAGATCGAGGAGCTGATCGACGAACTGTCGGGGGACTACACCATCGCCATCGTCACCCACAACATGCAGCAGGCCGCGCGCGTGTCGCACTATACAGCCTTCATGTATCTGGGCGAGATGGTCGAATTCAACGAGACGGACAAAGTATTCACTTCGCCGCGCGACAAGCGCACGCAGGATTATGTCACCGGCCGGTTCGGCTGAGGGAGCGAGAGCCGTGGTCAACCATACTGTCAAATCCTACGACAAGGAACTCGACACGCTCGAGCGACGCATCGCTGAGATGGGCGGCATCGCCGAGAAAATGGTGATCGACTCCATGGACGCGCTCTCGAGCATGGACACGATCCTCGCGCAACAGGTCATCGCGACGGATTCGCGGCTGGACGCGCTGCAACGCGAGATCGAGAATCTGGCGGTGATGACGATCGCGCGGCGTCAGCCCGTGGCGGTCGACCTGCGCGAGCTCATCGGCGCCATCCGCATCGCCGGCGACCTCGAACGGGTCGGCGATTTGGCCAAGAACATCGCCAAACGCACGATCAAGATCGGGACCGAGGCGCGGGCGCCAGGCGCCATCGTCGGCCTCAAGCACATGAACGAGGTCGCCACCGAGCTGATGAAAGACGTGCTCGACGCGTACGCTCAGCGAGACGCCGAGCGAGCCCGCGAAGTCTGGGAGCGCGACGTCGATCTGGACGCCCTGGAAGACTCGGTCTTCCGCGACCTTCTGACCCACATGATGGAAGATCCGCGCAACATCTCGTTCTGCGCCCATCTCCTGTTTTGCTCCAAGAACATCGAGCGCATCGGCGACCACGCGACCAACATCGCCGAAACCGTGATCTATCTCGTCACCGGCGAGGCCGTGACTTCCGAACGTCCGCGCGGCCGGCAGGAGACAGACATCGACGTCGATGTCGAGGCTGCAGGGGGCGGCGTATGAATCAAGCGCGCAGGGAAAACGCCCGCGCAAGCTCGGTTTCCGCGCCGCGCATTCTCGTCGTCGAGGACGAATCCGATCTCGCTCTGCTGCTCGCCTACAATTTGGAGGCAGAGGGATATGTCGTCGAGAGCGTCGAACGCGGCGACGAGGCTGAGCTTCGCCTGGCCGAGAATGCCCCCGACCTGGTCATCCTCGACTGGATGCTGCCCGGCGTGTCAGGCCTCGAAATCTGCCGCCGCTTGAGGGCGCGGGAGAACACGCGCACGCTGCCGGTCATCATGGTGACGGCTCGCGGCGAGGAAGCGGAGCGGGTGCGCGGCCTTTCCGTCGGCGCCGACGACTATGTCGTCAAGCCCTTCTCGGTCCCCGAGCTGATGGCGCGGGTGCGGGCGCTCTTGCGTCGCAGCCGGCCGGAGCGTATCGCCGACCGACTGGGCGCGGGCGACCTCGACCTCGATCGGGAGACGCGGCGGGTGCGGCGCGGCGCGCGGGACATTCATCTCGGCCCCACCGAATTCCGGCTGCTCGAATACCTCCTGGAGAAGCCGGGCCGGGTGTTCACTCGCGCCCAGCTGCTCGACGGCGTTTGGGGTCAGGCGGCCGAGATCGACGAACGCACCGTCGATGTCCATGTCGGCCGTCTGCGCAAGGCCCTGTCGCGAGGACGGGAGCGTGATCCCATCCGCACCGTGCGCGGCACCGGTTACGCCTTCGACGAAACCTTCGGAAAAACTTGAGGCCGGCGTTGGCGGTCTCGTTCCCGTCGGCGTTCCTGGGCGGGCTGATAGGCCAGTCGGCTGTGATGGGCGCAATACGGACCGCTGGCGGCAGGCGAGCCGCAATATCGGAAATCCGGGCTGGCCGGGTCGCCCAGAGGCCAGCGGCACATCGCCTCCCGCAATTCGACAATTGTCACCCGGAGCGACATCGGCAGCACGACGCTCTCGTAAGCTTCCGGTTCGGCCTCCTCGAGCGGGGCGATCGCCAGCGCCGTCGCGCCGCGAACGATCCGCTGAGCGACGGGGCTCATGCGGGGCGGGGCGGGACGGTGAGCCTGCTGGGGCGACGAGGCGCGGGGACGCGGAGCCCCAGAACTCGGCGATTTGGCTCGGCCGGCGAGACCCAACCGATGAACCTTGCCAATGATGGCGTTGCGCGTCAGTCCGTGGCCAAGCAGCGTCGCGATCTGGCTTGCGCTCTTGCCCTCGATCCAATGCTGCCGGAGCTGCTCCACTCTTTCATCCGTCCAGGACATGGTCGCCTCGTTGTTCAATCCCTTCGCCCTTCGAACCGCTTATTTGCGCAGAATCCCTCTCCACGCCCGAGGAGCCACTCCCTCAGGAGTACGCCAACCAAGTAGTCTCTCTGAGGCCCTCGCCACGACATGTCGTGGTTATCGAGGTAGAAAATACGCTACTTGTTGAATCGGGCGCAAGAGTCCGAGGCGCCCGGACGCCCGGCTTTTCAACAGGTCTCAGCGCCGGTAACGCCGCACCGCCCCCCGTCGCGTGCCGATTGCTTGAGTCCCATCAAGGTTTTAGCGGCCAAAAGCGGACCAAAGAGGCGCGCCGGCCGGCACATAAATTTTTCGTCCGCCCGGTCGTCAATTGACCAGATCCAGCCGCTTCCGCTATATTACCGGGGATCGGCGAGCCGCCCCAGCGGGGCGGCGTTTTTATTTTGCATCGGCGGGCCGCCGCCGATGGCACGCCGGGACCAAAGTGGGACCAGGGAGTTTGACAGGTGACTTCCGCTCAGGCGCCTTCTGCGATCGTGCCGACTTATGCGCGGGCCAATATCGCCTTCGAGCGCGGAGAGGGCTGTTGGCTCGTTTCAACGTCCGGAGAGCGCTACCTCGACTTCGGCGCGGGGATCGCCGTGACCTCGGTCGGGCATGCCCATCCCCACCTGGTCGAGGCGTTGGTGCGCCAGGGTTCGAAGGTCTGGCACGTGTCGAACCTCTACCAGAATCCCGAGGGAGAGCGTTTTGCCCGCCGCCTGGTCGACGCGACCTTCGCCGATCTCGTCTTCTTCACCAATTCCGGGGCCGAGGCGAACGAGGCGGCGTTCAAGATGGCGCGCCGGCGTCAGTGGATCGGCGGCCATCCGGAACGCTATCGGATCCTGACGTTCGAGGGCGCGTTCCACGGCCGCACGCTCGCCACGATCGCGGCCGGAGGCCAGAAAAAATATCTCGAAGGCTTCGGCCCCAAGGTCGACGGCTTCGATCAGATTCCGGTCACCGATCTCGCTGCGGTCGAGGCGGCGATAACCCCGGAGACGGCGGCGATCATGATCGAACCGATCCAGGGGGAGGGCGGAGTACGGGTCATCCCGTCCGGGTTTCTGCATGGCCTGCGGGAAATTTGCGACAGGCACGAACTCTTGCTGGTCTTCGACGAGGTGCAGACCGGGATGGGCCGCACCGGCCGCCTTTTCGCCTATGAGCTCTGCGGCGTCCGGCCGGACATCTTGACCTCCGCCAAGGGCATCGGCGGGGGTTTTCCCATGTCCGCCTGCCTCGCGACTGAAGATGCCGCGCGGGGGCTGAGCGTCGGCGTTCATGGGACGACTTTCGGCGGCAATCCCCTCGCCATGGCGATCGGCAACGCGACGCTCGACGTCATCCTTGCGCCCGGGTTTCTGGAGCATGTCGGCCAACTCGGCCTCGCCCTGCGCCAGCGCCTCGCCGAGCTCAAGGACGGCCGCCCAGCCATCATCGAAGAGGTGAGGGGCGAAGGCCTGATGGTCGGCATCAAGCTCAAGGTTCCGCCGGCCGACTTCGCCGAGGCGGCGCTGGCCCAGAGGATCCTGGTCATTCCGGCGGGAGACAATGTCGTGCGCCTCGTGCCGCCTCTGGTGGTCACCGAGGAGGAAATCGCCGAGGGCGTGCGGCGTCTGGACGCCGCCTGCGCCGCTCTCGAGGACCGCCTCGTGGTCGCCATCGACTGATCAAGCCCATGAGCGCTCCCGCCGCCCCACGGCACTTTCTTGGGCTCCTCGACCTGACGACCGCCGAGCTTCGGCGCATACTGGACATGTCGGCGTCGATGAAGAAGGCGCGCGTCAAGGGTGTGGCGGGCGCCGCCCGCCCGCTCGAGGGCAAAACGCTCGCGATGATCTTCGATCGACCCTCGACCCGCACGCGGGTTTCCTTTGACATCGCCATGCGCCAGCTCGGCGGCGAGACCGTCATGCTCACAGGCGCGGAGATGCAGCTCGGCCGGGGTGAGACCGTCGCGGACACCGCTCGCGTCCTGTCGCGCTATGTCGAGGCGATCGTCATCCGCATCCTCAGCCAGGACCACATGCTCGAGATGGCTGCCCATTCGACCGTTCCGGTCATCAACGGTCTCACCAAACAATCGCATCCCTGCCAGGTGATGGCCGACATTCTTACCTTCGAGGAAAGGAAAGGTCCGATCCGCGGTCGCAAGATCGCCTGGTCTGGCGACTACAACAACGTTCTATCGTCCTGGATCGACGCCTCGGCCCGACTCGACTTCATGCTCGACATCGCCTGCCCCGCGGAATTGCAGCCGACGAAGCGCCGGGTCGCCGCAGCCCGCGCTGCAGGCGCCAACGTCGTTTTGCGCGAGGACCCGGCGGAAGCGGTGAAGGACGCCGACGCCGTCATCTCGGATTGCTGGGTGTCGATGGGCGACGAAGACGAGGGCAGACGTCAGAACCTGCTTCAGGCCTATCAGGTGAACGGCGCGCTGATGGCCCGCGCCGCGCCCGACGCGATCTTCATGCATTGTCTCCCTGCCCATCGGGGCGAGGAGGTGACTGACGAGGTGATCGACGGTCCGCAATCGGCAGTGTGGGACGAGGCAGAAAACCGGCTCCACGCGCAAAAGGGCGTGCTCGCGTGGTGTCTGGGAGCCCGGCCGTGAGAGTGGCGGAGAGGGCCGCGTCGGCCATCGTCGTCGACGACATCGTCTTGCCCTTCGCCGTCGAAGCCTTGAGCACGCGCGGGCGCCTCGTTCGTCTTGGCCCGGCGGTCGATCAGCTGCTCAAGCGCCACGATTACCCGGAGTTGGTGTCGAAACTGGTGGCGGAGGCGGTGACGCTCGCGGCGCTCCTCGGATCGACCCTGAAGCTCGAGGGTCGGTTCCAGCTGCAGACGAAGACGGACGGTCCCGTGTCGATGCTGCTCGTCGACTTCGATGCCCCATCGAACTTCCGGGCCTTGGCGCGCTTCGACAAGGCGAGAGTTGCGGGCGCGGGCGCCAGCGAGGATTTGCTCGGCCGCGGGCACATGGCTTTCACCATCGATCCCGGCGGCGACATGAACCGCTATCAGGGCGTGATCGCCCTCGAAGGCCAGGGGTTCGAGCGCGCGGCGCACCACTATTTCGAGCGATCGGAGCAGATTCCGACGCTGGTGCGGCTCGCAGTCGGCGAGACGGTCACGGCCCGCAGCCGAGCTTGGCGGGCCGGCGGTCTCATCGTCCAGCACCTTCCTGCATCCGCCCAGCGGCGGGCGGATTTCCATCCGGGCGACGCGCCCGAGGGCACGGAGCCGGACCGGATCGAGGAGGACGATGCATGGGTCGAAGCTCAGGCTCGCGCCGCGACCACAGAAGCGCATGAGCTGATCGATCCGACGCTGTCGGCCGAGCGCCTGCTGTTCCGCCTGTTCAACGAGCGGGGCGTGCGGGTCTTCCAGCCGACCGACCTTGTCGCTGTCTGCCGCTGCTCGGCCGAGGGGGTTGACGCGATGCTGCGCAGCTTCCCGCCCGAAGAAGTGAGGCACATGATCGGGGATGACGGCATGATCGGCGTCACCTGCGAATTCTGCTCGACCAAGCGCGTCTTCAACCCAGCCGACTACGGCGCCTGACGGGGCGCGCCACAGATGGACGAACAGGCCTTCAAGGCGAGATTGGTCGAGACTGCGGCGGCCGTCGAACGCGTGCTCGAGGACCTTCTGGCAATCGAGCCGAAGGCCGGAGAGACGGCTCGGCCTCGGCGTCTCATCGAAGCGATGCGCTACGCGACGCTCGGCGGCGGCAAGCGGCTGAGGCCTTTTCTGGCGATCGAGACGGCGCGGGCGCTCGGGCGCGCCGGCGATTCGCCCGTTCGCGCGGGCGCGGCGATCGAGTGCGTCCACGCGTATTCTCTGATCCATGACGATCTGCCGGCGATGGACGACGACGACCTGAGACGCGGCCGGCCGACGACCCATCGCGCCTTCGACGAAGCGACCGCCATCCTGGCGGGCGACGCCCTGCAGACGCTGGCCTTCGAAATTCTCGCCGATGCTCGAACCGATCCGGACGCAGAGACGCGCGCCCGCCTTTGCGCGGGCCTCGCCCGCGCTGCGGGCCTCGCCGGCATGGTCGGCGGCCAGATGTTCGACCTCGAGGCCGAGACCGCGGCCGCGCCGCTTTCGCTCGAGGCGATCGCACGCCTGCAGGCGATGAAGACCGGGGCGCTGCTCAAATTCAGCGTCGAGGCGGGGGCGCTGCTCGCCGGCGCCGGCGCGGCGGCGCGTGCGGCTTTCGGCGCCTACGGCCGCGCAATCGGCGCGGCGTTCCAGATCGCCGATGATCTTCTCGACGCCGAAGGCGACGCGGCGACGCTGGGGAAGCGCGCCGGCAAAGACGCGGGGCGCCACAAGGCGACGCTCGTCGCCGCGCTCGGCGCCGAGGGGGCGCGAAACGAACTCGCACGCCTGATCCGCGACGCGAAGGCGGCGGTCGACGCAGCGGGGGTCGGCGATGCGGGCGACGGCCTGCGGGCCGCGGCCGATTTCGTCGCGGCGCGAAAGAGTTGAGATTGTCGGCGCCGGCCTACCGCCGGATTCCTCCAAGCCGAACCAAGGAAAACCAAGAAAGACCAAGAAAAACCAAGGAAAACGGCTTGGATTTCCTTGGATTTCCTTGGATTCATTCGTCCGATTCCGGACTTTTCAATGGTTTACGAGCAGCCCGAGCAAAAAACGTGTTTCTTGGCCTCTCCTCTCGAGTCCGTTCTTGCCCCGACGCCCCAACCGGTCCGGCCAAGCGGCGCCAGCCGGACCGTCCGCCGGAACCGCTTCTCCTCCAAAGCACGAATTGAAAACAAATAAAGTACAAGCGCCTGTGTGTCAAGACAATCTCGTCTTTTTCTTTTCGCGCGGGAGGTCGGCGCCGTTTCCACTGCGCGTTTCACGGACGACAGGTTCGCGCGTCGCGCCTCGAACGCCACGACCCGAATCGAACGCGAAGAGCCTCCACCCTTTGCTGTTGATGGAAGCGCGTCACCCGCAGCACGCTAGCGTGAAACTTGCGCTTCGGCGTCGATCCCGACGAGATAGCCGAGGCCGCGCGCCGTCTTGATGATGTCGACGCCGAGCTTCTTGCGCAGGCGGCCGATGAAGACCTCGATCGTATTCGAGTCGCGATCGAAGTCCTGCTCGTACAGATGCTCGACGATTTCGCTGCGCGAGATGATGCGTCCGGCATGGTGCATCAGATAGGACAGCAGGCGATACTCGTGGCTGGTGAGCTTCACCGGCTCGCCGTTGACCGTGACGCGGCCGGCGCGCGCGTCCAGTCGCACCGGGCCGACTGTGAGATCGCTGCTCGCGTGACCGGCCGCGCGACGCAGCAGCGCGCGAAGCCGCGCCAGCACCTCCTCCATGTGGAACGGCTTGGCGACATAGTCGTCAGCGCCCGCGTCGATGCCCTGCACCTTGTCGCTCCAGCGGTCGCGCGCGGTCAGGATCAGCACCGGCATCGATCGTCCGGCCTTGCGCCAAGCTTCGAGAATCGAGATGCCGTCCCGCTTTGGAAGGCCGATGTCGAGCACGACGGCGTCATAGGGCTCGGTGTCGCCGCGAAACCAGCCCTCCTCCCCGTCGAACGTCCGGTCGACGGCGTAGCCGGCGGCCTCGAGCGCGGAAGAGATCTGACGATTGAGATCTCGATCGTCTTCGACAACCAGCAGTCGCATAGAGATTCTCGTGTCCTGGCCCGATCAATTCTTCACCGGGGCGTCGTGCGGCTCCCGGGCGACCGGGGCCTCGTGCGATTCCCGCGTCACCGCCGTTTCGTGCGGCTCCCGCGGTTCGCGCGGCGGGCGGGCCAGCAGTTTGCCGGTGCCCGCCTCCATTTGCACGCGTGTGAGTCGCCCGTCGCGATGAAGGAGGGTGATTTCGTAAATGAATTCGTCGCCGGCATGGCAGAGCTTCGCCGACAGGGCCTCGGCCTTGCGCTGCTGGGCGGCGAATTTGAGCGCCGCGAACGGCTCGAGCAGTTTGTGCGCCTTGACCTCGTCCCGGGTTTCCGACGCTGTGAGACAAAGCGGCTTGAGCGCGACGACGTGCGGCTCCGCTTCTGCGGCGCGCGCGGCGGCGCACGCCGTAGCGAGGATCAAGACGCTGGCGCGGCAAGCGAAGGCGAGCGCGGCCATTACGACACATGTCCCTTTCCCGAACGGCAGATTGCATGTTCGCATAGGCGGCTGAATGCAGTGTGAATGACGCCGCTCTCGCTCTGGCCTGCGCTTGATTGAACCGCCGCCGATTTCGGCGCATGAAGCCCGATCATGGATTTGCGCCGCGCCCTGATCCGCCTTGCGATTGTCGTCGCGTGCGCGGCGCCGCTCGCGCCGTCGCGCGCGCTCGTGGGAGCGGCGCCGGACGGGCGTTTCGCGGACCGGGTGGCGATGGTGTTGATGCGGGGCGCGGGCGAAGCGGGCTTCTGTTCGGCCCTGGTTCTCGATTCGCGCACCCTTCTGACGGCCGCCCATTGCCTGCGCCCGACTCGCGACATGGCTGTCCATTATCGCGACGCATCCGGCGCGCCTGTCGTCATTCCGGTCGAGGCCGCGATCGCCCATCCGCTGTATCGCCCGGACGCGATCAGGAGCCGCGTCGAATCGATCGACGTGGCGTTGATCCGCACGGCGAGCCCTCTCGACGCGCGGTTCGTCGGCGCTGCGCTCGCCTCCGGCGACGGGCCCGCGGTCGGCGAGCGGGTGATCCTGTCGGGGTACGGCGCGGCCCGCGACGGCGACTGGAAGTCCGGCGGGGAATTGCGCAGCGTGACGCTCGCGGTGCGCGAACCGGCGTCGAACGTGCTGATCTGGGCGTCCGACCCGGACGGCGGGGTCGCGGGGGCCTGTTCGGGCGACTCCGGCGCGCCGCTCTGGTCGGCCGACGGCGCCGCGGCGGTCGCAATCGCAGCCTGGGCGCAGGCGCCGCACGGCCGCGGTTGCGGCGGCCTCACCCAGGGCCCGAGGCTCGCGCCGCTCCGCGTCTGGATCGAGGAGACGCGGCGGAGGGTGGGCGGGCAATAGCCGGCGCCCGGCGCGCCTCGAGCCATGGCGCCAAGCTCTCCGCGGTGTGACCGGGATCACAGTCCGGTCCGCGGAGGTTCGGTCAACGATTGACATGTCGAGATTGGCTGTTAACAGTCTGACGTGGATTTGATGTCGCGGGCGGCGGCGGAGTCCACGGGGATTTTTTCTTGTACAATTTGTGAAACAAGCCTCCGATGCGTAAGGAGCGAGCCCTCGACGTCAGGCCGTCACGAATTGGATCGCTGCCGGCAGAGGAAGATCTTGCGCATCTTTTTTTCGTATCGCACGATCTGGCCTGCATCATCGGCCTTGACGGCTGCTTCTGCTTCGTCAGCCCTGCATGGGAGCCCTGCCTCGGGTGGACACCGGCAGACCTTCTGGCGCTCCCTTTCCTCGATTTCGTCCACCCTGACGACCGTGCTTCGACCGCGGCGGAAGTGCGCAGGATCGCCGGCAGCGGCGGGATCACCAGCTTCGAGACTCGGTTTCGCGGCAAGGACGGCGCCGACCGGCGGCTTCAATGGAACGCGACCTTCTCGCCGCAGCGGCGGGTGATCTGCGCCTCGGCGCGCGACGTCACCCGCCGAAAGCGGCTGGAACGCGAGCTGATCGAGGCCGGCGATCGGGAAAAGGAGCGCATGGGGCGGGAGCTGCATGACGGTCTGTGCCAAAACCTGGCCGGCATCGCCGCGCTGAGCGCGACCCTCGCCCGCAAGCTCGCCGCGCGCGACGACCCGGCGGCGGCGGCCGCAGCCGGAGATCACCGCATTGCTGCAGCAGGCGATCGGCGACGCCCGCGACCTGGCGCGCGGCCTCAACCCGGGGGCCTCGCGCAGATGGGGCTCGCCGCCGCGCTGGAGGTCCTGGCGGCGAATGTCGAGGCGCTTCACCCGGTCACGTGCGCCTTCGCCTGCGATCGTCGTTTTCCCCGTCTGGACCCCGCGGTCGAGGCGCACCTCTATCGCATCGCCCAAGAGGCGGTGAGCAATGCGGTCGCGCACGGGCGAGGGAGTCGGATCGGCGTCAGCCTGCGTCTTCGCGATGGGCAGGGAAGCTTGCGCATCCGTGACAACGGCGCCGGAATTCCGCGTGACGCCTCCGCCGTCGCAGGCATTGGGCTGGATACGATGGACTACCGCGCGCGTTTGATCGGCGCGTCGCTTGCACGTGCAAGCGGCTGCGCCGAAAGGCGTGATTGTCGCCTGCACATTCCCGCTGTCGTCCCCGCCAGGCGAAGGAGCGGCGCCATGTCGGCAATCCCGCCTGAGCGCACGCCCGGGAAAAAGCGATCCTCCTCGTCGACGACCATCCGCTGATGCGGCGCGGGCTGACCGCCCTGATCGACAGCGAACCCGACCTCGTCGTCTGCCGCCGAGGCCGGCAATCGCCAGGCCGCGCTCGAGGCCATCGCCCGGCGCCCTCCCGACCTCGCGATCGTCGATCTCTCGCTCGAGGGCGGCGAGGACGGCCTCGACCTGGTGAAGGCGCTGAAAATCAGGAGCCCGCCGATCCCGGCGCTGGCGCTCTCCATGCATCCGGAAGCGATCTATGCCGAGCGCGCGTTGCGAGCCGGCGCGCGCGGCTATCTCGCCAAGCAACAGCTCGGCGAGGCGGTGCTTGCCGCCATCCGCCGCGTGCTCGCCGGCCGGATCTATATGAGCGAAGCGCTCGGCATGGAGCTGGCGTCGCGATTCGTCGGCGGCGACCGAAAACCCAAATCGCCGCTCGCGGCGCTCAGCGACCGCGAGTTGCAGGTGTTCCGGCTGATCGGGGAGGGGCGGCGCACGCGCGAGATCGCGCCGATCCTCAATCTGAGCCCCAAGACGATCGAATCCTATCGCGAACACTTGAAGCAGAAGCTGGACATCGACGGGGCGCCCGAGCTGGTGCGGCGCGCCGTCCGCTTCGTCGAAACCGGCGAGATCCGCTGACCGGATCGGCGTTCGCGCGGTGTGTCTGTTGCAAAAGTCATGGACCTCATCCTGAGGCGCCCTTTGCGAAAGCAAAGGGCCTCGAAGGATGAAGCCGCGGGTCGTGCTCCATCGGGCTTTCCCCGATAAGAAAAATAGGCGTCGCCCCCGATGCGCGGCGGGAGCGTTTGCGCATAAGTGTTTGTTTCAAAAGTCATGGACCTCATCATGAGGCGCCCTTTGCGAAAGCAAAAGGGTCTCGAAGAGCCTGCCCCGAGCCCGGCGAGGGGATGCTCCAGAGGGCGCTTGCGACGCCAAATGGATCGTCCTTCGAGGCCCCTTCGGGGCGCCTCAGGACGAGGGCGGTGGGCTTTTGAAGCAGACGCGTAAGACCTCGCCGGGAAAGGACAAACCGAATCCATGTCCGATGACCCTGGAAGGGGGACGCCGGAGAAGCGGCGCATCCTCATTGTCGACGCCAATCCCCTGCTTCGGCGCGGGCTCGCGGCCCTCATCGGCGCCGAGCCCGACCTTGCGGTCTGCGCCGAAGCCGCGACCGCGCAGGAGGCGCTCGACGCGATCGCCGCCGCCGGCCCCGGGCTCGTCATGGCCGATTTTTCCTTCGAGGACGGCCTCGGCCTCGATCTCGTGCGGGAGATTCGCGCGCGCCACGACGGCGTGCCGGTGCTCATGATGTCGATCGACGACGGCCCTATCTATGTTGAACGCGCGCTTGAGGCCGGCGCGAGCGGCTGCGTCAGCAAGCAGGAGCTGAACGGGAAGGCGCTCTCCGCCATCCGCGCCGCGCTCGACGGCGGGGCAGGGTGAGGGCTAAGGCTACCGCATTCACACATCTCAAATCGCGGCGCGGACCCCTTCCCCAGCTTGCTGGGGAAGGTGGCCCGGAGGGCCGGATGGGGTACGGCCCGCCGCTTCGACGCCCGCACGATTGCACGACCATAAGAGCGAACCTTCGACGACGTATTCCTGCTTTCCACACCCCATCCGTCGGGCTTCGCCCGACACCTTCCCCACTTCGTGGAGAAGGGGCGCCCAACTGCCTGATATTCGGGGGAAAACGACTTCCGCTCTCGCGGCGCTCGTGGCGCCACGCAGATGTGTGCATTCCGTAGAGCTGAGGGCCGGGGCGAGGGCCTATCCGCCCGCAAGCCGATGAAACCATCGCGCGGCGCCGCGGCGTCGTGGCACAACCTGTCCTGCCCTCTTTGTAACCTCGGGTTGTCGCGGCGCGGCAGGTCGTCGGGGAATCCCCGAGGCTTCGGATGGGGTTTCCCTAGGGAAAAATCAGGGCGAAGCCCCGATGTTCGCGCGGGGATCGGGCGGTTAATTTGTCTGCCGCGGACCTGCTGAGGATTGGCTTTTCGACTTTGGCCAGTTTTGCCCGCGGGGAGTATCCGCAACAGTCTAGAGAAAAGAGGACTTGCCATCACGGCGCCGCGGTTCAATTCTTCTGACTTGAGTTAAGGGTGACCGTAACTGCACTTAAGTAGCAACTTGGGACATGCGAACCACAACCTCCGGGAGCATCAATATGCCTGAATCAGATATCGAATTTCCCTTCAACCACACCGGCGAATTCACAATCGGTACGGGCCTGCCCGGCGCGCCAACCTTAAAGGCACTTTTGTCGGTGCCGCGGAACAGCAGCACTGTCACGGGCCACGGCTCGCTGACACAGGCGATCAACCCACCGTTGCACGCGACCACCGCTTTCCATGGGTTGGTCACCCAAGAGGTCTTCGGCGGCCAGAGTCATCAGATGTATTCGCTGCAGGGAGTCCCGTCGCCGCCGAGGGTTGGCGCCACTTATGTCTCGCAACTTTCGATCACCCTCGACGGAATATGGGGCACAGCGGGGAAGGCCAGCTATAGCTATCTTCATGGCGGCGTCGAGGCCCCCATTCACCACGTCCAGAACGTGCCGGTCAAGGTGAGGTGGCTTTTGCAAGAGTAGGCGCGGCATCGCCGCGAGCGCGCGGCGGCGGGGTGCGTCTGCTATCCAGGCGTCGGGTGGAGGCTTCGGATGGGGTTCCCCTAGGGAATAATCAGGGCGGTTTCCCGATGTTAGTGCGGAAATCGGGCGGTTAAGTTTGCTCCTGTCGAGCCCGCAGGGCTGGCTCGACAGGTTCGCCCGAGGTGTTGCGAGCGAGGCGTTCGTCGTGCGCCGCAACGGCGAGGAGGGCAAGAATTGGTGAATAGCGGGTGTGCCTCCGGTAACCGCTTGAGCGATTGGTGAGGCCTCAAGCCGCCGCGCCCTTCCTCGACTCTACAACTCCGTAACTCCCGTGGACCGTCATCGAGCGGCGTTTCTTTAAATATTCAAGTATCACAGGAATTGCGTAGATAAAAAAATAAATATGCAGCGCACAGTATCAATTTGTATGCGTTATGTAACCGAAACCAATCGCGGGTGTCTTATGAAATTCGTTAACAACATTATCAACCTCTCGAATTCATCACATCGAGCGCTAAATATACAAGCTCAAATATCTGAGACCCCTGCGACGATTTCCACGTTGTCTACGATATCTGGACAAGTATCCAATGGGCATACTGAAATAAGTGCGGAACTTGAAGGAGGTGTCTCTGGCACGGTCCGGATCCAATTCTCTGCCGATTTCGTGGCAGTCAACGGTGCAGATTTCAGAAGCTGGCGGAATAAGCTACTAGATATTATCGGAAAAGAGAAAGAAGACTTGATTGTTCGTTTAATGCCAATTTCGATAGATATCAATCAGGTTGAAAGATACACGTCACAGTATGCGCTAGCAGCGTTTTCTTATGTAACTAATGGAAATATTATAGATTACGAAAACAAAAATGATGTTCATTTTGGCCCGTTTCAAGTCTTACAAGCGCAGGAACTATTAGAAAGCCTCCTCCGTTTGGATCCGGCGAACATTCGACTCGATGGCGAATTGATCGCTACAACCGCGAATCCGAATGTCAATGCCTTTATACCTGTGACCTCCTTTGCTTTCGCAAACGGCAAGCTGACTTCCTTCGTGAGCTACGCCGGACCCATCGTTCTGGTCCATGGGGAGAACGAGGTCGTCACGCGTCCGGGCGTCCTCACTTTAGTTTGAGCGAGAATCCCATCCGAAATCCCACACAATGTCTGGCCTGATGCAATCCGAACAATCAATCCGTCCGCTCATGACGCCCGCTTGGGCCAACAACAGCCGAACTCACCCCGAGCACCCTTCTCGCGCTGCCGCGTGGCCCGCTTTGTTGAGCGCCGCAGGACAGCCCTCCTTCGATACAAAGTCGTTCTTGGCGAAGGTCGAGTCTGGAAAAACGAGGTGCGAGATTCGTCAGCAGATCATCTTCCTGCAGGGAGATCCGGCGGACGCCATCTTCTACATTGATAGAGGCAGAATCGAACTACGGGTTTCCTCCAGGCAAGGCAAGGAAGCCATCCTCGCCGTCCTCGGAGTTGGCGATTTCTTCGGCGAGGAGTGTCTTGTCGGTCAACCGCGGCGCTTGGCGACCGCTGTCGCCGCGGCGGACTGTACGCTCACGCGCCTCGAAAAATCGAGCATGGTCGCGCTCCTGCGAGGCGAACCGGAATTTTCCGCGCTCTTCATCTCGCACCTGCTGACCCGCAAAATTCGCATCGAGGAAGATCTCGTCGACCAGTTCTTCAATTCGAGCGAAAAGCGCCTAGCGCGGCTTTTGTTGCTGATGGCCAACTTCGGGGAGGAAGGGAAACTGGAAGCGGTGGTGCCCAAAGTCTGCCAGGAGACCTTGGCCGAGATGATCGGAACGACCCGGTCGCGCGTCAGCTTCTTCATGAACAAATTCCGTAAACTCGGGTTCATCGAGTACAACGAGGGTCTGCGCGTCCGCAGCTCGCTTCTGAACGTCCTCCTCCGCGACTGACCGATGGAATTTGCCGCGTGCAAGCTCGCTGTCGCCTCCAGAATTTTCTCGATAGTGAGCAATTTTGAACAGACACCGGGGTGGAAGACCAATTTAATATGAGTGTCGCTGGGGTAGTTGCCTCATAGCGAATTCCGCAATATAGGATGTTAGCCATGACACTACTTGCGAAAGTCCCGGTCCTCGGTGCAAGATTGTTGGAAAAGACCACTGGTACGACTTACACCTACACCAACGGGTACGGCCAAATCACGAAGGCAGGCGCTCAGGTGCAGAGGGGCGCGACAGTGACAGCCCATGTCGAAATCGAGATGCTTCTTGTCACTAACGAGACAACCCAAAGCTGGTTCAAAGAGAACAAGCATGTCTTCACGAACGACCAGCAGAGCACGATTTAAAGGCACCTCGACGCGAGCAATACGGCAAGCGGCTGGAACGCCATCTTTGCGTGGGGCGCCTCAAGTTCCAGCAATGAGAACTTCTTCCAGAACGCCAATGCTAAACAAGTCACGACAGACACTAATTCACAGACAGACGTCGTCAAGTCAGCACAGAAGTTGCAAGCGTCAAAAGTGAAAGTGACGGGCGACGTCTCCATCGTGGGAGTGAGCATGCTTCCCACTCAGGCCTTCGTCTTCGCGCAGATCTCCACGATCACTTTTGACGACGGCACGAGCATGCAGGTCATCAATCAGTCGAACCCCGTGGCAGCGGACTCGAACGGAGACACGGGCGTCGCAGATGCCAAGCCGACTAAGTTGAACATTGTGAAGACCTGACAAACAATTCTCACTCAGGCAGGCTCGCTACGGGATCCGTAGCGAGCCTGCTTGGTTGGGACCCGAAATGGAGGCTTCCCTGCCGTCGTTGCGGATCGTAGGCGGTCACGGACAGATCGCCAGTGGCGCCCGCGTTCAGTTGGGTGCGCGGTGCAGAGTAGAGGTCGATCATGAGATCGACGCAGTTAGCGGCGAATTGATGGCACAATGGCTCCAGCAGAACAAACGCTTCTTCACCGATGATCAAGTCCAGCAGCTCGCTGGAGATTTTGCTGCAGGCTATTTCGCGAGAGGCGTGCTGGGTGCGCTCGGTCTCATTATGGGGAAGAGCGACTACCAACGCTATCAGAATGCTCAGGACACGGTTCTCAAGTCAAAATCTCAAGAGCAGGCCAACTTTATAAACGCTCTCCAATTGCTCACGAACAAAAAGATGCGTCTGACTTCGGAAATGGACGTGTATGGCACAAGCATGATACCTAGGAATGTAGCGGTGTTTGTCCGCGTTGTGCAGATCCGCTTCGGCGACGGGCGCAGCGTCAACTTCTTGGATCTGTCGGATCCTATCGCTGCAGATGACGCTGGAGAGACCAGTGGACTCCAGGCAAGCGGAGGCCGGAGGCTGCGCATGGCGCCCCGAGACTGACTTTTCAGAGATACTCCAAAATGTCGAATGACCCAAACGCGAGCGTCCCGTCCCCCTGGGCCCCGGTCTGGCGGAACTGGAGCGGCAATCTGGTCCATGAGCCGGCTTCCGATGGCGTGAAGTACTACTTCACGCCGACGAACCTCGCAGAATTGAAATCCGCGCTCGCCGAGGCGGCGAAGGCGCCGGGCGCGACGGTGCGCGTGTCCGGACAGCGGCATTCGCAGGCGCCGCTGGTCGTCGACGAGGACCGCGACTCGGCGCCGCAGACCCAGGCGTTCCTTATCGATATGTCCTGCTACAGAGATTTGGGGCCCGGTCAGGACGAGCGCCTCGTGCTGGGGCCGGGAAGCAAACAAGTCACGGTGAATACCGGCGTCCGCGAGGACGAGCTGGACGCATTCCTGACCAAGAACAACCTGATGCTGACGACGGTCACCGCCGGGGGCTTCTTCAGCCTGGGCGGAATGACCGCGGTCGACGTGCACGGCGGGACGATGGACGCGCCGATCTTCGCGGAGACGGTGTCGGCGTTCACCCTCGTGCTTGCCGACGGCAGCGTGACGACGATCGACGCGCAGTCGCCCGCGGTCGGCGGCTGGTCGCCCCTGCAGTTCGCCAGAGTGTCGCTGGGCGCGCTCGGCGTCGTGACCTCGGTCACGATCAATGTCGAGGACCGCCCCTGGGCGACGACGCTTCAGGGAGGCACGGAGCGATTTGGGCTCGCCGACAAGGCGGCCTTCGTGGAGACGTTTGGGACCCTACTGAAGGAACACACTCGGCTGGAGACGTTCTTCACCCCTTACGCCACTGGATCGGTCGGCTTCCCTTTGTACGCCAAAAACTTCCTCGCGCTGTGGTGGGATGTCGTCAGCGACCCGCCGACGAAGACGCCGAATGCGCCGCTCTCTCCAGATAACGCGTGTGTCCTTGCGGCCAAGCAGCCCCCCGAATTCGGGGCGCCCTATCTGGGGCAAATCGCTACATATGGCGCCGACCTGGCGGAGCAGGCGCAGTACGTCAAGAGCCCCGGCAATACCCCCTCTGGCTTCATCGAAGACGGCCTCACCAACCCCTCGATCATCGCCGCAATCACGTTCGAGGTGATCGAGCCAGACGTCACAACGGCCAACAAATCGCATTCGGACCTGTGGCTGACGGGGGCGGTCCAAGTCATTTTCATGTCTTATTACATCCCGCTGCCGCGCCTCGACGACGCCGGGCTCGAAAAAGTGTGGGACGGCCTGGATGTCGTTTCGCGCATCGTCTTGCAAGACCGCGCCTTCCACATCGCGGCGCCGATGGAGTTCCGCTTCGTCAAGGGGGGCGATACGGCCCTGTCGGCGACGTTCGCAGGAAATCCCCAAAACACTTGGTTCGGCAATTTGGACCTGATTGGCTTCGTCAAGAAGGAGCAAAAGCCGTCCGACTATTCACCGAAGCTGCTGCAGTTCTTCGCCGACGTCGAGCGAGGATGGGTCGAAATGGGGGGCTTCCCGCACAACGGCAAGATGTACGGTTTCTACGACCCGACCGCGGCCGCAGGCACCCATACGGCCCCGTTCAACCCGAACTTCCTGGCCGACCTTCGCCGGCGCCGCGGGGCGCGCCTGGAGGCTTTCGCCGCTTACCGTAAGCGCCTCGATCCGAAGGGCTTATTCTACAATAGGTTCCTGCAGACGATCCTGGGATTATAGCAGCCGGAACGCCGACGCGGACGCCTTTTCGCGGGCCGGGGAGGGAGGCGCATCGGCGGTTCGCCGCGTTCGTCGCCCGCACGAGCGGCCATCTGTTTTAGGGGGCGGTTTGCCTCGTTCGCGATGGACGGCTCCCACGTTCTCAACGCGCTGCGCTTATCTCGCGTTGAGTCCGGTTGGCGCCCGGCTCGCCCTGTCATTCGCGATGTCGCGCCGCATCGTTCGAGATGTCGTAGTCAGCCGCCATGCGACCAATCGAAGGCCAGCAGCGCCTCGCGGAAGGCGAATTGATCGAGATGGCTGGCGACCATGTCCTTCATTCGTTCGACCCGTTTCCGTCTCCTGGGTTATTACGGGGACATGATGCACATTGCAAATTACGTCCGGTTCGTGCTCGCGCGAGGGTGTGAGCCGTGTGGGGAATTCGCATTCATGTCACATAATTCAGAATTAACCATTTCATGTATTATGAAAATCATACACTTTGTTGACAACGAGATCTGACTGTGGTTTAGTTGTCGACGGCGAGGTTCAACGCGTAGGCCTTCCGCCTTCCAGCGCAGGGGATGGTTTGCGAGCCGCCGACGGGACCCGCGTAGGGACAAATTTCGGCGCCTAACCATTTGAAAACGCTTCGCCGCGACCAAAACTGCGCGGGCCTTCCCGCTACTCCGCCCGCGCCTCGAGGGCTTCCTTGATCTCGTCGAGCACCTTCGGGTCCTCGATCGTCGCCGGCGTCGCCCATGCGTCGCGGTCGGCGATCTTCTTCATCGTGCCGCGCAGGATCTTGCCCGAACGGGTCTTTGGCAGGCGCGCGACCACCAGCGCCATCTTGAACGCCGCGACCGGGCCGACTTTGTCGCGCACGAGCTTGACGACTTCCGTCTCGATCTCCTCGTGCGGCCGGTTGACGCCGCTTTTCAGCACGATGAAGCCGCAGGGTTGCTCGCCCTTGATCTCGTCCTTGACGCCGAGCACCGCGCATTCGGCGACGTCCGGATGCGAGGCGATGACCTCCTCCATGCCGCCGGTCGACAGCCGGTGGCCGGCGACGTTGATGATGTCGTCGGTGCGGCCCATGATGTAGAGGTACCCGTCCTCGTCGACGAAGCCAGCATCCGCTGTCTTGTAATAGCCGGGGAACTCCTTGAGGTAGCTGTCGCGCATCCGCTCGTCCTGCCGGTAGAGGGTCGGCAGGCAGCCCGGCGGAAGCGGCAGTTTGACCACGATCGAGCCCATCGTTCCGGCGGTGACGGGATTGCACGCCTCGTCGACCACCTCGACCGCATAGCCCGGCATCGGCACGGTCGGAGACCCGAGCTTGATCGGCAGGATGCCGAGGCCGACGGGGTTTGCGGCGATCGCCCACCCGGTCTCCGTCTGCCACCAGTGGTCGACCACCGGCACGCCGAGGACCTTCTCCGCCCAGGCGACCGTGTCGGGATCGGCGCGTTCGCCGGCCAGGAACAGGGTGTGCATCGACGAGACGTCGTAGTTCTCCAAGAGCGCGGCCTGCGGGTCTTCCTTGCGCACCGCGCGGAAGGCGGTCGGCGCGGTGAAGAAGGCTGCGACCTTGTAGTCCTGGATCACCCGCCAGAAGGCGCCGGCGTCGGGCGTGCCGATCGGCTTGCCTTCGTAGAGCACGCTGGCGCATCCGTGCAGCAGCGGCCCGTAGACGATGTAGGAATGGCCGACCACCCAGCCGATGTCGGAGGCGGCCCAGTAGGTATCGCCCGGCTTAACGTTGTAGATGGCCGACATCGACCACTTGAGCGCCACGAGGTAGCCGCCGATGTCGCGCACCACGCCCTTCGGCACGCCGGTCGTGCCGGAGGTGTAGAGTATGTAGAGGGGATCGGTCGCGGCGAGGTCGGCGCAGGGCGCGCGCTTGCCTGCAGCCCCGGCGGCCTCGACCAGCGTCTTCCAGTCGTGGTCACGCGGGCTCATTCGCGCCTCGATCTGCGGGCGCTGGAAGACGATACAGGCGTTCGGCTTGTGTCTGGAGAGGCCGATCGCCAGATCGAGCAGCGGCTTATATTCCACGATGCGACCGGGCTCGATGCCGCAGCTTGCGGTCAGGATCACTTTCGGCTCTGCATCGTCGATGCGGGTGGCGAGCTCCTTGGCGGCGAAGCCGCCGAACACCACCGAATGCACCGCGCCGATGCGCGCGCAGGCGAGCATCGCCGCGATCGACTCGGGGATCATCGGCATGTAAATCAGCACGCGGTCGCCCGCCTCGACCCCGAAGTCCTGGAGCACGGCGGCGAGGATCGCCGTCTCGTCGAGAAGTTCGCGGTAGGTGAGCGTGCGTTTCTTTCCGGTGACCGGGCTGTCGTAGTAGAGCGCCGGCTGGTCGGCGCGGCCAGTTTCGACGTGGCGATCGAGGGCGTTATAGCAGGCGTTGAGGCGGGCGTCGGGGAACCAGCGGCCGTAGACGCCGGCCTCCGGATCGAAGATCCGCTCCGGCGGGCGGATCCAGGAGATCTCTTCCGCGGCCTTCGCCCAAAATGCTTGCGGATCGGCGCGCCACTGGTCATAGGTCTGCCTGTAGCCGCTCATTCGTGTCGCTCCCTTCGCCGCCGCGCCGCCCGGGGCGGGGACTTTCGCGCCGCGCGCGGGCGAACGCAACGGCGGAGCGGTAAAATTATCGGCCAATGGCCGGGGATTGGGGAGCTTCCGCCGGACGATGGCAGTCGAAGCCGAGTTTTATCTGGTCGCCGTCCCGGCGGTCATCCTGCTCGGCCTGTCGAAGGGCGGGTTCACTGGGCTGAGCTCGCTCGCCATGCCGTTGCTGTCGCTGGTGATTTCGCCGGTCAGGGCAGCGGCGATCGTGCTGCCCGTGCTCATCGTGCAGGACTGGGTCAGCGTCTGGGCGTTCAGGCGCGACTTTTCGCCGCACAACCTCGTCATTCTCGTCCCCTCGGCGATGATCGGCGTCGCCGCCGGCTGGCTGCTCGCGGCGCGGGTCAGCGAGGACGCGGTGAGGCTGGCGGTCGGAATCATTTCCATCGCCTTCGTCGTCTACATGCTGGCGCGCGACCGGCTGGGGCGCGCTCCGGTCGAGACGCCCAGCTTTTCGGGCGGAGTGGTGTGGGGCTCAGTGGCGGGATTCACCAGCTTCATCAGCCACGCAGGAGCGCCGCCTTTCCAGGTCTATGTCATGCCCCAGCACCTGAAGCCGCGGATTTTCGCCGGAACGGCGACGATGTTCTTCGCCGCGGTCAATCTCCTGAAGGTCCCGCCCTATTTCCTGCTCGGCCAGTTCAGCCGCGACAACCTCATGGTTTCCGCCGGCCTCATCCCGGTTGCCATCCTCTCCACCTTCGCCGGCGTCTGGCTCGTGCGCAGGGTTGACGCCGACCGTTTCTACGCCGTAATCCTGATCATCACCTTCGCGATCGGCGTCAAACTGATTTACGACGCCGTTCCGGCGCTCTTCTTCGCATGACGCGCCTGGCCGACCTATCCGCGCGCGATTTCCGCGTCCTGCTCCGCCAGGGTCGCCTCGCCGCGCAGATCCCGTCTTTCGCCCTGGTCGGGCTGGTCGGCTACGTCGTCGACGCCGCCATCACCTATGCAGGCGCAAGATATGCCGGCCTCTCGCCCGAGCTCGCCCGGCCGCCCGGCTTCATCGTCGCGACGATCGTCAATTTCCTCCTCAATCGGGCGATCACCTTCCGCCATTCTTCGGCGCAGCCCGTTCCCGCTTTCCTCCGCTACTGCGCCGTCGCCTCGGCGGGACTCGCGGTCAATTACGCGGTCTATTCGGCCTGCGTGTTGCTCGCCCCGCGCTTCGGGCTCGACGCCAGGCCGGGCATGTTGCCCCTCTTCGTCGCCGTCGGCGCCGGCGCGGCGATGGTCCTCACCTTTCTCGGCTTCCGCTTCTTCGCCTTCCGTTCATAGGCGCCGGAAACCCCTACCCAAGCCGTCTCGCGACGGTATGATGACGCGCGAAGTCTTCCGCAGCGTCGAGGCGCGCCTCGCGCGGGCGGGTCTTCGGAGGAGCCTATGTCCCAATCGTCCTACGATCGCGATCTCGACCGCAACGCCGCCAACTTCCAGCCGCTCACGCCGCTGAGTTTTCTCGAGCGCGCCGCGGCGGTGTTTCCGGACAAACTCGCGATCGCGCACGGGGCCCTTAGGCGCAATTACCGCGACTTTCACGCCCGCTCGAAAAAGCTCGCCTCCGCGCTGGCGAAGCGCGGGATCGTCCGCGGCGACACGGTTGCGGTCATGCTGGCCAACACGCCCGCGATGCTCGAATGCCACTATGGCGTCCCGATGTGCGGCGCGGTGCTCAATACGCTCAACACGCGCCTCGACGCGGCCGCGCTCGCCTTCATGCTCGACCACGGCGAAGCGAAGGCGCTGATCGTCGACCGCGAGTTTGCGGCCGTGATGGCGTCGGCGCTCGAACTCGCCAAGGGTCGGCCCCTCATCGTCGACTACGACGACCCGGAATACGACGGACCGGGCGAGCGCATCGGCTCGATCGACTACGAGGCCCTCGTCGCCGAAGGCGACGAGGCGTATGAGCGCGCCGCGCCCGGCGACGAATGGGATGCGATCGCCCTCAACTACACCTCGGGGACGACGGGCGATCCCAAGGGCGTCGTCTACCACCATCGCGGGGCCAACCTGCTCGCGATGGGCAACGTCGTCACGGCCGACATGGGCCGCCATCCGGTCTATCTGTGGACGCTGCCGATGTTTCATTGCAACGGCTGGTGCTTCCCCTGGTCGATCAGCGTCAAGGCGGGGATGCACGTCTGCCTGAGGCAGGTGCGCGCCAGAGCGCTCTACGACCTCATCGCCGAACACAAGGTGACCCATCTCTGCGGCGCGCCGGTCGTCATGTCGGTGCTGTTGAACGCGCGCCCTGAGGAGAAGAAGCCGCTGCCCCATCTGGTGCGCTTCTTCACCGCCGCCGCGCCGCCGCCGGCGGCCGTGCTCAAGGCGATGGGCGAGGCTGGCTTCGAGGTCACCCACCTCTACGGCCTGACCGAGGTCTACGGTCCGGCGGTCGTCAACGACTGGAAGGACGAGTGGAACGCGCTGGACGCCGAGAGGCAGGCGCATCTCAAGGCGCGGCAGGGCGTGCGCTACCATGCCCTGGAGGCGCTCGACGTCCTCGACCCCCACACGATGGAGCCGGTCCCGGCCGACGGGGAAACCATGGGCGAGGTGATGTTCCGCGGCAACGTCGTAATGAAGGGCTATCTCAAGAACAGGTCCTCGACCGACAAGGCCTTCGCCGGCGGCTGGTTCCATTCGGGCGACCTCGGGGTGAAGCATCCGGACGGATACGTCCAGCTGCGCGACCGGTCGAAGGACATCATCATCTCGGGCGGCGAGAATATCTCCTCGATCGAGGTCGAGGACGCCCTCTTCGAGCATCCGGCCGTGCAGCTCGCGGCGGTCGTGGCGCGGCCGGACGAGAAATGGGGCGAGACGCCCTGCGCCTTCGTCGAGATGAAGCCCGGCCACACGGTCACTGCCGAAGAGCTGATCGACTGGTGCCGCGCGCGGCTCGCGCGCTACAAATGCCCGCGCACCATCGTTTTCGCCGAGATCCCGAAGACCTCGACCGGCAAAGTGCAGAAGTTCGCGCTGCGCGAGCGGGCCAAGACGCTCGGTCAGCACGCGGCTTGAGCGCATGCGCGACGAAGCTTGGCCGCTCTATTGCCGCAAGCTCCTGCTCGATTCTGTCGTTTCGGCGGCGCGGCAATTCCCGGGCCGCGGCGAGCAGGCGTCGGAACGCGTGCACGGCGTGCGCAAGACGCTGAAGGAGGCGCGCGCCATAGCGCGGCTTTTCCTGCCGTCTCTCGGAGAAACCGCCCGCGTCTCCATCGCCGCGCTCGCCGTGGTTCGTCGACGCGTCGGTCGCGCTCGCGACCTCGACGTGATGCAGGCCCGCCTCGCGCGGCTCGCGCCGCCCCCCGAAATCGCCGCGCCGCTGATGGCGGCGATCGAACGCGAGAGGGCCGCGGCGAGCCGCGCGCATGGCGATTTCGCGACCAGCGCCTCGCGAGCCCAGCTTAACGCCATCGTCAAGCGCCTGGAGGCCTGGGAATTGACGCGCCTTGGCTCCGACGAGATCGTGGAGGCCGTCGCCCGCACCTACCGGCAGGCGCGTCGGCGCGGAAAGCTTGCCTTCCGGTGCGACGACCCGGCGGCGCTGCACGCGCTGCGCGCGCGGGTGGTCGACCTGCGTTACCAGCTCGCAGCGCTTTCTCCCGCCTGGCCCGCGGCGCTCAACGCCCAGTCCGAAGAGCTGAACGCGCTGCGCGACACGCTCGGCGACTTCAACGATCTCGAGGTGCTCTCGACTTTCGCGGCCGAACGCGCCCCTCTGACGCCCGAAGCGCGGGCGGAACTCATGACGCGGCTCACGGCGAAGCAGAAGAAGCTCAGGCGGCGCGCCGAGACCGAGTTTGGGCGCCTGTTCAGCGAGACGCCCGACGCGTTCGCCGAGCGGCTCTCGGCCTATCTCCTGCGGCCGATGGCGATGCCGAAGACAGGCGGGCCGAATTTTCCCCACAGGGCGAAACGCCCATCTCCTTCCGTCGGCGGGTGATCCTGCTCAACTTCCCAGCTGGCACGGCGCAAAGACCGATCAAAGAATGAAGCGACTGAGATCGGCGTTGGCCGCAAGGTCGCCGACATGGCGCTCGACGAAGCCTGCGTCGATGCAGACCTTTTCGCCCGACCTGTCCGCAGCGGTGAAACTCACTTCGTCGAGCACCCGCTCCATCACCGTCTGAAGGCGGCGGGCGCCGATGTTCTCGACCGAGCCGTTGACCTTGGCGGCGATGCGCGCGATCGCCGCAATCGCGTCGTCGGCGAACTCGAGCGCGATCCCCTCCGTCGCCATCAGCGCCACATACTGCTTGATCAGGCTCGCCTCGGTGTCGGTCAGGATCCGCTTGAAGTCCTCCTCGGTGAGGGAATTGAGTTCAACGCGGATCGGCAGGCGGCCTTGCAGCTCCGGCAGGAGGTCCGATGGCCGGGCGATGTGGAACGCCCCCGATGCGATGAACAAAATGTGGTCGGTCTTGATCGTGCCGTGTTTGGTGGCGACCGTCGTGCCTTCGATGAGCGGCAGCAGGTCGCGCTGCACGCCCTCGCGAGAAACGTCGGCGCCGCCGCGCCCTTCGCGGGCGCAAATCTTGTCGATCTCGTCGAGGAACACGATGCCGTTGCTCTCCACCTCGCTCAGCGCGTCGCGCACGATCGCGTCCTGATCGAGCAGCTTGTCCGCTTCCGCCGCGACGAGGGGCTCGCGCGCCTCCGCAACGCTCATCCGCTTCGGCTTGGTTCGCTGGCCCTTGCCGAATATGTCGGCGATGTTGATCGCGCCGATCGAAGCGCCGGGCATATTGGGAAGCTCGAACATCGGCATGGCGGAGCCGCTCTGCGGCAGCTCGACCTCGATCTCCTTGTCGTTCAGGTCGCCCGTGTGGAGCTTGCGCCGGAACGTTTCGCGCGTCGCCGAGGAGGAGCCTGCGCCGACGAGCGCGTCCAGCACACGCTCTTCCGCCGCCAGCTCCGCCTTGGCCTCGATATCCCTGCGCTTTCGGGTTTTGACGAGCGCGATCGCCACCTCGATCAGGTCGCGCACGATCTGCTCGACGTCGCGTCCGACATATCCGACCTCGGTGAACTTCGTCGCCTCGACCTTCAGAAAAGGCGCACCCGCGAGCTTGGCGAGCCGACGGGCGATTTCGGTCTTGCCGCAGCCGGTCGGGCCGATCATCAGGATATTCTTCGGCATCACCTCCTCCCGCATCGGCGAAACGAGGCGGAGGCGGCGCCAGCGGTTGCGCAGGGCGATGGCGACGGCGCGCTTCGCGTCCGCCTGTCCGACGATATAGCGGTCGAGTTCGGAGACGATTTCGCGCGGGCTCAGGTCCGTCATGAGGTCAGAGGCTCTCGAGGATCAGATTGGCGTTGGTGTAAACGCATATGTCGGCCGCGATGCGCATCGAGCGCCGCACGATTTCTTCGGCGTCGAGCTGCATCGGCAGAAGAGCGCGCGCCGCGGCGAGCGCGTAGTTGCCGCCCGATCCGATCGCCATCGTCGAGCCCGCCTCGTCCGTCTCCGGCTCCAGCACGTCGCCCGCGCCCGACAGCGTGAAACTCGCGCCCCTGTCGGCGACGAGCAGCATCGCCTCCAGCCGGCGCAGATAGCGGTCGGTGCGCCAGTCCTTAGCCAATTCGACGCAGGCGCGGGCGAGCTGGCTGGGATATTGCTCGAGCTTCGCCTCGAGCCGTTCGAACAAAGTGAAGGCGTCCGCGGTCGCCCCGGCGAAGCCGGCGATCACCTCCCCCTTGGCGAGGCGACGCACCTTGCGCGCGTTCGACTTGACGACCGTCTGTCCCATGCTGACCTGGCCGTCGCCGCCGATCACGACGCGGCCGCCCTTGCGCACCAGGAGAATGGTGGTCGCGTGCCACCCCGGAGAGCTGGCGGCGGCATCGTCAATCATTGGCGCTGGTCCTTCAACGGCAAGCGCCGGATGTATGGGCGGAAAGGGCGGGACGCAAGGGCGCAGTCGAACCGGGCGAAGCGCGCCTTGGTCAGTCCAACGTATCGACCCAGATTGGATTGGTCCACGCCCGCCGTCCCGCTCCGTCGATGACGACGATGCGGAACCATTTGTCGGGCTTTGCGTCGCTCCACGCTTTTTTCGAGTCCCGAGCGATATCGATCGTCGCGCCGGTGACGTCGCGCCCGACGTGGGTCCGGGCGCGCGAAGTGCCCGTGACGAGCGAAATTGCATGGACGGGCGAGCATTCGACAACGACTTCGCTGCGGCTCACTTCGATGCTCTGTATCCGAGGACCCTGGCTCGAGTAGAATTCGCCCGCCTTCAACGCGTTCAGGAGGCCGTCGGGCTCGAGCGACTCCGACTTGACCATCACGAACCCGCCGAACGCGTCGTAGTCGCCGTGGCGAAAATGGGCGTCGTCGGTTGCGATCGCAGTCAGCCGGCGATCCTCGTTGCACAGCTGGTCCAGGAGATAGAAGCCGTCACCGCGGTCTGTCTCGACCGCCGATCCATGGTTGTAAATTTCGACCGCATGCGCTGCGGCGAGCGCGCGTCCGTCCTCGATCGTCAGCTGCGACCAGGCGGGGTGAGCGATCGCTACGAAGGCGCCGGCCTCACGCGCCCGCGCCGCCAGGCGCGGCCCGTTTTCCTCGGAGCTCGGAGGCGCGAAGTCGAGCGGCAGCCCGGTCGCAAGAATATGCCACAACTGCCCGGCCGAGGCGCCCATCGCATGAACCTCGACCCCGGACAGGGTAGTGAAATTGTTGGACCGCAGGCCGCGCGTGTCCGCGATTGGCCACCCGTAGCAGCCGAGGAAATGATCGGAGAGTTGCAGGAAATCGTATCCCGCGTGCTTATAAGCCTCGACGGCTTGGTCAGGCGTCAAAGCCCCATCCGATCGATCCGAATGGGCGTGCAGATTGCCGCGCCAGAAGCGTCCCTTGGTCAAAAACGGAGGAATGCGCATCGAAGGAGCCTCACGCCCTCGCGGAGGAGGAGCAGAGTTCCATGATGCCCTGATGAAACAAGAGCGGCCGCTGCCGGCCGCCCGCGCGTCAGTCGAACGCGACGCCGCACTTGAGCCCAAGCCGGCGGAAGACGATCGCTGCGGGGCAGAAGCCGGTCATGGACGACTGGAGCATGTTGAGGCCGGCGAAGGCGGTCAGCAGGAACCAATAGGGGCTCACCAGATACCCTAGTGCGACGCTGAAAAAAACGACAAGGCCGGCGAAGGCCAGGACGGCGCGATCGAGATTCATTTCGGTCTCCCCTTGTTGACCCGCGTGGCTCGCCAGCGTTCTCAGTGTGACCAACCACGCAGGATGAAATTTGATCTTGCTAAATTAGGATATTCGAATATATAAGTCAAGCAGGCAGTCGGGGCTCGCGGCAGGGCCCTCCGGGAAGGGCCCCGGAGCCTCGACGCGCGTGAAGGAGACTTTGATGATGGACGCGACGAACTGGCCGGAGCTCACGAAGGGGTTGAGCGCCGAGTTGAAGAATTTGCGCGGCGGAGCGCCGGAGGTGATGAAGGCGTTCGCGTCGATCGCGCAGACGGCGCTGACGCAGGGAGCGCTCGACGTCAAGACGAAAGAGCTGATCGCGATCGGCATTTCGGTCGCAGTCCGGTGCGACGATTGCATCGCCTTCCACGTCAAGGCGGCGGTCGAGCGCGGCGCGACGCGCGAGGAGATCCTCGAAACGCTCGGCATGGCCATCTATATGGGAGCAGGGCCGTCGGCGATGTACGCCAGCCACGCGCTCAGCGCATACACGCAGTTCGCGGCCGCAAAGTCCGCCGAAGCGGCATGAACGGAGGTGTTATGTTCTCGAACTTTTTATCGCGCTTTGCGCCCGGGCCGGATCCTCGGGCGGTCGACCACGAGGAATTCGAGCAGGCGGTGAAGGCCGGGAGGTGCGTCGTCGTCGACGTGCGGGAGGCGCACGAGTTCGCCTCGGCGCATATTCCGACGTCGCTCAACATGCCGATGTCGACCTTCGACCCGCATCGCCTTCCGTCGGAAAAGCCGGTCGTGCTGGTCTGCCACTCCGGCATGCGCTCGCGCGGCGCGCTCAGCAAGGCGCAGGCTGCCGGCCGCGAGGATGTCAAGCATTACCCGGGCGGAATCATCGGATGGCACTCGCGCAAAGGCGCGCTCGCCCGCTAACTCGGTCTGCAAGGAGGCCAAAACTCATGTCATACAACATCAGCCGCAAGACGAGCGGGGAGTTCGACTCGGTCGTCGCACGCGTCAAAGACGCGTTGAAGACCGAGGGCTTCGGAGTGCTGACCGAGATCGACGTGGCGGGCACGCTGAAGGCGAAGATCGACAAGGATTTTCGACCCTATCGCATTCTCGGCGCCTGCAATCCGGGATTCGCTTACGAAGCGCTGAACGCCGAGCCCCACATCGGCGTGATGCTGCCCTGCAACGTGATCGTCCAGCGTTACGATAACGGCGAGGTCGAGGTCTCCTCGATCGATCCGGCGACGTCGATGGAGTCGGTCGGCAACCCCGCGCTCGCGGCAATCGCCGATAAGGTGCGCGGCGCATTGCAGCGGGTGATCGAGAGCGTCTGAGGTTTCAGGCGCGTCCGCCCGCGCCTTCGGCAAGCCGCACACAGAAATGCGCGGCCAAGAGAACCGAATGCATATGTCGCGATCTATTCGAACAGGAGATACCCACTGGGATCCGGAGGCACGTCCCAGTGGAGGCCCGCTTCGGCGATCGCCGAAGCGAGGTTAGCCGCGACGACGAATGCGAACGCGCCCGCCGTGATCCTTGTCGCCACCCCGTGGACCTTGCGGTCTTCGAGCCAGCCGGCCGCGATGACCAAGACGGCGCTCGCCGCGATCTGACAGCCGAACGCGATGAAGCACCACGTATAAAGGTGCAGGCCGAACACAGGGGCGCCGAAGCCCGGATCGTCGGGCAGGATATGCAGCAGAATTTGCCGGCCTGCGGCCACCGAACCGAGCAAAGCGGCGATGATAGCCATGCCCTGGCCAACCGCCTCGCCAGAGGTCAGTCTGGCGGCGTGCGCGCGCAGCAAAACGCGCAAGAGGCCAAGCCCGACAAGCATCAAAGCGATCCGTTGCATAATGCAGAGGGGACATGGCGGCTCCGATAGCCAAAACTGGACGGCGAAGGCAGCAGCCAGGACTCCGATCAGGACCCAGACGTTCACCGCGACCGCAAGCAAATAAAGCCGCGCCACGGCTAAAATCTCAGCGTAAGCGGGGTGGTCATGTCGGCGATGAGGCGCGCCAGCACCCATAACAACGTGATGCAGAACAGAGGCAGTTCCAGCGCATGTCCGCGCCACGATGCGACCAAGGTCAGCAGGACGAGCAGCATGAAAACCGCGTAAATCATGGTCGGCTCGATGGTCGATTAGAAGTGGTAATTCACGCCCGTGGTGATCACATTGGCGTCGAGGCGCGACGTATTCGAGATCGGCGGGCTCAACAGAAACGTCGTGGTGCGGTCGCCCAGATCGAGATGAAGATATTCGATTTTGGCGGTCCACCTGGGCGCGAACTCGACTTCGACGCCGCCGCCCAGCGTCCAGCCGCTTCGCGTCTGGCTGCGATTGTCGACGGCGAAGAATGGTCCGAGCGCGGCGGTCGCGTTGGCGCCAAATTGGGCGAAGGCGGCGCCTCCCGTGGCGTAAAGGAGCCAGCTCCCGACCGCATAGCCGATCCGCGGCCGCAGCGTTCCGAACCAGGACAGCTTCTGCGTGTAGCTCGCCGCCAATGCGCCGCAGATCGGAGGAAGGCAGGGCGCCGTGCGGCTGCCACGCAACGCGCTCGCGTCTAAGTTCGCCTCGAGTCCGAGGACCAGAGGACCTGTCTGCCAGTTGTAACCGGCCTCCCCGCCCCCGACGGCGCCCTGGAGCGACGTGTCGAAGGACGGAAGCTCAAAGCCTGCGATGCTGAAGGCGTTTCGACTGGCGCCGACGGCGGCGCCGGCGTTGAGCCCGGCGTAAAAACCGGTCCAGCTCAGCGGGGCTTGGACAGGCGCTGGCTGCGGCGACGGCATGTCGGCCGCCAGCGCAGCGCCGTCGAGCGCAAGCAGCGACAGTGCGGTCGTGACGATTATGCGGCGCATGGGAACCCCTTTTCAGGCCCAAGCTACCGCCCGAGGCTTAAGACTTTGCGAATATGGCTAACGATTTGCAAAGGACTCCACCGCGAGGCGACAGGCGCCCGGAAGACTGCTCGATTCCAAGTCGATCAGACCGAAACCTTATCGGCCGCCGGCGCGAAACATCCGTGCAGCGAGAACGGCACATGGTGCTTCAGCCGGGCGACGAAAAGCGGCTTTGCTGCGATGTCCCGCGCGTCCAGCCCCACGATCTTCGTGCGTTGCTCCGATGCGTCGAAGACCAGGGTGATCAGCCAGCCGTCATCTTCTTCCCCTCCCGGCCGCGCCGGGATGAAGACCGGCTCACCGACATAGCCGTCAGGACCGAAATCATGGAAGGCGGTCTTGCCGCTCTCCGTGTCGACCCGCGTGATGCGGCGTTGCAAACCCTGCGCCTGGTTGGGCTCGTTGTTGGCGATATAGGCGTAGCGGTAGTTCGTCGCGACACGCTGCGGGTTGATGCGCGGGAACTCGTTGGCGGCGCCGGTCTCGAAACCTTGCTCCGTGACTTTGCCGGTCGCGAGCTCGACCCGCAGGCGGACCAGCGACGCCATGCCGTCGGCCGCCCATTCGGAACGCCAATAGTTCCGTAGGCTGTCGCCGATGGCGGCGTAATCGGGGTAACGCGTCAGGTCGAGCAGCAGCGCGCCGTCCTCCTCGAAGCCGTTCGCGAAATGGAACTGGAAGAACGGCTCGGTCTCTATCCAGCGAGCGACTCCCGCGCCGTCTCGCCGGAGCAGCAGGATCAGCGTCGGTCGCCCGCCATCCCATTGCAAGGCGCCGTCGAAGCTCGCGAGCCCCAAGATCAGCCGCAGCGGATGCACCAGGATCGGCCCGAGGCAGAAGACAAGGTAATTCGCCGTGAGCACGAAATCGTGGTTCATCACCGGATAGGGCAGGGCGACCGCGGGAAAGCGTGTGAGGCCGCCGTCATGCAGGCGGTAAGCCGTCAGCATGGTCTTGCGGCCATAGTCGATGCCGAAATTAAACACTTCCCCTGTTTGCGGGTCGCGTTTCGGATGTGCCGAGAAGGCGCTGACCTTCCCCCCGAAATCCTCGACGCCGAGCGTCTCGAGCGTCTCCGGGTCGAGGACATAGGGAGGTCCCCCTTCCCACAGCGACAGGAGCTTTTTCCCCTGCAGCAATACGGAGGTGTTCGAGACGTTCCCCGGCTGCCGGAAGGCGTTGGCCAGCACGCCTCCCGGGCGCATCTTGCCGAAGCCGCGATGCGCAATCCGGCCAAGGCGGGTCTCGTCTTGATAGCTCTCCGTCCTGACATAGCGGTTACGATAATGGATGCCGGCGCCGTCGAAACGGATCGCCGAGATCATTCCGTCCCCGTCGAACCAATGGGGAAACCAATTCCCATTCAGATCGTTGCGCCCCGAGCCGTTGCGAAAGAGCGTGCCGCGCAGCGAGCGGGGAACGTCGCCCTCGATCTCGTCGACGTCGTAGTCATGCTCGCACGACAGGCTTCGGAAGCCCTCGCTCCAGGGATGAGCGGCGCGGTCTTCTGGAAACGATACTGCCGGCATGATGCGGACCTGACTTCAGTGACTGCCAGCCTTTCCCGCATTACTATGGCAGGGCCAGCCTATCGATGTCACCCCCCGCGAACGCGGGGGTCCAGATTACCGCAATGCACCTCGAAGACGACGCTTTCACCACCTTCCCGACGCGCGAGCGGGAGCTTTCTCGATGCCCGCATTCGCGGACAGCGTGGTCGGGAACTCAGTAATTTAGCCTGATCGGGACCGTCCGGGCGCCGCCGGCATATTCGAGGGCGGCCGCGTCAAAGCGCGGCGCGCCCATGCTCGAAGGCGGGTTGCGGGAGAACCCATAGCCTTCCTTCGGTTTGCCAAACAGGCCATATTGCATTTGAACCTCGTTGTTCTCGGCGTGAAACGCCGCGATCGCATAGGTTCCCGGCTTCACGCCATTGAAGACGCAAGTCGCCTGCCGCCCCTTGATCCTGGCGATCACCCCCCGACTCTCCTGTCCGGCTTTGGGAAAGGTCTCGGCCGCGGCGTAAAGCCCGCAGCGCACGACGCCGGTGTCATTGCGAAGCCCCGATATCGGCGCCGAGATCTGGTCCGCCGCCTCGGCGTTCGCCGTGGCCATGCCGGCGGTCACTCCCAAAAGAAGCAAGTCGAGGACGATTTTTCGCATGAAAAGACCCTTGTCGAAGCTGAGCTTGCACTTCCTCTACTTCGACTTGATTTCGAAACAGTGAAGAACACTTCAACAAATACAGACGTCTTAGGCGCATCCAAGCGCAAGGATGTAGGGCGAGGCTCGTCAATCCCATCGAAAGACTTCAGCTGGTGCTTCGCCACGGGCCAGTCTGGAAGGGCAGCAATGCGTCGATTCCAGCCCCCTGACAGATCCGACTGGGCAGTGAGGATCAGATTCTGGCCAATCGTCAGCGCCGATCCCGGTGCGAAGCGATCTCCTACAAACGGCCTCACGCCTTGCGCGGGGCGCCCGCGACATAGGTTTGGCGCACCGCGCGGTCGTCGCCCATCATGACGAGGGCGAACAGCTCCGCGGCCAGGTCGCCGTCGGCCGTCTCCATCCGATGCGCCATCGCCGGCGTCGCGCGCGAATCGAGCACGACGAGATCCGCCTCCTTGCCGGCTTCGATCGACCCGATGCGGTCGTCGAGGCTCAGCGCGCGAGCGTTGCCCAGCGTCATGCGATAAAAGGCTTGCAGCGCGGGCCATGATTGTCGATTGAGCTGAAGGACCTTGTAGCCTTCCGCCGCCGTGTGCAGCATCGAATAGCTCGTTCCGCCGCCGACGTCGGTGGCGAGCGCAATCCGGACGCCGGCCCTCTGGAGCCGCGCCTGATCGAACAGGCCTGAGCCGAGAAACAGGTTCGACGTGGGGCAAAACGCGGCGACGGACCCGCTGGCGGCGAGCCGCGCCACTTCGGCGTCCTGCATGTGAATGCAGTGGCCGAACACGGAGCGCGGCCCCAGGAGCCCCGCGCGATCGTAAACGTCGAGATAGCTCCGCGCGTCCGGGAACAGCTCGGCCACCCGCGCGATCTCGGCCTTGTTCTCGTCGAGGTGCGTCTGGACGTATACGTCGGGGAACTCGCGCGCGAGCGCGCCCGCGGCCTCCAATTGCTCCCGGCTCGAAGTCACCGCGAAGCGCGGCGTGACCGCGTAGTCGAGCCGGCCGCGCCCGCTCCAGCGCCCGATCAGCGCCTTGCTCTCGTCGTAGCCGCGTTGCGCGGTGTCCATCAGCGCGTCGGGCGCATCCCGGTCCATCATCGCTTTGCCTGCGATCATGCGCGCGCCGCGCCGCGCCGCTGCGGCGAAGAACGCGTCGACCGACTGCGGATGGACCGTGCAATAAACCATCGCGGTCGTCGTGCCGCAGCGAAACAGTTCGTCGAGAAAGAACTCCGCCATCCTCGCGCAGTGATCCGGATCGGCGAATTTCTGCTCCTCGATGAAGGTGTAGTCGTTCAGCCAGTCGAGCAGTTGCGCGCCGTAGGAGCCGATGACCTGGGTCTGCGGATAGTGGATATGCGCGTCGATGAAGCCGGCCATGACGAGGCGGCCGGAATGATCGTCGACCGCCGCGCCAGCCGGCGCCCGCGCCAGAACGTCGGCGGATTCGCCGACCGCCTCGATCCGCCCGTTCGCGATGAGGACCGCTCCGTTCTCGATATAGAGGCGTGCGGACGGCCCCGTTTCCGCCGGGTCGTCTCTGAAGGTGAGGATTCGTCCGCGGATGACGCGCGCGTCGCCGCTCAAGGCAGAACATCCTTCAGGCGCACCGCCGCAATGCGGTCGACCTCGGCGAGGGCCGCCGTCGTCTCAGTCTCCGAATCGTTGAGGAGCCGTCGCTCGAACGCTGCCAGGATGTCGGCCTTGCTCCGGTCTTTGACCGCCATGATGAACGGAAGGCCGAACCGCGCCCGATAGGCGTCGTTGAGCGCGGTGAACCTGGTGAGTTCGTCGGGACTGAGCTTGTCGAGACCGGCGCTCGCCTGCTCCCGCGTCGACTCCGCCGTCAGCGTCTTGGCGAGCGCAAGCTTTCCGGCGAGATCGGGGTGGGCAAGGATCAGCGCCCGCTTCTGGCCGTCCGATCCTTTCGCCGCCGCGGCCGCCATCGCTCCGGCGAGCCCCTCGGCCGTGTCCATTTCGGCGGTCAGGCCCGCGTCGTAGGTCGCCGCAGCGATCCATGGCGAATGTTCGTAGACGCCGCCGAAGCGCTCGACGAACAGCCCGCGGGTGAGCCGCGAGGGCCTCCATCCGCCAGGCGGCGGGTGTTTACGGATCCAGTGACGCGCGATGTCGAGCCTGGTCGGCGTCCATATCCGGTCGTGGCCAAGGACGTAATCGAGGAACCGCGCCAGCGAGGCCGCGCGTCCAGGGCGCCCGACGAGCCGGCAGTGCAGGCCAACCGACAGCATTTTCGGCGCGGTCTCGCCTTCGGCGTAGAGCGTGTCGAACGAATCCTTGAGATAGGCGTAGAACTGGTCTCCCGAGTTGAAGCCTTGCGGCGTCGCGAAGCGCATGTCGTTCGAATTGAGCGTATAGGGCGTGACCAGTTGCGGCCCGCGCGGCCCTTCGATCCAGTAGGGGAGGTCGTCGGCGTAAGAGTCCGCGCAATAGAGGAAGCCGCCTTCCTCCATGCCGAGCCGGATGGTGTTGACCGACGAACGCCCCTGATAGAATCCGAGCGGCCGGGACCCGGTGACTTCGGTGTGTATGCGCACCGCCTCGGCGATATGGCGGGCCTCGATCTCGGGCGGCGTGTCGCGATAGTCGATCCATTTGAGGCCGTGGGTGGCGATCTCCCACCCCGCCTCATTCATGGCGGCGACCGCTTCGCGATTGCGCGCCATCGCCGTGGCGACCGCGTAGACGGTCACAGGCACGCTGCGCTCGCTGAACATGCGATGCAGCCGCCAGAAGCCGGCGCGCGAACCGTATTCGTAGATCGACTCCATATTCATGTGGCGCATGCCGGGCCAAGCCGCCGCGCCGACGATCTCGGACAGGAATGCCTCGGAGGCCGGGTCGCCGTGGAGAATGTTGTTCTCGCCGCCCTCCTCATAATTGATGACGAACTGCACCGCCACGCGGGCGTTGTCCGGCCAGTCGGCGAAGGGCGGCGTGCGTCCGTAGCCGACCATGTCGCGCGGATAGCTTTCGCCGGCCATCATCCCCTTGCATCCCTCACACGCGCCCGCGTCGCCGCGGGCGACGCTACGACAGGATTGTCGTTTGCTCCAGCCCGCCAAATGCTCCAAAAGGGGCGCAAGACGTCCCGTCGCCGTTAAAAGTGCCCCCCATGACCGACATTTCCCTTCTCTTCGAACCGCCGTTGGCGCGCGTCGTGCTCAATCGGCCCGATCGTCGCAACGCAATTTCGCGCGCCATGTGGCGCGCGCTGCCTGCGATCCGCACCGCCATTGAGGCGCGGCAGGACGCGCTGGTCGTGCTCGTCGAGGGTCGGGGCGGCCATTTCAGCGTCGGCGCGGACATATCTGAGTTCGACGAGGTTTATCGCGACGCGGCGGCCGCGCGCGATTATGGCGACGCCGTCCAAGACGGCCTCAGGGCGCTGATCGATCTCGACCGTCCCTCGATCGCGGTGTTGCAGGGAAACGCCGTCGGTGGGGGCCTCGGGCTTGCGCTTGCCTGCGACTTGCGCTTTTGCGCGGCCGACGCCCATCTCGCCGTCACGCCGGCAAAGCTCGGTCTCGTCTATGGCCATGCCGAGACGCGGCGTCTCGTGGAAGCGGTCGGGCCTTCACGGGCCAAGGACCTCTTGTTCACCGGACGGCGGGTCGAAACCGAGGAGGCGCTCGCGATCGGGCTCATCGACCGGCGGATCGAGACCGGACTGCACGAGACGGCGCTCGGCTATGCGCGCGGCTTGGCGACGCTCAGCCAAGCGTCCATTCGGAGCGCCAAACGCGCGGTCGACGCAATCGTCTCTGGCATGACCGTGGAAACGCCGGCGTTCCGCACGCTCGTCGAGTCCGCCGCGCTCGGCGTCGACTTTGCGGAGGGCCGTGCGGCGTTTGCCGAGAAGCGGACGGCGAAATTCTCCTTTCGCGGCGCGACCGTCCCGCTTCCGCCGAGTTGAGGCCACCTCCCCCTGAAAATCGGCGTTCGCCGGTTGACGCCACCAAAGGCGAGAGCTTATAAGCCGGCGATCCAGGCTGGGCCGCAACCCGGCCCCTTTTGTTTTTGAGCGAACGCGCGCTTCAGCGCTCGGGCGCCCGCTGCTCAGGGAATCGAGTTCATGGCCAATACCAAGTCGGCCCAGAAAGCCGCCCGGCAGACTGTCCGCCGCACCGCCGTCAACAAGTCGCGCCGCAGTGAGATGCGCAGCTATGTCCGCAAGGTCGAAGAGGCGATCGCCTCGAAGGACCCGAAGGCCGCCGCCGAGGCGTTGAGCGAGGCTGAGCCGCGCCTGGCGCGGGCGGCGCAGAAGGGTATCGTCCACAAGAACGCGGCGTCGCGCAAGATTTCGCGCCTGGCTAACCGCGTCAAAGCACTCGCCGCCGGCTGACACGACGGTCCTCCATCGAAAGAATTTGCGCGCCTAGCCCGGTCCCCGCGGCCTATTTTGCCTCGGGGTTCCTTCAGGCGAGAGAATCCCAACGATGACCGATATCCCGCCCGACCGGCTTAGCGTGGATCCTTTGAGCCCATTCTATGACGAGGCGGCGTTGGCGCGCGGCATCGGGATTCGCTTTCGCGGACTGGAGCGGCGCGACGTGGAGGAATATTGCGTCAGTGAGAACTGGATCCGCGCCCCCGTGGGCAAGACGCGCGACCGAAAAGGCAATCCGCTGCTCATCAAGCTGTCCGGGACAGTCGAGCCTTACTTCCTGTCGCCGACCGCAGAGCGCTCTGGCGACGGAAACTGACGCTTTTTGTCCGCTGAGCGGCGCCGAATTCCACGCAGCCGTTCCTCCGCCAGACGTCGCATTGGTTCGCGTCTGCCTCGACGACGTTTCCAGAGCGTATTTGAAGTGTGCGGAATTGCGCCGCGAGCCATTGAGCCCGATAATCGCCTGACGCAAGAGGGCGGCGGAAATCGTATAGACTGGCGCACTGGGCGGCGGTGATTCGAGGCGAGGCGCGTTTGGCTCGACAACAGCGCGGATTCCTGATGGGCCGGCCAAATACGCCCGAGCCTCCGCCGCCCGGCATGGTTGCGCGTGTGGCGGCGGCGCGGGCCATTATGGAGGCCACGACCCAGGGGCGGCCGCTCGAAGAGCGCCTCGCCACCGACCTGTCGTTGCGCGACCCGCGCCTCGATCCGCGCGAACCGGCGCTCGCCCGCTCGATCGCCACGGTCGCCCTCCGCCGGCTCGGCACGATCCGCAAGGCGTTGGCGCAGAAGCTGGACAAGGGCATGCCGAAGCGCAGCGGCATGCTCGAATGGACGCTCGTCGCCGGCGCGGCGCAGATCCTGTTTCTCGACGCGCCCGACCATGCGGCGGTCGATCTTGCGGTGCGGGCGGTGCGGGCGGACACCGCGAGCGCGCCCTTCGCCGGACTCGTGAACGCGGTGCTGCGCGGAGTCGCGCGTGATCGCGAAGCGATCATCGCGGCCTCCGATCCGCTCGACGACGACACGCCGCCGTGGCTTGCGGCCCGTTGGCGCGAGAATTACGGCGAAGCGACGGCGCGTGCGATCGCCGCTGCGAACCGCTCAGAGCCGACGCTCGACATCAGCGTCAAAAGCGACCCCGAAGGCTGGGCGGCAAGGCTCGGCGGAATTGTGTTGCCGACGGGCTCTGTCCGCCTCGATACCCACAAGGCCGTCGCCGAGCTCGAGGGCTACGCGGAGGGCGAATGGTGGGTGCAGGACGCAGCCGCCGCCTTGCCGGCGCGGCTGATCGATGCGCCTGTCGGTTCGCGGGTCGTGGATCTCTGCGCGGCGCCGGGCGGCAAGAGCGCCGAGCTCGCCTCTGCGGGCGCCGCGGTCACGGCCGTCGACCGGTCGGCCGAACGGCTGAAGATGCTCGCCCAGAATTTCGAGCGCCTGAGACTTCATTCCGACGTCGTCGTCCGCGACGCGCTTTCCTTCGAGGCGCCGTCCTTCGACGCCGCGCTCATCGACGCGCCGTGCATCTCGACCGGCACCATCCGCCGCCATCCCGACATCGCCTGGACGAAGCGGGCGAGCGACCTCAGCCCGCTCGTCCGGCTGCAGGCCCAGCTTCTCGACAAGGCGATCGCGTTGACCCGTCCAGGCGGGACCATTGTCTATTGCACCTGTTCGCTAGAGCCCGAAGAGGGCGAGGCGCAGATCGCCGCGGTCCTCAGGCGCAATCCGGACGTGCGACGCTCCCCTATCGGCTCGCCTGAAATCGGCGGCCTCGCGCAGTGCCTGACGCCGGCGGGAGAGCTGCGCACGCTGCCGTGCCACCTCTGGGGCGAGGACCCGAGGCGGTCCGGGCTCGACGGCTTCTTCGCCGCGAGGCTGACGAAGTCAGGATAGCAGGTCGATCCCCTTGCCGAGATTTGCCGCGAAACTAGGCTTTCTGTTCACGGAGCTGCCGTTCCTGGATCGCTTCCCGGCGGAAGGCCGACTTCGTCGCCGTCGAACACGCTTTGCTATATCGGCACGACGCGCGGGAGCGGTCATCACTGCAGCCGGGGACGCTTCAGGAATGCGGTCCGGTCCGCCGACTTGATCTTCAAGCCGAGCGCGCGGCCCCCGCGGATGACCTCGATCGGGATCTCGGCCCCCGCCTCTCCGCAGGCCCAGACCTTTCGGTAGAAATCGCCGAGGTCGGCGATCTCGCCCCCTCTCACGCTCGAAAGAGTGTCGCCCCGGCGCACGCCCGCGGCGGCTGCCGGCCCGCGTTCGGCGACCGCCGCGACGACGACCTCTCCGTCGCTTTCGGCAGAATAGATGCCCACCCATGGGCGGGCCGGGCGGTTGACCCGGCCGTAATTAAGGAGATCCCCGAGGACCGGCGGCAGGAGGTCAATCGGCACGATCATGTTGATGTCGCGTGGACCGCCGGCCACGGTCAACTGTTCGACGTGCAGCGAGCCGACGCCGATCAGCCGGCCGTCGGCGCCGATTGCGCCCGCGCCGCCCCAGAAAGGATGGGCGGGCGCCGTGAAGATCGCTTCGTCGAGGAAATACTCCCAGTATCCCGCGAACTCCTGCTTGCCTATGATCGAGGCGTGGACCGCCTTCGTGCCTCCGCCGGCAGCGACGACGACCGGATCGCCGACCCGGGCCTCGCCGGAGCGTCCAAATTCCAGCGCCGGGCAATCGAGCCGATCGAGGGCTTGCACGAGCCCGAACCCGCTCTCCTGGTCGATGGCGAGCGCGTGGCCGGGGACGACATGGCCGTCTTGGCGGGCGAGCCAGACGGTCTCCGCCTCGGTGATAAGGTAGCCTATCGTCAGCACGAGGCCGCTGTCGCGGATCACGACGCCGCTGCCCGTGCGGTGCTCGCCCAGCGTCTGGGCGGTAAAGGCGTCTTCCGGAATCGACGACTGGATCGTCACGATTGCCTTTAGGGCGCGGTCCAAATCGAAGCCAAGGCCGTCCGCAAGTCTCTCCTGACTCGCCCCCTGAGCGTGCCCCCGCGGCTTATCGGTCATCGCCTTTCCCTTCCGATCGCGATCGGAGCGATGTTACTTCGCCGACTGCCGCGCCGCAATTCGCATGCCGAGAAGAATCTGCGCCACCCGTCGATCAGCTTCACAATGTCGCGAGCGGACCGCCGGTTTGACCTCGCTCAATCTCGCGGGCGCCGACCGGGATAGAGGCTGACAAGTTTGGGGGGAGAACCTCACTGCGTACGGGGCATGGTCTCCAAAACGGAGGCGGAGATGAATGAAAGCGAACGCAGCGCCAAGACTGGCGGCGCCGGACTCGAGGCGATCAAGCTCATCGAGCCGAACCTCGAGCGCGACGGCTCGCTGGCCGACGCGCTTCGCGCGCGGCGGACCATGCGCGAATTCAGCGACGAAGCGCTGTCGCCGCAGACTCTCAGCGACCTTCTCTGGGCGGCCTGCGGGATCAATCGCCTGAACGGTCCCTTCGGCGTCGCCGGACGCACGGCGGCTTCTGCGAGCAACTCGCAGGAAGTCGATGTCTATGTGGCGCTCAGCGAGGGAACCTACCTTTATGAGCCTGCGCCCCATCGTCTCGTTCCAATCGCGGCCGGCGACCTGCGTCCCTTCGCGCTCGGCTCTCGCCAGGGCGCCGGAGGGTCCGATGCGCCGGTCAGGCTCATCTATGTCGCCGACATCGGCAAGCTCGAGCACACGGCGGGCTTCGACGAACCGGGCCTTCACGAACCCGAGGTGCAAAAATCCTATTGCTACGTCGACACCGGCCTGATCGCGGGCAACGTCTACCTGTTCGCCGCTTCGCGCGGCCTCGCCGCCTGGTTCCACAATTGCGACCGGGCGGCGCTGTCTGAGAAGCTCGGCCTCGGCGCCAGCAAACGTCCGCTTTTTGCGCAGACCGTCGGACACCCGAAACGGACCAAGTCATAAGACTCTCAGGAAAGAAAAAGGGGCGGCATCCGACTTCACCTTACACGAAAGTTCCAGTCGTGCTCTCGTGCCCTTCGTGGGTCCTTTGCGTACTTCGCGTTTATTCTTTTCACCACGAAGGACAGGAAGATTACAAGAAGGTCACAAGGCTGGAACTTTCATGCGCAGCGGGTCGGCGCAGCGGTGGCCAACTCAGGACGACCAAGCGCGTGAAGCGTGCGGCGGCGCGAGGGCAGGCTTGGCGAGCGCGAGAGTCGGGTCTCCATCTCATCCGACCAGCGGTGTCGCCGTCTGGCTTAACGCGAGCCATTCCAGCGCATTAGGTGTGAAAATCTGTCGCTGTGTCGCTCGCGCTCGGCAACTTTCGGGCCGCGTCGATCTCGGCTGCCTGGACCAAGGGCCTCGGCTGCCTGGACCAAGTCGATATCCTACCACAAGGGCCTGACTTTGTCAACGAAGGGTTCGTTCTATATTCACATCTATCGCTAATTAGCTTGTCTTTTCATACACTTGCGAGATCGGCGAGGTGCGAAGCGAGCGCCACGCCCTCGGTCACCGACCGGATGAACGAACTCAGCCGACCGGCAAAAAAGCAGGATCGCCGCGCGGCTTGATCGCGTGATCGCAGGCCGACGCGGGCTACTCCGCGGCGGCCCGCTTCGGCAGGACCCAGTTCGGGCGGACGAAGTGGCAGGTATAGCCGTTCGGGTAGCGCTCGAGATAATCCTGATGCTCGGGCTCGGCTTCCCAGAATGGACCCGCCGCCGCGACTTCCGTCGTCGCCTTGCCCGGCCACAGGCCCGAGGCGTCGACGTCGGCGATGGTGTCGAGCGCCACGCGCTTCTGCTCGTCGTTCGTATAAAAGATCGCCGAACGATAGCTGCGGCCGACGTCGTTGCCCTGGCGGTTGCGGGTCGACGGATCGTGGATCTGGAAGAAGAACTCGAGCAGCTTGCGGTAGCTAGTCTTCGCCGGGTCGAAGACGATCTCGATCGCCTCGGCGTGGTCGCCGTGGTTGCGATACGTCGCGTTGGGCACGTCGCCGCCGGTGTAGCCGACCCGCGTCGAGACGACGCCCGGCATGCGCCGGATCAGGTCCTGCATGCCCCAGAAGCAACCGCCCGCCAGCACCGCGCGCTCGGTGGAATTGCCCATGAGTTGGCTCCTTCTGTTGCAGCCCGGGGAGGGCAGGGACTGTTCGCAGCGATCTGGCGTTCGTTACGCCGTGTTTCAAGGTAGGCGACCGCCAAACTTCAGCCCTCGCCGCGAAGACCGCCGCCGCAGGCGGTGCGTCTCGAAGGGCGGCTCCAGATCGCAAGAACAGCGCCGCCTTCGCACCGCCTGGCTTCCCCAGGACATATAACGCGATAGGCGCCGTATATAGGACGCCGTGATCATTGGCTTTGCGGAGGCCAAATCCGAACAATTTTCAGGACTGGAGATGCTGGACGCGGCGCCGACCCTGGAGGCGCTACGCTCGCCGCCGGGCAGTCGGCTGGCAGCCTTGAAGGCTGGCCGGACCAGGCAATTCGGTATTCGCATTCCGATGGCGAGCGCGCTTCTGCGCCGGCTCCGGGCGACGCCGAAATCCGCCTTGTGACAGTCGCCGCCTAGCGGTGAAACATCGAACTCTTGTCCTAAAACGGCGGAGCTTCATCGTTCTAGGCGAGCTGGAAAACGTCGCCTTCGCCAGGCGGCGTTTGATGAGGCCTGAAAAAGCAGGCGCGTTACGCTGCGAACACTGGAGCCTTGCGTGAAGCCCGATAGCGGGCGAAGCCGAGTCCGGCGAAGCCGAGGCACAGCATCGCCCAGGTCGCGGGTTCGGGGACAGTGGAAATATTCAGGATGATAGTGTCGTTCGGGACAGTGAACGTATAGGTTCCGCGAATGAGGCTCATGCCTGCGATGGTCTCACCCGGCAGCACCATGTCAGCGGAAATAGCTGTGCCGGATGTGTAACCGGTCGCTACACCGACCAGCGGCGTCCCCCCATCAAAACCCCAGATGGAGAAGGCGTCGCCCGAGGTTGTGTTCGACGTGAAGTAATTGCCGCTCGTACCATATGGCAGGTCGACGCTCGTCAACTGGTACCAATCCATGCCCGGCGTCGTGCCCAGCGCGATATACCAATTGGAGCCACCTGGAATAATTCCGGTGGAATAAGGCTGGGCGTGGTCGTAAGTCGCACCCGTGAGGTCAAGGCTGCCCGTCGCGGTCACATCGACGTTTGCCCCCGACTGTGTGATGTCGATCAGGACCGACGAGTTCGCCGCTCCTGCGGCAAGCGCCACCGCCGTAAAGGCCGCTATCGCGCCAAGAGCAGTCTTCACTCTATTCATATTTCCCTCCCCTACCCCGACATTGGCCGGAAGAATAACAACCGGCAAAATACGCCAATAAACTCTTTCAGGCAAGCCCAATCGACAGCCCAAGCGACAGCGCGTGTACAGCGCGAGCAGGGGTCGCCAGCGCAAGTGATTTAGGTTGCCAGCGGCCACTTGGGGAATTGCCGGCTGCCCCAGCCGCTCACTTCAGATGCGATGATTAGCTCGGCTGGCCATCGCTCAGGCCGTGTCTGCTATCTCCCACGCAAAACGAAGATCGGCATAGGGTCACGAGCCAGACCTTTCGCTGCGCTAAAGGGCATGCGAAAGCGATCATTTCGTATCTAAGGATAGATGAGGTCACCTCAATCTTGTTCGGTCATCCTTGATCGTTACGAGCTACTCCCATCCCCCGATTGCCTCCGCCCCCGCCCTCAGCCAAAATCCCCTTATGCCCCCGCCCTTGAACCGCCTCGTCATCGCCCTCGCGCAAATCCCGTTCATCGTCGGCGACATCGCCGGCAACCGCGATCGGCTGCGGAAGGCGCGGGCGGAGGCGGCGGGTTTCGGGGCCGACCTGGTGATGACGCCGGAGCTTTATCTCGCCGGCTACCCGCCCGAGGACCTGGTGCTGAAGCCCGCCTTCCAGGAGGCCTGCCGCGCCGCCTGCGAGGAGCTGGCGCGCGACACGGCGGACGGCGGCCCGGCGATCCTGGTCGGCCTCCCCTGGGTCGAGGAAGGCCGGCTGCACAACGCCATGGCGCTGCTCGACGGCGGCCGGATCGAGGCGGTGCGGTTCAAGGTCGACCTGCCGAACTACGGCGTGTTCGACGAGAAGCGGGTGTTCGCGCCCGGGCCGTCGCCGGGGCCGATCGTCTTCCGCGGCGTCAGGATCGGCGTCCCGATCTGCGAGGACATCTGGGGCCCCGACCCGGTCGAATGCATCCTCGAGACGGGCGGCGAGATTCTGCTCGTCGGCAACGCCTCGCCCTACGAGCGCGACAAACTTTTGATTCGCCAGAACGTTGCGGTCAACCGCGTGGTCGAGAGCGGCCTGCCGCTGATCTACCTCAACATGATCGGCGGGCAGGACGAGATCGTCTTCGAGGGGGCCTCGTTCGCGCTAGATCCCGACCGCAGTCTCGCCGTCCAGCTCCCGGCCTTCCGCCCCATGGTGGCGCGCACGGTCTGGGAGCGGAGCGAGGAGGGCTGGCGCTGCGTCGAGGGTCCGCGCGAAGTCGTCGAGGAGGGTGACGAGGCCGATTATTCGGCCTGCGTCCTGGGCCTGCGCGACTATGTCGACAACAACCGCTTTCCGGGCGTCGTTCTGGGCCTTTCCGGGGGTGTCGACTCCGCTCTCTGCGCGGCAATGGCGGTCGACGCGCTCGGGGCGGAGCGCGTCCACGCGGTCATGCTGCCCTACCGCTTCACCTCCAACGAGTTGCTTTCGGACGCCGCCGCCTGCGCCGAGGCGCTCGGGGTCCGATACGACATCGTGCCGATCGCCGAGCCGGTCGAGGGCGCCGAGCATGCGCTGATGAGAATGTTCGAGGGCCGAGGCCGCGACATCACGGAAGAGAACATCCAGAGCCGGGCGCGCGGCCTCATCCTCATGGCGATCTCGAACAAGACCGGCGCCATGCTGGTGACGACCGGCAACAAGTCGGAAATGTCGGTCGGCTACGCCACCCTCTACGGCGACATGAACGGCGGCTTCAATCCAATCAAGGACCTTTACAAGATGGAGGTGTTCCGGCTCTCGGGCTTGCGCAATCGCTGGAAGCCGTTTGGCGCGCTCGGGCCCGACGGCGAGGTCATTCCGCAGAACATCTTGGTCAAGCCGCCGAGCGCGGAGCTGCGCGACAACCAGAAGGACGAGGATTCGCTGCCGCCCTATCCGATCCTCGACGGCATTTTGCATCGGCTGGTGGAGAAGGAGATGCGGATCGCCGATATCATCGCCGAAGGGTTTGACCCCGACACGGTGCGCAGGATCGAGAAGCTCCTTTATCTGGCCGAATACAAGCGCCGGCAGTCGGCGCCGGGCGTCAAGGTCGGCCCGAAGAACTTCGGCCGCGACCGCCGCTACCCGATCGTCAACCGCTTCCGCGATCCGGGCCTGCCGGCGCAAGCGCCCGACGCCTCGATCGCGCCGAAAGGGCAGGCCGGGATGAGCGAAAGGTTCGAGGAATAGGCGCGGCTATCGATCCAGGAGTCGGCAATGCTGAGGGATGACAGCGGGAATGGAGGGGGTCGGCCGAATGCGCCCCGGAATGTCCTCGGCGAGCGGCTGGAAGACTGCTCGACGAAGCCCGTGACGGGGTTCTTTCGAGACGGCTGCTGCAATACCGGTCCGGAAGACATCGGCAGCCACACGGTCTGCGCCGTCATGACTGCCGCGTTTCTCGAGTTTTCCAAGTCCCGCGGCAATGATCTTTCGACGCCGATGCCGCAATACGGATTCCCGGGCCTGACGCCGGGCGACCGCTGGTGCCTTTGCGCGCCCCGCTGGCAGGAAGCGCTGGAGGCGGGCCACGCGCCGCGCGTGGTCGTGCGAGCTACCCACGAAGGCGCCCTCGACTACTGCGCGCTCGCCGATCTCAAGCGTTTCGCGGTGGACCTCGCCTGACCGAGACGCCGATCTTGCGAGCGGGGGCGACTATGACGGCGTCTCGCTCGGCGCTGAACGTCGCCGTGGTTGCCCACACGCCGGCCGCGATGGCTGAGGGCGACTGGACGCGGTCCTGTTCCGCGCCGGGTTCAGTGTCGTCTATTCTTCATAGTGCAAGGGTAATCGATCGAGGAACAGGGGGAACCCATGGCCGATATTCCAGCGGATCTTCAGCAGGAACTGGACGAATTGCAGGCGGCCTACAGGGAGGCGGTCGACGCATGGGTGGCGGCCATTCGCGAGGAAGAGACGCTTGCCTCCGGCGCCGACCATTCGGTCCTCGAGCTCGACAAATGGGAAGCGGCGCATTTCCGCGAGCACAAGCTGCACAAGGAGGTCGATTACAGGAAGCGCCTTTACGAGGACGCCGTGCGGCGCGAGTTCTTCGGGTTCTGAACGAAGCTTCACTCGGCGTGAGCCAACGGCGAGCGATTACGGCCGCGCCGAACTCATGCGCGCCGAATCCGACCGCCATCCATCCACCGACTTCAGCTCAAAAGTCGCTGGCGAGGCCCTTGACTTCCCAGTCGCCGTAACGGACCGGATCGGGTCCTCCTCGGCCGTTAAGCTCTGTTGGTCGCTCCGGCTCGGGCGGCGCGCGGCGCGCCTCGGCCTCGGCGAGCGCGCGCCTGGCTGCCGGCGAAAGCCTGCCTCCGTCGCGACCGCGAGGAGCAGCGCCCCTTCCAGACTGCGTCGCGCGGCTGTCGCTATCGCTCATGGCGGCGCCCGTTTTTTGCCTCGGATCGATCCGGCTGCGGTTTCACGCCGAAAGGCTCCAACCCTGCGAAAGCTGTCAAGTCCAAATCGAACGCTGTCGCGCTCATCACGCCTCCCTTTCGACTGGACCTGTCAGACCTGCGTCTGCGTCATCTGGGCGAAGACATCGTAGCCCTTGGTCGACAATCGCTTCGCAGCCTCTGGTATGTAGCCCTCCGGCAGCTCGAGCCCTACGCCGTCGACAAGGCGGTTGTAGAAATTGAAAAGCGCCGTCACCAGCACCGTCGAATAGAGAGCGTCGTCACCCCAGCCGACGTCGTAGAGCGAAGCGGCGTCGGCTTCGGTCATGCGCGCGGGGCTCAGTGTGAGTTTCCGAGCGTAACGCAGAATTGGCTTCATTCTCGGCTCAACTGGCGCTGTCTCGATGTCGGCGAGCAACGCTGTGATCAAAGGCGGCGCGACGCCACAGGCTTCGGCCACGCCGAGGTGCGTACCGTGACAGTAGGCGCAAGCATTGAGCCCCGAAACAAAGGCGGCGATCAACTCGCGCTGACCCTGAGTGAAAGGCGAGGGTCCGCGCATCGTCGCCTCCGTCAGCACTCCGAGAGGCCTGCAAGTGTCCGGGTAGGCGCGGTAGAGATCCCGCATTACGGGCTGCTCCGGCAGCGATCGCAGTCGTGGCATTGGTCCTCCTTTTTTCTGACGTTTCCCATGCGCGAGGTTACCTCGCGCACCGAAGTCGCAAGACAACCTCCTCGACCTCATTTGAGATGTCTTGTTTAAAGCATTTTGCGCGACCCTCGTTCGAATTCGTTCTGAACGTCAGGTCCGGCCGCGACTTGACCCACCGCAATCCCACGGCTAATCGCCGCCTTCCGAGAGGGAGACAGAATGATCGTCGTAACAGGGGGCGCAGGTTTCATTGGCTCGAACGTAATCGCAGCGCTCAACGAACAGGGACGCGACGACATTGTCGTCTGCGATCGGCTCGGCGATGATCTGCGCTGGCAGAACCTGCGCAAGCGGACCTTCCGCGAGTTCCTCCATCCCGGTGAGTTGATCGCGCGCCTCGAGCAGGATCGGCCGGAAGCGATCCTGCATCTGGGGGCCCATACGTCGACGACGGCGACCGATGGCGACGAATTGATGCGCACCAACTTCCGGGCCACGGTCGATCTCATCGATTACTGCGCTCGCCGCGACGTCAAGCTGGTGTACGCCTCGAGCGCGGCGACTTATGGCGACGGCCAGGCCGGTTTCGAGGACGACGGATCGCTCGCCGCGCTGAAGGAGCTCCGCCCCCTCAATCTTTACGGCTGGAGCAAGCATCTGATCGATAAAGTCGTCGCCGAGCGGCGTGAAAGGAACCTTCCGCTGCCTCCGAGGTGCATCGGCGTCAAGTATTTCAACGTCTACGGCCAGAACGAATATCACAAGGGGGAAATGAGCAGCGTGGTCGGCAAGAACTATGCCCGCGCGGCCGCGGGAGAGACCGTGGACCTGTTCAAGAGCCATCGCGAGGGCTACGCCGACGGCGAGCAGGTGCGGGATTTCATCTACGTCGACGACGCTGTCGAGGCGACTGTCTGGCTTCTCGACAATGGGCCCGCGCACGGCGTCTTCAACGTCGGCACGGGCGAAGCGACGTCGTTTCGGACGCTGGTCGAGGCGCTGTTCAAGGCAGTCGGGCGGAAATCCCATATCCGCTACGTGCCGATGCCCGAGTTGCTGCGCGAGCGTTACCAATACTTCTCTCGCGCCGCGATGAACAACCTGCGCGCGGCGGGCTATAAGGCGCCCTTCGCGCCGGTCGAAGAGGGCGTCGCGCGCTACGTGAAGTACCTGAGCTCCGCCGACAGATACCGATGACGATCGGGAGAGGCGGCGGCCGATGGGCCCGATGCGGCTTCACCTAATCAGGGCGCCGCCTCGGGAGTTGCTGCGGCGGAGAAATCGATCATTGCCCCAACGGCGCCCTACGATTCATTAAAGCGTCGGGCGGAGGATCGGCGCGCTGATGCGGGCAACGCCGATGACGCTCATTGCGACGATCCTCTCCCCCTTGCGGCCGGTTGCGGCGACTTTCCTGACGCCCTCCTCGATCTGCTCGATCTGGTCGCTCGGGACCGCGCTCATCCTGGCTCTCGGCTGGCTCGCCCTTCGGCGGAGGCTTTCGGGACGGCGCCTTAGGATGGCCGCGCTCATTCGCGCCGTCTTCTCGCCGCGGGTGCTGCTCCATCGCTCGACGCGCGCCGACGTCGTCTATTGCGTCGCGAGCGTCGCGACTTTCGGCGCTATCCTCGGCTCAGCCGTCGTGTCGACATCGTGGATCGGCGAGGGCGTCACGAGCTTTCTCGTGACCCATTTCGGCGAGCGCACGCCACGGGCGCCGGCCGTCACGCTCGACGCCCTGCGCACGCTGGCGCTCTTCCTCGCCTACGACCTCGGCTTCTTCGTCGACCACACGCTCAAGCACAAAATTCCGGCGCTGTGGGAATTGCACAAGACCCACCATTCGGCGGAAGTGTTGACCCCTCTGGTCAACTTCCGCGTCCATCCGCTCAATTCGCTGATCCTCGCCAACACGCTGTCGCTGTTCATCGGCGTCATCGGCGGCGCGACGACGTGGGCTGCTTGGCCGGCAGGCGACGTCGTTTCTCATGTTCGACGACAACGCGCTGATGATCCTCTACATCTATCTGACGGCGCAGCTGCAGCACACGCAGGTCTGGATCCCGTTCACCGGCGTTTTGGGGCGCGTCTTCATGAGCCCCGCCCACCATCAGCTGCACCATTCCGCAGATCCGGCGCACTACAATTGCAACATGGGCGCGAGCCTCGCACTGTGGGACTGGCTCGCGGGCAGTCTGCGCCTGCCGCCCGCGCGATCGCCGCGACTCACCTATGGCGCTCCGGGCTTCGATCACGATCCGCATAGCGCGATCGGCCTCGTCGTCGAGCCGGCTGCGAAGTTCCTCGCTGCGCTCGCCAGAATGGCCGCGCCGTCGCGCACAGGAGCGGCGGCCCTCGGCGAGGACCGGTCCTCTTCTGCGGGCCGCTGATCCCGCGGCGCCGCGCCCTGTCAGCTTTCGTTAAGAACAAAGGTCGCGATGACGCTCGCGCCGGAATTGTGCGAGGGTCCACGCTAGGTGCGCTGACAGCGCGGCGATCTACAATAGCCGCGACGGCGTGCGTCAATCGGCCTCCTTGTCATCTTTTCACCCCGACGGCAGGCTGCCCAGAGACATAAAGGGCGGACTCGAGGAGGGCCCATGGATTTTCTCATAGCGCTGGCCGCGCTCTGTTTCCTTATGTTCGTCGCCTATCGCGGCTTCAGCGTCATTTTGTTCGCCCCAATCGCCGCGCTCGGCGCCGTCTTCCTCACCGACCCGCATGCGGTGCCGGCCGCCTTCACCAGCCTCTTCATGGAGAAGATGGTCGTCTTCGCCAAACTCTACTTTCCGGTGTTCCTGCTCGGCGCCGTGTTCGGCAAGGTGATCGAGCTCTCCGGCTTCGCCAAGTCGATCGTTTACACGATCATCAGCGTCGTCGGAAAAGAGCAGGCGATCGTAGCGATCGTCCTGGTCTGCGCGGTGCTGACGTACGGCGGAGTGTCGCTGTTCGTGGTGGTGTTCGCCGCCTATCCTTTCGCCGCCGAACTATTCCGCGCCGGCAACATCCCGAAGCGGCTCATCCCCGGAACGATTGCGCTCGGCGCTTTCTCCTTCACCATGGATTCGCTGCCGTTCAGCCCGCAGATCCAGAACATTATTCCGACCACCTATTTCAAGACGACGACCGGCGCCGCGCCGGTGCTGGGCATCGTCGGCGCGATCTTCATCTTCATATGCGGGATCGCCTACCTCGAATGGCGCAAGCGCGCCGCACGCTTAGCCGGCGAAGGCTACGGCGAAGGCCACATAAACGAGCCGCCGCCGATCGACGTGACGCATCTCGCCTCGCCCTTGATCGCCTTCCTGCCGCTTTTCGTCGTTTTCGGCCTCAACATCGCTCTCGGCGGCTTTCCCGGCGTGTTCACCGGCCTCATCGACTGGGCCTATGGGACGAGCTACGACCTGAAGCTCGCCATGGACCACGCGATCCCGACGCCGATCGCTCCGATCAAGGCGATCTGGGCGGTCGAAGGCGCGCTGCTCGCCGGCATCCTCGTCGTGTTCCTGTTCGCCTTCCGCACGCTCTCCAAGACCTTCGCCGAGGGCAGCAAGGCGGCGGTCGGCGGCGCGCTGCTCGCCGCCATGAACACCGCCTCCGAGTACGGCTTCGGCGGCGTCATCGCCTCGCTGCCGGGCTTTCTCGCCATCCGCGACGCGCTCAGCGCCATTCCCAATCCGCTGGTCCGGGAGGCCGTGACCGTAACATCGCTCGCCGGCATCACCGGCTCGGCCTCGGGCGGCATGTCGATCGCGCTCGCGGCGATGTCGAAGGAGTTCGTCGACATGGCGAACGCGGCCCATATCCCGCTCTCGGTGTTCCACCGCATCGCCTCGATGGCCAGCGGCGGCATGGATACGCTGCCGCACAATGGCGCCGTCATTACCCTGCTGACGGTCACCGGCCTCACTCACCGGGACTCCTATCGCGACATCTTCGCCGTCACCGTTCTGAAGACGGCCGCGGTGTTCGTCGTCATCGGGTTCTACAACCTCACCGGCATCTACTGAGGCTGGCATGCCGGTCGCCTCGCACATTTTTGAGACCGGGTCGGAGGCGAGGAGGACTGGCGGAAGGAGACGAGGCGGGGGCGAAATTCTGGCTCCGGAGACGCCGGAGCGGATTTCGGCGCCCGGACGATTGCTCCACCCTCGAAAATTCGACGACGGCAGGTCGGAGGAATAATTCATGAACATTGGCGCACTGCTGCCGCGTCACGCCCGCTACCGGCCTGATCATCTGGCGCTGGTGGTGGGCGACCAGCGGCTGTCATACCAAAACCTTAACGCTGCGGTTAACCGCCTGGCGAACGCCCTGCTGGCGAACGGCGTCACCAAGGGCGAGAAGATCGCCACTGTTCTGCCCAACTGCGTGGAGTTGATGACCGCATACTGGGCTGCGGCCAAAACCGGCATCGTCATTGTCCCCATGAGCACTCTGCTGCAGGAAGGGGGACTGGCGACCCTGCTGCGGGATTCCGATTCGATCGCCGTGCTCGCCGAGGCGTCGTTCGCCCGAACCCTGGACCGGATTCGCGGCGAGCTGCCGGCGCTACGGGCCGACCGCGTCGTGCTGGTTCACTCCCGAGGGGAGGCCCTGCCGGGTTTTCGCACCTACGAGGACTTCACCGCCGGGGCCGCCGAAGAGAATCCGCCGGATCCCGGCCTGACTGACGCGGACGTGTACAACATCATGTACTCCAGCGGCACCACGGGCGCCCCCAAGGGCATCGTCCATACTCACTACGTGCGCGCCATGTACTGCACGCTGTTCGGTTCGGCCTGGCGGATGACGCCGGAGAGCGTGTGCCTGCACGCCGGCGCCATTGTCTTCAACGGCGCCATGCTGGATCTGATGCCCTGCATGTACCTTGGCGGTACGTATATTCTACACGAGGCATTCAACGCGGAGCGGGTAATCCGGGATATCGAACGGGAACAGGCGACCCATATCGTCATGGTGCCATCCCAGATTGTCGCGGTGCTCAACAGCCCGGCCTTCACCCCCAAGGCGCTTGCGTCCCTGGAGATGATCCACAATGTCGGCGGCCCGCTCCTGCTGGAGTACAAGCATCGGCTGAATGAATTGCTGCCAGGCAAGTTTTATGAGCTCTACGGGCTGACCGAAGGATTCATGACTGTGCTCGACAAGCATGACGCCATCCGCAAAGAGGGGTCGGTGGGAGCGCCATCGTCCTTCTTTGAGATGCGCATCCTGCGGGCGGACGGCACGGAGTGCGCCCCTGGCGAGGTGGGCGAAATCTGCGGCAAGGGCCCCACACTCATGCCGGGTTACTATAAACGTCCCGACCTGACCGAACAGGCCATCGTTGACGGCTGGCTGCACACAGGCGACGCCGGTTATGTGGACGAGGACGGCTATCTCTTCCTGGTCGACCGGATCAAGGACATGATCATCACCGGCGGAGTCAATGTTTATCCCAGGGACATAGAGGAAGTGGTGATCCAGCATCCCGCGGTGTCCGAAGTGGCTGTGTTTGGAGTTCGCGACGAGAAATGGGGTGAAACACCGGTGGCGGCCGTCGTGCTGCACCCTGGAGAGACGATAGAACCCGAACCGTTGAAGCAATGGACCAACGGCCGGGTGGACGCCAAGTTTCAGCGGGTCAGCGACGTTATCATCATGGAAGCCTTCCCCAGCAACGTTGCAGGGAAAGTGCTCAAGCGGGAGATGCGTGACAGTTACCAGCGCCAGCGGAGCTCCTGAACACGGTGCGGTCCATGGAGGGCCGGGCCTCGCTACCACCCTGGTCCTGAGTTGGCGACCGGTTGCGCCAATTCGCTGCGCATGAAAGTTCCAGCCTTGTGACCTTCGTGTAATCTTCCTGTCCTTCGTGGTGAAAAGAATAAACACGAAGTGCGCAAAGGCCCCACGAAGGGCACGAGAGCACGACTGGAACTTTCGTGTAAGGAGCGTCGCCGGGACGCGACGCGTCTCGAAGGACGATCCGGAGGGCGGCCAACTCCCGCATCGTTCCGGAGCATCCTTCAACTCGCGATGCTACGCATCGCGACTCAGGATGAGGAAAGCAACATTGCCGGCGCGTATTACTCCGCCGGGACGGCCGCGTCCTTCGCCTGATGCGCCTGCGGCAAGGGAGCGGGCTTCGGACGTTCGGGTGCGGGCTCCTCATCCGACGGGCCGAACAAGCGGCTGAACAGGCGCCAGCAAACCCGCCCCGCGTCGTCGAGCACGGTGAAGGCCGCCGGCACGAAGACGAGCGACAGAAGCGTCGACATGACGAGGCCGCCGATCACCGCAATCGCCATCGGCGAGCGGAAGCCGCCGCCTTCGCCTAAGCCCAGCGCCGAGGGGAACATGCCGGCGGCCATGGCGATCGTCGTCATGACGATTGGCCGCGCGCGCTTGCGGCCCGCCTCGACCAGCGCGTCGAGGCGCGGAGCGCCCCGCCCGATCTCCTCGAGGGCGAAGTCGACCAGCATGATCGCATTCTTGGTGACGATGCCCATCAGCATCAGGATGCCGATCACCACCGGCATCGACATCGCCTTGTGGGCGAGGAGCAGGGCGGCGATCGCGCCGCCGATCGACAGCGGCAGCGAGAGGAGAATGGTGATCGGCTGCAGGAAGCTGCCGAACAGCAGCACGAGAAGCCCGTACACCATCATCACGCCCGCCCCCATCGCCGCGGCGAAGGAGGCGAACACCTCGCTCATCACCTCGATGTCGCCGGTCTCGCGGATTTCGACTCCCGGCGGCAGGCTCTTCGCCGTCGGCAGGTCGTGGATCGCGGCGACCGCGTCGCCGAGGGCCGCGTCGCCGCGCAGGTCCCCCTCGACCGTCACGCGCCGGGAGCGATCATAGCGGTCGATGGCGGCCGGCCCGTGGCTCATCGAGAAATCCGCCACCACCGAAAGCGGCGTCGTTCCGCCGCCTCCGGTGGGGACACGCAGGTCTTGCAGCAGACCGACATGCGAGCGCGCCGCCTCGTCGAGTTCGACCCGGATCGGAATGAGACGGTCGCCGGCGTCGAACTTGGCGAGGTTCGCGTCGATGTCGCCGAGGGTCGCGACCCGGATCGTCTCCGAAAGCGCCTCGGTCGAGACGCCGAGATCCGCCGCGACCTGCCGCTTTGGCACGATGCGCAGTTCCGGCCGCTCGAGCTCGGCCGTCGACATCGGATTCTCGATGATCGGGATCGAGCGCATTTCGCTCGCGATCTGGTTGGCGGTGTCGTTGATGACGTGGATGTCGGGACCGGCGATGACGAGCTGGAGATCGCGCTCCCCGTTGTCCTTCAGGAACCAGTAGCGGATGTCCGGCTGATCGGCGAGCATCGCCGCGATTTTCGTCTGCAGCTCCTTTTGCGTCGCCTGGCGCTCGGATTTGGGCGTGAGATTGATCACGATCGTCGCCTTGCGAGGCTCGGCGTCGCCGCCCAGGATCTGCCCGCCGAAAATGAGCGCCGAGCGCACTTCCGGCATTCGGCGCAGCTTCTCGGACACCGCGCGGGTGACGCGGTCCGTGCCATCGAGCCGCGACCCCGGCGGCAGCTCGATCGCCAGCAGGATGCGGCCGACGTCCTCGGCGGGGATGAAGCCCGAGGGCAAAAGCCGCGTCGACCACAGCGAGGCGGCGAAGACGAGCGCGCCGATCAGGAGCGTGATCCAGCGGTGGCGCACGGAGGTCCGCACGAGGCGGGTGTAGCCGTGCATGACCGGTCCGTCGGCATGCTCCGCGCCGCGCGGAGCGCGCAGGAAATAGGCGGCGATCACCGGCGTCACGAACCGGGCGACCATCAGCGAGAATAGGACGGCGATCGCCACCGTCAGGCCAAACTGGCGAAAATACTGGCCGGCGATGCCGCCCATGAAGCTCACCGGCGAGAAGATCGCCGCGATCGACAGGGAAATGGCGATCACCGCGAGACCGATCTCGTCGGCCGCTTCCAGCGAGGCGCGCCACGCCGACTTGCCCATCCGCATGTGGCGCACGACGTTCTCGATCTCGACGATCGCGTCGTCGACCAGGATGCCTGTGACGAGGGTGATGGCGAGCAGGCTCACGAGGTTGAGCGAGAAGCCGATCGCATCCATCGCCCAGAAGGTCGGGATGACCGACAAGGGCAGCGCGACTGCGGTGACGATGGTGGCGCGCAGATCGCGCAGAAAGACGAACACGACGGCGACCGCGAGCAGCGCGCCCTCGACCAGCGTCTCCATGGTCGAGCGATAATTGCCGAGCTCGTTGTCGACCTGGGTGTCGACCTTGGTGAAGGTCACCTCCGGATGCTCGGCCTGGATCGACGAGAGTCGCTGGGCGACGCGCTCATCGACCGTGACGTCGCTCGCGCCCTTGGCGCGGGTCACGGCGAAGGCGACGATCGGCTGGTCGAACAGGCGGGTGAAGGTGCGGGGCTCGGCGGCGCCGTCGACCACCGTTCCGAGCTCGTCGAGCCGCACCTTGCGCCCGCCCGGCAACGCGATCGGCAGCGCCGCGAGGTCGACGATGCTGCGCGCCCCGGCGAGCGTGCGGATCGCCTGCTCCTGGCCGGCGAGCTCGCCGCGGCCTCCGCCAAGGTCGACATTGTCGGCCCGCACCTGCTCGTTCACCGCCGCCGCAGTGACGCCGAGCGCGAGCAGCTTCTGCGGATCGAGCGAAACGCGGATCTCGCGGTCGACGCCGCCGAACCGCTTCACTTCGCCGACGCCGTTGATGCTCTGCAGGTCGCGCGCCACGGAATCGTCGACGAACCACGACAATTGCTCGACCGACATGCCCGGGGCGGAGGCTGCATAGGTGACGATCGGCAGTCCCTCGATGTCGACCCGGCTGACCACCGGCTCGTCGATGGTGCGCGGCAGGTCGCCGCGGATCTTGGCGATCTGATCCTTCACGTCGTTCAGCGCCCGGTCGATGTCGACCGAGCCGACGTTGAACTGGACGGTGGTGGAGGACGCGCCGTCGGTGACTGTCGACACGATGTGCCAGACGCCGTTGAGGCTGGCGAGCGCATCCTCGACCTTTTTCGTCACCTGCGATTCGAGCTCGGCCGGAGCTGCGCCCGACTGGGTGATCAGCACCTGGACGATCGGAATGTCGATGTTGGGGAAGCGGGTGATCGGCATCGTCCGGAAGCTGACGAGGCCGAGAATGGTCAGGACCGCGAAAGCCAGGACCGCGGGGATGGGCCGGCGGATCGACCAGGCCGAGACGTTCAGACGCATGACCGCCGCCTTCCAGGAACGCTTGCGAGGAAGGCCGGGTAGCGGACCTTGGGCTGCCGCCCTTTACGCATGCGGGGCCAGGCGCACGCGCAGTCCGTCGCGCGGCTGAGGAAGCGGCCAAAGCTTCCAATTCGGTTTGTATCCGGCCGCCACGGAAACCTCTGTCGTCGACAGGAAATGGTAGGCGAAGCATTTCGCTTGCATGTAGGCGAAATGCAGCCCGAGGCACATGTGCGCGCCTCCGCCGAAGGGCACGAACGCGAACTTGTGCCGGCCGCGCGCAGCCTCGCCGGTAAAGCGCAGCGGGTCGAACTTCTGCGGCTCCGGCCACAGCTCCGGCATGTGATGAGTGAACAGGATGTTGGCGCTGACGCGCGAACCGGCGGGGAGACTGTAGCCGGCGAATTCCGTGTCGCGCATGACACAGCGCGAAGCGTGCGTCACAGGCGGAATGAGGCGCAGCGACTCCTTGTACGCCATTTCCGTCAACGGCAGATCGTCGAGCCGCTCGTACGGGAGAGGCTCGCCCTTGCTGAGGCCAAGCGACTGAATTTCCGCGCGCAGCCTGTCTTGCCATTCTCGGTTCACGCTCAAGAACCAGACGAAGGCGGTAAGCGACGAGGCCAGCGTGTCATGTGCGGCCAACATGAGGAAGTTCATGTGGTCGACGACCTGCTGGGGCGTCAGCAACGCGCCCTCGTCGGTGGTCCCCTTGCAGAGTTGGGTGAAGATGTCAGCGCCGTCGCTCGCGCGACGGGCGTCGATCTGGCGGCCGAAATAATCGATCAAGAAGGCGCGGCCTTTCACGCCCCGGGCCATGCGCGTGCCGGGAATGGGCTTGCGTACGACGGCGACAACGGCCGTGACCATGTCGGTGAAGGCGCGCTTCAGCACCGCGGCTTCCGAACCCAATTTGGCGCCGAGAAACGACGTTGCAGCGAGATCGAGCGTCAGTTGCTTGATCGCCGGATAGAATAGCATGTCGCTCGAAGGGGACTTCCAGCTGGCGATCCCGCCGGCGATGCCGCGATTGAGGCTCTGGAGATAGGCCTTCATCGGCCCCGCCTTGAATGCGACCGACAAGGCCCGGCGCTGCAGGCGGTGCTCGTCGAAATCGAGAAGCAACAAGTTGCGCGGAAAAACGCGCTCGATCATGCTGCTCAAGCCGTGAGCCGACGAAAAAATCTTCGCCTGATCGAACATGACGAACTCGTTCGCCTCCGGCCCCAAAAGCGCGATGTCGCGGATGCCGAACGCGCGCGTGCGAAAAACGGGGCCGAACCGCGCGGCGAGACGCTCCACCTGGCGCTTGGGATCGGCCAGCACGGCAAGCGTCGATCCCAGGACCGGCCAGCCCTCGGTGCCGGGAATATGGGCGACCGACTTGAGTGGAGGCTCAGGAATCCTGGGCGTCGCCAGGCGAGCGCTGTCGAGCGCGATGGTGATCATGTTCATTTCCTCCCAGTCTGCTGTTGTTGCGAAGGCGCTGCTGGCCGCCGGCGCGAAACGCCGGCTAGCTAATCTCCCGACGCGGTCGTTTCCGGCATGGCCCGGACGCGGTCGCCGGGACGGAGGAAGGCTTCGGCGCGGGCGACGACGGCCTCTCCCTCGATCAGTCCGTTCTTGATCTCGACGCTGTCGCCTTCGGCGATGCCGGGCGTCACCTCCCGCTCCTCGACCCGACCGTCGTGGACGACATAGAGGCGGGCCGTGTCGCCGTTGCGCCGGAGGGCTGCGGCCGGCGCGCCTATGCCGTCGCGCCGCACGAGTTCGACCTCGCCCGAGGCGAAGGCGCCGATGTGGGCGTGCGACACGTCGGAGAGCGCAATGCGCACCTTGCCGGTCCGGCTCGCCTTGTCGACCTCTTCCGAGATGAGCCGCACGCGCCCTTGCACGGGATCGGCGACGCCGGGCAGGCGCAGGGTCGCGGGCATGCCGTTGGCGAAGCGGGCGAGCGACTGCTCGGGGGCGTCGGCCTCGAGGTCGATCGCGCCGTCGACGATGATGCGGAACAGCGGCTCGCCGGCGCTCGAGGCAGTCGCGCCGAGCCGGGCGGACCGATGGCTGACGACGCCCGACACCGGCGCCCTGACCTCGCTGCGAGAGATGCGCACGTTGAGCTCCTGCCGCTCCGCGTCGCGGCTCTTGCGGTCGGCCTCGGCGACGCTGAGCGCGTTATCGGCGGCCGAGAGCTCGGCCTGGGCGGTCTTCAGCGCAGTTTCACGCTGCTCGATGGCCGACGCGGACATCACCCCGCCGCCGAGCTTCTGCGCGCGCGCAAAATCGTCGCTCGCGCCTTGCGCCTGCGCCCGCGACTGCGCGATCACGCTCTTCGACTGCTCGATCGCCGCGTCGGCGCGCTTGATCGCCGCGTCGCTTTCGGCGAGCTGCGCGTCGAGCTGACTCCGGTCGAGACGGGCCAGAACCTGCCCCTTGGTCACCCGGTCGCCGTCCTCGGCGTCGAGTTCGACGATCGAAAGCCCGTCGATCCGCGCGGCGACATCAGCCTCGTCGCGCGGAACGAGCGTGCCCGAGACGAACAGCCGCTCGACGAATTCGCGGCGCTCGGCCGGTGCGACGCTGACGGCCGGCGGCGGCGGGGCCGAGGGCGCCGCGGCGGCGGCCGTGATGGCCCGCGCCGCGCAATCCCGCGCGCCGACAGGCAGGCCGAGCGCCCGGGCCGTCTCGGTCGGACCCGAGCAGGGGTCGAGCGTCGCATACCCAAAGGCGCCGCCCGCGAGGACGGCGGCGGCGGCGACCGCGTTCAGGATCTGACTCACTGGAAAACTCCAGGCGCGAGCGCCCCGCTGCACAAGCATCTGAACAGGGCGACTGCCTGCGCCGCCTCGGCCTCGGCGTCGAAGTCCGGCTCGAGGGCAAGGCGCTTGAGGAGACCGGCGACATAGGTGAACACGAAGCGGGCGACGAAATTCGCGTCGACCGAGGACGCGGCTTCGCCTTTCTGCTTCGCGATCTCGATCATCCGCCGGATCTGGCCGAGGTTTTCGGCGTCGACGTCGCGCGACATCGCCGCCACCGCGGGATTGCGCTGGGCTTCGGCCCAGATCTCGAGGGTGAGCGTAGCCTTCTGGCGCGAACGTGCGGCGATGTGGTCGTGCAGCGCTGCGCTGAAGGCGGCGAAGATGCTGTTCGAAGTCGGCGAGATGGGCGAAATTGGCGATCCGCTCGCGCTGATCGCGGGCGCAGAGGCCTTCGACGATCGCTTCTTTCGAAGGAAACGTGCGGTAGAGGTTGCCGGCGCTCATGCCGGCGGCCTCGGCGACATCCTGCATCGTTGCGGCATGGAAGCCGCGCCCCGCGAACACCCGTTCGGCCGCTTCAAGTATTCGCTCGCGCCGCTCGTCGGCTGAGCGGCGGGCGGTTGAAATTGCCTCAGACGACATATGTTCCCCCGGGAATGAACGTTCATTCATTGCCGGGGAATTATGGCGTCACTGGGGCCTCCGTTCGAGGTGGGGCGCGGCGAAAAGCCGCTCCCGCCTTTCGACATGCCGGTTGCGCAAGCTCCTCATGAGGACGCTATGGTTGAGCCGCAGCGACGGGCCGCGGGCTCGGCAAAAATCCTCCGAGCAGGCCGACGGCGGGCAGGAAGGCGCAGACCTGATAGACGAAGCCGATGCTCGTCCGGTCGGCCAGAAGGCCGAGCAGCGCAGCCCCGATGCCGCCGAGTCCGAAGCTCAGCCCGAAGAACAGGCCCGCGACCGCGCCGACATTGCCCGGCGTCAGCTCCTGCGCATAGACGACCATCGCGGAGAAGGCCGAGGAGATGACGAGCCCGATCGCGATCGAGTCGACGATCGTGCCCACGAGCCCGAGATGGGGCAAGAGGAGCGTGAACGGCAGGACGCCGAGGATCGAGCCCCAGATGACGAATTTGGCCCCGATCCGGTCGGCGAGCGGGCCGCCGAGGAAGGTGCCCGCTGCGACGGAAGCGAGAAAGACGAACAGGGTCACCTGCGCCTGCTGGATCGAGAGATGGAACGTGGCGATCAGGTAGAAGGTGTAGTAGCTGCCGATGCTCGCGAGATAGAGCACCTTCGAGAACAGCATCACGATAAGGACAGTAAGCGTGCGAACCACGACGGCGCGCGGGTGTGTGGGACCCTTCGCGGCCGGGGCGTGGCGCCGCTCGGCGCGACGGGCTGCATGCCAGCGGCTGACTCCCGTCAGAAGCGCGACGGCGATCAGCGCGAGAACCGTGAAGGCGAGCACCGAATGCTGGCCGAAGGGCACGACGACGAAGGCCGCGAGAAGGGGCCCCATCGACTGGCCGAAATTCCCGCCAACCTGAAAGAAGCTCTGGGCGAAGCCGTGCCGCCCCCCGGACGCCGCGCGCGCCACCCGCGAGGCCTCCGGATGGAACACCGCGCTCCCGATCCCGATCACGGCGACCGACAGCAGAATGAGGGGATAGGCGCCCGCATAGGCGAGCAACAGCAGCCCGACCACGGTGAAGGCCATGCCGACCGGCAGGATCGCGTTCAACGGCCTCCGGTCGAGCGCGAGGCCGATCAGCGGCTGGAGGAGCGAGGCGGTGAGCTGGAAGACGAAGGTGATGACGCCGATCTGAAAAAAGCTGAGCGACAGCTCCCTGGCGAACACCGGATAGAGCGCCGGGGCCAGCGACTGCATCGTGTCGTTGAGCATATGCGACGCGCTGAGCGCGGCGATGACGCCAACCGAGGTCGTTTCGGCGGCCCGCCGCCCCTCGGCGGCGTCGGCATAGGTCGGCGCTGTGGTCATATCCGTTCCCCGGGCCGCGCGGCGGCGCGCCCCAAAAAGTCTCAGCCGCTATGCGGCCCGACGGCGTGTCCGTCTGCTCTTACGCCTACCTCGGCGCCAGAACCATGGTCATCTGCCGGCCCTCCATCGACGGCTCGGCCTCGACCTTGGCGATCGGCGCGGTTTCGGCCTTCACCCGCTGAAGAAGCTTGAAGCCGATGTCCTGGTGGGCCATCTCGCGTCCGCGGAAGCGCAGCGTCACCTTCACCTTGTCGCCTTCGTCGAAGAAGCGGCGCACGGAGCGCATCTTCACTTCATAGTCGTGGTCGTCGATGCCGGGCCTGAGCTTGATTTCCTTGATCTCGACCACCTTCTGGCGCTTGCGCGCCTCGGACGACTTCTTCTGCTCGAGAAAGCGATATTTTCCGAAATCGAGGATCTTGCAGACGGGCGGGGTCGCGTTGGGAACGATTTCGACCAGATCGAGGGCCGCTTCCTCGGCCAGCCGCTGTGCGTCCGCCAGATTGACGACGCCACGATTGTGCCCCTCTGCGTCGATAAGTTGAACTTGAACTGCCCGTATGTCACGATTGACTCGCGGCCCGCCTTTCTCGGGCGCCGCGACTGCCTTCATAGGACGACGAATGGCCACTCTCCTGCGTTGATGTTGACGCCGCCCGCGAGGGCGCACGCCGAAAACCCGGTCAGAGCGTCTCGCTCACCGGACCGTTAGAGATGGGTCAAATTCCGGCTTTAGTCAATCCGCGCCGGACGCTCCAAACGCATGCCGCCTTCGCTTTTCAAACCGCTCCGGGAGTCCGCGGGGATCAGAGGGGGCCAGCGGCAGCATCCCCAGGCCGAATGGGGAGAAGGCGAGGAAGCCGCGGTGGATCAGGAGAAGGCCGGCCGGATGCACGCCCAGCGTCATTCCGACCCACTGACACATCGCCGCTGGGGCAGCCGGACGGTCGCAGCCCGGTTCGCCCGGGCGGTGGTCGTCGAGGCTCTCATGGTGTGGTCCCGGCCCCTGGCGTCTTCGCGGCCCCTCCTGCGCCGGGTGGCGATTCTTGTCAGGACCGACATGAAGGAGCCGGGCTCCAGCGGACAGACGCCGTCGCATTGACAGTGAATGTCGTGCATGCATCCCTATGGTCGGCGCTCTGGGACGGCTTAGGACAATCGTCTCTCGAGCGGACCGAAATGGCCCGGACAGCCGCGGCTTCCGGGTCAAAGGCTCCGCCAGCGAGCGAATTCGACGAAGACGGAAAGCCGCGCTACGGCTTCGATCTGGGAGGAAAGCAAAATGGCCAAGACCATCATGACCGGACGGATTCGCCTGACGGCGCCTCTCGGCGCCTGCCGGCGAGTTGCCGCTGGCCTCGGAGTCGCCGGCGTTTTGGCGGTAGGGGCGCTCGGGCTTCATGTCTTTGCGACGGAGGCGGCTGCGGAAGACGCAAAGAAACAGATTACGATCGCTTTTATCCCCGGAATCGCATCGGACCCGTTTTTCAAGGCCATGGAGCTCGGCGCCCGCAATAAGGCCAAGGAACTCGGCGTCAATCTGATGTGGCAGGGCAGCGCCTCGGAATATTCCCCACAGACCGAAATGCCATTCGTCGATGCGGCCCTGACCAACGGCGTCGACGCCCTCATCCTGGTGCCCACCGATCCCAACGCGATGCAGCCGGCGGTAACCCGCGCCGAATCGATGAAAATTCCAGTGATCACCGTCGATACGACGGTCGCCGACCAGACCTACCTGACCTCCTTCATCACGGGGGACAATGTCGATGGCGGCCACAAGGCGGCCGAAACGCTCGCCAAATTGATTGGCGCCAAGGGGAAGGTCTTCATCATGTCGGGCTCGCCGTCGGCGACGACCGACGTCGCGCGCGAAAAGGGTTTCCGCGAGGCGATCAAGCAATTTCCAAATATCGAGATCGTCGGCATCGAATACGCAAACAGCCAGCCGGCCAATGCGACGTCGGCGGTCAATACGATCCTGCTGAAATATCCAGACCTCGCCGGCATCTTCGCTCTCGACGGCACGAGCGGGACGGGCACGGTCGCGGCTCTGCGGAATGCGAACAAGGCCGGCCAGGTGAAGCTCGTGGGCTATGACGCCTACAAGTCTGAGGTCGACGCATTGAAGGAAGGGATCTTCACCGCGCTTGTCGCCCAGCAGCCGGCGAAGGAAGCCGACCTCGCCATGCAGTATGCCTATGACAAGATCACCGGCAAGGACGTGGGGGCCATCCAGAAGACGGTGGTCATCCCCAACGTCGTAATAACCAAAGACAATCTCCCCGAAACCGAAAAATACATGTACGTGCAATAGATCTCGGGCTCCATCGTCCTTGCTTCGTCGCGAGGGTAATGTGTCTTTGCGGTCGAGCGAGGAGCTTCACGGCTGGAAACAACGCGCCGGCTCGATTGCGCTCCGGCAGGATGTGCTGCTGGCGGCAATCTTCGCCGTGATGGTGGCGGTGTTTTCGGCCGCAAATCCGCGCTTCTTCTCGCTGGCGGCGGCGGCGAACATCTTGCAGGACTTCTCTCCGGTCGTCCTGATGGCGGCCGGACAGACCTTCGTCATCGCCTCGGGAGGAATTGACCTTTCCGTCGGTTCCGTTCTCGGTCTCGCCGGAGTGGCGATGGCGCTCGCCATTCGCAGCTTGAACGAAGCCGGCCTGAACCCAACACTGACAATCGCCGCCGGCCTCGGCGCGGCCGTCTGCGTCGGAGCCGTCGTCGGTCTCGCGAATGGGCTGTTGATCGCCCACGCGCGAATTGTTCCTTTCATCGCCACGCTGGCGATGATGGGCGCCGCCGCGGGCCTGACGATTGTCATAACCGGCGGCGTCGAGGTCGCCGGCGGTCCCCGCGAAGTGATCCTTCTCGGCAACGGCAGATTTCTCGGCGGGCTGACTGCGCCGGTCGCCGTCGTTTTCCTGATCGTCGTCATGGCCTGGGCGTCGCTGTCGAAAACGCGTTTTGGGCGCTGGACTTATGCGATCGGCTCCAACTTCTTCGCCGCGCGCTCCGCCGGAATCCCGGTCAAGGCCCATATCGTCCGGATCTACGTGCTTTCCGGCATCCTTTCGGCTTTGGCGGGGGCGTTCGTCTATTTCCGTCTCGGGTCGGGGTCGCCGTTGTCCGGCCGCGGCGGGGAGCTCAGCTCCATCGCCGCCGCGGTGATCGGCGGCGTGAGTTTGCAGGGCGGCGTCGGCCGCATGACGGGTACAGTCATGGGAGCCTTGATCACGACGTCCGTCCTGAGCGGCCTGATCCTGATCGGCGTGGAGCCGAACTGGCAGCAGATCGTGGTCGCGGCGCTGATCGCCATTGCGGTCGGGGTGCAGGGCATCGGCGGCGCGGCCAGGAAGCGCCCGTGAGCTGCGGCGGGGGAGCGACCGAGGACCGCCGTCCGCTTTATGCGGCTGAGGGCGTGACCAAACATTTCAACAATGTCGTTGCGCTCGAAAAAGTCGATTTCTCCGTCGACGCCGGCGAGGTGGTCGGCCTCGTCGGCGACAACGGCGCCGGCAAGTCGACGCTGGTCGGGATCCTGTCCGGCGCCTATGAGCCGGACTCAGGCAGGATCTTTCTCGACAATCGGGAAGCTCGCTGGTCCTCGCCGCACGACGCGCGGGAGGCCGGGATCGAGACCGTTTACCAGGACTCGGGCATCGCTCCGGACCTCAGCGTCGCCGCCAATATCTTCCTCGGCCGCGAGATCGTGAAAAAGGGCCTTCTCGGCCGGCTGGGCTTCCTGGCCGAGGACGACATGTACCGGCGGGCGCGCGCCGAGCTGCATCGCGTCGGCATCGCGATGCCGGGCTCCAACCGCACTGTTTCCCAGCTTTCCGGCGGGCAACGGCAGGCTGTGGCGATCGGGCGCGCAATCGCCTGGGCGAAGAAGGTCATTCTGCTCGATGAACCGACCAACCATCTCGGCGCCCGTCAGGCGGCCGATGTCCTCGGGGTCATCCGGCAGGCCGGCGAAAACGGTCTTGCGGTCGTCTTCATCTCGCATACCCTGCCGCATGTGCTGGACGTGACGGATCGCGTCGTCGTCCTGCGCCTCGGGCGTGTCGTGGCGGATCGGCGGACGTCGGAGTTCACCCACGACGGCCTGCTCAGGGCGATCGCCGGTCTGACGTGACGATTCGAGGGGGGCAAGCCGATGCTTTTGCAAATCGCTCTGGACAGGCCGGAACATCTCGCGCTGCTTCCTCAGATCCGGGGCATTGCGGATATTGTCGAGGTCGGAACGCCGCTCCTCAAGCGGTTCGGGATCGGAGCGATCGTCACCGCGCGCGAACTGTGCCCGGATACGCTGGTGCTGGCCGACACAAAGACCGTCGACGGAGGCCAGCTCGAGGCCGAAATGGTGTTCGGCGCCGGGGCGGCCTTCATGACGGTGCTGTCCTCGACTTCGAAAGCCACCCATGAGGCGGTCGGGCGTGTGGCGGCGGAGTTCGGCGCAACCGTGGTCGTCGACACCATCACAGAGTCCGGCAAGCGGGAGCTCCTGCCGCCAAACCCGGCTTTTCCCGAAAGCTTCGCCTATGTCGGCGTACATTTGCCGACCGACGCGCGCGAAGCGGGAGACCGATCGACCCTCCATATCGACGCGGTCGCTGAAATGCATCGGCGCGGCTTTCGCGTCGCGCTCGCGGGCGGGATTGGTCCCGACGCCATCGACGCCGTGCTCGCGGTCGAGCCGGAGATCCTGATCGTCGGCAGCGCCATAACCGGATCGGAGCATCCCCAGGAGGCGGCGAAGTGGATACGGGACAAACTGAGACATCCCGGCCGTGGATGGCCGTGGGACAGGAAATAGCCGCTCTTCTCGAGCGGATCGACGCAAAATCCTTCTTTCGCGTGGTCCAGGCATTCGAAGACGACGCACGCCGCTGGTTCTTTTCGGGACAGGGACGTTCGGGCTTGGTCGCGCAAATGACGGCGATGCGGTTCATGCATCTCGGCCGCGACGCGCATGTCGCCGGCGAGGCGACAGCCCCCTCCATCCGTAAAGGCGATGGACTCGTCATCGTTTCCGGGTCGGGCGAAACTGCGATCAGCGTGAGTTTTGCGCGGATCGCCAAAGACGAGAAGGCCGAAGTCGTCCTCGTCACCCACAAGCCGGAAAGCACGCTCGCCCGCCTTGCGGACGCCGTTCTGCTCGTGCCGGTCGAGAAGACGGAACAGTTCGGCGGAAGCCTGTTCGAGCAGGTCAGCCTCATCTTGCTCGACGCGGTCGTCCTCGAACTCGCGCGCGGCATCCCCGACGCCTACCGCCGCATGCATCGCCGGCACGCGAACCTGCAATGAGCGCACCCCCGCCCGTGATCACGATCGGGGACGCCATCATCGACGCCGTCCAGACTTCGGGTGCGGCGGCGGCGCTCTATCCGGGCGGGGCCGCGCTCAATCTTGCGGTCGGACTGGCGCGCCTCGGCCTGGCGAGCGCGCTGGCGGCGCGAATCGGCAGCGATCGCGACGGCTTTCGTCTCATGCGCTATCTCCGCGAAGAGGGCGTGCGGCTCATCAACACCCCCAATGCAGATTTTACCGGCGTAGCCATGTCGCGACGTCGGGACGGCGAGCCGAGCTACGACTTCACCCCGTCCCTTTATCGGCGGCGCATTGCGTTCAATCCAACCCTTCTGCAGGCGGTCGCCGAAGCGCCGGCGGTCGCCGTCAATTCCTTTTCCTACGACGACGCCGCACAGGCGAAAGCGCTCGGCGACGCGCTCGACGCCGCGCCTGGCCTCAAGGTCCTCGACCCGAACCCGCGTCCGAGGCTGATCGCCGATCTTGACGCCTTTCGGGAAGGGTTCCAACGGACAGCTCGAAGGTCGACCCTGATCAAACTGAGCGACGAAGATGCGCGCCTTCTTTATGGACGCGACGATGACGCAGTCGCCGAATTGCTTTTCGAACGCGGCGTCGAGACCGTCCTTCTTACCCGCGGAAAGTCGGGCGCGGCCGTATTTACCCGCTCCGGCCTCAATGTCGCATCCCTGGCAGCGCCGCTTGCGGCGCCGATTGTCGACACGATGGGGGCGGGCGACGCAACGCTCGCCAGCGTCATCGCCTCCATCATCATCGAGGGCATGCCTCGCGACGTCGTGGCCTGGAAAGCCTGCCTGGATCGGGCCATGGAGGTCGCCGCAGCCACATGCCGCTCACCCGGCGGCGCGCTCATCCGTCCTTCCGCGCCGAGGGATGCGCGGTGATCACTGGCGTCTTGGTGCGGCTCTCCTGTCCTTCGAAGCGAAAATCGAAGCGCATTGACGCCGCCTGGATTTATCGGCGAGTTTACCCGCCGGGCTTTTTGGGAGAGGCGCTGATGTCGGATTGGTTCTCTTCTTCCTATATGGCGCAGCGCGGCGTCGCTCGGGGGCGGATCGGCAGGACGCACGAGCTGACCGAGGCGGCGCAAGGCTCCTACCATTACGTCTATGGCGCCTATGCCTCCCCGGTCCTGACCATCGCGCCGGGCGACGTGGTGGTGGCCGAGACCCTGGACGCCTTCGGAGGCGCGATCACGTCGGTCGACGATCGTCCCTCACAGAAGCTCAAGTTCCCCTTCGTCAACCCGCAGAACGGGCCGGTCTTCGTCGAGGGCGCGGAACGGGGCGACGTGCTGTGCGTGCGAATCGACAAAATCGTTCCGCGCGGCGCGCAGCCGGTCGGCACTTCGGCCTTGATCCCGGAATTCGGCGGTCTCGTCGGCAACGCCGGCACGCCGATGCTGAACCCGCCGTTGCCCGAGCGGGTGATGAAGTACGAAGTGACGGAGAAGGGCGTCCGCTTCAACGACCGCATCATGCTGCCTTTCGAGCCGTTCATCGGCACTCTCGGCGTCAGCCCGCAGATCGAAGCGGTGCTTTCGCTGCAACCCGATTACTGGGGCGGCAACATGGACCTTCCCGATGTCGCGCCGGGCGCGATCCTCTACTTTCCGGTGCAGACCGAGGGCGCCTATCTCTTTCTCGGCGATTGCCATGGCCGGCAGGGCGACGGCGAACTGTGCGGCGTCGCGGTGGAAATCCCGTCGACGACCACGATTCAGGTCGATCTCGTCAAGTCCTGGGCGATCGGCTGGCCGCGTCTGGAGACCGAGCGTCTTCTGATGGCCATCGGCTCGGCGCGTCCCATGGAGGACGCGGCGCGGATCGCCTATCGGGAGCTGATCCGCTGGCTGGTCGCCGATTACGGGTTCGACGACATCGAAGCCTATTTCCTCCTCACCCAGGCGGGCAGAATGCGGGTCGGCAACATGGTCGACCCGAAATACACTTTGGGCGCTTCGATCCTCAAGGAATACCTGCCGTCGCGATGAAACGAAAGGAAGCCGGAAGATGGATCTCGGACTGAAAGGCCTTCGAGCCGTCGTCACGGGCGGCAGCAAGGGGATAGGGCGTCGCACCGCGGAAATTTTCGCTCAGGAAGGCGCGAACGTCGCCGTCTGCGCCCGCAATGCGGACGACGTGAAAGCGACCGTCGCGTCGCTGAAGTCCAAGGGCGTCGAGGCCTTCGGCGCCGCCGTCGACGTGGCGGACAAAACCGCGCTCGAGGGGTTCGTCGCAGACAGCGCGTCAGCGCTGGGCGGGATCGACATTCTCGTCGCCAACGTTTCCGCGCTCGCGGTGCAGGACAGCGAGGAGTCCTGGCATAAGGCCTTCGACGTCGACATGATGCACAGCGTGCGCGCGGTGAACGCCGCCCTCCCCCATCTCGAAAAATCCGGGCATCCGGCGATCGTGTTCGTGTCCTCGGTGTCAGGACGGGAGGTCGATTTCACCGGTCCCGCCTACGGCGCGTTCAAGGCGGCGCTGGTTCATTACGGGCAACGGCTCGCGAACCAGCTCGCGCCCAAGATGATCCGGGTGAACTCCGTGTCGCCCGGCAACACCTATTTCGAAGGCGGCGTCTGGCACAATATCGAAAAGAACATGCCCGACCTGTTCGCCCAGGCGCTGGCCCTGAACCCGACCGGCCGGATGGCGGCGCCTGAAGAAATTGGCCGCGGCATCGTGTTTCTCGCGAGCCCCGCGTCGAGCTTCACCACGGGCACGAACCTCGTCATCGACGGCGGCCTGACCCGCGGCGTCCAGCTGTAGCCGAAGCGCGGGACGCGGGGCCGGCTCGTCGCTTTCTTTGCCGAGCTGCCGCCTTTGCGCAGGGCCGCTTCACGTGTCGCCGTATCGTTCGCGCGCGCTCTCGCGGTGCATCCAGTAGACCGAGCCGTTGTTCTGCTGCTTGCGCAGTTGCACGCGCAGGCCACCAGTTCCACCTCGCTTCTGTTTCGATCCTAGAAAAGGCGGGGGATCGTGGAAATAGGCGACATTGACGCGACTCGGGAACGCGGCGACTCTCGGCATCGTGGGCGAATCACGCCTGCTCGGCCAATCACTCGGTCCGCGGAGAGTACAGGTCAAATGACACTGCTTGAGCTCGTGCGCGAGGCGTACCGCAACGCCTTGGAGAATGGCTACGACCTTACGGGGTGCAGCGTCCGCGAGATTGCCTACGACATGTTGGAGTGTGATGCCGTCATCGAGGTGGCTGACGCATCCATCGAGGAAGTCGAGGCGGCAGTGGTCATTGTTGTGGGCGAGGATCGTGTCAAAGCCGCCGCGGCTTAGACGGCGCCCTGCCCCAGGACGATAGCGGCAAGGACGGCGTCCATGACGAGCGAGCCGGCTATGCGGCCGTCGCGCGCACAAGGCCACGCAGAATATCGCAGTGCCGCTCGCGGGCGTTACCGGGCCGCTGCCCGGTCGACGATCGCCTTGGCGTCGACGCCCATTAGCGCCCCGTAATGGTGCGCGCCCTGCGCGATCAGGCGCGAGTGGCAGAAGGCCTCTGCCAAAGGCGAGCCGCCCCGGATCAGCGCCGCGGCTTGTAGTCCGACCGCCAGCCGGTCGCAGAGATCGCGGGCGCGGCGCTCGAAATCGGCAAGGTCGCGCATGTCGTCCTTGAGCGCCGCGACATGGGCGTCGAGTGCGGCGCTCTCGCCCTTCGCCGCGTCGACCTCGGCGAAATAGGCATCGAGAGTTTGCGGCGTGCGGCTGATCGCGCGAACGATGTCGAGGCACTGCACGTTTCCGCTCCCCTCCCAGATCGCGTTGACCGGCGCCTCGCGATAGAGCCGCGGCATTGGCGAATCCTCCATGACGGCCGAGCCGCCGACGCATTCGAGCGCCTCGCAGGCGTGGCCGGACGCGCGCTTGCAGATCCAGTATTTGCCGATCGCCGTGCCGAGGCGGACGAGCGCCTCCTCGCGCGCCTCATGGCGATGGTCGAGCGCCCGAGCGATGCGCATTGTGAGCGCAAGCGCAGCCTCGGCCTCGATGGCGAGGTCGGCTAACACGGCGGTCATGATCGGCTGATCGACGAGCAGCGCGCCGAAGGCCTTGCGCTGGCGGCAATGGTCGATCGCCTCGGCGACCGCTCTGCGCATGCCGGCCGACGAGCCGATCATGCAGTCGAACCGAGTCATCGCCACCGTCTCGATGATCGTCGCCACCCCCCGGCCCTCCGGCCCGACCATCCAGCCGATCGCGCCGCGCAGCTCCGTGTCGCTCGAGGCGTTCGACACGTTGCCCATCTTGCGCTTGAGCCGCACGATCTGCAGCGGGTTCTTGGTGCCGTCCGGCCGCCAGCGTGGAACGAGGAAGCAAGAGAGCCCGTTCGGCGCCTGGGCGGTGACGAGAAATGCGTCGCACATCGGAGCCGAGACGAAGAATTTGTGGCCGACGAGCACATAAGGCTTGCCGGGCCCCTCGGTCCCGACCGAAATGGCGCGGGTCGTGATGGCGCGGGCGTCCGAGCCTCCTTGCTTCTCGGTCATCGCCATGCCGATCGTCAGGCCCTGTTTCTCGTCGACCGGCACGTTGCGCGGGTCGTAAATCCGGGCGGTGATCTTCGGCAACCACTGGCGCGCGAGATTGGGCTGCGTTTTCAAGCAGGGGACGGCGGCGAACGTCATGGTGATCGGGCAACCGTGCCCGGCCTCGACCTGGCTTTGCATGTAGAAGCGCGCCGCGCGCGCGACATGGGCGCCGTCGCGCGGCTCGGTCCAGGGCGACGAATGGAGTCCTTCCTCGATCGCCGACTTCATCAGCGCGTGGTATGCGGGATGGAAACGGACGAGGTCGACGCGCCGGCCATAGCGGTCGTGGGTGTCGAGGTCGGGCGGATTCCGGTTGGCGAGCGCGCCAAACTCGAGAGACTCGGCCGAGCCAGCCTTGGCGCCGAACGCGACGAGCGCGTTTGTTGCCCAACCCGCGCCCTCCCTTCTGACCGCCTCCATCAGCGCCAAGTCGGAATCATAGAGGTTGTAGTCGCCGAGTTCGACCGGCTGGTTGAAGACCTCGTGAGTGGCGGCGCCGTAAGGATCGATGAAAGCCGCCGCGGGTAAGCTGAATGGCGTGGCGCCCGTCGTCATTGCGCTCCCTCGATCGGCGTTTAAATTCTAGCCATAGTAAATTGCTGCGCTGTCGCAGCGTTTTGAGCCGAAATAGCGGGATTTCGGGACATTCAATGAGGAATTGCTGTCATTTCTTCCTTCTAGTCCTGCAGAGCGATCCCTTCGCAATTCCCGAGCCGTAGGGACAGGGCGGACCTCAAGGGAGCCGATCATCGACTTTTTCCCGGCGGGCTGCAGCGTAAGCTTGAGCGAACTCGACAATGCTGTCCAGGGAGATCGCTGGGCAGATGTGATTACCCTGGGCCACGTCGCATTCCAATATCCGCATCGCCGCTAGCGTATCCGCGTTCTCGACCCCCTCGGCAACGCATTTAAGCCCGAGCTTGTGCGCTAGCACGACAATCACCTCGCAGATCTTCTTTGCCTCGTCACGTGTCGTTACATCCGATACGAACGAACGATCAATCTTGAGTTCCGAAAAAGGAAGCCGTTGCAGCTGCACGAGCGACGAATAGCCGGTCCCGAAATCGTCGATCGACAATTCAAATCCTTTGATACGGAGTCGCGTCATTATATCCATCGCCCGCACCGCGTTGCCGATCGCGTGGGTTTCGGTCAGTTCTAGGACCATGCGATCCGGCCCGATGCCGCAATTATGGCAGTGCTCGGCGATCCGGTCCGGCAGATCGATGTCATGCAGGTTCTTGCCGGAGATGTTCACTGAAACTCCAAGGGAGGCGCCTTGTCTTTGCCAAGCCGCGGCCGCGCGCGCGGCTTCGCCGATCACCCAGTCGGTAAGCTCGTCCATCATGTTCGCGGCGTCCGCCACCGGCAAAAACTGGTCCGGTGGGATGATCCCGTGGCGGGGATGTCGCCAGCGCACCAGCGCCTCCGCCGCGATGATCCGATCGGTTCGACAATCGAGCTTGGGCTGAAATTGGAGGAACAGCTGTCGCGTTTTGATCGCATCGCAGATTTCTGCGGGCGTCACCCCGCCGCGGCGCTGGCGAGCCGCCATCAGCGCATGCTGCAATTCAGCTAGCCGCACTGGCTTATGCAAGGACTGTACGAGGGTGAGATTGCGAGCTCGGCCAAGGCGCGCCGCTGTTAAGAGCGTGCGTGGATCGACTCCGCTCACCAAGACGATCTCGGCGGTGCAGCCCTCCGCCGCCAGCTGGCGCAGCGATTCCACGCCGTCCCCTCCCGGCATGTTGAGATCGAGGACGATGACCGCGGGTTGCCAGACAGCGACCGTCTGCCGCCAGTCTGCCGCATCTCCGATCATTGTCTCAAAACCACATCCCTCCGCGGCCCGTCTGACAAATCGAGCGAAAGCCAGATCGTCGTCGACGATCAGGAGTTGAGTAGACAGGCTTTCGTCGCCCATTCGCGATTTCTCTCCACGATCGAGCAGAGGATTGTGCCGAGCCTTCGCTGTCACGGGCCGAGGACCCCGCGCAGAGCCTGAGCCAGCTCCTCAATGCGATAGGGCTTCGCAAGAAAGTTGACGGCGTTACAGCGCTCTCCCAGCTGATCGCCGAGATCGGCGCCGGGGAAGCCCGAGTTCAGCACGATCTTGACCCACGGCCAGCGTTTCAACGTCAGCTTCGCCAAGCCGATGCCGTCGAGTGGACCGGGCATCACGATGTCCGTGAACAGGACATCGATCTTTTGCCGTTCCAGAATTGTCAATGCCGCCGCCGCACCATCCGCTCCGATCGCCCGATATCCCAGTTCCGCCAATTGACGCATCACCAGACGTCGCAGTCTGGGATTGTCTTCCACCGCCAGAACGGTCTCGCCGGGCCCAGGCGGGGCCGTGCTCTGCTCGAGCTTGCCTTCCTCGTGATGTTCCGGCGTCGCGGGCGGCAGAAAGAGCCGGGACGCGGCCCCCACACTGGCCAGTTCCGCCAATTGGCGCATGACCAGAGTTCGCAATCCAGGATTGTCGTCCGCCGAAGAAACGGTCTCGCCGCGGCTCGGCGGCGCCGTGTTATGCGCAGGCTTCTCTACCTCCTGATGTTCCGGGCTCGCGCGCGGCAGATAGAGCCGGAAGGTGGTGCCGACATTCGGCTCACTATAGACGCTGATGTGGCCGCCCGACTGCTTGAAGAAGCCGAATACCATGCTGAGGCCGAGACCGGTGCCTTTGCCGTTGTGCTTGGTCGTGAAGAACGGCTCAAAGATGTGTTCGATAATTTCCTCGGCCATGCCGCAGCCACTGTCAGTCACTTCGATCGCAGCGTAGTCGCCGGGCGCGACATCGGCATGGGTGGCGCTGTAGCCGGCATCGAGATGTCGATTGCCTGTGGCGATCAGCAGCTTTCCGCCCCCCGACATGGCGTCGCGGGCGTTTGTGGCAAGATTGGTCAAGGCGGCTTCGAGCTGCGCCGGGTCGACCACCACCGGCCACAAATCGTCGGCGAGGTCGAGGGTGATCTCGATGTTTTCCCCGAGGGTCCGCTGTAGCAGGTGGACGACATCGGACACCAGTTCGTTGATTTCGACCCGTTTCGGACGAAGCGGCTGCTTGCGCGCGAAGGCCAGGAGGCGGCGTGTCAGCTCAGTGCCGCGCAGAGCGGCATCGATCGCGTCCTGGACGAGTTCGCCAGCTTCTCCGAGGGGGCCGGCCAGCGGAGTGACCAGATCGAGGTTTCCGATGATCACCCCAAGAAGATTGTTGAAGTCGTGCGCCATACCTCCTGTGAGGCTGCCGATTGCCTCCATCTTCTGCGCCTGACGAAGCTGCGCCTCCACGGCAAGGCGCTCGGTCACATCGCGCACGATCGTCAGCACGGCGTCCTGGCCGCTGATCGAGGCAAAGCGGATCGAGATCTCCGCCCAGAACAGCCGGCCGTCTTTCGTCTTGCAATGCCACTCGAGCCGCTGCGGCACGCCCGTGGCCGCCGCCTTCTCAATCCATCCTGCCGCTTCTCGCCTTGTATAAGGCGGGACGCCGGAGGAAATCGTTTCCACGTCGCTGCCGATCAGCTCGCCCGGCGCATATCCGAACATGGCGCAGCCGGGTTCGTTGACTTCGGTAAAAGCGCCGGTGTCGGGAGAGACAATGAATATGCCTTCCCCAACCGCGCTGAATATCGAGCGGAAGCGGTCCTCGCTCCGCCACAGGACTTCTTCGATGCGTTTGCGTTCTTGCTCGGATCGCAGACGCGAGCTGATGTCGTGAACGATCTTTGAGGCGCCGATGACCTCACCGCCGGGACCAAACACCGGTGAAATCGTTAAGGAGACCGGAAACTCAGTTCCATCCTTGCGCCGTCGTATTGTTTCAACCAACTCGACCCGATCACCCTGACTGATCCTTTCAATAAATCGTTTCTCCTCATCTTGGCGATCCGCAGGCGACAGAATAGTGATCGTTCGTCCGATTATTTCTTCGGCGGCATACCCGAACATACTTTCGGCCGAGTTGTTCCAGCCGCTCACGACACCGGAAAGATCCATGGCAATAATTGGGTTCGCCGAGGATTCGACGATCGCGGCATGATAGGCTCGGGTGCGCTCCAGTTGCCTCCGTGCGGACATGTCGACTATCGCCGTCAGCACCATCATGCCCTGGTCGGTCTCGAGCTGGCTCAGGCCCACTTCGACCGGGAACTCGGAGCCATCCTTGCGTCGCGCGGTCAGATCGCGCCCAGCGCCCATCGGTCGCGACTGCGGGGCGGAAAGGAAGTCGGCGTGCAGCGTCGAATGTCCGACTCGAAACCGCTCGGGAATGAGCGCCTCGACCGGTTGGCCAATCAATTCAAGACGCGAGTAACCAAAGACCTGCTCTGCCTGGGCGTTGATCATCTCTATCCCGCCTTCGGCATTGACCAGGACCATCGCATTCGGCGCGGCCTCGATCACCCGTCGAAACCGTTCTTCAAGGCGCTTGCGGGCAGTAACGTCGCGAATTGTGCCGACGAAGATCAGCCCCTCGTGATCGGCGGCCTCGACGACCGCCAGCTCGATCGGAAAAGTGCCGCCGTCCTTGCGCAGGCCTAAGAGTTCGCGCCGTATCCCGATTATCCTGGGATCCCCGGTGTTGAGATAACGCTCCAGATATTCGTCGTGCTGGGCGCGGTACGGAGCCGGCATCAACAGGCTGACATTTCGGCCGATAAGCTCTGCTTCGTCATAACCAAAGGTCTTTGGTGTCGCGCCATTGACCCAGAGGATGCTGCCGTATCGGTCGATGACGACAATCGCATCGACGGTGTTCTCGACAATGGTGCGATAGAGACCGCCTGCCATCAGGCTCGTCGAATCCGCCCCACGTAGCATGAGACATTATCCCCCGTTGGCGAACTGGGCGCTGGACGGACAGCCGCGCCCGCGAGCCGCCAGGCGGATGAGCAAGGCCTCGAAGCGGGCGGCATTCGCGATCGGACCGAGTCTCATCGCGATCGCCACAAAATTCGGCTTACAATCACACTCGGGAATTCAGGCGCATCCCCCGACGCCGTCGCGCATCCCCGGAATTGACGATATTGACAGACTAAGGAGTCAGCGCTGTTGCCGCCCACCACCTTAAGGCTCGCTTTATCCCCTCCGAATTTTGTCCTTGTCTTCACTTTTCGTGATAGATGCAAATTCACCATCTCCAAGAGATAGTTAAGCAAGTCATCCTTCAGAGGCGCAGCCCTTACACTAATTATACCGAGCGATAGCTTCAGAGCCTCCACTGCATCGCCTCCAACGGATGTCGGTTCTGCGCTGCCGCGGCTGCGCAATTGCGGCGGTCGAATTTTGTGTCGTGGTCGAGGCCGAACCATTCTCCCCGCCTCGCTCAACGCCGCGTCCTGCAAAGCGACTTTCACTTTGCGGACGCGCAGCGCGCCGTCTGCGAGCTCGCGTCAATTGCGTCTCGAGCTGATGTTGTGCGCTCACAAACAGCATCGGAGAATGCAAGCCTGCAACCATCTGTGCAACGAAACCCGTCTCTTTGCATCTTATACAGCGGCCGAATGATAGCAATCGCGTAGCCGCTGCTATTTGGGCCGAATAACAAGCAGAATATACCACGCTGCTGAGCGTGGAGAACATCGGTTCATGACCTTGAACCAAAGTAAGGATCGATTAACCAGCACAAGAAGTGCGTTTCCGGTTTTGAATGACCGCAGTTCGAACGCTCGCCCGCAATTGCGCCGGCGCTTGCTTGCGAAGCGAATCCAGAAAGCCGAATCTCAACTAACAGCGGCGATTGCGCGACTGGCTACGGTAATTTGGCACGCCGCCGTGGTCATCAATTGTCGCTGCGAAAACGAGATCTATATTCGAGCGGCCGAACCCCCAAACGCCTGACAAAAGCTCGACGCAAGCCCTCTGTGTTGGCAAAGCCCGAGCGCGATGCGACCCGCTGTAAAGGAAGATTTGTTTCTTCGAGTAGGCCGCGCGCCGTTTCCACGCGGACGGCTTCGACATATTCGATCGGCGTCATCCCGGTTTCGCGCCGAAACGCGCGCACAAAATTTCGTCTGCTCATGCGCGCTTGCTGCGCCAAGCTGCCGACTGAAAGATCGGCCTGCAAGTTGTTCCGAACCCATTCTTGCACGCGCTCGATCGGCGACCCGGCCTCTGCCTGAGAGGCAAGGTGCGCGCTGAATTGCGACTGTCCTCCCGGCCGCTTCAGGAACACCACGAGCCATCGCGCGACCGAAAGCGCGACTTTACGGCCAAGGTCTTCCTCGACGAGGGCGAGCGCCAGATCAATCCCCGCGGTCACACCGGCCGAGGTGACCATCGGGCCGTCCCGCACGAAGATCCGGTCGGGCTCGACCACGGCGGTGGGGTGGGCCCTCGATAGCGCTGCTGCAAACTCCCAATGCGTTGTGACGCGCTTTCCGGCCAGCAGGCCCGCCGCCCCGAGGAGGAATGCGCCAGTGCATACCGAACCGTATCTTCGCGCCGCCGGGCAGCGGCGCTTCAGCCACTCGACCACGTCCGGCGGGGAGGGTCGGAGGGGTTCGCGAGCGCCGGCAACGAGCAAGGTGTCGATCGGCTCATCGGGATCATAGATGGTGCGGTCTGGAACAAGGCGCAGGCCGGAAAAACAAGTGAGCGAATCCGACCGGTCCGAAATAAACCGAAGATCGTAAACCCGTCGTCCGAATTGCCGGTTTGCTTCGGCGAACACGTCGCTTGGTCCCGAAGCTTCTATGGCGTGACAGTTGGCGGGCATGAAAAAAGCGATCAGCAAGGCGCTACCTCGCGAGCCGCCATCGGCCAATCACAATACCGCCCGAGCCCGCGTTCGGTTCCGACGATCTTTTCGGCCCTCCTTTGCGGGCTCCTGAGAATTACGAAATTACGGTGACAAAATTACGGTGAGAGCACCGTTTTTACCGGTCCGCCACAGCACGGCGACGATTTCCAGCGTCGTCATCGGCAGACCGCTCTTCCGCATGGCGTCGAGGAACACGCGATTGGGCGTCCCGGCGCCAAACAACTCCACGCGCTTATTAGGGGCGCTTCGGTTTGCCCGGCACGCGCCCTAATCTTAAGACGGTTTGCGCTGGATCACGGCCCACAGAAGAGCGATCAACAGGAGCGGCGCAGCCGGCCACTGAAACCAGATCTGGTCGAGGCCGCTAAACACGTTGATCAGAAACATGAAGACTGCGAGGGCGATCATCGCGGCGGTCAGGCGAGGCAGCCCTATGTACCATCCCCAGGCGCGAGACAGGCCACCCTGCACGCCACGCGCGGGACGGGGAGGCGTAGCGGGCTGCGTCCTCACATCGGGCCGCGATGCGAATGGCCGCGTCGCCGGACCGCCTTGAAGAACGCGATAGCCTGTTACCGGGTTCACGACGTTTTTCAGTTGCTGTTGGCCGAGGCAGTCGAACCCGATGGATAGCTTGTTGTGCACCTGATCATAGACCGGGCCGGAGATCAGGATTCCCCCCGGTTCCGCCAGTTCCTGCAGTCGCGCGGCGATATTGACGCCGTCGCCATAGACATCGTCGCCCTCCACCATCACGTCGCCCAGATGGATCCCGATGCGGAATCTCATCCGTCGCGGCTCGGGCAGCCCGCCGTTGTAGCCGGAGAGCTCCTGCTGCGTCTCGACCGCGCACTGCACGGCCTCCACGACGCTGGCGAACTCGGCGATGACGGCATCGCCCCAGGTGTTGACGATGCGCCCATCGTGGCGCTCGATCAGCGTCGCCATGGCGGCGCGGTAACGGCGCAGCGTCGCCAGCGTGCCCGCTTCGTCGGCCTCCATCAGGCGAGCATATCCCTGAACATCGGCGCATAGGAGCGTCGTTAGCCGCCGTCTCACCTTCGTCGTCATGGCGGCATGGTAGCGCAAGAGCTTGCGGAGGGCACGGCGCTTCGTCACGCGACCGTGGCGCGCTCTCGGTCTGAAGCCAAGCGAGAAATCCCGGCGGTCTTTTCGAGTCAGGCGCTCAGATCGGCTTCTCCGTACCGCGGGCAGTCGCGTGTCACTCCCCTCGGTACACCGGCTTCCGTTTCTCCTTGAACGCCTTGAGGCCCTCGACATAGTCGGCGCTGTCGTAGACGGTGCGCCTGAGCCCCTGCACGCGCTCGAAGCCTTCCGGGCTCATCGGATGCGCGTCGGCGAGGATGCGCAGCTCCTCCTTCATCACCGAGATCGACAGCGGCGCGTTGGCGACGATCTCCTCGGCCATCGCGTAGGTGAACCGCTCGATCTTTTCCACAGGAAGGACATGGTTGACGAGGCCGGCGGCGAGCGCGCGCTCGGCCGAAATGGGTTTTGCGGTGAACGCCATCTCCTTGATCAGGCGCAATGGGGCGCTGTTGAGGAAAGTCAGCATGCCCGAGACGTTGTAGGGCACGCCGAGTTTTGCCGGCGTCAGGGCGAAGGTGGCGTTCTCGGCGGCGACGATGATGTCGCAGGCCATCGCCGCCTCGCACGCCCCGCCCCAAACGCCGCCCTCGATCATGGCGATGACCGGGGCCGGATGCGACTCGATAGCGCGGATGAGCCGGCGCAGCGGGTCGCACCAGCCGAGCGGGTCGCGCCGCGCCTCCGGCAATTCGCTGACGTCGTGCCCCGCCGACCAGATTTTTACCCCCGGCTTCGCCCGCAGGATCACGGCGCGGGCCCGCTCCTCGGCGAAGGCGTCCAGCGCCTTCAGGATCTCCTCGACCAGCGCGGCGGACAGCGCGTTGCGCTTCTCGAAATGGTCGAGGCAGATCGCGCCGACGCTCTTCTCGATTTTCGTCTCGACGAACGGCATGGCGGACGCTCCGGTTCAGCGGAGCTTGTGGCCAACGGAAACCCGCGCGCAAGCTCCGCGCGGTGCGCCCCTTTGTCGCGGCCTCGTGGGATGGCTATCCCTGAAAATCGAGCCCAGCAGGCGAGCGGAACGCAGGGACGCAAAGCGCCCAGATGCAGGAGGACGCTGCTCTGAGCATCAAATTTGCCGGGATGCTCACATGATCATTACATGGAGAGGCGCTCGCTACCCGTTTGCGCGGCCTCTGCCCCGTCTTGCGACCACGTTTGCCGCTCGTGGACCAGTGATCCCCAAAAATTCCCTATTTGTTCTTGACATGTTTTGTAACCCATGGCATAAGGGGTTGATCAAACTGCGGCGGCGTGGGGATGGAAAACGAGCTTGGCATGGAGGCGCCTTCGAATTTCGCAGCAACCTGCAGCTCGACCGCCCTGGGCCGGGACATGGCGGCGGCGGCTTTCCGCCTGACTTCGCCTCGCTCGGCGTCGAACCAGCCCCCGAACGAGCTTGAGGGCGTAGTCTTCGGTCGCCCGGCATGGGAGCGGGTTGGCTGCCGACGGGCAGGCCGCAGACCAAGCCGAGGCGTCAGCGCCAAGCGGCCGGGGAAAAAATGGAACTCCCAAGCTGTGAAGTTCGGCGACCCCCTCGCCCGCGAAGCGGGACAGGGGATACGCGACGGCTTGGGAGTTACAAAACAATTTGGATTCCGGCGTAACTCCTTGAAAACAGCCGATTCCTGGAAGACTTTTGCTTGGATTCGGCTATCCTGGGCTTTGCTCCGGTTATCCTGGGCTTGGGCGCAACGTCCCGCGGCTTGGGTCTTCGGGGGGCCGCCAGTGGGCTGAAGCGGGTTCAACGGACAGTTTCTGGACGGTTTATCGCGCCGATCTTCGGGTTACCGCTTAACCGAAGGATACCAGCGGATCCGGCAGCGATCTGGCGTCACACGAGGCTCTACGCCGCGACGTCGGCGACCACGGTGTCAAGGAGCGGCGCGCCGATCGGGGTGACCCGCAGGCGGCCGCGGACCCGTTCGATGAACCCGTCCTCGACCAGGCTCGCGATCCGCTCGCGGTCGAGCTCCCGGCCGCTGATCTTCTCGTAGCGGCGCGGGTCGATCCCTTCGCTGAGTTTGAGACCCATGAGAAGGAATTCGTCGCCCTGCTCCTCGCGGGTGAGGGCAGTGCTCTCGACCACCCCGTGGCCCTCGGTCTCGACCTGGGTCAGCCACATCTCCGGGTGGCGCTCGGTTTCCTGGGCGAGGCGACCCTTCGCAGTCACGATTCGACCGTGCGCGCCGGGGCCGACGCCGGCATATTCGCCGTAGCGCCAGTAGATCAGGTTGTGGCGGCTCTCGGCGCCGGGGCGGGCGTGGTTGGACACCTCGTAGGCCGGCAGGCCGCGCGCTTCGGTCAGCTCTCGCGTCGCGCTGAACAACGCGAGGCCGAGCTCTTCGTCCGGAAGCGCCAGCTTGCCGGCGTCGCGCAGGCGCTCGAAGATCGTGTCGGGCTCGATGGTGAGCTGATAGAGCGAGACGTGGTCGCCGACGAGGCCGAGCGCGCGGGCGAGCTCGGCGCGCCATTGGGCCTCGCTCTGTCCAGGCCGGCCATAGATGAGGTCGAAGGTGAAGCGGGGAAAGAGCGACGCGGCGAGATCGACCGCGGCGAGCGCCTCCTCGACCGTGTGCTTCCGCCCCAGCGCCCTCAGGTCGGCGTCGTTCAGCGCCTGGACCCCGACCGACAGCCGGTTGACGCCGGCGGCGCGATAGGCGCGGAACCGGGCGGCCTCGACGCTGGTCGGGTTGGCCTCGAGGGTGATCTCAGCCTCGGGCGCGACCCGCCATTTGGCCGCGATCGCGTCGAGGACGCCCTGCACCGTCTGCGGGCGCATGAGGGAGGGAGTCCCGCCGCCGAAGAACACCGAGGCGACGACGCGCCCGGGGGCGAGCGCCGCACGATGGGCGATCTCGGCCCGGAACGCGGAGAGATAGCGCTCCTCGTCGATCGGCTTTCCCCGCACGTGGCTGTTGAAGTCGCAATAGGGACATTTCGACAGGCAGAAAGGCCAATGGACATAGACCCCGAACCCGGGGTCGTCGCCGACGGCCGCTCTGCGTTCGTCGGGCTTGGGGCGAATGCCGTCCCGAATCATCGTCTCCTTATGCCAGCGAACGTCTCGATTCGCCAGCCGTGCTCTGGGCATGGCGGGTCAGATCCGCAGGGATTCGCGGTGCAGGGCAATGTCGAGACTCTTGCGCTCCTGGTCGTCGGATACCGCAAGGCCGGTCCGCGCGTCGACGACCTTGACCAATGAAGAGCGCCTCGGGGATCGTGGGCGCGAACGGGCCGACCGAATCCACCCCGCGACGGCCACGGCTGGCGAAGCGATCGTGGCGGCGCCGACGGCCGCGGCGGTGCGAAGGACGAAGCACATGAGAGAACCCGGGCAAGGGGCCCAAAGGCGCCTTCAGAGAGCGTCGTCGCCGGATTCGCCGGTGCGGATGCGCTGGGCGCGCTCGATCGGCGTGACAAAGATCTTGCCGTCGCCGATCTGACCGGTGCGTGCGGCCCGTTCGACGGTTTCGACGACCTCGTCGGCGCGATCGTCGCTGACCGCGATCTCGATCCGGACCTTCGGCAGAAAGCTCACGACATATTCGGCGCCGCGGTAGATTTCGGTGTGGCCCTTCTGGCGGCCGTAGCCCTTGACCTCGGTAACCGTCATGCCGTGCACGCCTATCCGGTCGAGCGCCTCGCGCACGTCGTCGAGCTTGAACGGCTTAATGACCGCCATAACGAGCTTCATGTCGTCCTGCCGCATTCCTGCGCTCGGGTCTTGCCGCGACGATCGTTTCGTGGGCGACGAGGTCGGGGTTGATGACTAAGCTCTGCTCGTCATGCACAGAATGGCGGCAAAGGCAAGCCGAAGCCCTGGGGCCTGCGGCAAACGGTGTGCAGGGGGCGCTCGAAAACCAATCAGAGCGCCTCGTCGCCCGTCTCGCCAGTGCGCACGCGAATCGCCCCCTCCATCGGCAGGACGAAGATCTTGCCGTCGCCGATCTGCCCGGTTCGCGCCGCGGCGCGGATCGCCTCGACCGTGCGGTCGACCTCGTGGTCGGCCACGGCCATCTCCAGGCGCAGCTTCGGCATGAAGGCGGCGGTGTATTCCGAGCCGCGGTAGATTTCGGTGTGGCCTTTCTGCCGGCCGTATCCGTTCGCTTCGCTGACGGTCATGCCGCGGACGCCGACCTTGTCGAGCGCCGCCCGCACCTCCTCGAGCTTGAACGGCTTCACCACCGCCATTATGAGTTTCATAACCGCCCGCCTCAGGCTCGCTCCCAAAAGCCGTCTCTCTTTCGCTAGGGCGCCCCGGTCCCCCGCGCAAGCGCGGAAATCGTCTGAAGGAAGCAAGCATCGAGGGATGGTAGCGGGACCCGGACTCGAACCGGGGACCTACGGATTATGATTCCGCCGCTCTAACCAGCTGAGCTATCCCGCCGCACGAGCGCCTGGAACCGCGCGGCTCTAACGCGAAGCGCGGGTATAGAGATGCGCAATCGAGCCTGTCAAGGCGCGGCGGAAGTCATGTTAGCGCAAAGTGGGAATGTCCCTTTTGGCAACTTAGGAATGTCCCCTCTGGTGAAGGGCCGGCGCTCGAAAGCCTGCCAAGGAGAAACGCGGGGAGGTTGCCGGCTTCATCCGTTTGGCTCGGAGCGCCTTCCCGCCCGCGTAGCTGAAGTCGGAGTTGAGAACATTCCAGGACGTCGCGGCTCCGCCCGGCGTCGCTTCATTGACCATCGGCAGCGGGAATCCGGCAGAGTCTATGAGCACCGACGAGCGACCGTTCGCCACCGCTTCGCCGAATCCACCTCTGTTTATCCATTTATCCGGCTACCAAGAGATAGCCTGACCGCACAATCAGGGCCCGCTGTTCGCGGCAAAAAAGTCTGCGGAAACTGACGACCGTCAAGGTCGCGCGCGCCACAACGCCTAGACTCCCGACACGGCCGGCAAACGGGCTGCACGAATGTCGCGCGGGCGTCCCCCAGGCGCAGTGTGACGGTTTTGCCGGCAGGCGGCTTCGACCAATCGTGCTCTAACGAGGAGGTTTTCATGGCCATGAGATCGCTGGTTCCGTTCTCGCCGCGTTCGAATCTCGCGCGGAGGGATCCGTTTGACATCCTGAGGCGGGAAATGGACGGACTGTTCTTCGACTTCGCGCGTTCGTTCGGCGCTCCCGCCGACGGAGCCGGCGGGCTGCTCGCGCCCCGAATGGAGGTTGCGGAGACCGACAAGGACATCGACGTCTCGTTCGAACTGCCGGGACTCGAGCGCAAGGACGTCGACGTTTCGCTGGACGGCAACGTCTTGACGATCCGCGCCGAAAAGAAAGCCGAAGAGGAGCAAAAGGACAAGAACGTCCACGTCGCCGAAAGAAGTTACGGCGTCTTTTACCGCGCCCTCGAACTGCCGGAGAAAGTCGATCCCTCGACCGTACAGGCGACGATGTCGAACGGCGTGCTGCACATCAAGATCCCGAAGCCTCCCCAGACCGAGGCCAAGAAGATCGAGGTCAAAGAATCCGAAAAAGGACCCGAACAAAAAGCCGAAAAACCGGCTGAAAAACCGGCCGAGAGACAAGCCGCATAGGTTGCGGCCGGCGTCGGGGCGCGTCTCGAAACCGCGTTCCTCCCTGCAGCGCTCGCACGCGCCCCGAACGTCCTTGCAGTCAGCGTCGGCTATGGCGAGCCGCTACGGAGGCGCACGCCGGGCGCCGCCGGATCGTGCTCAGGCCGATCCGAATGGATCGGGACGAGAGCCGTCAGCGTGAACGACTTGGAGAAATGCGATGAGCAAGGCGATCGGCATCGACCTCGGGACCACCAACTCCTGTGTCGCCGTCATGGAGGGCGCCTCGGCGAAGGTCATCGAAAACGCGGAAGGCGCCCGGACGACGCCTTCGATGGTGGCCTTCACCGAAAGCGGCGAGGTGCTGGTGGGACAGCCCGCCAAGCGCCAGAGCATCACGAATCCGGAGAACACGATCTTCGCGATCAAGCGCCTGATCGGCCGCCGCTACGACGACCCGATGACGCAAAAGGACAAAGGCATGGTCCCTTACAAGATCGTGCCGGGGGACCGCGGCGACGCATGGGTCGAGGTCCGCGGCAAGAAATACAGCCCCAGCCAGATCAGCGCATTCATTCTGCAGAAGATGAAGGAGACCGCGGAGGCCTATCTAGGCGGCTCCGTGACGCAGGCGGTCATCACCGTGCCCGCCTATTTCAACGACGCTCAGCGCCAGGCCACCAAGGACGCCGGCCGCATCGCCGGGCTCGAGGTGCTCCGCATCATCAACGAGCCGACCGCCGCCGCGCTCGCTTACGGCCTCGACAAGAAGAAGTCGGGCAGGATCGCGGTCTATGACCTCGGCGGCGGCACATTCGATATTTCAGTTCTGGAGATCGGCGACGGCGTGTTCGAGGTCAAGTCGACCAATGGCGACACGTTCCTTGGTGGCGAAGACTTCGACACGCGGATCATGGACTACCTGGCCGATGAGTTCCGCAAGGAGCAGGGCATCGATCTGCGCAAGGACCGTTTGGCGCTACAACGCCTCAAGGACGCAGCCGAGAAGGCGAAGATCGAGCTTTCCAGCGCCAGCGAGACCGATATCAACCTGCCTTACATCACCGCCGATCAGAACGGGCCAAAGCATCTTCACATGAAGCTCAGCCGAGCCAAGCTCGAGGCGATGGTCGACGATCTCATTCAAAGGACGGTCGAGCCGTGCAAGGCGGCGCTGAAGGACGCCGGCCTCACGGCCTCCCAGATTGACGAAGTCGTGCTCGTGGGTGGCCAGACCCGAATGCCGAAGGTGCAAGAGACAGTACAGGCGCTGTTCGGCCGCGAGCCCCATAAAGGCGTCAACCCCGATGAAGTCGTCGCCGTCGGCGCAGCCATCCAGGCTGGCGTGCTGCAGGGCGATGTCAAGGACGTGCTGTTGCTCGACGTGACGCCTTTGTCGCTCGGCATCGAGACGCTCGGCGGCGTGATGACCAAGCTGATCGAACGCAACACCACGATCCCGACAAGAAAGAGCGAAACCTTCTCGACCGCCGAAGACAATCAGACGGCCGTCACGATCCGGGTGTTCCAGGGCGAGCGTGAGATGGCGGCCGACAACAAGCTTCTCGGCCAGTTCGACCTCGTCGGCATTCCCCCCGCGCCGCGAGGCGTGCCGCAGATCGAAGTGACCTTCGATATCGACGCGAACGGGATCGTCAACGTCTCCGCCAAGGACAAGTCGACCGGGAAGCAGCAGACGATCCGCATCCAGGCGTCGGGCGGGCTCACCGAGGCCGACATTCAGCGCATGGTCCGCGAGGCGGAGGCGCATGCGGAGGAGGACAGACGCCGCCGAGAGCTCGTCGAGCTGCGCAATCAGGCGGATGCGGCAATCTACACGGCGGAGAAAGCTCTGAAGGATGCGGAAGGTCGCCTTCCCGCGGATGTGAAGAGCGACGTCGAGGGAGCGGTTTCGGCGCTCAGGGACGCCATGCAACGCGATCAGGCGCAGCCGATAAGCGACGGAATCGAGCGGTTGAGACGGGCGTCGATGCGGATCGGCGAAGCGCTCAACCGCGCAGGGCAGAGTTCAGGCGGACAAGGTTCCGGCGCCGGGGACAATTCCGACGTGATCGATGCGGAGTTCAGGGAGGTCGACGACGACCATCGCAAGGCGGGCTGAAGTCTGCCCGGCCCTTCATCCCCGCATATACCTGGGAGATCCCCCCGATGGCGGAAGACAATTTGGATGACAAAATCCAGTCAGCCGGTCCGGGTCCGGCGGACAACGCCGCAGAAGCGGATAAAACCGCAGAATCAGCCACGCCCGCGGCTGAGAACGCCTCCTTGCGCGATCGACTGATGAGGTCGCTGGCGGACGCTGAGAACATCCGACGCCGGGCCGAGCGCAGCGCGGCGGACGCGCGGCAGTACGCGATCTCAGACTTCGCCGCCGAGCTCCTGGCGGTCGTCGACAACTTGCAGCGCGCGATCGCCTCGGCGGAGGATCGGCCGGAACAAATGCCCTTGGAGGCCGCGCTTCTCGATGGGGTGCGCGCGACGCAACGTCTGCTCCTCGCGACGCTCAACCGGTTTGGCGTGCGAAAGATCGACGCGCTCGGAGCGCCGTTCGATCCCGCCCTGCATGAGGCAATCATCGAGGTCGAGGACGATTCCCGTCCGCCGCGACGCGTCGTCAGCGTTCTCGAGGATGGCTACACGATCCACGACCGGCTGCTCCGGGCAGCGAGGGTGGCCCTCGCCAAGGCTCGACCGCAGCCAGCACAGGACGCCGAGGCCGCAGCGGGTCCGGAGGCGGGCCGGGTCGCGTGAGTTTGATCGCGGCCAAGGCTTTTCAACGGGTCAGGAGGCGCAGATGGCGCGAACGGTTGCGGATATGCTGGTTGGAACGCTTGAGCAGATCGGCGTCAGGCATGTCTTCGGTCTCATTGGCGACTCGCTCAATCCCCTCGCCGACGCAATTCGGCGCAGCCCTATTGAATGGGTCGGCGTCCGCCACGAGGAGGGGGCGGCGCTGGCCGCCGCGGGTCAGGCCAAGCTGACCGGACGGCTCGCCGTCTGCGCCGGAACCACCGGCCCCGGCAGCACACATCTGGTCGCCGGCCTCTACGAAGCCGCGCGCGACCACGCGCCTGTCCTGGCGCTGTCGGGCGACATGCCGCGGAAGCTGCGCGGGATCGACTACATCCAGTCGACCGAGCCGGATCTGTTGTTCCGCGACGTGTCGCTCTATACGGAAACCGTGTCCTCGCCGGCGCAGGCGCCGCGCGTCGTGCATCAGGCGATCGCCGCCGCCTACGCCGGCCGCGGCGTAGCTCATCTGACGCTGCCGCAAGACGTCATTGCTGCGAGCGCCGAAAGCTCCGTCCCGAGCGTCGTCACCTTGAAGCCGCCGTCCGAGCGCGTCGCGAGCGATGACGACATCGACGAAATCGCCGATAGGATCGATCTCGCGGACCATGTCCTGATCATGTGCGGCGCCGGCTGCCATGGCGCCGCCGATGAACTCCGCGCCCTGTCGGATCGGCTCGAGGCGCCGTTGATCCACTCGGTCAAGGGAAAGGACCTTATGCCGTACGAGGATCCGCATTGGATGGGCGGGATCGGCATGATCGGCACCAGGGCGGCGTATGACGCGGTCATGAACTGCGATCTCCTGCTCATGGTCGGCACCGACTACCCCTATTCGGAGTTCCTGCCCGACATGACCGTGGTCGTTCAGATCGACGAGCGGCCGCAGGCGCTCGGGCGGCGAACCGAGACGGCGCTCGGCGTCGTCGGCTCGGCGCGGCCGACGTTGCAGCTGCTCCGCGATCGGGTCCAAGCAAAGAGCGGCAGGCGATTTTGGGATCGCGTCGCAAGGGAGCGGCGGAAATGGGATGACATGCTGGATCGCCAAGCGGATCTTGGCCGCACCGCGGATCGCATTCATCCGCAAGCCGTGGCGCGCATGGTCGGCGATCTCGCCGATCGCGACGCGGTCTTCGTCCTGGACACCGGCCTCAACACCCTCTGGTCGGCCAACTGGATAAGGCAGAGCGGATCGCAGCGGATTCTCGGTTCCTTCAACAACGCTGCGGTCGGAACGGCGCTCGGTCAAGCCAACGGAGTCCAGGCGCTGGACCGAACGCGACAGGTGATCGCGCTATGCGGCGACGGCGGCTTCAACATGCTGATGGGCGAGTTCCTGACCGCGATGCACCACGAACTGCCGGTCAAAGTTGTGATCTACAACAATTCGTGTTTCGGATTGATCCCGTTAGAGGCGGAGGCCGCAGGGCTGCCGCGCTTCCGCGAGGGCGTCGAATTCCCCAATCCCGATTTTGTCGGGTTCGCGGCCGCCTGCGGCGGACGCGGATTCAAGGCCGAGAAGCCGAGCGAACTCAGAAACGCGATCAGCGAAGCGCTCGCCTGCGACGGACCGGCGATCGTCGATGCGGTTGTCGTCGCCGACGAGATGCCAAACATGCCGCACCTCGACCTCTCACTGGTCGGACGCTTCGCGCTGGCCAAGGTCAGGGAAGCGGTTCTCGCGGCGACGGGCGCCTGACTCATCCGTCTGACTGCAGGCTGTGCGCGCCGACGCGCCGGTCGCTGGCAAGCAGCGCGTGCCGCGCGCGGCTTAATCGACGGAGAACGGCTTGAAACCCCCATTCGGGGGATGGCAGTATGTGTGTTACGCGCCAGACCGAGAACCCTTATGCGGCCCATTCAACTCGAGCCGGGCAAGCAACCGCAGCGAAGCGCTTCCGCCATCGAGTTTGGCGACGAAGCTCTGGCGAGGTTGCAAACGGCGGCCGAGCTTGTCGGCCTCGGCTGGTCACACTGGAGGCCCGGTTCCAAAGATTTTGAGTGGGATGACCGCGTGAGCGCAATCTGGGGGCTATCGCCCGGCGGTCCGCTTGACTTGGTCCGCTCGACTTGGAAAGGGCGACTGCGGCCGTTCATCCAGACGACCGGCACAAAGTGGAGGAGATCAGAGTTGCGGTCGGCGATCCGGCAAACACACACTACAAGCCCGAGTATCGTCTCATAGGCATCGAAGACGGCATCGAGCGGTGGATCCGGACGCAGGGGCGCGCCTACGGGCCGGGCGAGCCCAGAGCTTTACGTATGCTTCGTCTACGGTCGTCAGGATATATCCATCGGGTATTTGAGCCATACCGATCTGGCTGTCCGCCTGTACCTGCAGGAGACATTCACGTTTCTCCTCCTCACGACAGAGGCTGTTGTTGCGCTGGCCTCCTCTTCGAAAGCGGGTTCGAGTTCCCTCCAGGAACAGTGACGGAACCACTCGGCGACCGTCGATTGCGGATTGAACGAACCGGCACTGTCACGTTGCCATGCGAAGAGCGCGAGCGGTCTATGCCCTACGCATATTCAAGCCGTCGCGAAGCTCGCGCCCCGTTTCCATCGCCGCGGCGCGTAGCACGCGGTATGATTTGGCTGACGTGAGATGGCGTTGGACGTTGAATATGTTGTAGACGGCGGCGTGGGTTGAGAGGAACTTCTGGGCTGAGCCCGGGCTCTTGAAGCGTTCCATCTTGCGCTCCCGCTGTCGGGTCGGCTGATGTTAGTTCTCGGCCCGATTGTTCTTCCGTCGCCCGCGGTCACGCAGGTGAGGGAATACGCCGTCGTTCCTGATCGATTGGTCACGGATGGTTTGCGGGTCCTAGCGTTCCTTCCAGCGCGCGATAATCCGATCCGCCACGTCAAACGTCTGCGTGACGTCCGATGTGTCCGTGGTTGCCGGCCGACTCAAACAGACATACTCAACCTAAAGCCGCCGCGCCACACTCCTACTCGCGGCGATCCAGTCGCAAGCGGCGACTTGAGGAAGAGCGCGAAGCCCGCGGCGGCGCCTACGGCGATCAGATGCCCCGCAGTTCGCATCGCCAGGAATTGCGGCGGCGCCGCTATCGGTCGTTGGCGCTGATCGGAGACGACATCCGGACTCCCACAAAACTGCGACGCCACCGTCGGTATCCGCAACGACCGGTGTACGTCGACTCCGGTCGTCCGCTGTGCGGAAAAGGCGGTCATTCCAGAGAGAGTGGGGTGAGTGGATCAATCGTGGAGGGTTTCGGACGCCGGCCCTTGCGGGACGGTCGTGCGTGCTTTGGGGCCGGCGTCCGAAACCCTTCACGAAGGAGGAAACCGCGGGAAGGAAGGGGGCTGGTTTGGCGGGCGCGACCTAGGGGATTTGAAGGCCGGGGTTCCGGGGCCCGGGGGGACGAGTCTTTGCCGAGGGCGCCGGACCGTCGCTCAGATGGTCGGCGTGTCTTCCTCGCCGGCGCGGCCGGTGTCGCTCTCGGCGTCCCTGCGCACACGATGCGGGCGTTCCCGAATGCGACGGCGCGTCTCGAGGGCCGCACGCGCAAGCGCCCGGAGAGGGGATGCGAGATCATTCAGCCGGTCGACGCCGGCGACCGCCCGCTCGCCGCGCGTCAGTTCGCGGTCGAGCTCCGCCATGGTCCTCGACAGTCCGGGGTCGTCGTCCTCCAGCCACACTCCGACAATCCGCGCCCAAGCGAGCGCCAGACCCTGCAATTTGATCGCGCCGGCGGCTCCGTCCTCGACCTCGATTCCCGCGGCCTCGAGCATGAACCGCATGGAGCCGACGACGACCTGGTTCATCGCCAGCGCGGCGGCCGGATCGCGCCTGATCCAGGCGGTCGCCTCGCGCAGACCCTCTCGATAGGGGGCCATTGCTTCGAGCCGGCGCATCAGGATGTCGAACAGGCGCTCGCGCGGACTTTCGTCGGCAAGCTCGACGCCGTCCTGCGTCAGGACCGCGCGGTCGATGCGGCGGGAAAAGCCGGCCAGCACCGCGCCTTTAGACGGAAACGCGTCGCGGAAGTCGGCGAGCGAAACACCGGCGGCCTCGCAGATGTCGCGAATCGCGATCTCCTCGAAGCGCTGCTCGGAGGCAAGCTCCATCAGCGCATCGACGATCTTGCCGCGCGCATCGGCGGGTTTGGCTTCCGAGGGTTTGGCTTCGCTCTTGGCTCTGCTTGCCATTCGGCTCTCCTGCGCCTCTTGGGACGCCAATCTATTTGCTTGCGCGCGCGCCGCCAAGCGCAAACGATTTTCGGCGCCCAAGCCGGCGCATTACCCGATACCGTCAACCGCGGCGACCCCTACCCGGCCATCTCGGCCGCCCGGTCGCGCGCGGCCGCCGCCGCCCGCGCCATGAGATCGCCGAGGCCGCCCTCGCCCTGAAGCACCGCCAGCGCCGCCGCGGTGGTGCCGCCGGGGGAAGTGACGGCGCGGCGCAGGACGGCGGGAGCGATTCCACTTTCGCGCCGCATCAGCTCGCCTGCGCCCTCGACCGTTCCGCGCGCGAGGTTCATCGCGAGCTCCGGGCTGAGACCCAGCCTTTCCGCGGCCGCCGCGAGCGCTTCCGTGAGGGCGAACACGTAAGCCGGTCCTCCGCCGGAGATCGCGGTCACCGTATCGATCTCAGCCTCGTCCTCGAGCCAGTAGAAAGTTCCGATCGCGCCGAGCAGGGCCTCGCACCAGCGGCGGTCCTCGGCCGTCGCCTCAGGGCTGGCGAAGGCGGCGGTGACGCCGCGGCCGATCGCAGCGGGCGTGTTCGGCATGGCGCGGACGAAAGCACGACCCCGGGTCAGGCGGGCTTTCAGGTTGGCGATTGTCTTGCCGGCCAGAATCGACAGGACGAGCGTCCGTTCGCCCACGACCGGCGCGATCTCGGGCGCGACGGCGTCGAGGTTCTGCGGCTTGACCGCCAGAACGAGCACGTCCGGGGGCGCGGGATCGGCCGGGTTGATCGCGACCCCGCGCCCCGCCAAAGCCTCAATCTCCGGCGCCGGGCTGGGCTCTACGACGGCCAGCGCGGACGGGGCGAGTCCGCCTTCGAGCCAGCCTTTCGCCATCGCGCCGCCCATCTTGCCCGCTCCCACCAGAACGAGCCGCGCCGGCCACTGCTTCATCATCGCCGTCCTTTCGTCTCCGGTCCGCCGGAACATTCACCCGCGCCGCCGCATTCTTGCCTCGGGAAGGGCGGGCGCTTGGGCGCGAACTTCCTTCACGAAGATTTGCCTCGATAGCACGGCGACGGGAACGACGGCGGGTGGACTCGGGTGGTTCTTCTCGCTTAAAAAAAGGAAAATGTGTGGCAGTAAAGCGCTAGCAATCCGGTGCGCTTTTGGCTAAGGGCCCATTTGGGCAGCCCAGCGCGCCCGTCAACTTCGTTAAGTCGGCAAGTGATACACTTATCGGAGCGCTTACGATCGGGAGTGGGGCGATGAGGACGAACGGTTTCTTGGCGGGTTGGCTCTTGGCCGCGGGTTTGATGCTCAGCGGATGCCAGTCGGTCATTCAGGCGGGCTTGCCGGATCCCAAGCTCACCGAGCGGGACAAGCAGATGATGGCGCTGGCCGATGCGGACGAATGGCGCATTCCCGTTATTCGCAACAAGATCGAGTATCGGACCAACGAAACTCCGGGGACGATCATCATCGACACCAACGCCAACTATCTCTACTACGTCCTGCCTCACGGCCAAGCGATTCAATATCGGATCGCGAGCGGCGCGGAGTATATGGGATGGACCGGCCGCGCGACCGTCGGAGCGATGAAGGAATGGCCGACCTGGATGCCGACTGCTTCGATCATGGAGCGGTGGCCGCAGTTCAAGGTCTATCTCCAGCACGGTCCGCTCGAAGGCCGATGGGACAACCCGCTCGGGGCGCGCGCCTTGTATCTTTTCCAGGGCAACCACGACACGCTCATTCGCATCCATGGCACCAATGAGCCCGACATGATTGGCCAGCACGTGTCCTCCGGCTGCATTCGCATGCGTAACATGGACGCAATCGACCTCTACAGCCGCGTCCACGTCGGCACGCAGGTGGTGGTGGACTAGGCGGTCAGCGCCGACGTCACCGGAACGGCGGCTCGTCGAAACTCCTGAGCTTGCGCGAGTGGAGCGAGGCGTCGATGCTCTGCAGGAGGTGGATCGCCGTCAGGCCGATCTGTAGATGCTCGCCGATCGCCCGCTCGTAGAAAGCGTTGGCGGCGCCGGGCAGCTTGATCTCGCCGTGCAGCGGCTTGTCGGACACGCAGAGCAGCGTGCCGTAGGGGACCCGCATCCGAAAGCCCTGCGTCGCCACGGTCGCCGACTCCATGTCGACCGCGATCGCCCGCGAGACGTTGATGAGCCGGCGCTCCTTGGACCAGCGGAGCTCCCAGTTGCGGTCGTCGTTGGTCACCACGGTGCCGGTGCGCAGCCGGCGCTTCAGCGCGTCGCCGACCTCGCCCGTCACCTTCGCCACCGCCTGCTGGAGCGCGACCTGGACCTCGGCGATGGCCGGGATCGGCATCATCAGCGGCACCGCGTCGTCGAGAATATTGTCGCGCCTGAGGTAGGCGTGCGCCAGCACATAGTCGCCGATGAGCTGCGACTGCCTCAGCCCGGCGCAATGGCCGACCATCAGCCAGCAATGGGGACGCAGCACCGCGATGTGGTCGGTGATGTTCTTTGCGTTCGCCGGGCCGACGCCGATGTTGACCAGGGTGACCCCGCGTCCGTCCGCCCGCACCAGATGATAGGCGGGCATCTGAAAGCGGTGCCAGGCGACCGCGGCCGCCTTCAGCTCCGCCTCCTCGGGCGAAAGCGACCGGTCGATCGCCACGTTACCGGGGAGAATGAGCTTTTCGACCCCGACGCCGGCGTGGACCTGCTTCAGGCCCCAATGCACGAACTGATCGACGTAGCGGTGGTAGTTGGTCAACAGCACCCACGGCTGGAACGCCCGCCAGTCGGACCCGCTGTAGTGGACAAGCCGGCGCAGGGAATAATCCGTCCGCGGGGCGTCGAAGAGGGCGAGCGGCCGCTCGCCGGCGTGGACGAATTCTCCGTCAGCGGTCTCATCGCCGATCGTGGCGAGCGAAGGAATGGGGAAATAGCGCGCGAGTCCGGCCGCGTCTGTGCCCTCGCGGGTGAGTTCGTCGCCGCTTTCGATCACATAGGGATAGGGAATCTCCTGCGCACCGACACCGACTTCGATCAGCGCTCCATATTCGGAGGCCAGCGGCTCGAGCTGTTCCAGCAGATAGTCGCGAAAGTCGGCCGGCTGCGTCACGGTCGTCGTATAGATTCCCCCCTCGCTGAATTTGGCGTAGGCGCGGGCGCTCGGCGGCGCCGGGCCGTTTGGCTCGTAGATCAGGCGCAACTCGGGATAGCGGAACAGCGCGCGGGTCTCGGCGGACGGCGGCTGGCCCATCTTGAGAAAGCGCTCGACCGCGGCGCGCAACGCCTGCGCGGCGCCGTCGTAAAGATCGACCAGGCGGTCGACGGCTTGGGCGGGCGTCGCGACCTGCTCGAACCGATCCTTGGCATTTGCACTCGACCTGCGCAACGGGCGCATCCTTATAAAATCGACCGCGAGCCGCGGCCTCAGGCCGTGGCGGCGAAGCCGTCTCCGTTCAGGCTGGATAGATGCGCGGCACCGCTCCGAGAAAATCGCGCTTGCCGATCTCGACCCCCGCCGAGCGCAGAATGTCGTAAGCCGTCGTCAGATGGAAATAGAAGTTCGGGAGGGCGAAATGCATGAGATAGTCGGCGCCCTGCATCTTCATCTTGAGGTTGGGACCGAGCGGAAAAACGATGTCGCGGTCCACGCCGGCGTCGACCGCTCGGGCGTCGATCGTCTTCAGATGATCGAGCGTCGTCTGAATGCGGCCGCGCAGCTCGGCGAACGTCGTCTCGCTGTCGGCGATGGCTGGGGGCTTCGCGCCCGCGAGCCTGAACGACGTGTTCTTGGCGTTGTCGCAGAAGGCCTGGATCTGTCGGGTGAAGGGAAACATGTCGGGGGCGAGCCGGATCGCGAGATAGTTCGTCGGGTCGAATTTGCGCGCCTCGGCGTGCGCCTCCGCTTTGTCGAGGATAACGAGGAACGCTGCGAGCGAGCGCTCGAACACCGGGACGCTGGATTGATAGAGCGATAGGGACATGGGGTTCGAGTTCCTCCGAATTCGTGGCTCATCGGTCCGATGGATGCACGCAATCGATGACGTTATCAACTCGCAGGCAGTCGCCAAGATCATCCCGACCGGGCTTCCGGGTTCGACTCCAGAAACGCTGCGACGACGGCCCGGGTCTCTCCGCTCGTGACGACGGGGACGATTTCGAGCGTCATGCCCAAGCCTCGCCACTCGAGGGCCCATTGCTGGAACAGGCGTGGGTCGTCGCAGCGCATCAGCTGGAAGCAGCGGGAAAAGTTGGGCTCCACCCAGCTGTCGACATATTCGAGGCCATCCGGCAGGCCGCGCCCGCTGCCGCTCAGGCGCTGGTAAACCGGGACCATGTCATTGTCGCGGAAACGCTCGATGACCATGAACAGCATGCGCTTCCCCTTAAAAGCCGGCGAGGCGAACGCTACCCCTTCGGCGCCGCCGCCTGCCCTTCCGCCTGCGGGAGGGCCGGATCGAAACAGGCCCAGGAGGGGGCAGACCTGGTCCAGATGACGCCGGCCGGCTTCGCCATATTCGGGTCGTCAAGCGTCCCCACGCGCACGATGATCTGATGCGGGCGCGGGTCGGCCTCGCTGAAAACCGGCGTGCCGCATTCGGCGCAAAAACGCCGGTGCATGACCGAGCCGCTGTCGGCGATGCTCACGTAATCGGTCAGCGGGCCGGAGACGGTGACCGCGTCCTTGGCGAAGATGGCGTTGACCGTTCCGCTTCCCGCGCCGAGATACTGACAGACCCGACACCAGCATTGACGCACGCCGAGCGGCGCGTCGGCCGCGATCTCGTACCGCACCGCTCCGCACAGACATCCGCCCTCAATCGCCATCGCCGCTTCCCGCGCTGAAACGCCGCGGCCAGAATAAGCGGATTCGGCGAGCCTCGCCAGCGGTCGCATTTGCCCGCAGCGCCGAGGCGTATTATTAAGGCCGTCACGCAAGGCTCGTCAGGCTTGTAACCGGCCGGGCGCGGCGGAGTGAAAACGCGAACGGAATGCAGGCGAAGCGCACCACTGCAGAACAGGCGATCGACGGCTCCATCCGGCGCCGGCTCGACGCGGCGGGCGTGCGCCCGACGCGCCAGCGGGTCGACCTCGGCCGGGCGATCTTCGGCGCCGGCGACCGGCATTTCACGGCCGAAATGCTTTACCACGAGACCCGGTCGATCCGCTTCGCGCCGACCCTCGGCACGATCTACAACACCCTCAACGAATTCGCGCGCTGCGGGCTGTTGCGCGAAATCGCGATCTACGACGCAAAGCTCTGGTACGACACCAAGACCGGGCCGCACTTCCACTTCTATCGCGACGACACCGAAGAGCTGTCGGACATCCCAGACGAATGGCTGCCGAAAATCGACATCCCCGCGCCCAGGGGCATGCGGATCGCGGCGATCGACGTGATCGTCAGGCTGAAGAAGATCTGATCAGACAACCGGCGTCGCATGGACAGTCTGCGGTGAAGGGAGGCCCCGCGGCGCCGCGCGACTTCAGCGCGGCCTGCGCTTCACCCCCACAGGCCCGCGACGCCCGAATAGACGCCGAACACGACCGTCACCAGGATGATCGCCCCGGACACGACGGCATAGGCGCCCTGCAGCCGGTAGGGCGGCGGCAGCCGGCGCGCGAGCAGGTAGAGGAAGCCGAGCACGATCGGCAGCAGGAGCGCGTTCATCACCTGCACGCCGACGCTGAGCGAGACGAGATTGACGCCCGACCCGACCACGATCGCGCAGGCGACGAGCGCCACCGCGTAGGAGCCGTAGAACCACGGCGCCTCCCGGGGCTCGTCCTCGAGTTTGTGCTTCGCCCCGAGAACCTCGGCGAGCGTGCGCGCGGCGGTCAAGGTCACGACGATCGCCGCCACCAGCGCCGCCCCGCTCATCCCGAGGCCGAACAGGAGCTTGCCGGCGAAGTCGCCGAGGAATGGCGTGATCGCCCCGACGATTTCCTCGACCGTGTCGAGCGGCTGATCGCCGCCGCCCTTGCCGAGCGTCGCGGCGACCGCGACCAGCACCGCGGCCATGATCAGCTGGGTGAGGACGGCGCCGACCGCGGTGTCGAGCCGGGCGGAGGCCAGGTCTTTCGTCGTCACGCCCTTCTCGACCACCGAGGACTGCTGGAAAAACACCATCCACGGCATGATGACCGCGCCGATGTTGGCCGAGGCGAGGAAAAGATACTTCGGATCGGTGAGCGGCATCGTCATCGCCCCGGACGCGACCTCGCCGAGGCTTGGATGCGCCAGGATTGCGACCAGCAGAAAGACGAGCTCGAAGGCGCCGACAGCGATCGCGATGCGCTCGACCGTCATGTACCCGTGCATGAGCGCCATCGCCAGCATCGCCGCCGCGACCAGCGCCAGCGTGACCGGCGCCGGCACACCCATGAGGTTGCCGACGCCGGCGAGGCCTGCAAATTCGGTCAAGAGGGCGCCGAGGCAGGAGACGATCAGCGTCGCGACCGACAGCCACGCCCAGCCAATCCCGAAGTGCCGCTTGATCAGTTCGGCGTGCCCCCTGCCCGTCACCGCGCCAAGCCTGACCGTCAGCTCCTGCACGATGTAGAGAATGGGGATCAGGATGAACTGCAGCATCAGCAGTTTGTAGCCCCATTGCGCGCCGCTCTGCGCCGCAGTGATGACGCTGCCTGCGTCCGTGTCGGCCAGCATCACGACGAGGCCGGGGCCCGCAATGGCGAGGAAGCGGCGCCAGCTGAACGAGGGCGGGGCAAAAGCCTCAGCGGTCATGGACGGGACCTGGAGCGTTTAAAGGACACCAATGCCGCTCTCCTGAACGGGCTCGACCTGTTTATCAAGCCTGGCGCTTAAAATTTGGAATTGTTTCAATTTCAAATCGCGGCGTAACGCCGCGCCCCGATTCGAGCAGCCCTCGGGGCGAGAACGCATCTTGGCCGGGCCCGTCCCGGCCATCCGCGCGGGTTCCGCCTCGCGGGCCGCGGCCAAGGCTCCGGTCTACTGGCGAACGATCCCGTGTTTCAGTCGTGGCGGCCAGAATCTGTCGTTTGCAGCATAGGCGCGTGGACGGCCGGGACGAGCCCGAACGAGCCCGGCCACAAGACCGCGACTGAGGTCCGCTTCGCTTAGGCTGTCAGGCTGCGGCGGCCGCTGCAACGCGCCGCGCCGGCTGCGGCGCCCGACGCGCCGGCTTGTCCATCATGTCGCCGGCCGAGAGGACGACGATCAGGGCGAGCGCGACAAAGGCCGCGATCACCGCGGTCCCGATCAGCATCGGATAGCCGAACAGGGCGACCAGATTGGCGAGAACGACGACAACAAAGAGAATGACGAGAATGGCGCGGACGCCCGACGTATGCATGTCGGAGACCCCTTTTGAGCTGACGGTCCACGCTGACGGTGGACCCGCGGCTTGTCCCCGACGCCGGGCGCATCGTCAATGCGGGCGGGTCAGGCAAAAAGTATCGGTCGCCCAACGTATTAAGCCAAAAGCAGAACCGCCAAGCAGGCTGGGGCGACGCCCCCTCCCCCGCCCCATCGGGCGTCCGAGAGGACGCCCGTCTTCGACGGGCTATGGAGCGGTCCCCCTCCACCGCCCTTCGGGCGGTCCCCCTCCGCCGCTCCGCTCCGCGGCGCAGGGGAGGATAGCGAGCGCGGGCCATATCCTCCCCTGTGAAGCGTTAGCGGAACGGGGGAGGGGGACCACGCGCAGCGTGGTGGAGGGGGCATGCCGCGTCCCGGCCGCGGCTTGCGAGTCGCACCGAAGGAGCCAATCGCCAGGACGCCGCGCTCCCCCCAAGTCGGAGCGGGGCCATGCGAAGAATGCTGAATGGACGAGCGGCGTCGCCCGAAAACTCGCCGCCCCAAAAATCGCCGGCGCGATTCTCGTCAGCTGCCCTGCCGCCAGCGAACGCGAAGCGGGGCGCAACCTCAACGCGGCAGGGTCGCCCCGCCCGACAGCGACATGAACGCCCGCTCCGCGGTAGGCGCCGGCGGCGCCGGCTCGGCGGCGATCTCCATCGCCCAGTAGACCCCGTATTCCGTGTCCGGGTTCTTGGCGATGGCGATGCCGAACCGGGAACCCTCGGCAAGCAGGAGATTGGCGTCATGGGCATGCGACTCGCGCCAGCCGGTCATGGCCTCGGCGAGGCTCATGTAGCCGCCGCCGAGATTCTCAGCCGCCTTCCACGTGTCGACCCGATGCGCGGCGAGGCGCGAAGGGAAGGCGCCGGCGACCTCGTGCGACAGGACGTTTCCCGCCGCCATCGCCTTCGCCTGGGCGTCGGCCATCGCGGTCAGCGCCGGGTCGAGCTTGACCGACTTCAGCCCCTTCTCGGCGCGATAGGCGTTGAGCGCCGCGACGGCGGCGGCCGGGTCGAGCCTCACGGCGGCGATCGCCGCCGCCGAACGGTGCGAGAGGCGCGGCTCTGGCGGCTCGGCCGCGCAGCCGGCGAGCGCGAGCGCGGCGAGGCCGGCGAAGACGACATTTCGGAACGCCAAGTGTTTTCCCAAAATCCTGCCTCGCCCGAATCGCGTTTTTTGCAGCGTTTATCTTTCCTCGGCTGGAAGCAGCAAGGGGCTCATCCATCGCGTCGGCCTCGACCCTTCGACCGCCGTCTGAATCGCGGCGCTTCCGATCGGTCGAGCCGCATACGGCGACCTCCTGATCGATATCGCAAATCCGCAGCGCTCGACCGGCACGCTTCAGCGGGCGAAAGCTCTGCGTCTGGCCGGTGACGACCGGGGGATCGACGACGACCCGCAAAACGGCGCATTCAGGCAGTTCCAGGCGGCCACAAGCCTGTGTGGCCGCGCCATTGACATCGCCAAGGCCTCGCCCCTATGACACTCCCGCCGTGCCCAGGTGGCGGAATTGGTAGACGCACTGGTTTCAGGTACCAGCGGTGCAAGCCGTGAAGGTTCGAGTCCTTTCCTGGGCACCATATAGACGGCTTTGAACCTCTGAATTCGTCCAAAAAGTCCAAAAAATCAATCCATTAGGCTCGGACAACCGTCCGAGACCGTCCGACGGCGTGCGATTGCATCCAACAAATTCGTTGGTACTATTGTTGGTAAGTCTCGATACCTATGCGAGTTGATGCCAACATGCCGCTGAACGATTTGGTCATCAAGCGCGCTCAACCCGGCGCAAAAATTATCAAGCTGTCCGATGGTGGCGGCCTTTTAATTATGGATCACGCCGATGGCGCGAAACGTTGGCGCATGGCCTATCGTTTCGGTGGGGTCCAAAAGACACTTGCGATAGGCGTCTATCCCGTCATTGGTTTGAGAGAGGCGCGCGAGGCGCGGGAAGCCGCTCGACAGACCTTGGCACGAGGGCAAGACCTTTCGCGCACAAAGCGTGAGGCCAAGGCCGCGAAGGCAGCAAAGGATGCGAATACGTTTGCGGCCGTCTCGACGGAATTGACCGATGAAGCGGCGGGACGGGAAGTCGGCGGCCACGCTGAGAAAATTCGCATGGTTCGTGAGCTTCGCTTTTCCGGCCCTAGGCGCGCGGGCGATTCCTGAAATCGCGGCACGGGACGTGCTTGCCGTTCTCAAAAAAGTTGAATCGCGGGGCGTCCATGAAACGGCTCGCAAGCTGCGCACAGCGCGCCTGGCGACAATCTCGAGTTTCGCGCTGTCGGGCTCGATCGGGCGCATTGGGCGAACGCAAACCCGGTTCGGGCGATCTTTCGACTGCGCCTGATCGCCCGCGAGACACGATGTCTCCTGAAGTGCGGCGATGGCTAGAATCCCAAATGAACGCGACGGGGGGGCGGGGAGCGGTTAGGACGATCGCGTGAGAATGGACGAAGCCTAAGATCAAATCGTGCCGGATTCAATTGGCATGGCTCATGTCAATGCTTCCGCAACCAATGCCGGTCATCAATTTCTTTGGGGGGAGGTGCGGTATTTCGACGGATTTCCGAACACTCCCGAACGTGTCGTCGAGTTTTGTTTCAAGGGTGACCTACGAAGGGAATATCGCCCTGGGCCAATGCCGAGTTCGCTTTAATTTGTATGGCGAACAAATCATTATTACGACAATCCAGCCTAACAGGCGTCGGCCTGCGGCCTTTCTGATTATTGCAATGCATCAGGGTCATTCGGGGCCTTCCTCGTGAGGTTTGCCGCTGCCCAGCCTGAATTGTGAAAGTTACGCGCCGCGGCTGCGGCTGCTTTCAAAGTCTGTGGCTTGTGCAAGACGACAAGATCCTGCGGCGGGTAGCCGCCCGCACCGCCCGGCACGTGCTCGACGAACTCCCAGTCGTCGGCGAGGCGGTCACGCACGAACCGGGGCGAATGGTATGTCGCACAGAGATTCGAGCCAGCGGCCTTCGGCCAGCGCACGACGCACCCGCCCGCCTCGTAGACGCCTCGCTCCTCTGGCTTCAGTTTCCCGAAGTGCGCGTCCCCGTGGAGCGTAAGCAGCAAGTGGCCGCCTGGACGCAGCACCCGCCGCAGTTCGTCGCGCCAGACGAACTGTGTCTCGACCGGGAGGTGGGTGAACACCGAGATCGCGTAGACCAAGTCGAAGCTCGCGTCGCCATAGTTCAACGGCGGCTCGAACCCGTTGACGCCGACCTCGACGAACGGCAGGTGCGCCTGACACCATTTGATGGCGGGGCGGCTAAGGTCGGTGCCGCAGAGCCGCGCGTCTAAGCCCTGCCAACGTCGCAGCAGACCCCCGCATCCGCAGCCGAAGTCGAGGATCGCCTGGCGCGAGTCCAGCGGCGCGCCCGCCCGCACGAGCGCCTCACGTATCGCTTTCTCTAGGATGCGGCCTCTCTCGAGAAACCACGCGACGTCCGCTGTGCCCGCCACGCGCACGCGGAGGTTTGTCGGTGGAAGCGGCAGACCGTCCGGGGCGTCAGCGACCATCTCGGCGCCCAAGGTCTGCATGAACTCGATCCCGCGGAATACGGGGAGGAGAAGCCCGAGGCTGTTCAGCAAACGCGCGAGTGCAGTTTTCATACCACAACGCTCCATCCAACATAGCGACTTCGTAACGCGAGCCACCACGATGTGACAAAGGCGTATCCTGAATCCGGAATTGAGTTCACCCATTCGAACAATTCCCTGGCCGGGAATTCGTTGTCATTGAATGGTTCTCGCGGGCCACGCGAGGAAGGGAGGCTCGGCGCAGCAAGACCATCTTAGCCGGCATCCACCGGATGGAGGCCGGTTCAAGTCCAATCTGCGACGGTTTTGGGCTCCAGGCAAACCCGAACCGTCCGCCTGACCGCCGCCGACCCGTCGGCGGATAGCGCCGAGGCGCGCCGAAGCCAAGTCGAACGTTGAGAGCGCAGAACTTTTCGCAATCAAGACCTCCTCTCCTTTGGGTTTTGACGAACGCACATCGCCGAACGCCTCACGCTGTTGACATGACTGGCGGCGGCCGCAGCTCCGGGAGCGTCCCGCTCGAGGCCATGCGGCGCGAACAGGGCTGGTGCGAGGACCCGCACAGCCCGCGTTACAACCGGCCTGTGCGCCTGCCGGCCGCAGACTGCACCGACTGCGGGGATCTGGTTCGGCGGTCCGAGGTCGTTTCAGTATCGAACAAACAGTGAACATTTTCTTGTGCAAGGCAGCCCTCTATGTTACCTTGCCTCTGTGACGGAGATTGAAGTTCAGGCGTTTTGGCTGACGGCAGCCAAACGCAGCGCGGGGGCGGAGGAGGCGCCCGAGAATTTGCCCCGGTTACCCGCGTCTCGCGTAAGTCATTGAAAAGGCGAGAACGGTGAACGAATCTGGCTTCCCCTGGCGTTCCTTTTGCTTCCCCTGGCGTTCCTTTGGCTTCCCCTGGGCGTGCGGTTTCCTTCCCCGGGCGACCGGCGGCCTTCCCGCGGCGTTCCAGGACGTTCCGCCGGCTCCCAGATGGCGCCAAAGCCCACGGCGCTCCGCCCGGAACCGAGGGCAATCGGGCGAAGCGAAGATTCAGACGGTTGAGCGCCCTCCCGCCCCCTTGCGGGGGCGGGAGGGGTGGGGGTCGCGCTGCGCTCTCCGCAGAGGGCGTCGATGAACAGCTTCCGAGGTCTGGCGCGACCCCCCCTCCTTAATCCTCCCCCACAAGGGGGGAGGAGATCCCCTTCGCCCGATCGCACCCCGGACCCCCTTGACCCTCCCCGCGCGCTTAAGAAACGCGAAGGGTGAGCAATTGCGCCTGGAAATGGCGCCGCAACCCCCCGAGAAGGTTCAATTCGCGCCGGAGAAGGGGATGGCGGAAGCAGCGGCCCGCCCGCACTATCTGGCAGAGGAGGCGCGCCGCCAAATCGGCTCGGTACGCGGCCCGAAGCGCGAACCGAAGCGCTATGAACCTTGGTCCCTCGTCAGCGCGGCCAGCTGCGCTTCTTCTTGCGCGGTCAGAGCCGGCGTCTCGGGCGGCGCGCGGCGGCGGGCGAAAAGGACGGCGGCGAGGCCGGCGCAGAGCGTCAGCGGAGGGCTGAGCCAGAGGAGCCAGGTCTCCGGCTTGAACGGCGGCTTCAGGAGAATGAAGTCGCCGTAGCGCGACACGAGATAGGCGCGAACCGCCTCGTTGCTTTCTCCTTGTGCGATCCGCTGGCGGATCAGGAGACGGATGTCGCGGGCGAGCGGGGCGTCGGAATCGTCGATCGACTGGTTCTGGCAGACCATGCAGCGCAGACCCTCCGACAGCGCGCGGGCGCGCGCCTCGAGCGCCGGGTCCTTCATCACCTCGTCCGGCTGGACGGCGAACGCCGGCGCCGCGAGGGCCGCGAAGAGGAGGATGAAGACGAGGCGGAGACGTTGCACGGGGTCAAACCGCCCCGGCGGCCGCGGCGCGCGTCGGGGCGCGGACGGCGACGCCGAAGCGCAGCCGACGGTCGGCGAGCGACAGCCCGCCGCCGAACGCCATGGCGGCGCCGCCGAGCCAGATCAGCGTCACGAGCGGCTTCCAGTACAGCCGCGCCGGCACCGCGCCGTCCGGCGCCGGATCGCCGATCGACACATAAATCTGGCCGAAATGCAGGGTCGCCATGCCGGCTTCCGTCGTCGTCATCTGGCGGGCGTCGAATTGCCGGCGCGCGGGTTCGATCGTCGCGACGACCGCGCCGTTCGAGCGGACCGTCATGGGGGTGACCGCCTCCGTGTAATTCGGCCCGACGCGCTTGTCGACCGAATCCAGCGTGATCTCGTACGGCCCGACCGTCCGCGGAACGCCTTTGTGCAGGGTCGCGATCGCCTCGGCGCCGAAGCCGACGCCGGCGAGCCCGAGCAGGGTCAGGCCGACCCCGATATGCGCCGTCGCCGCGCCCCAGAACGACAGCGGCAGCCCAAGAGTCCGCTTCAGCGCGACGGCGGGCGAAAGCCCAGGCCGCCATGCGCGGGTGACGACCTCGGTCAGCGTGCCGACGATGGCGAAGATCGCGATGCCGGCGGCGACCACGGCCAGGATCGATTGCCCGCGCAGCCAGGCTGCGCCGCCGATCGCGACGATTGCGCCGGCGGCCAGCGCCACGGTCAGGCGCTGGGCGACGCCGAGCAGATCCCCGCGCTTCCAGGCGAGCGAGAAGCCGATCGGTGTGACGAATGCGGCGGTCAAGAGGAGCATGCCGCAGGTCATGTTGAAGAAGGGCGCTCCGACCGTGATCTTCTCGCCGGTCAATTGCTCGAGCGCGAGCGGATAGAGCGTGCCGAAGAACACGGTCGCGCATGACGTCGTCAGCAACAGGTTGTTCAGGACGAGCGCACCCTCGCGCGAGATCGGCGCGAACAGGCCGCCCTGCCTCAGCATCGGCGCCCGCCAGGCGAACAAGGCGAAGGAGCCCATGATGAACAGCGCGAGGATCGCCAGGATGAACACGCCGCGGCGGGGATCACTGGCGAAGGCGTGCACCGAGGTCAGCACCCCGGAGCGCACGAGGAACGTGCCGAGCAGCGAAAACGAGAAGGCGACGATGGCGAGGAAGATCGTCCAGACCTTGAGCGCGTCCCGCTTCTCCATCACCGCGACCGAATGGACGAAGGCGGTCCCGGCGAGCCAGGGCATGAGGGACGCGTTCTCGACCGGATCCCAGAACCAGAAGCCGCCCCAGCCCAGCGTATAATAAGCCCAGAAGGAGCCGGCGGCGATGCCGATGGTCAAGAGGCTCCAGGCCATCAGCGCGAAGGGCCGCACGAAGCGCGCCCAGGCGGCGTCGATGCGTCCCTCGATCAGCGCCGCCGCGGCGAACGAGTAGACGATCGAGAAGCCGACGTAGCCGAGGTAGAGCATCGGCGGATGGAACGCCAGGCCCGGGTCCTGCAGGATCGGGTTGAGATCGCGCCCCTCGAACGGGGCAGGCGACAGGCGCTCGAACGGATTCGAGGTCAGGAGGATGAACAGCAGGAATGCGAAGCTGATCAGGCCCTGCACGGCAAGCGCGTTGGCGCGCAGCGTGCGGGGCAGCGTGCGGCCGAACAGGGCGACCAGCGCCCCGAAGATCGCCAGGATCAGCACCCACAGCAGCATCGAGCCTTCATGATTGCCCCAGACGCCGGAAATCCTGTAGATCGCGGGCAGCGTGCTATTGGAATTCTCGGCGACGTTCAGCACCGAGAAGTCCGAGGTCAGATGCGCGTTCACCAGCGCCGCGAACGCGATCGCAACCAGCACGAACTGGGTCAGCGCGGCGTTCCGGCCCACCGCCATCAGGTTCGGATCGCCGACGCGCGCGCCCCACGACGGAACGATCGTTTGCGCGAGGGCGGCGCAGAGCGCGAGAACGAGAGCGAAATGGCCGAGCTCGACGATCACTTCGCGGCCTCCCCTTCTTGCCAGCGGCCCTGCTTCTTCAGCGCCTCCACGACTTCGCGCGGCATGTAGCGCTCGTCGTGCTTGGCGAGTATCTGGTCGCCGCTCAGCCGGCCCTGCGAAGCGAGCACTCCCTCGACGACGACGCCCTGGCCTTCCCGGAAAAGGTCCGGCACATTGGCGAAACAGTCCTTCAGGCAATCGACGCCGACGCTCTTCGTTCCGTCCGTGACGATGAACCTCAACCGGTCGTCGGATCGCACCACGGAGCCCGCTTCGACGAGCCCGCCGATCCTGAGGCGCGCTCCAGGCTGGACATTCTTCTCGGCGATTTCGGTCGGCGTCAGGAACAGCGACAGGCTATCTTTCATCGCATAGAGTCCGAGCCCGACCGCGCAGCCGATCACCGCGAGGGCGGATGCAATGAGAGTGAGCCGGCGGCTGCGGCGGGTCAATTGGCGTCTCCGAGACCGAGATCGCGCGCCAGCGCATCCAGACTCGCGACTGCGTTGGGGTCCGGCGCGAGGGCCTTACGCGCGTCGGCGAGCGCGGCCTTGGCTTTATCGCCCTCATGCAGGACGGTGTAGGCGCGAATAAGGCGGGACCATTCTTCGATGCTGCCGCCATTGCTGGCGAGGCGGTTCGCCAGCCGGCTCACCATGCCTTCGATCATCGCCGTCTGGTCCGCCGATCCAAGCGCCGGGACGGCGGCGGTCGACTGCGGCGGCGGAGCGCCTTTCAGCGCGGCGAGGCGCGCTTTCACCGCGTCGACCCACGGAGCGTCGGGCGGGCCGTCGGCGACCAGAGATTCGTAGTCCTGGATGGCCTCGGCCTTCTTGCCGTCCTGCTCGGCGGCGAGCGCGAGATAGAAGCGGGCCTGCGGCTGGCCCGGCTGCTCGGCCAGCGCCTTGGCGAAAGCTGCGCGCGCCTGGTCGGTGACGACGCCGCCGGCGACGGCGACCATGGCTTCGCCATACGCGGCGCGGCGGGACGGATTTTCCCCAAGCAGGCGGAGCGCCTCCGAATAGGCGTGCGCGGCGTCCTCGTAGCGCTCGAGCCGCATATAGACCGGGGCGATGACCGCCCATCCCTTTCCGTCGTCAGGCTTGGCGATCAGATGCGCCTCGACCCCGGCGACGGCCGCGTCGATGTCCTTGGCCGCGTTGGCCGCCGGCTCGCGGCTCGCCAACGGCTCGTCGACCATTTGCGGCCGGCCGAGCAGCGAATAGAGCGGAAAGGCGATGGCCGGCACGCCGACCGCGATCACGACGGCGGCCGCCAAACGATTGCTGGCGCGAGGTGCGGCGGCCACGTTCGGGGCTTCGGAACGGGCGGCGATCAGCCGTCGAGCCGCCTCGGCCCGCGCGCTCTCCGCTTCGGTCTGCGGCAATTGGCCGCGCTCGATGTCTCGCTGAATCTCGCCGAGCTGCGCCTGATAGAAAGCCGTTTCGCTGGACGCCTCGCGGGCGTCCGCCGACCGAGAGGAAGAGCGCAGAACGGGCCAAACCGCGGCGAGAGCCGCGAACGCGGCCATTCCCGCCAAGACGAACCAGATCATTAACGACCTCGGGAAGCGGCCTCACGCATGGCCGCGCTGTGTTCGCGCTCCGTTATCGCAAAAAGCGGCCGAGGTCTCGGGGAAAGTCTAGCTCGTCATCTTCCAGGTCCCGTCCGGGAGCTTGCAGGCGACCCCCTGACCGCGCTTGGGCCTTCCGGCGACGTAGATCGTCTGCGAATAGGCGCGGCAGCCGCCGCCGGTTTCGGCCCCGGGCGCGATAAAACCGAAAACCCCATGCGCCCCCCGCCACGATCGGCTTTGCCCGGAGTCCAGCGCCGCAATTTGCGCGTTCCATGCGGCCTGCCGGTCAATCTCTGGCAGCGACGCGCCGACTGGTCCTCCGAGGACGGCCCCGAGCGCCGGGCCGGACGGTGTTGACTGTCCGGGCGACTGCGTCTGCTGCGAGGACGCCGCGGCGACCGGAGGCGTAGGCGGCCCCGGCTGGGTCAAAGGGGCGGAAGCGGCAGCCGCCGGGGGCAACGGTTGAGCCTGGACCGAACCGACCGGGGCTATCGGCGCGGCTTGCGCCGGCGCGGCGGCGGCCACAGCAGGCTTGGCCGGCGCAACCTCGCTGCCTAAGCCCACAGTGGAACAGCCGGCCAAAGTCGCCGCGGTCAGCGCCAGAATCGCGACATGGCTCGGCCTCATGTCCCCAATCCTCGTCGGTTTCGATCCGCTCAGCGTCGGAACCCCTTGCGGCAATCTGACCGAGCTCCGACCATCTGACGCGGCGGAAGGCTCTGCGAGCAGGGTCGAAAGAGAGCTTCTCCTGAGAACGATGCTCGATCTGCGATAGGAGTTGGCTGCCTTGGGTTTCACCTGAATTTGTTGTTTCCTCCTTGTACGGCGCACCGCCAAGGCGGGGCGCGCCAAGACCTCAGACGCAGGGAAGCCGCAGAACGGCGTGCAAGCCGCCCAGCCGACTTTCTTCGAGTTGCAACGACCCGCCGTAGCTGGCCGCCAGATCGACGACGATGGAAAGGCCAAGGCCGGAGCCGGGCCGCGATTCATCGAGGCGCTTTCCGCGTTCCATCGCCTCCGCTCGCGCGCCAGGCTCGAGCCCTGGTCCGTCGTCGTCGATTTCGGCGATGAGGAAGGCGCCGGCGTGTTTCGCTCCGCCCGGGACCCGCGAGGCGCGAATGGACACGGTTTCGCGCGCCCATTTGCCGGCGTTGTCAAGCAAGTTGCCGATCAGATCGGTCAGATCCTGCGACTCGCCGCGGAACTTCAGGCCGTCCTGCAGCGAAACAGTAAAGTTCAGGCTTTCCTCGGCGTGCAGCTTCTCGAAGGTGCGCACGAGGCCCTCCACGACCGGCTTGACGTCGGTGACAACGCCGACGGCGCGCGCGCGGGCGGCCGCGCGCGCCCGGTCAAGATAAAAAGCCACCTGCTGGCGCATGATTTCGGCCTGCTCGCGCACCTTTCCCGGCAAATTCGCACTGCCGGAGTCCGCCTCGTTGATCAGCACGCTGAGAGGGGTCTTGAGCGCGTGAGCGAGATTGCCGACTTGCGTGCGGGCCCGCTCGACGATTTCCCTGTTGGCGTCGATGAGCTGGTTCACCTCCGCCGCGAGAGGCGCCACATCCTGCGGGAACTCGCCTGCAACGTGTTCGGCCTCGCCGCGTCGGATCGCGGCGACTCCGTCGCGAAGCGCGCGAAGCGGGCGCAGGCCGTAGCGGACGGCGAGCGCCGTCGAGCCGATCAGCGCCAGCGCCAGCGTCAGGAATGTCGCCGCCAGAGCCCATTCGAAGCCATGCTCCTGCGCCAGGAACACGTCGGCGTTGGCTGCGACCTGGACCAGGTAACGGCCCTCGTCGCCGGCGTCGATTTCGCGTTCCACCATCCTGAGCTCGCGCCCGCCGGGCCCGATGACATAGCCGCTGCGAGCCGCGCCGTGATCCGGGCTGACCTCGAGGAGGTGCGGAAGCTGGGTGGCGAACAGCGATTTCGACGCCCGGATCTCCGGCGGACTCGAGTCGAGTCGGGTGATTTGCCAGTACCAGCCGGAGAAGGCGAGTTCGAACTGCGGCGCGACCTCGGCTGGGGCCACGCCTTTTCCCTCCTCGTTGGGAAGCGCATTGGCGATCAGCGCCTTCAGATAGACGCCGAGCTGGTCGTCGAAATTCGCCTCGGTCCAGCGCGCGTTGAGCGCGCTGAGGCCCAGGCCCGCGAAGGCGAGGATGAGCGTGCTCCAGAAAGCCGCCGACAGGAAAAGCCGGGACGCGATCGAGCGCGCGCCGAGCGCCTTGCGCATCGGCGGCTACGGGACCTCGCGCACGGCTCCGCGCGCCGCGCTGGTCGCGAAAGCCGCGTAGGCGCGAAGGGCCTGCGAGACTTTGCGCGCGCGGAGCTTGGCAGGCTTCCAGGCGTCTTTGCCCTTCGCTTCCATCGCCGCGCGGCGTTGGGCGAGCGTCGCGCCGTCGACCAGGACGTCGATCGTGCGGGCGGGGATGTCGATCGCGATCCGATCGCCTTCCTCGATGAGGCCGATCGCCCCGCCCTCGGCCGCCTCCGGCGAGACGTGGCCTATGGAAAGACCTGAGGTGCCGCCGGAAAAGCGGCCGTCGGTGACGAGGGCGCAGGCCTTTCCGAGGCCGCGCGACTTGAGATAGCTCGTCGGATAGAGCATCTCCTGCATGCCAGGGCCGCCGCGGGGACCCTCGTAGCGGATGACGACGACGTCGCCGGCGGCGACCTTGCCGCCGAGAATGCCCTGCACGGCGTCGTCCTGGCTCTCGAAGATGCGCGCCGTGCCGGTGAACCTGAGGTTGCTTTCGTCGACGCCGGCCGTCTTCACGATGCAACCGTCGAGCGCGACATTGCCTTTGAGCACGGCAAGACCGCCGTCCTTCAGGAAGGCATGCTCAATGTCGCGGATGACGCCCTTCTGCCGATCCTCGTCGAGCGAGGAATAGCGCGCCGACTGGCTGAAGGCGACCTGGGTCGGCACGCCGCCTGGCGCGGCCGAGAAAAACTCGCGCGTGGCGTTGCTCGACGTGCGCTTGATGTCGCTTCGCGACAGCGCGTGCTCGAGCGACTCGGCGTGGACCATCCGGACTTCGCGGTTCAGAAGCCCGGCGCGGTCGAGTTCGCCGAGGATGCCCATGATGCCGCCGGCGCGATGCACGTCCTCGATATGAACGTCCGCCACAGACGGGGCGACCTTGCACAACACCGGCGCCCGCCGCGACAGCCGATCGATGTCCTCCATGGTGAAGTCGATCCGAGCCTCGTGTGCGGCGGCGAGCAGGTGGAGCACCGTATTGGTCGATCCGCCCATCGAAATGTCGAGCGTCATCGCGTTCTCGAAGGCCTTGAAACTGGCGATCGATCGCGGCAGGACGCCCTCGTCGCTCTCTTCGTAATAGCGGCGGGCGAGATCGACGATGAGATGGCCCGCCTCGACGAACAGCCGCCTGCGGTCGGCATGGGTCGCGACCACCGTGCCGTTGCCCGGCAGTGCGAGGCCGAGGGCCTCGGTTAGGCAGTTCATCGAATTGGCGGTGAACATGCCCGAGCAGGAGCCACAGGTTGGGCAGGCGGAGCGCTCGATGACGGCGACGTCGGCGTCCGAGACCTTGTCGTCTGCGGCGGCGACCATCGCGTCGATGAGATCGACGGTCCGCGCGCCGGTCGAGAGCTTGACCTTGCCCGCCTCCATCGGCCCGCCGGACACGAAAACGGCCGGGATGTTCAGCCTCAGCGCCGCCATCAGCATGCCGGGGGTGATCTTGTCGCAATTCGAAATGCAGACGAGAGCGTCGGCGCAGTGGGCGTTGGCCATGTATTCGACGCTGTCGGCGATAACCTCGCGCGAGGGCAGCGAATAGAGCATGCCGTCATGCCCCATCGCGATGCCGTCGTCGACCGCGATGGTGTTGAACTCCTTGGCGACGCCGCCCGCGGCCTCGATCTCCCGCGCAACCAGCTGGCCGAGGTCCTTCAGATGCACGTGGCCCGGCACGAACTGGGTGAAGGAATTGGCGACGGCGATAATCGGCTTGCCGAAGTCCCCGTCCTTCATGCCGGTGGCGCGCCAGAGGCCGCGCGCGCCCGCCATGTTGCGGCCGTGGGTCGTAGTGCGGGAGCGATAGGGAGGCATAGGGGGCCCTTCGGAATGGCGACATGCGCCTGGGTGACCCGGGTTGTTGCATTTTTCGGCCGCCGCCAGCAAGGGGAGCCCGGCGGCCCGGGCCACGCAGTTTGAATACGCCAAAGCGACGTCAACGCGTTGGGCGCTTAAGCTGCATTCTTCCATTTTTTGCCGATTCAACCGCGCAAGATGCTGAGACGGGACAGCGCGGCTATCTGTTGACGCACATGGTGACCTATCTCGACCCCTACAACGCCGCTCTCACGGCGACCGGCCCGAGAAATCCTAAGAGTGGGCGGGACACGGCAGCGCCCGACGCGCTCGCCAGAGGCGCTCGCGGGTGACGCGCGAGCAAAGCTCGACGAACTGGGGCAAACCAGAATCCTCGACGAAATGCAACAAGAGGAGCGCGTGGAGACCAAGCTGAGGCACCGCAGCGTCATGAATTGGACGGGCCGGTGGGAGCGAGCTCCGGGTCATCTGGTGGGAGGCGATTGCGGGTCTGCGGCGGGAGCGTCCGACTTTGTAATGGCTCTGGCGATGTCGGTCCGGCGAATTCAGCTCGACGACGTGGTTGGGGAGGGGAAGCGCTCAGAACATTCGATCAATCGTGTCGGAGACCTCATGGTGTCCTAACTAAAGCGGGGAAAGCCTTCGTGTGAGTAGCCGTTCTGCTCTCTTAAACTGGAGCGACAATTTCAACAGGTTCCCTGAACGGCATCCCGGTGCGCATCTGAAAGCTCAACAACGCCAAGGTCGCAACCGCGAAGGTTGCCTAACATCTCTCTCGACACTGCTTCCGAGGCTAATTTCGCTTGTCTTCGTAGGCCCTAGAGATATCCCCGAAGAACCACTGGGCGGCTGGAGGGGAAATGTTGCAGCCATTCGCTTCAATTGATTAGTCCTGGCCCCTCCCTGGCTACCGCTTTTGGGCTAACCACTCTGTTTTAGGTTTACAAGGACGCACTGTTCTCTAAGGTTACAATCGTGGTAGTTGTGCTCCTGGGAGGCGCGACGCCACCGCTAAATGGGTATGGAAAGGGGACGCTGATGGAGAAGAAAACTCAATTCGCAATCGAAGAGGCGCGAGCGGGAATGCAGCTCTTGATACCCAAACTGGAAAGCCTAGACGGTAACGCGCATCACACCTCCGCAAAGATTGAGGCAAAACTAGACCGCCATATTGCCTTTGTCGAGAGCCGCACCTTCGTACGTGAGTGCATGCACCGTGCATTGCAGGCGGCGCTTTCGCTGCCGGTTGTCACTTATCCGACGTTGTCGGATCTCAAACGCACGTTCAGCAACTCGGTTGCGCTCTACCTGCTCTCTCTGACGGATGCCCGCGAGGCGGAGTGCGCTAACGCGATCAAAGTCTTGTCAGCCGTGGCACCAAGCATCCCTATTGTCGTTCTCGCGGCGGCGAACGATCTGGATTTGGCTAGAACTGCGTTCAACTGTGGCGCAAAGGGATATATTCCATTCACGACAAATTTCGACATTGCGGTCGAGGCGGTGCGATTTATTTTAGCGGGAGGCACATATGTTCCGACGGAATATCTGCTTGCGTCAGCCACGCATAGCTTTCAACCGCCGCAAGTCTCGCCGCTATCCCAAGTCCTAACGGCTCGTGAAGTTAAGGTCGTGCAAGCCATTCAAGAAGGCAAATCAAACAAAGTGATCGCCTACCATTTGGGTATTCGTGAAGGCACCGTCAAAGTCCACCTTCGCAATGTTATGAAGAAACTGAAGGCGAAAAATCGCACCGATGTAGCTATCAAAGCGCAAACGGCGTTGGGGCTGGACATTGAGGGCTCAGACCGGGACTACGAAGGTGCGGCCGAATTTTAAGGCCGAAGCAAAATGGAGGCGTGTTGACTCGATCGTTCTCCTGTCTCGGCTACGCCAAACCGGTATCGAACAAAAAGAAACGGTCCCGCCCGCTCATCCTGTAGCAATTATCGAGCTGGGCGGCCTTTGCCGGAGTGACCTCGTCGTCGTCCTATTAACCAATAGGCCTCTCAAACCAGTCTTTGCATACCCTTGCGCCATCGTGTTGTGTGCGGCGAAATTGGTCGTATTTTCTTCGGGCAAACAAGTATGCAACGGAGACACTCGGCCGGAGCTGTTTGCATACCGAAACCATCGACGGCACGTAACTGGATTGCAATTGATATTGCCCTAGAGACTTTGGACCGTCCAAGGCGCTCGCCGACTTCCCGGAGGTCCCCTTGGTGGAGGCGAACCAGATCGCCAAACTGATCTTCTACAGTCGGAAAAGCTAACCCTCTGATTTCGGGTGTAAAAGCGCGCTGTGCCGCAGGCGTGGCGCTACATTACCGAGTTTTAGCGTGAATTGCGCGCTTACGGTTTCAGGCAAGCGGGCGTCGCCTACCTACAGGTCGTCCAGAGCCGGCGCAAAGAGCTCGCGGTGCGCCCGCCCCGGCCTTCTCGCTGGAATATATGCGAGAAAACCGGCACCGACTCAATCCTTGTGCACACAATGTATGCCAATACGGCAATAAAAACAATAAAATAGAACGAAAACGTGGCACTACATCTTGGAGCCCGGCGCGTATCGTCTGCAGTTATATCAAGACCTTAGGCATAGCATGCACGCCCCAACTGTCGAAGATCAGTCACAGGACCCAGCGACCTGAGGGGTCGCCGCGATTTATACGCAGTTAGGCCCGTTCCTTGGCGTCCTTGCGCCGAAGGGAACGTCTCGTTGACATACTTTCCCTTCCGCCCGGAATTGAGCTTTGTGAAGGTTGCCAAAACGCGCACTCTGGATGTGCAGTGAGCCGTCGTACTGCCGCAAAGGGGGTCGCATCATAGCCTAGAAAGCAGTGCACATGGCCTGACCAACAAGCCGAGATTACAAAAATGGCGTCACTTCAAGAGTTTAGGTTCAGCGTGGCGCCGATGATGGACTGGACCGACCGCCGCTGCCGGGCGTTCCACCGTCTGATGACCCGCCGCGCCCGCCTCTACACCGAAATGGTGACGGCGGACGCGGTCGTGTTCGGGCCCCGGGAGCGGCTGATCGGCTTCGATCCGGCGGAGCATCCCGTGGCGCTGCAACTCGGCGGCTCGGAACCGCCGCGGCTCGCGGAGGCCGCGCGCATCGGCGCCGGCTTCGGCTACGACGAAATCAACCTCAACTGCGGCTGCCCGTCCGACCGGGTGCAGAGCGGACGCTTCGGCGCCTGCCTGATGCGCGAGCCGGCGCTGGTGGCCGAATGCATCGCAGTCATGGTCGGCGTGGTCGATGTCCCGGTCACAGTCAAATGCCGCATCGGGGTGGACGAGCAGGAGGCCCGCGACACCCTGTTTGCCTTCGCCGCCTCGGTGAAGGCGGCGGGGGCGGCAGCGCTCGTCGTCCATGCCCGGAAAGCCTGGCTCGACGGGCTGAGCCCCAAGCACAACCGGACGATCCCGCCGCTCGACTATCCCCTGGTCTACGACCTGAAACGCGCGAATCCCGACTGGCCGATCGTCGTCAACGGCGGGATCGCCGACCTCGACGAGGCAGAGGCGCATCTCGCGCATGTGGACGGCGTCATGCTGGGCCGGGCCGCCTATCAGAACCCGCAGATCCTCCTGCGGCTCGATCCGACGATCTTCGGCGAGGCGGCGCCGTTCGACGACCCCTTCGAGGCGCTCGAGGCCTTCATGCCCTTTATTGCCAGAGGCCTCGAGCGCGGCGAGCGGCTGCACGATTTTACCCGCCATCTCATCGGCCTGTTCGCCGGCCGGCCTGGAGCGCGCTGCTATCGCCGAGCGCTCGCGACCGAAGCCGTTCGTTCTGGCGCTGGGCTCGAGGTTCTCCGCGCTGCTATCGCGCTGGTCGTAAGGAGCATCGCGCGCGAGGACGCCGCCGCCTGAAAGCCCTCACCTCGCGGTCAGGATAAGCCGCCCCCGCTCGACGGTGTAGCTCTTCAGCCGCTCGAGAAAGCTCATGCCGAGCAGGCTTTCCTCGAGCGCGCCCGGCTTTGCGACGAGCGCCCACACGCCCCGCATGACGATCGGTCCGACCGCGATCTGGTTGAGCCGGATCTCAGCCGCCAGCGCGGAGCCGTTGGCGGTCGCGACCGGGACGTCGAATGCGAGCCCGCGGGTGTCGATGCCCGCCCTGCGGGCGTCGGACGCCGTCAGGACGACCATGGACGCTCCTGTGTCGAAGAGGAACGTGATCCGCGTCCCGTCGACCCTCGCCACGATGGAGAACTCCCCGCTCAACCGCCGGTTGACGATTACTTCGCCACCTTGCCCGACCTGGGGTTCGGACGGCATCAGTTCCGCCGCCACGCGGCCAAAGAAGTCGGCCGCTTCGTACCGATAGGCGTAGACGCCGGTCAGCGCGACGAGCAGCGCCGCCCAGACGGCGACCGAACTCGCCACCCGCGCGATGTCGGAGGGCCGAGCGCCGCCGAGGAGATAAAGCAGCATCGCCAGAAACGTCGCCGCGACGAAGAAGGCTTGGTGATCGAGCCCGACAATTCGGGCTTCGGCAGGAGTCAGCATGAGGACAGCCGCCGTCACGGCGAGAATCGCAAGCGGGGCGAGAAGGCGCATTATCGTCGACAGCCGATGCGTCCACCGCGCCGACTGCGGGAGCGAGCAGCCCGGAGCCGGGCGTCGAGGCCGCTCATGACGGCCGCGTGCTCCGTCTCGTTCATGCCCTGCCAGGCGGCGATTTCAGCGACCGTGCGGCCGCAGCCGATGCAGAGCGCCGAAACGGGGTCGATGACGCAGATGCTTACACAGGGCGTTGAGGGCGGCGAAGCGGACATTGCCGTCATTTAGGCGGCGTACCGCCCCATGAGAAGACCGCACCAGCCGGCGACCTCCGCCCATTGCTGCGCCGCGCCGGCGACGTCTCCCGTTTGCCCGCAGATCTGCCGTGACGCGAGGGCCGTCATCGCGGCGGCGCCGATCGCGCCAGCGACGGCGGCGGCGATCGCGCGCTCTGCGCCGACTGTGAGGAGGCCGAGGAGCACGGCGAGGACGATGGCCACGCCGCAGGCGGCGGCGAAAGAACCGGGTTCGAGCCGTCCGGCCGCCGCGCCGGCGCCATCGGGGCGGACCGGCTCAAGAAGGGCGAGCGGCATGAGGGCGCCCGCCCGCGACACGGCGGCGACGATGATCAGCGCCCCCGCCGCGCTCGGGGGCCCGTGGGCAAGCACGCTCGCCAGCGCTCCGACGCGAAGGATCAGCGCGAGCGACAGTGCGATCGCGCCATAGGCGCCGATCCGGCTGTCGCGCATGACCTCGAGCTTTCGCTCGCGGGTGCGCCCTCCGCCGAACCCGTCCGCCACATCGGCGAGGCCGTCTTCGTGCAGCCCCCCGGTCGCCGCGACGAGCGACGCCGTGGCGAGGGCGGCGCTGAGGAGAGCTGGCAGCCCGAGCGCCTGCGTCAGCGCGAGGACCGCAGCGCCGACGGCGCCGGCGAGCGCGCCGGCGACGGGCGCGGCCCAGGCGATGCGGTTGAAGTCCAGCGGCGCGGGCGGCGCTGCGGGCAGGGGCAAGCGGGTGAAGAAGCGCAGCGCGTCGCAAACGTCGCCCAGCGCGCCGGCCGGTCCGGAGGGGAAGGTCCTGCCGCTCAAAACGCCCACAGGAATATGGCGACCGCCAGCACCCCGATCGCGGCGAAGCCTGATTCGACCAGGCCCCATTGGCGCACCAGCGCCTTCGCCGCCGCGACGTCATGCCCGCGCAGGGACAGGATCTGATTGTTGAGCGGCGCCATGACGAAGAACGCGTAGGGCCAGCTCGCGATGATGATGAGCGCGCCGAACACCCAGCGCACGTCGTCCGACTCGAAAAAGGCGATAAAGCCGGAGATCGCCGACACGAGCGCGAAAGCCGCGAGAAGCGCCACCCCGCGGCTGTCGCTCGGGGTCCATTCGCTGAGCAGCGCCTGATCGTCCAGCGAGAGCCGCGCCGGCTGCTCGACCCAGTTCACATAAATTGCAGCCCCGCCGAATGCGGCGGCGAAAGCAAGAGCGATCAATCCGGAAAACATGGCGGCTCCTCGAACGGCGGGCTCTCTAGCATGAAGCGGACGGGATTGCGCCAGGGTGGAGCGCCGCCGGACCGGCCCCGCACAACAGACGCGGGCGGCCGCGCTGGAGCGCGAGCGCCCCGAGACGATAGATCGAAGAGGTCTATATCTTCCGGACCGCGAAATAACCGCCTGATGCTGAGCGATGAACGGTGGCGGCTAACCGGCATTTCTCACACTGCAACTTGTGAGGGCTTGTTTTTGCCGCGCGGCGACCATGCGATGGCTCTGGCGCGGGCTCGAGAGGCAGAATGGCGTTTGGATGAGAATTGCGGGCGTGCGGCTTCTGCCGCTTCGGATTTGCGGTCCTTCGACTGTGCGTCTGTCTGGTTCGTCAGCGCGCCGCCGCTGCGAGCCGGACGTGGGCGATCCGGTATTGGCGTGGTTGGGGAAGGATGAGGCCATGGGGAGCTTGATGCGGCGGACGGAGATTTGCACGAGCGCGCCGATCTTGAGCAGCTTGAGTTGGATGGTTGCGCAATTGGCCTTGGCGAACTGCGTGCGCTTGAGGCCGATGCGGCGCAAGGCCCAGGGAGAACGTAGGCGAAGGAGGCAAACCACAGCCGCAGCTGATTGGCGCGCAGGATCGCGGTCGAGGTGCGGTCGGCGAAAAGGTCAGCCTGCGATTCCTTGATCCGGTTCTCCATGTCGCCGCGCCCGCAGTAGACCTTCTCGTAAAGGCGCCGGGCGTTGGCCTTCTCGCAGTTTAGGACGCCTCCATAAATAACTGCTACGACGAGTTCGGTTGGTTTCTGGGCCTGATGGAGTAGTTCCATTCGGGATGAAAGTCTTCTCCAGTCAGGTTGAGAGCAGCCATCTCCGCGTCACTGACTTTGACGCCTTTTTCGTAGGTGCGATGGTCGAGCGCGCATTCGACCTTCAGGCCGGCTCGGGTCGTCGTGGCGCCGATCAGTTCGACGACGGCGAGGCGATCGCTCAGCGGACGACCCCGCCAGTTCTGGGTGATATGGCAGAATAGGCGGTGCTCGATCTTGTTCCATTTGGACGTCCCGGGCGGGTAGTGGCGGACGTGGATCGCGAGCCGGGTCTCGTCGGCAAACTTCTGCAACTCGACCTTCCATAGCCGCACACGCGCGCCATTCGAGCCGCCGCAGTCGGCCGTGATCGTGAGCTCGTCCGCCTCGCGATAGCGTTGTCGCCCCATGCGCTCGAGCCAAAGGCGGATCGAGGCGACCGCGAATTCGGCCGTGTCGGCGGTGATCCCGACGCTCACCCAGCCTTCGTTGGCGGTCACGTCGTAGACGCCGTAAGGCGCGACCTTGCCGAGCGTCTTGTCCTCGAAGTCGTGCACCTTCACGCGCAACGGATCGCCCTTGGGCCGGTAGTCCGTGCCCCCATTCTTGAAATTGCCGACCAGCTCCTTCTTTTTCGTGTCGACCGAGACCACCGGCTGCCCGCGCCTTTGGGCCGACATGACCGTCGCATTGATGTACTCGAACTGCGCGTCCCGGTCCGGGTGTCTCGACCCCTCATCCGCTTTGCGATTGCCCTGGCGGGAGAAGCCGAGCTTCAACAACTCGCCGCGCACCGTCTCCGGACAGACCCGGTGGCCCATCGCCGTCAGCGCCGAGGCCAGTTTCGTCAGGCTCTTCGACACCCAGACCAGCGGACGCATCGGATCGCCGAGCGTCACCGGCTCGACCAGACGACGCAGCTGTTGCCGCATCTGCGGATCCTTGTCGCCGATCGCCCGCCGGCCGCCACCCATGCGCCGGATGCGTCCCGCCGGCAGTGGCTCGCCGTCCAGATCGTCCTCGCCGCGGTTTAGCGTGGACCGCGCAAGCCCAGTAATCTTTGAGACCAACGCCAAACCGCCTCGGCCCGCGCCGCGGACCTCAGCCGCAGCGAACAACCGCCGGCCCCGCTCATCCAGCTTCGAGCCTACCGCTTCCCACCGAAGCCGAATTGCCGCCGCGTCGATCATCCAAATCATCTACAACCCGACGCGAAACCAAGGAATCCCCCTCCTCAGCGTCGATTCACTTATTGGCTGAAGTCTCCTTAGTTCGCCGCCGGCGTTGCCGGCCCGCTGGGCATGAAACGGTGGCACGGCTGGGGTATGATGTGTCCGCGTCGCTGGCGGCGAGATCGATGTTTCCTTGGTGCGTACGAGCCCTTTTTTAGTTGGCCATCTGACTGCGTCGACCCCCTGGAATGAAACGCGTGCTACGCTGCTGAGCGTCGTCGGCGCAGAGGTCGGTTTCTGTTTGGTGCTATGAGCTCGTTCTCTAGTTGGACCTGGGACTTCGGAGCACCCCCTAGTGCAGCCACCGGCCGTAAGGCCGCGGAGCGCGCCCCCTAAGCAGATTCCGTTTGGTTAACCAACGGATAGGTTTTTTGCGATTCGCTGTCGCCGCCGATTGGCAAGGTGTGTGGCATGGCGGGAAAGTCTCCGGTTACGGCGAGCGATGAGGAACGCGCCGCCCTTTTGGCTCTTGCCGGTTCACGGGATCGCGGCGAGGCGGACCGGGCGCGCGCCGTGCTGCTGACGCTGGCTGGTTGGACCAGCCCCGAAATCGCGGAGGCGTTTGGCGTACGCGAGGATACGGTTCGCCTGTGGCGCAGCGACTTCACCGCCGGCAGTGTCGCGGCGCTGAAGGCGAGCATCGCGCCCGGCCCGCCTCCGGTGAAGAGTGAAGCCGCCTTGCGCGTGGCCGCCCCGCTGCTGGAAGAGCCTGTGGCCGACCGGCGCAACTGGACGATCCCTCGCCTGCGCGCCGAGATCGAAGCGCGCGAGGGCGTGCGCATCAGCCGTTCGCAACTGTCCAAGGCGTTGCGAAAAAAAAGTTCCGCTGGCGGCGGCCCCGGCACACGCTGAAGGGACGTCAGACGGCAAACGAGGTGGAACGGGTGGGCCTTCGCCGGCAACTGCGCAAACAGCAGGCCGAAGCGGGCGACATCGTTCTTCTCTACGGCGATGAGAGCGAGGCGCTGACCCATCCCTATCTCGCCCGCGCCTGGGCGAAGTCGGGCGCGGACTTGCGTGTGCCGGCGCCGGGACAAGCCAAGAAGGTTGCGATGCTGGGGTCGCTCGATCACCTCACGCGCCAACTCATCGTCCATACCAGCCCGACCAAGCGCAGCAGCGATTTCATCGCCCATCTCGAGCAACTCGACCGTCTCCATGGACCGCAGCCCGGGCGACAGGCCAAGCCGGTCGTGCTGGTCGAGGACAATGGTCCGATCCACACCAGCAAATGCTCGCTCGCCGCCCTGGCCGCCCGCGCGCACTGGCTCACCGTCGAGTGGCTGCCCAAATACGCGCCCGAACTCAACGACATCGAGACGGTCTGGCGCGATCTCAAGGCCCATCACCTCGCCCACCAGACCTTCACCGACGCCGACGCGCTCGACCAGGCCATCCATGACGCCGTCATCGAACACAACCGCGAGCGCATCCCCAATCCGTTGGCCAGGCCGCGAATCTCTGCTTAGAGTTCTCTAGACCAGAAGTCCCATGCCGACGACGCACTGTTTGCGGAGGTGAGGCATGGAAGTGCTCTATCCAAAATGCGCCGGACTGGACGTCCACAAAAAGACGGTCGTCGCCTGCGTTCGGATTCAGCAGGGTGCGGCGGTCGAGCAGGAAGCGCGGACGTTCGACACCACGACATCCGGCTTGCTGGCCCTCTCGGCGTGGCTTTCGGACAAGGGATGCACGCTCGCGGCCATGGAAGCCACCGGCGTCTATTGGAAACCGGTCTGGCACATCCTCGCGGATGGCGAGTTCGAGCTGCTGCTGGCCAACGCCGCGCATGTGAAGAACGTGCCCGGCCGCAAAACCGACGTGAACGATGCGACCTGGCTCTCCGACCTGGCCGCCCACGGCCTGATCCGCGGCAGCTTCGTTCCGGATCGTCCGACCCAGGAGCTGCGGTCCCTGCTTCGCACCCGCAAGCAGCTGGTTCGCGAGCGCTCGTCCCATACCCAGCGGCTGCAGAAGACGCTGGAGGACGCCAACATCAAACTCAATTCCGTCATCTCCGACATCCTTGGCGTCAGCGGTCGGCGCATGATCGAGGCGATAATCGCCGGCCAGACCGACCCGGCCGTCTTGGCCGGCTTGGCCGACCGGCGGATCAAGGCAACGAAAGAAGAGCTTCGCGAGGCCCTGCGAGGCCGGCCGACGCGTCACCATCGCTTCCTGCTTCAACTCCATCTCGATCAGGTCGACGCCCTCGACCGAGCGACCGCCCGGATCGACCAGGAGGTGGAGGCCGATCTCAACTCCTTTCGCGAGGCCACCCAAATCGTAAGGACCATCCCGGGCTTCGACGACCGCAGCGCCCAAAGCGTTCTTTCCGAGATCGGAATCGACATGAGCCGCTACCCTTCGGACGGCCATCTCCTCTCCTGGGCCTGCATGTGCCCGCGCAACGACGAGAGCGCCGGCAAGAGAAGATCCACCCGAATGCGCAAGGGCTCACGCTGGTTGAAAGCAACGCTCTTCCCGTGCGCCTGGGCGGCCGTCAGAACCAAGGGCAGCTACTTCCAGGCCCAGTTCCACCGCATCAAGGCCCGCCGAGGCGCCAAGAAAGCCATCGGCGCCGTCGCCGCCTCCCTCCTGCGCACCATCTACCACATGCTCAAGGACGGGACGCTCTACCAGGACCTCGGCGCCGATCACTTCGACCGCCGACACAAGACCGCCTCCACCCGCCGCCTTGTCCAGCGCCTCCAGAACCTCGGGTTCGCCGTTCAGCTCACCCCCGTCCTCCCATGACCCGAGTCTAGTTTCCCCCTAGGCGCTTAAGGGCGAAACTTTGTCGATCCTCAAGCGGCGATGCCGAGCTCTTGGAAGACACCTTGCATGGCAAGCTGCAGGGTGCGGTAGTGGGCATCGATCGGTTGGGGGTTGTGAGCGCGACGGGTTGGGCGAAGGGGCTGGGCGACGGCGAGTAGAGGTTTGATGGCTTTGTTGCGGAGAACGATGAGCGCGGTCATCGCCCGGAGGCCGCTGGGAAGCGCATCATAGCGGCGCGTGTGTCCGATGCGAGAAACGATGTGCTTGCCGCGGAGCTTTTTCAGGTCATAGGCGGCTTGGCGGGGACTGTATTGTGTTTGGTGCTCATTACCGATGGCACGCACGCGGGTGGCGACATCGGAGGCGGTGAAGCCGTTGGGCGAGGGTGACGAGGCAATCACCGCCTCGACGACCGCGCGCATGCGGGCCTTGTTGAGATCGATGCCGCCGACAATGGTTTTGCCGACCTGCGAAGCGGCCGGCAGCTGCTCGAGCATGTCGTCGGCGATGAAGCACTGATCGATGCAGCTCAAGGCATCAGCAAATCTCTCCAGCACGCCTTTCAGTCGCGAGACCACCTCGGGGAACTTGTCGAGGGAGCGGCCGCAGTTGAGCTCCTGGGTGTTATGCGCCATGGCCTCGATGCGAAGGACACGTTCGCCTTTGCTATAGATCTTGAGGGTCAGCTTGCCGCAGTGCAGCTTGAAGATCGTCAGATCATAGGCAGGTTTCTCGACGGTCACTTCCCATTCGGCCGATCGTTTGGCTCGGGCGTGGTATCTCGGGCGACGCCGGGATCCCAGGATCGTCTTGATCGTCTGTAAGTCCAATGGCGCACGGCTGCGGTCGATCAGAGCCTGAAACACCTGGTCGAGATGCCCGCCCACCTGGAAGACCAGGTTGCGACTGTATTCGATCTGATAGCTGGAGTACTGATAATGGAAGCCGCTGTGCCTCTGCTCGTCGAAGTCGAGCGCGAAGCACAGGCAGCCGTAGATCCAACGCTCGCAGACCTGGCTTAATCGCCCTATAGCCCGAGGCTCGGACAAGGTGTCTGCGATCTTCGCCAAGCCTGCGGCGTCGGAGATCGTCGTAAAGCAGTTGCCTTCCTTGGTAAAGCGCAAGCCCGCCCTGCGCGCCTGGCAGGCGACGTATTCGTGGCCATTCAGAATCACTTGGGCGGGGAACGGCGGATGCCCGCTGATCTTGATCGTCAGATGGCCCCAATCGGGGTCGAGGATGTGGAACGAATAGTGGTTCACATAGGGCATCGGCTTTTTTCGTTCGATGTGGTGCTTGGCGCTTACGTCCCACACCGGCGCTTGGGCTCGTCCAACCAGGACCAGAAACAAGCCCTGGGTGACCGTCGTCTTGGCGAGATATTCTTCGGCCAACTCGTGTTTGCGCTGCCCTGCCGAACAGTCGATTACCGGAATGCCGTGCGCCTTGGCATAGCCGCGAACGCGACGGCTGAAGCGGCCGGCCATCCGCATCAGATAGGCGTTCTCCAGCGTCGCGTCGGACCCGGTCAGCGCTTGCCACCAGACGCGGAACCCGCCGGGACTATGCCCCATCCGGAAATACGCATTCAGAACGATGCGGTCCACGCAATCGTAGCTGCCGCTCAGAAGATCCTGATAAAGAGTGCTCAGCCGATCGGTCATCTCGGCAGGGTACCGTTGCTCTGCCGCCTGCCTCAAGCTGCCCCGCAGGGGCCACTTTTTCGCAGCCTCGTCTGCGAAAAAGCGTAGACCGTTATCGTGGCGCTAACGGGGATTTTGATCGCGTTTCAGGAATGTGTCGGGCGGCTTTGAGACCGACGGCGTGAATGAGCGCGTCGAGGTCATCGACGATGCGCTGATAGAGGCGGTCGAGCTGCGATCGGCGTTGGTTGGGGAGCTTGGCGTCGGCTCTAACCGGCGAGAGAAGACCGGCGGTCAGCGGGGCGTAGACTCGCTCGAAAAGCTTGAGGAAGACGAGGCAAATCGAATAGCCGTTGGGGAGGAGCCGGTAGCGGCGCGAGTGCGGCAGCTTTTCGACGAGACCCTTGGCGCGCAATTTCGAGAGATCGTAGCGCAGGGAAGCGAGTGTGTAGCGATCGGCGCCCGAGCCAAGGGCGGCGAGAACCGGCGGATAGAGTTCGGCCGTGGTGAAGGTATTGGCGGCGGCGATGTGACTGAAGCGCACGAGTGCGTGCATGAGCGCGAGCTGCCGCGGGTTGTCGAGCTTGAGACCGGGATGCGCTTTCCGGTTGCGGTGATCGTCGGCTGCGCCAGCTTTCCCAACTGTCCGCGGTCGATGAAGGTTTCGATGATGTCCTGCTGCACGTTGAGGTAATTGTCGTTGATGGCCGACAGCGTGTTGCGCAGCGCCGGCAGGTTATCGACGGCTTTCCTGACGCCGTAGTCGGTGACGTTGTTGGTCGCTGCTTCGGTGCGCAGGATGAGATGATCGCGCACGTATTGTTTGATGAAGCCGTTGCGGTAGTGGCTGCGGATGACCGGATTGGGCAAAATTCAGGTTCTCGATTTCGGTTTGCAGCTTGCCGCGATAGAGCTTGCCGACCTTGCGGCCGAAGATGGTGGTGATCTTGTTCGGCTGGCCGATGGTGCGATTGGCGTCGAGGAGCCGCTCGCCCAGCTTGTCGAGGGCGGCGCGGCGATGGAAGATCAGATTGTCGCAGAACTCGGTCTGCGCGAAGAACAGTCGATGCCGGCAGCCGGCTTCTTCCCGCTCCGCTGCGGTGAAGAACGGCGTGAAGCAGGCAAGCCACTTCTGGCCGCAACTGACGAGATCGCGCGGGGTCAGCTCATCGGCGAGTTCCTGCAGGCGTTCGGGGTCGGCGCAACCCATGAAGGCGTTCGCGGATTGCCGGAAGCCGATGTCCTCCTCGCGCATCCGGTTGGCGAGCCAATGATGCTGGTTGAGGCAGACCCGCGCCGAGAACGGCAGGTAAGGACACATGCGCACGAACATGCGACCCCATCGCGCATCATTGATATAGAAGTTGTATTGAACGACCCAGCGCTCGGCGAATTGTAGGCGCCAGCGGTTGGCGGCCTTGTCGCCAATGGCGATCATGATGCGCGCCGGCTCGCGCGCCTTCACCACGGCGACGACTTTGTCGGGCTCGGCGTTCCTGAAATAGGGCTCGACGAACTCATCGCGGCGACCTTTCGGCGCGTCCAGAACCGGAATGTCGCGCCGCTGCACCCATGACGCCAGCCATTGCTGAAAGCGGTCGGCGATGCCCCGCAGCGTGTCTCGGCTCACCGGGTATAGCTGCCGGTAAGTGTCGAAGAACCCGACCACCCTTTCTGGCTGCTGAAACGGCTGGATCAACCCGTTGAGCAGGATCCGATCGAAGCAGCGATAGTGGAAGCGAATGCTATCCTTGTGGTGCTCATAGAAGGAGTTCATGGAAGGCTCCTGCCGACGTGAGATCGGCAGGGTATCCGATTGCTCCGCTCCTTGCCCCCGTCCGGCCGACGCTGGGATATCAAGGGCGAAGCCCTTGGCTGGTTCGGCCCCGAGGGAGACCGTCTTGCCAACATACTCGCGAGTGCCGAGCGCATCCAGGATGAAGCGGGCGACATCGGCTCGCGCAATCGACGAAGGGACTGGGCCAGGGCCGACCCGTGCGGTATAGCGGCCGGCGCCTGCAGCCGTCGTCAAGCGGGTCGGGCGGACGATGGTGTAGTCGAGGCCGCTCTCGTGGACCGCTTGCTCCTGCAAGACCTTGTCGGCGTAGGCGCCTCGCAGGAGCAGGGCGTAGAAGATGCGCTCGAGTAACCCGGCGTCGCGTCGGCTGTCCCCGACACCGAATGAACTCTGGACGATAAGGCGGCGAACGCCTGCGGCCTTCAAGGCCGCGATTAGGTTCCGCGTGCCTTGAGAGAAAACGTTGGTGGGCCTGCGCGCGGCGGCGAAGGAGACGCCCAGCATCGACACACCGGCGTCCTGGCCTCGGGCGGCAGCGTCGAGGGAATTCTGATCGCGAAAAACGTCACCCCGGACCACCTCAAGGCCCGGTGCAGGCTGCAGTGCGGCGGGTTGCGTGCGAAGGCGCAAACGGCGTGCCCAGCGGCCAGCGCCTGCGCCACGAATTCCCGCCCCTGCGGGCCGGTGGAGCCGAGAGAGGATATTCATGAGTTTCGGGTAAACGAGCTATGCGTATGCCCCGTCTACATAAGGGCCGAGCTTGCCGCCCGCCAGCAGCGTACAGAAGGCTGGTGTTCACCGACCCTTGCATAGAAGAGCCGGAAATATCATTTGAGAACCGTGATGACCGAAGCACTTGAAAAGAGATTGACCGAGGCTTTGAAGAGGGTGGACGCGCAGGGTGAGGGTGACGTTGCGCCCGCCCATGTCAACGATCCCATGACGATGGTGCTCCGGGAGAACGCCATCCAAGCCAACCTAATGCGCTGCGACGACGCCCGAGGCCGCTATGTGTTGACAGGTACGGGCCGCTGGCGAATTATCGCGCGGGCTCACGCTCCCGGCGCGGTAGTACCGTTCAGGAAGCGCGACGGCGTCCGCACGGGTGCGCCACATAGGAAAACCCGCGAGCGCCATCCTCAAGGAATAGCCGGTCGAGCAGTTGCCTTGCGCCTTGCCCGGTCGGACGCCCGCCTGTAATTCCAACGGTTCACGTGCGAGGCTATCTGTCGGCTCTTTTGGGCGTGAAACCGCTGCGGCTTCAGAGCACGACCAGTGAAAGCTAGGCGCGATCCTTGCTGCCGATGTTGTCGGCTTCAGTGTAGCGGCTCCAACGTCGACGGCTCCGGGGCGTCGCTCTCTTCCTGAGCGCAGTAGCAGCCCTCGTTTCACGCTCGACCAAGCAGTCAATCTTGTTCGCGAGCCCGCGCCAGGGCCGTACGTGGCGCTGGTGGTCAGCGACACAGGAGGGGGTATTCCGAAGGACGTGCTTCCGCACGTCTTTGAACCCTTTTTCACCACAAAGGCAATGGGGATTCACTCTGGCCCCGGACTGGCGCAAGTCTATGGTTTTGCCAAGCAGTCTGGTGGAGGGGTGGGGATCGAGACGCGCTCGGCGAAGGCGCCTCGGTGCGTGTCTTCCTCCCTCGCGCTTAAGTCAAAGTCCGCCCTCGTCGAGCCTGAGCCCTTCGACGTGCGACCTCGTGCATCGCGTCGATCATGTGAAGGAGACGGGCTGCGGCATTCTCGATGTCGAAATGCTTGTATTGGCCCGCACGGCTTTCCGCCGCCAACAGACCGCAGCGGTGGACCTTCTCGAAATCGCCGTAGGGGAACTCGTACCTCCCCTTGGTCTCCTCGCCCTTCTCATCGTTTATGCCCAGGCGCCACTTGCCGTATTCGGCGTAGCCGCGCCGCTCGATGAACGCGTTCTCCTCGTCGGCGGTTGGGCGGTGTTCGCTCCAGGCATCCCGCACGTCGAACACGAACCTGCCCGCGCTGACAAGCTTCTTCGCGTATTCGAACGCAATCCTGTTTAATCGCACTGTCATGACCTGCTACCTCCGTACTCCCCTTGCTCGGCAAGGCGAAAAGGCGAGGCCGCCGCGTGCCAGGCGGACGGCCCAATATAGGCCAAGGCGCCGGCGGCGCGCGCGCCTGCCGCCGCGGTAGCCTTTATCGACGCCGCGCGAATAGTTTCCGACACTGCAGGTTCGCCCAACCTTGCATCCAGCGGGGAGCAATGAGCGCCGCTGCTCATGTGCGGCGCTTTGTTCGCGAACCTTCGCGCTGGCCACGGTCGGCAGCCAATCTCGCGAGTAACGTCACGCGGGTTTCTACCAGCCCCTCGCTCGTAATACCGTAGAAAATCGGTAATGCCAAAAAACACAATAGCGCAAGCATGGGCGAGAGGGCCCAGCCTATGACGCCGCCCAAAATGTACAGGGCCACTCCGATCAGCGCGCGATGCCTTTCTTGAGGGAAAAAAGTCAGATCGACATGAGCTTCCAGAAGGTGCGGATTTTTACTGAGGGCATGGAACACGAACAGCCATGAAAGGCACATCAGACATCCCACCGCCGCGTAAAGCACAGCGGCGATTCTGGCGTCGACCAGACTTCCATGTTGCAGTGCCATAGACAAAACTGCCGTAGGAAATGGGATGAGCGCAGAGGTCATCAGCAGCAACAGGTTCGCTACGTGAAGGCTGCGGTTGCAGTAGCGGACGCGTGAAAAGACTGCGCGATGATTAAGCCAAATAATGCCGACGTAAAAGAATGACGCGAGGAATGCGATGTAATTCGGCCACTGCGCTTGCAGCTTTTCCAACAGATGGCCGGATGCATATTCCGGACGCACAATATCAAACACCAAAAGAGTAATCGTTATCGAAAGGACGCCATCGCTGAATGTCTCAAGCCGATCGGTGTCCGATAACCGTATGTTGGGCGGGGAAAGATTTTGAGCCGGATCGGTGTTCCAATCTCCGTCTTGCAAGGTCGATGCCATCATGCGCCACTCCAAGACTATCAAAACGCATAATACAGTTTCCTCCGTCGCCGATTAGCGGTCATAGGGGGCCCGCGCTGATGCGATTCGAGCCACTTTCCGCCTCCGCGGCGGCGCAGGCGCGAGCGGCCGCTCATGGTACTCCCCGACGCGACCCGGGTGAGCCGTCGACAGTCATGGAGGCGCGCCAGCGCGGCCTTTCTCCTGACCTCCGTCGAAAACCAAATTTAGTCTAAGCTTCCTTCTGTCGCGGGGACGGCAGGTACTCGACGCCGCCGCCGCTTTGCGTGCGCACCGGCTGCGGATAGAGGGACATGAGCTCGAGGACTTCGTTCGGCATGTCGGTGCGGACCGGCAGGCCGAGCTCCTTCGCCGTTCTGGCCCAAATCGGATAATCGTGCGTCCAAGTCCCGGTCGCGAGCTTTTCCGCCAGCGCTTCCGCCCGATCAGCTGGGAGCGTGCGCTGCAGCAGCTCCGCAGCCGCTTGCTTGACCTGCGCGATCGCCTTCCGCCCAACGTCCGCTCGGATCAAGGTCTGATCGTCGATCTCCGCCACCGGCTTCTGTTCGACGACCTTGAGCAGGGATGCGGCAGGCGAATCCCCGAGTTGCGGATCGATAGGGCCGAGAACGGAGTGCTTGCACATCACGATCTCGTCTGCCGCGAGCGCAATGAGAGTGCCTCCGGACATCGCGTAGTGCGGCACGAAGATGGTGACCTTGGATTTGTGGTCGCGAACGGCTTGCGCGATCTGGAGCGCCGCTAGGACCAACCCTCCCGGCGTATGGAGAACCATGTCCAGGGGCACCTCATCGTCCGTCATCTGAATGGCGCGCAGAACGTTCTCCGAATCATTGATGTCGATATAGCGGGCCAGTGGAAAGCCAAGGAACCGCATCGTTTCCTGTCTGTGCACCAGCAGAATGACCCGGGAATTCCGCATTCGCTCCAATTGCGCGATCTTTCGCGTACGCATGAAGTCGATCATTTGCTGACGCAAGACCGGCTGCAACGCGGAAAAGACGAAGAAAAGCCAGAAAAGATCAGAGATATGCATGATCTCCTCCGATTGCAGGACCGCTTTGTCGGCGTCCCGTTGGATCGAACCCGTAAACCCCCTCATCGGGGTAATATGGCCGATAGTGTTGCTCGGCTCGGACGCACAGCGGGCCGAACACCAAGCCAGCCAGGAAGCCGCCGATGTGCGCCCAATAGGCTATCCCGCCGCCCCCGGACGTCATGAATAGAGCTCCGGCTCCGTTCAAAACCTGCACGGCGAACCAGAAGCCGATGACGACAAGGGCCGGAAGTTCAAAGAAGAACGGGAAAAACAGCACGGGAACGACAGTGACGATGCGCGCCCAGGGAAACAGGCGCATGTAGCATCCCATCACGCCGGCAATGGCCCCCGACGCGCCTAGCGCCGGCTCTGTCGACTGGGGGTTGACGACGGCGTGGGTCACCGAGGCGAGAAACCCGCACGCAAGATAGAAGAGGAGATAGCGGGCGGGGCCCATGCGATCCTCGACCGTTCCGCCGAACAGCCAAAGCGCCCACATGTTGAAGATCAGATGCAGCCATCCGCCGTGCAGGAACATGTTCGTGAAGAACGGCTCCCAGTTGGAGAGTGCGTAGCCGAGGTCGAAATTCGGCGTGAAATAGAGCGCGGGGATGAGCGCAAAGCGACCGAGAAAGGCCTCCAGCTCATCCGGACTCAGAACTCCGCTCGTAAAGGAAGACCAGGCTGTTCGCCACGATCAGCGCCCACGTGATGAGCGGCGGACTGCGGGACGGCGCGGTATTCAGGATCGGAAACATGGCGGGCGATGTCGGTGCGGACGACGGTCGATGCACAGGCGCCGGCTCGCCCAAGAAACGGGCTCTTGCTGCGCTTCTTCGCCCCGCCGCCATTGACTGCCCATGCTCGTCCCCGATGCGGTTGTCCCGGAGGACGCGAAGCTCGGTCTCGCGGCTTTCAGCGCTGAGAACCCGCACAAATTTTGCGCCGGACGAACGGCCGACGCCCTGACATTCGTCAGTTTTCCGATCCATATCGCGAGGCAGGCGCACGAATCGCGTGAAGGCGGTTCAACGGCGCGTGAAATCTGACCTGCGTCAGCGCCAGGCTATCGGCTTTCATGCATCATGAGAGAAGCTCTCGCAGTTGAAGGAAGGGGCTATGACGCAAGATGAGCCGGGCCTTCGTTGCGACAGCGATGTCGTCCTCGTCCGAGAGGTCGTCGGTACGGTGCACAGCCGCGAGGAACTCGACGCCCTTAGTGGACAGGTTGACCACGTCGGGGTTCGATCGCAGCGACCTCAGTTTAATGGCCAGTCACGACGCTGTCGTCCGGAAGCTGAGAGCGATCTATCGCGATCCGGTCGAGATCGCCGACGCCCCAGACCTGCCGCGCCGCGATCTGGTTACTCGGGATGATGTCTCAAGCGTTTCCGCCGTCGTGTTCGGGACGCTCGTCAGCGTTGGCGCCTTGGGCGCGGCTCTTCCGGTGATCGCGTCGGGAGGCGCTCTGGCCGCCATCGTCGCGGCGGCGCTGACGGGCGGCGCAGCGGCGACGGCCATCGGCAAAGTGATCAGGGACCGGATTGTCGAGCGGCTCGACGCGGTCAGCCTCGAGAACGACCTGTTGCACGGAGGCCTCGTCGTATTCGTTCGCGCGCGCGATCCCGAGCGCGAGGAAGAGGCGATGGCGATCATGCGTGACTGCGGCGCCAGCAATGTGCACGTTCACGAGGTCAGGATGAAGCGGTTCGAGGACGCGCCGCTATAGAGGATCCGGCCAAAAAGGAATGCAGCTCCGCGACCACGGCCGCCCCCTCGCCGATCGCCGCGCCGACGCGCTTGACCGACCCGGACCGTACATCACCGACGGCGAATATGCCACGGATGCTCGATTCAAGCGGCATCGTGGCGCCCGACCGATCGTTCGCGCTCAAATTGGCGAGGACAAGATCGGCGCCGGTCTGCACAAACCCCTTTGCGTCCAGGGTGACGCCGCAGGAGCGCAACCAGTCGGTCGCGGGCAAGGCGCCGATGAACAGGAACAGGTTGCGGATGCTGCGCTCTGTTTCTTCGCCGGTCTGACGGTTTTTCCATCGTACCTGCTCCAGCCGGCCGTCATCGGAACCGCGCATCGCAACCACCTCGGTATTGTAGAGAAGCTCGATATTCTCAGTGGCCGCTATCCGGTCGATGAGATAACGCGACATTGTCTCGGCGAGGCTGGCGCTCCGCACCAGCATCCAGATTTTCTTCGCGAAGGCTGAGAGGAATACGGCCGCCTGCCCCGCTGAGTTGCCTCCTCCGACGACGACGGCCTCCTCCTTGCGGCACATGCGCGCCTCGATAGGAGAAGCCCAGTACCAAACGCCTCGGCCTTCGAATTGCTTGAGATTACCGAGGTCGAGGCGGCGGTAGCGCGCGCCGGCAGCGACGACGACGGCCTTAGCCTGCACGCGGCTATCGTCGCCGAAGACGAGTGCGAGCGGCCTCTCAGCGCAGTCCAATCTGGCGATTTCGACCGGTATGTGGAATTCGGCGCCGAATTTCTGCGCCTGGACAAAAGCTCGGCCGGTGAGCGCCTGGCCCGAAATGCCAGTCGGGAAGCCGAGATAATTTTCGATGCGCGCGCTGGCGCCGGCTTGTCCGCCGAAAGCGAGCCGGTCGAAGACAATCACCGAGAGGCCTTCAGACGCGGCGTAGACGGCGGTGGCCAGGCCCGCTGGACCCGCTCCGACGATGGCGACATCGTAGGTTCGATCCGGCGCGTCGCTGGGGACCATGCCGAGACAACGCGCGAGCTCGGCCTCGGTCGGGTTCTTCAGCACGGATCCGTCGGGGCAGACAGCGAGCGGCAGATCGCTCGGTCTGGGCGCATAGCGCTCGACCACGGCCTTGGCGTCCGGGTCGGCCGCAGGATCGAGCGCCTGATGCGGGCAGCCGTTGCGAGCGAGAAAGCCTTGCAGCCGGACCACGTCGGGGCTCGATTCGTCACCGATCAGGACGGGGCCTCCTGCGCCGATCTCGATCAAGGTCGTGCGGCGCACGATGAGGGTGCGCATGATCTTGTCGCCGAGTTCGGTCTCGGCGATGAGTACGGAGCGCAAAGCCTGCGGCGGGATCAGCAGCGCTTCGACTTGGCTGACCGCCCGTGCATCGACAAGCGCCGGACGGCCGGAAAGATCGCCAATCTCGGCGAGAAAGTGGCCCGGCTCCAGCTCGACGATTGTGGCCACATGCCCCAATCCGTCTCGACGGGTGACAGCGATCGAGCCGGAAAGAAGCA
>CAWGKV010000038.1:0-80351 GCA_963823165.1 uncultured Alphaproteobacteria bacterium | reverse complement strand
CACCGACCCGAGTTATGGCATCGGCGGCGACCACGAGGGCAACCGCGGCGAGGCGGAGCTGCCGCGCAATGTCTACCGCCTCGATCCGAAGACCGGGAAAATGGACGTCGTCGTCGGCGACTTCAGCATGCCGACGGGTTGTGCTTCTCGCCCGACGAGAAGAAATTCTATGTCACCTACAGTCCCCGGCGAACTCGGCGGCGCCTTCAAGCAAACGCTGATCCGCGTCTATGACGTGGGCGACGACGGCGTGTTCTCCAATGGACAGCCGTCGCACGACTTCAAGACGTGCCTCAGCCCTACATCGCCGACGACATCCGTGTGGATGAGGACTGCAACATCCGGCCGCTGGTGGCTGGTCGCTGACCATGCCATGAACGGGCGTGCGCGTGTTCGCGCCGGATGGCACGCCGCCGGCGCGATCGTGCTGCCGGAAGTGGCCGCCAATCTCTGTTTCGGAGGGCACCACCACAACCTGTTGTTCATCTGCGCCAGCACCTCGGTCTATGCGATGGACGTCGGCACATGTGGCGTCGAGCTGTAACGCCTGCGGATGGAAATTCCGATTCGTGGGGATTGAACGAACCCCTCACGCGGCCGAAACCGCATTGGGCAGCGAGTGGTTCGGTCCGCGCGGGATTGGTGCACCCTAAGGCAATTAAGGTCTTCTACCGGGCTGGGATTTAGCGGAAGTTTGTGCTGTGTCCCAGCCGCCTGGAGACAACCTTGATGGTTCTTGCTGTCATCTGCTTTGACCATGTCGCTCAACGAGGCGGCGTTGCTGCGAGCGACCGGTTTGGCGCGACAGCAGAAGAAGGAAGCCAGACTTGAGGCTTACTCAATTCGTGGACGATCGGGGCAAGCGGGCGCTGGCGGTCACGGCGCGTGGCGAAAGCCGGTTGGTGAAAGGGGCGCGCACGACGCTCGAGTTGGCGCTGCAGGCGATAGAGTCGAACATTTCGCTTCGCAGGCTGATTGCGGATCGTGCGTTGGGCAGGCCGGTCGATCTGCCGCGAACCCTGAAAGAGCGCCAGGTTTTGGCGCCGATCGATCATAAGGATCCGGCTCACGTGATCGTCACCGGGACCGGTCTTACGCATCTGGGATCAGCGGAGGGGCGCGACGCGATGCATAAGGATCTGGCCGATCCCGCCAAACTCACCGATTCCATGCGAATGTTCAGGCTTGGGCTGGAGGGCGGCAAGCCGAAAAAGAGAGAGACGGGCGCCCAGCCGGAATGGTTCTACAAGGGCGACGGCTCAATTCTTGCGCCGCCCGAGGGAGATTTTGCGAGTCCGGCTTTCGCTCTCGATGCCGGCGAGGAGCCGGAGATCGTCGGGATTTACGTCATCGACGGAGCAGGCGCGCCGGTCCGGATCGGTTTTGCGCTCGGCAACGAACTTTCCGATCACCTCACCGAGCGACAGAACTATCTCTGGCTCGCTCATTCAAAACTGCGTCCTGCAAGCATCGGTCCTGAACTGTTGGTCGGCGAGCTTCCGCCGGACGTTCAAGGCGTCTCTCGCATCCGCCGGGGCAGGGAAGTGGTCTGGGAACGAGAATTCCTTTCTGGAGAGCAGAACATGGCGCATTCGATCGCCAACCTCGAGGCGCACCATTTCAAATACCGATTGTTCCGGCGGCCGGGCGACGTCCACATCCACTTCTTTGGAACGGCGACCCTGTCGTTCAGCGAGGGGGTGAGGACGCAGAAAGGCGATGTGTTCGAAATTCAATCGGAAACATTCGGGCTGCCGCTGCGCAACCGGCTCGCTGTGGAAAAGGAGTCGCGGGTCAAAGTGAGGTCGCTCTGAGGGACTGGCGCGGGCCGCGCTCCTCCCCATCGCGAACCCACGTCTCTCCGTAAGATCAGTCGCCGACGATGCTCGCGCGGGCGCGCTGCCACCAGCCGCTCCGCCTGGGCCGCGGTGGCTCCTGAGCCACAGCCGCCGCTTCCGGATGCGGCTCCACTGAACTCTTGCTCCGGGGGAGGCTCCGACGTGGGAGCAGCCGACGGGACCTGCGTCTCTTGAGCGGTCGTGGACGGCTCGATCGGCGGCGGCGACTCGGGTTCTTGACGCCACTCTTCCGCTACTTCGGGGCCCTCCATCGTCGGCGGCTGCGTCGCAACCGGTGGTGCTTCCGCCTCGTCCGACGCCTTCGCCGGCGCGACCGAATCAGACGCTGAATTGGATTGCAAATCGGAATCCGCCGCGACGACTTCCGGCGGCTCATTCGGTTCGTGAAGCCTTTCCTCGTGCGCCGGGAGTTGGCTTCTCGGACCCCGCCTCAAGCGCCGACCGGTCCTGCCGCCTTCGCCGCGCGATCCTCTTCTCTCGACAGAATTCGCGGTTTGCGCCGACGGTTCCATATTTCCGCCGAGTTCGACCACCGCCGCGAGACCATCGTCGGTCGGTTGCGGCGCATCGGGGGAGATGCTTTCGCCGAAAGATCTCTCCCCGCCACGCCGCCGTCGACGGCGGCGCCGACGGCGACTGGCTTCGCCTTCTTCTGCCGGCCCAGCGGCTTCGCCGCGGCTGCTTCGGGGCGCGTCGCTGACGGCGGCGTCCTCGACGACCCCCTCGCTCTCCTCCTCGGCTATCTCTTCGAAGAGCCCCGGCTCGTCGACAATTGCCGGGATGTCCTCTCGCGCAGGCGGAGACGGCTCAGCCCCGCCCTTGACGCCGCTCGCAAGCTCCCCGCGCTCGATTGCGTGGTAATTCGCTCCGGTCAAAGTATCGTCCGCCTCGACCGTGACCTCGATGCCGAACCGCCGTTCGAGGTCATGCAGGTTCGCGCGCTTCTGATTGAGGATATAAAGCGCGACCGGGGTGCGTGTGCGAACGACAACATCGTGCGTCGAACTCTTGATCAGCGCGTCTTCGAGCGCGCGCAGCACATGAAGCGCGATTGACGCAGTCGAGCGCACAACGCCAGAGCCTTGGCAGTGAGCGCAGACGACGGTCGAGCCCTCGAGGACGCCAGTACGTATGCGCTGGCGGGACATTTCCAGCAGACCGAAATGGGAAATGCGCCCGACCTGAATCCGGGCGCGGTCATTCTTCAGCGCGTCCTTGATCCGCCGCTCGACAGCACGATTGTTGCGCGACTCTTCCATGTCGATGAAGTCGACCACGATGAGGCCCGCAAGGTCGCGCAACCTCAATTGTCGGGCTATTTCGTCCGCCGCCTCGATGTTGGTGCGCAGCGCGGTGTCCTCGATGTTGTGCTCGCGGGTCGAACGACCGGAATTGACATCGATAGCGACCAGAGCTTCGGTCTGGTTTATGACGATGTAGCCCCCGGACTTCAGCGTCACCTGATTGGAAAACATCGCGTCGAGCTGCGTCTCAACTCCCGCTTTAGCGAATACCGGCTGGGTGTCGCGATAAAGTTGCACTGTGTTGACGTGGCTCGGCATGAGGAGGCGCATGAACTGCCGGGCCTCGCGATAACCCGCTTCCCCTGCGACGATGATTTCGTCGACCTCCTTGCTGTACAAATCCCGTATCGCGCGCTTTATCAGCGAGCCCTCTTCGTAGACGAGGGTCGGCGCGCTCGAGGCGAGCGTCGTCTCCCGTACCGTTTCCCACATGCGCAGCAGGTACTCGAAATCGCGCTTGACCTCCGCCTTGGTGCGCGATGCGCCGGCCGTGCGCAGGATCACCCCCATGCCCTCTGGAACATCGAGTTCTTCAGCTATGCCTTTCAGCCGGCTGCGGTCTTGCGCATTGGTGATTTTGCGCGAAATGCCGCCGCCGCGCGCTGTGTTGGGCATCAGAACGGAATAGCGCCCCGCGAGCGAGAGATAAGTCGTGAGCGCCGCCCCCTTGTTGCCGCGCTCCTCCTTCACAACCTGCACGAGGAGCACCTGGCGGCGCTTGATGACCTCTTGGATCTTGTACTGTCGGCGCAGGCGTTGGGGGCGGCGCGGCAGCTCCTCCATCGCGTCGCCGCCGATCTGCTCGACTGGTTCGTCCTCATCCTCCAGTTGGTGCTTGCGGTTTGGGGCGTAACGTTCTTCCGATCCTCCTTCGAGCGTCGTCACTTCGTGGTCGTCGTCGTCGTTTGGAGGCGGCGTGACGCCCCGCTCAGCATGGCCGTCCAGATCCGCGGATGGGCGATCGTGCGAAAGCTCGTGGTCCGAGGTCGGGGCGAAAGCTTCGGTTTGGCGGGCCTCTCGCTCTGAGAACTCGAGGAGGTTCGACCCGGACTCTTCCTGTTCAACTCGGTCCTCCCGGACGAAAGCCGGCTCTCGGTCGTATCCTTGCGAGCGCTCAGCTTCGTTGCTTGACGCAATGTTCTCCGAGTTTTCGGCGCTTTCGTCGCGTTGAACCGCAGGCGCGGTCTCCGGTAAAGGGACAGCTTCAGCCTGATCGCTGTCGAACTCGTCCAAGGCAGGATACTTGGCTGCCGACTCGATCTCTTCCGCCGTACGGTCTTCCTCTTCCGCCACACGGTCTTCCGGACTGACGGTTTCAGAAAGAGCGTCTCCGTCGCTCGCACGCGTCGCGATCTCCTGATGGCGCGATCGACGATGTCTGCGGCTGCGCCGCTCTCCGTTCGGTTCGTCTTCTTCATCGCGCTGGGAAAGCACTTCTTCCTCGAGCAGCGCCTGACGGTCGGCGATTGGAATCTGGTAATAGTCCGGATGAACCTCGGAAAAAGCGAGGAAGCCATGGCGGTTTCCGCCATAATCCACGAATGCTGCCTGGAGTGAAGGCTCGACGCGAGTTACCTTCGCCAGATATATATTGCCGCGCAGCGGCCTTTTATTCGCCGACTCGAAGTCGAACTCTTCAACTCGGTTGCCACGCAACACCACCACCCGGGTTTCTTCCGGGTGGGAAGCGTCGATGATCATTTTGTTTGCCATGTAAAGCTCTCTCGCGCCGGCCGCAACGTGCTGCCGATCGGGAAAAGCGATCGGGCAAGCCGCGGGCAACGCCTGTCTGAAGGAGGGATTTCAATTGGAACTCGGATGCCAGGGCCGCAGCCGTTACCCCAACCCGACGACATGCGGTCACCGATGCGCGAACCGTCGGCGCCGCGATTGTTGCAGACGGAACTTGCGATCGGGACATCGTCAGTAGGACCAAGGCGTGAAACCGGCTCGTCGCAATTTATGGCGCGCAGTGAAGTGCGCCGTTGTCACGAATCGGTCCGCGCCGCCGGCATAGTTCCGGCTGGTCGCTTCCATCTTTCAGTCCGCGAAATCCTTGTTCGGGCGCTGAGCCCGCGCACAAGAAAGGCGGCTGAGGCGACGAGCAAAAACCCGCCACGGCGTCATCCGGCAGGAGCCGCAAGCCATCACTCGACGGTCTTGGCGGAAATGTCGCCTGCCCCACTTGGACAGGCCGGCCCTACGGAATCGGTCCGAATTCGTAACCCACCCTAAATAGGGGCCCACCGAAGCGTTGGCAAGTTTTTTCCGCGCGCAGTCTTTGGAAGCGGACTGCCGCCGCCGATCGCCTCGTTCGCTGCACGAGAATGGTATAGCGTACAATGCGGTTTACTGTTTTTAAAGCTATCTGCAAACTATCTGCGGGCTGAAACTTGGATCAGCTGCATGGGAGCATGTTCCAGCACGGTGAAGCGCGAGATAATTTGCAGCTCCGCGCCGGTGAAGGAGAAACGACGGGCGGCGCGGCCGGCAAAGGGAGAACGGCGAATGCAACGCCTGGCCGCGATTGCGTCCACCTTCATTTTCGCGTCGGCGTTAACCGCCCTGGCGGAAGACGGGCCAACGCCGGTCGCCGTCGGGGCGCGTCTCCTGCAAGACGGAAAGGGCGCCGAACTGTCCTTTGACCTCTCGCGCTCCGTGGAGCCCCGCGTCTACGCCCTGGCTGCCCCCGATCGGATCGTCGTCGATTTGCCGGAAGTCAATTTTCAGCTCGACCCCTCGATCGGTCGGGTCGGGACTGGAAATGCTACGGCTATCGTCAAGGAATTCCGATTTGGTCTTCTCGCGCCGCACCAGTCGCGGGTGGTCATCGATCTCGGGCGCCCGGCTTGTCCTGGCCGAGTGGAATCGAACCCGATTCTCGCCGGCGCACCGCCCGCCCGGCTGAAGATCGAAGTCAAGCCGTGCGACGATGCCGCATTCGCCGCGCTGCCCCGGCCGCCCGAGGACTCGACGGGCGCTCCTGCGACTCCGCCCCGCGCGGCGCAGCCGGTTATTGTGCTCGACCCGGGGCATGGAGGTTCCGACGGCGGCGCCCGCGGAGTGGGAGGCGCCTTGGAAAAGACTCTCGTGCTTGCGTTTTGCGACGAACTCAAGCGCCAGCTCGAAGTCGACGAGGCGATACTCGATCGTCATGACCCGCGATCGCGACGAATACGTCGATCTCGACGAGCGCGTGAACATCGCGCGCCGGGCAAACGCCTCCTTGTTTGTCTCGATCCACGCCGACACCCTCAGCGAAGCATCGGACGTCAGCGGGACAACCGTCTACACCGTCGCCGACCGCGCCTCCGACGCGGAGGCGGCGCGAATCGCGGCGCGCGAAAACGCCGCCGACCGAGGAGCGAATAAAGAGAGTCAGACGCGGCAGGACCCAGGGGTGGCAGACATCTTGTTCGATCTGAAACGCCGCGAGACCCGGATCTACGCCCATATGTTTTCGCGCGGCCTGGTCGACAACTTGCGCCCGGCGACCAGACTTAACCACAATCCGGCGCGGTCGGCGGGTTTTGTGGTCCTCAAGGCCCCGGAATTTCCTTCGGTGCTGGTCGAACTCGGTTATCTGTCGAACGCCCAAGACGTCCAGGCGATGAACTCGCCGGAGTGGCGGGTCAAGACGGCCTCGGCAATGGTCAGGGCGATCGATGCGTTCTTCGGCGCCTCCGTGGGGTCCGGGACCGCGGCCGCTGGGGGTTCCGGCGTTGCGCTCGACCGGCCGGCGAGCGCAGCCGACCGTTAGCGCTCGCCAGCGGCGAGTTTTCATGGGACCGGCGAGGTTCGTGCGTCTGGCCGTCCGACCCGCCATCATAGAATCGCCCCAGTCGCGGAGAAAAGGACGGGCGGGGTCCACGATCTCACGGCCGACTCGCGCTGTCGGGAACGCCTCGCGGGAGTCGTCAGGCCGCTGACCAGGCTTCGCTACGAATTTCCCGTCTCGGCGACGGGGGGAACCCGCCGAAGGGCGCAACGGGAAGGTTTCGAGAGCAAGATGCGCGGCATTGCCCGACTGTTCGGCTTTATTTTTGCGACTGGCGCGATGGTCTTCGTCGTCGCCGCCGGCATCCTTGCGGCCGTGGTGTGGAAGTACGAGCAGGATCTGCCCGACTACAGCCAGCTCAAGAACTACGAGCCTCCCGTCATGACCCGCGTGCACGCCGCGGACGGCAGCCTGCTCGCCGAATACTCGCGCGAGCGGCGGCTTTATCTTCCCTCCTCGTCCATCCCCGATCTCGTCAAGAAGGCCTTCATTTCCGCCGAGGACAAGAACTTCTACAGCCACCACGGCGTCGACCCCGAGGGGATCGTGCGCGCGGGCATCGTCTTCCTTCAGGGATCGCGTCGGGTTCAGGGCGCTTCCACCATCACCCAGCAGGTGGCGAAGAACTTCCTTCTGAATTCGGACCGGACTTTCGACCGCAAGATTCGTGAGATCCTTCTCAGCCTGCGCATCGAGGCGGCCTATTCGAAGGAGAAGATTCTCGAGCTCTACCTCAACGAGATCTATCTCGGGCTCTCCAACTACGGCGTCGCCGCCGCCGCGCTGAATTATTTCGACAAATCGGTTCACGAGCTGACGATCGCCGAGGTCGCCTATCTGGCGGCGCTGCCGAAGGAGCCGAGCGCGCTCAATCCGTTCCGCGACCACGACCGCGCCGTGGAGCGGCGCAACTATGTGATCGGGCGCATGGCGGAGGACGGTTACATCACCGCCGAGCAGGCGCGCAAGGCGAGGGCGGAGCCGCTCGTCGTCAATCCCCGCGTCCTGACGCCGAACTCGATCGCCGCCGGCTTCTTCGCCGAGGAAGTGCGGCGCGAGCTGTCGGAGCGCTACGGCGAACAGAAGCTCTACGAGGGAGGCCTCTCGGTTCGCACGACGCTCGACCCGAAGATTCAGTTGATGGCGCGGAAGGCGCTCGTCGACGGCCTCGTGCGTTATGACGAAGCGCACGGCTGGCACGGGACGCTGAAGTCGATCGACCTCGGCCAGGACTGGGGCGTGCCGCTCGCCGACATTCCCTCCTACGGCGACGTCAAGCCCTGGCAACTCGCCGTGGCGCTCGACGTCTCGAACACTTCGATCCGCATCGGTTTGCAGCCCGACCGGGACAAGTCGGGCGCAATCGTTCAGGGCCGCGAGACGGGCGCCGTGACTGCCGAAGGGATGCGCTGGACGGGCCGCTCGGCGAAAAACCTCGTCAAGTCCGGCGACATCTTCTACGTCGAACCGATCGCCGGACGCTCCGGCGAATACCGGCTGCGCCAGATTCCGGAAGTCAGCGGCGCCTGCGTCGCCATGGACCCGTTCACCGGTCGGGTCCTGGCGATGGTCGGCGGTTTCTCGTTCGACGAATCGGAGTTCAATCGTGCGACCCAGGCGCAACGCCAACCCGGGTCGTCGTTCAAGCCGTTCGTCTACGCGGCGGCGCTCGACAACGGCTACACGCCCTCCTCGCTCATTCTCGACGCGCCAGTCACGATTGACCAGGGCAACGGCGAGATGTGGAGCCCGCAGAATTTCGAGGGCGAATCCGGCGGCGAGCATACGCTGCGGTTCGGCGTCGAGCACTCGATCAACCTGATGACCGTGCGCCTCGCGCGCGACATCGGCATGCCGCTCGTCGTCGAATACGCCAAGCGGTTCGGGATCTACGACAATCTGCCGCCTTTCCTGTCGATGTCGATCGGCGCCGGCGAAACGACCGTGCTGCGGATGGTGACCGGCTATTCCATGTTCGCCAACGGCGGCAAGCGGATCAAGGCGACCCTGATCGACCGCATTCAAGACCGCTGGGGCAACACCATCTACAAGCATGACGAGCGCATCTGCGAGGGGTGCGACGCGGCGAAATGGGACAACCAGCCGGAGCCCCGCCTCATCGACAAGCGGGAGCAGGTGCTCGACCCGCTCAGCGCCTATCAGGTCATCTCGATCATGGAAGGCGTGATCCAGCGCGGCACGGGCGTCGCGATCAAGGAGGTCGGCAAGACGCTCGCCGGAAAGACGGGCACCACCAACGACGCGAAGGACCTCTGGTTCGTCGGCTTCTCGCCGAATCTCGCCTTCGGCGTGTTCATGGGCTACGACAAGCCCAGGTCGCTCGGCGGCAGCGCCCAGGCGGCGCTCTACACCGCGCCGATTTTCCGCGACTTCATGAAGATGGCGCTGAAGGACACGCCGGATACGCCCTTCCGCGTCCCGCCGGGCATCAAGCTGATCTCGGTCGACGTCCACACCGGGATGCGCTCGACCGGGCCGGGCACGATCCTCGAGGCCTTCAAGCCGGGCACCGGCCCGCCCGAACTCGTACGGCGGCGGCGGCGGCGGCGGCGGCGAGGCCGCGGCGGAGGCGGGCGGCGACCAGTCGGTCGGCTCCGGCACGGGCGGCCTCTACTGAAGCGTTTGCCGGCGGTTGACCGCCGCCGAGCGCTCGCCGAACTTGCGCTTGGCGCCGGGAAGGGCGTAGACGACCCATCCCGCCCCGACGGCCGGCCAATGAATAGGGTTCTAACTTTGTGGTCTTTAAGACATGCGCGCTGAAGCTGAACAGCTGGTCGAGACGATCAAGCAGTCCGTCGGACTGCTGAGGAGGCATCTTTGACGTCGACGCGGCGACGCGGCGTCTGGCCGAGCTGAACGCGAAATCCGAAGAGCCCGGTCTCTGGAACGACCCGGAATCCGCCCAGAAGCTGATGCGCGAGCGTACCGCGCTCGACGACAGGCTGGGCTCGCTCGCCAAGATCGAGCGCGAGCTCGACGACGCCTCGACGCTCGTCGAGCTCGGCGAGGCCGAGGGCGACTCAGCGACCGAGGCCGAGGGAATAGCGGCCCTGAAGGCGCTGAAGGCCGAGGGCGAGCGGCGCCAGCTCGAGGCGCTGCTTTCAGGCGAAGCCGACGCCAACGACACCTATCTCGAAGTCCACTCGGGGGCCGGCGGCACGGAGAGCTGCGACTGGGCCAGGATGCTCCTGCGCATGTACATACGCTGGGCCGAGCGCCGCAAGTTCGAGGTCGAGGTCATCGAAGAGACCCCCGGCGACGAAGCGGGCGTCAAGTCGGCGACCATCGTCGTCAAGGGCCACAACGCCCACGGCTGGCTGAAGACCGAGTTGGGCGTGCATCGCCTGGTGCGCATCTCGCCCTTCGACTCGAACGCCCGCCGCCACACCAGCTTCGCCTCGGTCTGGGTCTATCCGGTGGTCGACGACCGCATCCAGATCGACGTCGACGAAAGCGATTGCCGGATCGACACCTACCGCTCCTCGGGCGCCGGCGGGCAGCACGTCAACAAGACCGAATCGGCGGTCCGCATCACTCACCTCCCGACCGGCATCGTCGTCGCCTGCCAGTCGGAGCGTTCGCAGCACAAGAACCGCGCCACCGCCTGGAACATGCTGCGCGCCCGCCTCTACGAGCGGGAGCTCGAGGAGCGCGAGGCCAAGGTCACCGCCGACGCGGCCTCCAAGACCGACATCGGCTGGGGCCACCAGATCCGCTCCTACGTGCTGCAGCCCTACCAGATGGTCAAGGACCTGCGCACCGGCCACGTCTCGGGCACGCCGGCCGACGTGCTCGACGGCGAGCTCGACCCGTTCATGGAGGCTTCGCTCGCCCAGCGCCTGTCGGGCCGGACGGTCGTGGTCGAGGACGTGGATTAGTCGGTCGCCATCCGGGCGTTTCGAGCGATTCCAGAAGCTTGCCGCGGGTTTTCCGGGCGGCCCACGGCGCGTCGCGGCCCAACGCGCTCCTGTTTGCAATGAACTCGCACTGGAAATTAAAACCAAAGATTGCGGAATTGGATTCTCTCCGGATTTCCTTGGATTCTTTCGTCCAATTCGGGGCTTTTCAATGGGTTAAAAGAATTTCGCGTAACTGGGTAACTGGGGCAAATTCCCGGGCAGGACAGAAAAACTTTGCCGCCGGCCCGCGTGTAAGTGCTTGATTTGGGTGAATCTCGCAACCGCAGCATTTCTTTTGTGCAGTTGCGCGCCCGGGAATTTGCCCAGTTACCGATCCGGGCGGAAGGCGCCGGCCGAAGGTCGGCGGATGAGATTCTATGAGCGTCAAAGGCAAGACCATCCTCGTCACCGGCTCGACCGACGGCGTCGGGCGATGGGTCGCCGAGCGCCTCGGAGCGGAGGGCGCGCGGGTCATCGTGCACGGGCGCGATCGATTGCGCGGCCATGAGGTCGCCGAGCGCATCGCCAAAAGCGGGGGAGCGCTCTTCCTCGAGGCCGACCTCGCCTCGCTGGCGCAAGTCCGGGAGCTCGCGGAAAACGTCGGCCGCGAAACCGACGGGATCGACGTCCTGGTCAACAACGCCGGCATAGGAACGGCCGGCGGCGGCCGCGAGGTCAGCGCGGACGGCTACGAGCTCCGCTTCGCCGTCAACTATCTCGCCGGATTTCTGCTGACCAGGCTCCTCATGCCGCTGATCCAGGCCCGCGCGCCTTTCCGAGTCGTCAACGTCGCGTCGGCGGGCCAGCAGGCGATCGACTTCGGCGACGTGATGCTGACCCACGGCTACAGCGGCGTGCGCGCCTATTGCCAGAGCAAGCTCGCCCAGATCCTGTTCACCTTCGATCTCGGCGAGGAGCTGGAAGGCCGGAACGTGACGGTCAACGCGCTGCACCCGGCGACCTATATGGACACGACCATGGTGCGGCGGAGCGGCGTCAAGCCGGCAAGCACGGTCGAGGAAGGCGGCGAGGCGATCCTGCGGCTCGTCGCCTCGCCCGCCCTCGAAGGCAAGACCGGGCTCTATTTCAACGGGCTCCGCGAAGCGCGCGCCAACGCTCAGGCCTATGACGCGGCCGCTCGCAAACGATTGCGAGGCTTGAGCTTCGCGCTCGCCGGCATGGCCGAACCGAAGGCCGTCTAAGTGAGGCCCCTCAAACATGTCCGGGGTGGCTGCGAGATAGAGACAGAGCCTAGTTCCTCGCTAACCGCGTTCGCCCGCTCCGCCGGGCGAGCGCTGCCGTCTCCGCCCCGTCAGCAACAGCGGGTCAATTTTGGACGCAGATTGACAGTCAGAGGCTCACCGCCCATGCGGATGGCAAGGAAATTCTGTATCACTGGAGCAGTCGATGCGCTTCGTTGGCCGTGGTATCGATTTGGCACCGGAATGACAGCGTCCCAGCTTCCACCGACCTACTTATGCAAGCAAAGTTGAGAAAACTGGTGCCGCAAGAGAGATTCGAACTCCCGACCCCATCATTACGAATGACGTGCTCTACCAGCTGAGCTATTGCGGCGCCGCGATCGAAAACGCGGCAGGCGCGTCGGACGGCGATGCTGTCTATGCCAATTCCGGCGGCTTTGGCAATATGCAGGTCGGAAACGCCGTGGGCGCTGAGGCTCGGGCGTGGTGAGGCCCCACAGAGGGGAAGGAGCGATTTCGATGGCGGAGCGGCTCGAGGGAAAGGTGGCGGTGCTGACGGCGGCGGCGGCGGGGATCGGCCGAGCGACCGCCAAGGCCTTCAGGGAGGAAGGGGCGCGGGTGGTCGCGACCGACATCGACCTCGACGGACTCGCCGGGCTCGACGCGGATCGGCGCAGGCTCGACGTCCGCTCGGGCGACGCGGTGGCGGCGCTCGCGCGCGACATCGGGCCGATCGACATCCTGTTCAACTGCGCAGGCTTCGTCCACCACGGCAGCGTGCTCGACTGCTCCGACGAGGACTGGGACTTTTCCTTCGACATCAACGTCAAGGCGATGCATCGCACGATCCGCGCCTTCTTGCCGGGCATGGTCGCGAAGGGCGGCGGCTCGATCGTCAACGTCGCCTCGGCGGCGTCCTCGGTGCGCGGCATCCCGAACCGCTACGTCTACGGCGCGTCGAAGGCGGCGGTGATCGGGCTCACCAAGGCGGTGGCGGCCGACTTCATCCGCAAGGGGGTGCGCTGCAACGCCATCTGCCCCGGCACGATCGAGAGCCCGTCGCTCGACGGGCGCATCGCGGCGCTGAGCCGCTCGAGCGGCGAGCCGATCGAGACGGTGCGCCAGGCCTTCGTCGACCGCCAGCCGATGGGCCGGCTCGGCAAGCCGGAGGAGGTGGCGGCGCTCGCGGTCTATCTCGCCTCCGACGAGAGCGCCTTCACCACCGGCCAGATCCACCTCGTCGACGGCGGGTTTTCGCTCTAGCGGCGCTTTAGCGCAGGTTTAGGGTCGGCCCCCCGCATTTTCAGCGCCTTACGACCCCGTTTAGGGCCGAGCCGATTGCGGCGGCTTTTGCCCGCGGGCGTGGAGGAGCCGGTCCAGGATTAACACATGTCATAATTGTTATTAGTAGCTGGTCGGCCAGCCGGAATGTCGCCATTTGCCCCCGTGAACCAAATGCTTCAGAAACGCCCGAACACGAGGGAGGGACATCAAGAGGGTCATGAAGATCGCGACTTACCGGGTCGGCGGCGAGCGGCGGGTCGGCCTCGTCGATGAGCCGCGCCAGACCGTCTCGCCGTTCGATATTCCTGAAGCGGAAGCCTTCCTCGGCATCCTTGCGTTGATCGACAGGCCGGCTTTGCCGCGCGTTCTTTCGCCGATGCCGCTGCGCGAGGCCGTTCTCGAAGCGCCGATTCCGCGTCCCCGGCGGAACGTCTTCTGCATAGGCAAGAATTATCACGACCACGCCAAGGAATTCGCCGCGAGCGGTTTCGATTCCAGCGCCGCGGCAGGCGCCGTGCCGACCCACCCGATTATCTTCTCCAAAGTCCCGGATTGCGTGGTCGCTCACCACGATCCGGTCTTGATCGACCGGAAGGCCACTCAGGCCGTCGATTACGAAGCCGAGCTCGGCGTCATCATCGGAAAGGGCGGGCGGGGCATCAAGGCGGCGAACGCGATGGATCACGTTTGGGGCTATACGATCATCAACGACGTGACCGCCCGCGATCTGCAGGGTCTTTACAGTCAGTGGCTGATCGGCAAGTCGCAGGACACGTTCTGTCCCATGGGCCCCTGGGCGGTGACGCGGGACGAAATAGACCTCAAGGACACCGAAATCCGGTGCTGGATCAACGGCGAGCTCAGGCAGGACGCCAACACGCGCGACCTCATCTTCGACGTGCCGACGATCATCGCGACGATCTCGGCCGGCGTGACGCTGACGCCGGGCGACGTCATTGCGACAGGGACGCCGGCGGGCGTCGGGATAGGCTTCAGGCCCCCCAAGTATCTCGTCCCGGGCGACGTCGCGCGCATCGAGATCGCCGGGATCGGCGTGCTCGAGAACGAATTCCGCGAGGCGCGCTCGTGAGCGGCGCGTCGCTGGGCCGGATCGAGCTCGAGATCGACGGCGAAGGGCCGCCGATCGTCTTCCTGCACGGGCTCGGCGCCACGTCGAGCTCGTTCCAGCCGCTCCTCGACTCGCTCGGCGGCTTCCGCTGCATCCGCCCCGACCTGCCGGGCGCCGGGCGGTCGCCCGCGCCGTTCGCTCCGATCACGATCGAGGCGCTGGTCGAGGCGGTGCGCGACATCGTCCTGCGGGTCGCCGGAGGGCCAGCGCATCTCGTCGGACACTCGATGGGAACGCTTGTCGCCCAGCATGTCGCAGCGAGCGCGCCCGAGGCCGTGCTGAGCCTCACGCTGTTCGGGCCGATCGGCGAGCCGGCGGATACTGCGCGAGAACGTCTGCGCGATCGCGCCAGCCTCGTGCGGCGGAACGGCATGATCGCCGTCGCCGACGCGATCGCCGCGGCGGGGCTGTCGACGGCGACGAAGAGCGCCAATCCGGTCGCTTACGCCTACGTCCGGGAAAGCCACCTGCGGCAGGATCCGGACGGCTTCGCCCGATCCTGCGACGCGCTCGCCGCCGCGAAGTGCGCGGACCTGCGCCGCTTCGGGCGACCGACGCTTCTCGTCACCGGCGAGGACGATCCGATTGCGCCCCCGACAGCCGCGCAAGGGCTTGCGGACAGGATCAGGGGCGCTAAGCTCAGGGTTCTGCCGCTCTGCGGCCATTGGACGCCGCTCGAGCAACCGAGGGAATGCGCGCGCCTCGCTTCAGATCACATCCGGGCGTGCGCTTCCTAGCCGAAAAACAGCCGCTTCGCGAGAGACCAGCGACGGCATGGGAGGAGTCGCTATGGCGGAGGACAGGATCGGCGGATCGAGCGGGGTCGTTTTCACCAACGTCCGCATTCTCGACGGCTCGGGCGAATATCCTTACAGCGGCGAGGTCGTCATCCAGGGCAACCGGATCCGGCAGGTGACGAAGGGCGTCTCTCGCCTTTCCCCGGCCTTGGGCGGGGGCGGAGGCGGGGGCGGGCAGACGGTCATCGACGGGATGGGAGCGACGCTGATGCCCGGCCTGTGCGACGCGCATCTGCACCTGTCGTGGAACAATGCGCCGGGGATCGATCCGATCCAGATGATGCCTCCCGAGGAGCACACGCTGGTCACCGCCCAGATGGCGAAACTCGTGCTCGACGCCGGTTTCACCATGGGTCGCGGCGCTGCCGCCGCCAAGCCGCGCCTCGACGTGGTGGTCCGGAACGCGATCAATTCCGGCATGATCCCCGGCCCGCGTTATCTCGCCGCGGGGCCGGAAATCACGACGGTCGGCGGCCTCGGCGACGCCGCGCCGTCGCATATCCCGCACGAGGGGCTCAATCTCGGCATCGTGGTGTCGGGACCCGAGGAGGTCCGCCGCACCGTGCGCACCCTGATCAAATACGGCGTCGACACGATCAAGCTCAATCTGTCGGGCGAAGAGATCACGGGGATGAAGGCGGAAGAGACCCCGATGGCCGAGGAAGAGGTGGCGATGGCCGCAAGCGAGGCGCGGATCCGCAACAAGACGCTGGCGGCGCACGCCCGCTCGTCCGGCTCGATCAAGCAATGCGTGCGCCACGGCATCCAGAACATCTATCACGCCTCTTTCGCCGACGAGGAGGCGCTCGACATGCTCGAGGCGGCCAAGGACAGGCATTTCGTCGCTCCCGGCCTCGCCTGGCTGATCAACACCGCGCGCAACGCCGGGGACTACGGCATCAAGCCGGGCACGCCGGTCACGATCCGCTACGAACGCGAACTCGAACACGCGGTCGAGACCTGCCGGAAGATGCACCGGCGCGGCATTCGGGTGCTGACCGGCGGCGACTACGGCTTCGCCTGGACGCCTCAGGGCACCAACGCCAAGGATCTCGAGTACTTCGTCGATCTGCTCGGCTTCTCGCCGATGGAGGCGATCCTCGCAGCCACCAAGCACGGCGGAGAGATCATGGGCATGAGCGACGAGCTCGGCATGATCAAGCCGGGCTATCTCGCGGACTTGCTGCTGGTCGACGGCGATCCGGTCGCCAATGTGCGTGTCCTGCAGGACAAGAACAGGCTGCTCGCGATCATGAAGGACGGCGAGTTCCACAAGGCGCCGAGAATGAACGAGCAGCGGCGGCGGCTCAGCGCGTGAGCCTGACCGTCGCAAGTCCGGCGCAGGGGCCGACCGCACGCCAGCTGCGGAACGGCGCGGCGCTGTTGGCGGCCGCCGTCTTTCTGTGGATGGTGTTCGGCGTCTGGCCCGAATGGCTCGACCGGCTGCTCGACGGAAAGAAGGCGTTCGTCAGCGCGGTGCTCAACGGCGTGACTCTGGCCGGCCTCTACTTCCTTGTCGCCAGCGGCTTCACCCTGGTTTTCGGCCTGATGCGCAACGTCAACCTGGCGCATGGCTCCCTCTATTTGCTCGGCGCCTATGTCGGCTATGACGTCGCGGCGTGGACCGACAACTGGTTTCTCGGCGTCGTCGCGGGCGCCGCGGCGATCGGGATCACCGGGGCTCTGCTTCAGATCTTCGTCTTCCAGAGGCTCACGGGGGACGAGTTGCGGCAGACCCTGGTCACGATCGGCATTTCGATCGTCGCCGCCGATCTGATGCTGGCTGTCTGGGGCGGCAAGACCTACCAGTTCTCGATCCCCCCATGGCTGGACGGGGCGGTCGCCACGCCGATCGTCACTGCGATCAAGTCGAACGGCCAGATCGTCACGCTGCGCTATCCTCTCTATCGGCTGGTCGTTCTCGCGGTCTCGCTGGTGATCGGAGTGGCTCTCTGGCTGGCCCTCAACAGGACGAAATTCGGCACGATGATCCGCGCCGGCGTCGACGATCGCGCCATGCTGTCGACAGTCGGCGTCAATGTCCGTCTGCTGTTCGTCGGCGTCTTCGCGATCGGCGGCGCCCTCGCGGGATTTTCCGGGGTGATCGGCGGCTCGGCCCTGTCCGTGGCGCCGGGGGAGGACGTGCGCTATCTGATGGCCTCGCTGGTCGTCGTCATCGTCGGGGGCATGGGATCGATCGCAGGCGCGGCGATCGGCGCGCTTCTGGTGGGGCTCGCCGAACAGCTCGGCCTCGTCTACCTGCCGACCTATGGCGTCGTCCTGACTTTCGTCATCATGGTCGTGACCCTCGCGCTGCGGCCGCAGGGAATCATGGGCAACGCCCGCCTGCGGCTCGCCGATCCCGTACGGCCGCCGGCGCCGGCCGACATCGTGCCTGTCGAGCTCACGCCCGCCACTGCGGCGCTCGGCGTCGCTCTCGCGCTCTTTCCCCTGGCGGCGACGCCGTTTGTCGTGTTCCAGGTCGGCGCTCAGACGCTGATCCTCGGAATGATCGCCTTGTCGCTGATGGTCCTCGCCGGCTATGGCGGCATGGTCTCGATGGCCCAGCTGACCGTCGCCGGGGTCGCCGGCTACGCGGTGGCGATCCTGGGCCCGAACGGCACAGGCGTTCTCGGACTGAACTGGCCGTGGGAGATTTATGTCCCGATGGCGATCCTCATCGCCGGCGTCGTCTCCGCCCTCATCGGCGCCATCGCCGTGCGGACGGCCGGGATCTACACCATCATGATCACGCTCGCGACGGGAACGGCGTTCTTCTATCTGGCGCAGCAGAACTATTCGCTGTTCAACGGACATTCGGGATTTCGCAGCGTCGCCGCGCCCGATGCTTTCGGCGTCGCATGGCGCCACCCGGTTCCCTTCTATTACTTGTGCCTCGCGGTCGCGGCGCTGTTTTTCTGCGCCGTCGTCTATGCCGCGCGCTCCGGGTTCGGCCTCGCCCTGATGGCTTCCCGCGACAACGCGCGGCGCGCTCGCGCAGTGGGACACGACGTGACGATGCTGCGCATCGCCGCATTTTTCCTCGCCGGACTGATCGCCGGCGCGGCCGGCGTGCTTTATGTCTGGTTCAACGGCCGCATTTCGCCCGGCACGGTCAGCGTCAACGAGGCGGTCGGCATCCTGGTGATCGCCGTTATCGGCGGGCTCAGGCACCCGATCGGACCGTTCCTCGGCGCGGCGCTTTACGTGCTGCTCAAGACCTACGCCATCGACCTTGTCGGCGCCGACCGCTTCAATACGCTGGTCGGCGCCATTTTTCTGATCATCGTCTTCGTTTCGCCGGACGGAATTCTCGGCCTCTGGCGGCGCATCGCGCCGGCGCTGGCGCAGAAACCGTTGCGCGAGACCCGAGAAGCGCGGTAGGCGCGTTCGGGGACCGAAAAAAGGCCCTCAACCTGGGAGGAATGGATGAAGACGCGTGAAAGATTAGTGACCCTGGCCCTGCTCGCGGGCGTGGCGCTCGCGCCGCGGGCCGCGCTCGCAGACGATTCGATCAAGGTCGGACTTCTGGCCACCCTGGAGGGGGCGTTCGCCGTGCTGGGGCAGGACAGCATGCGGGGCGCCGAGCTTGCGCTCAAAGACGCCAATTACCAGGCCGGCGGCAAGAAGATCGAGATCATCAAGGGCTCGTCCGACGCCTCGCCCGACAGCGCGGTGAAGGCGGCCCGCAAGCTCGTCGAGCAGGACGGGGTGAAAATCCTGATCGGACCGCTGTCCGGCGACGAAGGGCTCGCGGTCAAGGACTACGCCAAGACCCAGCCGAACGTCACCTTCATCAACGGCACCTCCGCCGCTCAGGACACGACGCTGCGCGACCCGGCCCCGAACTTCTTCCGCTTCACCACCGACGGCGCGCAATGGATGGCGGGACTGGGCGAGTACGCCTACAACGACAAGAAGTATCACACGGTCGTCACCGTCGCCGAAGACTACTCCTTCCCGTACACCCAGGTGTTCGGCTTCATGGCGGGGTTCTGCAAGGCCGGCGGTCATGTGCCGAAGAAGTTCTGGGTGCCGATCGGCAACAAGGACTTTTCCTCTGTCATCGCCGCGATCCCCGACAACGTCGACGCCATCTATGTCGCGCTCGGCGGCGCGGACGGAGTCAATTTCCTCACCCAGTACCAGCAGGCGGGCGGCGCGGCGCCGCTGATCGGCGGCTCGATCACCGTCGACCAGTCCGTGCTCGGCACGAAGGGCAAGCAGCGCGACTACGTGATCGGCACGCCGGCGGCCGGCCCGATCGCCGACAACGACGACACCCCCGCCTGGAAGAAGTTCGTCGCCGAATACAAGTCGGCCTACCCGGACGGCTTCCCCTCTCCCTCGCTGTTCGCCCAGGGCTACTATATCGAAACCGAGGCGATGCTGGCGGCGCTCGACAAGGTCAAGGGCGACCTCTCGGACAACGGCGTCAAGTTCCGCCAGGCGCTGTCCAATCTCGAACTGGACACCCCGACCGGCAAGGTCAAGCTCGACAAGAACCGCCAGGCGATCGCCGACAACTATCTGACCGAAGTCGCCAAGGCGGACGACGGCCACCTCTACAACAAGGTCGTCCGGGTCGTCCGGGCCGTCAATCAGACGCTGGGCATTCCCGAGGCGGACTTCCTCAAGCTCGGGGTCGCCAACCGCGACAATCCGGACTGCAAGTGAGGGTCTCCCGAGCCTGAGACGAGCCCGCCATGGTCGACCGGAGCGTCGCCGAGCGCCTCTCCTCGAACTCCGCCTTTGCGCTGGAGCTCGAGGGCGTGGGCCGCCAGTTCGGCGCGCTGGTCGCCCTCGCCGACGTCGACCTCCGGGTCGGCGCAGGCGAGCGGCGGGCGATTCTCGGCTCGAACGGCGCCGGCAAGACGACGCTCTTCAACGCCGTCACAGGCGACTTTCCGCCGAGCTCCGGCCGCATCCGTTTCTTCGGGGAGGACGTGACGACATTCCCCGTGCACGAGCGCATCCGGCGGGGTCTCCGCCGGACCTATCAGATCAGCCAGCTCTTCATGGGACTGACGGTCCTCGACAGCATCTTCGTCGCCTGCCGGGGGGTGTCGCGCAAGAGGCTCTCCCTGTTGCGCGCCGGGCAGGCGGACGCGACGATGGCGCAGGCGCGGATGATCGCCCACTCGGTCCATCTCGACGACCTCCTGGACCGGCCGGTCGCGATCCTCAGCCACGGTCAGCAGCGCCAGCTCGAGATTGCGCTGGCGCTGACGGGGGCGCCGAGGTTCATTCTGTTCGACGAGCCGGCGGCGGGCCTGTCGCCCGGCGAGCGGCGCGACCTGGTCGCTATCCTCAACGCCCTGCCGCAGCACATCGGCTACATCATCATCGAGCATGATCTCGATGTCGCGCTGCGCGTCTCGTCCCGCGTGACGATGATGCACAACGGCCGCGTCTTCAAGGAAGGCGCGCCGCAGGAGATCGAGGACGACGACGAGGTCCAGGCGATCTATCTCGGAGCGGCGCATGCCTAGGGGCGCGCCCGCGTCGCCGAAGCCGGTTCTGCAGGTGCAGGACCTGCAGGTCTATTACGGCGAATCGCACGCCTTGCAGGGCGTGTCGCTCACGCTCGAGCGCGGCGTCCTCTCGGTGGTGGGCCGCAACGGCATGGGCAAGACGACCCTCTGCAACGCGATCGTCGGCCTCATGCCGGCGCGTTCGGGCTCCATTCGCTTCGAGGGGCGGAGCCTGATCGGCCTCGAGCCGCATCTGATCGCCCGCGAGGGAGTGGGCTATGTGCCGCAGGGACGCCGCCTGTGGCCGAGCCTGTCGGTCGACGAGACCCTGCGGCTCAGCGCGCGTCCCGGCGGCGCATGGACCGTGGACCGTGTTTACGAGATCTTCCCGCGGCTGGCGGAGCGGCGCGGCAACGGGGGCGGGCAGCTTTCCGGCGGCGAGCAGCAGATGCTCGCGATCGCGCGGGCGCTGCTCGGCAACCCGCGCCTGCTCGTCATGGACGAGCCGACCGAAGGGCTCGCGCCGATGATCGTCGCGCAGATGCGCGATCTTCTGATCCGTCTCGCCCATGAGGAGGACCTCGCCGTCCTGGTGGTCGAGCAGAACATCGGCGTCGCCACCTCGGTCTCGGATCACGTGGCCATCATGGTGAACGGGCGCGTCAATCGCATCATGGACGCGAGCGCGCTCGCCGCCGACCGCGACCTGCAGCAGCGGCTGCTCGGCGTCGGACGGCATGGTCATGACGAGACCGACGCTGTCGCCGGCGCTCCCTCGTCGCCGGCAGCGGCGCCCGCTGCCGGCGAGCGCCGGGTGTTTCGGGTGGCTCGCGGCGCGACGAGCGACGAAGAGGACGCCTCGCCCGCTTACCGGGCCGCCCATTTGCCGAACCGGTGGGGTTTGCGCCCGGCGGGCGCGCCGCCGCCGGCTGCGTCGCCGTCCGAGGCGCAGCCGCGTCCCTTGCTGCCGCTGCCCTTGGCCGAGCGCATCGGCCGCACGGCTCTCGTCGTCGGGACCTTCGACACCAAGGGCGACGAGCTGCGATTCATTCGGGACCGGCTGCGCTCCCATGGCGTACATGTCCGCACCGTCGATCTCTCGACATCCGGCAAGCCGTCGCGCGCCGACGTGACCGCTTCGCAGGTCGCGGCGATGCACCCTGGGGGCTCGGCGGCGGTCTTCGTGGGCGACCGCGGCGCTTCGGTCGCGGCGATGGCGGAGGCGTTCGCGCGCTGGATCGAACGTGAACGAGGGGTCGGCGGCGTCATTTCCGCCGGCGGCTCGGGGGGCACCTCGCTCGCGACCGCAGGCATGCGCCGCCTGCCGCTCGGCGTCCCCAAAATCATGGTGTCGACCGTCGCTTCCGGCCAGGTCGCGCCCTATGTCGGCGCGGCCGACATCATGATGCTCTATTCCGTGGCCGACATTCAGGGCGTCAACCTGATCACCGAACAGGTGCTCGGCAACGCCGCCGATGCGCTCGCCGGGATGATTGCCGCAAGTCCGTCGCCGGAAGCACGCGAAGCTCGGCGTCGGCTTGCCCGTCCGGCCGTAGGCTTGACCATGTTCGGCGTGACGACGCCGGCCGTGCAGGGGATCGCCCGCCGGCTGGACGCAGACTTCGACTGTCTCGTCTTCCATGCAACGGGCGCGGGCGGACGGTCGATGGAGAGCCTGGCGGACTCCGGCCTTCTCGCCGGCTTCATCGATCTGACGACGACCGAAGTCGCCGACATGCTGGTCGGCGGCGTCTTTCCCTGCGACGCCGACCGCTTCGGCGCGGCGATCCGCACGAGCCTGCCCTGCGTCGTCTCGGTCGGCGCGTTGGACATGGTCAACTTCGGGCCGCGGGATACCGTGCCCGAGAGGTTCCGCAATCGCCGCTTCGTCGTCCACAATCCCAACGTCACGCTCATGCGCACGACGCCGCAGGAAAACCGCGCGATCGGCGAATGGATCGGCGAGCGCCTCAACCGGATGGAGGGCCCGGTCCGCCTCCTGTTGCCCGAGGGCGGCGTTTCCGCTCTCGACGCGCCGGACAAACCCTTCCACGATCCGGAAGCCGACGCGGCGCTGTTCGAGGCGCTGCAACAGACGGTGCGGCAAACTCCGCGCCGGCGTATCGAGCGGATCAAGGCCAATATCAACGATGACGCCTTCGTCGCGGCGGCGACGGCGGCGTTCCTTTCCATCGGTCCGCGGCGCGAGAGGAGAGCGTGATGGCGCGCCTCCTGCCGGCGTTCGGCCGATCGAGCTCATAGGGAGACGTCGAGGTGGGTGCGGAAACGGTGGGGTCGCTGATCCTTTGGCTGATCGTGCTGGCGGTCATCGTGGCGATCGCCGTCTATCTCATGCGCTGGCTCTATCGGCGCTCGACCAAGGAAACCGCCTTCGTCCGAACCGGATTCGGCGGCGAGAAGGTCGTCATCAGCGGCGGCGCCTTCGTCGTGCCGGTGCTGCACGACATCACGCCGGTCGGCATGAACGTGATGCGAATCGAGATCGCGCGGCGCCAGGCGCAGGGCCTCATCACGAAGAACCGCATGCGCGTCGACGTCGTCGCCGACTTCTACGTGCGCGTCGGTTCGACCCGGGAAGAGGTGAGCCGCGCGGCCCAGACGCTCGGGCGCCGGACGCTGGAGTCGGACGGCGTCAGGGAATTGCTGGAGGGCCGCTTCGCCGCGGCGCTTCGCACCGGCGCCGCGCAGATGACCCTCGAAGAGCTGCACGAGAAGCGGCAGGATTACGCCGAGGCGGTCAAGGCCGCAGCCCTCGAAGGGCTCGCCCAGAACGGCCTCGAGCTCGAGAGCGTCGCGATCGTCGATCTCGATCAGACCGGCCTCGAATTCTTCGACAGCTCCAACGCTTTCGACGCAGAGGGCCTCACCCAGCTGACCGAGACGATCGAAGCGCGGCGGCGCATGCGCAACGAGATCGAGCAGCGCACCCAGATCGAAATCCGGACCCAGAATCTCGAGGCGCAGCGACGGGCGCTCGATATCGAGCGGGAGGCCGAGTACGCGCGGCTCGAACAGGAGCATGACGTCGAACTCAGACGCACCGCTCAGCGCCTCGCGCTCGCCAAGGACCGGGCCGAGCGGGAGCGCGAAAGCGAGCAGACGCAGATTGCGGCGCGCGAGGAGGTGGAGAAGGCGAAACTCGCGCAGGAGCGCAGCCTTTCCGAGGCCCGGATCAAGAACCAGGAGGAGATCGAGCAGCGCGAGATCGCCCGCCGGCGGCTCATCGACGAGGCCGAGATCCGCTCCCGCGAGCAGACGGAATCCGAACAGATTCGCCTCGAATTGACGCTCGAAAGCGCGCGTATCGAGCGCGAGCGGCAGCAGCGCGAGCTCGAGGTGCAACGCCGCCGCGCCCTCGAAGTCGCGGAAATAAGCCGGCAGGTCGCGGTGGCGGTCAAGAACGCGGAGTTGGCGCAGGCGGAGGCGGACAGGAAGCGGGCGGAAATCGCGGCGGCCCAGGATGTCGAGATCGCCCGCGTCGCCCAGGAGCGCGCCCTCGATCAGGCGCGGCTCGAGCGCGAGCGGATGCTCGATGCGTTGAACATCGCGAAGCGCCAGGCTTTCGAGGAGGCGGAGATCGCTTCGAGCGAAGAGGTCGAGCGCGCGCGCATCGCGACCGACCGCGGGCTGGCCGAGGCGCGGGTGACGCGCGACAGCGCGATTCGCCGGCTCGAAGTCGAGCGCGACAAGTCGGTCGAGGTGGCGGAAATCCAACGCGCGATCGAGATCGCCAAAGCTTCGGGCGAACGGTCCGAGGCGATCGCCGTGGCGGAGGCGGCGCGGATCAAGGCGATCGAAGCCGAAGAGCAGTCGATCACGGCGCGCGAGCGGGAGATCGCCGAGCGGCGAAAGACGACGGAACTCATCGCCGCGACGCGAGAGGCCGATCGCGAGGCGGTTCGAGTAACGCGTAAGGCCGAGGCCGAAAAGGAGGCCGCGGCGAGCCTGGCCGACGCGGCGCGGATCGCCGCCTTGGGCGAAGCGGAGGCGGAAAAGATCAAGGCCGTAGCGGCGGCCGCGCGCTACGAGGTCGAGGCGAAAGGCGCAATGCAGCTCAACGAGGCCGAGAACGCCCTCACCGACGCCGCCCGCCTGTCGCGCTTTCGCGGCAAGCTTTTGGAGCGCATCGAAGGGATCGTGCGCGAGAGCGTGCGTCCCATGGAGAAGATCGACGCCATCAAGATCCTGCACATCGACGGGGCCAACGGCGCAGGCAACGGCCACCGCAACGTCACCGACGAGGTGATCGATTCGGCGCTTCGCTACCGCGTCCAGGCGCCGATGATCGACACCCTGATGAAGGAGATCGGCATCGAGGGCGGCAGCCTCGGCCGCATGACCGAAGTTCTGCGCGACGCCAAGGACATCGAGAGCCTGGCGCAGAAGCGCGCCAAGGGCGACAAGGAGCCGCCGCGCCTCGCCGACGACCGCGACGACGACCGGCGCTAATTGCATGGCGAAGGTCTACTGTTCGGCCGTCATTCCGGCTTCCGCGAGCGCGGTCTGGGCGGTCGTGCGGGACTTCAACGGCCTGCCGAACTGGACGCCCTTCGTGGCCGAAAGCCGCATCGAACAGAATCGGCCGTCCGATCAGATCGGCTGCGTCCGCAACTTCCGCCTCAAGGACGGCGGGCGGATCCGCGAGCGCCTGCTGGCGCTCTCGGATTATGAAATGTCCTTCGAATACGCGATCCTGGAAAGCCCGATGGGCGTCGAGGCCTACGTCGCGGCCTTTCGCCTGATCCCGGTCACCGACGTCGATCACACCTTCGCCGAGTGGTCGGCGGAGTTCGAAGCCGCCCCCGAGAAGGAGGAGGATCTCGTCCGGTCGATCGGCCGGAACGTGTTCTCGGCCGAACTCGCCGCGCTCCAAGCGCGCTTCGCGCGCTGACCTGATGGTCGAAATCCGCCGCTCGACGGTGATCCCTGCGACCGCGGAGGAGCTCTGGGCGATCTTACGCGACTTCAACGGTCAGGCGCGCTGGCATCCGGCGGTGGCGGCGAGCGCCGTAGAGGGAGGCGAAGCGGGCGACGCGGTCGGCGCGGTGCGCAGCGTCCGGCTGAAGGACGGCTCCCGCATCCGCGAACAGCTGCTTTTTCTGTCCGATTCGAAGATGAGCCTCGGCTATTGCATTCTCGAGGCGCCGGCCCCGCTAACGAACCATGTCGCGGCGATCCGGCTGAGGCCGGTCACCAGCCAACGCGGCTGCCTGTGGGAATGGCGGGCTTCCTTCGATCCGCCGCCTGCCGAACGGGAGCGCCTTGTGCGCTTCATCCGCGACGACATCATCGAAGCGGGCTTTGCGGGGATGCGCCAATACCTGCGGGCGGAGCAGGAGCGGCCGTCCGTCGCCCGTCTGGCGGCGCCAGCCCACAGCGTTGGCGCGACGGCCGAAGGCGTCGAGATCGTGCTGACGCGGTATGGCGGGCCGGAGGTTCTCGAGCTTCGCGGCGCGCGGATCCGCGCCCCCGGCCCGGGCGAAGCGCGCATTCGGCAGACGGCGGTCGGCGTCAATTTCATCGACGTCTACTGTCGGCGAGGCAGCTTCGATCTCGTCGCCCCCGGCGGCGTCCTCGGCATGGAGGCCGCAGGAGTCGTGGAGAGCGTCGGGCCGAGCGTCGCCGGCCTGCGGCCAGGCGATCGGGTCGCCTACGCCTGCGCCCCGCCAGGTGCGTATGCGTCGATGCGGACCATGGGCGTCGACCTCCTGGTCCCCCTGCCCGATGAACTCAGCGACGCCAGCGCTGCAGCCCTGCTCCTGAAGGGCGTCACCGCGGGCTTTCTGCTGCACGAGGTGACGCAAATGAGAGCGGGCTCGACGATCCTTGTTCATGCGGCCGCCGGAGGCGTCGGGCAGCTTCTCTGCCGCTGGGCGAAGGTTTTGGGCGCGACCGTCATTGGCGCGACCTCGAGTGAAGCCAAGGCGGAGGAGGCGCTGCGCGCCGGTTGCGATCGGGTCATCGTCTACGGCCGCGAGCCTCTCGCCGCCGCGGTGATGCGGCTCACCGACGGGCGCGGCGCCGACATCGTCTTCGACGCGGTTGGCAAGGACACGTTCGAACAATCCGTCGAATGCCTGGCGCCACGGGGTCATCTCGTCAGCTTCGGCCAGGCGTCGGGCGATATCGGCGCAAAGTCGATCGACGCGCTCGCCAGGCGCTCGGTGACGCTGTCGCGCCCGAACTATGTTCATTTCACCGACACCGCCGCAAAGATGAGGACCGAGAGCGACCGGCTGTTCGCGGCGCTGCGCTCCGGCGCGCTCCAAGCCCCGAGACCGGCCGCCTTCGCCCTTGCGGACGCCAGCCGCGCCCACCGCGAACTGGAAAGCCGCACGACGACCGGGTCGCTCGTGCTGATCCCGTGAGCATAGTGTTGGGTCGGGGCGCGCCCGCCGGCCGAGCTCGCCTCGCCGTCAGGCGCCCCGGGGCCCCGCTGCCCTTCTCGCCTTCGAAAACGCGTTGTCTCGATTTGACCCAGATCAGTGCAAGAGACGGCGTCGCTGATAGCCTGTCATGCGGTTGGCCTTCATAGCCGAGGCGCTGCTTTAGGAGAGCCGCGGCGGCGGGTTGCGACCGTCGAGATCACGCCTTTCGCGCCTCGACCTTGTCCTCATGGAGGGCAAAATGAGCGTTATGTTCGAACTGCTGCTGTTCGGCGTCTTGATGTCGTTCTTCGTCGATCTATACCAAGACGTCGTCTACGGCGTCGTCGCAGCCGAGCATCGGCTTGCCGGCTCTCATCCGGCTGGCGCTGCTCATTAGGGCGTAGCGAGCGCTGCTCATCGTTATGAACCTTGCAGGCGGCAAGGTCCCCATGCGGTCGTCGAACTGCTCCGTTCCGTGCACAGCGTGCGCTGCCGGGCGGTTCGGCTTCGCACTCAACCGGGGGTTATAGCCAAGCGCCGAGTTCAGTCGGCCTCGATCATAGGCGCGCTTGGACGTTGAGGCTCGCGATGATCGGTTTCGGATTTCCCTCCGCTCGTGGGCGAGACTCCGGCGCGAAACTCGAACCAGTGGCGCGCGTCAGGCGCGAAATCCCTGCTTTCCGCGGAGCAGGAAATTTTGCTGGAACTGCCCAGAAACATTTCACCACCCTATTTCAAAAAATTGGCCGAAACGGGTGAAATTTCCTGCAGATTTCCCGGTTATGCACCGTCCAGTGGACAAGGCGAAACAGCGTTGCCCGGATGGTCGCATGATCACTATATGTGACAGGCGGTCGCAACCTTTCCGTCTTGTGCGGGCTCTGCCCCGTCTTGCGATTGTGTTTGCCGCTCATAGAGGCGCGGTCCTATAATATACCCTTATTTGTTCTTTACATGTTTCGTAACCCGTGGCATAAGGGGGTTCATCGCGCAACGGCGTCGGGATGGATTGCGAGGTTGGCATGGAGGCGCCTTCGAAGCTCACAGCAACCTGCAGCGCGATCGCCTTGGGCCGGGATGTGGCGGCAGCGGCTTTCCGCCTGAGCCCGCGTGCGCTAAGGAGGATTGACTTCGCCTCGCTCGGCGTCGAACCAGAAGCCCAACGGGTTTAACGGCGTTGTCTTCGCTCGGCAGGCATGGGAGCGGGCTGGCTGGCCGGCGGACCGCATCGGCGGACAGGCGTCAGCGCGAAGCGGACGGGAAAACAATTTGGATTCCGGCGTAACCCCTTGAGAAGAGCCGATTCCTGGAAGACTTTTGCTTGGATTCTGCTATCCTAGGCTTTGCTCCGGTTATCCCGGGCTTTGGCGGAACGTCCCGCGGCTTGCGTCGTCGGGCCACCAGTGGGCTTGAGGCGTGAGGAAAGCCGCCGCGGCCAGTTCAGTCCAATCCGGGTCGACTTCGGGGGCGGACGAGGGTTCAACGGACAGTTCCTGGACAGTTCATCGCGCCGATTTTCGCTTATCGGTTAACTGAACGATACCGGAATTCGGGCCGCATTCGAGGCTCGAGGTCTCCTTCCGCCGCCGTTCACCTTCGGACGCGAAAAGGGCTGCGGCTCGTTTCCGGCTTTGTTAAAGGAGGCCCCGCGATTTTTAGGACAACCCGGTGAATTCGATCTCTCTCGGCGCCGCCGCCCAATCCGCCCGAAGCATCGGAGAACGCGCTCTCGAGCATTTCCTTGCCGCCGGCTTCGTCCGTATGGAGCCCCCCATCCTTCATCCGGCTGGGGTCTTCCTCGATATGTCGGGAGAGGAGATCCGCGGCCGTCTGTTTCTGACCAGCGGCGCTTCCGGTGAGGAGCTCTGCCTGCGGCCGGAATACACGATTCCGGTTTGCCGGGCCTATCTTTCGTCGGACCGGGCCGGCAGGACGGCTGAATACGCCTATCTGGGCCCCGTCTTTCGCTCTCAAGCCGAGGGGGGAGAGCGCGCCCAGACCGGCCTCGAGAGTTTTGGCAGAAAAGATGCGGCAGCAGCGGACGCCGAGATTTTCGCGCTCTCGATGGAAGCCGCGGCGGAGGCAGGCGCGCCGCTCGCCGCCCGCCTGGGCGACGCAGGACTGTTCGACAGCCTGCTCGAGGCGCTCTCGCTGCCGAGCGTCTGGCGTCGGCGTCTGCGGCGGGGCGTCGCGCAAGGCCGCAGCCTCTCCGCCATCCTCGACGGACGCAGCGGCGGCGCTCTGGCGCAGCCTGGGGTCTTGGCGGCCCTGGAAAGCGCCGACCACGCCGGCGCCAAGGCGCTGGTGGAGGATCTGCTGGCGATCGCCGGCATCGATGCGGTGGGCGGCCGCACCGCGGGCGAGATCGCCGATCGGTTCCTCGAGCAGGCGGCGCTCCGCTCCGGAGAGCCGATCGATCCCGACAAGCGCAAGGTGCTGGAATCCTATCTCGCCATTGCCGGCGATCCGGACGAGGCCGCGAGTCGCCTGCGGCGGCTTGCGGACGCCGCCGGCCTCGAACTCGGCAGGGCGCTGGACGGGTTCGAAAGTCGCAACGGGTTCATCGCGGCCCGAGGCGTCAAGATCGATGAAACCGTGTTCAGCGCCGCCTTCGTGCGCGACTTCGATTACTATACCGGCTTCGTCTTCGAAGCCCGCGATCCCTCGCGATCCGACGCGAAGCCCGCCCTCGGCGGCGGCCGCTACGACGGGCTCGCTCGGCGTCTCGGCGCGAACGAGGACATCCCGGCCGTGGGCGCGGCGATCACGATCGACCGCCTGCCGAACGGGAGCGCGCGCTGATGGCGCCTGAAGTCGCAGCAGAGGCGCCTTTCGTTCTGGCTGTGCCGTCCAAAGGACGTCTTCAGGAGGCGGCTGCGGCGTTTTTCGCCAGCGCTGGGCTCGAGCTTCAGCAAGGACGCGGCGCCCGCGACTACCGCGGGGCGCTGACGGGGCTGCCGGGCGTGGAGGTGGCCTATCTGTCGGCGGCGGAGATTGTCGGACAGCTGGCGGCGGGGGCCGCCCATTTCGGCGTCACCGGCGAGGACCTCGTGCGCGAAAAGGTCCCCGACGCCGATCGGCGCCTGGAGTTGCTGGCGCCCCTCGGTTTTGGACGCGCCAACGTGGTGGTCGCGACGCCGCAGGCCTGGATCGACGTGCGCACCATGGCCGATCTCGAGGATGTGGCCTCAGCCTATGTCGCCAGGCGCGGCGAGCGCATGCGGGTGGCGACGAAATACGTCAATCTGACCCGTCGCTTTTTCGCCGAGCACGGGGTCGCCGACTATCGCATCGTCGAAAGCCTGGGGGCGACCGAGGGGGCGCCGGCGGCGGGCGCCGCGGAACTGATCGTCGACATCACCACATCCGGCGCGACGCTGGCCGCCAATGCTTTGAAGCCCCTGGACGATGGGGTGATCCTGCGTTCGCAGGCGACGCTGGTCGCCTCGATGTCGGCCGCCTGGGGACGAGCGGCGCGAGCGAGCGCAAGAGACATTCTCGACCGCATAGCCGCGAGCGAAGAGGCGCTGCGCACCCGCGAGGTTCGCGCCCGGCTGCCGGGACCGGCGAAGGGAATTTTGGCGAGCGCGTGCGAACTGTTCGGCGCGATCCCGGCCGCGGGCGAGGACGCCGATCCGCAAAACTCGGTCGTCTTGCATTGCGCCCGAGCCGATGCGGCGGGGCTCGCCAACTGGCTATTGGCGCGGGGCGCCGACCGCGTCAGCGTCGCCGTCCTCGAGCAGGTGTTCGACGCCCGAAACCCGCTGTTCGAGAGGCTCGAAAGGCGGATCGGCCGCTGGGAAGGGTAGGCCAAGCAACTCGGCCTCGCAGCGAGGCCAGAAGCAGGGAGTTCGCCGCAAGCCCGCCAAGGGCCGGCTGCACGTTTCAGCGGGGTCGAGGGAGCCCGGGGCCGGACGGGCGCCAGCGGATTTCCATCCGAAGCGAGGAGCTTTTCGGCATTGCCGCTCGCAGCGGGGCGGCTTGCCTTGCGGCGGCGCCTATGGCAGAAGCCGGACGCTTTCGGGCCTCGCCTCGCCCGCGACGCTGCAGTAGCTCAGTGGTAGAGCACTCCCTTGGTAAGGGAGAGGTCGAGAGTTCAATCCTCTCTTGCAGCACCAGTTTTACCTTCAATATCACCGGCATGGTCACTGAGAACTCCCTTTTCCCCAGCGAACGAAATAGGAAAATTTGCTGGGAGTTGGCTTCGATCTGGGGAAAATCCGGGGAGTTTGTTCCCCTGCCGTTCACGCGTGAAGATGACAAAGTGGTCACTGCGGACTGGGGAATTCGCTTCTTAGGTTTCGTTCGTGAAGAACGGCTCCACCACGCCAGCCAGCAATTCTCCGGCGCAACCGACGTTAAATTCATAGCGTTAGAAGACACTGTTTTCTCGTTTGCGTATTGGGACGAACGAGCAAGGGGCTTACCCCGCTGACCCCGGCCGGGCGGCTGACCGAATGCGCCAGCCCAGGAGTTGTCGCCTCGGACCGCTGGCGTCGTATCGACGATCCGCTATGAATAGGCCGGCGCCAAGACCGGCGCCGGCAAAAGGCGCGCATGTTCGCAGCGACGATCCTCACCCTGTTTCCAACAATGTTTCCGGGGCCGCTCGGCCAATCGCTGGCGGGCGAGGCGCTCGCGCGGGGCCTGTGGTCGTTGGAGGCGCGCGACATCCGCGAGCATGGACTGGGGAAACATCGGGCGGTCGACGACACGCCGGCCGGCGGGGGACCGGGGATGGTGATGCGGGCCGACGTGGTCGCGACGAGCCTGGACGCGGCGGCGGGGCCGGACGACCCGCGGCCGCGCCTCGTCATGAGTCCGCGCGGAAAACCGTTCAGCCAGGCCCAGGGGCGCGAATGGGCGGCGGGGCCCGGCCTCGTCATCCTCTGCCCCCGCTTCGAGGGGGTCGACGAACGGGTCATCGAGGCGCGGGGGCTGATGGAAGTTTCGATCGGCGACTACGTCCTCTCCGGCGGCGAAATCGCCGCCCTCGCGATCCTCGACGCCTGCGTGCGCCTCATCCCCGGCGTAATAGGCAAGGAGGCCTCGGCCGAGGACGAGAGCTTCGAGCGGGGCCTGCTCGAATACCCGCACTATACAAGGCCGCGCGAATGGGAGGGCAGAACGATCCCCGACGTTCTGCTATCGGGCGACCACGCGAAGATTGCCGCCTGGCGGCGGGCGGAGGCGGAGCGGATCACGCGGGAGCGGAGGCCGGATTTGAGCTGTCTTTCTCTTCCTTCGCATGGCTTCAGGCTACGGGATTCGCACAAATAATTCGCCGTGAGCGACGTCGTATCATTGGAGCATTGCGGTGAGGCGGTGGCTGGATTGCAGGGCATGAGCGGCCGGACGGTCCTCGTCACCGCGTTCGAGCCGTTCGGCGGCGAGACGGTCAACGCCTCGTGGGAGGCGGCGCAGAGGATCGACGGTTTTCGCTGCGGCGAAGCGGTCGCGGTCGCGTGCATGCTGCCTTGTGTCTACGACGCCTGCGTCGCCGAATTCGTCGAGGCCTTCGAGCGCCTGAGGCCGCAGGCCGTGCTGATGACCGGGCAGGCCGCAAGAAGGGCGGTGATCTCCGTCGAGAGAATCGCCCGCATCGGCGCCGGCGCCTCCCGGCCCGACAACCGCGGCCTGGTCCGCGGCGAAATCGCGAAAGAGGGCCCTGCGCTGCTCGAGGGGACCGTGCGTGCCGTTGACGTCGCGCGCGCGATTCGCGGCGCAGGGCTATCCGCGCGTGTGTCGACCAACGCGGGCGACTATGTCTGCAATCATCTCTATTACGGGGCGCTGCGCCACCTGCAGGCAAGAGCGCCGGGAACGCCGGCGATCTTCCTCCATCTTCCTGCGACGCCGGAGCAGATGCCGCCGCGGGCCAACCGACGCAGGCTCGCGACCGCCGACGCCGTCCGCGCGCTCGAGGCGGCAATGGCGGCGATGACGAGCCCGGGAGGCCACGAAAACAAAAATGCAGGGAATCCCGGCCTTCCCGCCCTGACATAAAACTTGAAAGAGAAACTGCGCTCGATCGCGGCGATAGGGCTTGGCAGCCCGTCATACCGGGATTGTGGAAGCAAATGGAAACACAAAGAACACCAGGAATTCACAAAGTGCACGAGCCCGCTAGGGAGCACGGAGTCAAACGTACAGTCTTGTGATCTTCGTGCGGCCTTCGCGACCTTCGTGTTGATCAATTGTTACAGCAGAGTCGTTTCGTCCCTAGGGGTCCACAATGTCGATGCAGACTTTGACGTCACCGCTGCCAAACCGATGCGGCAGGCCTTCGCGTTCGTGCTATACTGACTTCATGGACTGCGAAGCCGCCATTGCCGCGCTCAAGGCGCACGAAAGCGAGTTCAGGCAACTCGGCGTCGAACACCTTTATCTGTTCGGCTCAACCGCACGCGGCGAGGCGCGCGACAATTCCGATGTAGATCTGTTTTTGATCGCCCCGAAGGATCACTCGGGCTATACGAGCTTATGGACGTGAAGGAAACCGCCGCCCGCATCCTCGGACGCAAGGCCGACATCATGACGCGGCGGAGTCTGCATCCGATTTTGAGGGCAAAGATCGAAGCTTCGGCGCAGCAAGTGTTTTGATGGCCGCTTGTCGGAACAGGACGATCGGCTCTTATCGCGATCTTGCGCCTGGGCGAAGCGAACGCGCCGGGCCCTCATCAGGTCAAGGGGTCGATGAGGCCTGACGGAGGCGGAGTTCAATGTCCATGAATTCTGGAATTTAAGGCGCGCCGCAGCGATTCCGCAATTCGGCGTGCCGGAGATTCGTCATGAACCGGTCGCGAGCGATTGAGCTTCCGCGCGAGAGCAAGTCGACGCTTCCCCACGCTATGGGGTGACGTGGCTCGCCCTGTTCGGCTCTACGGCGCGAGGCGCGGCGCACGAGGACAGCGATGTGGACGTTCTCTGGATTTTCTCGACGCTGCGCAGGAAGTCATCTCGACCGCGTCACGCCGCGACGGCGTGAACGGCGCGCTCAAAGTGTCTCCAGAGTCGCCCCGATTCAAAGATCTTGATCCTAGAACTCGGGGTGCTCTTGTAGACCCAAGTTCCGAAGCTCTCGAGATCACCAGCTCGAAAGGAAGCAACTATGGGCGGCGTTATTTCTCCGCTTATTGTGGCTCGATCCAATGCGGGCCCTTTCAGATCGGCCCGATCGAACCTGTTACCGATATGGACTTGAGCCGCGCGATAAAGGGCGTGTTTCGGGCTATGGAGCCGGACGATAAAGGGATCGATCTCCTTCGGCGTAGCGGCGGCGTTGTATGCTTCAAACAGAAGCGTAGTCAGCGCCAGCGGCCCCGCAAAATCAAAAAGCGAAGTGACAAGTACGAGCACAATCTGCTCTATGGTCTTGTCGTAAGCCCAGAAGAGAGCCTCTGGTTCGAGCTTCAGACGGCGTATTGCAGCCAGATAGTCAAGACCGGCATCGTACCGCCTCACGCCAAGGTCTTTCTGATCCACGTCACAACTCCCTTCTGCCCAAAGGCCGCTTCGATCATGGAGCGGGCGACCTTTCGCGGCATTGGATTGGGATCATAGGCCTGCCCTCGATCCCATTGGAGCACCACCGCCCAACTTGGGCCAATTGGATCCTTGGTATTGAGCTCGATCCCAGCGATTTGGACGAGCTTTCTTAAATCGTGTGTATAAAGCTCCCTGCGTGAGTCTTTATCTGGCCAGGTGTTCAGCCGCTCCTTCCACATGATGTAAGCCTTCAACGCACATTCTGCCGCAAATCCAACGTGGCCGTAAGCCTGGCCGGCGACAACGCGATTGTCGGCTAGCAAGCGCGCGGATGCCTCATGCTGGCTTGCAAGCGACAACCACTCCGATGGGGATTGTGGCTCCATATTCTCCTGTAGCGGAGCGACCACCGTATTGTCGCCCCCGTGGCGCACGGTCAGGCCAACAGAGCGTGCAGTGCACAGCTTTATGGTCAGTGCGGCTCGCGCCAGCATCATTTATACGTGCAACGGCTGTCCTCTGCTTTCGTTCCAATGGCCGCATGTATCCGTAGGCGGACCAAAGAGGCGCCGCTTGGGGCCCCTCTTCCGACGGCGTATCGCCCCGCTCAATGATGGTCGAGCCAATCGCGCAACGCGGCGTTGAGGCGGGTTTGCCATCCCTCGCCTTTTTCGCGAAACGCCGCGACGATATCGGCGTCCAGGCGGATCGTCGTCGACACTTTGCGCTTGGCCGCCTGCGGACGGCCTCGACGGACGGGCGTAACCGCGAGCTTGGCGGCCCACTCCGGCGTCGACAGATCCGGGGCGTCGCCAGGGTCGGCCCAGGCGAGGGGCCGAAGGAGTTTTTGTTCCGACTCATGCGCTTTCGTCCATGGAAAGGATCCGACGACCGCCATCGCGCGGCGTCGATAAATGCAGCGCCTTGCCGCACTCTCGCGACATGATGCGCGCCCGAACGACATTTCAGCTTGCCCGAGCACCGCATTCAGGCTGCCGCCAGCGCCCTTCGCAGCCCTTCCGGGTCGGCCTTTATCGCGCTGAGAAGCGTTCGAGCGGGACCGCTCGGGCGTTTGGCGCCGCGTTCCCACTCCTGGACGGTCCTGACGCTGAACCGATACGCGGCGGCGAATTCGGCCTGCGTCAAGCCGGTCATGCGGCGAATTGCGCGCACGTCGACCTCGGGCGCCATGTCTGGCGCGGCATCCGGGTTGGCTGCGATTTGGCGCGCGATTTCGGCGTCCGTCATCCGATCAAGCTTGCTCCAATCCGTCCCCGCCAACGCCTTGGCCGCGGCCTTGCTGAGCTTTTTCTCCATAACGCTTCACCTCTCGGGAATTGGCCTTGCGCAACGAGATGATTCTTCGCACCGAGCCCCGATCGACAAAGATGCAGACGAACAATCGGCCGCGAATATGCCCGAACGCGACCCGCCTTATTCTCCATACTCGAAGCGTTCATCTTCAAGCGTCAAGTGCGGACCCGCGAAAAGAACTTCGGCCAGCGCCAGCGAAACGCCGTGCTTGGCGAGATTGGCTGTGTCCTTTCGACGGATCGAAGTGATACTCCACGACGTCGAAACTACGCCTATGGCGTAGTTGCCGCAAGCGCCTGGCCCTTCGGCAAATGCCGGTTACGGATCTTGCCGGCTGTCGGCGGCGAAGTAGGCGAACGCTGGCGAGAGTCTCGATGTGCGGCGGCGCCAAGTGGAGGGCCACGCCCTGATACATGACCTAAAGGTGGATTAATCGGCGCAAGAATGGAAGAATCCCGGGCAGATCGCTCGGGCGATCGGCGGCCAGGCTTGACACCGGCCTCGCCTCGCGGAAGACTTGACCGATTGGTCAAGAATATCCGGGCTTGCCGCAAGGGCCGCGGGGAGAAGCATGACGATCGTCGCAAATCCGCCGGGACTTTCCGATGTAGCGCCTGGGCGCCTCGACGTGGCGACGATCAAGTCGAATTTCGCCGATCTCCATCCGCCGCTCACGCCGCATGAAGCTCGGGTCGAGGCGGACCGCTGCTATTTCTGCTTCGACGCGCCCTGCCAGAACGCGTGCCCGACTTCGATCGACATCCCGCTGTTCATCCGCCAGATCGCCGCCGGCAACCGCGGGGGAGCGGCAAAGACCATTTTTGACGCCAACATCATGGGCGGCATGTGCGCACGCGTTTGCCCGACCGAAACGCTGTGCGAAGAGGCCTGCGTGCGCGAGGCCGCCGAAGGCAAGCCGGTCGGCATCGGCCTTTTGCAGCGCTACGCGACGGACCCGGCGATCGAAGGCGGACAGTCGCCTTACAAGCGCGGCGCGCCGACAGGCAAGCGGGCCGCGATCGTCGGAGCCGGCCCTGCGGGCTTGGCCTGTGCGCACGCGCTCTCGGTCGCGGGAGTCGAGTCGACGATCTTCGAGGCGCGCGGCAAGCCCGGGGGCCTCAACGAATACGGCATCGCCGCCTACAAGACGGTCGACGGCTTCGCCGCCAAGGAGGCCGCCTTCATTCTCTCGATCGGCGGCATCGAAGTGCAGTACGGCGTCGCGCTCGGCAGGGACGTGAGGCTCGAGGATCTGCGGCGCGACTATGACGCCGTCTTCCTGGCGATCGGCCTCGGGTCGACCAACAAGCTCGGCCTGCCGAACGAAGGCGAACTCGAGAACGTGGTCGACGCGGTCTCCTACATCGCAGCCCTCAGGCAGGCGGAGGACCTGTCGACGCTGCCCGTCGGCCGGCGCGTCGTCGTCATCGGCGGCGGCATGACGGCGATCGACGTCGCCGTGCAGTCGAAACGCCTCGGGGCCGAGAATGTCACGATCGTTTATCGCCGCGGCGCCGACAGGATGAAGGCGAGCCTGTTCGAGCGCGAACTCGCGCAAACGAGCGGCGTGGTCATCCGCACCTGGGCGCGCCCGGTGGCGCTCGAGGGACATGCGGGGGTGTTCAGCGGCGCAGTGTTCGAGGACACCCACGAACACGAAGGGGTGCTGGCTTCGCCCGGCTCCGTCTTCCGGATCGAGGCCGACATGCTGTTCACCGCCATCGGACAGCGCGGGGCGCCCGAGGCGCTCGACGGCGCGCCGATCAAGCTCGACGACGGCCGGATCGTCGTCGACGCCGAGCGGCGCACCAGCCTCGAGGGCGTATGGGCCGGCGGCGACTGCGTGCTCGGCGGCGAGGACCTCACCGTCCGGGCGGTCGAGGACGGCAAGCAGGCGGCGCGCTCAATGGTCGCCGCGCTCGGCGTCGCAAGCGCCTGAACAAAGAGGGCCCCATGGCCGATTTGCGCAGCAATTTCCTTGGCATCAAGTCACCCAACCCGTTCTGGCTCGCCTCGGCGCCGCCGACCGACCGCAAGGTGAACGTCGACCGCGCTTTTCGAGCCGGCTGGGGCGGCGTCGTATGGAAGACTCTCGGTGAAGCGGGACCGCCGATCGTCAACGTGTCGGGCGCGCGCTACGGCGCGATCCACGGGCCCGACCGGCGCGTGATCGCGATGAACAACATCGAGCTCATCACCGACCGCGATCTCGAGATCAACCTGCAGGAGATCAAGGAGGTGAAGCGCGCCTGGCCCGACCGCGCGCTCGTCGTGTCGCTGATGGTGCCGTGCGACGAGGACTCGTGGAAAAACATTCTCGGCCGGGTCGAGGAGACCGAGTGCGACGGAGTCGAGCTCAACTTCGGCTGTCCGCACGGCATGTCGGAGCGCGGCATGGGCTCAGCGGTCGGCCAGGTCCCGGAATATGTCGAGATGGTCGCGCGCTGGTGCAAGGCGCACACCCGCATGCCGGTCATCGTCAAGCTGACTCCCAACATCACCGACATCCGCCAGCCCGCCCGGGCGTCCAAGAAGGGCGGCGCCGACGCCGTCTCCCTCATCAATACGATCAATTCGATCATGGCGATCGACCTCGATCGCATGACGCCGGACGTCGCGATCGACGGCAAGGGCACGCACGGCGGCATGTGCGGCCCGGCGGTCAAACCGATCGCGCTGTCGATGGTGTCCGAAATCGCCCGCGACCCGGCCTGCGCCGGCCTGCCGATCTCGGCGATCGGCGGGGTCACGACCTGGCGCGACGCGGCGGAGTTCATCGCCCTCGGCGCCGGGACGGTTCAGGTCTGCACCGCGGCGATGACGTACGGATTCAAGGTGGTTCAGGAGATGGCGTCAGGCCTTGCCGCCTACATGGACCGCAAGGGCTACGCGACGGTCGAGGATTTTCGCGGCCGGGCGGTCCCCTCGATCACCGACTGGCAGCATCTCAATCTCAATTACGTGGCGAAGGCCGAGATCCATCAGGACCTTTGCATCAAGTGCGGCCGGTGCCACATCGTGTGCGAGGACACTTCGCATCAGGCGATCTTCGCGAGCCTCGACGGCAAGCGGCAGTTCACGGTCAACGACGCCGAATGCGTCGGCTGCAATCTCTGCGCGCTGGTCTGCCCGGTCGAGGGGTGCATCACGCTGGTCCACAAGACGCAAGGCGTCGACCCGCGGACCGGCCTCCCCTACGACCGTCCGCCCGCGAACTGGACGACCCATCCGAACAATCCGAGCGTGGCGAACGCCGCCGAATAGCCGGCGTTGGCGCGCATGCCAAGCCGCGCGGTCTATTCCTGGCCGGGCGGCTCCTTCTCCTTCTCTTTCAGCTTGCCGAACACGGATTCGACGTCGATCTTCTCCTCGGCCGGCGCCTTCGGCTTCGGCACGCCGAACACCTCGAGCTGGCTCGACGGCGCGGGTTTTGCGGTCGTGACCTCCGCCGGGACCAGGGTCTGGCTGCGGTCCTCCTCAACCTTCGGCTTGTCCTTGGCGGCGCGGTTGACCTCGAAATCGAGGTCGATTTGCGAGCAGAGGCCGAGCGTCACCGGATCCATCGGCTGCAGGTTGGCCGAGTTCCAGTGGGTGCGTTCGCGGATCGCCTGCAAGGTGTGCTTGGTCGTGCCGACGAGCCGCATGATCTGCGCGTCCTTGAGCTCGGGATGGTTGCGCAGGAGCCACAGCACGGCGTTCGGCCGGTCCTGCCGGCGCGAAAGGGGCGTGTAGCGCGCGCCGCGCGGCTTCTTGAACTCGGGCGTGCGCACCTTCGAGACGGAAAGATGCAGGCGGTGGTTCGGATCCTGCTCGGCCACGGCGATCTCCTCGCGCGTCAGCTGGCCGGTCGAAATGGGATCGTAGCCCTTGATGCCGGTGGCCACCTCTCCGTCGGCGATCCCCTTGACCTCCAGCGGATGCAGTTTGCAGAACTCGGCGATCTGGTCGAAGGTCAACGAGGTGTTTTCGACCAGCCATACCGCCGTCGCCTTCGGCATCAACGGAATGTCGCTCATCTTGACGTACTCCTTGCAATCGTTCGTGACCGCGCGCCTCCGGCCTCGGCCCGGAGGAGGCGCAGCCTCAAAGAACAAAACTCTAGGGGGATGCTTATTTATAGGCGCCCTGCGGCCGAATTGCAATCGCGGCGACCAAATCGCCGGCTGTCCCAAGGCGGATTTTCGAGCCGGAGCTCAATAGGAGCGGCCACCTCCGACGATGGACTCCACCGGCGGCCCGCCTCGGTGGCGGGGCCAAAAGCCGCATCGACGCCTTTTCGACGATGCGCGGGACTTCCCGGGACAAGTCTGCGTATATTGCGGCAACTGCGGCCGGCCGATTTCGGGCGATGGGCGGACGTCGCGACTGGGTCCAGGCGGCAGGGCGACAGGCATACAGCGACGGAGGAAACGAAGATGTATCTATACGTTGAACTTTGGAACGCCAAGGCGTCCTGGCTGGCGCTTGAGCCTGACGGCCGCGCCGCCTTCATGAAAAAGGTGGACCAACTCCTGGGGGAGCTGATGTCCGATGACGTCAAGCTCATCGGCTGCACGATGAATGACGGAAGCACCACGCCCCGTCTCGATTACCGTTATGTCGCCGTGTGGCAGATGAAGGATATTTCCGGAACGCACAAGGTCGCCGACGGCACGGCGCGCATCGGCTGGTACGAATATTTCGACCAGGTGAACATCGGCGGGGACTGGGTCGACGCCGATGCTCTTGTCAAGGAGATGATGACGCTCTGATCGAAGTCGTCCGACGAAAGGGTTCGCCCGCACCGCAGCACCCTCTCTGAACACGTCGTCGTCGATCGAGACCGGCGCTCGAGTTCAACGCTCGGAATGGGAGTGCTCGGCCGGGACCATGGAAAGATCCAGATACGGGTAGGAGTTTGCCGGAGGCAACGCATACGGGAAGGCTTTCAGCAACGGCTGCGGGTTCAGGCGCGGAAACGGAGGGTCCGACGGCGCCGGGATGGGGATGAAGCAGAAGGAGTTCAGCTTAACGATCATCCAGAATACCGCGTCCTCTACCAGGTTCCGCCCGTTCGGATATTCCTGCGGGTGAGAGGGGTCATAGGTCAGGATGTCGGGCAGGAAGAAATCCGCCCACGATTTATCGGCCTGGATCTGCTGCAGCCGGTAGCGGAACATCTTGCCGTAGTTTTCTCGATCGTTCACCGGCTCGGTTTCGTTATAGGTTTGTTTGGTCTGGCCGCCGTAAGGATAGCATTTGGGATTGCGCCCTGTCGGCGGGTTCGGCAGGAAGATCGCCGTGATCGAGGCCCTTCCCGCACGGTCGAACGCCTTCCCGTCGTGCGCATGCGAGGTGACGCTCCAGGCGCCGATTTTCTTGCCCTTCAGGTCCGGGACCTCGAGCGCGACGATCGTCACGTTCGTCGGTCCGAACGTGTCCTGGGCGCTGCCGTCCGTCGGTAGACCGTCAGCACTGAGCGCAAATCGCAGATCGTCTGAGACCGGCGAAATCAGGCCGCGAAAATCGAAGAAGAACGGGTCCTGTCGCGGACCGACAAACAGTTTCTCCCCGCTTGTTCCATAGATCACATCGGCTTGGCCGGCGCCGTAGGGGGTGCTGTGGCCGTTTGCGATCACGTCGCCGACCGGCTTGTTCGACACCGCGTCGGGCCCATGCGCCTTTCGCAGGGTGACATGCTGCTTGTAGACATCCCCTTCGACCGTGATCTTGTAAGAAAGGTCCGCCACGTGGTCGCCGTCGAGATCGATCTTGAACTCGTAAACCGCCTTCGCGTCGAGATGGATTTCCCTGGTGATCCGCGGATCGGGGTCCGTCAGCGGATTGAGCGAGATCATGAAAACGGGTCCGCCGCTTTCGCCGGGCCAGAGAAAAAAGTCACCGATATCGACCATCGGATGTTGATCGATGAACGCGGAATCTTTGTGATCGGACATGTCGCCCTTCCCCTCGAATGTTTGGCCCGACTTGAACGCCTGAAAGGCCGCAAACCACCCCGGACCCGAACAATTCCACAAGTTGTATGCGCGCTGACCCTTATCCCAATCCGCCCTTCGTCCGCAACGCCCGCACGGCCTACACGAGCCGGCTCTGCGCCTTCGCCGCGGCGATGAAGCTGGCGAACAAGGGATGCGGCTCGAACGGGCGCGATTTGAGCTCCGGGTGAAACTGCACGCCGATGAACCAGGGATGATCGGCGAGTTCGATCGTCTCCGGCAGCAAACCGTCGGGCGACATGCCGGCGAAGATCACGCCCTTGTCCTCGAGCCGCGCGCGATAGGCGGTGTTGACCTCGTAGCGGTGGCGATGGCGCTCCGAGATCTCCGTCCCGCCGTAAATCCCCGCGATGCGGGAGCCCTGCATCAGATAGGCGCGATAGGCGCCGAGCCGCATCGTGCCGCCGAGATCGCCTTCCGCCCTGCGCCGCTCGAGCTCGTTGCCGCGCAGCCACTCGGTCATGAGGCCGACGACCGGCTCCGGCGTCGGGCCGAATTCGGTGGAATTGGCGTCCGACAGGCCGGCCAGCGACCGGCAGGCCTCGATGACGGCCATCTGCATGCCGAAGCAGATGCCGAAATAGGGGACTCTCCGCTCACGGGCGAAGCGCGCGGCGAGAATCTTGCCCTCCGCGCCGCGAGAGCCGAAGCCGCCCGGCACCAGGATGCCGTTCACGCCCTCGAGACGGGGCGCCGGGTCGGCCGTCTCGAAAATCTCGCTCTCGATCCAGTCGAGCTTGACCCTGACCTTGTTGGCCATGCCGCCGTGGGTCAGCGCCTCGGTCAGCGATTTGTAGGCGTCCTTGAGGCCGGTGTACTTGCCGACGACGGCGATCGTCACCTCGCCCTCTGGGTTGTGGTAGGCCTTCGACACGCCGTCCCAGCGACGCATGTCGGGCTTCGGCGCGGGCTCGATGCCGAACGCTGCGAGCACTTCCCGGTCGAGCCCCGCGGCGTGGTAGAGCGCCGGCACGTCGTAGATCGAGCGGGCGTCGCGCGCCTCGACCACCGCGCTCTCGCGCACGTTGCAGAAGAGGCCGAGCTTGCGCCGCTCCTCGCGCGGGATCTCGCGGTCCGAACGGCAGAGCAGGATGTGCGGCTGGATGCCGATCGAGCGCAGCTCCTTGACCGAGTGCTGGGTAGGCTTGGTCTTGAGTTCGCCGGCGGTCGGGATGAAGGGCAACAGCGTGAGGTGGATGTAGACGACATGGTTCCGCGGCAGATCGTTGCCGAGCTGGCGGATCGCCTCGAAGAACGGCAGGCCCTCGATGTCGCCGACCGTGCCGCCGATCTCGGTGAGCACGAAGTCGACCGCCTCGTTGCCCTCGAGGATGAACTCCTTGATGGCGTTGGTGACGTGCGGGATCACCTGCACCGTCGCGCCGAGGAAGTCGCCGCGCCGCTCGCGGGCGATCAGCTCCTGGTAGATGCGCCCCGTGGTGATGTTGTCCTGCCGGTTGGCGTTGCGGCCGGTGAAGCGCTCGTAATGGCCGAGGTCGAGGTCGGTCTCCGCCCCGTCGTCGGTGACGAACACCTCGCCGTGCTGGGTCGGGCTCATCGTGCCGGGGTCGACGTTGAGATAGGGGTCGAGCTTGCGCAGGCGGACCGTATAGCCGCGCGCTTGCAGAAGCGCCCCCAAAGCCGCCGAGGCCAGACCCTTGCCGAGCGAGGAAACCACGCCGCCGGTGATGAAAATATACCGCGCCATGGGACTCGACCCTTAATCGATCGCATTCGATTCGGCGAGGTTTTATTTCGCGCCGCAGACAGCCGTCGGCTCCGGCTTTGTGCGCCTTCTTGTCTTTTGTGGTAATTCTTTACACCGCAGGGGGCGCGAAGACGCACGAAGGGGAGAAATGGCGGGGAGCGCGTTCGCCTTTTCCACCGGGGACGGGACTCGCCTTCTGGGGCGCCGTTGGCTGCCCGACGGGCGCGCCAGGGCGATCGTGCAGATCGCACATGGCCTCGCCGAGCACAGCCTTCGCTACGCGCGGCTGGCCGGCGCGCTCAACGCCGCGGGCTACGGCGTCTACGCCTTCGACCTGCGCGGGCATGGGCCAGACTGCGCTCCCGCCGATCTCGGCCATTTCGCAGACGCGGACGGTTTTGCGAAATGCGTCGGCGACATCTGGACCTTCAACCGCCTGATCGCCTCGGAGCAGCCGGGCGTCGGAATCGTGTTCCTCGGCCATTCGTTGAGCTCGTTCCTCGGACGGCAGTTCGTCGCGGATCATTCGGACTCGCTCGCGGGGGCGGCCTTCTCCGGCTCGAATGGGAAGCCGCCGGCGATCGCGTCGGTCGGCCGAATCATCGCCCGCCTCGAGCGGCTGCGGCTCGGGAAACGAGGCAAGAGCCGGCTGATCTTCAACATGTGGTTCGGCGACTTCAACAAGCCCTTCCAGCCGGCGCGCACCGCCTTCGACTGGCTGTCGCGCGACGCAGCCGAGGTCGACGCCTATGTCGACGATCCGCTATGCGGCTTCCCCTTCACCACGCAGCTCGCGATCGACGTCCTCGACGCCCTGCCGCGGCTCTCCGATCCAAGGATGCTGGCGGCGATCCGCAAGGACATGCCGATCTACGTCTTTTCCGGCGAGCGCGATCCCGTCGGCTCCAACATCCAGGGCCTCATCGCGGACTTGAAGACGACCGGCTTCACCAAGCTCACGACCCGCATCTATGCCGGCGCCCGGCACGAGACGCTGAACGAGACGAACCGCGACGAGGTGACGCGGGATTTGATCGCCTGGCTCGACGGCGCGGTTCGGGGGTAGCGCGCGGTTTGTCCGGTTCCCCATTACCCGCCGTCCAGCAACTTTCGCATCTCTGCCGCAAGCGAGGCATAGGTAAACGGCTTCTTCAGTAGCTCGATGTCCGGATCAAGCCGGCCGTCAGGACCGATAACGTCCCTTGCGTAGGCGCTGGTGAACAACACAGGCAGTCCGGGTCGTTTCGCCTGCACCGCCGCGGCGAGTTGCCAGCCATTCATTCCCCCGGGCAGGCCGACATCGGCGAACAGGAGCCGTATGTCTGGATGGTCGTGCAGGAGCCGAAGCCCTGCAAGTCCATCGGCCGCGCTGACCACTCGATAGCCGAGATCGCGCAAACTGTCGCTCGTCGTATGGCGAACATAATCATCGTCTTCGACCAGCAGGACAAGCTCGCCGGCCTTGCTTCGCGGCGCGGCAGTCACCGACGGCGCCGCTTCGCCATTCGGCGCCTCGGCGAGAAGCCGCGGCAGGTAGATCTTCACCGTCGTCCCGACGCCGACCTCGCTGTAGATTTTGATGTGCCCGCCCGACTGACGAACGAAACCGTAGACCTGGCTCAGGCCGAGGCCGGTGCCGTGGCCCTGGTCCTTGGTGGTGAAAAACGGGTCGAAGGCATGCGCCGCGACGTCCTTGGACATGCCGGCGCCTGTATCCGACACGGCGATCAGGACATACTGCCCAACGACCACCTCATGCTGCATCGCCGCGTAGGCCTCGTCGATATAGGCCTCGGCGGTCTCTATAGTGAGCTTGCCGCCCCCCGTCATGGCGTCACGCGCGTTGACCGCCAGGTTCACGATTGCGTTTTCGAGCTCATTGCTGTCGATCAGGACGCGCCAAAGGCCGTCCCCGAGCACGATCTCGATGGCGATGGACTCCCGCAGGGTCCGACGCAGGAGATCGGACATCCCGGAAATCAGACGATCGACGTCCATCGCCTTGGGGTCGAGCGGCTGGCGACGCGAAAAGGCGAGCAGCTTGCGCGTCAACGTCGCAGCCCGATCGGCTCCGTGTGAAGCGGCGTCTGCATAGCGACGAAGGTCGGTTGCCGCCGGCCGATCCTTCATCTCATCGGTCCGCCGGCGAAGCAGGTCGAGATTGGCAATTACGACCTGAAGCAGATTGTTGAAATCATGCGCAATGCCGCCGGTGAGCTGCCCAAGCGCCTCCATCTTCTGCGCCTGGCGAAGCTGCTCCTCGGCCGTCCGTTTCTCCGTGAGATCCCTGGTGACTTTGGCAAAGCCAACGATCCGGCCCGCGTGGTCGCGAATGGGGTCGATCACCACGCTCGCCCAGAACAATGCGCCGCTCTTGCGAACGCGCCAACCTTCGCCTTCAAACCGGCCTTGCGTTACGGCCAGACCGAGCGCGCGAGAGGGCGCGCCGGCGCGGCGATCCTCCTCGGGGTAGAACCGGGAAAAGTGCTGCCCGATGATCTCCTCGGCGGCATAGCCTTTGATGCGTTCAGCCCCGGCGTTCCAACTGCTGACGAGGCCGTTCGGGTCGAGCATGAAGATGGCGTAATCGGTGACGCTTTGGACGAGCAGGCGGAAACGCTGCTCGCTTTCATCGAGGCGCGCCGAGGTTTGAAGAACCTTGCGTTGACCTTCCTCGACGCGATCGGAGAGCATCGCGTTGAGCCGACGAAGCGAGGCTTCCGTTTTTTTGGGACCCGTAATATCGACGCCAGTCGCGACAGCGCCCACGACTTCGCCGTTGGAGCCGCGCAACGACGTCGCCTGCATCAGGATGGTGATCGATTCGCCGTCATCGAAGTGAATATCAAGCTCCTCGTCGCGCACCTCCTCGCCGCGCGCCGCGCGCTGCAGCGGGAGAGTTTGCGGCGAGGGCTCGGCTCCATCGCGAAGCGCGCGAAAAGAGGGCCGCTCCCCATCCGGCGCGGTGAGCGACGCGTTGGCGCCTTCCTTCATCCTCAGCATGATCGCGGCGTGCCGGTTGCCCACGATGTGAGCCGCGTCCGGGTCATTGGTAAACCACATGGCCGCTGGCGCTATCTCGAGAGCCGTCTCGAGCGAGGCCTTGCGCTCGCGCACAGCCGCGGCGGTCTCGCGCGGCGGGCGCGCCCTCCGTCGATTGGACCGAGGCTCCCGGTCAGAGACGGGTTTCGTCGGATCGTCCGGGCCAATACGGGCTTCGTCGCCGGCGGGAGATGAGAAAAGAGGCGACGCCCTCTGAATAGGACGTGCTGACATGCGTGTTGTCCGGGTTTGAGTGGCCGAATGACGTCGGCGTACGCTCTGTCGTCGAATCCGCGATGCGTTCAGCGCTCTCGCAGACTTTATTGACCGTAAGCGCCTTGAGACTTGCTTGAATATCAGCGGCGCCGGCCTGCTTCGCCTTGGGGCGGGAGCGCGGCGCGTCTCTCAGCCATCGGCGCCCCAAGGGCCATTCTGCCGGTGATGGCGACTACCTTACACTGAATTGAGGGACAGCGCGCGATTTAAATTCGGACGGCGCGGCCGACATGCAAGGCCGGCGACATCGCCGACCTGGCGGGCCCGGAGCACAAAGGGGTTGGCGCTGGCATGTTCCTCTCGTCGAACGAACCTACCCGCTGGGGGCGAGGCCGCCGCGAGAATGATCAAAACCGGGCAGCCAAGCGCGCCTTTGCGAGCCCCTCGTCCGCCGCTCCCGCGCGCGGCGGCAAGGGAGCGGGCGGCGCCAGCGAATGCCGCTCGGTGCAGGCGCGGCTGGCAATCGCGGAGAGGATCGCCGCCGCGATGATGATCCGGCGCAGCCTGCGCCGTCGCCCCTTGTCGTCCACGCCCCTTGCGACGCCCGCTGCGGCCCGAGGCTCAGGCGGCGCTGCGGTCAAAACCTTGTCGGCGTAGGCGCCGATCAGGCGGCCGAGGCTGTCGAGCGCGCCCGCGGCGGCGGCGACGAGAGCGCGAACCGACTTCGCGTCGCCTCCCGCTGGAGCGAGACTCGCGGTCCCGGCCGGAGGCAGCGCGAGGTCTTTCGGGCCGGCGCCCGCCAGGCTGTAGGCGCGCATCGGCCGAACGATGTTTTTCAGCCGCCGCTCGCCGAGGTCGACGAAAGTTTGCGGGAGCTTGTCGCGCACCTGGCGCCACGCGTCCTCCGACAGCAAAACGCCCCCCGGCGCGCAGATCCCCTCGAGCCGAGCGGCGATGTTGACGCCGTCGCCCAAGAGGTCGCCGTCGGCCTCCTCGACCACGTCGCCGAGATGGATTCCGGTGCGCACCTCGATGCGCCGGTCGGAGGGCGTGCCGGCGTTGCGCTCGGCGAGCCCGTCGGCGACGTCAATCGCGCAGCGGACCGCCTCGACCACGCTGCGGAACTCGACGATGACGCCGTCGCCCATGCGCTTGACGACCCGCCCGCCATGGGCCTCGACGGCCGGATTGAAGAGCTCGCTCCTGAGCGCCCGCATGCGGGCGAGCGTCGCCTCCTCGTCGGCGCCGGTCAGCCGGCTGTAGCCGACGACGTCGGCGGCCAGGATCGCCGCGACTTTCCTTGCCTCGCCCACTGCCCTTCGCGCTCTTTCCGTCCGGACCTTTTGGCGCGCCCGACGCGGCGGAGCATACTCCCTTTTCCCGCTTGCGGGAGAAGAGTCCGCCTAGGCAAAGACCCTACTCTCTCCCGGCTAACGCGGCGATCGGGCTACTTGCCGCACCTTTTCTGGAGCGAGCGGGCGGCGGCGTCACCCTTGACGCCGATGTCTTCGATCTCGGAGGCGCCGATCTTGAGTTTGCCGTTCAGGACCCAGGTCCCGTCGTCGGTTCGCGTCCATGCGCTGCAGGGGATCGAGTCGACGTCGCCCGGCCAGCGGTCCACGACATAAGTCCCGGCGCTGACGGAGGCGGTCGCGGCGAGGAGTGCGGCGCCAGCGAAGATCACGGCTTTGGTCATGTTTCGACTCCCTTGGACTGCCCTTGAAAACGGCCTCGCAGACTGGCGTCTCAGAGCCCCTCGTCCTTCAGCGCCCTGCGGACCGCCGGGCGCTCCATCATGCGCTCGTAGTGCCGGCGGACATTGGCGGGCAGCTCGATGTTCAGCCGGGCGGCGGCCCAATACGAGGGGTAGAAGAGCGCGGGATCGGCGAGCGAAAAATCGCCGACGACCCAATCCTTGTCCGCGAGCGCCCTGTCGATCAGCGCAAAGCCCGCTTTGACGACCTCGCGGCCGCGCGCCTCGACCGCCGCATGGTCGCTTTCGCGCGCAGCGAATTCGCCCGGGCGGAACAGGCGCCTGAATCCGACGGCGTGAATCGTTCCCACGCAATAATCCATCGCCTCGATCATCCGGACGTGCGCTTCCGGGTCGGCGGGAATCAGCCGCTTCTGCGGATGGGTCAGCGCGAGATAAAACGAGATCGCCTGGAATTCGGTCAGCACCGACCCGTCGTCGCGTTGCAGGGCCGGCACTTTCGACTTCGGGTTGATGGCGAGGAAGGCGGCGCCGTGTTGTTCGCGGTCGGCGAAATTCACCCGCTGAAGCTCGAACGGCGCGCCGATCTCCTCCATGAGGACGTGGACGCCGAGGGCGCAGCTGCCCGGCGAGTAGAAGAGCTTCATCGGGGTTCCTTCGAAAGTCGCGACGGCGGCGACGATAAGCGGAACGGAGGCGGTCGCACAACAGACCCGGATTGCAATCGACTCCAACCCGCCGAAGCCGCAAGTTGCGCCGGCTCTGGCGCGGCCGACTTCCCGCCATCGCTCGAGCGGTCGACGAGGGCGCCTTGGGGGCAATTTGTCCGGGCCCGGTAGGTTTCTCGAGCGCCTCGACCGCGGCGTCGAGCTCGCGCGTGCCTGGGGTTCGATCATGCCGCCTGGGAGAGCCAGGCGCCGAGTTAGCCGAAGCTCTCGCGTTCCGGATGCCTAGCGAGCCGCTTGGCGACAAAGCCGCCATGGATTTGGGTCCGCGCGTGTGCGTGCACGTGGGCTTCGCGGCGCGACCGTCTATGGACCCTGTTGCGCGCCGCTGGGTTGGCCCCTACGGCGGCGTTCATTGGGCGCGGGTGTGTTGACGACGGCGATAGAGGCCGTGGGCGCGGACCACGCGAGTTCGAGCCCGCCGCGCTCCGTCCGGGCGTTCAAAGCTGGATGAACGCCGCTGCGACGATGAACAGAACGGCCGCGACCGCGCAGCCGGCGAAGAGGAGGAAGATCACCCCCTGCCAGTGCAGGCGCGGCGGCTCGTCCGCGCCTTCGCCGATGGTGGGCCGATCGAACGACGACGGTCGCTCCTGCCCTTCGCCGTCATCGCGCCGGGGCCGCGAAAGCGCCCGATCGCGTTTCTCAGGCGCCATCAGCGCGACGAGAAGCGCAAACCTGCGGTCGGCTTCGAGCGCCGGCGAATCGTTCGATCTTCTCTGTGTCGAAGTCTGCGAATTTTCGTTCACTGGCCGCGCCGTACAGCCGCGACATTGCGGCCTTCGCGAAACGCCGGCGCGGGCGGGTTTGATCCTGCCTCAGCCGGCGAGCCGGGATCGCGGCGCGGCGAGGCGGATCCCGAGCCCCTCCGGTCTCCAGTCGCGCGCGATCTCGCCGCCGAGCTGGTTCATGACCGCAATCCGCGACAAGACGCCGCCGAAACCTTCGGCGCCTGTCGGCCGAACGACGGGCGGGCCGCCGCGCTCGGTCCAGGTGACGACGACCTTGTCGCCTTCCTCCATGCAGTCGATGGCGATCGTCCCCTCGGGCGACGACAAGGCGCCGTATTTCGCGGCGTTGGTGGCGAATTCGTGCAGGAGCAAGGCGAGGCTGGCGACGGCCCCGCCCGAGACCGGTACGTCGACGCCCGAGATGGCGATGCCCGGCGCCTCGGGTTCGTCGAACGGCGCAACGATCGCCCGGATCAGCGACTGCAGCGTCGTCGGCTGCGGCGACGGCTCGCCATGGGAAAAGGTCAGCGAATGCGCCCGCGCCAGCGCGGCCAGACGCTCGCGGGCGGAATCCGCCAGCTCCTGCGACGTCTTGGCCGAGCGGGCGCTGAGCCCGATGATGCTGCCGGTCAGGGCGAACAGGTTCTTCACTCGATGATTCATCTCCCGCAAAAGCAGCTGCTGGCGCTCGCGGGTCCGCTTCAGCTCGGAAATGTCGCGCGCGATCGTCGACGCGCCGACGATCCGGCCATGCGCGTCGCGGATCGGCGAGATGGTGAGGGATATATCGATGACGTTTCCGTCCTTGCGCCGGCGCGCCAACTCCAAATTGTGAACGCCCTCGCCGCGGCGGATCTTTTCGAGGATCGCCCGCTCCTCCTCGAGCCGGTCGGGGGGAATGATCAGCGCCATCGGCTGGCCGACCGCCTCCGCGGCGGCATAGCCGAAGAGCCGTTCGGCCCCCGCGTTCCAGGTGAGGATCACGCCGTCGAGATCCTTCGACAGAATCGCGTCGTCCGAGGATTCGATGATCGCGGCGTAGTGCTGCGCCGCGCGGTCACGCTCGGCCGCGGCGCTCACGCCGGCTTTGCGGAGGGCCGACGGCTCCGTATCGTCCGCGGGGGGCTCCGGGCCGGAGGGAAAGCGGTTCATGCTCGTCATAATCGCCTCTCCGGCAGGAGTTCGAAAGATCGAAATGGCGTGGACTTCGGCCGCCAACCGCGGGAGGCGCTCAACGAAGATCGGCGAAATTTTGACGTTTGCGATCTTGGGGCCGAAAATAAATGATACAATGCAATTTCAGCTTTGGTGTGACGCTGCGGAACATTCATACCGCCCCGGCGTTCCGTCGGGTCCGGCTTTAAGCGTAAGGCGAAGGTGGATGGCTGCGCCGAGAGCGAGCTGGAAAGGCTTCCTGAAGATCGCCGAGTTGACGTGCCCTGTCGGGCTTTACGCGGCCGTGTCGTCGTCCGAGCGGATCGTGCTTCACACTATCAACCGGCCGACCCGCAACCGCGTGAGCCGGCAGTATATCGACGCCGGGACCGGCGAGCCGGTCGAGAGCGAGGGGCAGGTCAAGGGCTACGAGGTCGGCAAGGACGAGTATGTCGTCCTCGAGCCGGAGGAAATCGCCGCCGCGGTCCCGGAAAGCGACAAGCGGCTGACGGTGTCGGCCTTCGTCGAGCGCGACGAGATCGACGACGTCTATTTCGACCGGCCCTATTTCCTCGCGCCGTCGGACCGCAGCGCGGACGAGGCGTTCGGACTGATCCGCGAGGGACTGCGCGCCTCGCATACCGTGGCGATCGCCCAGGCGGTGCTGTTCCGGCGCGTGCGCTCGCTTCTCATCCGGCCACTCGGGGCGGGCCTCGCCGCGACGTCGCTCAACTTCGACTACGAGGTCCGCTCGGCAAGAGAGGCGTTCGCCGACGTGCCGGACCTCGAGATCAAGGGCGAGATGCTGGAGCTCGCGGAGCACATCATCAGGACGAAGCAGGGCGAATTCGATCCCTCCAAATTCGAGGACCGCTACGAGGCGGCGCTGGCCGAACTCGTCAAGGCCAAGATCGAAGGCCGCGAGATCGAGGCGCCGAAGCGGCCGAAGCGCACCGCCCCGACCGACCTCCTGGCGGCGCTGCGCGAAAGCGCGGCGATGAGCGGCAAGGCGGAGCAGGCGCCGCGCGGCAAGCCGGCGCCGGCGAAGGCGAGGGGCCCCCGCAGGAAAGCAGGCTGACATGGCGCTCGAGCAGTACCGCGCCAAGCGCAATTTCGACGCGACTCCGGAGCCGCGGCCGACGGCGCCCCGCCCGGGCGAGGGATCGAGCTTCGTCGTCCAGAAGCACGACGCGACGCGCCTGCATTACGACTTTCGCCTCGAACTCGACGGCGTCCTGAAAAGCTGGGCCGTGACCAAGGGCCCGAGCCTCGTTCCGGGCGAGAAGCGGTTGGCGGTCGAAGTGGAAGACCATCCGCTCGAATACGGGTCGTTCGAGGGGACGATTCCGAAGGGCGAGTACGGCGGCGGCGCGGTCCTCGTCTGGGACCGTGGAACCTGGGCGCCGATTGGCGATCCGCACAAAGGGCTCGCCAAGGGCCATCTCGATTTCGAGCTCAATGGCGAGAAGCTGAAGGGCCGCTGGCACCTCGTCCGGATGCGGGGCAGGCCGCGCGAGAAGCACGAGAATTGGCTGCTGATCAAGGGCGACGACGAATTCGCCAGAAGCGAGGATCAGCCGGACATTCTCGAGGAGCGGCCGGAATCGGCTGCCTCCGGCCGCGCCATCGACGAGGTGGCGAAGGAGGCCCCGGGCTGGTCCTCCAAGACCGGCAGGATCGAGAGGACCGGCGCCTCGGCCGAGCTGCCGGATCCGGCGTCGGTCAAAGGGGCGAAGCGGGCGCCGCAGCCGCGGTTCGTCGAGCCGATGCTGGCGACGCTGGTCAAGGAGCCGGCCCCCGGCGAGCGCTGGCTGCATGAAATCAAGTTCGACGGCTATCGGATCGAGGCGCGCGTCGACAAGGGCCGGGTGACGCTGCTCACCCGCAGGGGGCTCGACTGGACCGCGAAGTTCGGCGAGGCGCTGATCGAGGCGTTCAAGGCGCTCCCCGTCGGCCAGGCGCTGATCGACGGCGAGATGGTGGTCGAGAACGCTTCCGGCGCGTCGGACTTTTCCGCCTTGCAGGCGGCGCTGAGCCGGCAGGGCCAGACGGACCGCCTCGTCTTCTACGCCTTCGACCTCCTTTACTTGAACGGCTACGACCTGCGGGAGGCGCAGCTCGTCGAGCGCAAGAGGTTCCTCGAGGCAGTGCTCGGCGGCCTGTCCGGACCGCTCCGCTACAGCGGCCATTTCGACGACGAGGGCGACGTCGTGTACCGGCACGCCTGCCGGCTCGGCCTCGAGGGAATCGTCTCGAAGCTCAGGGATTCGCCCTATCGGTCGGGGCGCGGCAGGAGCTGGACCAAGGCGAAGTGCTCGGCGCGGCAGGAGTTCGTGGTTGCGGGCTTCGTGCCCTCCACCGCCGCTCGCAACGCCGTCGGCTCGCTCGTCCTCGGCGTCTACGAGGGCGGCGCGCTGCGGCATGTCGGCCGGGTCGGAACCGGCTTCACGGCCGCGGTCGCGCGCGATCTCTACGCGCGCCTGGAGCCGATGCGTCTCGCCTCGAGCCCGTTCTCGAACCGGCTCGCCGCCGGCGAGGCGCGCCAGGTCCGGTTCGTCCGTCCCGAGCTCGTGGCCGAGGTCGACGTTCGCGGCTGGACCTCGGACGGATTGCTGCGGCAAGCGTCTTTCAAGGGACTGCGCGAGGACAAGCCGGCGAGCGAGGTGGTGCGGGAATCTCCGGTCTCCGACCCGCCGGCGCAGGGACGCACGAGCATGATCGAACTCACCCATCCCGACCGTCTCTACTGGCCGGACGACGGCGTCACCAAGCAGGGCCTCGCCGACTATTACGCGGAAGTCTGGCCGCACATGGCCCCGTTCGTGGTCGGGCGGGCGCTGGCGCTGGTGCGCTGCCCCGACGGCGTGAACGGGCAGAAGTTCTTTCAGAAGCACGCCTGGAAGGGCATGAGTTCCGCGATCGCGCTGGTCAAAGACCCCGAGGAGGCGAAGCCGCTGATCAGCATCCGCGATCTCGACGGGCTGATCGCGCTCGTGCAGATGGCCGTGCTCGAGATCCACCCCTGGGGATCGACGGCGTCCGACTGGGAGCGGGCCGATACGATCGTCATGGATCTCGACCCGGGCGAGGACGTCGCGTGGGAGAGGGTGATCGAGGCGGCGAGAGAGGTTCGGGGACGGCTGGAAGGGGCCGGACTGGCCGCGTTCGTCAAGACCTCGGGCGGCAAGGGGCTGCATGTGGTCTCGCCGGTGAAGCCGAAAGCCGAGTGGCCGGCCGTCAAGGCGTTCACCAAGGGGATCGCCGAGGCGATGGTCGCCGACAGTCCGGACCGCTATGTCGCCACCATCGCCAAGGCGAAGCGCACGGGCAAGATCCTCATCGACTACCTGCGCAACCAGCGCGGCACGACGGCGATCGCCGCCTATTCGACCCGGGCGCGCCCCGGCGCGGCCGTCTCCATGCCGATCGGGTGGGACGAGCTCGGGCCGGGGATCGGCCCCGCCCATTTCACCGTCGCCAACGCGCCGCAGCGGCTCGCGGCGCTCGCCCGCGACCCCTGGGACGGCTTTCGCGCCGCCGAGGCCCCGATCGAAGAAAGGACGTCCAGCCGAGCGGCCGGCGCCGGCCGGAAAACGAACTCCGCCGCGGCCGGCGGCCAAAAAAGGCGGAGCGCCGGCCGCCGCGGATAAACTTCGCCCCTTCCCCTTTTTGGCGAAGGCGGCGCGGAGCGCCGGATGAGGCGGACCCGGCGCAAGGACGACGGAACGACGACGGCGGTCCCCTGATATCCGGCCCTTCTCCCGATGGGTAAAGTGAGGCGCGCTCCCGTCCGCGCGCCAAGAATCCGCTGTTATCGCGAATAAATCCGCTGTTCCGTCCGCTGGCGCGATTTTGCTCAAATAAACCGGCAACCGAGGTCCCGGTCCACGAAATCTGCTGTATTTTTGTCCTCTGTTCTTGATTTGTTTCGCATCTCATGGCATAAGGGGTAGATCGGACCGCAACGGCGGCCGGATGGAAACCGAGGTTGGCATGGAGGCGCCTTCGAATCTCAGCAACCTGCAGCTTGAACGCCCTGGGGCGAGATGTGGCGGCAGCGGCCTTCCGCCCGAGCCCGCTTGCGCTGAGGAGGATCGCCTTGCTCGGCTTCGAACGGCGTCAGCGCGAAGCGAACGGGAAAAAAGAATGGAACTCCCAAGCTGTGAAGTTCGGCGACCCCCTCGCCCGCGAAGCGGGAGAGGACGGCGCGGCGAAGCCGCGCCAGGTGAGGGGGACGGGCAACCGACGAACCTTGCGGCCGCCATCAACGCCCGCCGTTCGGCGTTCTCAACCCTCACCTGGCGCTTCGCGCCTGTCCTCTCCCGCTTCGCGGGCGAGGGGATACGCGACGGCTTGGGAGTTACGAAAAAATGAAATAATTTGGATTCCGGGCTAAGACCTTGAAAACAGCCGATTCCTGGAAGACTTTTGCTTGGATTCTGCTATCCCCGGCTTTGCTCCGGTGCTCCCGAGCTTTGGCGGAACCTCCCCCGGCTTGGACCGTCTTCGGGGCCGCCAGTGGGCTTGAGGCGTGAGGAACGCCGCCGCAGCCAGTTCCGTCCAATCCGGGGCGACTTCGGGGGACCAAACCGTATTAAACCTACTAGTTATGTACATACCAACCGAAGTATACAGCGGATTCGTCCCGTCTCCTGTTCTCCGAGCCCGGTGCGCCTCAGCTTCGCGGCTTGCCCTTCTTCCCCTTGGCTTCGGCAGCCACGCTCCGGCGCAGCGCGTCCAGGATGTTGACCACGTTGCTCGGCGCCGGCGCCGGGGCAGGGGCCGCCTGGGGGCGGGTCGGCTGCACGTTCTTCCTCTTCTCGCTGATGATCTCGACAAGCCGCTCCTGCACCGGGTCGCGGACCATCTCGGGGCTCCAGGGCTTCCTTCGCTCCTCGATCAGCTGCGAGATGAGGTCGAGCAGGGCCGGATCGGGCCTTTGTTCCCGGATTCCGCGAAAGAGTTCGCCCGGGTCGCGCACGTCGGCGCCGTAGCGGAGCGTCCACAGCTCGATCCCTTTGTCGCGGGCCTTGAGGAGCACCGCGCGCTCCCGCCGATGGAGGACGAGGCGCGATACCCCGATCATGCCCGTCGAGCGCATCGCGTCGCGAATGACGCAATACGCCTCTTCCCCGACCTTGTCGTCCGGCGTGAGATAATAGGGCGTGTCGTACCATAGCCAATCGACGCTGTCGGCCGCAGCGAAGGTCTCGATGTCGATCGTGCGCGCGCTCTCCAGCCGAACCGCCTCGAGCTCCTCGTCCTCGAGCAGGACGTACGAGCTCTCGTCGCGGGCGTAGCCCTTGACCTCGTCGCCTTCGTCCACCGGCTCTCCGGTCGCAGCGTCGACATATCGGCTGACGACCCGGTTTCCGGTTTTGCGGTTGAGCGTGTGGAAGCGGACCTTGTCGGCGTCGGTCGTGGCCGGCGTCAGGGCGACCGGACAGGTCACCAGCGAAAGCTTCAGATAGCCTTTCCAAAACGGACGCGGGGCCATCGCAGAATTCCGCTATTTCGCCTTCGACTTCCGCTTGCCCGCCTTTTCGTCCGTTGGCTCCTCGGCCTTCGCTTTGGCTGGCCGGGCCTTCTCGTTCCTTTCGCTCGTCTCGGGCGCCGGTTCGGCCGCTTTGGCCTTGGCCGATCGCGTCGGTTTTTCCACCGCACGCGCGTCAGTCTTGCCCTTCGCCGGGCGGGATGACTCGACCGGGAAGTCGATTCCGGCCCCCTCGAGTTCCCTGTTCTCCGCCTCGAACTGCGCCTCGGCGGCGAGCCAGAGGCGATGCGAGTGGCTTTCGCCCTCCGGTCGTCCTTCCTGCTCCCACAAGTGGTACGCGATCTCTCGAATGCGTCGCTCCCGGCTGGTCATTTCCGCCCTCCAGATCGTCGTAGCCGCGCCGCCGTCCGACGCCAACCTCCACATTCGCCTAGGGACAAGCCTTATGTGCGGCGCCGCGGCGCGTCAACTTCATGCAGTCCGTTCCGTCCGGTTTCCCTCGCTGTCGCACCGCCCTCAGCGGCCGCTCATCGCGACGAGCCAAAGCAGGATGATCGACACGCTGATCAGCGCCGCCGCGACCGTGCGGATGGCCTCGAATTGCAGGAGTTCGGGACCCGTCATTGTCGGACTGCCACAGGCTGAGGGGAATGGAAAGCGCTGAAACAACTCGGCCGGCCTGGAAAAGTTCCATTCGGCCGACATGACGGAGCGCTGCTGAGACGGAACAAGCCAGTGTTGAGCTCGTTGGGCCAGGGAGAGCGACGCCCGGCGAGGAAGCCGGGCGCCGCAATTCGCCGTGAACAGGGCGATGAGTAATGTTGACGCAGTCGAAGAACGGCAAGTGCCTGGACGGAATCAGAATTCTGATCGTCGAGGACGACCCGCTGTTGCTGCTCGACCTGGAATTGACCCTGTCAGGCGCCGGCGCAGTGGTGGTCGGCCTGTGCCAGACCCTGGACGAAGCGTTGCGGCGCTCGAGTCCTGCCGATTTCGCAGTCGCCGTTCTCGACTTTCGTCTCGGAGACGAGACCGCGTCGCCCGTCGCCCGCCGCCTCGAGGACGAGGGCGTCCCCTTCGTCTTCTACACCGGGCAGGCCCGCAACGAACCGAGCCTGGCGGAATGGCGACACTGTCCGATCGTCGAGAAGCCCTCGCCCCCGCTTACGCTCATCCGGGCGGTGAAAGAGGCTCTGCCGGGCTAAGCCGCTACCCCGGCTGAACGACCTTCTTGCGCTGAGCCTCCGGCTCCTGGCCCTCCTCGAGCTGGAGAAGCTCGACGAGCTTCGAACGCGCCCGGCTGAGGCGGCTCTTGATCGTCCCGATCTCGACCTCGCAGATTGTGGCCGCCTCCTCGTACGACAGACCATTCGCGCCGACCAGGATCAGGACTTCGCGCTGTTCGGTCGGGAGCCGGGCCAGCGCCTTGCGAAAATCCTCGAGGTCGAGATGACTCTCCTGATCGCCGGACACGATGAGCCGCCGGGCGTAGGCCCCGTCGCTGTCCTGGACCTCACGGGCGCGCTTGCGATAATTGGAATAGTAGATGTTGCGCAGAATGGTGAACAGCCATGCCCGAAGGCTGGTCCCCGGCTGAAACTTGTCCGATTTGCTCCAGGCCCTGAGCAAGGTCTCCTGAACCAGGTCGTCCGCCAGAGAGACGGAGCCGGACAGCGAGATTGCGAACGCCCGCAGATTCGAGATCTCGGCGACCAGCTCGTCCCTGAAGCTAGTCGTTGGCATCTGGCTTTTCCTGCTGTTCTCCCCGCTGCTCTTCCTTCTCGAGCCGAGACAGAAGATCGAGGAATTTGTCCGGAAGCGGAGCGTGGACCAGATCGTCGTAGTGCGCTTTCAGCGCCCGGCCGATCGTTTCCAGCACCTTCGGGTCAAGCGCAGCGCCGTTCAGCGCCGATTCCTCGGCCGGGTTTGACGTCGTGTTCTCCACGGGATTCGATTTTGTCATTGATTGCCCACCCGTCTGCCCTGACTTAGGTCCCCGCCACGGCTAAACAATACGGCCGCCGTTTGGTTCCCGTTCAGCAAAAATATTTGCATTTGGACCGAATCGCGGCGCTCTCTTGACGCATACAGCGCTGTTAACTAGCGGAATCTAAGTACTTTCCACAATTGATGCGGGGGTGCTAATTTGCAAGTCTCGGCTGCGACGGGGGCAAACAGCGCCGAACAGTCCAGTCGGCTCCCCAACGGCCGAGAGGCTGTGCGGCTGACCAGCAAGAGACATTCAATGGCGATCTCGAAAGACATAGCGCCGCTCCTTCCCTATCTTCGGCGTTTCTCGCGCGCGCTGAACGGGTCCCAGGCGAAAGGCGACGCCTACTTGACGACCGCCCTGGAGACTTTGGTGCGCGACCCGGGTCAATTCGCGCGCGGCCTCGCGCCGCGGCAGGCGCTCTATCAGTTCTATCTCAGCGTTTCGTCGCAGCCGATCCGCGACGACTTCGTCGACGCGCCCGAACCGTCGGCGTTCGACCGGAATCTCGCCGCGCTGTCGCCTCCCGTCCGGCAGGCTTTCCTGTTGACGACCGTCGAAGGCTTCTCCCACGACGAGACGGCGACGATCATGGGCATCGATTCCGCCCGCCTGACCGCCCTGCTCGAACAGGGCGCCCGCGATATCGCGCATGAACTCTCTTCGAGCATCCTGATCATCGAGGACGAGCCGATCATCGCGATGGACCTCGAAGCAATCGTAGAGGATCTCGGTCACCGCGTGGTCGGTGTCGCACGCGCGCATGGCCAAGCGGTCGCGCTCGCGGCGGAGCGGCAACCGCAGTTGATCATGGCGGACATTCAGCTGGAGGACGGCGGCTCGGGAATCGAGGCGGTCAACGAAATCCTCGCGGCCGCCAGCAAGCCGGTCGTCTTCATCACGGCCCATCCCGGCGCTTATCTGAGCGCTTTGGCCAACCGGCCCGAGCCGGCTTTCCTGTTGCCCAAGCCCTTCAAGCCCGATTCCGTCAGGGCGGCGGTGAGTCAGGCGCTGTTCTTCAACCGCAGGGCCCGTGCGGCGGCGTGAGCCGCCGCACGACGCCTGCCGGTCCTAGACGCGTCTCGTGTAGCCCATCACGGCGGTGATCACGAGGGCGATCAACGCGACGATGAACACGATCTTCGCGGCGGCGAAAGCAGTGCCTGCGACCCCGCCAAAGCCGAGTATGCCGGCAATAATCGCGACGATCAGGAACAAAATAGCCCACCCGAACATGAAATCCTCCTTAAGCTGAGCGGGGACCGTCCTAAACGCTTGAATGTCGGACCGGTTCCGGAGCCGGCGATCACGCTCTGCCGCCATTTTCCGACCGCCTGCGTCTTGAGCGGCGCTGAGACGCGCTGCCGTTCTGCTCCCCGGGCCGGCTCGAGCGCACGTGGGCGGGCCCCGCGCCGCCGGCCAGGTTATGCGCGGTGTTGACCAGCGCGAGATGCGAGAAGGCCTGCGGAAAGTTTCCGAGCTGGCGTTTCTGGACGGGATCGTATTCCTCCGCCAGGAGCCCGACGTCGTTGCGCAACGCCAGCAGGCGCTCGAAGAGAGCGCACGCCTCGTCTCGGCGGCCGAGCAAAACGTAATTGTCCGCCAGCCAGAAGCTGCAGGCGAGGAAGGCGCCTTCGCCCGCCGGTAGCCCATCAGCTCCAGCGCCCGTGTCATAACGCAAGACAAATCCCTGGCGGAGAAGCCGGCGTTCCACGGCCGCCACCGTGCCTCGCACGCGTTCGTCGTCGGGCGGCAGGAAGCCGACCAAGGGGATCATCAGCAGGCTCGCGTCGAGGTCGGTCGAGCCGAACGATTGGACGAACGCGTTCTGCTTCTCGTCGAAGCCATGACGGCAGACTTGCTCGTGAATCTCCGAGCGGACGAGGCGCCAGCGATCGAGCGGCCCCTCGAGACCGAATTCCTCGATCGAGCGCACGGCCCGGTCGAAGGCGACCCAGGCCATCACCTTCGAGTGGGTGAATTGCCTTGCGCCGCCGCGGACCTCCCAGATGCCTTCGTCCGGCTCGCGCCAGATGCTTTCCAAATGTGAAACGAGCGCCTGCTCGAGCCCCCAGGTGTCGGCGTCGGGACCGAGTCCGGCGCGGCGGGCGACATAGAAGGCGTCGATCACCTCGCCATAGACGTCCAGCTGCAGCTGTTTGACTGCGGCGTTGCCGACGCGCACCGGCTTCGCGCCCTGATACCCGGGCAGCCACGAGATCTCGTATTCGTCGAGGCGGCGCTCGCCCGCGACGCCGTACATGGTCTGCACATCGTTCGGCGAGCCCGCGACGGCGCGCATGAGCCATTCGCGCCACGCCCGGGCTTCGTCGAGGAAGCCCGCGGTCGTCAGCGCCAGAAGCGTGAAGGTCGCGTCGCGCAGCCAGCAATAGCGATAGTCCCAGTTGCGCGAGCCTCCCAGCTTCTCGGGCAGCGAAGTCGTGCCCGCCGCGACGATGCCGCCGGTCGTCCAATGGGCCAGCGCCTTCAAGGTCAGGAGCGACCGCAAAGCCGCGTCGGCATAATCGTCGGCGGGTTTGTGTGCCGCCGCCCAGTCCGACCAGAACGTCTGCACCTGCTCCAGAGCGTCCGCCGCACGCAGTGGAGCGGGCGCCGGGGTGAAGGACGGCGACCAGTTGAGAACGAAGCTCGCCTCCTGTCCCGCGGACACGGTGAATTCCGCCAGGGTCCGGAAGTCCTCGCCGCGGGTTTTGACGTTCGTGTCCAGGAGCAGGCGATCCGGCCCGGCGATGAACCGCAGACGCCCGTCCTCCTGCCTCGACGCCCACGGAACGATCGAACCGTAGTCGAAGCGCGCGATGAGCTCCATGCGCATGGCGACGTCGCCCTGAAGGCCGCGGACAAGGCGTACGATGTCGGTCGCGCCCTCCCGTCGCGCCATGAAGTCGATGAGACATGCGGCGCCGCTCGCGGTGCGGAACACGGTCTCGAGGACAAGCGTGTCGCCGCAGTAGCGGCGCGTCGCCCGCGCATCGCCGCCTGCCGGCCCGATCAGCCATCGTCCGTGCTTCGGTTCGCCGAGCAGCGCTGCAAAGCAAGCTGAACTGTCGAACCGGGGCAGGCAGAGCCAGTCGATCGAGCCATCGCGGCCGATCAGCGCAAGCGATTCGCAATTGCCGATGACGGCATAGTCCTCGATTCGGCTTGGCATCAGGCCGGGAGCTCAACAGGGGGGAACCGGCCAACAACGGCGGGCGCCGCGAAGGGTTCCAGAACCGCTCCGACCCGGCGGCCCAGGCCAACAGGACGAAAGCGACGAAGCCGCACCTGTCGGCCGCGCGGGGACGCCACAGCGCGGACTGCCTATGACCGCGTCGAAGAAGTCGGCCAACCGCGCGTCCCCTCGCCGATCAGCGGTAGGGAGCGTCCGCCAGAAGGTTTCTCGCGATCTCCCGTTCCCAGCGGTCGCCGTTCGCCAGCAGCCGCTCCTTGTCATAGTAGAGCTCTTCGCGGGTCTCGGTCGAGAATTCGAGGTTCGGTCCCTCGACGATGGCGTCGACCGGGCAGGCCTCCTGGCAGAAACCGCAGTAGATGCACTTGACCATGTCGATGTCGTATCGGGTCGTGCGACGGACGACGCTGTTCTTGTTGTCGTCGCGCGGGTCCGCCTCGATGGTGATCGCCTGGGCCGGACATATGGCCTCGCAGAGCTTGCAGGCGATGCAGCGCTCCTCGCCGTTGGGATAGCGTCGCAGTGCGTGCTCGCCGCGAAAGCGGGGCGAGTAAGGGGCCTTCTCGTACGGATAGTTGAGCGTCGCCTTCGGCCTGAACATGTAACGTACGCTCAGGGCGAAAGCCGACAGGAACTCGCCGAGGAACAGCGATCTCGCCCCTTGCCCTAGCCTCATCGACAACCTCCGCGGGCGCCAGCGACGCCCAACGCGCGGCTCAACCGATTGTTCCGTCTGCGTTTGCGGGCTCGCCGAGGAGGCCGGACGGCGGGAACACTAACAGCGGCTTTAGAGTTGTCGGAAATACACGCCCAAGGAGGAACTCATGCGTAAGGCATTTCTCACGGCCGTCGCGATCTCGGCCCTGGCCGGCGCCACCGCGCTGGCGCAAAACACCAGCCCGGGCGCCAATCCCGCTCCGGCCCCGACCGCCAACGAGCCGCCCACTGCGGTGAATCCCCCGATGAACACGACCAACGCGCCCGGCATGGCGGCCAATCCGCCCGCCAACGCGCCCCAGGCCGCACAGGACGTGCCGTCCCAAGGGCCCAACTTCATCAGGGTGAAGAACGACGACATGCTCTCTTCCAATGTCGTCGGCCTCGACCTCTATAACGCAAAGAACAACAACATCGGCAAGATCCAGGACGTCGTGTTCGACAAGTCCGACAAGGTGATCGGGTACATCCTCTCGGTCGGAGGCTTCCTCGGCATGGGCACGCACTATGTGGCGGTCGATCCCGGCGCGGTGGCGATCAGATACGACGCGCACAACAAGACCTGGCGGGCGACCATGAAGGCCACGAAGGATCAGCTCAAGTCCGCGCCGGAGTTCAAATACGGCGGCCAGTGGACCGCCAGCCGGAGCTGAAATCGGTCGCGCAGACGGGAACGTCTCTCCCCCTTGCGAACCCTGTTCCCGAGCCGGACGGGAGGAACAACCCGTCGCCAGGGAGGTTCGAACATCTGGCGTCTTGGCGCCGCAAAAATATGGAGAATGGACGATGGACTGGAATCGCTTAGAAGGAAACTGGAAACAGATGAAGGGCAAAGTGAAAGAGCAGTGGGGCAAGCTGACCGACGACGACCTCGACATGATCAACGGACAGCGCGAGCAACTGGAGGGCAGGATCCAGGAACGCTACGGGATTCAGAAGGACATGGTGAAGCAGCAAGTCGACGACTGGTGGGCTCGCCAGTAGCCCGATCGCAGCAAGCGCGAGCGCCTGCGCCCTGCCTGGAGAGCCCCGGCGGGGCGCATTCGCGTCCGGTGCGCGGTTTGATCTGCGCCGCCATCAATAGTGGTCGGTCGACTTCACGAAGGCGTGCACCTGCCAGACCTCGTCAGGCGACAGGCGCAAGCCGAAAGCCTCCAGGAATAAGCCGCGGACGAGCTTTTATGACAAGACTCAGGTCGCCTTCCCGCCGTCCCGATTAAGATCGGGATCTCGCCCCAGCAGATTCGTGCAACTCGTCCAATCTTGGTGGTCTTTGTGTTCCATTCTTGTTCACCACACACCGTGTTTCGCCATGGGCTCGCCAGAAGTGTGGGGTTGACATCTGATGTCCTCATACCCAGCATCAAACATCATGCGGACGACGCTGGATATCGACGCCCCCATTCTGCGAGAGGTCAAGGCCCTTCACGAAAGAGAAGGCCGATCGATGGGGGCGGTCGTTTCCGAGCTGCTTGCCGAAGCGCTGGCTCGACGCCGTTCCACGCGCCCGGCGCCATTGTTCCGCTGGACTTCTCGCGACATGAAGTCTCGAGTCGATCTCTCGGACAAGGAAGCCGTTTTCGCGGTCCTGGACGCGGATCCGCGGTGAGCTACTCCGTCGACGTGAACGTGCTCCTCTACGCGTCGGACCGATCGAGCGACCGTCATGAGCGCGCCCGCCGCTTCGTCGAAACTTGCGCCGCGGGCCCGGAGATCCTTTGCCTGACTTGGCTGACGCTGATGTCGTATCTGCGCATCGCCACACACCCCCGCATCTTCGCTGCTCCGCTCAACCCGGACGAAGCGCTTTGGCAATGTCGCGGCGCTCGTCGGGCTGCAGCACGTGCGGGTGGTGTCGGAAGAGGACGGTTTCCTGGACGCATATAGGCACGTCGCCGGGGACCATGCCGGTGCGAGGAAACCTCGTCCCCGACGCTCACGTCGCGGCGATCCTTTTCCAGCACGGCGTCCGGACGCTCTACATGAACGATCGAGATTTCCGTAAGTTCGAATCACTCGACGTGCGTGACCCATTCTCCTGGACGTCACCCCGCCTCGATCGCCATCGCGGTCGCCTCGCCGCCCCCGATGCAGAGTGCGGCCACCCCCCGCCTAAGGCCCCGCGCCCTGAGCGCGCCGAGCAGGGTGACGAGGATCCGCGCCCCGGAAGCGCCGATCGGGTGGCCGAGGGCGCAGGCGCCGCCGTTGACGTTGACTTTTTCGTGCGGCAGCGAGAGGTCCCGCATCGCCGCCATCGCCACGACGGCAAAGGCCTCGTTGATCTCGTAGAGGTCGACTGAGTCTTTCGTCCAGCCGGTCTTGTCGAACAGTTTTTTCAGGGCGCCGATCGGTGCGGTGGGAAAATCCTTCGGCGCCGCGGCGTGGGTCGCGTGCGCCACCACCCTCGCGAGCGGCGTGGCGCCGCGCTTGTCCGCCTCGCTCGCCCGCATCATGACGAGCGCCGCCGCGCCGTCGGAGATCGAGCTCGAATTCGCCGCTGTCACCGTGCCGCCCTCGCGGAAGGCGGGTTTCAGGGTCGGGATCTTGTCAGGTCGCGCCTTCGGCGGCTGCTCGTCGGTCGAAACCAGAGCTTCCGCCTTGCCGGCCTTCACCTCGACCGGCGCGATCTCCCAGGCGAAGTCGCCCTCCCTGATCGCCCGGTTGGCGCGCTCGAGCGAGGCGAGCGCGTAGGAATCCTGCTCTTTGCGGGTGAACTGATAGGCCTCGGCGCAGTCTTCGGCAAAAGTCCCCATGAGACGCCCCTTGTCGTAGGCGTCCTCGAGCCCGTCGAGAAACATGTGGTCGATCGTCCGGCCGTGGCCCATGCGGTAGCCGGTCCGCGCCCGGTCGAGCAGGTAGGGCGCGTTGCTCATGCTCTCCATGCCGCCGGCGACCGCGACGGCCGCCGATCCCGCGCGCAAAAGGTCGTGGGCGACCATGGCGGCCTTCATGCCCGAGCCGCACATTTTGTTGATCGTCGTGCAGCCCGCCGCGACCGGCAGGCCGGCGCCGAGCGAGGCCTGGCGCGCCGGCGCTTGGCCCTGACCGGCCGGCAGCACGCAGCCCATCAAAACCTCGTCGACGCTCTCGGGTGAAACGCCCGCCCGCTCGACCGCCGCCGCAATCGCCCGCGCCCCGAGAGCCGGCGCGGCGACGTCCCTGAAGTCGCCGAGAAAGCCGCCCATCGGCGTCCGCGTCGCGCCGACGATGACGATTGGGTCTTCAGTGCTCATGGGATTTCGCTCCTTGATTTCCTCTCGGTAGGTAGCGACTCCCCTCGGTGGGCGCCAGTCTTGACGGCAGCATCGGGCGTGCGAGTTTGCCGCGATGGATGCGCTGACTGCCTTCGGTCTTTTCGCGGTCACCACCATGCTCGCGTCCTATGCCCTGGAAGACCGCAGCCCGTGGTTCATCCTCGCCTTCGCCGGCGCCTGCGTGCTGGGATCGATCTACGGCTTTCTGCAAGGCGCCTGGCCGTTTGGGCTTATCGAGGCCATATGGGCGCTTGTCGCAGTCCGGCGCTGGCGGATGAAGTCCCGCGCCGCCGATCGGCTCGATCATTCAGCGAGCCAATGAAGCAATGAGGCGCGAAGCGCGCGGCGGCGCATCGCGCGAATGGCAAACTTCGATCGGGAGAGGCGAGAGATGGGCCTCGTACTCAATCTCATCGCCCAGACGATCGTCTGGTTCGGCCTCATGGGCGCGATCATTTTCGGCGCCGCGGGGACGTTCGATTATGCCGGCGGATGGCTTTATCTCGGCGAGATGCTCACCGTCTCGGTCGTGCTCGGGCTCACTTTTGCGCGCGTCGATCCGGGCTTGTTGCGGGAGCGGCTGAAGCCGCCCGTCCAGAAGGATCAGCCGCTCGCCGACAAGCTCATCGTCATCCCCCTCCTCGTCCTCCTGTTCGGCGGCATGGGGTTCATGGCGGCGGACGCCGCGCGCTGGCGCTGGTCGACCATGCCGCCCTTCGTGCAATGGGCGGGAGCCGCGCTGCTCCTTGCGGTCATCGTGTTCATGGCCTGGACGATGCGCACGAACAGTTTTGCGGCGCCGGTGGTGAAGATCCAGAGGGAACGCAGACAGACCGTCGTCACCACCGGGCCTTACGCGTTTCTGCGCCATCCGCTCTATTTCGGCGCCCTCTTCTATGTCGCCGCCACGTCGCTGGTTCTCGGCTCGTGGTGGGGTCTGGCGACGGTCCCGCTCGTCGCGATCGGCTTCGCCATTCGCATCCGCGTCGAGGAGAAGGCGCTGCGCGAAGGCCTGCAAGGCTACGCCGATTATGCCCGCCGCGTCCGCTGGCGCCTAATTCCGTTCGTCTGGTAACCAATCGCTCATCGACCCATTGCTTTCGCCCAAAACGGAAATTCAAACTGAGACACTACCGGCTTGATACCGGCTTGCGGTCTCTGTTGACATATTCCGTACGGTTCTGTACGGTTCGCGGATGACCGAGAGCAACGAAACAGCGGTTAAGGGCGCAGAGGAAGCGCGCAATACGCTTCCTGCGCTCCTCGATCTCGCCGAGCGCGGGGAGTCCACGGTCATCACCAGGCATGGCCGTCCGGTCGCTGCGATTGTGCCGATTGCTCTCTACGAGGCGATCCAGGCCCAGCAACCCAAGCAGCGCTCGCTTCTTTCGCTTGGCGGGTCCGGGGTTGGCCTGTGGGGGGAGGACAGCAGCCGCACGATCCGCGAGATGCGGGACGAATGGACCCGCTGAACATCGAGGGCTTACCCGCCAACGCGTTGGTTTTGGTGGACACCGCGCCGATCATATATGTGCTCGAAGGGCATCCCCAGTTCGCTCAACGGTTCAGGCCGCTCTTCGAAGCCCACGAGGCGGGGGCGTTGCGGTTGGCGGTAACGACGGTCACAATCATCGAAGTGATGACGGGTCTAAAGCAGGCTCAAGAGGTGGCGGGTGAGGCCCAGGATTGGCGTCTCTCGTCCCGATACTCCCAGCTCGCCATACAATACAGCGAGGTTTTTTCGTCGTGGCGTGTGGTTGCGCTTAACGAACACGTCGCGTATCGAGCCGCGTGGTTGCGGGCCGTGTATCGATTAAAGCTGCCCGATGCTGTGCAGGCTGCGAGCGCGCTCTCCATAAATGCGGGCGCCCTGGTGACGCACGACCGGGACTTCTCTCGTCTCAAATCGGAGTTCACGGAGATGCGGATCATTTTCTGACGATCCGGCGGCGTCCGTCGGCCGGCGCGCCCGGGTCGGGACGCTCGGGATCGTCGAGGACGACGCAGTCGCGCCCTCCATCCTGCGTAAGGCAGATTGCGTGGGCTCCTTGCTTGCTGAACGCAGCCGTACGGGAAGGACTCGATCTCGTCTCAGGCAGCCTCGGCGACGGCGGCGCTTCGCGCGAATTTCCCGGGCGAGCAGCCCAGCCGTTTCCGGAACGCTGTGCTGAAAGCGCTCGCGGATTTGTAGCCGATCTCGTCGGCGATCCCGTCGAGCGTCTTTTCGCCGCGGATCAGCGCGTCTTTCGCCAGCGCCATCCGCCAGCGGGCGAGATACTCGATCGGACCGCAGCCGAGGACCTCGCCGAAACGAGCGGCGAAAGCCGAGCGAGAAAGCCCGGCGACTTTCGCAAGGCCTGCGACCGTCCAGTTGGCGCGTACGTCTGCGTGCATCGCGCGAAGAACGCGGGCCAGACCGGGATCCTGCATAGCATTGAGAAGGCCAGCTCGAACGTCGTCATGTGCGATGCCTTGCCAGCGAAGGGCTTCGATAAGCAGCACTTCGAGCATGCGCTCAAGGATCATCGTCTTGCCGGGTTCCTCGCTCCCACATTCGTCCATGATCAGTTCGATGATGCTGTTGAGCCTCCCTGTGCGCCCTTCCGAGGCCGGAATGTGGATGACGCACGGGAGGAGAGAGAGGAGAAGAGGCGCATTGACCCGCTCAATGCGGAAGCTGCCGCCCAGCAATTCGAAGTCCGCGTCGCCTTCTTGTTCGCCGTGCCGAACAGCAGCGTCCGTCGGGTCGCGCGGCTCGCATTCGACGTTTGGATGGCTGCTTAAGGTGAACGCCGGCGTTGACGGCAAAAGAACGAAGTCACCTTTTTGAAACTTCACCGGCTCTTGGCCGTCGAACGAAATCCAGCACTCGCCCTTCAGGATGATGGTGAACCCGGGCGCATTGTACGCCGCGTAACGCACGCCCCAGCGCCCCCGGCCGGTGATGGGCTTGGAGATGGCTGTGCTCGGCCGGAGCAGCGCAATGACGTCGCTAAGCGGGTCCATAGTGGACGGTCTCACGGGCGCGTTTTGGACAGTTGGACAACAATCTTGGACTTCGCATTATGGATCATCCAGAGGGTTCGGCCTATCGATGGTCATCGCAACCAGATTGGAGGTCCCAATGCAAACGATCCTGATCACCGGCGCGTCCTCGGGCTACGGCCTGGAAACCGCTCGTCACTTTCTGGCCAATGGCTGGAACGTCATCGCCGCCATGCGCACGCCGAACCCCGACGTTCTGCCCCGTTCCGAGTACCTGCGGATCCTGCCGCTGGACGTCGACCAGCGATGAAAGCATCGCTGCCGCCGTCGAAGCCGCCGGGCGGATTGATGTTCTCGTCAACAACGCGGGCATCGGCGTCGTCGGAGCCTTCGAAGCAACCCCGATGTCGCACATCCGCAAGGTGTTCGATACCAACACGCTCGGCGTTATGGCCATGGTGCAGGCCGTGATCCCGCAGATGCGCGAGCGTCGCTCCGGCGCGATCATCAACGTGACGTCGAGCGTCACCCTGGCCGCGATGCCCTTGGCCGCCGCCTACACGGCCAGCAAGTCGGCCATCGAGGGCTTCACCGGCTCGCTGGCTCACGAACTCGCCTACTTCGGCATCCGCGCGAAACTCGTCGAGCCGGGCTACGCGCCGACGACGCGCTTCTCGCAGAACACCTCGGTTCGCATCGAAGACCTCATCCCGGAGGCCTATGCCGACTTCGCCAAGCCCGTCTTCGAGGCGTTCGCTCGACCGGCGATGACCACGAAGGAATCGGACGTCGCCGAGGCGGTCTGGGCCGCGGTCCACGACACGACCGGCCAGCTCCGTTTCCCCGCCGGCCCGGACGCGGTTGCGCTGGCTAACGCCGGCTAAAAAGGCCCCCAGCCCGCAGATCGGACGTGTTTGGGCATCCCAGCGCCCATTTGAGGCGGTCGCGATTGACCGCCAGCGACCCTTTGCCGACGTTGCGCGTCAGCCGGGAAGGCGCGGAGAGCGTTAAAAAGCGGCCGTAGGCGGAACACGACACTTGCACACACGGGGACGTCCGTCCGAACCAAAAACGTCGGGCGTTTTCCCACCTGAACGCCTACCCTTATTGACGAAGCTGGGCCCACTGCCCTCAGCCGTGTCGTTGACGAAGCTTTCCCAAGTGTCCTTTCGCGAAATCACGCGCTCGGCACCGCCGAATACGCATCCACTCCCCACTCACCCGCTTTTTTACGAGGCTCAAGGCGCTTCCGCGAGGTCGGCGATGGACTGAATCTCAGCGTGCGTCAGCCAAAAGTGGACGAGCGATTGTTTTGTGCTGTCCGGGTTTGTGCGGCTCACTGGTTAGGCTGTATCGCCCGTCGTCGTGGCGCGTCACCTTCAGATGAAACGGGTTGCCTTTCGCCACCAACTCCTGCCAACGCCGCTATCTTGACCGCCAATGATGTTGTCGAACTCTATCACCTTTTTCATGCCGCCTCCAAACTCGCAAATCAGATCGCAAGTCTTCGTCACGAAAACTTGGCCAACGAAGGCGGTTACGTGGCGAGCGGCCTCGGATGGCCGAGAAACTCTGCGTCGGCTCAGCAATCGGCCATGTCAGGATGATCGCCATGCCAGATTGCTAATCCCTGACGCCGCGCTTCCGCGACAAATTCAACGGATCTGATCGGAGCGATTGTGCCTTAGAAAGTCCTCAAACGGAAGAGCTCGCGACCGAACGCTCGGCGCGCCGTACCCGAGGCGCTGATGCGCCAAAGGGACCTCTCGGCCGCCATAAGGGAAATTGTCGAATCGATTGCGGCGCGCCAGCTGACTCGCTCCGAAGGTGTCCTTTCCGTTGGCGGGCGGGACGTTGAGGTCGACTTCCGGGCGCGAGTTCATGACGTTCAATGCAAGTCCGCTTCGTGACAGGGCCAGCAAGATCGTGTTGACTTTCACCGACGAGCGGGCGCGGATGCAAAAACTCGCTGCGGCTGGGACCGCGCCAGCGGCGCGGTAGTCTGAAGCGGCGAGGTCGGTAAGCTTGTAGAAAGCCGCTAAGATTTTCTCGACTTTTGAACGGGGGGTCGATTGTGGGGCGGGCAGAAGAGTTATTCGGTCGCGTCAAGCACGGTGGGGCGGCCGAAATTCAGCAGATGATACAACTTCAGGAAGTTGAAGAACTATTCCTGGATTACAAGCGGGCGGCTACTCTAGACCCTTTCAAGAAATTGGACTATTCGGACAGAAAGAACCTCTCGCGAGCCGTTGCAGGATTTGCCAATTCAGAGGGCGGAGTGATTATTTGGGGCGTCGATTGTCGTCAGAACCCGCCAAATGGTGATGTACCCACTGGCGCGATACCCATCAGTAATCCGACAGCTTTCCGATCGCTGCTTGAGGGTGCACTTTCCGGAGTGACACTTCCCCCTCACTCCGGCGTCGAGAACGTCGCGCTAGAAATAGCCGGCAGCTCCGAAGGGTTTGTCGCAACCTATGTTCCTATAGGACTTAATGTCCCTTATCGTACTTTGGTAGAGAAGGAAGAGTACCTGATAAGGTCTGGCTCCAATTTCAGCCCAACCCCGCACGCTGTGCTTGCTGGATTGTTCGGTAGAATTCAACACCCAAACCTAAACATACATCTAAGGTTGGAGAACGTCTCTGGACGAACTAAGCCAAATCGCGTTCTTACGCTGGTAGCGAGCGTCTTTATTTCTAATCAAGGTAGAGGTTTGGCGCAAGATATATATTTTTCAATCGAACCGCGTTTGCCGGCAAACGGGTCAATAACGTATAATTTTCTTGATACACAAGGTTATTGGGACCATTGGAAGCAAACATTTAGCGGTGGTGATCGAGTTACAGCCGTGTCAAAAAATTATCCATCCCTCCCGCCTGGTTCGAGAAACTTTCTTCTACGACTAACAATCGAGTTAGCGCACCCGTTTGAAAATGAGTTATGCTTAGATTTGATAAGTGGAGCCGGAAACGGCATTGGTACGTTCGAACGCATTTCTTGCGATCGAAGCTTGATTGAAGACGCAGTAACACACTTTACGCTTGAGCGTTCTGATTCAAGGTTAAAAGAGATGGCGGAATTCGGAGATCAGGAACTCACTGCGAAGTTGAAGTCGCGGCTTGAACGACCGAGGCGGTAAGCGAAGTCAGGTCAAACACCGGGAGGACGGATGAGCCTGTCGTCCGCACGGTGACAGGAGTGCTATCCGGGGGGCCTTCAATGCCCGCTTCGGGCGGTCATCGCATCGCCCCTCGCGGCATGGCCGGGGAACGCCCGCTATCCCACCCGTTCCCGCCGTTCGGTCAACGGTCGCTCCCCGCCCATTTGCGACATTCCGGCTTCGCCGGTGTTCCGTCGGCCGTTGCGCCTATCACCGCCCCCCATGTCGACTCGCAGAGGCAATGAGCCTTTTGGCGAAGAAGTCGAGCGCTAATGCGCGGCAGATCGTGCTGCCTGGCGCCGGCGCCCCGGGCAGAACAGGCTGAAGGCCGGCAGAGGCGCTGGTGGTCGGCGGCCTCGGCTCGCCGGCGCTCGTCTATTTCGCCGAATCCGGCCTGTTTTCAGCGGCTTGCGTGTAGGCTGAGAACAAATAATGGACAAAAGCCGGAGTTTGCGCCATACTTGCTTTTGGTCTCGATCCGGAAAGCCGGCATGAAAACGATTCTCGACGACAAGCCTTGGCGCCAGCCGCTCCCGTTCGACCGGGTCGGAGAAATCGGATTGGAAGGAGGGCGCGCTTGCGGATAAGGAACGCGTCTCGACCGGCCTACGGGAGCGAGCCCAGCAGCCAATCGGCGAAGCGTGATGGAGACGCAGCGCGGGGGCAGGTCGGGTGGAAAGCTGCAAACCCTCCACATCCGTAACCGGGGCAAATTCCGGACGCCTCTTTCACCGTCATGGCCGGGCTTGTCCCGGCCATCCACGCGGTCGTTCGGCAGAAACTGCATCTCGTTGTACGCTTTCGTTGCGACGGACTGCAAATTATGGGTGTTTTCCTCCGGCCGTTTGGGAACGTGCTACGGATGGAAGCGCGGAGCCGCGTGGATGGCCGGGACAAGCCCGGCCATGACGTTCCCATCCTTGGAATTTGCCCGGTTACCGGTGTAAGCCATTGAAAAGGCAGGAATCGTGAACGGATCCGGCTTCCCCTGGCGTTCCTTTTGCTTCCCCGGGAGCGCAGTTTCCTTCCGCGGGCGGCCGGCGGCCTTCCCGCTGCGTTCCAGTACAGTCGAACCGAGCTTGCGAGGCGGCAAGCCTTGCGATCAGCCGAAAATTCCGTCGCAAGCGCTTGAAAAGGCTCAATTCGCGCCCGAGCATCCTATGGCTTCGGCCGAAGACCGCCCACAAGATATGGCGCCGATGGCGCTTCGCCCGAAGCTCGGCTTCCCGGCCGCGGGACGCGCCGCGCGGAGAGCTTCGGGAGCAACCGGCGCTCGCCGGGAAAACCCGCCGCAAGCGCCTGAAAATGCTCGATTCGCGCCCGAGAATCGCGTGGCGCCGGGCGACGCCGGCCGCCTGAGGGCGGCGCCGAAATGAGCTTTTCGAGCGAAGAGGTCGAGCGCTACGCGCGGCAGATCGTGCTGCACGGGGTCGGCGGGCCCGGACAGAACAAGCTGAAGGCCGCCCGCGTTCTCGTGGTCGGGGCCGGCGGGCTCGGCTCGCCCGCGCTCATCTATCTCGCCGGCGCCGGAGTCGGAACGCTCGGGATAGCCGACGACGACGCGGTCGCGCTCTCGAACCTGCACCGCCAGATCATCCACGGCACGGGCGACGTCGGCCGGCCGAAGACGGCGAGCGCCGCGGAGGCGATTTCGCGCCTCAATCCGCATGTCGCGGTCGAGCCGATCGACGAACGGCTAGACGCCTCCAACGCGCGGGCGATCGTCAGGCGTTTCGACGTCGTCCTCGACGGCTCGGACAATTTCGCCACCCGCTACGCGCTGTCCGACGCCTGCTGTTTCGAGCGCCGGCCGCTGGTCAGCGCCGCGCTCGGCGAGTTCGACGGCACGCTCACGACCTTGAAGCCCTACGAGGCCGGGGCGGACGGGCGGCCGAACCCGACCTACCGATGCCTGTTTCCCGACCCGCCGGAGCCCGGAACGATCCCGACCTGCGCCGAAGCCGGGGTGCTCGGCGCGATCGGCGGCGTCCTCGGCTCGCTGATGGCGATCGAAGCGATCCGCGAGATCGTCGGCGGTTTCGGCGACGGCGACGCCGGCCTGGTCGGCCGGCTTCTGATGATCGACCTGCGCGCGATGCGCTTCGAAACCCTGCGCTACGGCTGGGACGAGACGAATCCGCTCACCGGCGCGGCTCAGACGTCGTCGAAGCCGCCCCCGCCCGACCCGTCGTCGAAGGACGAGTCGTCGATGTAGCCGGCGTCGTCGGGCGCGTTCGGCTCCATGCCGGCGTCCGAGTTGTCCGGCGCGACATCGTAGAAATTGTTGATCGTCTCGGTCGGGGCGCCCCCGCCGAAGCCCGAGCCGCCAAAGCCCGAGCCGCCGAACAGGCCGCCGCCCGAGTGGCCGCCGAACAGGCCGCCGAGAAGGTTGCCGAGCGCGACGCCGCCAGCGACGCCCGCGGCGGTCGAGGCTGCGTTCTGCAGGAAGCCTCCCCCGCCGCTCGGCTGAGGAGCGCCGCCGCCCCAGGGTCCGGGGCGAGGAGTAGCGTATTGCGGTGGAGGCGGAGGCGGAGGGGCATAGCCCTGTTGCGGCCCCGCCGGGCCTCGCTGATAGGCGTCGGGCTCGTAAGCCGGGCGAGGCGGAGCGGAGGGGGCGCCGCCGCCGAATATCGACTTGCCGAGGTTGCCGAGAAAGCCGCCGCCCTGGCCCTGCCGCTCGGCGGCTTCGTGCGCCGCCGCTTCGAGCTCGGCGATCCTGTGGGCCGCCGCCTCCAGGGCGTGCTGCTGGACGAGCACGGTCTGGGAAAGAACATAGGGCGCATGGGGCGCCGCGCGAACGGCGTCGTTGATGAAGGACTCGGCTTCCGCGTCGCGCGGCGCAGAGCCGTTCGCGTTGATGCGCTGGAAAAGGTCGCCAAGCATCTGGCGTTCTTCGGGGGTCATGTCCGCTCTCCGATTCGGCCCTTTAGGAGCCGCGCGGCGCATATGGAGATGGGAAGCGGCCGTTCCAAGACGGCCTCCGCCCGTTTTTCGGCCGACCTTCGCTAGGCCCTGCGACGCCGCCCCGCCTTTACTCCGCCGACCCGATCGTTTAGGCAATTTTCGCAATAAGCCCCGGCTCCAGCTTGTTGTCGCTGGGGTCGGGGTTTCGCGTATTTCGGGAAACGAGGGAGAGCGCACCTCGATGGCCAACGTGGTTGTTGTCGGCGCCCAATGGGGCGACGAAGGGAAGGGCAAAGTCGTCGACTGGCTATCCGTGGGCGCCGACGTCGTCGTTCGTTTTCAGGGCGGGCACAACGCCGGCCACACCCTGGTGATCGACGGAAAGGTGTTCAAGCTCGCGCTGCTTCCCTCCGGCATCGTCCGCCCGGGCAAGCTTGCGGTGATCGGCAATGGCGTGGTGCTCGACCCCTACCACCTCGTCGCCGAGATCGAGACCATCATCGGCCAGGGCGTCGAGATCACGCCCGCCAATCTGAAGATCGCCGAGAACGTTCCACTCATTCTCTCGCTTCACCGCGAACTGGACGCCCATCGCGAGTCTGCGGTTGCGCGCGGCACGAAGATCGGGACGACCAAGCGCGGCATTGGGCCTGCCTACGAGGACAAGGTCGCCCGCCGGGCGATCCGCCTCATGGACCTGGCCGAGCCGGAGGCGCTCGACGACAAGATCGAGCGTCTGCTCTCACACCACGATCCGCTGTGCCGCGGGCTCGGCCTTCCGCCGCCGAGCGGGAAGGCCATTCGAGAGGAACTTCTTGCCATTGCGCCGAAGGTCTTGCCCTACATGGCGCCGACCTTCGAACTGCTCGATCGCGAGCGGCGGGCGGGCAAGCGCATCCTGTTCGAGGGCGCCCAGGGGGCGCTTCTCGACGTCGATCACGGGACCTATCCCTTCGTCACCTCCTCGAACACCGTGGCGGCCAATGCGGCGACCGGCTCCGGCCTCGGGCCGAGCGCGATCGGCTACGTGCTGGGCATCGCCAAGGCCTATGTGACTCGGGTCGGCGCGGGTCCGTTCCCCACCGAACTGGACGACGAGGTCGGGCGGCGGATCGGCGACCGAGGCAAGGAATTCGGCACCAACACCGGCCGTCGCCGCCGGTGCGGCTGGTTCGACGCGGTGCTCGCCAGACAGACGGCGCGCACCTGCGGAATCGACGGCCTCGCGCTGACGAAGCTTGACATCCTCGACGGTTTCGACGAGATCAAGGTCGCCACCAGCTACCGCCTGGACGGCAGGGAGATCGATTATTTGCCGGCCTCCCAGTCCGCGCAGGCGCGGATCGAACCGGTTTATGAAACCATCGAAGGCTGGAAGGGCGTCACCGGCAAAGCCCGTTCGTGGGCCGATCTGCCGGCGCAAGCGATAAAATATGTGCGCCGGATCGAAGAGCTGGTTGGCGTTCCGGTCGCCCTATTGTCGACGAGTCCGGAGCGCGACGATACGATCCTCGTGCATGACCCATTTCAGGATTGAGATGCCGGAGAGCGAGCGCATTCCGCATGGCTGACTATCAATCGCTGCTCACCCGCGCCATCGCCAATCTTCCGAATGCGAGCGTCGCCACGACTCGTCAGACGATCTATGACCGGGCGCGCTCGGCGCTGGTGACGCAGCTCAGGTCTCTGCGTCCCCCGCTTCCCGACAGCGACATCGAGCGCGAGGAGCGGGCGCTCGACAACGCGATCGCACAGGTCGAGGAGCAGTTTGGGTCGACGACCGCGCCGCACGAGGCGCTTTTTGCGGCCGAGTCCGCCCCTCCGCAGCCGCCTGGAGCGAGCCCGGCATCCCCGTCGCCTGGGCCGCCAGCGGGGTTGAAGGCCACGGAATTGCCAGCTGCGACTCCCGCCGCCGCGGCCCAGCGCGCCTCGCCTGGCTACGGGGGCGCGCGGCCCCAGACGGGGACCGCCAAATTTCAGCCCGCGGCAGTCGCCCGCCCTCTTCAGCCGCGTCCCGGGCCGACCCGGCCGCCCGCGCCGGCCGCGGCTCCCGCTCCTCGGCAGCATCCGCCCGCGCCGGCCACGGCTTCTGCTCCTAGGCAAACTCTGCCCGCTCCTGGCCCCGAATCTGGCGGGCCATATGCTGCCACGCTGCATGCCTCGCCTGTCGCGTCCGCGGCTGCCGCGCGTCGCGCCGCGCCGGCGAGCGGAGCCAAGCCGCCCCCGGTGCAGGTCGCACGAGACGATCGAGCGGGCGCCAACGCCGCTCCGCCTATTGTCGTGAGCAGGGCCGACGGCGGGGATTCGGCTCCAGCCAATCTCGCCAGCGTCGTCCCGAACGCGGAGGCCGACCAATCCGCCAGCGCCGGCGCTCCGCCGGTCATCGCCAGCCTCGCCGACGACGCCGAGCCGGCGAGCATTGCGGCCGTGGAGCCGGTCGACGTCGAGCGGGTCGGCTCGGCGCCCCGGCCTGAAACAGAGGGGCAGCGGCCCTTCGCGCCGATGGCGACCCCGGAGAAGGGCCGGTCGTGGCCGTGGCTCGCGCTCGCGGCGGTGCTCGGCGTCGTCCTGTCCATCGCCGGGGCGGCGATTCTCATGCGTCAGAAGCCGCAGGACCTCGCCATTCCCCCACCGACTGAGGCCCAGCAGGAGGCGCCGCAGTCGCCCGCCAAGATCGCCCAGCGCGCGGAGCCCTCTCCGGCGGAGAGCGGAACGTCAGCGTCCGTGTCACCCGCGCCCGCCGCGGGGGACCAGCAGGCCGGCCAGGGCGCCCCAGACGCGGGGCAGGCCGCGCCGCCGGCGGAAGCGCAGAATTCCCCCGCCCAGCTGCCTGCCGCGGGGAGAGCGGCGATGTTGATCGCTTCGGCCGATAATCCGCAGAAGCCAGTGGTCAACCTCGGTTCGACCGTGTGGTCGACGATTTCGGCTTCGCCCGGCCAGCCCGCCTCCGTTGCAGTGAAAGCGGACGCCGATATCCCCGATCTCAAAATGCACGCCACGATGATCCTGCGGAAGAACACCGACCCAACGCTCGAGGCGACCCATACGATCGACCTCAAGTTCACGTTCGCCGACGGCGCGCCGATCGCCGGCTTCAAGGATGTCGGGCTGCCGCAGATGCGCAAGCTCGACGCCACCGCGTCGGAACAGCTGAACAGCGTGAAGGTCAAGATCAGCGACGTTTACTTTCTCATCGCTCTCGCCAAGAGCGACCAGGACCTCGCCCGCAACGTCGACCTCATGGAGACGCGCGCGTGGTTCGACTTCCCGTTGCTGATGAACGACGACAGGATCGCCAAGCTCGTGTTCCAGAAGTCGGAGGACGGCCAAGCGATGCTGGAAAAGGCGCTGGACGCCTGGAAGTAGCCCTATCCCTTGATGTTGAACACCCGGGTCGAGACGAAATAACCGTCCTCGACCACGCCGAAGGCGACTGGAGTTCCGAAGCAAGCGGCCCAGACCAGCCCCGCCGGCGGAGCTGGCCCGCGCAGCAGAAGCGGCTGCCCGCGCCGTAGGACCGCCGCGCCATTGCGGTCGACGGGCAGGGATGCGAGTTCCGCCAGACCCGCCTGCAGAGGCAACATGGCGCGCGCCATCAGATCGTCATCATCCGGCAATCGGTCGAGGGGAACCGCCGCGTCGGCCGAGAACGGGCCGACACGCGTCCGCCTGAGTTCGACCACGTGGCCGTAGCACCCCAGCGCGCGGCCGAGATCGCGCGCCAGCGCCCTGACATAGGCGCCTTTCCCGCATTCGGCCTCCAGCAACGCCGAGTCCGGGTCGGCACAAACGAGGTCGAGCCGGTAGACACGGATCGCTCGCGCGGCGATCGAAAAGCTTTCGCCGTCGCGGGCGCGGTCATAGGCGCGCGCGCCGTCGATCTTGATGGCGGAATAGGTGGGCGGGGTCTGCTCGATTCGGCCGACAAAGCGTGGGAGAATGGCCGCGATCTCGCCTCCGCTCGGCCGGAAGTCAGAGCGGGCGACGATTTCGCCCTCGAAGTCGTCGGTTGCGCTCTCCTCACCCCACCGCACGCGAAAGCGGTAGGCCTTGGTTCCCTCTTGGACGATCGGCACGGTTTTCGTCGCCTCCCCGAACGCGACGGGCAAGACGCCCGACGCTAGCGGGTCGAGCGTTCCCGCATGGCCGGCCTTCCTGGCGTTGAACAGAAACTTGAGCCGTCCGACCGCCTGGGTCGACGTGACGCCGACCGGCTTGTCCAAATTGACCCAGCCGTTGACCTCGGTCCGGTTCGACCTCCTCTGCGGCGGCCTTCCGCTGCGGCCCGCATTGGCGGCCGACTTGCGGTCGCCCTGTTCGCCCATCATTACTCGTCCCCTTCGAGGTCGTGTGGACGGAGATCGCGGGCCACCTCGGGCGATTTCAGGATCGCCCCGATGCGCGCCTGGGCGTCGAAGCTGGGATCGAGCGCGAAACGCAGTTCAGGCGCGAATTGAGCTTGATACGATGGGCGACCAGGGTCCGCAGCTCCTTCTTGTGTCGGTTCAGGGCCTCGACAGCCGCCGCCGCCGCCTCGCCGCCGAGGGGCATGACCGAGACCACTGCGAGCTTCAGGTCGGGCGACATGCGGACCGCCGGAACGGTGACCGGATGTCGATCGAGCGCGGGGTCGAGCACCTCGCCGCGCGCCAAAATCTCGGCCAACGCATGCCGGATTAACTCCCCCACCCGCTCGACGCGGTGGGAGGAGGTATGGGACCGGGAGGATGGACGGGACATCGGAACTGGGCGTGGTTCAGATCGACGCCAGCCGGACGGGGAGCGCGCGAGCGATCGCTGTATTCAGCGCCGACTTGATCAGTTCATGGACGTGCGTTTTCGCCCGCATCGGCACGACCTCGCCTTCGATCAGCTCGAAATTCTCGTCCTCCGAAATGATCCCGGCGTCCTGCATGCGCAGGACCTCGGCCACCGTGAAGGAACGGCGGTCGAAACCTTCGGCGGCCCGCGTCGCGTTGGCCCTCATGTCTGTCGTCCCGCTCGCCGCATCAGAGGGTGCGGCGAATCTCCTCGACGCTGTAGCACTCGATGACGTCGCCGACGCGCATGTCCTGGTAATTCTCGAAGGCCATGCCGCATTCCTGTCCGGCCTGTACCTGCCCGACTTCGTCCTTGAAGCGTTTGAGCGTCGAGAGCTTGCCCTCGTGCACGACGACGTTGTCGCGGATCAGCCGCACGTGGGCGCCGCGCTGGACGACGCCGTCAATGACACGGCACCCCGCGACGTTGCCGACCTTGGAGATGTGGAAGATCTCCAAAATCTGCGCGTTGCCGAGCATCGTCTCCCGAAGGGTCGGCGACAGCATTCCGGACAGCGCCGCCTTCACATCGTCCACCAGGTTGTAGATGATGTTGTAGTAGCGGATCTCGATGCCGGCCTGTTCGGCGAGATCGCGGGCCTCCTT
>CAWGKV010000037.1:0-229486 GCA_963823165.1 uncultured Alphaproteobacteria bacterium | reverse complement strand
ACCGACGCCAGTTGTCAGGCCGCCTCCAACTGTCTAGACCGCTATGCTACGGCGACCGGCTGCCCGGGTGGGGCTTGCGGGGGCCGGCTGCGCAATGATGGACGGGGACGCGGGCGGCCATGTCGAAGCGCAAGTTCACCATCGTGCTGATCAAGCCGTCGCATTATGACGACGACGGCTACGTCATCCAGTGGCGGCGCTCGACGATCCCGTCGAACAGCCTCGCCAGCGTCTACGGCCTGCTCGCCCAATGCGCCGAGGAGCAAACGCTCGGTCCCGACGTCGAGATCGGGATCGAAGTCTTCGACGAGTGCAACACGATCGTCGACGTCCCGGCCATCGCCCGCCGCATCCAGTCGGCGGGGGGCGGCTTCGTCGCCCTCGTCGGCGTCCAGAGCAATCAGTTTCCGCGCGCGCTCGACCTCGGCCGCCAGTTTCGGGCCCTCGGCGTGACGGTCGCCGTCGGCGGCTTCCACGTCTCCGGCTGCATCGCCATGCTGCCGGAATTGCCGCCGGAGCTGAAGGAAGCGCAGGCGCTCGGCATGATCCTGTTCGCCGGCGAGGGCGAAGGGCGCCTCGCGAGCTTCATCCGGGACATCGACGGAGAACGAGCAAAGCCTCTCTACAACTTTCTCGACGACATGCCCGACATGGCCTCCGCCGCCATTCCCGTGCTGCCGCGCCCGGTGGTGACCAAGGTCGCCGGCCATTACGCGAGCTTCGACGCCGGCCGCGGCTGCCCCTATCAGTGCAGCTTCTGCACGATCATCAACGTCCAGGGACGAAAGTCCCGCTATCGGACCGCCGACGACGTCGAGGCGATCGTGCGCGCCAACGCCGCTCAGGGGATCACCCGCTTCTTCGTCACCGACGACAATTTCGCCCGCAACCGCAACTGGGAGCCGATCCTCGACCGGCTGGTCCAGCTCCGCGAGAATCAGGGCTTCAAGATCCGCTTGCTGCTGCAAGTCGACACGCTCTGCCACAAGATTCCGGGCTTCATCGAGAAGGCGGCGCGGGCCGGATGCAACGCCGTCTTCATCGGGCTCGAGAACATCAATCCCGAGTCGCTCATGGGCGCGAAGAAGCGGCAGAACAAGATCTGGGAATATCGCGAGATGCTGCTCGCGTGGAAGCGCGCGCATGTGATGACCTGGGCCGGCTACATCCTGGGCTTCCCGACCGACACCCCGGAATCCGTCGCCCGCGACATCGAGACGATCAAGCGCGAGCTGCCGATCGACATCCTCGAGTTCTTCTTCCTCACCCCCCTGCCCGGCTCGGAGGACCACAAAGTCCTCCATCTCAAGGGGGCGCGGATGGAGCCGGACATGAACAATTACGATCTCGAGCACGTCTGCGCCGATCACCCGATCATGTCCGCCGAGGCGTGGCGCGGCGTCTACCGCGACGCCTGGGCCCGCTATTACACCGACGCCCATGTCGAGACCGTGCTCAGGCGCGCCGTCGCGAGCGGCATCAGCCCGAAGAAGATCGTCGACGCGATGACGGTCTTCTCCGGCGCGTCCCGCATCGAGGGCGTCCATCCGCTGCAGTTCGGCTATGTGCGGCGGAAGATCAGGACTCAGCGGCGGCGCGGGCTCAAGGTCGTCAATCCGCTGATCTTCTATCCGTGGCGGGCGTACGATTTCACGCAGGTGGCCGCGCAATGGCTCAAGCTCGCGCTGCGCTACCGAAAAATCTACCGCCGTGTCGCCGCCGACGAGACGGCGAAGACTTACCTGGACGAGGCGCTGAGGCCCGCGACGGAGGTCGACCACGCGCACGATTTCGTCGCGGCCTATGCCGACAAGATTCCCAACACTTATGGCGCGCCGAAGCGGGAGAGCGCCGCCGCGGCTGAGTGAGCGGGGGATATCCCTTCTCCCCGCAAGCGGGGAGAAGGTTAGGATGAGGGGCGGGGCGAGAAGCCGCCATCGGTAAAATCGCCTCGCCCCTCACCCCGGCCCTCTCCCCGCAAGCGGGGCGAGGGGGACGCGTACGGCAGTCAGCGCCGACCGAAAGGAAGGAAACATGACCAACGCTGTCGAGAGCCCGGAATCGGTGGGAATGAGCGCCCGCCGCCTCGAGCGCATCCGCCCGGCCATGCAGGACTATGTCGATCGGCGGCGTTTACGCGGGCGTCAGCACGCTGATCGCGCGGCGCGGCAAAATCGTGCACCACGAGCAGTTCGGCTGGCGCGACAAGGAAGCGCAGGCGCCGATGTCCGCCGACACGATCTTCCGCCTTTACTCGATGACGAAGCCGATCATTTGCGTCGGCCTCATGATGCTGCTCGAGGAGGCGCGCTGCACGCTCCTGGACCCGCTGGCGAAATTCGTCCCGGCCTTCGGCCGGGTGAAGGTGCGGGAGGCGGACGGCGCTCTGGTCGATCCGGCGCGACCGATCATGCTGGGCGATTTGATGAGCCACATGAGCGGCCTGACTTACCATTTCGTCGGCGATTCCCCGGTCGAAGACATGTACCAGGGGGGCAAGCTGCTGGACGCGCAATGTCCGCTGGAAGCCGCCATCGACGACCTCGCGCGCCTTCCGCTGGCCTTCCAGCCGGGCTCAGGCTGGCGCTACAGCGTCGGCATCGACGTCGTCGCCCGGGTGATCGAGGTGATCTCCGGCCGTCCGCTCGGGGCGTTCCTGCGCGAACGCCTGTTCGAGCCGCTGGGCATGGTCGACACGGCCTTCGGCGTCCCGCGCGAGAAACGAAACCGCCTGGCGGCGATGTACGGACGCCCCGACGTGATCGCATCCGGGCCGACCATGATGAGCGAGCTCGACGCCTGGGCGAAGGGCGTCAACGACCGCCTCGACGTCTCGAAGTCTTATCCGGTCGATTCTCCCGACGTGTTCGTCCGCGGCGGCCATGGCCTGTTCGGCACGATCGGCGACTACTTCCGCTTCGCCCAGATGCTGGCGAACGGCGGACGTCTCGACGGGACGCGCATTCTCGGGCGGAAAACCGTGGCGCTCATGCACGCCAATCGCGTGCCGGCGGCGCTCCTGCCCCTCAACATCGGCGGCTTGCCCCTGCCCGGCTACGGTTTCGGCCTCGGCTCGCGGGTGCTCATGGACGTGGCGCAAAGCGGCGCGCCGGGCTCGGCCGGCGAGTTCGGCTGGTCCGGGGCGGCGAAGACTCATTACTGGGTCGATCCGCAGGAGGAGATCGTCGGCCTCTTCATGACCCAGTCGATGATGAGTTTCGACCTGCCGGAGCTCGCCCTGCGCGCCCTCGCCTATCAGGCGATCGAGGACTAGCGGCGCCGGTTCCGCGTCGAGGCGAACGCGCCGCTCGATCAGGCGGGCCGCGCCTCAGCCTCTCTGCTCGCGCCGGTGCGCCTCGACCAGATCGGCCATGCTGGTGAACCGGAATTCGACCTTCGGCGTCTTGCCAGGGTTCATCGTGGCGCCGAATCCCTGTTGCTCGTGCCGGCGGTGAATCCAGCACGAGGCCAGCCCGTGCTTGTTGGCTGGAATGTGGTCGTGGAACAGGCTTTCGGCGGCGTGCAAAATCTCGTGCTTCTCGATCCCGAGCGTCTTCAGCTTCTCGAGCATGTAGTCGAAGTTGCGGTCCGACGGCTTGTAGGAGCCGATGTCCTCGGCAGTGTAGATGGCGTCGAAGTCGACCCCGAGCTTCCTGTTGCTCACGGCGAAGCTCTCGTTGTCGACGTTGGACAGGATGACGAGCTTGGTGTGCCGCTTGAGATACTGGAGGGCGGCCGGGGAGTCGGCAAAGGCCGGCCAGTTGCCTATCGAGCGGCCGTAGGCGAGGCATTCGGCCCAGCTGACTGTGACGCCCCATTCTTCCGCCAGGCGCCGGTAGACGATGGGCAGGAGGTCCCGATAGAGCTTCCCCGGAGTCTGCAGCTGCTGGGCGGATTCGTGCCGCGCATGCGCCTCGAGCACGGCGTCCCGGGTCGGGACGCGCCCGACCTTGTCGGTCAAGGGTTTCAGCGCCTCGATCATCCCCGACTCCCAGTCGATCAGCGTGCCATAGCAGTCGAAAGTGAGGGCCTTGAACTGGGTGAGCTTCATGCGTGCGGCTCCGTGATCTCGAGTATTGCGTTGATGGTTTTGTTGGTGAGGAACGCAATCGCCAACAGCCGCGATCAGGCGCGCGGCACGCGCCGGGCCCTGCCTGTTTCGACATTTGCGAGAAACGTGTCCCGGATCTTTGCGAACAATCCCGGCGGGATCATTCCATAGGCGACGGTGGCGTCCGTGGCGCCGGGGACTCGGCGCAGATCGGGACCGGGCCAGACAAATTCGTTCCATTCCGTGAGAACGACCCAGGAGCGCGCGTCATCGAGGCGCAGCCGGTTGTTGACCGTGGCTGGAATTTCGACCGCAAGCGTCGGTCGGGCGGGCGGCGTGTGGGTTATCGCCAGCACCAGCACCCGGGTATCGCCGCTTTCATCCGTGCGCAAGGCGGCGATGATGGCGCAAGGTCGATCCTTCTGACCTTCCTCACGGCCTTCGAGGTGCTCTCGATGCCACAGATAGCTGTAACGGATGACGAGTCCGGCGACCGGCTTCGGCAGCACCGCCGGCGGTCACTTCAGCTCGGAGTTGAGAGGAGCGAATTCGTCCGACACGCTGGCGTTGCGGACAGCCTCGATCCATTCCTCGGGCAGATCGGCCGCGAGTTCGACCCGCCGATCGCGGCGCTTGAGCCGCGCCCATTCCTCGGCGGACATTACGACCAGCGAGTCACGGCCATGCTTGGTGATCACCACCGGTTCGCGCCGAGCCTGGTCGCTCAGCGCCCCAAAAGCCTGCTGGAATTCGCTCGCGGTGACCTTGGTGACGCTCATCTCATAATCCCTAATTTGGCCATTATGTCCAAAACGCCGTCGTATTCAAGGGCAGTCATGATGCGCCTTGACGACAGACGATCGCCAGAGCCTGCATCCTCTGCCGATTGGCGGCGACACAGCCCCAAGCAGGCTGGGGCGCCGCCCCCTCCCCCGCCCTTTGGGCGGTCCCCCTCCCCCGCTGCGCAGGGGAGGAGCGCGCGCCGGCCATATCCTCCCCTGTGAAGCGTTAGCGGAACGGGGGAGGGGGACCACGCGCAGCGTGGTGGAGGGGGCATGCCGCGTAACCGACCGCGGCTTGGGAGCCAACCAGCGCCAGCACCCATAAGGGACCTTCAGCACTATGCGCGAAGGGGCGCAATCTGGGGAAGAATGACGTCCTGTCATGCAAGCGAGCGCTCATCCGCTGGAAAGCCGCCCGATAAGTCGCCGTTCTTAGGCGATAAGAAGGTCCTGAAGCGAAACGCGCCCCTCCTCTTCCAGCCGCCACCGTGGCAGGATAGCGCACGCATCAAGAAGGACCCGGCCCATTGCGCATCGCCACCTGGAACGTCAATTCCGTCCGCCAAAGGCTGCCCCACCTTCTCGACTATCTGAAGGAGGTCGGCCCCGACGCCTTGTGCCTGCAGGAGATCAAGTGCCTCGACGAGCAGTTCCCGAGGATGGAGATCGAGGAGCTCGGCTACAATATCGAGACGCACGGGCAAAAGGGCTTCAACGGCGTCGCCATTCTGTCGAAGCGCCCGATCGAGGTGGCGCGCGGCCTGCCCGGGGACGACGCCGACGTTCAGTCGCGCTACATCGAGGCGGTGATCTCGACCGACGGCGGCGTCGTCCGGCTCGCCAGCATCTATCTGCCGAACGGCAACCCGACGGGGACCGAGAAATACGCCTACAAGCTCGCCTTCATGGACCGCCTCATCCGCCATGCGAAGAAGCTCATGGACTATGAGGAGCCGCTGGTCCTGGCCGGCGACTTCAATGTCATTCCCGAACCGGTCGACGCGGCGCAGCCCGAGCTCTGGAAGACCGACGCCCTCTTCCTGCCGGAGACGCGCGCCAAGCACCGCGAGCTCCTGGCGGTCGGGTTCGCCGACGCCCTGCGCGCGACGACCGACGCCGGCGGCCTCTACACCTTCTGGGACTATCAGGCGGGCGCCTGGCAGAGGAACAACGGTATCCGCATCGACCATCTGCTGCTCTCGCCGCAGGCGGCCGACCGGCTGATCTCGGTCGAGATCGACAAGGCCGTGCGGGGCAAGGACAAGGCCTCCGACCACACCCCGATCCGCATCGAGCTCGCGGCGTAGTGGATGGCCGCCGATCTGGATTGGGATCAAACCAACATCTGATGGTGTAGCTCGCCAAGGCGACGGCGGCCTGCCGGCGAGGTGAGATGCGAAATGGCTGCGGCCGAGTCAACGATCAGCAGGTCCCGCGCCGCGTCGCTGGCGGAAGGGTTGCGCGCCGCGACGCCGGCGCTCCTTTTCAGCCTGAGGCTGTGGGGTTCTGTCTGTCTCACGTACTACGTCACCTTCGCCCTTCAGCTCAGCGAACCCACGTGGGCGGTGACGACGGCCGCGATCGTCTGCACGCCGGTGCTAGGGGCGTCGCTGCGCAAGTCGTTCTTCCGCATGATCGGAACCGTTGTCGGAGCGATTGGCATCGTGATTCTCGCCGCTCTGGTTCGCCAGGACCGGATCGGCTTTCTCGTCGGACTTGCGCTCTGGTGCGCGGTCAGCGCTTTCGTTGCGACGCTCTTGCGAAATTTCGCCGCCTACGCTGCGGCCCTTGCCGGCTACACGGCGGCGATTCTTGCGAGCGACGTTCTCGGCCCGGTCGGTACCAATGGCGGTGACGTCACCTTCCTTGCGATCAATCGCGCCATCGAGATTTGCGTCGGCATCCTGTGCGCGGGCGTCGTGCTGGCGTTGACCGATCTCGGCCATTCGCGGCGAAAGCTCGCGGCGGAGCTTGCTTCTCTGTCGACGGCGATCATGGACGGGTTCGCCGATTGTTTCCTGACCGCCAGCTCGAGACCTTACCCAGTTCCAAGGGCTTCGACGCGACCTCTTGCGGCGCGTCATTGCGCTCGATCCGACGATCGACGCGGCGATCGGCGAAGCGTCGGACCTCCGCTATCGTTCGCCGGTGTTGCAACGCGCGGTGTCCGGACTCATGGAGACGATATCGGCCTGGCGCAAAGCGGCCTATGAGATCGCGCTGAACCACAATGAAGCGACCAAAAGCGAAGCTCGCGCTGTCTACGACGAACTACCGCGCGATCGGCTCTCGCCTGATGCATCGGGCTCGGCGGAGACGCCGGCGGAGTTGCGCGCGGCATGCTGCTCGGCGGTGCGGTCCCTCACCCGTTTCAATGCCGAAACGCCCTCCCAGCGGCTCTTGGCGGATAGCGCGGCCCAAGGCACGCTCGGCATGGCGCGCGCGCTGAACGGGCTCGCTGGCGTGGTCGACCCACCCGACATGATTCCCGTCCGGGGAACGGCGCGATTGCATGTCCCCGACTGGCTACCCCCCTCCATCAACGCCCTGCGCGCTCTTCTATCGATCGTAGTGATATCGCTGTTTTGGATCGCAAGCGCATGGCCCAACGGGGCGCTCGCGATCACGTTTTGCGCGATCATTGTCGTCCTCTTGCCGTTGCAGGGCGATGTGGCCTATTCCGCGTCGATGACGTTTCTGAAAGGATGCGTGCTCGGCTCCGGCGTTGCGGCCGTCCTCGTGTTCGCGATCCTTCCCAGAGCGACAACCTTCCCCGATCTGTGCCTCGCCTTGGGACTCGCGCTCGTGCCGCTCGGATTTATGCTCGCCCGGGCGAAGAACCCGCTTTTTTTCTTCGCAGCCAGCGTCAACTTCCTGCCGATGCTCTCGATCAACAACACGATTACCTTCGACGCATCGCAATTCTGGAACACTTCTAGCGCAATCCTTGCCGGCATCGCTGTCGGGGCGATTGCGATGCTCATTCTGCCTCCGGTGTCGCCGGCGATCCGAACCAGCCGGCTGCTTGCCTTGACGCTCGCCGATCTCAGGCGGCTTGCAAAGCAGGCCGCGCCACGAAGGCAGGACGACGACTGGGAAAGCCGCGGCGTCGCTCGCTTACTGGCCATGCCCGAGCAAGCCGAGCCGGTCGAACGCGCGGAACTCGTCGCGGCGATCGCTGTCGGCAAGGAGATCGTGCGGCTGCGCCGCGTCGCGCATCGGTTCGTCGCGCGCGCTGCTGTGGACGCGCCGCTTCAGGCGCTGGCCGAAGGAAGAAGCGGCGAGGCGATCGAGCGCCTCAGGGAGATCGACCGCCTGCTCGCCGGCCTGCCCATCGCCGAATCCACAAGCCGCATTGTCCTGCGGCTCCGGGCCAGCGTCCTGGCGATTTGCGGACAGCTTGCCGAATTCGCCCCCTACTTCGACGACCGGCTGGTCCGATGAGGTTCTACGAGATCAACCTGTTCGGGCTTTACGTGGCGCCCATCACGCTGATCATGGCCGGCTCCTGGGTCGCCTATCTGGTGCTCAGGCGAGCGGGCGACCGTTTCGGCTTGACGCAATGGGTTTGGCACCCGGCTCTTTTCGAGCTTGCGCTCTATGTTATCATAGTCTCGTCGATCGTCCTTGTCATTGCGCGCTGGAGCGGCTGATGTCCGGCGTCGAGCTGAAGGCCAAGGACGCCAGGACCCCGCTGGAGATCAAGCGCCGCTCGGTCTTGTCGTCCCGTCGCATCGCGCCTGTCCTCGCCACGTTGGCGGCGGTCGCGCTTGCGACGGTTCTCGGCTATCAGGCGTGGCGATATTACATGGGCTCGCCATGGACGCGCGACGGCACGGTGCGCGCCTATGTCGCGAAAGTCGCCCCTCAGGTCGCCGGCGAGATCGTGAAATTGCCGATCGTCGACAACCAGTTCGTTCACAAGGGCGATCTCCTGATGCTGATCGATCCGAAGAACTACGCCATCGCCGTCAGGCATGCGGAGGCGGCGGTCGAGCAGACGCATGCAGTGACCATCAACGCAAACGCGGAAATGACGCGGCGGTTGAAGCTCAACGACATCGCTGTCACCCAGGAGGAGCGGCAGACTTATATCAGCCAGGCGGCCACCGCCGAGGCGAATTACCAGTCGGCGCTCACGAACCTCGATCAGGCGCGGGTCAATTTCAGGCGCACGCAGGTCCGGTCGCCGGTCAACGGCTATATCACCAACCTTACCGCCCAACTCGGCGACTACGCCAACGTAGGGGCCCTCCAGCTTTCGATCGTCAACTCCGACTCGTATTGGGTCGACGCCTATTTCGAGGAGACGGCTCTCGACCGGATCCATAACGGCGACGCCGCGACGATCAAGCTCATGGGATATGGTCCGCTGCTGCGGGGCAGGGTTCAGGGGCTTGCCCGAGGCATCAATGTGCCGAACGCGCAATCGGACGCCTCCGGCCTCGCCTCGGTCAATCCGATCTTCACCTTCGTGCGCCTCGCCCAACGGGTGCCCGTACGCATCCACATCGACGAGGTTCCAAAGGGAGTCACGCTGGTCGCCGGCCTTACCGCAACAGTGCAGATCGAGCCCCTCAAGGCGCCGCCGGTCTCAAACTCGACGTCCACGCTCCCCTTGGGGCAAGTGAGCGAGGCGCAACCTGAGCCCGCTCCGCCGCAAACGGTCGTCCGGGAAGCTAAGGCCCCGCCCTCGCAAACCCCAGGTCAACCGCCCGGCCAGGCGGCTCCGCTGCAAGCCGCCGCCAGCCAGCCGACCTCGCATGCTGGTCGGTCGCAAACCGCAGCGCCGACGTCGCCTCGACAGAATGCCGCGCCCGTTTCAAACGCGAACCAACCGGCGAAGTCCGCCCAGTTATCTTCTCCTGAGTCAGCTGCGGCATCCGCGGCTTCCGCCGATCTCAAGACGCTCGAAGAGCAGATCGCCGCCACCCCCCCCTTGGAGACCGCCTCGCCGCCGATGGCGACCAATCGCCAAAGTGAGTCGAACGTTGTGACGATACCGTCACTCGAATACCTCGGGCGGACCATCGACCTTTTCGGCAACCAAGGCGCGGCGCCAGAAACGAAGCGCCGAGCTCCCGACTCGATCCGGCGACGCGCCCGCTCCAGGTGGCGGCGTTACGGGGAACCGTGACGCCCCGGCGACCCATCGCATGAATCACGGCGCGACCGTTGCGAATGCTCATGCGCCGATCCGCATCGAGCTCGCGGCGTGACTATCGCGCCAGGAACTTGTTCCTGATGAGCGAAGCCGCGCCTCGCGGCCAGGAATAATTCGCGCCGATCCGCAGATCGGTCTGTTCGACGTCGATAACCTTCCCGGAGTGTGCGTCGCGCACCGTATAAGTGACGTTGTAGTCGGTTCGGGTCACGCGCGTCACGACGCCGACGAGGGACTGATCCGCGCCGAGCTTGGCGGCGATGGCCGCATCGCATCCGCCGCAGTCGTACAGCGTGTGCGCGTTGGCGGCGCCGGCTTCGGCGACGTCGACGAGCGTGTAGCGACCGGACTGCTGGATGAGGCGCCGGGCCGCGTCGGTGGAGAGGCGCAATTGCTCGGCGTCGATCGCGTCTTCGGGGATCACCCCCGCGCCGCCGCTGACGTCGAGCAGCTCGAAGTCGAATACGGCGAGCCTGATCGGACGCCGGGAACCGACAGCGACTGCGGGCGCTGCCGCCGCCAGGAGTTCGCGGGCGATAAACGCTTCCGCCCGCGCCCAGGCCTCCTCGGAATCGCCTCGAAAACTGAAAAGCTTGTCGAAAATGACCCGATTGTCGTCGACGTTCACGCCGAGCACTTTCGCCCATTGGACAAGAGTGCTCTCCTTGTGCACGGCGCCCATGACGAGCAGTTTTGCGCCGGCTTCCCTCGCCGCGCGCTCGAGCTCGTCGAGCGGCGTCGACCCGACCATACAGGGCTGAGGGCGGCAGACCGGCGTCACGATGCGATAGCCGCCATCACGGGCAAAGCTCGTTCTCAGCCCAGCGGCCAGCGTCTCGAGCCATCTCGCATGGTCGGCCGTCATGTCCCTCGATTCGCCGGACGTGTCGGCATAGGTGAAATCCAGGATCGCGACGCCGATGTCCCTGCCCTGCACAACGGCCGGGTCCTGCGCGGCCGACGCGGCGCCCGAGCCGATGATCAAACACAGGCTCGTCACCAATCGAAAAAGGGTTCCGCGCATCCTCGTGCCTCCGCAACATTGGATTCCGCCCATTCGGACCGCCCGTGAGATCGCAGAGAAGCTCAGGCCGCGGAACCGGCGCGGCGCCCGCCGACCTTCGGGCATTTCACCCGATTTTTGGTTTATGGAGAGCGAAAGCGCAATTTCGTTGGGCAACACTCTTGGTCCCGCGGATTTTTCGTGAACACGGTTGGGCGCGACGAGGAGACGATCCGTGCTTACATCCGCAATCAAGAGAAGGAAGATCAGAGGCTCGAACAGATGAACCTCTGGCGCTAACGAACGCCACCTTCAGGCGGCGCCAAACTCAAGGGGCCGCGTCAGCGACCCCTCCTACGCCTCGAGTGGTTCACATTCTAAAGCCCCCGGCTTTGCCTGGCTTTGCCAGGGAATACTTACTCGATCGGAACCTGCTTTTAAACCGCCGCGAACGCTTCACCGACGCCGCACGAGCGCCCGCACGACCGCGCTCAAGCCGACATGGAGCACGCCCTCCTCCATCGGCGCCTCGGCCGCCTCGAGCAGAAGGACCTCCGCGCTGGCGAAATCGTCCCTCACGGCCTCGAGAGGATAGAGGAGCGCCGCGTCCCGCGGGCCGCCGCGCGCGCCTGCCGCCTGCCGCTCGATCTGCTCGGGGCGGAACGCCTCGAGGACGATGAGCCCGCCCGGCTTGAGGGCGGCGAGCGCCCTTTCGTGCAGGGCGCGCCGCTGAGGCTCGACGAGATGCAGGAAGATCAGGGCGACGAGGTCGTAAGCCGCCTCCGGCCAGTTCCACTGCAGCGCGTCGGCCTGTATCGCATTGATCGAGACGCCGCGCTCCGCCGCAAGGCGCTTCGCCTTGGCGACGCCGTGGGCGGAAAGGTCGAGGGTGTCGACATCGAGCCCCTGCGCCGCGAGCCACACCCCGTTGCGCCCTTCCCCGTCGCCCGGAACGAGGGCGCGCATTCCGGGCTTCAGCCTGTGGCGCTGCGCGGCGAGGAACGCGTTCGGCTCGACGCCATAGGCATAGTGCCCGGCTCCATAACGCTGGTCCCACATCGCCGCGCCCCGCAGAACCCGGTCGGTCATCATTCATGTCCCTTCCCGGCCGTCCGAAGCGGCCGCCTTCCGCCCAGCGCCACGCGCAGCGCCGACCGTATAATCGCGGCACACGAACGTCCAATTGTCGCCGGCCTGAGGAATGCGGGATAGGCCGGGATGCCCGCAATGCGAGCGGGTCTTGTCCGCGACCACAAGCCGCGGATGCCCGTTCCGCATCGAGCGGAGATCGTCTAGCGATGATGACGTCCGCTGCTGGCGGGCGCGAGCACGCGAAGGGGCCGAAGATGAAGGTCGCGATTCACCCGGGGGCGGCGGCGGCGCTCATACCCGACGGCGCCGTCTGCCTGATCGGCGGATTCATGGGCGTCGGTTCGCCTCATCGCTTGATCGACGCCATGGTCGCGCACGGCGTCAGGGGACTCACCGTCGTCGCAAACGACACCGCCATGCCCGGCAAGGGCATCGGCAAGCTCATCTCGGCCGGGGCGGTGGCGAAGGTCATCGCCTCCCACATCGGCCTCAACCCCGAGACCCAGGCGAAAATGCTCGCCGGCGAGCTCGAGGTCGAGCTCTCGCCCCAGGGCACGCTGATCGAGCGCATCCGGGCCGGCGGCGTGGGCCTGGGCGGCGTCTTGACCGCGACCGGCCTCGGCACGCTGGTCGAAAAGGGCAAGCAGGTGGTCGAAGTCGACGGCAAGCCATTCCTGCTGGAAAAGCCGATCCGAGGCGATTTCGCCCTCATCGGCTGCAAGCAGGCCGATTTCTACGGCAACCTCGAATATTCGCTGACCGCCCACAATTTCAATCCGATCATCGCGCTCGCCGCCGATGTGGTGATCGCCGAACCGCAGTCCATCGTGCCGGTCGGCGTCATCTCGCCAGACAGCGTCAAGACGCCGGGCGTTCTCGTCACCCATCTTCTGGAGAGGGCCTACTGATGGACGCCAAGGAAGTCATCGCGCGCCGCGTCGCTCAGGAAGTCAAGCCGGAGATGCTGGTCAACCTCGGCATCGGACTGCCGAGCCTGGTAGCGAACTATCTGCCGAAGGACGTCCACGTCTTTTTCCAGGCGGAGAACGGCGTGATTGGTCTAGGCCCCCGGCCGCCCGAGGGCATGGAGGACCCGGACCTGACCGACGCCGGCGGCGGCTTCGTCACGGCCATGCCGGGCGCGGCCTCGATCGACAGCGCGATGAGCTTCGGCATCATTCGCGGCGGCCATCTCGACATGACCGTGCTCGGCGGGCTCGAGGTCGACGAGCGCGGCTATCTCGCCAACTGGATGGTCCCGGGCCACATGGTTCCCGGCATGGGCGGGGCGATGGACCTCGTCGCGGGCGCAAAAAAGGTCATTGTCGCCATGGTTCACACCGCCAAGGGGGGCCACAAGATCGTCTCGCGCTGCTCTCTTCCGTTGACCGCAACTCGGCGCGTGAGCCTGATCGTCACCGAACTGGCGGTGATCGAGCCCACCGAGAAGGGTCTTGTTCTGCGCGAGCGCGGGCCCGGGATCTCGACCGAGGACATCGTCAAGCGGACCAGCGCGAAGCTCATCATCGACGGCGATCCGCCGGAGATGGCGCTGAACTAACGGCGGCCGCGCGGTCGCCGGTCAACGGCCTCCAGCGAAACGCCGGGGAACTCGGGCCAGAGCCGTTTCGGCCACCGACTTTAACGCCGGACGCTGTTTCTCCGGACGCGCAGCTGCGATGCTCTCGCGCCGTCTAAGGCGCGCCGCGTCGAGAAGCATCTGCGCCGCCCACAGGTAGACGTTGCGCTGTCGAACAAGATCGCGCATTGCGCGCATCCGTTCGCGTTGCGCGTCTGGGCTCATGCGCAGAGCCGCGTCGATGGCCTCAGCCATTCCATGCGTGTCGTACGGGTTGACAATCAGCGCCTCGGCCAGTTCGCGCGAGGCCCCGGCAAAGCTCGACAGCACCAGGACGCCCTGCTCGTCGTCGCGGGCCGCGACGAATTCCTTCGAGACCAAATTCATGCCGTCGTGCAGGCTCGACACGACACAGATGTCAGCCGCGCGGAACAGCTCGTACACCTCGTCGGGCTCGTGATGACGGATCGACAACACGATCGGCTGATAGGCGCCGTCGCGGTAGCGGGCGTTGATCATCTCCGCTTCGCGCAAGGCCTCGGCCTGCAGCGTGCTGTAGGCCTCGAGCTTGCTGCGCGTCGGCGCTGCAGCCTGGACGAAGACGAATTTGCCGCGCCACTCGGGCCGCCGCTCCAGGAGAGCGTCGACCGCGCGCATGCGGTCGAGGATTCCCTTGGTGTAGTCGAAGCGCTCGATGCCGACGGCAATGCGGGCGTCCGCTGGCAGGCCGAAGCGACGGATCACCGCCTCGCGGCATTGGCGCGAAGGAGCCTGCCGGGCCATGGCCGCCGGCGGCCACTCAATCGAGATCGGGTAGGGCCTGATCAGCGTCTCATGGCCGGCCTGGGTCACCGAGCTCCGTTCACGGTCGATCCGGCTTTCCATGAACCGGTCCACCGCCTCGAAGAAATTGTTGCAGTGGAACTGAGTGTGGAAGCCGAGGATCGAACTGCCGAGCAGCCCGTCGATGATCTCCTCGCGCCATGGACAGATGCTGAATGTTTCCGGGTTCGGCCAGGGAATATGCCAGAAGGTGATGATCGTCGCACGCGGCAGTCGCCTGCGCAGCATGCGCGGCAGCATGGCGAACTGATAGTCTTGCACCAGCACGATCGGGTCGTCCCGCCCCGCCTCCTCGGCGACGATGTCGGCGAAGCGCTGGTTCACCGCGACGTAATGCGCCCAATCGCGGTCACGGAACCTCGGCCGGACAAAGGCGATGTGGCAAAGCGGCCATAGGCCTTCGTTGGCGAAGCCGTAGTAATAGCCGTCCTGTTCCTCGTCGGTGAGCCATATCCGCCGGAGCGTATAGGCGGGGTTGCCCGGCGGGGCGGGGAGGCGGTCGTGCGCATCGACCGTATCGCGGTCGGCCGTGCCCGAACCATGGGCGATCCAGGTGCCGCCGCAGGCGCGCATCACGGGCTCCAGGGCCGAGACGAGGCCGCTCGCCGGGGTCTGCAACGTAACCTTGCCGTCGACGCGGTTGTGGATATACGGCTCGCGATTCGACACCACCATCACGTGCGCGCCGGGCAGTTCTTCGTCCAGAAGCCTATGCAGGGTCTTCGGCGACCATTCCACCTGGATGCCGTCCGTATATTTGCGCTCGAGCCGAAGCTCGGACAGCATCGCCTCGATGTCGCGGCCGATCGGCAATTCGGCGACCCGCCGTCCGCCCTCGCCCCCGCTGCGACCGAGATTGGCGATGGCCAAGCGCAGTGAATTCGTCCATCCCCGCATCAGCGCCAGGACGATCACCGTCGCCAGCAGCGCCAGCCCGCCAGCCACCCCCATCATGGCGAGCGCCATATAGAATTGCGCCTCTCTCGCGCGGTGGGCGACATAGGTCAGGTCGTGCACCACGAGGAGGTCGCCGCCGCCCTCCGACGCCAATATCGGAAACACCGCGACGCCGATCGGCCGGCCGTCCTTGCGCAGGCGAAAATAGGCGTCGGACTCGCCATGCCGCTCGCTGGGACATTTCACCGTCTTCGGCAACTCCTTGGTCGCATAAAGGAGACGGCCTTGCGGATCGCAATATCCGAGCGCAAGAAGGCGCTCGTCCTGGGCGAGGCGCTCGAAGAAGGGGGTGAGATCGGTCTCGGGCTTGGCGGCGAGCCCGGCGACGACGATTTCATGGATCGAGCGGAACACCAGTTGGGATCGGAGCTCGATGTCGCGCTGCGACCAGTGATCGACGATGACGAAGGCGACCTGCGTCATCGCGGCGATGACGACCACGACGGCCGCGAGCGCCAGCAGCGCAAAGCGGTTCGCCGGCATGCGCCAGAGGCTCGCGCCGATTGCGCGCAGGTTCGCCGGCCGGACGGCCGCGAGGACGCGCCCACTCACCGCACGCGGTTCCGGCCGGTCGACCAGCGTCGCGCCCCGACGATCGCCCCGGCCGTCGAGTTCGGGGCGCAAAAAGATCGGATCGCCGCCGTTTGTCGGCTCGCCGCTCCAGTCGACCCGCCTGCGTTGGCCGATGAGGCGTGACGTCGCACCGTCCCCGGACGGCGCTGGCCGCTGCCGGTCCGCCAGCCCGAGCAGCCGATGCGGCGGGCTCACGCCCTGTCGCCGGAGCCGCGCGTCCGCCTCACTGGCCTCCAGGACATCCGCCTCACATCAGCGCCCCTTTGCATCCGCCTTGCGAGGGCGCTATCCGAGCGACGGCGCCTCCATTGTTCCAACCGCCGGACGGCGCCATTTTTGTGGCGCAGGCTCACGCTGACGTCCGGCGAGCCGGAGGGCCTGCGGGTATGGCGCCGGTCTGCATTTTTCTCTTGCCGAACACATAGTGAACGGCTAAGGTGTTCGTGGTTTGTTTGAGCGGCCGTGATTCTCAAGCCGATAGAACTCCAACCAGCAGTTGGGCGGGGCCGCGCGGAGACAAGAAGATGCTGACGAGAAAGCAAAGCGAGTTGTTGCGCTTCATTCACGAGCGCCTGCAGGAGGAGGGAGTCCCCCGTCCTTCGAGGAGATGAAGGACGCCCTGGACTTGAAATCGAAATCGGGCATCCACCGGCTTATCATGGCGCTCGAGGAGCGTGGCTTCATTCGCCGTCTGCCCAACCGGGCGCGGGCGATCGAGGTGCTGAGGCTGCCCGAATCGGCGACGGTCGCCTCGGCTCGACCCCAGAAATTCTCCCCGAGCGTCATCAACGGCAATCTCGGAAGGTTGCGGAGCCAGCCGCCCGCGCGCGAGGGCGCCGCCGCCGAGCCTCCGGTCATGGTCCCCGTCATGGGCCGGATCGCTGCCGGCACGCCGATTTCGGCGATTCAGACCCGGACGGAAACGATCGCCATGCCGCCGGATTTTCTCGGCAGCGGAGAACACTTCGCCCTGGAGGTGCGAGGCGATTCGATGGTCGAGGCCGGCATATTCGAGAACGACACGGTGATCATCCGCAAGCAGGATACTGCGGAGACCGGCGACATCGTCGTTGCGCTGATCGATGACGAGGAGGCGACGCTCAAGCGCCTGCGCAAGCGCGGCGCATCGATCGCGCTCGAGGCGGCGAACCCGGCCTACGAGACGCGGATCTTCGGACCGGACCGTGTCAAGGTGCAGGGCAAGATGGTCAGCCTGCTCCGCCGCTACTGAGCGATCCGCAAAAGAGGCCGGCGGAAAGGAGGGCGCATCCACGCTCCCGCTCCGTCCGGCACGTCCCGCGATTATGATCCGGAAAATGCGCCGGACAAGCCCGCCGACGAGGCGCTTCTCGCGGAAGCTTTTTGTTGGGCCAGCCGCAAAAGAGTTCATCGTCCTTACTTTTGACAATCGTGCTGGACAATAGCGAGCGGGAGGTGGGTCTCCAGCCAGGCGAGATTGGGCCGTCTCGAGAACCCGTCAACTCCATTCGGGTTTGGTTGGGCAAGGCTATTGGGTCGTGAACTGTTGACGTGGAACCGCCGCCCCTTGCCGCGTCTCCGCAGGGGCGCCAGACAGGGTGACGTCCGCAGGAGGTGATTCGTGCCGGGAGCACAGGAATCTCGCAGCGATTTCGACTCCGATGCGGCCGCCGGCGATCCGGCTTTCAAGGTCGACCTCGATGGATTCGAAGGTCCGCTTGATCTTCTGCTTGAGCTCGCTCGGCGGCAGAAGGTGGATCTCGCCCGGATTTCAGTCCTCGCTCTCGCCGAGCAGTACCTGCTTTTCATCGAGGCGGCGCGCAAGCTGAGACTGGAACTCGCCGCCGACTATCTCGTGATGGCCGCCTGGCTCGCCTTTCTGAAGTCCCGCCTGCTCCTTCCCTCTCCCCCGCAAGCGGCTGAGCCCGACGCCTCCGAGCTCGCCGACGCGCTCGCCCAACGTCTGCGCAAACTCGAAGCCATTCGCAAGGCGGCGGAGCTGCTGGTGAGCCGCCCGCGGCTCGGACGCGACTTTTTCGCCCGAGGTGCGCCGGAGGGGGTGGAATGCGTCCGGAGCTCCGCCTTCGAGGCCAAGCTTTATGATCTCCTCGCCGCCTACGCCCGCCAGGCGCAAAAGCACGCCCTCGCCCGTGTGCGGTTCAAGGCGCGCGACGTCTGGTCCCTTGCCGACGCGCGGGAGGCGCTGGCGCGGCTGATTGGAGGCAATTGCGACTGGACCGCATTCGACGGGTGGCTTCTCGAGGCCTGCCTCGATCCAAGGATGCGTCGCAGCGCCCGCGCCTCCACCTTCTCCGCGTCGCTCGAATTGGTGCGCGAGGGCAAGCTGGAGCTCCGGCAGGAGAAGACCTTCGCGCCGATTTGGATCCGCGCCGCATCGCAGCCGCCAGCCGAAGGCGTGGCCGCGTGACCGCGTCGAGCGCCAAACGAGATGACCGGAGGGACCGGATGACTGCCGGGACCAAGATCGCCCAATTGTTCGATGCGATCGCGCCACGTCAAAGCCCAGAGGACGTGCGGATCGCCGAGGCGATGGTGTTCGCTTCCGCTGAGCCGCTCGAGGAGTTGTCGATCGCCGCCCGGCTTTCCGAAGGAGCAGACGTCCGGGCGGTCATGGAAGAGCTGCGTCAGCTTTACGTCGGCCGCGGCGTCAATCTCGTGCGCGTGGCCCGGCGCTGGACGTTTCGGACCGCTGAAGATCTTTCGTGGCTGCTGGCGCGCGAGGGGGAAGAAAAGCGAAAGCTATCCCGGGCGGCGCTCGAGACGCTCGCCGTGATCGCCTATCACCAGCCGGTGACGCGCGCCGACATCGAAGAAATCCGCGGCGTCGCTGTGTCCAAAGGCGCCCTTGATGTCTTGATGGAGGCGGGATGGGTGCGCATGCGGGGCCGGCGCAAGGCGCCAGGCCGGCCCATTACCTACGGCACGACGACCGAATTCCTCATCCAGTTCGGACTCGATGCGATCAGCGACCTGCCTGGCCTCGACGAGTTGCAGGCGGCGGGTCTGTTCGACGGCAAGCTGCCGGCGGGGTACGACGTCCCTCAACCCACCGACGAGCCCGTGCTGAGGGCGGATGAAGATCCGCTCGACGGGCACGAACCGCTTGAGCAGGCGTGGGGACAGGCGCCGCCCGAGGATGACTCTTAAGCCGCCGAGGGCTCCGTCACGAAAGCGCCGAAAAACCGAGAGAGCGTGCCTTAGCCCCGGAGAGATCATGGTTTCCAAGTTCGGCCTGAGTGCAGTCGCCTTTCTCCTTGCGCCAGCGACGGCGTTCGCGGGTCCCTCGCCAATTCTCCCCCTGGTCTCGCATCGCGCGGCCTACGAACTCTCTCTCGTCGACCCTGCGTCGCCCGCCGCGAGCTCGGCGCAGACGCCGACGGCTGCGAGCGGCCTGATCGCCTACGAGTTCCGCGGTTCCGCCTGCGAGGGCTACTCGTCCAATTTCCGCCAGATGACGCAGATGGAGCGCAGCGAGGGGGAACCGGTGTCGATGGACGTCAGCGCCCGGTCGTTCGAAGACGCTGATGGCAAGCGGATGCATTTCCAGGTGGATACGAAGGGCGCTCAGCAGGCCCCGCCCGTTGTGGGAACGGCGACCCGCGCGGCGGATGGCGATATGCGCGTCGAGCTGACGAAGCCGGCGCCGGAGGCGATCGATTTCGGCCACGACGTGCTTTTTCCGACCCAGCACATCGAGCGGCTGATCGAAGCGGCGAAGAACGGCGGCGGCGCGATCCAGGCGCGGGTCTACGACGGCTCCGACACCGGAGCGAAGGTATACGCGACTCTGGCGGTGGTCGGGAAGGAAGCAAGCAAGCCTGGCGACGACGCCGACGCCGCCGCGGAACTGAAAGGAGTTCGACACTGGCCGGTGGTCGTCTCGTATTTCAACGAAAAGTCCAAGGATTCTGCGCCGGAATATATTCTATCCTTCGATCTTTACGAGAACGGCGTGTCCGGCAGCCTGAAACTCGATTACGGGACCTTCGCGCTGCGAGCGCGCCTTCGGAAGCTCGAAATCCTCCCGACGCCAGTCTGCGCGAAATAACTGCCTTGAAGACGCGGCCGCTGACCGCGTCAGCCGCGCTCCATAGCATCCGCAAGGACTCCCGTCTCTCCACGGGCTATGAAGTGCGGCTACAATTCGGCTGCCGGACGTTCGAGCCCCTCCAGCACGCGAACGACCTCTTCGGGACGAAAGCCTGCCTGGGTCGCGAACTGAATCAGAAGCGGCTCGTCCGCGACGAGATACCCGAGGATGCTGCCGCAAAACCCCGGGGTGGCCGCCGCAGCCCTCAGGTTGTGGGGTCCCAGCCCGGTCATGGAAAGAAACTTTTTGAGTCTCTCGTCGTCGGCCGCCAGGAACGTCAGGGCCGAGACCGCCATCGATTCGCCGGCGGCTTGATCTGTGGATAATCCTGCTTTTGACGGTCGGCGCATTCCACGAATTCTCCTTTCGTCAATGTCCAGGCCTTATTGTGCCGGCGCGGAGGATTAAGCCATGCCCAAGACGGTGCTGATCGTCGAGGACAACGAGCTCAACATGAAGCTCTTCAACGATCTCGTCGAGACGCGCGGCCATCGCATCGTGCAGACGCGGAGCGGAATCGAGGCCGTCGAGCTCGCGCGCAAATACAGGCCGGACCTCATTCTCATGGACATTCAGCTGCCGGAAGTGTCTGGCCTGGAGGTCACGCAATGGCTCAAGGACGACGAAGAGCTTCGCGCCATTCCGGTCGTCGCGATTACCGCCTTCGCGATGAAGGGCGACGAGGAGAAAATCCTGCGGGGCGGCTGCGAGGCCTATTTGTCGAAGCCGATCTCGGTGGCCAAGTTTTTTGACACGATCGATCATTTCCTCGGACGCGCGGCGCGAGCCGAGCCTGATTGATCGTTGGCCAAGCCGGGAAATCGCAGCGTTGTGTCGACGCGCCACTCACTCAATGCCCAAATTGCACGTCGGCCGAGCCGGGCACACGTGGAGGAATCAGGGTTGGAGTGTCGCGGTCGTCGAATAGCGCCTGAACCAGCCTCAAATTTGCGCCGCCCTGTTGGCATGGATTCGGCGTTGGCGCCACGACGGCGAGGCCTGGCGCCGCTCAGACGGCGAGTTTCGCCATGATCCCGGCGAACTTCGCCTCCGCTTCCTCGCGGTCGAATGGTTGCGGCGGCCGTCGCGCGGCCAAGGCGGCTTCGGCGCGACGCCGCGCATCGCCCGAGAGTTCGGGCGCCGAGGAAGAGACCGCCCGCGCCTCGTTGAGATCGCCGTTGCAGTGGAGAACGAGATCGACGCCGGCGTCGAAGATGGCCCTTGCGCGCTCCTCGTAGGAGCCCCGAAGCGCCTTCATCGACACGTCGTCGCTCATGATCAGGCCCTCGTAACCGATCTCGCCGCGCATGATCTCACGGACCACGATGGGCGAGGTGGTGGCCGGCCGCTCCGCATCGAGCCCGCTATAGATGACGTGGGCTGTCATCGCCATCGGCAGGTCCCTCAGCGCCGCGAAAGGCGCGAAATCCCGCCGCAGCTCTTCGCGTCTGGCCTCGACCACCGGAAGCGCGTAGTGGCTGTCCGCCCGCGCCCGGCCGTGGCCCGGCATATGCTTGATCACGGGAAGGACGCCGCCGGCGAGAAGGCCGGTCGCGAAAGCCCTGGCCATGGCCGCGACGCGGGCTGGATCCTGCGAATAGGCCCGGGAGCCGATCGCAGCGTGGGTCTCCGCCTCTGCGACATCGAGCACCGGAGCGCAGTCCACCGTGATCCCCACTTCACTCAGGTCGTCGGCGATCAGACGCGCCACAAGGCGAGCCGCCGCCTCCGCATCGGTCGGGGGGAGACCCGCTTCCATGTCGGCGGGCGCCGGGTACCTGCGCCACGTTGGGGGCCCCATACGCTGGACCCTTCCCCCTTCCTGATCAATCAGAACCGGGGCGTCCGAGCGGCCAACGCAATCGCGAAACGATTGGGCCAGCAGTCGGATCTGGTCCCGGTCGCCGACGTTGCGCCTGAAGAGGATGAGGCCCCAGGGCTCTTCCTCACGCAGAAAGGACCGTTCTTCCGACGTAAGCTCCAGCCCGGAGCACCCGCAAATGAACGCCTTCGGCATGGCGCACCCCGCACATGGCAGCCTTGCTTATTTGGCGATAAAGCATTCGCCGCCGTCGCCCTTCAGCCGGGCGCACAATGCGGCCGCATCGGCCTTCGACAAGCCGACGATGCGAAGACGATAGATCGTCTCCCCGTTTACGACCGCCTTGTGCACGCCGATCGTCGACCCGTTGAGGGCGGACGCATATTTGGCGTTGAGCCGCGCGGTTTCATTCTTGGCTTCGGCTTCGGACTTGGGCGCAGCGAGCTGTACGGCCCAACCGGGCGACTTCGTTGCCGAGGCCGGATCGACCGTCGGTTCGGCTGCCGCCACCTGAGGCTTTGAGCCTTTTGCCGCCTTCTCCGGCTTCGTGGGTGATTCGAGTTGAAGTGGTCCGTTCGAGGCTTCGGCGATCGAGCCGGGGGCCGTCGTGTCCGTCTTGGCGACGGCGACCCGCGCGGAAGACTTTCCTGAAAGCTTCGTGGGCAATTCAATCTTCGGCGTCGAGGGCTGCGGCGTGGCGGGGGCCTCGGCCGTCGCCTTGGACGCGGGCTTTGCGGGCGGCTTCGAAGCCTCGACCGCCGGAGCGGCTGCCCCGGCGTCCGCCGCCGCCACTGCCGGGGTGGGAATCAGCGTGCCATCCGGCCTCAACGAGACCGTCCTCACCGGCTTTGGCTCGGGAAACTGTGACTGCGCCGGCGGCGGGTGGGCTGCGGCTACGACAACCGGCGTGTCGACGGTCTCCTTGACCGGGGGTCCGCCGGAGACGTCAAGGGGCGGATTCGCAGCGGCCGGAGGAGAGGAAGAGGAAGCCAGGACGCTCAAGTCGACCGGCTGTTCCTGGGATGCGACGACCTTGACGTGGGCGGATTGCGTGTTGTCCTTCAAGAGGTTGGCGCCAGCGTCATTCGGCGCCGAGACGGTTTCGCCGCTCGGCGGCGCCACCTTGGTCGGCCCCTGGGCGGCGGCTATGTAGGGCGGTTGCTTGGGTATCCCGGGCACGCCGCCCTTGAGGGCGAGGACAGCCCCGATCATGGCTACGCCAGCGATTGCAAGAGCGGAAATTCTTGCTTTCCAGCTGAATGCGCTGCTCTTTGCCGGCCGTTCGGCCCCGATAGGGACGCCGGCGCGGGGTTCGCCGTAGGCCGCCGCTTGCGCCTCTCCCTCGGCATCCTCGCCGTCAATGGCGTCGCTAAGATCAGCTTCTTCCTCCACCGCCGGCCTCAGCGCGCTCGCTTCCAAGAGCGGCGCGACCGCCACAGCCGGCTGGCCCGCTCCGCGACCCGAAGGTTCCGGCTTCGCAGACTCGACGAGCCGCGCCAGCTCGTACAAGGGGTCCTCGACGCCCATCGGGAAGGAGCCAGCCGCACGCAAGCGGCGCTCGAATTCGTCAAGGTTCAAGTCTGCGACAGCTCGAGATCCGGAAACGCTCATATCGTCCTCATCAGACGCGGAACCCCTCTGGTGACGCTGGTGCGCGTCTATTCCACGGTGGCGATCCGCTAACGCATCTCTTCAGGGGCGCTAACCCCCAATATTGTCAGCGCGGAGGCCAAAACCTGGCCGACCGCGCCAACCAAACTCAGTCGCGCGTATGACAGACTTCGATTCATTTCATTAACGAACCGCAAATCCCGCAGGTCTTTTCCCCGATTCCAGTGGGCGTGGAAGCGCGTGGCGAGTTCGTGAGCGAAAAACGCGATCCGGTGCGGCTCGTGGACCTCCGCGGCCTGGAGGACGAGACGCGGATACTGCGCCATCGTGCGAATCAGATTCCGCTCGCCCGGGTCGGTCAAGAGCGACACGTCGGCTTCCGCAAGCGACCGCGGATCGAGGTCGAGGTCCGGAAAGGCCGCCTTGCCCTGTCTCAGAACGCTGCGGACTCGGGCGTGGGCGTATTGAACGTAAAAGACCGGGTTGTCTTGGCTCTGCTCGATCACTTTCGCGAGGTCGAAGTCGATCGGAGCGTCGTTCCTGCGCATCAGCATGATGAAGCGGACGGCGTCCGAGCCGACTTCGTCCACGACTTCCCGGAGGGTCACGAAGTCTCCGGATCGCTTCGACATTTTGACCGGCTCGCCCTCGCGCATGAGGCGGACGAGCTGACACAGGCGCACCTCGAGCTTCGCCTTGTTGTCCGATAGCGCGGCGACCGCGGCCTGCATGCGCCTGACGTAGCCGCCGTGGTCCGCGCCCCAGACGTCGACGAGGTCGAGAAAGCCGCGGTCGATCTTGGTTTTGTGATAGGCGATGTCGCTCGCGAAATAGGTATAGCCGCCGTCCGACTTGATCAGGGGGCGGTCGACGTCATCGCCGAACAGCGTCGAGCGGAACAGCGTCTGCTCGCGATCCTCCCAGTCGTCGGCGGGCGCGCCTTTGGGCGGGGGAAGGCGGCCCTCGTAGACGAGGCCCTTCGCCCGCAACGAGTTGATCGCCTCCCGCACCCGATCCGGCCCTCCGTCCGCCCCGGTCAGCTCCCGCTCCGAGGCGAACACCTCGTGCGTGATGTTGAGCGCCGCCAGATCGTCGCGGATCACCGCCATCATCGCTTCTATCGCGCGCTTCCGCGCCACGGGCAGCCACTGCGCCTCGGGCTTGTCCCGCAGCGCCGCGCCGAACTCGCTCGCCAGGGCATCGCCGACCGACTTGAGATAATCTCCCGGGTAGAAACCTTCGGGAATCGATCCGATGTCTTCTCCAAGCGCCTCGCGGTAGCGAAGGAAAGCGGAGCGGGCGAGCACGTCGACCTGAGCCCCCGCGTCGTTGATGTAATATTCGCGCGTCGCCCGGCGGCCGGCGAACGTCAGAAGGCTCGCCAGGGCGTCGCCGAACACCGCTCCTCGCGCGTGGCCGACATGCATTGGGCCGGTCGGGTTGGCGCTGACATATTCCACGTTGACCGGCCCGGCGGAGGTCGGCGCGCCTCTGCCGAAGGCCGCCCCTTCGACGAGAACGTTTCTCAAGACCTGCTCGTGAACCTCCGGACGGAGGATGATATTGATGAACCCCGGCCCCGCGGCCTCGGCCTTGAGGACCTCGGGCTCCCGCTCGAGGTCGGCGACGAGGCTTTCGGCGAGCCGGCGCGGCGTCGAGCCCGCGGCTTTCGCCTCGCGCGCGTAGACCATCGCCGCGTTGGTCGAGAGATCGCCATGGGACGGGTCGCGCGGCGGCTCGACGAGAAAGCGGCCGAGATCGAGGCCGTGAGGCAGTTCGCCCGCTGCGATCCGCTTCTCGATCAGCGCCGCCACGCGGGCCTGGAAATCCGCAAAAATGTTCATTCTTTCGCCGCTTACGGAGAACCGCCGCCTCTACCGCAAGTCGGCAGGGCCGTCAAAAAGGCGGGCGTTTTCGTGGATGGCGAAACGGTCGGTCATTCCCGCGATGTAATCGGCGACGGCGCGGGCGCGCTCCCCCTGCTCCGCCTTCGCCGCCCAGTCGCGCGGCATGATGGACGGATCCGTCATATAGGCATGAAACAGCCGCCGCACGATCGCGTCGGCCTTGTCGCGCACCGCGAGCACCGACGGATGGCGATACATTTTTGCGAACAGGAACGTCTTGACGTCGCGGTCGGCGGCCGCGATCGCGGCCGACCAGCCCACGAGCGCCCGGCCCGCCGTCGCGACCGCCTCCGGGCTCTGAGGCTTCGCCTCGGCGATCCGCCTCCTGCTCTCGCCGATCGCGTCCTCGATGAAGCGGGTGATGACCCGCCGGCTCAGCTCATGGATCGCCCGCGCCTCCTCGAGGCCGGGGTAGCGGTCGTCGACCTCATGCATGAGTTCGGCGACGAAGGGCGCGGCGGCGCGGATTTCGCCGAGGGTGAAGAGTCCGGCGCGCAGGCCGTCGTCGATGTCGTGGGCGTCGTAGGCGATGTCGTCGGCGAGCGCCGCCGCCTGCGCCTCGAGGCTCGCATAAAGGCCGAGGTCAAGGGGCTGCAGACGGTCATGAGCCAGGATCGCCTCCGGAACTCCGCGCTTCCGGTAACGCTCGGTCGGGGCGCCCGAGGCGTCGAGGAGCGGCCCGTTGTGCTTGACGAGGCCGGCGAGCGTGGCGCCGGTCAGATTGAGGCCGTCGAACTCGGCGTAGCGCCGCTCGAGCTCGGTGACGATGCGCAAGGCATGGCTGTTGTGGTCGAACCCGCCATAGTCGGCCATGCAGGCGTCCAGCGCGTCTTCGCCGGTGTGGCCGAAGGGCGTGTGCCCGAGGTCGTGGCCGAGCGCGACCGCCTCGGCGAGATCGTCGTCAAGCTGAAGCGCCCGGGCGAGCGCGCGGGCGATCTGCGCCACCTCGATCGTATGCGTCAGGCGGGTGCGGGAATGGTCGCCTTCGTGATCGACGAAGACCTGCGTCTTGTGGGCGAGGCGGCGGAAGGCGGTCGAGTGGACGATGCGGTCGCGGTCGCGCTGGAATTCGGTCCGCGTCGCCGACGGCGGCTCGGCGACGAGCCGCCCGGGAGCGCGCGCCGCGTCCGCCGCATAGGGCGCGCGGGCGCCCTGCCCCGTTTCGTCCGCCATTCGCCGGCCTCCCGATGTTGCGCTTTCGCCTGGGCTCCATATCTTAGTCGGGCAATCTCTAGAAGGCGCCCGTTCACCGGCGCCCACGACTTGGGGTCAAATTCATGAGCGCAGTCGACCGATCCGCCGACGCCGTCTCGATCAGCGCCAGCGCCGCGAAGCGCCTGAACGCCATCCTCAAGGGCGAAGAGGGCGCGGCGCTCCGCATCGCGGTCAAGGGCGGCGGCTGTTCCGGCTTCAGTTATGCCTTCGACGTCGACCGCGCCCGCGCCGATGACGACTTCGTCGCCACCCGCGACGGGGCGACCGTCGTCATCGACTCCGTCTCGCTCGAGATGATGAAGGGGGCCGAGCTCGACTTCGTCGACGACCTGATGGGCCAGTCGTTCCGGGTCAAGAACCCGAACGCGGTGGCCTCCTGCGGTTGCGGGGTCAGCTTCTCGGTCTGACCGGCCGGCCGGAGGGCGTGACGCGGCTTTAGGTCCGGCTCAGGGTCGCGCCTCTTGCTTTCCAAAGGCTTACGACCCCGTTTAGGGACGACCTGAATTTAGGCGACCGGGCGGCCGGAAGGTTCGCTCGCGACCCGCTCATTCCGACGGCCTTCGCCGAGTGGCGGTCGCCCGAGCCCATCGCCTGACCCTGGCGTCTGGCGCCGGACTGGACGGAGGCCGCCACGGCGGCGTTCCGCACGCCCGGAGCACCGGCAACCCCATGAAGTCCAAGCCGGGGGACATTCCGTCAAAGCCCGGGAGCACCGGAGCAAAGCCGGGGATAGCCGAATCCAAGCAAAAGTCTTCCAGGAATCGGCTGTTCTCAAGGGGTTACGCCGGAATCCAAATTGTTTTTCCCCGGTCGGCTCGCGTTGTGCCAGCCGCCTCGTGCCGCCGGCGCCGTTCATCGGCGGCAGCCGGCCCGCGGCCATCCGTGCCCACGGGTCCCCATGTGATCTCGTCATGGCGAAAGCGCCGGGCCAGAGTGCGCCCATGCAGCAAGATCCTGCCACAAGCGTCGAGCCGTCCCTTGATGGCAGCGCCCTTATTTTCGTCCATTGCCTGCCTCGCTCAATACGTCCGCATCCGGATGTCTGTCCTGCATTATGTTCCTCGTATGTTCTTTTGGCAAGATAATTTTCCAAAATGATTTTCAAGGCGCCCTTGCCGGTCGTCGCTGACCAGGCTGGCGCAAAAGCCAATCGAGATCGGCCGAAGCTCGTGGGCTTGCACGCGCTTTGTGAAAGCAAAGCGTCTCGAAAGATGCTCGTTTGCGACGCCGCACCGGATCGTCCGTTCGCCTGGCTCAGGGCAGGCTTCGAGACCCCTTCGGGCGGCCTTACACGAAAGTCCCAGTCGTGCTCTCGTGCCGTTCGTGGGACGTTTGCGTTTTTGGTGTTTATTCTTTTCACCGCGAAGGACAGGAAGATGAGGTCGGGGGGCTTTTGAAACAGGCTCCGAGACCCCTCGCGCGCCCGCCGTTGCTGATCTATGATTGCCACGTCGAGCCAGGGGAGGAAAACATGGAAGCGACCGAGCGTGGCGCTATCGCTTCGAGTTCGAGGAGCGGGCGCGAGCGGCGCTCCGTTCGATGCCGGCAGACTGGACGCGCTGATGGACGAAGCGGGGATCGACGCGCTGGTCGTCACCTCCAAGCACAACATCCAGTACCTTCTCGGCGGCTACCGGTTCTTCTTCTTCGATCATTTCGACGCCATCGGCGTCAGCCGCTATCTGCCGATTCTCGTCTATGTGAAGGGCCATCCGGAACGCACGGCCTATTTCGGAAATCCGATGGAGCGGTACGAACAGGAGCTCGACCGATTCTGGGTTCCGACGTTCAGCGCCTCCGCGCGCACCAGCACGGACGGGATCGAGGCTGCGATCGACCGGCTCCCCGCTCTGGCGCCGGGAGCAAAGAGGATCGGAATCGAGCGCGCCTTCCTGCCGGCCGACGCCGAAAGCGCGCTTCGCAAAGGTCTGCCTCAGATCGAGCTCGTGGAAGCGCAGCTGCCGCTCGAACGCCTGCGGGCGGTCAAGACGCCACAGGAGCTGGAAGCCTTGCGGATTGCGAGCGATCTCGTCGTCGATTCGATGCTCGCGGTGATCGCCGGCGCTGCGCCCGGCATGACCAAGCGGGAGTTGGTCGAGGCGCTGCGCCGCGAGGAAGTCAATCGTGGGCTGACCTTCGAATATTGCCTGATCACCGCGGGGACCAGCCTGAACAGGGCGCCGTCGGACCAGGTTCTGCACGAGGGCGACATTTTCTCCCTCGACTCAGGCGGCAACTACAAAGGCTACATCGGCGACCTTTGCCGGATGGGCGTGTTCGGCGAGCCGGACGCGGAGCTCGAGGACCTGCTCGGCGAGGTCAACGCGATCCAGCAGGCTGCGCGGCGGCCGATCAAGCAGGGAGCCCGCGGCGGCGACGTCTTCGCCGCCGCCGAGGAGCTGACGCGGCGGTCGTCGCACGGCAATTCGCTCGAGTTCGTTGCCCATGGAATGGGCCTCATCAGTCACGAGGCGCCGCGCCTGACCGATCGCGGCCCGGTACCCTACCCCGCGTATGACGCGGATCGGCCGCTGCAGATAGGAATGGTCCTTTCGATCGAGACGACGATCTCCCATCCTCGCCGCGGCTTCATCAAGCTCGAGGACACGGTCGCCGTCACCGAAAGCGGCCCGGAAGGTTTCGGAGACCGCGGACGCGAATGGAACCGGTGCGGCGCCGCGGCTGGCGGCTCTCGGTAGAACCAACGCCGTCATAGCCAGCGAAGCGATGACGATGTGGAATCCGCCGTCGACGGGGATCCGTTCGGCTTGGATGACTGCGTTGGCGAACGACGCGGCGCAGCTCAAGAAGGGGTAACTGTTCGACCGGCCCGCCGGCCTCGCGAACGAGGCGAGGGTTGGCCTGCCTGAAAGCAGAACAATGGGCCGCCCGCTCCACCCCGCCGCCCTCCTGGACGCCCGGAGAAACGGTCGACCAAAGGACAGATCCGGCGCCTTTGAGAGACCGGGGGAGACCCGAGAAGGCCGCCCCGCGGGGGACGGCCTTCATCTCAATGCGTGCTGTCGAAAATATTCAAACGATCGACGGGGCCGATCGGGACTTGCGGAAGCCCGCATAGCCGAGCCCTGCGAAGCCGAGGAGCATCATCGCCCACGTCGAGGTTTCCGGGACGGTCGACACATCGATGCTCGCGAACGACTGGGCGACGTCGATGGTGCCGTTCACGAGATTGAAGCCCAGCGGGAAACCGGTGAAGTCGAGCGCGATGGCGTTGGTGGTTATGCCTGCGCTCTCGCTCGTGTCCGCAATCTGCTGGTTCAGGATGATGCTCAAGCCGCCGCTATCGAAGACCACATCGTTCACAGTCGGATTGAGCGGGATGGTGTACGATTTTCCCAAGATCGTGAGCGTCGCGCCTGCGAGCGTGGTGGACCCGGTCGCTGAGGGACTCGAATCGACCATGGATGTCGAGGAGATCAGTGACGCGGCGAGGGTCAGAAGCGTGATCGACCCCAACTTTGCTGAAGCGTCCAGGTTGGCGATGCTCGACGAGGCCGTCCCGGTCCCCGTCCCCGTATCGCCGCTTGCGGTATCGGACAAAAGGCCGGTCGTCAGGGAAATCGGGCCTAAGCTGAAAGAAGAAGAAGCGACCCCATTGGACAAGCTGTAGGCGGGGGGCGCTGTGCCGGCAACAGGAAATAGCGGGCCGACATTGACGGGGGCTCCGAGCACCGTCAGCGCGATGTCGAGGACGGTCGACGAACTCGTGATAGACGTAACTGCGGCGCTTGCCGGAGTCGCGGCAAGCGTTCCTCCCAAACATGCAGACAGCGCCAACGCGCCAATGGCCTTTGTTTTGAGCTTCATCCCACAATCTCCCCATTGTGAAGCATCTCTACCGCTTTGACCCTACCCCGATGACGTTGCTGCCGGCTATAGGGGATATTACGTAATCACGATATTTACGGCGTGAACCTCCCTGACGCTTTTGCCCAAGCTCCTTTTTACACCAAAGGATTTTCAGCATATACCGCAATGGAGGCAGAAATCAAGAAAACATAAAGTTTTGGAGCGTCGGCCCAGCGTCGGCCTGGCGCGACCTGCTTCTCGCGCGGCGCGGCGTACCTACCGACCAAAAAACGTCAACTCTCACGCCGCGAGCCGCGCCGCCCGCATCGCCGACTTCAAGTTCATTTTGGCGGTCAGCGGAAGGTGGTCCGAGGCTTGCCTGGCGAGCCAGCTATGGTGAACGGCGAGGTCGGTGATCAGGCCCGTCGGCCAGCCCAGAATCCGGTCCAGCGGGAACATCGGCCGGCGAGAGGGAAAGCTCAAAATTGACGGCGCGACCCCGAACGCCGGTTCGAGTCCGCGCAAGGCCGAGCGACCGCGACTTCGCCACTCGTTCAGATCTCCAAGCAAAATGGTCGGCATGGGAGGCAAATCGAGGAAGGCCGCCATGAGGGCGTTGACCTGGTCCACCCTCGAACGGCGCAACAACCCGAGGTGAGCCGCAATAACACGAAACTCTCCTTCGCCGAGGTCCAGCTCCGCGACAATCGCCCCGCGAGGCTCGCCCCCCGGCAGCTTCAGGCGCGACCGCCGGTAAGACACCGGATGGCGGCGCACCAGCAGCGCATTGCCGTGCCAACCATGGCGGTGGGCAACGTCGGATTGGACCAGAAGCCGCATCCCGGTTTCGCGCTCGATCTCCGAGGGGTCGAGAAGCCCGTCGCGGCGGCCGAAACGGCGATCGACCTCCTGAAGCGCGACGACGTCGGCGCCGAGCTCGCGGATCACCTCGACGATCCGATCGGGGCGGGTGACGCCGTCGACGCCCCTGCATTTGTGGATGTTGTAGGATGCGACCTTCACGGAAACCTCGCTCAATCTGCTTTCAGATATAGGGCATCGACAGCCGCGCCGCAGCGTCGCGGAGCTTTACGATGAATGGACGCTTGTCGATTTCCTCCAAGGTGATCGGCTCGACGCACTTGGCGTCGATGACCCCGGCCAGTTTCGAGGACAGGTCCCTATCGTAAAACTCGACGGTCAATTCGAAATTAAGACGAAGACTTCGCGTATCCCAGTTCGCGCTGCCGATGAGGCTCCATTCGCTGTCGATCGTCATCAATTTCGAGTGATCGAACGGCGGCGGACTTCGCCAGACGTGGCATCCCGTCTCCAACAAGGGGCGGATGTGCGGCTGGGCGGCCCACGCGACCAGGCGGTGGTTGTTTGCGCCCGGCAGGACGAGACGCACGTCCACGCCGCGCAGGACGGCCAGCTGCAGCGCCGTGATGAGTTGCTCGTCCGGCAGGAAATACGGAGTGGCGATCCTGATCGATCGACGCGCCAGACTCACCGCGGACAAAAGGACGAGAACCAACTGGTCGACCTCCTGGTCCGGCCCGGCGACGATCGTACGGGCAGGGCCGCCGCAGGGAGGCCCCGGAGGAGGAGGATCTCCCGGCTGTTCGCCGGTCGCAAAGGACCAGTCGTCGTCGAACTCTGCCTCGATCTGTCGGACAATTGGCCCCCGGAGGCGAAAATGGACGTCGCGGACCGGCGCCTTCGGCCGCTGCGCGATCAGGTTCTCGCCGCCGATGTTCAAGCCGCCGACGAATGCGACGTCGCCATCGACGATCAGACTCTTCTTGTGCAGCCGCAGATTGAGAAACGGCATCTTCCACGGCAGCGTCGAATGCAGGAAGCGGGAAACGGGAACGCCTTGCGCGCGCAGGCGGCGATAGGCGGACGAGCGCACGAAGCCGCCGCCGAAACCGTCGATGAGAACGCGGGCTTTCACGCCCCTCTGATGGGCTCTGACAAGCGCGCCGATGAATTGCAGGCCGATCTCGTCGGCGCGGAAGATGTAGGTGGAGAGCCGAATGTGGAACTTGGCGCGCTCGATGGCGGCGAGCATTTGCGGGTAAGCCTGGTCGCCGCAGTCCAGAACCGCGACGACCTTGCCGGTGGTGATGTCCTGGCCGGTGATTTTCCCGATGGCGACCTTGAGCCGCTCGAGCGGGTCATCCGATGAAACGTCGCCCGTGATCGGATCGTCAATGCTCTCGGCGGGTCCCATCAGCCGGCGCGCTCGCCGCCTCACGCGGTTGACGCCGAATCCGACATAAAGGAGCGCGCCGAGAACTGGCGAGAGCCACGCCAGCCCGATCCATCCGATCGCCGCCGGCACGTCGCGCTTGGTCATCAGAACGTGAGCGGTGACGGTCGCTGCTATGACGAAATGGAGGCAGCCGACAAGGAGGGCGCGACCGTCGAGCAACGCCGACGCGACGACGGAAAGTTCCACCTATCGTTCCGCCATGATTGTTTTCGCTCGGCCTCCGGCGCGCCACCCAAACCGAATGTCGGCGCAACTCGCCATCGGACTGATCCGCGTATCCGCCGCGGAGCTCGCGAAAGCGGCGCCGTCGCGGCCCCGGTCGTCGGCGGCGTGCGCGATGGCGGGCGTCAACCGGCCCCGCGTATCGGCGGTGATGCGCCCGCTCCTCAATCGTCGGGGCCCAGTTTCTTCAAATCGTCTCCTTTGAGCGTCGATTTCAGAATGCCATGCCAAACATCCTTGACGTCCTTTGTGGAAATGACCTTGTCGTCGCTTCTCAGCTGAAAAACCAGGGTATACGGGGTGGTTATGTTGCGGCTGGTCGACGTCCAGTCGACGATCGTGAACGTGTTCAGACTGGAGTCGACAGCGACGGGCGCCGTACTGACTTCGATATTGGACGATTTCCTGGTGCCCTGGCGAACGGCCGCGACGGCTTTGCCGATCCGGTCTGCGTCGCCTTGCAGCGTGAAATGGACGATGTCGTTAGCGTCGTTCTTCGCGATCCCGGCGAGGTTGTACGCAATCGCCTGCTTCAGGACCATGGCGCGGAAACCCACATGCTCGTCATTGCCGGTGACGGTCGCCGCAATCGCCTGCTTCTGCTGCATGAGTTGCGCCCCTGGGACTTCGGAATTCGGTCAATATCCCGTCTTCAGCGTCCAGTCGAGCCAGCGGCCTACGACGACGCCGAGGAACCCGGCCTTCCGTATCGGCAAGCTCGACTGCTGATTCGACCGGCGGCGGGGCGCGGTCAAAGCGAGGTCGATCGCCGCGGATCGCGACGACCCGCCCGCCAAATTGGCCCGCGGCCATTGGAACCGCTCACTTCCCCGCCACGTTTCCGATTTCACACGGCGCTGCGCTGCGGGGAAAGCGATATCAACCGGGCTTTCGTTGACATTTGGGCGAATTGAACTATGTCAGACGGGCCGAGAGCAAAGGAAGGCTCCGGCCAAGCGTTGGCGGTGTGCTTCGCGCCCACGCGTGGCGCGATCCCGGAACGCAACGGCCCAGCGATCGAAATCGTGCGGTCATCGAAGCCCCACACCCCAGACGCGGGCGCGCGAAGCCCTCGCGATGTGAGATCAAATGAAATTTAGCGAACTCGGCCTGAGCGAAAAGGTGCTCAACGCGGTCGACGCGTCGGGCTACGACACCCCGACTCCCATCCAGGCGCAAGCCATTCCCTACGCTCTGCAAGGCCGAGACGTCCTCGGAATCGCCCAGACGGGCACCGGCAAGACCGCCGCCTTCACCCTGCCCATGCTGTCGATGCTCGAACGCGGGCGGGCCCGGGCGCGAATGCCCAGAACGCTCATTCTCGAGCCGACCCGCGAGCTCGCGGCTCAAGTCGAGGAGGCCTTCTCCAAATACGGCGTCAATCACAAGCTGAGCGTCGCGCTCCTGATCGGCGGCGTCTCAGACGGCGACCAGAAGACCAAGATCGATCGGGGAGCCGATGTCGTGATCGCGACGCCGGGCCGCCTGCTCGACCTCACCGAACGCGCCGGCCTGCTCTTGACCGGCATCGAGATCCTGGTCATCGACGAAGCCGACCGGATGCTCGACATGGGGTTCATCCCGGACATCGAGCGCATCTGCAAGCTCGTGCCCTTCACCCGCCAAACACTGTTCTTCTCCGCCACGATGCCGCCCGAAATCACCCGGCTCGTCGACACTTTCCTTCACAATCCCGTGCGCGTCGAAGTCGCCCGGGCGGCGACCACCGTCGAAAACACCACCCAGATGCTGGTCCCATCGGGGAGCGCGCCGCCGGACAAGCGTGCGACGCTTCGCCGCATCATCCGCGGCGCGGACAACTTCAAGAACGCGATCATCTTCTGCAACCGCAAGCGGGACGTGCAGGTGGTCTACCGGTCGCTCGAGAAGCACGGCTTCTCGGTGGCCGCCCTGCACGGCGATCTCGACCAGCGGGCGCGCATGACGGCGCTCGACGCATTCCGCAACGATCAGGTGCAGCTGATCGTCTGCTCCGATGTCGCCGCGCGCGGCCTCGACATTCCCGACGTCAGCCACGTCATTAATTACGACACGCCCCACCATTCCGAGGACTATGTCCACCGCATCGGCCGCACGGGACGCGCGGGCAAGACCGGTCACGCGCTGACCATCGTGACGCGCGCCGACTCCAAGGCGATCACGGAAATCGAGAAGCTCATCGCCCGCAAGATCGACTGGCAGGAGGGCGCCGAACTGCCGCCGGCGGACGAGGACGAGGTCCAGCACGACCGCCGCGGCGAACGCGGCCGGGGGAGAGGCCGTCGTCGCGAGACGGGGGGCGAGGAGCGCGTGAGGCCCGACCGTCACCCGGAGCACAGAGCCGAATCCCGCCGCCATCACGCCGAGCGCCCGGCGAAGGAGCGCGGCGCGGCGGCGGAAGAGCGTGGCGCCGACACGCGCCGCCCTCACACGGCGCGCCCGCCCCAGGAACGCGTAGCCTCCGAGCAAGAGCGCGCCGCCGGGACTCCCCGCCCGCCCCGCTTCAGCGAACCCACCCGGCGAGAGCGCCCAGGTCGTGAAAGCGAGACGGTCATTGGCCTCGGCGACCACGTGCCGAGCTTCCTCCTGAGGCCGGTGCCGAAGCGGACGCGGCCTCAGCCGGAGCGCGAACACGTCGAGGACTAAGGAGAAGTTCCGCGCGGCGGACGCCCGTGTATCACCGGACACGGAACAAGGGAGATCCTCGGAGGGCAGCGGGCTGTTCTAAACGCCCGCGCGGCGGACATGACAAAGTGGCTGATCTGGCTTCTGCTGTTCGGGCTCGTCATCCCCTTCGCAGCCTACAGGTTCAGCCGCCGGATCGGTGTCGGGCGCCTGCTCACGCTGGCGGCGGGAGTCGGCCTCGCCTACGGGGCTCTGAAAGCCGACAACCCCTGGATCGGCGACGGACTGCTCGGAAACCTGCGGCTCATGGCGACGAGCGCGCTCGTCCTGCTGGTCTATGCCGGTTCCGCGGTCGGCGCGGCGAGGCTCGTCGCCAAGGCGATCTCATCGTTTCGCGCCTGAGTTATAGCCGCCGGGCAGCCCCTTCGGCGTAGACTCCGGCCCCGCCAAACATGCGCTTGACCGCGGCGAACAGCTCGATCAGCTCCTTCAGGTCGTCGGCGTTCACGCCGACGCGTTGAGGGCTTCTGGGTTTGCGGGCGTGATGGCGACGCTCTCGCCGCAGCCGCAAGCCGAAGTCTCGTTGGGGTTGCGGAACGAGAAGGTCGCGGACAGCCGGTCGACCTTGAAGTCCATCTCGGAGCCGAGCAGGAACAGGATCGCTTTCGGGTCGATGAGGAGTTTTACGCCCTTGTCCTCGACGACCTCGTCCAGCGGAGACGCCGCCTCGGCCAGCTCCATGGTGTAGGACATGCCGGCGCAGCCGCCGTTCCTCACCCCGACCCTCAGGCCCGCGACCGGCTTTCCGGCGGCTTCGGTCAATTCCCGGACGCGCGCCGCCGCCGCGTCGGTCAAAGTCATCACCTGCCGGCGCAGGAGTTTGGAAGCCATGTCGTTCTCCGTCAACCGGGGTCAAGGCCCGGCGCCGTTGATTTCATATAGCATCGGAGGTTGCGGTTTGACAGGGTCGGGTCCGAGATCGAAACGGCCCGGTTTGCCGCGCGCGGCTTTCGTGCTAGGCGAAATTATGGCCTCCCGGCGCCGCCCGATCAAGACTCGCAAGCCCTTCCTCACGATGCACGACTGGGAGGCAAAACATTACGTCCTCGCGGCGGTCATCATCCTGCTTGCAGTCGGCATGTTCGCCTACAGCTGGTCGTGAAATGTCAATCTGGAACAGGCTCCCATCCGTCATTGCGAGCGCAGGGAAAGCAATCCACAGGTCAAAGGACGCCCATGCCCGGATTGCTTAGTCGCTGCGCTGCTCGCAATGACGCGGTTGAGCGAAAGCCCTGACGCCGTTCTCATGTCGCAAGAATCCGCCGACCTCCTCCGTCGCATCGCCGATGCGCTCGAGCGGCTCGCACCCCCTGCCCCCTCGAAACCCGATTTCGGCTGCGCCGAGGCCTTCGTCTGGCGCGCCGAGCGTGGGACGCTCGCGCCCGTCGCGCGAGTGAACCGGGTCGACCTTGATCTTCTCAAGGGGATCGACCGGGTTCGCGATCTTCTGGTGGAAAACACCGAGCGCTTCGCCCGCGGCCTGTCCGCCAACAACGCCCTCCTGTGGGGCGCGCGCGGCATGGGCAAGTCGTCGCTGGTCAAGGCGGCGCACGCCGCGATCAATCGGCAGAGCGGCGTCGACGGGCGGCTGAAGCTGGTGGAAATCCATCGCGAAGACATCGAGGGCCTGCCGGCGCTGATGATTCTCCTGCGCGACGCGCCCGACCGGTTCATCGTCTTCTGCGACGACCTGTCGTTCGACGCCGGCGACGCCTCCTACAAATCGCTGAAGGCTGCGCTCGAGGGCGGCGTCGAGGGCCGGCCGGCCAACGTCCTCTTCTACGCGACCTCGAACCGCCGCCACCTTCTGCCGCGCGACATGATGGAGAACGAACTGGGAAGCGCCATCAATCCGGGCGAGGCGGTGGAGGAGAAAGTGTCGCTTTCCGACCGCTTCGGTCTGTGGCTCGGGTTCCACCATTGCAGCCAGGACGACTATCTCGCGATGGTGCGCGGCTACGCCGGGCATTTCGGGCTCGACGCGCCCCCGGAGGAGCTGGAGGCCCAGGCGCTCGAATGGGCGACGACGCGCGGCTCCCGCTCCGGCCGCACCGCCTGGCAGTTCACCCAGGATCTGGCGGGGCGGCTGGGGAAGCCGCTTTTGTAGCCGCGCTCGCTCAGCGCGGCGGACGCCGTCAAGACCGCGGGCTACAACCGCTTCCTTGGCCAATTGACGAGCGCGAGTCCGGCGATCACCAGGGCGATGGCCACGGCGAAGCCCGGCGTCACAGCCTCGCCGAACACCAGCCAGCCGGCGAAGACGCCGACCAGCGGAGTGATGAAGGTGAAGGCCGATAGCTGTGGCGCGGGGTGGCGCGTCAGCAGCCAGAACCACAAGGCGTAGCTCACCCCGACCACCGCGACGCCCTGCCAGGCGAGGATCGCCGCCGTCTCCGCCGAAAGGTGTGCGGGCGCAGGCTCGCCGAGCGCGTAGGCCGCGACCGGCGCGAGCAGCGCCGCCGCGGCGATCTGGTACAAGAGCACCTTGACCGGATCGATTCTCCTCAAAGGGGTCGCCTTGATGATGATGGTCGTCCCGGCCCAGGCGGCGGCAGCGAAGAGGGCGAGCATGTCGCCGGCCCATCCGCCGCCCGGCGCGCGGCCGAAGAGCCCGACGGCGACGCCGAAGAAGGCGAGGACCAGCCCGAGCCACTGGATCGGGCGCGGCTTTTCGGCCTTCAGGACGAGCGCGGCGCCGAGGGCCACGAAGAACGGGGCCGCGTAGACGAACACGGTCGCCCGCGCCGCCGTCGTCCAGCGCAAAGATTCGTAGAGGGCGATGAATTCGACGGTGAACAGCAGGCCCGCGAGCGCGCCGGCCGCCTCCGTGCCGTCGAAGCGAAAGATGCGCCGCTTTGTCAGGATGGCGTAGACGACGACGCACACGACGCCGATCGCCGAGCGGATTCCCGTTTGCGCGATCGGGCCGACGTCGGCGAGCGCCGCCTTGGCGATGACCTGGTTGAAGCCCCAGACGACGCAAAGGACGGAGGTCAGCGCGGCGGCGAAGGCGTCCAGGGGCCGGGTCATCCCCTTCCGTCCGGGTTCGGCGGGCAAAAATCAAGGGCGGATCTCCTCTCCCGCTCCGCGGGCGAGGGGTCGAAAAAAATCATGGGCGGCGGGCCTTTCCTTGGACCCGCCGCCCGATGCTTCCCCAAAGACAGGAGTCTCGTGAAAGTCCTCGAGGTCGTGGAGACGTCCAGGCTGGAGGCTGGACCTCGTTTTCCCGCCGTCAGAGGCCGGCGAGATATTGGGTCGGATCGACCGGGGTCGACCCTTTGCGCAGCTCGAAATGAAGCTGCGGCGCGTTGACGTTGCCGGTGTCGCCCGATTTGGCGATGATCTGGCCGCGCTTGACCGTTTCGCCGCGCTTGACGTCGAGTTCGCCGTTGTTGGCGTAGGCGCTGACGAAGCCGTTCGGGTGCTTGATCAGCACCAGATTGCCGTAGCCCTTGAGGCCGTCGCCCGAATAGACGACCACGCCGCTCTCGGCGGCGCGCACCGACGTCCCCGGAGGGACGGAGATGTTGATGCCGTCGTTGCCGCCGCTCTTGAAGCCCTCGATGATGCGGCCGCGCGCCGGCCAGCGGAATTCCGGCGTCGAGCCGGACGCGTCGGCTTGGGCGGCCGTGGCCGGCCCCTTGGCGCTCGCGGCCTTCGGGTCGAGGTTGCCGGTCGGCGTGTTGTCGATGGCGGCCTTCTTGCCCGAAGAAGCAACGGAGGGCTCGGCCTTGGCGACGACGGACTTCTCCGAAGCGGGCGGCACCTTGTCCGGAGACCCCTTGCCTTTCGTCCTTTCGGCGACCTTATCCTTCGACCTCTCGGACGATTTTTCGGCGCTCTTGCCGTCCGCCTTCGCCTTTTCCTCGGCCTTGTCCTTCTCCTTGGCCTTCTTCGCCTTCGGCCGGCCCTCTTCTTCGTTGGAGGCGACCTCCGTGCGCTTTCTGACCCCTGGTTCGGCGGCCGGCCTGCCGGCGGGAGTGGAAGCGTCAGCGACGGCGCGGCCGCCGCCGGCGTTGTAGACCGGAACCACGATGTGCATGCCGCTCTTGACTTCCGCTGCGCTGGTCAGGCCGTTGGCCTTCATGAGCGCGGCGGCGGGCACGCCGTAGCGGAGCGAAAGCGTGTTCAGCGTATCGTTGTCGCCGACCACCACCGCCGCGCCGCCGCGCGCCGACCATCCGGCCGGCGAGCCGCCGACCGCCTGCTGCGCCGAGCCGGACCGCGCTACCGCCGGGGCGGCGGCCGGCAGAGGCGCGCTGGCGACCGCCGGATGCGGAGCGAGCGACGCGGCCGCGACATGTCCCGAAGCGGCGGCCGCGGCAGGCGCAGCGCTCGACGTCTGGGCGGCGAACGGATTGGTGAAGGGACTGCTGCTCGTATCGAACCGGGTCACATCGCTCGAACACCCGGAAAGCCAAAGGAGAGCCAAGCCAGTCAGCGCGAGACGCGGAAAGGCGCGATCTGCAAGAAACGCAACGCGATCACTCATGTTTTGAACCCGCTGAATACGCGCCGGAAGATGGGTTCAATCTGCAGCAATCGAGTTAACGGTAGGTTTAAGATGAATTGTTTGTCAGGATCTATGTTCAATTAAGGTCGTTCCGATGGCCCGACCGCGCGTTTCGCTCGGAGAATGGCGCCTATAAGGCGCGGGAAACGCCGCGCCCGAGCGGCCTCAGGCCCCGCGCCGGCCCGAACTCGGCGACATGGATCGGCCCCTCGTCCCCGGCTGTGAGACCGACGATTCGCTGTTCGCCCCTCCCCGGCCCGGCGAAGGCGGCGACCAGGGCCCCTCCGGGTTTGAGCAGATTGAGGAATTCCCGCGCCGGCGGTTCGATCAGACCATGCGCGATGACCTTGTCGAAGCGACGGCCGCGGCCGTGGAAGTCGAACGCGTCCGTCCAAAGCACGGCGACGTTGGCGAGTCCGAAGGCCTTGATTCGGGCGGAGGCCTCCAGCGCCAAGGTCTGGAACCGCTCGAGCGACACGACTTCCTTCGCCAGCTGGGCCAGAAGCGCGGTGCAATAGCCTGTTCCCGTTCCGATTTCGCAGACTTCGTCGGAAGGTTTGAGACGGAGCGCAGAGATCATCGCGGCCAGCGTCGAGGGCGGCGGCGAGGTCTGCCCGCAGCCGATCGGCAGCGCAACGTCGCGCGCGGAGATGTCGGCGAATTGCTGCGGCATGAAGAGAGCGCGGGGCGCGCGCTCGAGCGCCCGCAACAGATCGAGGTCCACCCCCTTGGCCCGCATGGCGAGGGTGAACTGGGCGCGCTCTTCCGCTTCGGACGCGCTCACGGGCGATCCTTCCCTCATCAGCATCTTTCAACGCGGCGCGAAGGCTTTCTCGAGCCGCAGGCGGGATTCGTCGTCGGTGAGGTCGAGCCTCAGCGGGGTGACCGAGATTTTTTGGCAGGCGAGAGCCGCCAGGTCCGTGCCGTCCTCGAATCGGATTTCGCCGCGCATGAACATCAGCCAATAGTAGGGGAAGCCGCGCCCGTCCCGGCGCTCCTCGACCCGCATGAGCTCGGCGTTGCGCTGACCCTGTCTGGTGAAGGCCACGCCCGCCACCTCCTCGGGCCGACAGGCGGGGAAGTTGACGTTGACGAGGCCGCCCGGGGCGATGCCTGCCGCAAGAATCTTGCGGATGAGCGGCGCGGCATGCGCCTCCGTCGCCTCCCATTCGATCGACGCCCTGCCCTGCGCCCCTCCGTAGGCCTGCGACAGCGCGATCGAGGCAATGCCCAGCATCGCTCCCTCGATCGCGCCGGCGATCGTGCCGGAATAGGTGACGTCCTCCGCGACGTTCTGGCCGCGGTTCACCCCCGACAGGACGAGGTCGGGCCGCCGGTCGGCCATGATCTTGCGCACCCCCATGATGACGCAGTCGGTCGGCGTGCCCTTGACGGCGTAGTGGCGCGGGCTGATCTCGCGCAGCCGCAGCGGATCGCTGAGCGACAGCGAATGGGCGACCCCCGACTGGTCGGTCTCCGGCGCCACGACGAACACGTCGTCGGAGAGCTCGCTGGCGATCGTTTCGAGCACGGCGAGCCCGGGGGCGTGAACGCCGTCGTCATTGGTGATCAAGATCCGCATCGGCAATCCTTTCGCCCGCTATACGACGCTACGCCAGGGCGGTTCTAGAGCCGACAGGTGATTCGCGCATGACGGTGGGCAGTTGTGGGGCAAGAGAGCGATTTGCAGCCCGACGCCCGTACGAAGCTCGGGCGCGAATCGAACCTTTTCAATCCGTTGCAACCGATTTTTCGGGCGGGGTGGAACCCCAACGTTGTCATGCGCGCGCACGCGGGCATCCAGTGGCCGCGGGCAAAACCTTTGGCGCGGGGCTCTGGATCCCCGCTTTCGCGGGGATGACAGCCAAGATACCTCGGCTCCACAAGCGGAGTGGAGGCCAGCTTGGGCGCAACCCCCGGGGCGCGCGACGCCAGAGGAAGGAAGAGGAGTTCCGGGGGGAGGAGGAGGGACGCCAGGGGAAGGAAAGGGAACCCCAGCGGAAGCAAAACGAACGCCAGGGGAAGCCACTTCCGTGCATGAATTGAGCCTTTTCAAGGAGTTGCGCGTTCAGCGGGCGCGAATTAACTCCAAGTCGCGGTCGGTTTCGCGGCGTGCCCCCTCCACCACGCTGCGCGTGGTCCCCCTCCCCCGTTGCGCTAACGCTCCACAGGGGAGGATAGGGCCGGCGCGCGCTATCCTCCCCCGCTTGCGGGGGAGGGGGACCGCCCGAAGGGCGGTGGAGGGGGCCGCGCCCCAGCCTGCTTGGGAATTACGTGCGAATCGAAAATCGCTTGCGTCCGGCGGCCAGCCTCCTTGGGGGCGCGGCGATCGGCAAGCTTGTGGGCGATGCACGGGCTCCCGCCCTGGGAACAGGCGTGAAGCGCCAGATGAGGGTTCGCGACGCCGAAGACCGGAGGCATCTCTCGGGACTGCGCTGCCCGGCGCCATGCCATTCTCGGGCGCGAATCGAGCCTTTTCAGGCGCTTGCAACCGGATTTTCCGGGCGCGCGCGCTGCTCTCCAAGCTCCCCGCGCCGGGCGTCCCACGGCCGCAAAGACGGGGTTCGGGAGAGCGATCATCGGCTCGCGCGCGCCGCCGAGGAGCTGCGGCGGCGCCGCATCTTCCGGGTCGGCTTCGGCGAGACGCGATCAGACAGTCGTCGTTCGAGCCGATTTGCCCGCCCCGCCCTCGCCCGGGCCAGCGCCGCGGCGGCTGAGATTGTGGGTTCATCAGTCACGGTGTCTCCGGGCGCGGCCATGGCGGTCAATCGACGAGGATGCCACAGAGTCGGGTTGTTGGCAAGACAAAGTTCTGTTTATGTTCTAATCGATGCGGAAGTGCGTCCGTTTGAATTTCAGGTTTGGGCGGAACGCCGCTGTTGGCCGACGGGCGGCGGCGCGCTCAATCGTAGTGCTTGAGCGCGCTCCAGATTTCGGCGATCGGCGCGCGCGGCTGGCGCAGGACCCAGATCGTCAGGCCGGTCTCGTATGGCATCGCGTAGGTACTGTCGATGCGGCCGAGGGCGGCGACGTCGCCGTAGTCGCGCTTAAAGCCGGCGGCGTCGCGACCCAACGTGATGACCACGTCGCCCGAGGCGCCGCGCGGCCCCCACAGGAAATAGGAATTGTGGGCGCTGATCACCGGCGGGCCGCCGAGCGCCGGCCCATAAATGTCGAGCGCGGCGGCCTCGCCGTAGTTCGGCGCAAAGAAGACCGCTTGCGCGCGCTCTTCCGGCGGCAGGTCGCGATAAACGGCTGAGACCGCGGCCGCCATTTCGCGCCAGCCGAACATGTCGGCGAAATATTGCGGCAGCGCCGAGAGCTTCGCGCTCTCGGTCTGCGTCGCCTTGGGCGAGAAGCCGCCCGCCTGCATATAGGCGACCAGCGCATCCGGCGACAGGATCGGCAGGGCGATCGGCACAATGAAAAGGCCGGGAATGACGACGACGGCGACCGCGATCCCGCGCGCGATCGGGCGCTTGAGCCACGCCTCCCACGCGACGGCGCCCGCCGCGAACAGCGCCGGATAGATTGGCGTGACGTAGTAGGCCTTGCCGTTGCAGACGATGACGATCGCTAGCAGAACGACATAGGCGATCGCCAGCGCGCGCAGCTCGGGACGCGGCGGCCGCACGCTGAGCCGCCACAGACCTGCGACCCAGACCAAGGCCGAGGTCGTCCCGACAAACAACGCCTGCTGCAACAGGAAGCCGAGCGGCGAACGCCCGACGGCCTTGACGCCGACGTCAGAGCCGACGATGCCGAGGAACGGCCAGCCGTGCTGCGCCTGCCACAGGACATTGGGCAGCGCGATCGCCAGCGCCAGCGCGGCGCCGGCATAGAGCCACGCACGCGCCAGGCTGCGTCTCAGCGGCGTGGCGACGACGCCGACCGCGAGCGCAGCCATGTAGAGGACGATCAGATACTTGCTCTCGAAGCTGACGCCGACGACGGCGCCGAAGGCGAGCCACCAGCGCTCGTCGCCGCCGTCGGCGAGGCGCGCGAGGATCCAGGCGCAGGCGAGCCAGGAGAGCGCCTGCAGGCAATCGGTCGACAGCAAGACGCCGCCAGCCAGCAGCGCAGGCGCGAGCAGGACGCAGAGCCCGGCAAGCGTCTGCGCGAAGCGGCCGCCGCCGAGGAGGCGGGCGAAATCGGCGGTCAGCGCAACCGTCGCCGACATCGCCAGTGCCGGAACGAGCCTGAGCGGCATCAGCGCTGTTCCGAACAGCTTGTAGGACGCAGCGGCGATCAGCGGGATCAGCGGCGGCTGGTCGACGTAGCCGAACGCGGGATGCAGGCCGCAGACGATGAAATAGAGCTCGTCGCGAAAGACGTCGTAATGGGCGTTGGCGACGAAGTGAACCAGCAAACACGCGGCGCCGAGCCAGAATGCAGGCGCGCGCGCGATTCCGTCGAGCTTTGCTGGCCGATCCAGGTTGGCGGTCGGTGCGATTGTCAAACGCCAGCTCCTCCGTCGTGATTGCCTGGGCTCACAGCGGGCGAAGCGGACCCGGCGGGCCCTCTAGCATAGCGGCCCTTCAATATACCGCGGCTTGTCGGCTGCGCCCACCGCCACGTGCGCGGCGCTTCGTCGCGGTCCGACCAGGTGAAAGCGCCGGCGCCGATGTTGATATATCGTCAGGTCTGACGCCTTATTAGCCAAAGCCCTTGGCCGTCGCCAAAGCCCTTCAGATGCATCGCTGGCGGCTTTCTTGGCGCTTGGCAGCGCGTTTCTGGAACGGATGCCTCGAGCCGAAGACCGCTTCCTCGCGCTTACCCCCTTTGTAGGGGCGATCTTGAAGAGCGGCAAAGGGTCGAACTGGCGCGTTCCCAGCGAGGTAGCGGGCCGCGGCGCGCAACGACCGTCTCAAACGGAGAGCGCGGCCCCTGCGCTGCAGGTGAATTCTGGCTTTGTAGGAGGCGCACGCCTCTAGGCCGAAAGTTTTGCGGCGGTTTTGGCGATGAGCTCGCCCTGAAATCGCGCGCCTTCGAGTTCGATCTGGCTCGGCTGCCGTTGGCCCTGCCCGCCCGCGATCGTGGTCGCGCCGTAGGGCGCGCCGCCGACGATCTCGTCGAGGGACATCTGTCCCGCGTGGCTGTATGGCAGACCGACGATGACCATGCCGAAATGCAGGAGGTTGGCGATGATCGAGAAGAGGGTCGTCTCGTTGCCGCCGTGCTGGGTCGCGCTCGAGGTGAAAGCGCCGCCGACCTTGCCGTGCAGGGCGCCCCCGATCCAAAGCCGCCCGGCCTGCTCCCAGAAGCTTCCCATCGCCGAGGGCATGCGGCCGAAACGAGTCGGCGCGCCGACGACGATGGCGTCGTAATTCGCCAGCTCGTCCACCGTGGCGATTGGCGCCGGCTGGTCGAGCTTGAAATGAGACGTCCTTGCGATCTCTGCCGGGACGTTCTCCGGCACCCGCTTGACGTCGGCGGTCGCACCGGCCCGGCGCGCGCCCTCGGCGACCGCATAGGCCATCTGCTCGATGTGGCCGAAGCTCGAATAGTAAAGAACAAGCACCTTCGTCATTTATCTCTCCTCAAAGACGCGGTTTGCGGTTCTCGGACTTTAAGGCATGCGGCGCTTAACCGAATAATGGTTGCTGTCAGCCAACGACCGCTTTCTCGCCCTTCCCGCCCGTCCATAAGCGGCGGAGAAAGCCGCGCGCAGGCAATGACAGCGCAATGACAGCATGGTGAAGGGTTTCGGACGCCGGCGCGCGCCGGCGCCGAACCTACCCTCTCGCCTCGATTAGCCTCAGCCCGCCCATGTAGACCTGCACCACGTCGGGGATGGCGATCGACCCGTCGAGTCACCACGAGCGCCGCACACCATACGCGTCGAAGGCAAGCTCGTTGGAGACCAGGACCAAGTCGTCGAGCATTGCCTGCGCGATCAACATGCGGTCGAATGGATCACGATGGGGGCCGGGCAAGGCGCCGGCCGTCTGTCCGTGCTGAATCGTTATCGGCAGCCCGACGAAGCCTTGCCCATGGATCGCGCCGGCGAGATCGCCCACGATCGCGCTGACGCCGGGAAGCTTGCCCAGGCGGTGTTTCGTCGAGATTTCCCAGATCGAAGCGGCGCTGACAAAGACGCTGTCCTGCTCCTCGCCGATGGCCTCGCGCGCGGCGACGCTCAACCTCTCGTCGCCCGCGAGCCACCAAAGGAAGGCGTGCGTGTCGAGAAGGAGGCGCGTCACATCAGTCCCATTCGGCCAACTCCGCCTCTGACATCGGCTCGAAAAAATCCGGCCCGACGCTCAAAATGCCCTTCAGAGCGCCAAAACGGCGCGCCGCGGGCGGCGGATGGACGGGCGTCAGCCGCGCGATCGGAGTCTTGCCGCGGGCGATGACGATCTCCTCGCCCGCCTCAACGCGGGTGAGAAGCTTCGAAAGGTTCGTCTTGGCGGCATGGATTGTGACAACCGGCATCGCAAGCTCTAACGTTAGCCTATATATTAGCTAATGTCTCCGGATGTCCACCCTATGAATGGAGCGCGTCCGGCTCGACTTCGGGCCAATGAAGGGTCTGCGCCCCTTGTCGGCGGTCCGAGCCACGGACGCCTCACCCCTTCGCCTCGATCCGCCTCAGCCCGCCCAAATAGGCCTGCAGGACGTCCGGGACGGCGACTGACCCGTCCGGCTGCTGATAATTCTCGAGCACCGCAACTAGCGCCCGGCCGACGGCGACGCCGGAGCCGTTCAGCGTATGGACGAAGCGGGTCGCCCTGGCGTCGGCCGCCTTGTAGCGCGCGTTCATCCGCCGCGCCTGGAAGTCGCCGCACACAGAGCAGGAGGAGATTTCGCGGAACCGCCCCTGCCCGGGCAGCCAGACTTCGATGTCGTAGGTTTTTCGCGAAGCAAACCCCATGTCGCCGGCGCAGAGGACGACGGTGCGGTAATGGAGGCCGAGGCGCTTCAGAACCTCCTCGGCGCAAGTCGTCATCCGCTCGTGCTCGTCGCGCGCCTGCTCCGCCGTCGTGATCGAGACGAGCTCGACCTTCTTGAACTGGTGCTGGCGAATCATGCCGCGGGTGTCCTTGCCCGCCGCCCCCGCCTCGGCGCGGAAGCAGAGCGTGCCGGCGGTGAAGCGCAAGGGCAGCGTCTTCTCGTCGACGATGCTCTCCCGCACGAGGTTGGTCATCGGCACTTCGGCGGTCGGGATGAGCCAGTAAGGCTCAGTTGGTGGAGCGCGTTCAAGGATCGATTCAACGACATCTTCAAGGTTCTGCCGGCCTGCCTTGAGCGCCTGCCTGTCTTCGTCAGTGGCATAAGTCTTGAGCGTGGTGCGCAGCTGCAGCGAGCGCTGCCCATCGTCCGACGAAAAGAATTGATCGGTTCCAAACTTCGGCAGTTGCGCGGTCCCGAACATCGCAGAATCGCGCACCAGCACCGGCGGCTCGATCTCGGTGTAGCCGTGCTCCATCGTGTGCAGGTTCAGCATGAACTGCTCGAGCGCGCGCGACAGGCGCGCGAGCGCCCCCTTCAGGACGACGAAACGCGCGCCGGACAGCTTTGCCGCCGTGTCGAAGTCCATGAGGCCGAGCTTTTCGCCGATCTCGAAATGCTCCTTCGGCTTGAAGCCCGGCGGAAACTCCGGCGGCGCGCCGTGCCGGCGGATTTCGACGTTGTCATTCTCGTCCTTGCCGTCGGGGACGTCGTCGAACGGCAGGTTCGGGATTTCGGCGAGCGCGCTCTCGAGCGCGGCGCTCGCCTCGCGCTCGGCCGCCTCCAGCTCCGGCATGGTCGCTTTCAGCCCCGCGACCTCGGCGCGATAGTCTTCGGCCGCCACGACATCCTTGCGCGCCATCGCCGCGCCGATCTGCTTCGAGGCGGCGTTGCGCCGCTCCTGCGCGACCTGCAGCTCGGCGATCGCGGCGCGCCGACGCTCGTCGAGCGCGATCAGGGTATCCGCGCGCGGCGGCAGGCCGCGCCGCTCGAGCCCTTCGTCAAACGCTCTCGGGTCGTCTCGAATGGCTCTGATGTCGTGCATGGAAATCACCTGAAGGAAAGAATGCGGCGCAGCGTCCGGTCGCCCAACATGTTGAGGGCGAGGCCCGCCATTACCAGAACGCCGCCGAAAAGCTCAACCGGGCTGACCGGCTCGCCGAACACGATGACCCCCGCGGCCATGCCGACGACCGGGACGAGGAGGGCGAAGGGCGCGACGGTCGCCGCCGAATAATGGGCGAGGAGCTTTGCCCACAGCCCGAAGCCGAACAATGTGCCGGCGTAGGCGACGACCAGCACGCTGGCGAAGAGCCTCCAGCCGGGATGGACGAGCGCCAGCAATGGCCCCGTTCCGTCGACCGCGAGCGAGAGGGCGAGCAGCGGCAGGGGAACCGCGAGACTCGACCAGACGGTGAAGGCGAGCATGTCGACCTTGCCCGCGGTCTTGGCCAGAACATTGGCCGAGCCCCAGAAGAAGGACGCGAGAACGACGAGCGCGAACGGCGCGAGGCTGGCGCCGGCGAGCCGGGTCGATCCGATCACGGCGATGCCGGCGAAGGCGACGAGCCCGCCGAGGATCTGAATGCGGCGCGGGTATTCGCTCAGGAGGAGCCACGCCAACGCGACGGTGAAGAACGCCTGCGCCTGGACGACGAGCGAAGCGAGCCCGACCGGAAAGCCCGCGTGGATCGCGATGAACAGCAGGCCGAACTGGCCGACGCCGAGCAGCAGGCCGTAGAGCGCGACCTTCCAGGGCCTCGCCTTCGGCGGCGCGACGAACAGAACCGCCGGGAACGCGGCGAAGACGAACCGCAGCGCCGACAGCATCAGCGGCGAGGTCTCCGCCACGCCGACCTTGATGGCGATGAAGGTCAGGCCCCAGACGACCGCGACGCTGACCGCAGCCAGGATGTCGCGCGGGGTCATGCGCTCTATGCTGGACCCCCGGCGGGACCGGGACGGGACCAAACATAAGGCAGTCGAAGGAATGTGAAACCAGCCCGTCATTCGGTCAAACTCTCCGGCAGGCGGACCGGAGGGCGCCACGGTTCGCACGGCGATCGTCTACCGCAAATCGATCGCCTGATAATGGCCCGTGTCATCCAATTGGGTGCCCCACACCTTATGTGAACCTTGGTGCTCGTTCGAATTGAAAGTCACCGGCGTGCCCAATCCCAAATCGAAATTATCCATCTGCTCCAGTTCGGCGACGAGCTTTTCAGTGTTGATGTCGCGACCGACCCGCTTGACAGCCTCGGCTAGGATGTTTGCGTCGATGTAACCCTCAAACGAAACGTAGTCGGGTGATTCGCCTGGGAAAAACTTATCAAGAGCCTCCTTATATTTCAGAACGATCGTGGCGTAGCTGTTGATCGCCGGCACCACCTGGGTGACGATCACGCCAGTTGCATATCGCGGCCCCAACAGCATCAGCTCGTCGGCCAGCGCCGTGCTGCCGACGAATGAGACGTTGGTGTAGATCAACGACGGGTAGAGCTCGCGCGTCCTTTCGATGAACTTCGCCGCCGCTCGGTAGGAGGCGACCATGACCACCGCTTTGATTTTTCCCTTGAACGAGCGCAACCCGTCCACCGCGTCTTGCACGTCGACTGTATTGCGCTTGTAATTGAGACGAACAATATCCGGATTGTCGCCGGGCAGCGACCGCACGGCCCGTTCTACGCCGGCATAGCCCGAATCGCCATACAAGTCTTGCTGCGCAAAGACCACGATCTCCTTCGGCTGGATGCGCCTCACTTTCACCAGATAACGCACGACGGCGTCCGTCTCTTCGGCATAACTCGCCCGATAGTTGAAGACGTAGCGATCGGGCGGATCGCGACGAAGAAGACCCGCGCCGGAGAAGGCCCCGAAAAACAGCGCGCGATGCTCGAGGGCGAAGGGCAGCGCAACCGCCGCGGTCGGCGTTCCGACATTGCCGATGAAGCCGAAGACGTGATCCTTGTCGTAAAGGACCTGCATGGCGTTGGCTGTGCGCGCCGGCTCGTAGCCGTCGTCCGCGGACACCAGTCGCAGGAGTCGTCCGTTCACGCCGCCCGCGTCGTTGATCTGGTCGAAGCCGGTCTCGACGCCGATCTTCATTTGGCGGCCGAGCTCCCTGGAAGCGCCGCTGAACGGCGCCGCCATCCCGAACACGATCTCCTTGTCGGTGACGCCGCGAACGGCGTTCTCTTGCGGGGCGCTCGTCTGCGCCGGGGGCGGGGCGGCCGCGTTCGCGGCTACGACCGAAGCGGCGTTGGCCGCTTCCGGCGCTGGAGGAGGCGGGGCCGGATGCGCGGCGTCGCTCACAGCTTTCGCGTCCGCGGACCCGCCGTTCGAGACCTCCGCCGCAGCCGCGTGAGCCTTCTCGGCCGGAAGAGCTTTCCCGGCCTCGGCTGTTTCCGCGGATGCGGCGCTCGACGGCGCCGCCGGCACGGACAGGTTCACCTTGTCGCTGACGCCGCGCACTGCATTATCCGGGGCGCTCGTCAATGCGGCGGGCTGGGCGGAGGCGGTTCCGGCGACGACCTTGGAGGCGTTGGCGACGTCCGCACCCTGTGAAGGCGAAGCCGGCGCCAAGGCTTCGCGCGCAGCTTTCGCGTCGGGGGAGGCGCCATTCGGCGCCTGCCGCAGCGGCCGGCGCCGCGGCCGTCCCGCCCAAGCTCTCCAACAGACGCTGAAGCTGCGGCCGCAGATTCTCGCAACCCAACTCTTTTGCGAAGCGCTGAGCCTCGTCGTTCGAGGGATCGCCGCGCAGCCGCGCCAGGCGGTCCGCGTCACGCTTGCAGATCTCGTCCTGGTTAAGCGCCGCAGCTTCCGTACCTTGGGGAGGCGCGGCTGCGCCCACGGCCTCGCTCGTCGCTTTCACGTCCGCCGTCGCGGCATTCGGGAGCTTCATTGCGGCCGGGTTCGAGGCGTCAGCCGCGGTAGACGGGGAAGCCGAGCCTTCCGTCCCCGAGGAAGGCGGAGCGGAATCCGAGGCGGCTTTCGCGTCCGGGGACGCGCCGTTCGGAACCTCCGCCGCGGCCGGCGCCGGAACCGCGCCGCCGAGCTTCTCTATCAGAGCCAGGAGCTGCGGTCGCAGCTGCTCGCAGCCCAATTCGTTGGCGAAGCGGAAAGCCTCGTCGCTCGAAAAATTACCGCGCAATCTCGCGAGGCGGTCCCCGTCGCGTTTGCAGACCTCATCCGTAGCAAGCGCGGAGGCTTCCGTGCCTGAAGAAGGAAGAGCCGCAACCGGGGCCTCGTCCACTCGCTTCGCGTCCGGGGACGCGGCGTTCGAAAGCTCCCGGGCGGCCAGGGCGGGAACTTCATCCGGAGCGAGCGCCGCGACTTGCGTGCCTGGAGAAGGCTGAGCCGGACGCACCCCCTGACTTTCGGTTTCCGTGTCCGGGGATACGCCGTTCGAGACCTCGGCCGCGGGCGGCGCGGAAGCCTTTTGGGCGAGAAGCAGTCTCTCGACCTCCGCCCGCGCGGAGGGCGCATAAGCGCCGCTCCCATGAGCGGCGAGGAACGCACTCCACCCCTCGATCGACCGGAGGCGGCGGGCAACCATATAGTCCAGCTCCTCGTCGACGGACGCGGCCGCGGTCCGCTCAACTTGGAAGTCCGTCGCTTCCGGCTTTGGAGGCGTAAGGGCCTTGCTGATGGCGCCGCTGATCTGTTGCAGCGGACCGCGGTCGACGACATTCCCGACGCCCTCCGGCGCACCGAAATACGCCTGTCCGGCAAGAAAAGCGGCCACGAGACCCAACGCCAGGATCATCACATAACTGAAACTCGCCTTCATGGGATTGTCCCGCAAGCCCCCAAGCCCGCTGCGCCCCCGATGGAAGAACCTATCCTTCCACCCGGGGGCGCCGCGCGTCAATTCAAGTCTCGCGCCACCCGAAAGCCGTTCGCGTAATACCGTACGTCCTCATCGTAGCGAAAACGCGCGGAAGATCGCACGGCGATCGCTTTGTCACCGAAGGAGCCTCCCCGGAGAACGCGAAGCGAGCAGTCGCCGCTCGTCCAGGCCGATCCGTCGTTGGGCGCGCCGCGGTAGGATGGGTTCCAACAGTCCTCGACCCACTCGGCCGCGTTGCCAGCAGTGTCGTACAATCCGAACGCGTTTGGCCGGAACGAGGCCGCGGGCGCGGTCTTGCCAGTCTCGTCTCCGCCGCACTCTACGCACCGAGCGTGTCCTGTCCCGACGTCCCTTCCCCACCAATAAGCAGTTGTCGACCCTCCTCGCGCCGCATATTCCCACTCCGCCTCGGTCGGCAGCCGATAGGACTTTCCAGTCGTCTTCGACAGCCACGCGGCAAACTCCTTGGCGTCGTCCCAACTGACGTCAGTCACAGGGCGATCCTCGCGCCCCCAACCTTGATCCGGTGCACTGAACTCGCAGCCGGACATGGCGACGCATCGGTCCCATTCCGCGAAAGTCACCTCGCGACGGCCGACCGCGAAGTTGTTGCGGATGCTGACGTGGTGAACTGGCTGCTCTGTCGGCTTTGCGTTCGAGCCCATTCCGAATTCGCCCGCAGGGACGATGACGAGCTCCGGGCAGTCGGCGCAGTCGCGAAACAGCTCTCCAGGAACGCGCCCCTCGCCCGACTCCGCGCCCCATAACGATCCAACGACAGAGAACGGCAATGAAAGGGCGACCAGCGCTGCGGCAGCACACGCGAAACGCCGCATGAATCCTCCCCGCGAGCCGCGCCTGCACGGCTATGTCGACCGGTCTCTAGGCGATAGCATTTGACAGACAATCGAACAAGAAGAGCCTGCAGACGCTCAGCAGACGCTCGGACGTCAGTCGATGCAATTGCGGGCGCTTTACAATTGACCCGGCCCAGATGACAAGTCCTCAAACGGCCGGCTTGGGCATGGACGCCCGTATTCCCGCTGATGGCCGCTCGAGCAGCTTGTCAAACGCCCGGGTTGAGGAAAAAGGGTTCGGAGATCGGCATGAAGCTGAAAGCGTTTGCGGCAGTCGCGCTGTTTGCGGGCCTTGTCGTGTCCGCCTATTCCCAGCCGGCCCAGACAGGCGGCCCGACGCCGTCGCCTCCGGGCGCGAAGGAGGAGTTCGTCGATCTCAAGGACGGCGCGGTGATTGGTCCGAAGACCACGATTCATTTCGGCCTGCATGGAATGGGCGTCGCCCCGGCCGGAACGAAGAAAGCGAACACCGGGCACCATCATCTCCTGATCGATACGGATCTGCCGCCCTTGGACAAGCCGATCCCGAACGATGAGAACCATCTTCACTTTGGCGGCGGCCAGACGGAGGTCGAACTGTCATTGCCGCCCGGCCCACATACGCTGCAATTGCTGTTGGGCGACGCGGACCACATCCCTCATACGCCGCCCATCTACTCCGAGAAAATTCACGTTACCGTCGCGGACTCGGCCGCGGCGCAAGCTCCAGCAGCGAAGGCGCCCGCGCCTGGAACACGTCACCCGTCACCGCCCGGCGCACGCGCATACATCGTCTCGCCGGACAACGGCGCGTACGTGCCGACGACCTTCGTGGTCCGGTTCGGGCTCGAGAAAATGGGCGTCGCTCCGGCGGGGGTCGACAAGCCGAACACGGGCCACCACCATCTTCTGGTCGATGCGCCGCTTCCGCCGTTGGACAAGCCGATCCCGAACGACGAAAACCATTTGCATTTCGGCGCAGGCCAGACCGAAACCACCCTGACCTTGCCGAAGGGCCGCCACACGCTCCAGCTTTTGCTTGGGGACGCCGCCCACCTCCCACACGCTCCGCCAGTCTATTCGACCCCGGTCGTCGTCTATGTCGGCTTGTCGCCGCCGCATCCGACGCCGCATCATCGCCGGCGCCATCGCTGGGAGGGTGGCGCATAGCGTCATCAGCGAGAGGAACGGCGCAGGCGGAATGGCGCGCAGGGCGACGTTGCGCGGAGTCCTGCGCAGGAGAGCGGCCTGCGCGAACCAAATAGCAGCACGGCCAAGGCGTCGGCGAGCGCGCGGGACCGCGCGGACGCCTTCGCCAGGACCTGCCGGACGGCTCAGTGGGCTAACAGTGGATCCTGCGGCTCGAGCCAGGCTGCAATGAGCAATTCGAGGCTGACGTTATCGGAACACGCCGTCGCCTCGATAATCGCCACGTCGATCAGATAGGCCAAGAAGGCCTCATCGGCCAGTTCCGCCATTCCTCGAATCCGCGTCAATGCGAGTTCGATCGTTTCGTAGATTGACATTGTCACTCCCCATTCCCATTCCCATTCCCCATCCCCAGTCGCATATGCGCCTTGGAGACAATGCCCATTCGTCAATTCGTCTTCGCGCCTCCCGCCAGAGAGCCCTCCTGGCAGCAGGCTACATCCAGTTCTCCGTGATTTACAAGGACCCCGAGGCCGGCGCCGTTCAAATGTCACGCGCCGGAACGCCCCATGCGGCCGGCCCTCCCACGCTCCTGGCAGAGAGGGCCAAACCTCAATTTTTGACGAACTCTTGTGCGACCCTTCTTGCACACCCGCTCAACGGCGAACGACCCCGAGAGAATTACGTCGTCCCCCCTCTCGCCGCCGCCGCCGCTTCGGCTTCCGCCCGCCGTCTCTCGACCCACCGCACCGCCAGCACCGAGCCTTCGTAGAGCGCGAGCATCGGCACGGCGAGCGACGTCATGCTGATCAGGTCGGGGGGGGTCAGGATCGCGGCGATCCCGACGACCGTCACGATCGCATAGCGGCGCATACGGACCAGATAGGCCGAGTTGATGATGCCGACGTGGCCCAGAAGCGTCAGGATCACAGGCAGCTGGAAGGCGATGCCGAAGGCGAAGATCAGCGTCATGATCAGGGAAAGATATTCGCTCACCTTCGGCAGAAGCTCGATCGTCGCCTCGCCCGGCTGGTTGACCTGCTGCAGCGACACCGAGAAGCGGATGAGCAGCGGCATGACCGCGAAATAGACCAGCAGCGCGCCGAACAGAAAGAACACCGGCGTGGCGATCAGATAGGGCAGGAACGCCTGGCGCTCGTGCTTGTAGAGGCCGGGCGCGATGAACTTGTAGAGTTGGATGGCGATGACCGGAAAGGCGATCACCGCCGCGCCGAACATGCTCAGGCGGATGTTGGTGTAGAACTGCTCGAGGAAGTGGGTGGCGATCAGGGTCGCCTTCTCCGCCCCGACCACGCGCACATAGGGCTCGGTCAGCACGTTGTAGATCGTGCGCGAGAAATAGAAGCAGACGATGAAGGCGGCGAAGAAGGCGTAGAGGGCCCGAATGAGTCGGGCGCGAAGCTCGATCAGATGGTCCATCAACGGCGCCTTTGTGGCGTCGATGTCCTCCTGGCTCATTCGGCGGCGCTCTGCTTGGCGGAAGCCTCGAACCCGGCAGGGGCTTCACGCGGCGCCGGGACCGGCTCCGCGACGTTGAGCGCGACCCCAGACGTCCCGGCCTCGCGCGGCGCGGCGGCCTTCGCCGCCTCCTCGCCGCTCGCCGCCTTCTCGTTGATCGCTTCGATCTCCTTGCGGACGCTCTCCAGGTCCGCTTCGACCCTGGCCGGCGTTTCGGCCGCCTGCGGCGCCGGCTCGGGCGGGGTCAGCGCGACTTGGGACGCGCCGATGTCGAGCGGCGCCGCCGCCTTCGTCACCTCGTCGCGGATCATGCCGGCGGGATCGAAGGTCGTGTCGACCTTCGCCTTTTCGTTCAGCGCCTCAAGCTCCTTGCGGACGTTCTCGAGATCCGCCTCGCGCATCGCGTCCATGAACTGGCCCTGGAACTCGGCCGCCATGCGCCGCATCTTGCCGACCGCCTGCCCGACCGTACGCATGACGCGTGGCAAGTCCTTCGGCGGGATCACCGCGAGCGCGACGATCGCCACCACCATCAACTTGCCTATGTCGAAATCGAACATCGAGGATCCGGCCAAACAAGCGTCAGGGCCGCGCGGAAACGCGTCCCTTTGTCATGAGCGTCGAAAAGGACGCGCTCAGCCGACCTTGTGAACGTCGTTGGCCTCGACGCCGACACGGTTCTCGATCGACCGCGGCGCGGTCGGCGGCGCCTCGGCGACGGGCTTCTCGTCGTCGTCGTTGAGGCCTTTCTTGAACGATTTCACGCCTTTGGCGACGTCGCCCATGATGTCGGAAATCTTGCCCTTGCCGCCGAACAAAAGCAGCGCCACCGCGGCGAACAACATCCAGTGCCAAATGCTCATGCTACCCATGGCCGCTTTCCTAGTGCGATGGCGCCGCCCGGCGTTTCATGGCCGGCGGCGCGTTCCTCGTTGAGCGCAAACCTAAGCGCGGCAAAAGGCAAAAACAAGCTTGCCTCGGGGCGAAAGCGGAACGGGCGAAAAAATTAAACCGACCCGCTGTCGGGCGTTAACAGGTGCGGCCGCGGCCTTTTTCCTTGCAAGGGGTCGGACGCTCTCGCCAAGATGGCGGCGGAGAGGAAATTCCATGACCCAGACCGCCAAACGCCTCGCCGAACTCGGGATCGTGCTGCCGAAGCCGGCCGCTCCGGGCGCCAATTACGTCCCGACCGTCCGGACCGGCAGCATGGCGCGCGAGACGCCGTCGACTCTGCTCTTCGTGTCGGGCCAGCTCCCGTTCGGGCCGGACGGAACGCTGGCGAACCGACACAGGGGCAAGCTCGGCCCGGACTCCCCGGTCGAGGAGGCGCGCGAGGCAGCCGAGCGCTGCGCGATCAACATCCTCGCCCAGGCGCAGGCCGCGCTCGGCGATCTCGACAAGGTGGTGCGGGTGGTGCGGCTCGGCGGCTTCTTCAACGTCGCCTCCGCGTTCGACGCCTTGCCCCAGGCGATGAACGGCGCCTCGGACCTGATGGCGGAAGTGTTCGGTGAGCGCGGCCGCCACGCGCGCATGACGGTCGGCGTGGCGCATCTGCCGATGAACGCCTTGGCCGCGGTCGAGGCGGTGTTCGAGGTCGCCGCTTGAGGACGCCGAACGCGCCCGCCTGGCTGACCGCGCGCCCGATCGCCCATCGCGGCCTGCACGACGCGGCGAAGGGCGTAATCGAGAACACGGCTTCCGCGGCGCACGCCGCGATCGAGGCGGGCTTCGCCATCGAATGTGACGTCCAGATGAGCGCCGACGGAGAGATCTTCGTCTTTCACGACGAGGCGCTCGACCGCTTGACCGATGCGAGCGGCCTCCTCATCGAGAAGACCGCAGCGGAAATCAAGCGGGTGCGAATTACGCCGCCGGTCCCGTCCCTTCTCCCCGCCTGCGGGGAGAAGGCCAGGATGTCACCCCTGCCCTCTCCCCGCACGCGGGGAGAGGGGGTCGCACTCCCGACCTTCGCGGAGCTTCTCGGCCTCGTCGCCGGGCGGACGCCGATCGTCTGCGAGCTGAAGAGCCGCTTCGACCGCGACTGGCGTATCGCCGACCGGATCGTCGCCTTCGCCGAGACTTACCAAGGCCCGCTCGCCTTCAAGAGTTTCGACCCGGACCTTGTCGCCTATCTGCGCATGCGCTGGCCGCTTCTCGGGCCGCCGGGGCGCCCCTGCCCGGTCGGGATCGTCGCCGAGGCGTCCTACGACGGCCCAGGCTGGGATTTTCTCAGCGACGAGCAGAAGCGCGATTGCGCGGACTGGGAAGAACTGATGCGCCGCGAGCCTGATTTCCTGTCCTTCAACGTCGATGACCTGCCGCACAAGACGCCGTTCTTCATGAAGGAGCTTCATTTCCTGCCGGTCATGACCTGGACTGTGCGCTCCGCCGCCCAGCGCGAGGCGGCGCGCAAATGGGCGGACCAGATCGTGTTCGAGGAAGAAGGGCGGCCGCTCGACCTTTAGCCGGCGCTAGCGCCGCAGCAGCAGCGACAGAAGCAGCGCGAGCGCCAGCAGCGCAGCCACCCCCTGCCAGAATTGCAAGGGGGCGCGCTCATAGAGCGTCTGCGGACGTCGGGCCGCCGCCTGGGCCCTCGGTCCCGCCTCCATTTCCAATGCAAATTCCATGACGTCGTGAAACCGTTCGCGGGGATCGGCCGCGATGGCGCGCGCCAGGACCGCCTCGAGCCACGCAGGCAGATCGGGGCGCAACGCGGTGAGTTTCTTCTGGCGGTCGCGGCGCGATGCGCCGCCTCCTTCCGCGGCGCCATAGGGGAATTCGCCGGTGAAGGCGCGAAACATCGTGACGCCCAGGGCGTAGATGTCGGTCGCTTCGTCACCACCTTGGCCTGCGAACATTTCCGGCGCGGCGTAGCCGGGCGCGCCTGGGATTTCCTCGGGCGGGGCCTCCTCCCATCCCGGGACGCGCGCGACCCCGAGATCGATCAGTTTGAGCGATCCCCCGCCCTCGAGGATGACGTTGTCTGGCTTGATGTCCCGATGGATGACGCCGGCGCGATGGAGCGCCGCGACGCCTCTGGCGAGTCCTAGGGCGATCGTCCGCCCTTCCTCGAGGCCGATTGCAGGACGCCGCATCAGCCGCGTCTCCAGAAGTTCCCCCGAATAGAGGGGCATGACCGTGTAAAGGCAGGTCTGCCGCCCGGGCGGCAGTTCGACCGCATGTCCAATCCAAGGGCTGTCCACCCGCGCGCCGACCCACGCCTCGCGGACGAACGCCGCGTGGTGGGTCGTCACGGCAGCGATCTGGGGCTTGGGAAACTTCAGTGCGACCTCGCCGCCCTCGACCTCGTCCACGGCGGCGAAAAGGCGGCTGTAACGGCCCTCGGAGAGCAGCGCCTTCAGGAGGTAGCCGTCGATCGTCTCTCCCACAACCGGCGTCGGGGCCAACGGCAGCCGCATGAGCGCGCCGCTGACGTCGGCCGAGACCGCCGCAGGCAATCCGACCACGTCAAGAACCAGCGCGGTGCAATTGTCGGCGCTGCCGGAGTCGAGGGCGGCCGCCACGAGCGCGCGGGCGGCGGCCTCCGGAGCCGACCGCTCGCGCAAGGCCTCGCCGATGCTGTCGTCGGTCAGGACTCCGTGCACCCCGTCGCTGCACAGGAGAAAGCGGTCATGCAAGGCGACCGGCTGCGCTGCGTAGTCGAGGCGCGCCTCCGCCTCGACGCCGAGCGCGCGAGTAAGCACACGCGATCGCCCGGGCCCTTGCTCCCGCGAATGATCGGCGGTGAGACAGGTTAGAAGGTCGCGCCTCAGGCGGTAGCACCGTGTGTCGCCGAGATGGACGAGATGTGCGATGCGGCCGCGCAGCACCAGGGCGGTGAAGGTGCACGCCATCCCCGCCAGCTCAGGATCCTGGCGACCCAGCGAATAGATCCATCCGTTGAGCGCATTGACGACCCGCGCCGCCGCGCGACGCACCTCCATGGTCTCCGGCAAGTCCCAGAATCCGTCGAGAAATCCACGAACGGCCGTTTCGGCGGCGACGCGGCCGCCCCTGGCGCCGGCGACTCCGTCGGCTATCGCCGCCACCACCTCCCGCCGCGGTTCGAGCAGATCCGCGCCGACGACGGCGGCGGCGAAATCTTCGTTCTGTTTGCGCGGCCCTTTCTCGGAGACGAATCCGACGCTCGCCCGCACGCCGGCGCCACCCTCGGTCATTTGAAATCGCTCCGGCTTATTCCGTCCGCGTTGATTTTGGGATCGCGAATCACCTAGGCATCTTGCATTGGTCGTAGAGGAAATTTCCACCGGTCGCCGAAGCCAGAACGACCGTGAGTTTGCCCGTCTTTCGATCAAGCCCGTAGCGCCATCCGTCCTTTGCGTCGCGCCAAGATATCTCCGTTTCGGTGATGCGAGCCGGGTTGGAGTCGACCGTCCCTCGATCGAAGTCGATCGCGATCTGCCAGCTCGCCCCGCTGGACGGATTGGTGCAGGTCATAGCGATCTCGCCGGCTTGCGCCTGCGGGGCCAAAACGGCGAGCGCGAGCGCCGCCGCTCGAATGGTGGCCGGAGAATTGGGCTGCTTCAGCATCGTCCCGATCACTAGCCGACTCCCCCTTGCATGCAAAACGAGCGACTGGCGGATGTTGCAATGCTTCCAGATGTCATGGCGACCACGAAGCCTCTGCTACTTGCCTAGACATTGTTCATTATGCTTCTTCTTTGTCAGGATTCGCCTAAGGCATAGGCGGCCATATAAAGAAATCATAAACACTTTGGCCGGTTCTGGCGGCATAGCCTTTGCTTTTGCGTTTTTGCCCGTTCTCCAAGGAGCGAGTCATCAGCCGGTCCCGCTTATTCACCAACACAGTTAAGGAAGCGCAGATCGACCATTGACGGAGGAGTGACCATGGCCCTCGTACCATCACCGCAATGGCTGGACACCGGAGACAATGCTTGGCAGCTCGCGGCTGCAACCTTCGTCGGCCTGCAAAGCATTCCGGGGCTGACGGTGCTTTACGGCGGCATCGTCAAGAAGAAATGGGCCATCAACTCCGCCTTCATGTCAATATACGCCTTCGCTTCGGTCCTCGTTGTCTGGATTCTCTTCGACTACAACATGGCGTTCGGGCCTCAATTGTGGCCGTTCCTCGGCACGCCGGGCCTGGCCACGTCGGCGGTGTTCACCACCGGGCAGGCGACGATTCCGGCGGCCGCCTCGGGCATGCCGCCGCTCGCCTTCCCCATGGCGACGCTCATCTTCTTCCAGTTCGTGTTCGCCGCCATCACGGTCATCATCCTGGCCGGATCGGTTCTCGGGCGGATGAACTTCACGGCCTGGATGATCTTCTGTCCGGTCTGGATGACTCTCGTCTACACGGTCGGGGCGTTCAGCCTGTGGGGCGGCGGCTGGCTCGCCGGCCTCGGCGTCGCGGACTTCTCTGGCGGTTACGTGATCCACCTCGCCGCGGGGACCTCCGGATTCGTCGCCGCCTGGGTCATCGGCCCGCGGCTGCAGGCCGACCGCGATCATTTTCCGCCGAACAGCTTGTTGATCACGTTGGCCGGCGCCGGGATCCTGTGGCTCGGCTGGAACGGGTTCAACGGCGGCGACCCCTATTTCGCCAACGCCGACGCGGGCGCGGCGGTGCTCAACACCAACACCGCCACGGCGGTCGCCCTGCTGGTGTGGACGTTGTTGGACAAGATGGCCTACGGCAAGCCGTCGGTGCTCGGCGCGGTCAACGGCATGATCGCAGGCCTGGTGGCGATCACGCCCGGCGCGGGCTACGTCAACGGCTGGGGCGCGATCATCATCGGAATCGTCGCCGGCATCATCCCGTGGATGAGCATGAACTGGCTGCAAAAGAGCAGCTTCATGATGCGGGTTGACGATACGCTGAGCGTTTTCTCCACCCACGGCGTCGCCGGCCTGACCGGAGGGCTGCTGGTCGGCCTCCTCGCCGATCCCGGCATGCTGCAATACATCGGCACGGACAAGGAGGCTCCCGGAGTCAACGTGACAGGTTTGTTCTTCGGCAACGCGCACCAGCTCCTGCTTCAATTCTACGGCGCAGCGTTCATCATCGTGTTCAACGCGATCGCGACTTACATCATCCTCAAGGTCATAGGGCTCATCGTGCCCCTGCGCATGGACGAAGCCACCTTGAAGGTGGGTGACGACGCGGTTCACGGCGAGACCGCCTACGCGATCGGGGCTGAAGGCGAGTAGGCGACGGCCTCGACGACTGCGATTTGACTGTGGGGCGCAACAGCCGGGGAGCAAGTCGCCCCGTTCCCCGGCGCGACCAGGGCTTTGGCTTCGGTCGCCATGCCGCCATTTCGAGCGTTTTTTCTCGACGGGCTTGCGAACTTGGAATCGGGCCTTGAGCAACTCGACCTCGCGCTTGGTTGAAAACCCAGCCGAGCCCCGCGTTGAAGTTTTACGCCCTGGCCCTATGCCCTGCCGGCGCGCTCGCGCACAACACATTCACTTCGACCAGGCGGACCGGCAGCCGTCTACTTCCCCTCGAGCCGCTCGATCATCTTCCAGATCGCGTCGATCTGCACGCCCTTCCTGGTGAGAAATTGCGTGTCGCCGGCAAAACCCCACCAGTTCCAGCATCCGGCCGGGTTGGCGTTCTCCATCCCGGTCAGCCAGAGCGACGACGGCAGCTCGGCGACGGTGGTCGCGTGGGCCTGCGGATAGAGGACGACGATCCGGTTGGAATCCGCCCATTCGTCGAGGCCGATGCGGGTGTAGAAGACGTCGCCCAAGACCTCCGCCGATTGCGTGCAGCCGTGCAGCGCGACCTGCAGGCGACAGAGCTCGGCGGCGCCGGGCTCGCAGGCCTTCGGCACATAGAGATAGCCGGTCTTGGCGAGGCCGTTCGCCGCCGCGGCTCTGTCGGGGACGAACTCGGTCTGGTCGAAGGCGACGATCCGTCCTGTCCTCTTGCCGGCGGGAGGCGCGAGGCCGGCGCCGTAGATCGCCTTCAGCTCGGCGCCGGCCTGATCGTAAAAGCAGTCGTTGATGTAGGGCGCGGCGTTGGCGGAGCACGAGCCTCCGTAGGACGTCGTGACCCAGGCGTGCCCGGCATGGGCCGCGGGCCCGCTCCTGTCCTCGAACACGATATTGCCCGCAGGAACGCCGAGCGCGGCATAAAGCGCCTTGGCCGCCTCGACGACTTCCGGCCTGACGACGTCGTCGGAGCCTCCGGTGAAGAAATAGAGCCTCGCGCGCGCGAGGTTCGAGGGCGGATCGATCCAGCCCTTCACGGCGAGCTCGTCGACGATCTTCCTGTAGGAGGAAACCTCGTCGAGCATGAACGGCGACGTGGTGCATTGCCCGAGCGCCCGCGACATGATCGAAACCACGCCGTCGGCGGTCACCTCTTGCACCGCGCAGCCATAGAGCCCGCCGGCGATCATCGCCGCGCCCATGATTTCAGCCGAGTGGGCGACGTGCAGCTGGTTCGCCATGAACGCGCCGGACGAGAGGCCGGCGACCGAAACCTGCGCCGGGTCGACGGGGAAGCTTTTCAGCCGCTCCGCGGCGAGCGCGGGAGCGCATTGAAGCGCCAGCAGCAGCGCCGCAACTTTCGCCGGATGAATCATGATGTCGCTCGCCGAAGAATCCCAACCGCGTCGCGATATTCGCCGGACGCTCTCGCCATGTAAATCCGCGCGGCTTCGGAATCCGCGGCCCGGATCCGATTGGCCGCATAGGCTGCGCGCCTGCGGATGACTCGGCGGCCAGACAAGCCGACGGGCCCGGAAGGCTTACTCCGGCCGCGGTCGAGCGACCTCAAGCGTCCCGACCTTCAACTCTTCGATCTCGAGCGACCGGATCTTGGCGCGCCCCACACTCAGCCGGCCTATCACCAAAGCGCCTATAGCCAGTGCGCTGATCGCAAACAGCCCCAGTGCAAGGGCGCCCATGGCGCTTGCGCCGACTGCGGCGGATTTCGCCCTCAACGCGTCGCTCACGGGCCGGTCGCCGCCGCGGCGATTGCGCTCAGAGCGCCGCCAATCGCCTTGAGCGGCCCCTCTGCTTCCGCATGGAGCCCGTGACGCTTCGCCAGCCAATCGGGCTCGTTGTACGACAGCCACGTCGCGCCGGACGCATCCTGCCATACGAGCGCCTTCAAGGGCAGATCGATTCCGATTGTTTGGACTGCCTGCATGAGCGGCGTGCCTCCCTTCGCCGCGCCGAAGATCAGAAGGTCGGTCGGCCGGAGAGGAAGCCCCACCGCAGCCGCGCCCGCCGCGTGGTCGACGCGCGCGAACACGGTCATTCCCTTCGCTTTGACCTCGGCCTCGAGCCTCGCCATCGTCTCCACCGGTCCATGTTTGCTTCGTAACGTAATCAGCCCGTTTGCGGCCATTGCGTGCGCTCCCAATAGACATCCCGCGTGTGCGGCGGCGATTTCCAAAGACCTCGCCGAGCGGCGCGCCGCGTCGCACGGCACGGAGAATTTCGCCCTTTCAGGCCGCTTTCGCCGCCTCGACCGCCGCCTCGACCTGGCCGAGCCGCTCCTTGCCGAAGAACATCTCCTTGCCGACGAAGAAGGTCGGGACGCCGAACACGCCGCGCTCGACCGCCGCGGCGGTATTGTCGACGAGCTTCGTCTTGATCGCGTCGGTCTGCGTGAGGGCGATGAGGCTCACGCTGTCGAGCCCGGCCTCGTCGATCGCCCGGCGGAGAACGTCGGGATCGTCGAGTTTGAGGCCGTCCTCCCACATGCCCTTGAGGCCCATCTCCAGAAATTCGGTCTCGTATCCCCGCTCCTGCGCCGCGAGCAGCCCCCGCATCAGCATCAGCGAATTGACCGGGAAATGCGGGTTCATGCGGAACCTGTCGAGCTTGTTCTTGGCGACGAAACGCCGGAGCTCCAGCATTTCGTAGTCGAGCTTGCCCTTGATCGAGGCGAAGGCGACGACCGGCGCTTTGTTGCCCGTCGCCTTGAAGATCCCGCCGAGCAGGCAGGGGATGATCTCGAGCCTCGCCCCCGTGCGTTCGAGGATCGGCGGCAGGGCGCGATACGCCAGATAGGCGTTCGGACTGCCGAAGTCGAAAATGAACTCGATCGCTGTTGGCATCACCATGTCTCCGACCACGGCCTGAGGTCCATTTCGAAAGTCCAGGCGCTGCGCTTCTGACGATAGAGCCAGACGTAGTTTTTGGCGATCTCGTCGGGGACCAGGATTTCCTCGCGCTCCAGCTTTTCGGCGGCGTCGGGCATCAGGCCGCGAATGAAGGCGCCGTCGATCGCCCCGTCGATCACCACATGCGCCACATGCACGCCCTTCGGTCCGATCTCGCGCGCGAGACTCTGCGCCAGCGCGCGCAAAGCGTGTTTGGCGCCGGCGAAGGCGGAAAATCCCGCCCCGCCGCGCACGCTCGCCGTCGCGGCGGTGAAGAGGATCGCTCCGCGCCCTCTCGGGACCATGGCGCGAGCGGCCTCGCGCGCCGCGAGGAACCCCGCGAGCGCCGCCATTTCCCACACTTTCGAATAGACCTGCGTCGTCGTCTCGACGATCGGAAAGCGCACGTTGGCGCCGATGTTGAAGACGAGGACCTCCATGGGGCCGATCGTCCGCTCGACGGTTTCGACGAAGGCCGAGACTTCGGCCTCCTTGCGCGCGTCGAGGCCGAAAGCATGCGCTTCGCCGCCTGCGGCGCGGATGTTTTCGGCGAGCTTCTCCAGCGCCTCGATATGGCGCGGACGCCTCGTGACGCAGACCGCGAGCCCTTCGCGCGCGAAGGCGCGGGCGATCGCCGCCCCGAGGCCGTCGCCCGCCCCGATCACGGCGCAGACGCCGCGGCGCACTTCGGTCATGTCACGCCACCGCCATTTCGCCGCGTCATGCCGGGACCCTAGTGAGGGCGACGTCCATTCGCAACGTTGCGATCGAGGACGGGAGGAGGTCTCGGAATCCTGCCGAACACCGCTGCGGTATTCCGGCAATCGCCGCTACGGCAGATGGTACGGGTTGAACGGTTTCGACGCAATAAATCAGCTTGCGCGTATAAAGATCGTGCTTGTGGCTGACTCTGTATGGGCTAGCGTCGAAGAAGGATCTAACCGCCGTCTTGAGATCGTCGATATGTTTGTCGGCCCGTTCAATTTTGAGGCGCACAAGAGCGAGCCGTTCATCCGCGGTCATCGTATGCTCTGTCGGTGGCGAAACAAGAAAGCGAGACATGCTCCGATCCGGAGACTGAACGCCGCTGGGTGTAGTGACGGCTGAAGTGTAGACAGACCGACGCCTTCGCGACTGCGAGGACGGGCTAGGGAGACCAGCTGCGCGCGCGGCAGGACACAGAAGGCGATCAGCCCTTGCGCGAGATAATAGGTCGGCAAGGTCCACAGGTCGGCCGGCCAGCCGATATGGCCGAATTTCGCGAGCGCGATCGTCATGTCGGACAGCACGAACAGGATCGCGCCGGCCGCCACCGCGATCGCCGCCTTGTCGCGCAAAACCGTAGCGCGGCCAGTCGCCTGGGCGGCGTCGATAACAATGACCGCGACATAGATTGCGACCGGCGCTCCGAGCCCTGCCCCGAGGCCGCCCCAGACAGAGGCCAGCGCGAGCGCGGCGAAGGCGCCGATGGCGAAGAGGGCGCCGCGCGACGGAAGGAAGCCGACACGTCTGGTAAAGGCGGCGATGTAAAAGCCATGCGCGAATAGGAAGGCGACGAGCCCCGGCAGGAAGAGCTCCGGCGACAGAAGGAGCGCGTCGCCGACGAGCGAGGCGGCGAGCGCCGCGAGCACGAGCCGCTTCACGTCGAGCGGCCCGTCGCGCAGGGCGAAGGCGAGGATGAGGAGCGCGAGAGCGGCAGGCTTTGCGATGTTTTCCACGCCCGGCCAGCCCAGCGTGTAAGCCGCGCATGTCGTCGCGGCGGCGAAGGCATAGAGCGTCTCCGCGAGCGAGATGCGCCCGTCGAGCAGCCGGCCCATCGCCCAGAGCGAGGCCGCGATCGCGAGAAAGACGACGAGGCCGTTCATGAGCGGCAGTTTCGGCGCGGCGAGCAGAAAGGCGGCCGTCGCGCCGATCATCGCGGCGAGCGCTAGAAAGACCAGGATCGCCGCCGCCCGCCCGGCCGGCGGATCGTAGGCGCGCACGGCTTTCGGATCGAACGCCAGCCCGGGGCCCGCGGGCCTCAGTTCTGCGGGAACCCAGCCCGGCGGCGCAAACCAGACCTTGATCTTGTCGCGCCAGTCGCGCGCCCGCCAGCAGAGGTCGGCCATGGTCGCGTAATAGGAGACGTTGGCCCATATCGGATCGAAGGTGCCGAGGCCGCCGCGCACGCCGAACACCGGTCTTCTCCACCTCCTCCTCGAAGGTGCCGAACAGCCGATCCCAGAGGATGAGGATGCCGCCGTAGTTCTTGTCGAGGTACCGCTCGTTGACCCCGTGATGGACGCGGTGGTTCGAGGGCGACGCGAACACTTTGTCGAACCAGCCGAGCTTGCCGATGAGCTCGGTATGAATCCAGAACTGATAGAGAAGGTCGATCAGCCCGACGGCGACGAACACGACCGGCGGCACGCCGGCGATCGCCATCGGCAGGTAGAAGACCCAGCCGAGCAGAACGCCGGTGCTCGGCTGTCTCAGCGCGGTCGATAGATTGAAATTGTCGCTCTGGTGGTGGACGACATGCGCCGCCCAGAACAGGCCGACCTCATGGTCGATGCGGTGGTTCCAGTAATAGAAGAAATCGTAGGCGATCAGCGCGCCGACCCACACCCGCCAGTCGTCGGCGCGCAGCGGAAAGCGGGCGGCGTGATTATAGACGAGGACATAGATGCCGACGCTGAGCGCCAGCATGAAGACGCCGGAAATCTGGCTGAGGATTCCGGCGGTGAGCGACCCGACCGCGTCGTTGAGGCGGTAGACCCTTCGTCCCGTCGCCAGCCCGAGGCAAAACTCGGCCGCCATCAGCGCGACGAACACCGGAATGGCGTAGACGATGAGGTTCAAGCCGCTCCTCCGGATGAATTGAGGGCCGTTAGACTACGACGGGAGGACGTGAAGTCAAAGGAAGCTCACGTGTGATTCGCGTGTCACCCCGACGTCTGACGGCTTTTATAAGCCGGCCCGAAATCCTGCGGTGGGCTCGTCACAGCGAGATATACGAATGCCTCTGGGCTTGTGTTGGCGACCCCGTGGATCGTGCCTGGAGGCGTTCGCACGACGTCTCCGGCTCTCAACCCGTCTGTCTGACCGTCAGCCATCAGAAGCAGAGCGCTGCCCTTCTCGATGAGCCATATTTGTTCGCTCTCCGGGTGGGCATGTCTCGCCGACGTGGCGCCGGGCTCCATCGTGACGCGTGTGATTGTGACCCGGGCTTCGGGCGCATTGCTGGGCCATACCAACTGCACGGATCGAACACCGGGGTTCTGCAGCGTCGTGAAGTCCGCCGCCGAGAGACGTTGTATGGTCAAGTTCCCTGCCTCGCTCACCGGCCCTCGTTTGCTGCCGCTTTTTCATACACCGTCGCGGCCTCCTCGCGCAGCAGGCGCCGGAACCACTGCAGCGCCGGATCTGCGGCGCGCAGGCGCATCGCGACCACCGTCTGGTCCAGCGCGTCGGGCAACGGCGTCGGGCGCACGGCCAAATCGAACGCCTCGGCGAAACGGCAGGCAAAGGCGCGTGATATCGTGGTGACGAGGTCGCTCGCCGCGACAGCAGCGATTGTCGCCATGAAATGGGGCGTCGTCAGCGCGACGCGCCGCTCGACCCCGGCCGCGGCGAGCTCGGCGTCGATCTCCGACACCCCGTCGCCGAAAAACGCGACGGTTGCGTGCGGCCAGGCGGCGTAGTCGGCGATCGACCACTCGTGATTCGCCGCCGGGTGGCCGCGGCGCATGACGAGCGCGAGGCGGTCCCGGGCCAGCGGATCGCTGAATGCGCCGGGCGGCAGCGGCGTCGTCGCCGTCGCAAAACAGAGATCGACATGGCCCTGCTCGACCTTTGCGATGATGTCGCGGCCGATCGGCTCGAAGACCAGATCGACTCCCGGCGCTTCGCGGCCGAGCCGCGCGACCAGCGGCGGGGCAAGCAGGATCGCCTGCGCGTCCGCCCCGGCCAGACGGATGACGCGCTTGAGAGTCGCCTGGTCGAAGGCCTCTTGGCGGAAGATGCCGCGAAGGCCATCGAGCGCCGCCGCCGCCTTCGGCTGCAGCGCCTGCGCAAACGGGGTCGGCGCGAGGCCGCCGCCGACCCGGACGAGCAGATGGTCACCGAAGATCTCGCGCAGCCGCGCGAGCGCGCGGCTCATCGCCGGCTGACTCAATCCCACCTCCGCCGCCGCGCGCGTGACGTTGCGCCGCCGGAGAAGCGCCTCGAGCGGCGGCAGGAGGTTGAGGTCGATGCCGGCCAAATTCACTTCGCGCATGATCGATATATAGACTATGCATTTGCGATATGATCGAGGCGCGTCTAGGTCGCTTTGAAAAGGAGGCGATCATGACCGACAGGATCACGATTTTCGGCTACGGGCCGACCGGCAAGGCGACCGCCGAACGGCTCGGCGCCGAAGGGCGCGAGATTGCCGTTGCCCAGCGATCGAAGCCTGAGCGACTGCCGAGGGGCGCGTCCTTCACGCCCTGCGACGCGCTCGACCGGGAGAGCGTGCTCGCGGCGGCGCGCGGCAGCGCCCAGATCGTCGTGGCGATCGGGCTGCCCTACGAGGCGTGGCTCTGGCGCGAGGCCTGGCCGAAGGCGGTCGGCAATTTCGTCGCCGCCTGCGAGACGACCGGCGCGCGGATGGTGTTCATCGACAATCTCTACATGTACGGGCCGCAGACCGCCCCGCTGGTCGAGACCATGCCGCTCACCTCCTATGGCGGGAAGCCGGCCGCCCGCTCCGCCGCAACGCGAGTTTGGATGGAGGCGTCCGCCGCCGGCCGCGTCCGGGTGGCCGCGCTGAGAGCGCCCGATTTCTACGGGCCGGACGTCCCCTTGGCCTATCTTGGCGACACGACGATCGGCGCGCTGGCGAGGGGCAAGCCGGCGTTCTTCGTCGGCTCGCCCGACATGCCGCACGATTATGCCTATGTTCCGGACATCGGCCGGGCAGCCGCAACCCTGCTCGAGGCGCCCGATTCGGCGTTCGGCCAGGCGTGGCACGCGCCCTGTGCGCCGACGCGGACGACGCGGCAGATCCTCGAGCTGGCGGCGGATGCGCTCGGCGTCCCGCTCCGTCTGCGGATCCTGCCGGCGCCCCTGCTTGCGCCGATCGGGCTCTTCTCCCCTTTCATGCGCGAGATGCGGGAGATGCGCTTCCAATGGGACCGGCCTTATCGGGTGGATGCGACGAAGTTCGCGAAAACCTTCTGGTCGGATCCGACGCCTTTCGAGACCGGGGTTCGCGCCGCCGCGCTGTCGTTCCGCGACGCTGCGGCGGCGGGCGCGCGGGGGATCAGCCCAGCGACGCCAATCCGCCGGTGACGCCGAGCGCCGAGACGACGGCGCAGATCGCGACGATGAGCCAGAGCCGCGCGCCGCTCAGCCTGTGCGCCTCGGGCAGCGCCGTCGTCGCGAGCGCCAGAAGGAAGCCGACGACAATCGGCATCAAAAAGGCGTTCAGGACCTGGGCGGCGACATTGAGCCAGACGAGGTCCGAAGCGATCCAGACGGCGAAGGCCGAGCCGACGACCGAGAGGGCGTAGACGCTGTAGAACCAGCCGGCGGCGAACGGGTTAAGCTCGAGCGTGCGCTTGTAGCCGGCGATCTCGCCCACCCCCCAGGCGAGCGCCAGCGAGGCGACGATCGCCGCGACCAGCGAGGCGCCGAGGACGCCGGCGCCGAAGACGATTCTGCCGGCGGCCTCGCCGAGCGAGGGAGTCAGGGCGGCGCTGATTTCACCGACGCTCGACAGGCTCCTGGGGGCGCCGCCGGCGGCAAAAGCCGCGGCGGCGGCGATCAGCACCGCTCCGGTCAGGCACTGGGTCAGGACCGCGCCGACCGCGGTGTCGATCCGGGCGTGGCGGAGATCGGCGGGCTGCAGGCTTTTGTCGACCGTCGCCGACTGCTGGTAGAAGATCATCCACGGATTGAAGGTCGCGCCGATGATCGCGGCGGCCATGTAAAGGAACTGCCGGTCGCCGAACGGAAGCCTGATGGCGTCGCTCGCCATCGCCGCGAGGCTCGGATGCGCCGCCCAGGCGACGACGAAGAAGGCCAGCTCGAACAGGCCGATGACGATCGCCGCCCGCTCCACCCGGCGATAGGCCCCCGCCCCGACGATCAGAAGCAGCGCCGCCGCCGCCATCGGCAGGGTGAGCTCGCGCGGCAGACCGAACATCTCGCCGATGCCGGCGACGCCGGTGAACTCGGTGACGAGCGAGCCGATCGCCGCGACCGCGAGCCCCGCGACCGCGACCAGCGCCCAGCCGAAGCCGTAGCGCTCGCGGATGAGCTCGGCATGGCCGCGGCCGGTGTAGACGCCGAGGCGCGCCGTCAGCTCCTGCACCAGATAAAGCATCGGGATCAGGAGGAGGATCAGCGGCAAGAGGCGGTAGCCCCACATGCGCCCCGCCCTGCGCGGCGGCGACGACGTTGCCGGCGTCGGTGTCGGCCAGCATGACGAGGATGCCCGGGCCCCACACCGCAGCGGCGCGAACGATGGAAACGGTATTGAAGCCGTTCGCGCGCGCTTCGTCGCTCATCCCTTCAAAGGCTCCCGTGCGCCCCGTCCTCGCGTTTGGCCATCCCGCGCGACCCTCCTGCGGACATGCGGGCGCGAAAGTCAATCGGCCAAAAGCGCGCGGGCGCGCGCCGCCCTCCGGGCCGATCCCCTCGCGACCCCGCGTCAAACGCGTCGAGGGTTTCCTGTTGCTATTTCGGAAAAACAGGCGCGCGCGGGTCCTTCACCATCTCGGCGGCCTCGGCCAACCCGGCTGAATCGCCGACGTTTTCACGCATAATGGCGCGCCCGCGGGCGCTGTTTGGCTGTTACGGATGAAACGGGGGAGAACGGAACAAGGGATTCGGGAACCCGCCACCAGGAGCGTCAGATGGGCGCGACGAGGGGCGGCGTCCCGCCGCCCAAGCGCGCGAGACGCGCGCCCTCCATGGCGCGCGATGGAAAACGCCCCATATCAGGCGTTGGGACGGCGCCCCTGAACAGGACCACTGCATATTGGCCCGCATGCCGAATGCGCCCATCACGTCGAGGCCTCCAATGCCGCAGCGCAACGCCTTTCCCGGGCTCGTGTTCATCGTGCTCTTCGGCTTGGGCCTCCTCATCGCCTATCCGAGCGGGGCGGCCGGCAATTACGGGGTCGCCGTCGCCATCGCGATCGCCGCATTCGTGATCGCCTCGATCCTCGCCAGTTCGATCAAGGTCGCCAACCAGTGGGAGCGGCTCGTCGTGCTGCGCCTCGGCCGGTTCCATCAGCTCGGAGGGCCCGGCGTCTTTCTCCTCCTGCCGATTTTCGACACGGTCGCCTACCGGATCGACATCCGCGTCCTTTCCAGCACGTTCAGGGCGGAGCAGACGATGACGCGCGACACCGTGCCGGTCGACGTCGACGCGGTGCTGTTCTGGAAGGTGGTCGACCCGATGAAGGCGGCGCTCGACGTCGCCGATTATGGCGCGGCGATCAGCTGGGCCGCGCAGACGGCGCTGCGCGACGTGATCGGCAAGACGGTGCTCGCCGACATGTTGGAGGGTCGCGACAAGCTCAGCGCGGAATTGCAGCGCATCATCGACGCGCGCACCGAGCCCTGGGGGATCAGCGTCATCTCGGTCGAAGTGAAGGACGTGCGAATTCCGGCCGCGCTGGTGGACGCGATGTCGATGCAGGCGCAGGCCGAGCGCGAACGCCAGGCGCGGGTGATCCTGGGCGATTCCGAGCGGCAGGTGGCGGAATCGTTCAACGAGGCGGCGCGGACCTACGCCGACAACCCCACCGCCTTCCATCTGCGGGCGATGAACATGCTCTACGAGGGCCTCAAGGGCGGCAATTCGACGATCGTGATCGTGCCGTCGACCGCGGTCGAGTCGATGCAGCTCGGCGGCATGCCGACGATGGCGACAGTCGCGAGCGCCATAGCCCATGCGAAGGCGGCGGGGGCGGCGGCTGCGGCGGATTCGGCGTCCTGAAAGCGAGTGGGGCTTGGGTGATTGCAGCTCACCCCTAATAGTCGAAGTCAGTCTCGTTCACCAACGGAATTCTGGTGGTAGATGAACATCCGTGGCCCTTTCGAGGCGTCAACGTGAACAGCGGCTGAAAGTCGGGCACCAAGGTGACGCGGCCGACGGGCCGCGGGATTGGCCCGCTCATTCCTACGTGGTAGCGCGCAAGGAGTTGCCGCAGGACGACCAAAATCTCCATCGTAGCAAAGGCGCTGCCAATGCAGACGCGCGGCCCTACGCCGAAGGGCATCCAGGCTCGCAGGGTCGCTACCCGCCCGCCCTGGAGGAAGCGATCGGGATCGAAACGATGCGGGTCCTGCCAATGTGCCGCGTGCCGATGCACAAGCCACGGGGCGATGATGACAGCAGAGCCTCGCGGGATGCGCAGATCTCCGATGCGGTCGTCCAACCGGGCCTCACGCGCGATGACGTAGGCTGGCGGATAAAGCCGCAGGGTTTCGAAAAGAAAAGCTGTCGCCGCATGGCTCGAACGCAGCGACTGCCAGCTCGGCGGCGTGGCGGAGTTGTCACCGCACAATTCGTCGCGCAACGTCTCCTGACGCGCCGGAAAGAGCGCCAGCATGAGGACAGTCCAGAACAGCGCCAGCGCGGTCGTGGTGAAGCCTGCCGAAAACATCGTGCCGACTTGGTCGACGATCGCTTCGCGAGCGAGGGGTCCGCCGCCCTGGCCGCCGCGCTGAGCCCGCAAGAAATCGAGCATGTCGCCCGCTTCGTCGAAATCGTCGATTAGCGCCCGGCGGTCGAGAAGCTCTGCGACCCAGGCACGCCACCGCGCCGCATTCTCCCGTCGCCGCGACGGTTGGCCAATCCGGCTCCAGACAAGCAGGGCCACATAATCCTGCCACTGGAGCAATGTCCCCGCGCTCTCGGCTTGCGTGGCGAAGTCGGCGAGCTGCGACGTCCCCTTCTCGTCCTCAATGGAGAGCAGCGATCGGGCGATGATGGCCAGAGTAAGCCTGCGGAAATCCACCAGCAGGTTGCGCTCGTGTTCGCCCTCGGTCGACCAGGACGCCATACCGTTAGCGGCGGCTACGTGAAACGCAGCGATCAATCGTTCGATATGCCGCGCCTGGAAAAACGGGGTCAGCTGCCGATGCTGTCGGACCCAGTCGTCGCCCTCCGCCAGCAATAGGCTCCGTCCGACGATCGGCTCAAGCAAACGCTGTGCGAGTACGTTGGGCTGGTAGCGATGAATATGCGTGTTGAGGACGTGATCGATGTCTTCCGGGTCATTCAGGCAGATGAATTGGTGTCCGAGTTGGCGAAATGAAACGCGCAGGTCCGTATAGTAGTTGGCGCTGAAAGCCGCGAGCAGGTCGAAGCGGAAAGCGCGTATCAGGCGGATCGCGCCCACCGATGGAGCAGGTTTGATCCGAGGTAATTCGTCGACTGCGTCGTTGTCAAAGGGTGCGCACCTCCGCATGTCTCTCCCCTTCGACCGCCCGTTGTCGTCAACCACACACCCGGGAAAACGGGCAGTCGGAGTTGGCTTGTTCGCTGTTCCCACGGCGGCGATATGGATGCAGTGTAGCGTAAGGGAAACGGATTTTGGAAGGGCTTGGCGCCAGTGTGCGCCGTTTCAACACCTGGTGACTGTCCCGCGGCAACGTCAAGGTGTGACGCCGGTCACAGACAATAGGGCGGCGTTGTTCTACCCCACAGCATCCACCGCGCATCGCCGGGAACTCGCTGAGAGGCCATTTGATCGGGCAACTTCAACCAGTGTTTGATCGCGCACCGCAGAAGTTTCCCTTCTGAATATTTTTCAGCTGACGCCGCAGACGTCGCATCGACGGTATCTATGAGTAACGGGGGTACTGGCATGTACCAATGCATTCTTGTACCAGGGTTTGAAGGCACTGGTCTCCAGTGCCCGAGTTCTAACGATCAAACCTGGCCGCCATATTTGTACGAGATTCTCCTAGACAGCTATGATCGACTAAACGATCTCGAAAATTCAAGCGATATCGTCACGGATATCATCACGAATATCGAATGCTACCCCGTGTACCAACCGCTTATCGATCGGCTGACCGCCATTGCCCAGGCTCACGGAGGCGTCCTCACCATCTTTCCCTATGATTGGCGGATCGAAATTGGGACAAGCGCAAAGGCGCTGGCGACTTTGATCGCCGCTTCAGCCTCCGACCACATCGTTCTTGTTGCTCACTCTGGCGGCGGACTCGTGGTGAGGCGCCTGCTCGAGGACAAGAAGAAGCAGCATAAGCCTTGGTTCGCGAAGATCAAAACTTTCCTGTCCATAGCGACGCCGCATTTGGGCTCACCCGACCTGTTGTTCAAGTGTCTCGGGATAGAAGGGTCGTTGGGAATATCTCCGCAAGACGCAAAGCTATTGACTGCCGACCCGACTTATCCAGGTCCGGAGTCCGCGCTTCCACGGCCGGGGCAGCAGGTATTGTGGGACATCTCGAGCGGAACTCCCGTCGCCAAGAGCCTCTATGATCCCGCCGTCATTGCGGAACTGGACCTTCCGGTGATGAATATCGGCAAGGCAAAAAAATCGTGGGCCAAGCTCGGCGCGCAACCTACCGGCGTCAATTACGTCATGATTGCCGGCATCGATCAGACCACCGACGAGGGCGTCCAGTATGACGAAGGCGGGTTTCACCCTATTCAGGATTACGCAGGCGACAGCGTTGTTCCAGCCTGGAGCGCCGCGCCGCCTGGCTCTTATGCATTTACCTTGCCCGGCGATCATGTGGGAATGCTTAACCAATATAATTTCAAGGTGATTCTGCAACAGATCCTTGGCGGCCCGGCGCCGATGCTTTTGATCAAGAACGGAGTGGATATCTCGCTAAACCGCCGGGTTTATGCACCGGGAGAAGTTGCGACGATCCTCCTGATCCCGAACCAGGCGACAACGGGCCTTGACGGCGTTTTGTTGCTCCAAAGAGTGACCCGCGTGGGCGACCGAACATTCGCACCCTTGGAAGTTAAATATCCGATTTCTTATCATGGCCCGGAAATCGAGTTCCTGCGGCTTCATGTTAAAGTGCCGGAGGAGAGCGGGGCTTACCGGTTTGCCCTGCTCGGGTCCCATCGAACGGACGAATCGGCGGGGTATTTCGGCGTCAACCCGATCGCGAAGCTCCAGCTTTCGCGCAAGGCGGCCGAGAAGCGATAGGCCGGGCGACTGTTCCGATTACGTAGTGTTTGAGCCAGTCGGACGGCGCGCCGGATGCGTCTGTGAGCTGGACCGGGTCGAAATAGCGCTCGCGGTCCTCGTCGGAGAGATCGGCCGGCCGTTCGAGATACTGCGGATCCAAAATCTCGCTCCCTGCCTGGTAGGTGCGCTGCGCGCAGACCTCAGCCCGCGACCACAAGAAGCAATGAAAATTTGCCGACGCAATGAAGAACCATCGAATGGGATTGAGAGTGCCCGACCTGGCGATCCGCCGTATCGTCTTCAGCAGAATTCCCAAACGGCCGACGACGACCCACGGCCGGCGGAACACCCGCTCGACGAAGTCGACGATGGCCGCGGGATCGTCCGCCAATTTTGAATAGGCGAGCGTCTCGCCATCGAGATCCCGTAGCCTGAGATTGGCGGCCAATCCTCCCGCCTTCAGTTCGTCCCAGAACATCCTGGTTCCCGCGAGCGGAGCGATGACGCTCATGTAGGTTGGCATGGGCATGAGGGGATGACGCGCAATCGTCTGAATTTGCTTCGCCATGTCGGCCGCCGACTGATGGCGGGGATCGAACAGATAGCCGTAAGTGATTCCGATTCCCTGTGACTCCGCGAATGCGATGTCGTCGATAACATCGCCGCGCCCCAGGTTTTGGGTCTTGTTGTGTCGGCGAAGCAAGTCGCGATCGAGAGACTCCAGCCCGACAAAAAGGCCGTTGCACTTCGACTGAGCCAGCTTCCTGACCAGTTCACGGTTGCGGATCACGTTTTGGGTGACGAGGGCGCCCCAGCCGCGAATCTTCTTGTGCGAGCGCAGCAACTCGCAAACAGCAAGCATGTGATCGAGATTGTCGGAAAAGTTGTTGTCCAGCAGCAGGACGATCGGGTACCAGCGCCGAAAGCTGAACAATGGCGCCGAAGCAATGGCGCTTTCCACCGCTGCCGACAGGTCCGGAAGAGGATAGCGCGCGTGGGCGCCAATTTCAGAAGGCATCGTGCAAAAACTGCATTTGAACGTGCATCCACGCGACGCCTCGAGGAGGTGCATCGTCGGGTTGATCCCGTTCCTCGCGAAATGCGAGTAATCAACGCAATAAGAACTTACGCGGTAACTCGGGGACCGATAGATTGTCTTGAGGTCGCCGCGCAGGAAGTCCGCCGCCACCTCGGCCGTGCTTTCCACGCCTCCGACGCAGACGACGTCGAAGAACCGAGTCGCGAATTCGGGAAACAACGTGCAGATGCTGCCGCCTGCGGCGACAGTCGCTCCGTCGCGTCGAAAGAAGAACGCAAGTTGCCGCATCCGATCGAAATCGACTTGCAGCCCGGTCAGAAACACGAGGTCGAGACGGGTGCGTTTCGACGTATCGAACGGTCCGTGCCAGTCTTCATGATGGAGACGCACATCGAAGCGCCTGCGATCGAGGAGCGAGGCGATATGCAGCCCGCTGATCGGCTGCATGAGATAGTTGGACCGGCGCTTGTTCCTACCAGGGCGCAGATGAGCGCACACGACCAGAGCTTGCGGCCTTGCCCCACCCTGCATTACCGTCGAACCCTGGCGAAACTGTTTTCAAGCGGAGAGACGGACACACGCTAATTTGATATAACAACCTACGCAAGGGAACGCGCGCAGGCGCCGACTCGCACCAGGAGGGCGGGTTTGAGCGACCTGCGTCTGACGGGAGCCGTCGGGCAATGAACGTCAGGGGCGCAAAGCAGCATTTGGGATCGCCCCCCGAGCGACGCTATCTGACCATCATGTTCGTAGACCTGGTCGGCTACACCGAGTTGTCCGAGCAGCTTGATCCCGAAGACCTTTTGGCGCTGGTCAACCGCTACCAACAGCTCGCGCTCAACGTGATGGAGCGGTTTGGCGGTTTCGTCGCCAGCTTCGCCGGAGACGGCATCCTCGTGTATTTCGGGTATCCGACCGCGCATGGGAACGACGCCGAGCGGGCATTGCGAGCAGCCCTCGAAATGATCGAGCGGCTGAGCGGGCTCGACCTTCCGCTGAGCGACGGCCGCACGCGAAGACTGAAGGCGAGGATTGGCGTGCACACGGGATTGGTGATTGTCGGTCCCGACCTGACGAGTTCCGGAGCGAACGTCCATGGCGTCGTGGGAGAAGCGCCCAACCTGGCGGCGCGGCTCCAGGGCGAGGCGCCGCCGAACGGAGTCGTCGTCAGCCGAGACACCAAAGGGCTCGTCGAGGACCTGTTCGACTTCGCGCCGCTGGGCGCGCGTTTGCTCAAGGGGCTCTCCCGGCCGGTCGAGACGTTTCAGGTTATCAGGGCTACGCTTTCAGCGCTGTCCAAGCGGGCTGCCCGGCTTGGCGGCTCCACCACAATGGTCGGGCGGGAGGCCGCACTATCGAGGCTCCTTTCGTGCTGGAAAACGGTTCACGAGCAGTCGCGGTGTCAGGTCCTCGTGGTTGTCGGCGACGCGGGGCTTGGGAAGACCCGCCTCGTGAATGAGTTCCTGTCGCATCCCGCGGTGGGCAGCGTCGCGATGGTCCAGACGCAATGCCACGAGATTTTTGCCAACACCCCGCTGTTTTCGATCGCCAGCTATCTCTGGAAACGGACTGGGCTGAAGCTGGATGACGACGAGGGAACGCGACTTCAGAAGCTCACGCGACTGCTGGACGAGTATGGTCTATCCAGCGAAGAGAACCGGCGAATTCTGACGAGCTTCCCGGGACTGACGACCCGCGCCAGTGAGACCGTCGGGCCTGCCACGCAGTTGCTCAAGCTGAAACAATATCGTCTTGTCATCTCCATGCTCGGCCGAGCTGCGCGAGACAGGCCGATAGTCGTCTCCATCGAGGACGTGCACTGGCTGGACCCCTCCTCGTCGGAACTGCTCATCGAGCTTGCGTCCACCCTCCACGACGCTCCGCTTCTCATTTTGCTGACGACCCGTTCCTTTCCGAAAGGACCGGCGCTCCCCGCCGCGAGTGAAGTGATTCCGCTCGCGCAGCTCGAAGCGAAGAACTGCTTCAAGCTCGCGAGGAGCGTACCGGGGGCGCAGAACTTGCCCGAGGCGGTGTTGGCGAGCGCCGTCGAGGCGGCTGATGGCGTGCCGCTGTTTGTCGAGCAGTTGGTTCTTTCCCTTGTCGATCAGGGGGAGCGAGACTTTCGCCGCGGTCGGAAGTCGCTCGATCTCCCGCTGATTTTGGCGGAAATGATGTCGGAGCGCCTGGATCGCAGGCCAGGAGCGCGCCGCATCGTGCAGGCGGCCGCCTGCCTCGGCCGCTCGTTCCGGGCGGAGTTCCTCGCCGCGCTCCTGCACGAGGATGTTCGACGCATCGCCGAGACATTGGAGCTGCTCGTCGAAGCTGAGATCCTGGAGCCGAAACGTTATGGCGTGGAGCTCCGGTACGAATTTCGCCACGCGCTTCTGCAGCGCATGGCGCGCGACACCATGATCGAGCCTGAACGCCAGTCGATGCACGCACTGATTGTGGACGAGCTTCGTGGGGAGAGGAATGTCCCAGTATTGTCCGAAGTGTTGGCGCATCACCTCACCGAGGCCGGCGCCTTCACCGACGCCGTCAGGAGCTGGCTGGCCGCGGGGCTGCACTCCGCCAAGCAGTCGGCCCATCTCGAAGCCATCGACCATTTGAGGAAAGGTCTTGCGCTTCTCGACAGGATTCGGGACGAGAACTTGCGACGGGACCTCGAGATCCACCTGCAGGCGGCGCTTATCGGCTCGATAAACATCACCCGAGGCCCCACCTCGACGGAGCTCTTCAACTGCTGCGAGCGCGGACTGGAGCTTTGTCGCGACGCGGGACGAACGCCGATGGCGTTCCCATTCATCTTCGGCCAATTCACGTACGCGAATTGCCGCGGACAGATTGAGGAAGCCAAATCCCTCGCGGATTTGTTCCTCTCGCGCGCAGAACATGAGGGATACGAAGCCGGGCGGGTGGTCGGACATCGGCTTCGCGGCATGTGGCTGCTCGGGCAAGGTGACGCTCTCGCCGCGAAATCCGAGCTGAAGCTTTCGCTTGATCTCTACACGCACGGGCGAGACGCCGACAGCACCGAACTGTTCGGACAGAACGCCCGCGTGCATAGCCAATCGCTGCTCGCGCTGGCGTTATTCATCCTCGGCGACGTCGAAGGCGCCCTTCGACTTGGACGCGACGTTCTGCAGGCCGCGGACGAACTGCGGCACCCGAATTCCACCGCGCTCGCGCTCTCCTATATCGGTTGCAACGTTTTTGGCTTCTGCCAATCTCCAGATCATCTGATGCGCGGAGCGCAGCGTCTCATAGCGCTCGCCGAACAGCACAGACTTGGCGGTTTTCGAGCGCACGGCGCAGCGTTCCTCGGCTGGGCGCTCACTCAGCGCGGCGAGACGGAGCAGGGGATCGTGTTAATCGACGAGGCAATCAAGAGGTTCGACGCGGCCGAATACCGCCTCGGCGTCGCCGGGCACTTGGCGAATATGGCGGAGGCGCAGCGAAAGATCGGTAGGCTTTCTGCGGCGAAGGCGTCATCGACTCGCGCGTTTGAAATGAGATTGGCGAGCGGCAATGGATGGCTTGAACCGGAGCTGCGCCGGATCGATGCATTGATTGAGTTCCAGCTCTTTCCAGACCAGCGCGAGCGGGCGAGCGAAATGCTGAGGTTAGCAGCACGACTGGCTTGCGAAATGGGATCGCCCGTATTTGAACGGCGCTGCCTGCTGAGTTTGCGGGAGATCGGCGAAGCCGCCGAAGAAAACGATGAAACTCAGACGCTGCGTCAAACCGCGCATCTCGATAACTTGAAAGCTCTCGTCAATTCGATCGTGGGGACCGCGGACACCCTTACGGAATCCAAAGAAACCGGCCAGACATTCCAGTAGGAAGGCCGGCCACCGATTCCGATTGGGTGGCGCCCGGGGTTCCGATTATGTCGGCCGCGCGGAAGCAAAGTAGACTTCTCGAGGTTCGACGCTGCCGGCATACAATGATCGGCGCCTGGATTGGGACGCTGCTGCATAGATGACCAAGATAGACTGGCAACCGCTGCCTCCACTCTGGCCGAGCCCTGCGGTTTGGACCGATGCTGGGGACTTTATGCTGTTGGTCTTCACGGAGGATAACGTCCCGACATGGGAGGTCCGGCGCAAAGCCGCAAAGGCCGCGACAATCTGGTCGTTGGCGGCGCCGCCGGCAGCGGCGCTGTCCGAGGCGACGGCCCGGTGCTCAGAATGACGACACCGTCTAAACAAACGATAACACGACAAGCGCTTGTCAGTCGTAGTCGCAACCGACCAATTTCGGGGCGACCTCGCCTTGGTTTGCTGCGGCGCGCGCCTTAAGATGAGTGGGGCAAGAGGGACGCTGCCCGCCCTGACGCGACATCCCCGCACGGGCGCCAAGCATTCACTGTTTTATTCAAGAGAGATGTTTCCTTCCCAAACCCGGCCATGTAATCCATTGTCGGCCTAGGCGCGTTCATAGATATTCGAGGGAGGACAATTCGGACATGGCCAAAAACATCGTTGAGCTTGCATCGGACATTGTCGTGTCGTTCGTTTCGCACAGTTTCGTTCCCACCTCGGAACTCCCCGAATTGCTCAAAACTGTTCATGACGCTCTGAGTCGAATTGAGTCCGGCCTGCAAGTCGAGGCTGACCGACCAGGAACCCCTGAACCTATGGTATCGGTCCGCAAGTCGATCACTCCGGACTACCTCATCTGCCTTGACGATGGACGCAAATTCAAATCCCTGAAGCGGCATTTGACCCAACTCGGCATGACCCCGGCGCAGTATCGGGAGAAATGGAATTTGCCGAAGGACTATCCGATGGTTGCGCCCAACTACACCGCAACTCGATCTGCATTGGCGAAAAAAAGCGGGCTCGGGCAACTGCGGAAGAAGGCGGCTGGTTCGCGACGGAAATAACCGGCGGTGCTACCGGCGCTGATCAAAAGGCCACTGCGGTTACGCCCATTGCCGCGAGGCGGGCTCCCTTTTCGCCCAATCGGCGGCCGTTTCATGACGACACAGCTCCACACGCCGGCGTAGAGGCGTGCTCGGATGCCCCTCTCCCGTCCGCCCCTTGCGTTCGAATTCGGTTTTCGCACCGAACCAGAATTCATCGCTTCGACCGTTCGGCCTGCCGGCTTGGTCCCACAACTGATAGGCCCGGTGGCGGATCATCTGTTCGTCGGCGCTCATGCTCTCGTTCCTCCCTCGGAGGGGGCTCCCAACGCTTACCCTCGCGACTTGCTGGCTCCAAGAATGTTCCTGGTCCCTCGCTCCAGGTCCCTCCATTAGCGCGGTCACATGCGCAGCGACAGAACGGCCGAGGCCTCGATGGTGATAGCCTCCTTCCGATCTCCTGGTCGCCGAAACCCTCCGCACCTCTGCCTGTGCGGCGTCCGCCCGCCATGTGTCGGGAGAGTCCATTCGGCATGAGGCGCAACACAGAGCAGCCCGACGACGCTGAGAATGGCCTGCGCGCTCGCCGCCGGGTGGGCAAGTAAGAAGGGTCGTTTAGCTGGACCCTTCCGCCGCACGTACCGCGATTTCATTCCTTACGCCGATCACGCCGGGCACCCGGCGCACATCCGCCTCGGCGCAGGACTTCTGGTACGTCCGTTCGACAATGCCCTGCAGGGTGACCCATCCGCCGTCGACTCTCGCGCTTACCCTGTGACGAGGGATCGCAAGATCCCAATGAAGCGCATGTACGACTTCGGTCCGAATGTCCGCCATCACACGCCTTCCCATCTGTTTTAACCATGTACACCAGTCGAAACCGCCCGTCTTGGCGAGCTTCCAACGACATATCGCACACCACAACCGCAGGTGTACCTACTGCACAACCATGCGTGTGCTAACTACGCCGAGTGATATTTAGCACAAGTTCTCCAACCGGTTTAGGCTGTGCTATTTCTACTGCGCTTTTATTTAATAGTCCCCGAGAGGATGGGCTTACCGCGCGAGCAGGTTAGCGCCTTGGCGCAACCTGCGCGTCCCGCCTAAGACCGGTTGCTGACCCATCGCGCTCGTTCACCGGAAGCCTTTGGAACGTTGGGTATGGGCGCGTCCGCTCAGCGCGCGATCGTCTTTTCGGCCGGCGAGCGGCGGCGAGCGATCACGGGATGAGCCGCGCGCAGCACGCGGTAAGCGACCTCCGCCAGTCGGGCAGCTCAAGGCCGTAGACGCGTCTCAGCTTCTCATTGTCGAGGCGCGAATTGGCCGGGCGCCGCGCAGGCGTGGGGTAGTCGGCCGTCGTGATGCGCTTCACTCGCGTGAGGCGGCGCCCGCGCGCCGCCGCCTCGGCAAAGGTCGCCTCGGCCAAATCGGCCCAGGTCGCCTCGCCGGAGCCGGTCACGTGGAAAACGCCGCGCAGCGCCGGCGCCGAGTCCTCGCGCAGTCTCGCGGCGACGGCGATGAGCGCCGCGGCGAGGTCGAGGGCCGAGGTCGGATTGCCGCGCTGGTCGGCGACGACCGAGACCTCGTCGCGCGTCTCGTTGAGCCGGAGCATCGTGCGGACGAAATTCGCGCCATAGGGGCTGAAGAGCCAGGCGGTGCGCAGGATGACGCTGTCGGCGCAACGCTCGGCAATCAACCTTTCGCCGAGCAGTTTGGAGCGCCCGTAGGCGCTTCTCGGCCCGGTCGGATCGTCCTCGCGGTAGGGGCGATCGAGCGCCCCGTCGAACACGTAATCGGTCGACAGCTGCAGCAGGGGCGCGCCGATCCGGTCGGCGGCCTCCGCCACATGGCCGGCTCCTTCGCCGTTGACGGCGAGCGCGAGGCCCTCCTCAGCCTCGGCCTGATCGACGGCGGTGTAGGCGGCGGCGTTGATCACCACGTCCGGCCGCGCGGCCTTGAGGCCGGCGAGAACAGCCGCACGATCCTCGAGCAAGAACATCCGGCGCCCGAGCAGGACGATCTCGAACTCAGGCCCCGCCTGGTCTACCAGCGAGGTCGCCACCTGACCCATGGACCCAGTAACGGCGATCCGCATCATGCGAAAAAGTCCCGCCCCTCGTTCAGCCGCCGCATCGGCGGCTTCGTTGTTGGTGATGTGGCGCGCACCCCAGGTCAGCTGCTTTGGCGCACTCCGAAGCGGTCGCACCTCCGCTTTGCTTGGGCGCCGACGGCGAGCCGTATCCCCTCTTATCGGGCGCGCGTCAACGCATCCTTCACCACCCGGCCGTCCTTCATGATGAGAACGAAGTTTTTCTCCGGGTCGGCGATCAGGTTGATGTCGGCGATCGGATCGCCGTCGACCAGGATGAGGTCGGCGAGCGCGCCTTCCTCGATCACCCCGAGCCTGCCTGGATAGGGGTTACGCGGTCCCGACATCGCCAGAAGCTCGCCGTTGACGCCGGTCGCCATCTTCAGGATCTCGATGGGCTCGTACCATCGGGTCAGCGTCGTCAGCATCGCACCCTGATGCTTCGTCATCTGCGGCGCAAAGATGATGTCCGTCCCCCAGGCCGTCCTGAGGCCGTGCGCCTTGGCGAGCCGGTAGGCGGCGTCGGTCCCGGCGAACACCTGCCGCAACTTCGCCTGTCCCCCCGGATTCGACACGGGCGCGGCGAATTCGTTGTCGAGAAACGGCTGGGTGCTGAGCCAGACGTCGTTCTCGGCGATCAGCTCCGCCGTGGCCTCGTCCATCAGGTGTCCATGCTCGATGCAGCGGACGCCGGCGCGGATCGCGGTGCGGATGGCGCGCGGCGTGTAGGCGTGAACGGCGACATAGGTGCCCCAGTTCTCGGCCGCTTCGACTGCGGCGCGGAACTCGGGCTCGGTGTACTGGCTGACGTCGATCGGATCGTAGTTCGACGACACGCCGCCGCCGGCGGCGAGCTTGAGCTGGCTTGCGCCCAGCATCAGCTGCTCGCGGGCGCGCATGAGCACGCGATCCGCGCCGTCGGCGATCGCCCCGGCGCCCGCCGCGTCGCCGCGGCTGAGCGGCGCGCCCGGGGCCGAGGGGATCTCATAGGGAAAACGGAAATCTCCGTGCCCGCCGGTCTGCGAGATCATCGCGCCGGACGGCCAGATGCGCGGTCCCCTGACCTGTCCCTCGTCGATGGCGCGCTTCAGCGAAAACGCCGGGCCCGCCATGTCCCGGACGCTGGTGAAGCCGCGCAAGAGGGTTCTTTCGGCCTCAGCGGCGGCGAGGAGGTTGAGATAGCCGACGTCCGCCGTGAACAGCGCCTCGAGCGGAATCGGCGCCATCATCGCATGCCAGTGCGCGTCGATGAGCCCCGGCATGAGGACCCTTCCGCCGCAGTCGACCACCTCGACGCCCTCGCCGGCCGGCGTATCGGCCGGCGCGACCGCCCGAATCGCCCCGGCCTCGACTTCGACCCTGAGACCGGCGCGCAATGCGTCCGACCGGCCGTCGAAGACGCGGACGTTGGCGAAAGCCAGGCGGCCGCCGCGGACGGCGGCCTTCGGCGCCGACGAGGCGCCGGCGCCCGCGGCGAATGCGCCCGCCATCGAGCCCGGCGCCCGGGTCGCAAATTTAGCGTTCAGGCAGGCGTTGAGGCGCGCGAAGGCCGGCGTGTGACACAGACAGCGGCCGATCGAGGCGGCGCTCGCGAGGCCGTCGTCGCATGCAAACATTGTCGTCTCCCAGCCCCCGAGCCGAACGTCCCCTCGATGGAAATTTTCAGCCCGGCGTCGGCGCGTCGGCGCGAATCAATTTTCCATGCTTCAGCTCCGCCCAGAGATCGGCGGGGACCTTGTGGCGGAACGCGGCGAGATTCTGCTCGACCTGTTTGGTCGTGATCGCGCCCGGAATGATCGAGGCGACGATCGGGTGCCCGAGCGGGAAGCGCAGCGCCGCCGCCGTCAGCGGAACGTTCCAGCGCCTGCAGACGGCCTCGATCTTCGCCACGCGCTCGAGAATGGCGGGCCCCGCGGGCTGGTAATTGTACATGGCGCCCGGAACCGCGCCGGTCGCCAGAATCCCGGAATTGTAGCCTCCGCCGATGACGATCCCGACGCCGCGCTCGGCGCATCGCGGGAATTCGTCATCGAGCACGTCCTGCTCGAGCAGGGTGTAGCGCATGGCGAGGAGGAAGAAGTCGATGTCGAAGAGATCGAGAAACCGGGAGATCGCCCCCACGGTGTTCAGCCCGGCGCCGATTCCCTTGATCGCCCCGGAGTCGCGCAGTTGCGTCAGCGCGCGCCAGCCGCCGGTGATGAGCTGGCCGAAATAGGCGTCGAGCCTGGCTTGATTCTCGTGGTTCCAGATGTCCAGGTCGTGGACGAGGAGGAGGTCGACGGAACTGATTCCGAGCCGCTGCAGGCTGTCCTCGAACGACCGCATGACCCCGTCGTAGCCGTAGTCGTACACCGTCTCGAAATCGAGTCCGGCGATCCACTGGTCCTTGATCGGACCCGGCTTGAGCGGCCGGCGCAGCAACCGCCCGATCTTGGTGGAGATGACGAACTCATCGCGGTTCCGGCGATAGAGCGCGCGCCCGAGGCGATGTTCCGACTCCCCGCGTCCATACCATGGCGAGGTGTCGAAATAGCGCGCGCCGCCCTCCCACGCCGCTGCGACGATCGCCGCCGCCTCTCCGTCCTCGATCCTGTCGAAGAGGTTTCCGAGCGGCGCCGTGCCGAGGCCGAACTCCGTGACCGAGACGGCTGTGCGGCCGAGTTTTCGCGTCGGGATCGGAGGTCCGCTCATTCTTCGGGCTCGGTCCCGAAGCGCAAGGGGTAGCCTTTGGCCGCGCCCGCTTCCGTTCCCCGTGCGGCCTTGGTCTCGGCAATGTCGCGGGCGAAGACGGCGACGACGCAGACGCCCTTGCGATGCGCGGTCATCATCACGTTCAGCGCCTGCGTCTCGTTCAGCCGGAACACGGCCTTGAGCACCTGCACCACGAAGTCGCGCGGCGTGTAATCGTCGTTGAACAAGATGACCTTATGCAGGCGCGGACGCTCGGTCAGCGTCTTGGTCTTGCTCCTGAGTTGGGTGGCGCTCTTGCTCATTTCGGTCCCCGAAGGCAGGCTGGATGGGGCACGGGAGTCATCCTCGCATACGCTGCGCCGAGCTTTCAAGCGCCGTGTCGCTGGAGCCCGTGGTTGAGAGCGCCATGCTGAAACATGCGACAAAAACTCCTGCGCAATTTCTCGCGGCCGACGCTCCCCCAGCCGACACAATGAAAGATGGGCCGAAGCCGTTCCGTCTCCCCGGCGAAGGACAGGCGTCTGGCGAACGCCCGCGATCGGTCGTAGACTGAGGCGAGACTGCGGCCGGAAAGGGCGCATCCCGGCAGGGAGCTCAGGAGATGAAGGTTTTCCTTGCGATTGCTTCGGGCGCCGCGGCGTTCGCCCTGTGGACTGTGGCGGCCGACGCAGGCCCCTGCGCCGACGAGATCTACCAGGCCGACCTCGCGATCGGAAAGCGCCTCGACGCCGCCGCCGCCGCGGGCAGGCCGGCGCCCGAATCGAACTTCGCCACGATGCACCGCCAGCCGACTCCCGGGACCCTGGCGCAGGCCGAACAACAGGCCGGCGACCTGTCCGCGACCGACGTGCAGACGATGGAGCAGGACATGCAGGCGGCGCGCAAGGCCGACGCTGCGAATGATCATGCGGGCTGCGAGAAGGCTCTCGACGATGTGAGGCGCATCCTCGGCGTTCTCCCGAAGTGAGGACGCGGGGCGCCGGAAGCCTCGCCCCTTTCACCGCATTGTGACCGGATATGGCGTCCCCAGCCTTGCTGCGTTCGCGGCCGGGCGCCAAAACGGGGCCGCCCGCCGATGCGCTCCACCCTTCTCACCGCCCTCATCATCGCGACCGCCCTGTTCATGGAGAACATGGACGGCACGGTGATTTCCACTTCGCTGCCGGCGATCGCGGTCGACCTGCACCAGGACCCGATCGTCCTCAAGCTGGCGCTGACCTCCTACATGCTGACGCTCGCGGTGTTCATCCCGGCGTCGGGCTGGGTCGCCGACCGCTTCGGCGCGCGAACCGTGTTCTGCACCGCGATCGTCGTCTTCACCCTGGGCTCGATCGCCTGCGGCGCGTCGTCGTCGCTGAGGACGCTGATCGCGGCCCGCGTATTCCAGGGTCTGGGCGGCGCGATGATGGTGCCCGTCGGCCGCCTCGTCCTCCTGCGCACGGTGCCCAAGAGCGATCTCGTCAACGCGCTCGCCTATCTGACCGTGCCGGCGCTCATCGGGCCGGTCGCCGGGCCGCCGCTCGGCGGCTTCATCACCACCTATTTCAACTGGCGCTGGATCTTCTGGATCAACGTCCCGATCGGGCGTGCTCGGCGTCCTGTTGTCGCTTAGGTTCATCGCCAACCTGCGCGAGGAAGAGGTCCCACGTTTCGACTTCAGGGGATTCGTCCTGTCGGGGGTCGGCCTGCTCAGCCTCATTTCGGGCCTTTCGGCGATCGGACGCGGCATCGCGCCGATCTGGGCGGTCGCGACGATGATCGTCGTCGGCGCGGCGGCGCTCTTTGCCTATGTGCGCCACGCCGGCCAGAACGAGGACGCCATCCTCGACCTGAAGCTCCTGAGAATTCCGACCTTCTTTTCCGGCGTCATCGGCGGCCTCATTTTCCGCGTCGGCATCGGCGCCCTGCCCTTCCTGCTGCCGCTCCTCCTGCAGATCGGCTTCGGACTGACGCCGTTCGAGTCCGGGTCGCTGACCTTCGCCACCGCCGCCGGGGCGATGGCGATGAAGTTCACCGCCTCGACTGCGTTGCGGTGGTTCGGCTTCCGCCGCACGCTGGTCGTCAACGCGCTGATCTCCGGGGCGTTCATGGCCTCCTACGCGCTCTTCACCCCAACGACGCCGCACTGGCTGATCTTTCTCGCACTGCTGGCCGGCGGCTTCTTCCGCTCGCTCGAATTCACCGCCCTCAACGCCATCAGCTACGCCGACATCGATCCGCCCCGGATGAGCCGGGCCACCAGCTTCGCCAGCGTGTCGCAGCAGATGTCGGGCGCGGTCGGCGTCGCGGTCGCCGCCATCTGCATTCAGATCATCCAGGTCGGCTTCGGCGACCAGACCCTCCGCGCCCGTGACCTCTCGATCGCCTTCGTGCTGGTGGCGATCGTCTCGAGCCTGTCGACCCTCGTCTTCCTCCGGCTGAAGCCGGACGCCGGGGCCTCGCTCGCCGGCAAGGACACCGCGCCGGAGGAGGAAGGCGCGACCGCCCCGGCGGAGTGATATCCGCTGGCGTCAAATCCCGGTATTGAGACCACCGCGGGACCGCGAGCAGGCTGTGAGCCATCAATTGCCCTCCCCCGACGCCGCGATCCGGTCAGGATGAACCCGGGCGTCAGAGGTTCGGCCGAACAGATGCGCGCCGCCGCCGAGGGCGCCGTGCGTCTTCTTGCGGCGCCCGATCTGCCGCGAATCGCCGCCGTCGCCTTCAACGGTTTCGGCCGCGGGCGGCCAGCGTCTTATATTATCGGCCATCGAGACGACGAATTCTTCGGAATCGAAGTTTTCGCCGATTCCGGTCGTGTCATTCCTCCCAGTCCGGGCGGGCGGGATCGGCGAAGTTTCCGCGGGAAGGCGAGAGCAGTCGGCTTATCGCCAGCTACGACCTGGCTTAGCGTAGGAGGTCGGATAGGTGACCGGGTTGGCCACGCATTTTTTCACTTCCTCTTCGAACTCGTCACATCCGTAATGCCTCTGTTGTAGACCGTCTCCCGGCAATAATTCTCCGTCATCATCGAAACGGGCGGTCCTGCTCCGCCCCTGGCGAAGACCGGATGAACGCTTGCCGCGACAATCGAGAAGGCGAGTAAACCCAGAGGGGCCCGGACGGGGTTCGACATCGAAGGTCTTTCCTGCGCCGCTTGTCTGGGCCGAAAAGTGGGGCGGCGCCCCGACCTTCGCCAGCCCGCGCTTCACCGATATCTCCTGAGGGCCAAACAAGGCCGAGAATGGCCAACGCTTTCGCCGCACGCAAGACAGCGGGGAGTCAGTCGACGCCCCCAAAGAACCCGCACTCGGACATGGCCGTTCTATAATGAGCACCCGCAAACCTTCGGACGCTATCCAGCCGCCGCTCGGCCCGAAGATTTTTTTTGGCCGGAAAAGGCGGGTCGGGTAAACTGTTCTCGCCTGCGTGCGAGCCGGCGCGCCCGTCGGCGGGATCTGCCGGGCAAGCCGGGCGAAGCCATCGTTGCGATGCGGCCATGAGTTCGAAAGAATCGCGTCAACCTCGCCGAGCGGGTCGTCAGGACGGCCGAGACGACCCTCGCGATGGAGGACGCCGTGTGCGCCATCGACGTGCTCCGGGGAATCGGGTGGCTCGACGCGAGCGCCGTCGACGCCTGGCGGCAGGGGCGCATCGACTGCATCGAGGCCGCAATCCAGACCAATCCCCCGCGCATCGCCGAGGCCGTGGAGATCTTTCGCTCCTGGGCGACCGAAAAAGGATTGATCGCATGCGAGGCGGAATATCTCGCGCGCACCCCGCAGCGACAGGACTTGCGTTTCAGCCGGAGCGGCGATCCAACGGTTGAGCGGCTTTTCCGGACCCATTGGGCCTCCCCTCAAATACCTGGCAAGAGGCGCGAACGCCTCGCCGAAAAGGCGAGCCGCGCGCCGGAGCTGGTGGCGGTCCAGCCCCTGAACAGTTCATGGACCTGCTGGCGCTGCGGCGGCGGCGGCGACTTCCTGATGATGGAGAACTCGGGACCCGCCTGCCTGCGCTGCGTCGGTCTGGGCGACCTCGAGTTCCTGCCGGCCGGAGACGCTCTGCTCACGCGCCGGGCCAAGGCGAAATGCGAGCGATACGCCGTCGTCGTGCGCTTCAGCCGGAGCCGTCGCCGCTACGAGCGGCAGGGCCTGCTCGTCGAGCCGCAGGCCCTCGCCGACGCGACGCGCGAGCTGGAAGGTGAGCGGGGGCAGGCCTGAGCCCGGGGCTCACGTCCGCTTGAAGCGCAGCGAGCCTCATGTCGGCGGCCGAGACGTCGAACCCCTCCGGGTCGAAGCCGTCCCAGATCCACTCGGGCCTTTCCTCGCGCTCCGGGTGGGAGCGATCGGCCAGATCTCCAAAAGTTGGGCGTAACGCCAGATGCCGCTGCAGCCGCCGTTATTCCTTGGGGAATCCGACAGGCGCCGCAAATGAAGGCAGCGCGGCGAGCGGCGGCCGCTGTGGCCGCGGCTCGCCGAGCGCGGCAGAGGCGGTCGTCGCCCGAGTCTGCCAAATGGGGAGACCCGCGCGCATCCGGCGACCTCACCCCGAGGCGCTGTTGGTTCGGGCGCGGGCCTGGCGTGGGGAAGAGCGCCGGGCCCGCGCCGCACGGCGCGTGGCGCCGTCGACGATGCGGAAGAAGCCGTGTGGGGAAGCCACGGTTTCCGCCGCTCGTTCAAATTCCAGTCCCTTTGGCGCGGGCCCGACGGAGGAGAAGCGCCAAGCCCGCGCCGCGCGGCGTCTCGCGCGCGCCAAGGGAATTCGCCTTTTCGACGCGCCAGCGTGGCCGCCTGCGCCGATTGCCGTCCACAAAGCCCTCGTTTTCGCCTTCAATCCCACTCCCGCAGCGCCCCGTCCGCGTCCCTGCGGAGGACCCGCCGCGGCCAGAAGGCCGAGCCCTCCTCGAGCAGCCGCTGGTTGCGGCGGAAAGGGGACTCCTCGAAATCGTCATTGTCGGCAAGCCGGGGGGCGGGGCGCCAGCATGCGTCGAGGATCTCGTCGGCCCGCAGTCCGGGCCAGACGACGTCGGCCGGCCCCGGGAGGTCTTGCTCCTGTGCGGCGGCCAGCTGCTCGCGGCCGACCGGATCGCGGCCGAGGGCGAGCGGACCGCCGCACGACGCGCGTCCCTGCTTCGACATCAGCAGGAAGATGACATTGGAGTTCTCCACGACCTCGCTCATCAAATAGACGGGCGATTTGCAAAGCGAGGGAAATTCGCTCGACTTGCAGCAGTCGCACGCCATCCGTCGGAATTTCATGACCTGCTCTCCTCGTCCTGGGGGCGGCGGACCGCGCGCCACTCGATTTCCTCGCGCAGGAAAGACACGCGATCCGAAAGTTCCCGCGTCGCCAGCGCGTTTTCGCCGAGGGCGCTTGCGCAAACATCGAGCAGCCAGGAAAGACGCGCGTCGGTCCGGCGCAGGCGGACCGCAACTTCCGGCTCTTCCCGTTCGGGCCGCAGATCCTGATGGAACTTAAGGATGCTCATCATCCTGCTCCGTAAGCCAGTTGACAACGTAAAGTAAGCGACGAAGCGGAGCGGATGGCAATGAACAAATATGTAGAGGTTCTGGTCTGCACGAGGTCGCCGAGGCCGGCGCTCAGCGAAGCGCACCGCCGGCGCAGACTGGCTTGTCGCGATCGGCGGTGGATTCGAGGGTCACGCTCTCTCGGCGATACCGGCCTTTCCGCGTCCTTCCTTTCTTCAAGTCGATTCCGAGTGTTTCCACATACCCGATTGAAATCAAGGAGTAAACAATCGATGTTCGTCTTTTGTTCTTGACTCGTCGGCTATCAGCCCCCATAATCGTGTCTGTTGATCGCCCTTCGGGCGCAACGCTCGATTCCGCCCTGGCCGCAAAGGAGAACGCCGATGGCCGACGATCCCGAATCTCTGTCGAACCGAGCGCGAACGCGAGCGGCGGCGCGAGCACGCCGGGAGGCGAAGGCTGCCTTGCGGCAAGCCTCGTTCGACGCGCTCGCCGGCGGCTGGAGCGTGCGGCGTATCGCGGAAGCCCGCAAGGTCAGCGTCAAGACGGTCAGTCGCGAGATCGACCGCGCCGTCGCCGAGCGGCGGCTCGATGCGCCGGACCGGTTCGTTCATCTGCAGGTGGCGCGGATCACAAAGGCGCTGCGCCTCGTCGACATCCGGATCGACCGCGGCGAACTGGCGGCGGTCGGGCCGCTGATGAAGGTCGTCGCCGCGCTCGAGCGCTATCACGGGCTAGACGACCGATCAGAGCGCGCGACGCCGGCGCCGCGCGCGCCCCTGCCCGCGACGCCGCTCCCCCTGGCCCTTGCCGCGCCGCCGCTCGACGACGTCGCGGAGCTGACCGTCGAAGGGACAGTTTTTGGCGCCTGACGTATTGAAATCGTTGGCGCCCGGACAAACCTGCACGGGCCGGCCAGTAGCCAATGGCGGGCGTATTCTTTGCTCGCCGCTCACCTTAGGCGTCCCACGCTGTTGGAAGACCTGCGCGGCCTTCTGGAGTCGACGACGCTCGGCGACCCGACGCGGCCGTTGATATGGGTCTCCAAGAGCCATGCGAAGCTCGCGTTGGCGCTGGAAGGCTTGGGGCATAGGGTCTCGGCGACCCGGATCCCGCAATTGCTCGAACGCCTCGGCTATCGCCGCCAGGTCAATCGCAAGAGCCTGGAGGGCGGCCATCATGTCGACCGGAACGCTCAGTTCGAATACATCAACGCGCAGGTTGAAGCCTTTCAGGCTGCCGGCCAGCCGGTGATCTCGGTCGACACGAAGAAGAAGGAACTGATCGGCCCCTACAAGAACGGCGGCAGCGACTATCGGCTCCAAGGCTGTCCCGACGAGGTCAACGTGCACGACTTCGTCGACAAGGAACTCGGCAAAGCCATTCCTTACGGAGTTTACGACATCGGCGCGAACGCCGGTTGCGTCAGCGTCGGCATCGATCACGACACCGCCCAGTTCGCCGTCAACGCCATTCGCCAAAAAAGGCGTCAACCTTAGGCGGCGTGGGGACGAGGCGAGGCGACTCCCAGGCAGGCTGCGGCGCGGCCCCCTCCACCGCCCTTCGGGCATCCCCTGCAAGCGGGAGAGCATAGCGCGGCGCCGGCCAAATCCTCCCCCGTGAAGCGTCAGCGGAACGGGGAGGGGGACCGCGCGCAGCGTGGTGGAGGGGGCATTCCGCGAAAACCGACCGCGGCTCGGCAGTTATGAAGGGACAGTTTTTGGCGCCTGATGAACTGAAATCGTTGGCGCCGGGACAAACCTGCACGGTCCGGCCAGCAGCCAATGGCGGGCGCTATTGCTTGGCGCCCAGCGGCTTGAGTTCATTCGCGTTTGGACAAACGCGTCGCGTCAGCTGGGCGCGGAGGCGGGCGCTCCCCTGAAGCCCGTCGCCAGCAGATAGAGCTCGGCGCTGTCTGCCCGGCTGGCCTTGGGCTTGATATGCCGGACGGCCGCGAACTCGCGCTTCAACCGCGCCAGCAGCTCCCCCTCGGCCCCGCCCTGCAAGACCTTGGCGACAAAGAAGCCGCCCGGCGCGAGAATCTCCCGCGCGAACTCGGCCGCGAGTTCGACGAGGCCCACGATGCGCAGATGATCGGTCTTGCGATGGCCGGTGGCGTTGGCGGCCATGTCGGACAAAACTCCGTCGGCGAGGCCGCCGAGCAACGCGCCGAGCCGCTCAGGCGCCTCGGGGTCGTGGAAGTCCATGCGAGCGAACTCGACTCCCTCGATCGGGTCCATCTCCAAGAGATCGACGGCGATCAGCCGTCCCCTGCCCTCGCGCGCCGCGGTCCGGGCCGCAGCCACCTGGCTCCAGCCGCCCGGGGCCGCGCCGAGGTCGACGATGCGCTGGCCGGGCCGGAGGAGCTTGTATTTCTCGTCGATCTCCAGAAGCTTGTAGGCCGCGCGCGACCGGTAGCCGTCGCGGCGGGCCTGCGCCACATAGGGGTCGTTGAGCTGGCGCTCGAGCCACAGGGTCGAGGAGAGGGAGCGCTTGCGCGCGGTCTTCACCCGCGCCTTCAGCGCCCGGCCGCCCTCGCGGCCCGAGCCGCCGGTCAACGTCGGCGTTCCCGCCGGTGCGCGCCGACGCCGTCCTCCCGCATCAGATGGCTGAGGATTCCCTCGCGCAGCCCCCGGTCGGCGATGCGCAGCCGCTCGGCGGGAAAACGGGAGCGGATCGCTTCCAATATGGCGCACCCGGCCAGCACCAGATCGGCGCGCTCCTCGCCGATGCAGGCGTTGGAGGCGCGCTCGGCGTAGCTCATTGTACGCAGCCGGGCGACGGCCTGGTCGACCTCCGCGCGCCCGAGCCACAGCCCGTCGACTGCGCGACGGTCGTAGCGGGGCAGATTGAGGTGGACGCCGGCGACCGTGGTGACCGTGCCCGAGGTCCCGAGCAGATGGAACCTCCCGCATCGCGTCTCGTCGGCGACCTTGTCGACAAACGGCGTCAGGGCGTCGGACACATAGGCCGTCATCGCCGCGAAGGTCTTGTCGGTCACGTCCACGCCGCCGAATTTCTCCGCGAGCGACACGACGCCGAGCCGCATCGACTCCCACGCGCGAACGATCCTCGCCCGCCGCCCGCGTTCTTCGATCCCGAGCCAGATGATTTCCGACGATCCGCCGCCGATGTCGAACATGACGATCGATCGGGCGTCCCGGTCGGCGAGATCGCCCACTCCCGCCGCAGCCAGATGGGCCTCGGTCTCGCGGTCGACGATTTCCAGCTCGACGCCGAGTTGGTCGCGCACCCGCTCGACGAAGTCCGCGCCGTTGACGGCGGAGCGGCAGGCTTCGGTGGCGATGGTCCGGGCCCGTGTCACGCCGCGCGCCGCCATCTTGTCTCGGCAGATGCGCAGGGCCTCGAGCGTGCGGGCGATCGCCTGCTCGCTGAGCCGCCCGGTCAAGGACAGGCCCTCGCCGAGACGGACGATGCGGGAAAAGGCGTCGATGACCCGGAAACTGTCGGCCGTCGGCCGGGCGACCAGAAGACGGCAATTATTGGTGCCGAGATCCAAAGCCGCATAGGTCGCCTGGGCCCGGCCTTCACCGAACCCAGCCCGAGGCTTCCCGAACGGCGCGTTGGCCCCGTGCGCGAGACTCAACGTTGTTGCTTCAGACAAGCAAGAACCTCGACTTGGCCCGCCGGACAAACTTCGCGCTCGGGCCGTATTCGCCTCGACTGTAGCAAGCTTGACGGCGGATGCAACGCGGGCCAGTTCGAAGGCGCGCGCCCGGCTGGGCTCAGGGCTTGAAAAACGGGTAGCGGACCTTGTCGCCGACTTTCACGCCGATCGCCGCCGCCTCCCCGCCGTTCAGCTCCAGCACCGCCGCGCATGGCGGGCCGGAGGGAATGACGCGCTCCGACAGCGGTTCTGCATCAGCGACGACGTTCGTCACGACCCCCGCTGGTGAAATGAAGATCATGTCGAGAGGGATATAGGTGTTCTTCATCCAGAAGGTGACTGGAGCCTCCCGATCGAACTCGAACAGCATGCCGCGGTCGGGAGCCATATAGCGGCGGTTCATCAGCCCACGCTCGCGCGTTGCGTCGTCAGCCGCGATCTCCACCTGAAATGTGTGCGTCCCGCTGGCGGTGACGATCTGCAGCGGCTCCAGGCCCGCGGCGCGCGCAGGCGCGGCCAGCCCGGAGAACGTCATCAGCGCCAGAGCAATCGCTGCCCAAAGTCGAACTCCGACCGCCGTCATCCATCGCTCCAAGATCGAGCTGGCCTTGCAAGGTAGGCGGCCGGCGCAAGCTTCAAAAGCAACGCGAGCGGGAGGTCAAGCGAGCGATTGCGCGATCGGATCCTCAATGATGTCCGAAGGCGCGCGAACTACCAAGCGGCCGCACTTCCGCCGCCATCAGTCCCTTGGGGCCAGGCCCGAAGCGCGCAAGCATGCTGTCGCCCGGCTTGGGGTCGATAAAGCCGTAGCGGCGAAGGGTCTCCATGTGGACGAAGATATCCTCCGTCCCCTCGCCGCGACTGAGAAAGCCGAAGCCGCGCGTCCGGTTGAACCACTTGACGATGACGATCTCGAAACCGCCGACGGAACTTGCCTGGGCGCGGGTCCGGACCGGGGGAAGCGGCGCGCAATCTCCTTCCGGCTCGGCGACGGAGATCACCTTGAACACCTGGAGGCCGCGATCCCTCTGCTGCGCCTCGGCGACCACCCGCGCGCCCTCGCGGAGAGCCGAGAAGCCGTCGCGGCGCAAAACCGTCACGTGAATGAGAACGTCAGCTTCGCCGCTGTCCGGCACGATGAACCCGTAGCCTTTGGCGACGTCGAACCATTTGACGCGGCCGGCGACTTCGACGAGCCCTTCCGGGCTTCCGCCGGGCTCGAAATCGATGTCCGTCTTCGCCGCCGGCTTGATGTATTCCTCGGCCAATTCAGCCCCCTACTCGACGCATCGAAGGCGCGACATTGCGGCCCTCGAACCGATTGCGCTCCGCGACCGCGAACGCTCCGCAGCGTTCCGCGGAACCGCGCCGACCCGCCCTGCGAGTGATTCTCGATCTCGAAGATAGCAAATCGCGGCGCGCAAAATAGAGAGACCATGCGAAACTTGAGCGTAGCTGTGGATACGAAAAAAAATCCCGCCGCGCTTCAAGAGAGCCGGCGGGATTGGCGCGACGGGAGCCGAGGCCCCACGGAGATCGTTTTCCGAGGCTTACTCCGCCTCTTCTTCCGGCTCGGGGGGCGGCGTCAGGCCTTCGAGGCCGCGCAACAGATCCTCCTCCGTCATCCTGTCGAACTGGACCTCCCCACCGAGGTCGATCTGGGCCTGCGTATTTGGGGTGACCATGAGCGGCGCCGCCTCCGCCTCGGGCTCGTCGACCTCGACGTGTTTCTGCAAGGCGTGAATCACGTCCTCGCGCAAATCGCCGGGCGAGAGCTTGCCGTCGCCGATCTCGCGCAGGGCGACCACGGGATTCTTGTCGTTGTCCCGCGCAACGTTGATCTGGGCGCCGGACGAAATGGCGCGGGCGCGGTGGCTGGCCATGAGAACGAGGTCGAAGCGATTGTCGACCTTGTCGATGCAATCCTCGACAGTGACGCGAGCCATGGAGACTCCTTCAAAAGGACAGGAAAACGGGAGGCGAACGCGGCCTCTACACCTCGCGGCCGCGAGATGCAAGCGTCGCCGTCGATCAACAGCAATTCTAAAAGTCGCCCGCGGTTTGGTTGGCATTGCTTTATTCGTTTTTTTGGACAGAGAGTAGGTTGGGCGGGATCGTGAAGGTGGCGAGGGCTTCGAGGAGGTCGGGCCAGGCGGGGAAGACCACGAAGCTGGTCAAGGTTGCGAGATAGGCGAAGAAGCTGGTTCGCTTTTCCGCCGCTTCGCGGGCCTTGCGCCAGGGCGGCTCGACGAGGTCGAGCACAGTGTGCCAGGCGAAGGCGAGCAGGTTGAGGGCGGCGAGCGTCATGGCCAGATAGGTCTCGCCATGGCCGAAATTGTGTTCGAGTTCGTAGCCGTGGTTTTTTAGGACGTTGAAGCTTTCGTTCTCGATCTTCCACCTCGCCCGGCCGCAGACGACAATCTCGGCGACGCTGGCTTTTGTAACCGGCAACGAAGTGACCAAGGCGGTCTTGTATTTCACGGCGCCCTTGGCGTCCAGAATCTCGAAGCCGATCCAATTGACCAGCACGGCGTCCTTGCCGTCGCGCAGCGGAACGTTCTCAATGAATCGGTAGCGGTGGGTCTCGTGGATCTTGCCTTTGCGGACCTTGATCTCGTGGCGCTCGAACGCGCAGCCCTCGATGAAGTTGTAGAGCGCCTTGTGCGAGGTCTCCTTGCAGGTGAAGATGAAATCGTCACCGTTGGCGGCCAGCCTCTCGACCACGCTCTGGCAGGCGAACAGATCGTCGGCGAGATACACCGGGCGCAAGGGCTTCAGGCGCGCGCCGTGCTGGTCGAGCCAGCGTTTGACGGCGTTGCGCTCGCAGTCCTGCTTCTCGGCGCCGTCCTGCTTGACGATGAACTCGGGGCTCAGCGGGACCACCTTCGAATGTCCCGGCGCGACCACGGTCGCAGCCAGCATCGAATGATAGCTTTCGACCTTGCCGTTGCTGCGCTTGCGCGTCTGGCAGTGCGGGCAGGTGATCTTCTGGCTGCAGAAATACTCGCTCCCGTCGAGGGCGATCAGCGTTCTGCCGCCAAGCCGACCGAACGCCTCGCCCATCGCCGGTTCGAGCAGCAATTGCTCCATCCGTTCAAAGCAAGGCGCGAGCAGAGCAGGCTCCACGCCGTCGAGCATGTCCCTGATATAATTGTCGGAGGGGATTTTCTCGATCCCGAACAGGGTCTGGCAGTTCGAGCGCCCTTGGCCCTTCTCCAGCGTCCGCTGAAAGGACAGGAACGACGCGCTCTGCATGAAGAACATGGCGAACGCCGACAGACCGAAATCGGCTATGGCGATATTGCCGCTCCGCCCCTTGCGGGGGTCAGGGAACGCAGCGCAAACCGCCTTCAGGTCGGAGAGCAGCGACGCCAAAATCTCCATCCTCAGCGTGAATCATGTTTCCGCTGATTCGGGAATCCGGGCTCATAAAAAAATTGCCCCACCTACTTTTAGAATTGCTGGTCGATCAAGTCGATCAAAACCCACCGCTCCTTCTTCGGGACCGCATGCGACCCAAAGCGGCGCTGAACGCCTCGACGAAGCGCTCGATGTCAATGTCCGACGATGTCCATCCCAAACTCAACCGGATCGCGCAGCGCGCCAGTTCCGGCCGCACGCCCATTGCGCTGAGCACGTGCGACGGCGTCACCTTGCCCGAGGAGCAGGCCGAGCCCGAGCTCGCCGCGACGCCCGCGAGGTCGAGGGCGATCATCAGGGTCGCCGCTTCGACGCCGGGGACTGCGAAACACAGGGTGTTGGGAAGCCGGGGGACGGTTTCGCCGAAAACGACGGCGTCGGGAGCGGCCCCCCGCACCGCGTCGGCGAGACGGTCGCGAAGCACGAGAAGCCGCGGCCCCTCCTCGGCCAGCGAGCCGAGACAGGCGCGCGCGGCGGCGCCGAAGCCGGCGATCGCCGCCACATTCTCGGTGCCCGCGCGGGCGCCGCGTTCCTGGCCCCCGCCGCGAATGAGCGGCTCGCCGAGGTGGAAAGAGGCGCCTGCCGCCGCAATCGCCCCGGCTCCTTTCGGTCCGCCCATCTTGTGCGCCGACAGCGCGAGCGCGTCCGCCCCGAGCGTCGAGCCGTCGCAGGCCGCCCGGCCGGCGAGCTGGACGGCGTCGCAGAACACGCGGCCGCCCGCGGCATGGGCGAGCGCCGAGGCCTCGGCGACCGGCTGGATCACGCCGGTTTCATTGTTTGCGCCCTGCAGCGCCAGAAGCATGCGCCCCGGCCTGCGGCAGGCGCTCGCAAGCCAGTCGAGGTCGATCCGCCCGTCCGGGCGCAGCGGCGCGACCTCCACCGCGGAAGCGGGAAAACGGCTTCCGTGGAGGACGCACGGATGTTCGCCGGCGCCGACGATCAATCGCTCGAGCGGCGCTTCCTTCGGTCCGACGCCGAAGCGGGGGTTGAGCGCCGTGTTGGCCGCCTCGGCGCCGCCGGAGACGAAAGTGACCGACCGCGCGGCGACGCCGCAAAGGCGCGCCACCTCGGCGCGGGCGATCTCGACGATGTGCCGGGCCGCCCTGCCCTCGGCGTGGACCGAAGACGGGTTGCCGCCGGCCTCCATCGCGGCGAGCACGGCTTCCCGCGCCTCCGGGCGGAGCGGCGAGGTCGCGTTATGGTCGAGATAGGTCCTTGTCGTCGCGGCAGACATGCAAACTCCGGCGGAAGCGGTCGAAACGGCCCGCGCGCCGCACCCGGCTCGCGCCGCCGTTTTTCCTTGCAATCTCGGGCGCCTTGCGTGCTATGAGGCGGCCTCCGAGGCGAGCCCCCGTCGACTCAATCGAGACATACGCGCGCCGGCCCCGCGCCGCAAGCCGCGTCCCCGAAGCCGGTCCGGCCGAGGGCTCTCGGCCGTCGCCGATGCGGGCGAGCGTTTGTTCTGGAGTTTTGATGCCCGAGGTGTTCTTCAACGGTCCCGCCGGTCGCCTGGAAGGCCGCTTTCATCCGGCAAAACAGCGCGGCGCGCCGATCGCGATCGTGCTGCATCCCCACCCCCAGTTCGGCGGGACGATGAACAACCAGATCGTCTACAGCACCTACTACAATTTCGCCGAACGCGGGTTTTCCGTGCTGCGCTTCAACTTCCGCGGGGTCGGGCGCTCCCAGGGCGCATTCGACCACGGCCAGGGGGAGCTGTCCGACGCGGCCTCCGCCCTCGACTGGGCCCAGTCGATCAGCCCCGAGGCGCGCGCCTGCTGGATCGCCGGCGTTTCCTTCGGCTCGTGGATCGGCATGCAGCTCCTCATGCGCAGACCCGAGATCGAGGGGTTCATCTCCATCGCGCCGCCCGCCAATCGCTTCGACTTCAGCTTTCTCGCGCCGTGCCCGTCCTCGGGCCTGTTCGTCCACGGCGACAAGGACCGGGTCGCGCCGCTGAAGGAAGTGCTCGCCCTCATCGAGAAGCTGAAAACACAGAAGGGCATCGTCATCGAGCACGCGGTCATCCCCGAGGCGAACCACTTCTTCGAGGACTGCGTCGACGATCTGCAGGCCGTGGTCGGCGCCTATCTCGACAAGCGTCTCGGCATGCCCCGGCACGCCCCGCAGCCGCTTCGCAAGGAGCGGGCGAAGCCCGCGGCGCCGCGCGGCGAAAGCGAATAGCCGACGGGGATCAGCGGTGTCGCTCATCACGACGACGGAAGACCTCGAGGCCGCGTGCCTCAGAATGGCCCTTCATCCGTTCGTCGCCGTCGACACCGAGTTCCTCCGCGAGACCACCTTCTGGCCGGTGCTCTGCGTGGTCCAGCTCGCTTCGGAGGGCGAGGCGCTGGCGATCGACGCGCTCGCCGAAGGGCTCGACCTCCAGCCGCTCTTGCGGCTGATGGCCGACGAAGCCGTGGTCAAGGTCTTCCACGCCGCCCGCCAGGACCTCGAAATCTTCTGGAAGCTCGCCGGCGTCCTGCCGACCCCGCTGTTCGACACCCAGGTCGCGGCGATGGTGTGCGGCTATGGCGACCAGGTCTCCTACAGCGAGCTGGTGCAATCGATATGCCGGGTTTCGATCGACAAATCGTCGCGATTCACCGACTGGGCGCGCAGGCCCCTGGCGGACGCCCAGATCGACTACGCCATCGGCGACGTCACCTACTTGCGCGACGTCTACAAGGCGCTGACCAAGCGCCTCGCGGCGACGGGCCGCCAGGCGTGGCTCGAAGACGAGATGAAGGCGCTCACCTCGCCGGAGATTTACGAACAGCATCCGGAGCGCGCCTGGGAGCGCTTCAAATCCCGGGCGCGAAAGCCGCGCGACCTGGCGGTGCTGATGGAGCTCGCCGCATGGCGTGAAAGCGAGGCGCAGGCGCGCGACGTTCCCCGTTCGCGGGTCTTGAAGGACGACGTCCTGATCGAGCTGTCGCTGGCCGCCCCGCGCAGCGTCGAGGCGCTCGCAAACTTGCGGGCCTTTCCGCGCGGCATGGAGCGCTCCCGGGCCGGCGGTGAGATCCTCGAGGCGGTCGAGCGCGGCCTGGCGCGGGATCCCAAGTCGCTGCCGAGAATCGCGCGGGAGCGGCGCAACGGCGCCAGCACCGGTCCGACCGTCGAACTCCTCAAGGTGCTGCTCAGGCAGGTGAGCGAGGAGAGCGGCGTCGCCGGCAAGCTGATCGCGACGGTCGACGACCTCGAGGCCATTGCGACCAGCGACCTCGCCGAGGTGCAGGCCTTGTCCGGCTGGCGGCGAAAACTGTTCGGCGAACGCGCCCTCGCGCTCAAGCACGGGCGCCTCGCGCTGACGGTGGAGAACGGCAAGGTGGTGACGCTCGAATGGCGCGACGCCGAGGGGCCGCCGGAGGCAAGCTGAGCCGACCGGCGCGTCGGCGGCCTGGGGAGGCTCCGGCTCGCTCGACGGCCGCGTGCTGCGTTTGTCCGAGCGCCAGCGATTCCAAAGGATTGGGCGTGAAAAACTGTCGCCATGGTAACTCCCAACGTTGTCATGCCCGCGCACGCGGGCATCCAGTGGCCGCGGGCACAAAACCTTTGGCGCGGGGCTCTGGATCCCCGCTTTCACGGGGATGACAGCCAAGATACCTCGGCTCCACAAGCGGAGTGGAGGCCAGCTTGGAAAGCGCGCGAGAGGAGCGAGGGTGTTCGCCGGGCGGAGCGCCGGGGGCTTTGGCGCTGTCTGCGAGCCGGCGGAACGGCCTGGAACGCAGCGGGAAGGCGGCCGGCCGCCCGAGGAAGGAAACCCGAGCGCCCGAGGAAGCCAAGGGAACGCCAGGGGAAGCAAAAGGAACGCCAGGGGAAGCCAGATCCGTTCACCATTCTCGCCTTTTCAACGACTTACACCAGATGTGGCTGTGGCGGCTGCTCGTAAGGCAAAGAATCAACATTTCAGCGTCGTCCTTTCTTCCGCCGCAATGCTAAAGGCTGCGAGGAAGCCATCGCCGCGCGAGGTCGGGGTGGGCGCCAGGGAGCGGATGAGGGAGGCCTCCGAAGCGGCGACCGAGAACATATCATGAACACACCTCGAAGCTCCCTGTCAAGAGATTTTTTCTTCGGCCTTGAGCCCGCGCCTTTCCGCGGCGGCCGGGCCGGGATACGCTACTCAGAAAACTGTCCCTTTCGCCGACCGTGAGCGGGCCGCGCCCGCGCGACCGCCTACAGCTCATACCCCGCCGCCTCCCTCCTGTCGGAGCAATGCACGGCTCACACGCAATCCGTGGTCGAAACGGAGGCCGTCGCCGATGCTGCGAGCGGACGTGGCCTGCATCGTGACGCCGGGACATTGAAGCGCTCGCGGGCTGACGTTACTCTGATCGCAACAGCCAGCGGGGTTTCGGCCACGCCACAGGGAGGATAGAAGCATGAGCTGCCTCGTCCCGCGCCGAGCCTTTCTCACAGCAATGGGAGCGACGGTCATCGCAGCCTGCGGGTCGAACGCCTCGAGGGGGCAGATGCAGCGGGCCGTGCCGTGGTCGGCGGGAACCGAGCCGCCAAGGCTGAAGGCGCCGCCGAACGCCTGCGACTGTCACATGCACATTTACGACAGCCGCTTTCCGGTCGCTCCCAACGCCAAACTCAGGCCGCCCGATGCGACCGTCGACGCCTATCGCCTGTTGCAGAAGCGGATCGGCGCGACGCGCAACGTCGTGGTCACGCCGTCGACCTACGGAACCGACAACTCCTGCACCCTCGATGCGATGGCCAAGCTCGGCGCGACCGCCCGCGGCGTCGCGGTGGTCGATACGAGCGTCGCCGACGCCGAGCTCAAGCGGCTGAACGATCTCGGCATTCGCGGCATCCGCTTCAATCTCGTCCAATCCGGCGCCACCACCATCGACATGCTCGAGCCCTTGTCGAAGCGCGTCGACGACCTCGGCTGGCATGTGCAAATCCATATGCTGGGCGGGCAGATCGTCGAGATCGCGGATCTTCTCCAGCGTCTGCCCTCGCCGATCGTGTTCGATCATATGGCCCGCATTCCCGAACCGGCTGGCGTCGATCATCCGGCCTTCGCATTGGTGTTGAAACTCCTCGACAAGGGGCGGACCTGGGTGAAGCTTTCCGGCGCCTACATGGACACCAGGACGGGCCCGCCGGCTTATGCGGATGTGAGCAAGGTCGCCCGGGCCTATGTGAAGGCGTCGCCGGAGCGAATGGTCTGGGGGAGCGATTGGCCGCATCCAACCGAAAAGGCCGACGCCAAACCCGACGACGCGGTCCTGTTCGACCTCCTGGCCGACTGGGCGCCTGACGAAACGGTGCGCAATCGCATCCTGGTCGACAACCCGGTGGCGCTGTACCGATTCGACTGACCGGGCTCACGGGCAGATGTATTTCCCGCCGTCCGGCGCCTTAAAACAGCCAATCGACTCAGGGAACAGCGTCTTTGGCAGCCAAAGCACGGCTTGCGGGAAAAAGATCGCGAAGGCGATTGTCGCGAAGAAAATCAAGTAGATCGGCAGCGACGCCCGCAGGCTTGAGGAGAAGCGGACGCCGACGAACTTGGACGCCATCAGGAGCGACAGTCCGTAAGGCGGCGTAATCAAGCCGAAGGCCAGCGTGATCATAAGCACAATACCCATATGCACGCTGTTGATCGATGCCTGGTCGGTGAGCTGATTGACGATCGGCATGAAAATGACAATCGCCGGGATCGGTTCGATGAAGTCGCCAACGATAGTGAACACCGCAACCAGAAGGAACATGGTGGCGCGCGGATCGCCGCCCGCGATATCGCCGATCCACCCGGAAACGACGATCGGGCCACGCAGATAGGCGAGCATCCACCCGAACGCGGACGCCGCGGCGATGGTTATCAGCGGCAGCGAGTAGATCAGTCCGGCTTGCATGAAGTCGCGCCACACCGACCGCATGTGGCGCGGATTGAGCGCCGGAATCACGACGACCAGAATGTACGCGACGGCGACGACGCCAGCTTCAGTCGGGGTGAACCAACCGGTCATGATGCCGCCGAGCAGAATCATGGGGATCAGCGCCGGCAGCGCCGCGGCTCGCGCAGCCGCGACGAGATTGCCGAAACTCGAGCGCGGCCGGCGAAAGCCCACCGGCCCGAAAAAATAGCAGAAGAGCATCAGGCCGGCGCCGATCATCAGGCCGGGAAGAATGCCCGCGAGAAACAGCCCCGCAATCGAGACATTGCCGACCGCGCCATAGACGACCGCCATGATGCTCGGCGGCACCAGATTGGCGATGGTCGAGGCCGCCGCGATCAAGGCTGCGACAAAGGCAGGCGAGTAGCCTTCCTTCGCCATCGGACGAGCCATCGTCCGGCTCAAGACCGCGACGTCGGCCGACGACGAGCCCGACATGCCGGAAAAGAACATACTGAAGACCGTGGTCACTTGCGCCAGGCCGCCCCGAATGTGGCCGACCAGCGCCTGCGACAGTTCGGCGATGCGCATGACGACGTTCGCCGATGTCATCAGTTCGCCGACCAGAAGGAAGAACGGGATCGCCATCAAGGCTTCCGAATCGACGCCGTTGAACGCCTGCCCGACGATCGACTGTAATGAGACTGGCGTCAGCATCGTGCCGACGATAACCCCCGCCATCAGCGAAAACGCCACCGGAACGCCAAGATAGCCGAGCGCAAGAAAGAGCGCCGTCATGATCAAAAGGATGGCGCTGTTGGGCATGGGGCTTAAGCGGCTTGCGCCGGCGGCGGCGGCCCAAAGCCGTGGCGCAGGCCGTTGACGATCTGCTCGAGACTGAACATCGCCACCAGCGCTCCGCACAGCGGAATTGGCGCGTAGAGATAGGCGATGGGCAGCATCGACGGCATGCGAAAACTGCCGAAGCCGGTGAGGAAATTCTGCCAGCCATAAACGACGAGGAAGAGGCCGACGCCCATGACGACGACGCGATTGATGACCTCGAACGCCCGACGCGTCGCGCCGCTCATCGACTCGGTCAAAGCGAGGAGTTGCAAGTGATCGTTGCGCCGCGTCGCGACCGACGCGCCAATGAAGACGCCGTAGATGAAGAACGCCGACGTCACCTCCTGCGGCCAAAGCAGCGGATGGCCGGCCACTCTAGCCACGACGTCAAGCAGGGTGGTCGAGGTGAAGCCGATGAGGCACACGCCGCAGAGCTGCATCAGCACGCGCTCCAGCAGGTCCAGCGCCCGCCACTTCAGGTGGCGATCGGCGGCGAGGACGAGGTCGGCGCACCCGTCCATGGACTATTCGATCGAGCGGCAGACCCGCAGGATCTTTTCGGCATGGGGTCCGAGGCTCTTGGCGAGCCTATCCTGCAGCGGTTCGGCGATCTTGAGGAAGCTCGCCTTGTCGACGTCGGTGACGACTTTGACGCCGAGTTTCTGGAGCCGGGCGAGCGACTTGTGCTCGAGCGCGATCGCCCGCGCCGGCTGCTTCAAGCCCACTTCAGCGGCCGCGGCCTGCACCCAGCCCTTCTGCTCGTCGGTCAGCGACGACCATAGTTTGTCGCTTACCCAGACGACGCTGTTGTTGGCCTCGTGCTCGGTCATCGACAGCACCGGCGCCACCTCGTAGTGCTTGTTGCTGTCGTAGACATTGACGCCATTCTCGGCGAAGTCGACGACGCCGGTCTGCAGCGAGGTATAGACGCTGCCGAACGGCATGTGGACGGTCTGCGCGCCGTAGGCGGGGAACAGCGTGTCCTCGGTCGGGGTCGCCTGGACGCGCACCTTGAAGCCCTTGAGGTCGCCGACCGAGGTCACGGGGCGCTTGCCGTAGAGATCGCGAAGGCCGAGCGTGGCGAGCGCCAGCACGTGCCCCTCCTTGACGGTCGCGTCGAACATCTCCCTTACCGCCGCGATCAGCCGAGGGTCGCCGATCGCCTTGATCAACTGGTCTTCCGAACGAAAGAGATAGTGGATCGACAGCACGCCCGATTCCGGCGCGACGGTCGCCGCATTGGCGGTCGAGCTGATCATGAAATCGATGTCACCGGTGCGGATCTTTTGCAGCATCTGGGGCTCCTGCCCCAATTGCGCGCCGGGAAACTGATCGATCGCCATCGACCCGTGGCTCATCTCCATGAGCTTGCTATTGAACAGGTCGGCGGCGATGCCGTAGCCGGTCGAATGCGGCTGGTCATAGGCGAAACTGAAATGGCGCGTCTGGTCGGCACGCGCCGCCATCCCGGCTAGGACGCCCATCGCAACTGCGAAGACCGCCGCGCGCAACCGCAATCGGCCCATCCGTTTTCCTCCGGCTCGCCGCGGCATCGGGAACGCGGCGCTGCTTTTTTCTGGTGAGCGTACCCCATCTGCGCAATCCGTGTCCATGTCGGCGTTGAGCGGTTGAGCAGCCTCATCGCGCGTTTTGCTTTCACGCGGTCCCTTAAGCGCTCCTGGCGCTTGGTATGCTCGAGAGGACTGGCAGGAACGCGCGGAGTTTCCCCATCAAGCGGCGGTTCGGGGAATTGCCTGGACAAGCGGACCTTCGGCGCTGCGTCGGAACACATCACCCCCGCCTGAGCGGGTCTTGGTCGAGGCGCCGGCAAATATCGCCGATCAGTCGAAGTCGCCACTCGGAACGGCGGGAGTGCGCGAATAGGGGTCATTCCGGGACGAAACTCTGAGTCCTATCGATCGTGCTCGGCGGCTTCAGGGCGGTAGACGCAGTACAGCCGGCGTTTTAAGGTCGGCTCTCTCGTCGAGAGCGACTCATGATCACGTTGCCGCAGCTGGCGGCGGAAGCGCTAGGCTCGTTCCTTGCCGCCGACATGAAGAATTGGTTCGGGAGCTCGCATGCGCGCTTGACGGAAACCATTCCGTTCGCGGCGCGCCTCACGCTAGAATGCATCGGAAACAGCGACGCCCTCTACCACAACGTTGAGCATACCATGCTCATCACGCTGGCCGGTCACGATATCTTCAAGGGCCGGGCGCTTTTGACCGCGTCTACGCCAACTGACTATTCGAATTTCATTGTCGCCTGCTTGGCGCATGACATCGGATATGTCCGCGGGGTCGTCAAAGGGGACGGGGACGACGGCTTGGTCGTTGACGCTGCCGGGCGAAAGGTGACGCTACCGCGCGGGTCCTCCGACGCCGCGCTCGCGCCATATCACGTCGAACGGTCCAAGCTGTTCGTGTTGGATCGGCTCGCGGATGCCGAGGAGCTCGACGGCGCGCTGATCGCAGGTGCGATCGAGCACACGCGCTTCCCATTCCCATCTCCGGCTGATGACCACAACATCGATGAGTGGGCCGCGCTTCTGCGGGCCGCCGACCTCGTCGGTCAGCTCGGCGATCCGCATTATTTGAGAAAGGCCAACGCGCTCTACTACGAATTCGAGGAAATCGGCCTAAACAGGCAGCTCGGCTATGGGTCGCCGGCGGACATGGTCGACAAATATCCGCAATTCTACTGGGACACGGTCTCGCCATACATTCAGGACGCCATTCGATATCTGAACGTGACATCGAGCGGGCGGCAGTGGATCAACGGCCTCTACAGCAATGTCTTTCGCGCCGAGCATGAACTGCGCCTTTGGGGGCCACAGCGCTAGGAAAGCCGCGCGCAATCGATATGACGCCAGCCTGGGCGCCAAGAGCGGGTCTTCCGCCACCTCTATTCCGCCTATCCGCGAGGCCGCAAATGCGCCTAACAACCTCATGCTGCAGAGGCTCTGCATCGTTCATAAAGTTTCCGGAGGAGTCTCAGGTCTTGGATGATGGCGCTTGTTCACAATGACAGGGCTTTCGCTGCAGCCTTAGATCGGGATGTTCTGAAATTCAGGATCGCCGCACCTTCCCGGCCCGAGTTTGATCTCGGTCAAAAGCTGAGTTTGGTCATGGATTAGAGTGTCGAGCGCTTTACACTGTGGATCGCCACCTTGATCATTGAGCGTCTAAGCCGAGAGCATCGCAATATCGAGAAGCTGCTAGCGGTCATCGAACGAGAGTTTGAGATTTTCGACCGCGGGGATCGCCCCGACTATCAGATTATTCACGCGGTTATTTGTTATTTCAAATTTTACCCTGGGGTTTACCACCATCCACAAGAAGATGTGATCTTTGCTAAGCTGAGAATTCGCGATCCCGCTGCTGCTGCGAAAGTTGGTGATCTCGCCCGCGAGCACCAAGAAGGGGCGGAACGTTTGCGTCGCGTCGCTCAGGCGGTCGACAGTGCCCTGGAGCATCGTGCAATTCTTCGGAAATACGTGGATGCCATCGTTCGCGACTTCATAGAGCACGAGCGGCATCACATCATGATGGAGGATCGTGATTTCTTTCCTGCCGCCCTCAAAGCTTTAGAGCCTCAAGATTGGACGGAGATCGCTTCAGCGTTTACCAGTCATAGGCATCCGTTGTTTAGCGATGTCGCCGAAGAGGGATTTGAAATGCTACGGGCGCATATTTTGCGATTGGAGCAAGAGGCTGAAGCCGAACGAGAACTCGCCCCCATTTTCTCACCGGGAGCGCCAATAGGGGGTGAAGCCGATCGGGGGTCAAAATTGTACGCCGATTGACACCGCGAGGCATACCTCTATCCCGATCTTGGGGGAATATTGCCGTTGCGCGGCGCCCATTGGACGGTGCTCGAAAGCCTCCAAGGAGGAAAGGCAATCGTGGCGACTCTGTAGCGGCGGCATCCGCCCGATCACTAAATCGCCCCTCCCGAAGGAAGCAAAGAGTTCCGTGCACCCCGCTGGACAGGCGGCCAGGACTGCGGGAATATCCTGTTGAGCCATGTGGAGCGCGGCCATGGACGTCGGCGATTGGCTTCGCAGCCTCGGCCTCGGTCAATACGAGGAGAAGTTCCGAGACAACAAGATTGACGCGGACGTGTTGCCGCGGCTGACGGCGGACGACCTCAAAGATGTTGGCGTCTCTGCGGTTGGCGATCGGCGCAGGCTGCTAGATGCGATCGCCGCATTGGCAGGCGCAACTCCCGTAGACGTTCCCCCTCCTCCGTCCAAGTCCGCGGCGCGCGACGGTCCTGAAATTGCCGCCGAGCGCCGTCCGATCACCGTCCTGTTCTTCGACCTCGTCGGCTCGACGGGCCTTGCCGCCAAGCTCGACCCCGAAGACTGGCGCAACCTCGTCAACGCGTATCTCGACGAGGCGTCGAAGGCGGTGACCGGTTTCGGCGGCCATGTGCTGAAGCGGCTCGGCGACGGGCTGATGGCGCTTTTCGGCTATCCGCGCGCGCAGGAGAACGACGCCGAGCGCGCCGTTCGGGCGGCGCTCGCGATTCAGCGGGCGCTTGGCGAACTCAACGCCAGGAACGCGGCCAGGGGCGCGCCGGAGCTCAAGGCGCGCATCGGGATCGAGTCCGGCCCGGTCGTGGTGGAGGCGACCGGCGAAGTGTTCGGCGACGCGCCGAATGTCGCCGCGCGCGTGGAGGCGGCCGCCGAGCCGGGGTCGGTGCTCGTCACCCTCAACGTCCAGCGGCAGGTGGCTGGGCTCTTTGTCGCCGAGGAGCAGGGCGCGCGCGAACTCAAGGGCGTATCCGCCCCGGTCCAGCTTTTCAGGATCGCCCGCGCGAGCGGCGGCGGCCGCAGGGGCGGAGCGCGGGCGCTGACCCCGTTCGTGGGCCGCGAGGAGGAGTTGACAATGCTGGGGCGGCGCTGGGAGCGCGCTCTGGCCGGCGAAGGCCAGTTCGTGCTGGTTGTCGGCGAACCGGGGCTCGGCAAGTCGCGGCTCATCGAGGAGTTCCACGCGCGGCTTAGCCAAACGCCGCACACCTGGGTCGAGTGGCGCGCCTCGCAGCTCCTGCAGAACACGCCGCTGCACCCCATCGGCGAATGGGGCAGGCAGCGTTTTGGCGCGGACGCGCCGGCCGAACAGCGCCTCGCCGATCTCGAAGGCACGCTGCGCCTCATCGACCTCGATCCCGCCGAGAACGCGCCCCTGCTCGCGCCGCTCGTCGACATCTCGCTCCCGCCCGGCCGCCCGGCCAATTTCGCCCCCGAGGAGTTGCGCCGCAGACAAATGGCGGCGATGATCGCCTGGGTTCTGGCCGGGGCGCGGTCGCAGCCGATTGTGCTGGCGTTCGAGGACCTGCACTGGGCCGACCCGACGTCTCTCGATCTCTTGCGCGCGCTCGCCGAGCGGGGCGCGCAAGCGCGGCTGCTGCTCATCGCCACGGCCCGCTCCGAGTTCCGCCCGTCCTGGAGCCTGCGCTCGCATCACAGCGTGATCTCGCTCACGCCCCTCGACCGGGCTAGGGTCGCGCGCATGATAGCCGAGATTTCGGTGCGCCATGCGCTCTCCAAGAAGGTGATCGAAGGCGTCACTGAGCGCGCCGGCGGCGTGCCGCTCTTCGTCGAGGAGGTGACGCGTTTGCTTCTGGAGCGCGGCGAGGCGGGTGACGTGCAGGCGATTCCGCTAACGCTGCAGCAGTCGCTCGCTGCGCGCCTTGACCGGCTGGGCCCGGCGCGCGAGATCGCGCAGATCGGCGCGGCGCTCGGGCGCGAGTTCTCCTACGCGCTGCTTCGCGCTGTGGCCGCGGTCGCTGACCACGGCCATGGCGGGCTCAGCGAGGCCGCCCTACAGTCCGCCCTCGACCATCTCGTGGAGGCCGACCTCCTTTATGTCGAGGGCGCCCCGCCGAAGGCGAATTATCGCTTCAAGCACGCGCTCATCCAGGACGCGGCCTATAACCTCTTGCTTCGCAAGCCGAAACGCCAGCTTCACGCGCACATCGCCGAAATCCTCGAAAGCAAGTTCAGCGAGATCGCCGAGAATAAGCCCGAGCTGCTGGCCCATCACTGCGCCGAGGCGGGCGACTTCGAGAAAGCCGCAGCGTTGTGGGGAAAAGCGGGGCGACGATCGGCTGGGCGCTCGGCATTGGTCGAAGCTGCGGAGCAGCTCAGGCGCGCGCTTGGCTACATTGCGGGTTTGCCCAGCAACTCTAACCTGCGTCGCGAGGAGATCAAGCTTCAGGTCGAGCTGATTACCCCGCTCCTTCACCTTCGCGGCTATGCCTCGCCTGAAACGAAAGCCGCAGTCGAGCGCGCGCATCACCTGATCGAACAATCGAAAGCTCTCGGAGAGCCTCCCGAAGATCCGTATCTGTTGTTCATCGTGCTTTACGGCTCCTGGGTCGCACACCTCGTCGCATTCGACGGGGACGTGGTCCATGAGCTCTCCGTCCAGTTCCTGGCGCTGGCGGAAAAGGAGGGAGCGACCGGGCCCCGCATGATCGGCCATCGCCTCAAAGGCATGTCGTTGCTTCACACTGGGGAGATCGCGGAAGCGCGCGCGCACCTCGATCGCGCGATTGCGCTCTACGAACCCGCCGAGCATCGTCATCTTGCCACGCGCTTCGGACAAGACGTCGGCGCCGCGATCCTCGCCTGGAGGTCGTTGGATTTGTTGTTGCTCGGCTATTCCGACGCCGCACTGGCCGATACGAAGCGGGCGCTCGAGACGGCGCGAGAGAGCGCTCACGCGGCGACGCTGATGTACGTGCTGAATTTCAGCGTCTTCCAGCAAATCCATTGCGGCCACTTCGCCGCCGCGAACGCGTTCGTGGACGAGTTCAGCGTATTGAAGGATCAGATCGGGGGGGTGTTCTGGGGCGGATGGGGGCTGGCGCTGAGGGGCTGCGTATCGACCTTGACCGGGCAGGCCGAGGAAGCGGCCAACAACATCGCATCCGGCATCGCTGCGGTCCGATCGACGGGAAACACGATGTGGACGCCTCTGTTCTTGTCCTATCTTGCTTGGGCCAATGGAAAGATCGGCCGGCTCGACGAGGCTGGGGCCAACATTCGCGAGGCGATGATAGCCGTAGAGACGACGAAAGAGAGGTGGTGCGAGGCCGAGATCAATCGCATCGCCGGAGAAGTCGCCCTGCTGTCGCCGGACCCCGACTCGGCGAAGGCGGAAACCGGCTTCGCGCGAGCGCTGGAAGTCGCGCGGAAGCAGCAGGCAAAGGCCTGGGAGCTCCGGGCGGCGATGAGCATGGCGCGGCTTCTTCGCGCTCAGGGCAGGCCGTCCGCCGCGCGCGAGCTCCTTTCACCGATCTACGGCTGGTTCACGCAGGGGTTCGACACTCTCGACCTGCGGGAGGCCAAGACGTTGCTCGACGAACTGGCGAAATGACCGCACCCCATCCGCCGCTACGCGGCGCCTCCGGAGGGGGGCGCGTCGAGCTCTACGGCGGGTTCAGAACCCGGATCGGTTTGCCGTCGAGAAAGGCTTCGGCGTTCTCGATGCTTCGCGGGTAGAAGTCGCGCCAGGTTTCCGCAACTCCGTATCCGAGATGCGGCGTGAGCACGGTATGGCCGGAGGTCCGGAGCGGATGGTCTTGCGGCAACGGCTCCTTGTCGAAGACGTCGAGCGCCGCGATGATCTTGCCTGCCTTGACGGCCGCCACGAGCGCGGGCTCGTCGATCAAAGGGCCGCGGGAGGTGTTGATCAGGATCGCGCCTTCCTTCATTCGGCCGATGTCTTCCGCGCCGATCATGCCGCGACTTCGCGGCGATAGGACCATGTGTATCGAGATGGCGTCGGACTCGGCCATGAGGTCGGACTTTTCCACGAGGCGGGCGCCGGCGTCCCGCGCCTTGGCTTCGGTGAGGTTCGGACTCCACGCGATGACCTTCATATCGAGCGCGGCGGCGTAGCAGGCCATGCGAGTCCCGAGCCGGCCGAGCCCGACAACGCCGAGCGTCTTCCCGGCGAGGCTCACGCCGACGGGCACGCCGCGTTGAAAGCCGCCGGCCCGGATGGCCGCATCGGCGACGGGGATGGAGCGAGCGGCGGCGATCAGCAAACCGAGCGCCAGTTCGGCGGTGGCGTAAGGGGCGCCAGACGGGCCGCCCGCGGTGTTGCACACCAAGACGCCCTGGCGGGCGCACGCCGCGACGTCCAGCGTCGCGACCGAGGCGCCGGTGATGCTGATCATGCGCAGCTTGGGAAGACGCCGGATGAGGCTTTCGGGAAACGCAGTGCGTTCGCGCATCGTCAACAGAATCTGGTAATCGGCGAGCGCGACGGCCGCCTCATCCTCCGTCGCGAATGCGTCCGGGAAAAAGGTGAGCTCGGCGCGGGCGGAGAGGGTAGACCAGTCGGCGCTTGAACGCGCGACGTCTTGCCAATCGTCCAACACAGCGATCTTGACCATGGCGTTTTCTAAGCGCACGGCCGCGGGCTTACAATACGCCGAGCAGCCGCCCGCGCCGGCGGCGGGCAACGACGATCCTTTGTCCGCAAGGGCGCTCGCGAAGGGAACGTCCTGCAACCGCAGACATCCGTCCTGCCGCTTCGTATGTTCAGGCCTCCGCCGCCGATCGCGACCGTGAAATCGGCGGGGAAGGCGTCTTCGGTTTCGCCGAGCCCGCAAAAGAGCCCATGCGCCGGCTTGCCATGATCGTCAAAACCGGGCGCGCGCATTTGCCGCAACCGGCTTCGAGACAAAACACAACCAGAGCGAGAGCAAATTTCATATGCAATTAATGCGCGTTGCTTAACCTGCCCAAATTGGCGCGAACGGCAACAAATTAGGCCTGCGTTCATAGTTGTGGCTGCGGAGCAGGCGTTGCGTGCAAATCGAAATCGGAAGGTCGCCATTGCTCCCGGAGCGTTGGACACAACCGCGGGCGCATTGGACGAAGTCCATGAGCGCGACCTTGAGCAACGAATTGCAGCGCTCGAAGCGCTGGCCGCGCGCCATGAGGCGGCGATCGACAATGTCTCACAGGGCGTTTGCATTTTCGACGCCGATGAGCGGCTCATCCTGCGCAATCGCCGGTACTGCGAGATCTACCGCATCGCGCCGGAGCGGGTGCTTCCGGGCGCGACGCTTTCTGAAATCATGGGCCTGCGCGTCGGCGCCGGCACCGCCCCGTCCGCCGTCGACGCCTTTTTCGCCCAGGCCCGCGCAATAGCTGAACCGCAAACCTGGACCGGCAGGATCGGCGACGGGCGGACCATTCGCATCTGCCGGCGGCCGATGTCCGACGGCGGGTGGCTGGACACTCACGACGACGTTACCGAGTTCGAGGCCGCTTGCCCGATGGCGAGCGATCGGGCGGGTCAAGTCCGCCGCGGGCCGACGGGGGACGGCGGGTGCGGGTGGGGGCCGCTTCACGACGAGATTGCCGGACTCGGGCCCGCATGGCCGATTGAGAACCAGTACCTTGCGCTGCAAGCCCTGATCGACCTGGGGCCCGATTACCTGTGGGTCAAGGATACCGAGAGCCGCTTCGTCATCGCCAACAGGGCCCTGGCGTCCGATAGCGGTCGGGCAAGCGCGCGCGACATGATCGGCCTGGACGACTTCGACCTCCACGCTCCGGAAGCCGCGCGTGAATTCCGAGCGATCGAGCAGACGATTCTGCGCACCGGGGAACCGATGATCGACAGGGAGGAGTTGGTCGTCAAATCGTCCGGCGCCAAGAAGTGGATCTTGTCGACGAAGGCGCCGTTGCGCAACGACCGCAATGAAATCTTGGGACTGGTCGGCATGGCCCGAGACATCACCGAGCTGAAGGCCGGGCGGGCGGCGGCGGAGGAGCGCCTTTCCCTGCAAGCCCTGATCGATTTCCTGCCCTACAACCTTTGGGTCAAGGACGCCGAAAGCCGCTTCGTCATTTGCAACAAGGTGACGGCGTCCTGGATGGGCTTTGCGGCGACCGCCGATCTGATCGGAAAGACCGACCTCGAGCTCCTTTCCCCGGACATCGCGAACAAATTCTTCGCCGACGAACAGGCGATCGTTCGCTCTGGGCAGCCCATGATCGACTCGGAGGAATGCGTCTTCGGCGACTCCGGCGAGAGGACGTGGATCCTCACGACAAAGGTTCCCTTGCGAAACGATCGGGGCGAGACCGTCGGCGTGGTCGGCATCTCCCGCGACATCAGCCAGCGCCGACTGGCGGACGCCCTCCGCGACGGGCAAGCGCGAATCCTCGAGATGATCGCGAGGAGCGCTCCCCTGGCGGAGGTGCTCGACCATGTCGTGCGCCTCGTCGAATCGCAGCTGATCGGGATATCCGGCGCCGTGATGCTCCTGGACAAAGCCGGGCTCCATTTGCGGCGCGGCGCCGCCCCGAGCCTGGCGGAGACATTCACCGCCGCCATCGACGGCTTGCGCCTCGGCCCCGGAGTAGGTCCTTGCGGCGCGGCCGTGCGGGAGCGGCGGTCGGTCATCGTCGCCGACGTCCAGGACGATCCGCTCTGGTCGGATTTTCGCCCGCTTGCCGCCGCCCACGGACTTCGCTCGTGCTGGTCGAACCCCATCCTGTCCTATGAAGGCGTCGTCCTCGGCGTGGTCGCATTCTATTCCGCGACGGCGCGCACGCCGACCGAGCCTGAGACGAGGCTCATCGATGTCGCGACCCGCCTCGCCGGCATCGCCATCGAGCGCAAGGAGGCGGAAGACCGGATTCATTTCATGGCCAACCACGACGCCCTGACGGGGCTCCCCAATCGCGCCCTGCTCAAGGACCGCCTTTCGCAAGTGCTGTTGTATGCGGAGCGATACAGCCGGGGGGCGACGGTGGCGTTCATCGATCTCGACCATTTCAAGGTGATCAACGACAGCCTCGGCCATAACGCCGGCGACGAGCTCCTGAAGACCGTCGCCAGCCGGATGGTCGATTGTGTGCGCACGACGGACACTGTGGTCAGACTGGGCGGCGATGAATTCGTCGTTCTTCTTCTCGACCAGTCCGACAACGTCGACTCGGTCTCGGCCACGATTCAGAAGCTGGCGGCGGCGATCGCCCGGCCGATACCTCTGAACGGCCACGAATTGACGGTCACCTCCAGCATGGGACTCGCGAACTATCCCGCCGACGGGGCCGACGCCGACACCCTGCTCGCCAACGCCGATGCGGCGATGTACCGCGCCAAGGAACTCGGCCGCGACAATTTCCAGTTCTATAAGCCCGAGCTGAACACCAAGGTCCGCGAGAAATTCCTGCTGCAGGAGGAATTGAGGATCGCCCTCGCCCGATCCGAATTCGTGCTCTTCTATCAGCCGCAAGTCGACCTGCGGTCGGGGCGCGTCTTCGGGGTCGAGGCGTTGATCCGTTGGAAGCATCCGATGCATGGCATTCTCCCGCCGGCGAAGTTCATCCCGGCAGCCGAGGAGACGGGACTGATCGTGCCGATCGGCGACTGGGCGCTGCAGGAAGCGTGCCGGCAGAACAAGGCCTGGCAGGACGCCGGCCTGCCGTCCATGACCGTTTCCGTGAACGTATCGGCCCGGCAATTCAGGGACAAGACCTTGATCGCCCGCGTCGTCGACGCGTTGCGGGACAGCGGCCTGGAGGCGCGGCATCTCGAGCTCGAACTGACCGAGAGCCTCATCATGCAGGATGTCGAACAGGCAGTCGCGACGATGAAGAGTCTGCAACGCCTCGGCGTTCAGCTTTCGATCGACGATTTCGGCACCGGCTATTCGAGCCTCAGCGCGCTGAAGACGTTTCCGGTCGCCCGGTTGAAGATCGACAGATCCTTCATCAAGGACCTGCCGAGAAACGAGAACGACCGCGCCGTGGCCAGCGCCGTAATATCGCTTGGTCGACAGCTCAATCTGAGGGTCATCGCCGAAGGGGTCGAAAACGAGGAGCAAATCGAGTTCCTTCGCCAACACGATTGCGATGAAATGCAGGGCTTTCATTTCAGCAAACCGATCACCGCACAGGATCTCGCGGGAATGCTCGGCCGCTTCTCGCAATGCCGACCGGGTCAGCGGCGGAGCGCCGCAAAGACGGGCAAGGCGGAATACGAAGGATGCGCAGGACGGACAGGCCACGACCATGTCCCCCGGACAGGCGATGTTCGAAAGACGAAGCGAGCGAAAAGGGCGTAATCGGTGATGAACAGTTGCGCTAATGTTCACTCATCGAACTGACATCCCTCCACAAGCTGAAAGCGCAAATCGCGACCGTCGAGCCGATCCGCGACGTCCGATCAACATCGGCGGCACTGTGATTCTGGCGCACAACCAGCGAATACCGGTGACCGTCCTCGACCTGTCGGCCGGAGGCTGCCGAATTCGCCTCGCTCAGCCGCTCGAACTTCCGCATCTCTTCGATCTGCAATTCCTTGATTTCGCTTACGCCTGCGAGCAGCGGTGGGCGAAAGGCCTGAGCGTTGGGGTCCAGTTTCTCGACCTCTGCTCGCGCGCCCGCCGCCGAGAACTGTCAATGATATGAATGGAGGCCGGCCGCGATTGCCTCGGGCCCCAGCAAGCCTCCGAGATCGTCCAGATTATCGGCGGCGCCGCGCGCCACGCGCCCGGCAAAACCAGCGCCCAGTTCGCCAAATCAGATCGCCGAGCCCGACGCGTCCGAGGAGGCGGTGGCCGGCGCGGTCAACGAGGCTGACTCACGGGGAGATTCCCATTTTTTGCCTCGGCTGTCGCGGGAGCAGATGGCCGAGTTCGCCAGGAACGTCGAAACGGGCCCGGACCGGAAAGTCGATTGTGTCGTGCGCTGGCGCCGAATCGACCTCAAGCCGTTCTCGTCAAAGCCGCCATGAGGCTCTGCGCGGCGGGAACAACGGATGCGATTGCGCAGACGACTCAGCATGCTATAGGGCCGACAGCCGATTGACTTCGCTTCGCCGGTTTTCCCGACAATTCCGGCGTCAGCATCGGGCCGTCGGCGGGAGCGAAGGATCACAGCGTTCACGGGAGACTATCATGAGATCGCTCGTTGCCTTGTTCGCCGGCGCCGCGCTCGGCTGCCTCGCGGCGCTTCCGGCGAGCGCGGGAACGCTCGACCAGGTGAAGGCGCGGGGCCAGCTCATCTGCGGGGCGAACCCGGGGCTTGCCGGCTTCGGGCTGCCGGACGACCAGGGCGTCTACAGAGGCCTCGACGTCGACGAATGCCGCGCGATCGCCGCCGCCATCTTCAACGACCCGAGCAAGGTCAAGTATCTCGCCGTCAACGCCAAGGACCGGCCGACCATTCTCGCCTCCGGCGAGATCGACGTGCTCATCCGCAACACGACCTGGACGATGTCGCGCGAACTCGGCGGCATGTTCTTCACCGGGATCAACTACTACGACGGGCAAGGCTTCATGGTGCGCAAGAAGCTCGGCGTCGACTCGGCGCTGAAGCTCGACGGCGCCTCGGTCTGCGTGCAGCAGGGCACCACCACCGAGCTCAACCTCGCCGATTACTTCCGCGCCAACAACATGAAGCTCGAGGCGGTGGTGTTCGCCACCGACGAGGAGGCGACCAAGGCCTACGATTCCGGCCGCTGCGACGCCTATACGACCGACTCCTCCGGCCTCTATTCCGAGCGGTTGAAAATGTCGGTCCCGGACGACCATATCGTCCTGCCGGAGATCATCTCCAAGGAGCCGCTCGGGCCCTCGGTGCGCAAGGACGACATCCAGTGGTTCGAGATCGTGCAGTGGACCCATTACGCGCTCGTCACCGCCGAGGAGCTCGGGGTGACCCAGGCCAACGTCGACGAGATGCTGAAGTCGCCGAACCCCAACATCCGCCGCCTGCTCGGCGTCGAGGGCGACTTCGGCCAGACCATGGGCCTCACCAACGATTGGGCCTACCGGATCATCAAGGCGATCGGCAATTACGGCGAGTTGTTCGAGCGCAACGTCGGCATGGGCTCGCCGATCAAGATCAAGCGGGGCCTGAACGCGCTCTGGACCAAGGGGGGACTGCAATACGCGCCGCCGATAAGGTGAACCTGCGGACGACGCGGATGCGGTTTTCGCCCCGCAATCGAAAGTGCTATGAGCATCGAGCGCCATGCAAGGGCGAGATCGAGCGATCGAGGTCGGCGTGACAAAGCCAGTGATCTTCACAGTGTCCGCGATCTGGGATGCCGAGGCGAACGTCTGGAGCGGTCGCTGTGACGAGATCCCCGCGGCGGCGGACGCGCCGACGCTCGACGAGCTCCTGGACAAGATCTCGCAGATGGCGCTCGACGTTGCGCCGGACAACCATCCGGGGATCAACCCGGCTTCGATCTTCATTCAAGTGATGGCTCTTCGCGAGGCGACGGCCGTGGCGGCGTGAGTGGCGCCGCAGTTCGACCGGCCATTGCGCGAGTTGCTGAAAGAGGCGGGTTGCGTTTTCGTCCGTCATGGACGCGGCAGTCACGAAATCTGGCGCAGTCCAATCACGGACCGCAACTTTCCCGTGCCGATTGGCATTTCGAGCCGGCACACAGCGAATGCGATTCTTCGGCAGGCCGGACTACTGAAGGCGTTTTGACGTCCGCGGCCTTGCCGGCAGGTTGCGCTGATCATGACCGCAGCACTCAAGCTCGCCGCCATCCTCGCAGCCGACGTCGCCGACCATATCGTTCTGCCCGAGATTGTCTCCAAGGAGTTGCTCGGGCCTTCGGTGCGCAAGGACGACATCCAGTGGTTCGAGATCGTGCAATGGACCCGTCGCGGCCTTTCAGGCCGCCCGGCGCAGAGTCATTTCCGCCAGAACCGCGCGGCCTTGCTCTGTCAGCGAATAGGGCGCGTCGAGCCGATCTCCCGTCTTCGCCACCAGCCGCCTGCGCTTCAGATATTGCATGAGCGCGTTGATCGATTGCTGCTGGATCTTCGTCACGCGCTTCACGTCCAGGATCCTCAATGCCCCTGCGTCGGAAATCGTTTGCAGCACTGTGCGCACGCGATCGGAATGGACCGGGAGCCGGGGCGGCGGCGCCTGGCGGGCGGGCGCAAAGTATTGCGGATGGTCCAGCCCGATCGCGGTGATGCGAAACGCTCGGCGCCCCGCCAGTCCATCGCAGGCCTCGGCCAATCCGGCGACGACCAGTTTGTCCGCGACCGGCTCGACCTCGTCGTCAGACAGCCTTGCCACGACGCCGAGCCCGGTGGCGTCGGTTGCTCGTTGCCGCGGAAGCGCCGAAAGTACGCGTTGCTCCTCGCGGGACAGAATGGGCGTGTCGTCGTCCGCACGCTTGACCAGCCAGGAGGGATGATCCGGATCGCCGAAGGAGATCCGTCCCTGCGCGTGGAGCGCGAGGAGCAGCTGTAGAACTCTCTGGCGGGAGAGCCCTGATTTCCGTGCGAGCTCGGGGCCGTGCATCGGCCGGTCCAGCAAATCAAGCAGACGCTGAGCGCCGGGTCCGGGCTGAGCGGGGCCTCCAATCGGCCGATCAAGCAGATCGAGCACAAGCTGTGCGCCGGGCGCCGGCGGCCGGCCTCTTCGCGCCCGCTGGTCCGGAACGGTCTCGAAGCCGCAAGTCTCGCCATCTGCGGTGACGAGCCAGCCTGTCGACGAGCCTTGTTCGGCAAGCCCCAGCTCCGCCAGCTTGCGAAGGGCCGCCTTGGTTTTCTTGAGGTCGAGCCTCGCCGCAACAGCAATCTTTGCCGGGGAGAAGCCGGGGCTTCGGAGGACCCTCAGGCAGTCGGCCTGCGACTTGGTCAGCTTGAGCATCTCTTGAAGCGCCGCCTTTATCGGAGACCCGTCATCGATTTGGGACTCCGCTATTTGAGCTTGCCTGGGACGCGCGCGCTACCTGCTGTTGCGGCAATCCACAAGTTGCTCGACGTCCGCCACTGATACCCGCGAGCGCGCGGCGTGAGGGGTTGCGCTTGCGCCGGCTCGAGGGCGGGTTGCGCGCTTGGCGACAATCAGCGACCGCGAGGTTACAAGGCCAAGGGGACCGACAAGCGGCTACCTTACCTTCAGCTTCTCCGCCGCCCGCAGCGCGAAGTACGTCAGCACCCCGTCGGCGCCGGCGCGCTTGAAGGCGATCAGGCTCTCCATCATCGCCTTGTCGCCGTCGATCCAGCCGTTGTTCGCCGCCGCCATGATCATCGAATATTCGCCGCTCACCTGGTAAGCGAAGGTCGGGGCGCCGAACGCGTCCTTCACCCGGCGGATCACGTCGAGATAGGGCATGCCCGGCTTGACCATCACCATGTCGGCCCCCTCGTCGAGATCGAGCGCCACTTCTCGCAGAGCCTCGTCGCTGTTGGCCGGGTCCATCTGATAGGTGCGCTTGTCGCCTTTCAGCGCGCCTGCAGAACCCAGCGCGTCGCGGAACGGCCCGTAGAAGGCGGAGGCGTATTTCGCCGCGTAAGCCAGGATCTGCACGTCGAGAAAGCCCTCTTCGTCCAGCGCCTCGCGGATCGCCCCGACCCTTCCGTCCATCATGTCGGAGGGCGCGATGACGTCGGCGCCGGCGCGCGCCTGGTTCAGCGACTGGCGGACGAGCGCCGCGACCGTCTCGTCGTTAAGGATAGTGAGTTCGGCGCCGCGCTCGCGCACCAGGCCGTCGTGGCCGTGGCTGGTGTAGGGGTCGAGCGCGACGTCGGTGACAAGGCCGAGCTGGGGGAACTCGCGCTTGATCGCCCGGCAGGCCTTGCAGACGAGATTGCTCTCGTTGAACGCCTCGCTGCCGTGCTCGTCCTTCAGATGCGGCTCTGTATAGGGGAAGAAGGCGATCGCCGGAATGTCGAGTTTTACCGCCCGCTCGGCCTCGCGCACCGCCTCGTCCACGCTGAGACGATCGACCCCCGGCATCGCAGCGACGGGCGCGCGCGTCTTCTTTCCCTCGACGAGGAAGAGCGGCCAGATGAGATCGCCCGCCGTCAGCACGTGCTCCGAGACGAGCCGCCGCGCCCATTCCGCCTTGCGGTTGCGGCGCGGGCGATGGGCGAGGTCGAGCCGGTGCGGCTCGGAGATTCGGGACTGTCTGTTCATGGGGCGCGGGCTCCTTCGGCCGCAAATTATACATCGGCGGACGCGCTGGCGAGAACTCGGAGATGAGGGCTCGCGACAACCGCGCCGGCCGCTTCCGGTTCTCGACGCCGAAGCCGGGCGGGCTCGTCGCTCCGCACAAAGTCCGGATCCTACGAGGAAACACAGGTTAATACGGACGAAAGTTGCATTGACGCGCCAGTCGACTATTGACCTACTCTCATATGGGGGGCGCTCGACCTGGTCTGACTTGCGGCGCGCGGGTGTTCTTGGGATTTGGCGGTTGATGGCGGCGGAAGAAACGCCGCGGACACAACCGGTCCCAACGAGGTCATGACCAGAATCAACAAAATCTTTGGAGGAAAAGATGGCCGAGTCCCTTTTCGGAAATAGCAAAGCAAGCGTCGTTTCACGCCGTTACGCGTTACGCATTGGCGCGGGCGCTGGCGGCGCAGCCCTGATACCCACGTTTTTCGGCCAGGCCGGCATGGCATTCGCCGACGACAAGCCCGCGCTCGGCACCTGGCCGGCCGGCTCGCAGGGCGACTCCGTCACGATCGGCGCCACCGTCCCACGTACGGGCGCCTACGCCGTGCAGGGCGAGGATGAGCTCAAGGGCATGCAACTCGCCGTCGAGCACCTCAATGAAGGCAATGACCTCATCAAGCAGATCGCGCCCAAGGTGACCAAGGGCGTGCTCGGAAAGCAGGTGAAGCTCGTCGTCGCCGATTCCGCCGCCAAGCCGAACAACGCCGTGCAGGAACAGCAGGTCTTCATCAACGACGACAAGATCATCGCCATGACTGGTTCGACTTCGTCGGCGGTCGCCGTGGCGTTGAACAAATTCGCCGAGCGCGAAAAGGTCCTCTATCTCGTCGCCATCTCTGGATCGAACGACACGACCGGCAAGGACTGCTCGCGCTATTCGTTCCGCCAGTGCTTCTACGGCGAGACCGCCGCCAATGCCATCGGCCCGGTTCTGGTGAAGAATTTCGGCAAGGGCAGGAAGGCGGCGTACATGACGCCGGACTACACCTACGGCCACACGGTGACGAAGTCGGTGAACGACTACCTGACTTCGCAGGGCGGCTGGACCATGGTGACCAACCAGGTTTCGCCGCTGGGTACGGAGGACTTCAGCCAGTATCTCACCAACATCGCCAACTCCGGCGCCGAATTCATCATCAACGTCAACTGGGGCCGGGACGCCGTGCTGTCCGTGCAGCAGGCCAGGCAATTCGGCCTTACGCCGAAGATGAAGATGGTGATCCCGTACCAGATTCCCTTCCTCGCCAAGGAAGTCGGCCCGGAGCTCACCGAGGGCGTCTTCGCCGCCACCGACTTCTGGTGGACTCTCGAGGACAAATACCCGTTGGCCAAGTTGTTCGTCGAAGCTTTCCAGAAGAAATACAATTACCGGCCGCAATGGGGCGCCGAGAACGCCTACATGCAGTTCGCCATCTGGGCGCGCATGGTCTCCGAAGCCGGCACTTTTTACCCGCCGGACGTGATCAAGCAGTACGAAAAGGGCGAGACTTTCCCGTCAATGGTGGGCGACGTGCATTTCCGCGCCGAGGACCATCAGTTGGTCCGCCCCGTCATCATCGTCCGAGGCAAGGCTCCCAAAGACATGAAGAACCCGGAGGACTACTGGGAGGTGCTTGAAGTGGTGCCGGGCGGGCCTCTGATGCAAAAACCGGGCGCCTTCGGCTGCGATCTTGGCGCCTATACCTGACAAGCGTCGTCCCTTCTCCACGCCGGCGTGTGGAGAAGGGCCATTATCTCCACAGCAGACGACCCAAACAGGCGCGGAACGGCAAGCTTGCGCCTTCGTGGGGCGTCTGCTTGAGGCGCGCGCGTCGGGGGACCGTCTGCCATGATTTCCGGCAAGTCGACGTCGCGATGGTCCGTTCGTCGGGCATGATGCAGGCGGCAGCGTGGTAAACTGGGCGGACTTCATATCGCAGTGCTTCAACGGGCTGGTGCTCGGCGCGCTCCTGGCGCTGATTTCCTCCGGCCTGACGATCATCTACGGCACGCTCGGCGTGCTCAACCTCGCGCATGGCGCAATGTTCATGCTGGGCGGCTACGCCGGCTGGCTCGCCTATACCTATTCGGGGTCCTTCATCCTGGCGGTGATCGCCGGCTCGCTCTTCGTGATGCTGGTCGGGGTGCTGACGGAACGGCTGATCATCCGCCAATTCTACACGCGCCCGAATGAGGACCAGCTCCTCGTCACCTTCGGCCTCGGCATCGTGTTCGTAGAGGCGGTGCGCTTCGTCTTCGGCAGCCTGTCGAAGATGGTTCCGCCGCCGGTGGTGGGCATCACCTCAATCGGCTTCATGGTTTATCCGACCTACCGGCTGGCTCTGCTCGGCATCGTCACGGTCGCGCTGCTCGCGCTCTATGTCCTGCTTTACCGTACGCGCATCGGCATGATCGTGCGGGCGGGGATCGAGGATTCGGTGATGGTCGATTCGCTCGGGATCGACGTCTACAAAGTCTTCACGCTGGTCTTCGGCATCGGCGCGATGGCCGCGGGCTTCGCAGGCGTCGTCAACGCACCGGTCGTCTCGATCACGCCGGATGTCGGCGAATCGATCCTCGTTCAGACTTTTGTCGTTGTCGTCATTGGCGGCGTCGGCTCTTTTCCGGGCGCAGTGCTCGGCGGCCTCTTGGCGGGCGAAATCATCAGCATCACGTCGATGTTCAACCCCGGCTATGCCTACGTCATGCTGTTCGTGGCAATGACGCTGGTGCTGGTGATCCGTCCTTATGGACTCCTCGGCGCGGCTGGCCGCGAGTGAACGCGCTTCCCCGCATGAAGACCAAACCTCCCTTCGCCCTCGAGGCTTTTACGATCGTCGCGCTGATTGCTGCGCCCTTCCTGCTGCCGCATATCGGCTTTTCCCTGACCACGATCAACCGCGTCCTGATTTGGGGTCTGTTCGGACTCGGCTTCGATCTCTTGTTCGGCTACGCCGGCCTCCTGTCGTTTGGCCAGTCCGCATTTTTCGGGACCGGCGGCATGTTCGCCGCCTATCTCATGACCGAAGCCAACTTTTCCTACGTTCTGGCGTCGATCGTTATCGGCGCCGTGGTTGCGGGGGCGGTCGGCTATCTCGTCGGTTTGGTCGCCCTCAGGCGCACGGGCATCTATTTCGCCATGATCACGGTGGCGATCGCCGAAGTGTTCTTCTTCGCCGAGTTCAATCCGTTGTCGGCGTTCACCGGTGGAGAGAACGGTCTGCCGGGCGTTCCGACGCCCATATTCAATCTCGGCTTTGTGACGCTGCGCTTCGACACCGACCCTTCCATGTATGTCTTCCTGGCGTTCTGGTATTTTGTCGGCCTCCTGATCGCGCTCCGCATCGTGCGCTCGCCGGTGGGAGCGATCCTGAGCGCGCTGCGCGACAACCCGCTTCGCGCAGCAGCCCTCGGCCACAATATTCATGGCTACAAGCTCACCGCTTTCGTGATCGCGGCGGCCTACGCCGGTTTTGCCGGGGGTCTTCTCGGCGTCATGCAGGGTTTCATGCCGCCGGACGCCTTCATGTTCGACACCTCCGGACAGCTGGTCATGCAGACCGCCATAGGGGGAGCAGGCACGCTGATCGGGCCGCTGGTCGGCGCGACGGTATGGCTCTATCTCAGCGATTTCTTCCAGAACACATTGCATCTCGGCGCCACCTGGAAACTGGTGCTCGGCATCGTGTTCGTTTTGCTCGTCACCTTCTTGAGGCGGGGAATTGTCGGCGCCGTCGTCGATCTCTATCGCATGGGCGCGCCCTCCGCCGGGACCCGAACGGCACCGGCCCCATCGGCAGCAGCCACCCCGGCTGTTCTCGAGACGGCGCCGCTGCGCCACGGCGCCGCCGTCCAGAGCTCCGGGCCGATTCTGCAAGCCACCGGCCTCACCAGGCGCTATGGCGGCCTGGTGGCCAACAACGATATCGATTTTGTCGTCGATCATGGTGAAGTGCGCGGCATTATCGGGCCGAACGGGGCCGGCAAGACCACGTTCTTCAAGATGCTGACCTGCGAGATTAAGCCGACGTCAGGCAGGATCGCCTTCGAAGGCCGCGACATCACCGGGATGAGCGTCACCGACGTCTGCCAGCTCGGGCTCACCAAGAGCTATCAGATCAACCAGCTGTTCGATCGCCTGACGGTCAGGCAAAACCTGCGGATCGCCGCGCTGAGCCGGATTCGTGGCAAGTTCAAGCTCGACCTGTTCCGGAGCCTGCGGAACATTCCCGGCCTCGACGAACACGTCGAGCAGACGCTGGCGCTCGTCCATCTGACCGAGCGGCCGGACACGCTGGTGTCTGAGCTCGCCTACGGCGAGAAGCGGCGGCTCGAGATTGGGCTGGCGCTCGCGACCTTGCCGAGCCTGCTCCTGCTCGACGAGCCGCTTGCCGGCATGAGCCCGCAAGAGCGTGTGGAAACGGTGGCGCTGCTCAAGTCCATCGCGCGCGGCCGCACCATGATCATCATCGACCACGACATGGACTCGCTGTTCGAGCTGGTCGAAAAGGTCACCGTGCTGCAGGAAGGCCGCGTCTTGGTCGAGGGCACGCCCGACGAGATCAAGACCAACGCGAAGGTGCAGGAGGCCTATCTCGGCGGCGTTCACGGAGAAGCGGCGTGAGCCTGCTCGAGGTGACCGGACTCAACAGCTACTATGGCGAGAGCCACATCCTGTTCGACGTCTCGCTGCGCGTCGAGAAGCACGAAGCGGTCGCCCTTCTCGGCAGGAACGGCGCCGGCAAGAGCACCACGCTCAAGAGCCTCATGGGCATCGTCACGCGCCGCACCGGCAGCATCAAGCTCGACGGCGTCGAGCTCATCGGCCAGAGGGCCCACAGCATCGCCCGTCTCGGCATGCAGCTCGTGCACGAGGACCGCCGCATCTTCGGCAGTTTGAGCGTCGAGGAGAACATCGTCCTCGCCGCGTTGACCGCGAAGAACAAGTGGCCGCTCGAGCGCGTGTACGCAATGTTCCCCCGGCTCAAGGAGAGGCGCACCAGCCGCGGCTCCGACCTTTCCGGGGGGGAGCAGCAGATGCTGGCGATCGCCCGCGCGCTCGTGCGCGATCCGAAGATCATCCTGCTCGACGAGCCGTTCGAAGGGCTTGCTCCGGTCATCGTCCAGGATCTGGTGCATACGTGTCGCGAGTTGGCGCGAAGCGGGCAGACGATCGTCTTGGTCGAGCAGAATCTGGCCGCGACCCTGGCGTTGGCGCAGCGCGTCTACATCATCAACAACGGCCATGTCGCGCACGAAGGCCCGGCGGTGGAGATCAGGGCGCAGCCCGAGCTGCTGCAGCGCTATCTGGGCGTGTAGACTAACCCCCTGCCGCCGCTTTGATGTCCTTGACCAGCAGAAAGAGATGCCGAGGGTCGGTCGGCGAGGGCTCGAAATCGAAATGTCGGTAGAAAGCGGCGGCCGCGTCGTCCTTGGCGTGAACGGCCAGCGCGCGAATGCCCGCGATGTCGGCGGCTTGCAGGGTCCGCTGCAGCGCGTCGCGTAGCAGGCCGGGGCCGACCCCTCGACCCTGCCAGTCGACGCGCACGGCCAGACGCGCGAGCACCAGCAGAGGGATGGGGTGGCGCGGCATTCCTCTTGCGACGCGCAGCGGCGCGTCGGCATGCTCCACCTGGCCGACGACGAACGTGTAATAGCCGATCACGTTTTCGTCGAGGAGGCCAAGATAGGTCTGCGAGGAGTTGGCGAACTGGGCCTGCAGCGCGTGCCGGATCAAAAAGCGATCGAGCTCGGGCCAGCCGCAGCGGAACGCCTCGACCCTGTGCGCCCGATTGAGTTTTTCGATCCGCGGCGGGGCGTTCACGTCTCAGGGTCGAAGATCGACGGCTCACGCAAAAGCAGCTCGAGACGCGGGCGGCGGTGCGGCGGCGCATCGAGCGCTTCGAGGAAGGCTTGCCAGCTTTCTTCATCGAGTTTGAAAACGCGTCGGTCCGCGAGGCGCTCCTCGGCCTCGCTGAGCGCGCTCTCCAGTACGAACTCGCTGACAGTCTTGCGCGCTGCTTTCGCCGCAGCTTGCAGCGTCCGCTTGGCCGATAGAGTCAGCCGGAGATCGAGCTTCTCGGTGCGATTGGCGCGGGGTGAGGGCATAACGCGCACATAGCAAGTCTGCCTGACTTTGTCACGACAGGACTTACAAGCCGAGGACAGCACCGCCGCCCTGCCCTACAGGAATTCATGCCGATGCTCGCCATCAAGGCGAAAGCTCGCCCAACACCGTCGGCAGAAGCTCGGAAACCGTCGGGTGGATCGCCATCACCCTGGTATAGGCCTTGGCGGTGACGCCGGCGGCCATCGCTTCGATCACCCCGTGGATCGCTTCGTCGCCGCCGACGCCGAGGATCGCCGCGCCGAGGATCGCGTCGGTGTCCTGGTCGACCACGACTTTGATAAAACCCTGCGTTTCGCCTTTCTCGACCGCGCGGCTGACGCGCGTCATTGGTCGCTTGCCGATCCGGACCTTATGCCCCTTGGCGCGGGCCTCGGCCTCGGTCAGGCCGACTCGCCCGAGGGGCGGATCGATGTAGAGGGCGTAGCCAAGGATGCGGTCGCTCACCCGCCGGCGGGCGCCGTCGAGCAGGTTCGCCGCGGCGATTTCGAAATCGTTGTAGGAGGTATGGGTGAAGGCGCCGCGCCCGTTGCAGTCGCCGAGCGCAAAGATGTGGGGGACGTTTGTCCGCAATCCGTCGTCGACGATGATGAAGCCGCGCCCGTCGACCTTGACGCCCGCCGCCTCGAGCCCGAGGTCGTCGGTGTTCGGCCGGCGGCCGACCGCGAGCAGCGCGTGCGAGCCGACGACTTCCGGTTCGCCCGTCGTGCAATTGACGCCGACCGCGATGTCCGATCCATGCGGCGCGAAGCGAATGCATTCGGCGTCGCAGCGGATCTCGACGCCCTCCGCTTCGAGGATTTCGCGGATCGCGTCCGACACCTCCTCGTCCTCGCGGCTGCACAGGCGCGGCGCCTTCTCGACCACGGTGACCTCGGCGCCGAAGCGCCGGAACATCTGGGCGAACTCGAGCCCGACATAGCTTCCGCCGACGACGACGAGATGGCGCGGCAGCGCGTCGAGCTCCAGCAGCGTCGTATTGGTCAGCGTCTTGACCCGATCGAGGCCTGGAAAGTTGGGCAGGACGGCCCGGCCGCCGACGTTGATGAAAAACCGATCCGCCTCGAGCGTGTCGTCTCCGACCTGGATCGTGGACGGCGAGAGGAAGCGGGCGTGCCCCTCGACCAATGTGCAGTTCGCTAAGCCGCGCAGCCAGCTTTCCAAGTGCGAGCGCGAGTTTTCGACGATTGCGTCCTTCCGCGCCATGACGGCCGCGAAGTCGACGCCGACCTGCCCCGTGCTGACGCCGAAGTCGCCGGCGCGGCGCGCGAGATGGGCGGCATAGGCGCTGGCGACCATGGCCTTGGTCGGCGTGCAGCCGGTGTTGACGCAGGTCCCGCCGACGAGCTTGCGCTCGACGAGGGCGACCGTCTTGCCGGCGGCGGCGATCCGGCCGGCCATCGGCGGGCCGGCCTGGCCGGCGCCGATCACAATCGAGTCAAAACGGCGGTTCATAGCAGCGCCCCGACGATGACGAAGCCCAGCATGACCGCGCCGGCGTCCTCGGTCAACGCGGCCGGCCAATCGCGGCCGAACGCCTTCGCCATGCGAGCCCGGACGTCGGCGCTGAAATGAGTGCCGAATATGGCGCCGACCGCGCCGGCGACGAGGCCGACGATCCACCAGGAGCCGCCAGAGGCGCCGAGCGTGGCGCCCGACAAGGCGCCGCTGAGGATGCGGGCGACAAACTGCGGCGGCGATTTCCGGCTCGGCGTCGAGGGGAGCTGGTCGCCGACCAGTTCGAGGACCGCCAGCACTGTGAAGATCCAGGGTGTCCAGGCGGAGCTCATGAAGGCGAGCCACGAGCCGTCGAGAAGGAGGCCCCCGGATCGGGCGGCCCAGCTCACGGCAGCGGGCGCCATGAAGGTCCGCGAGCCGGCCAGGATGCCGGCCAGAAGCGCAAGTTCGTACAGCATCGGCCGCCGCCTTTCCAAAGCGCCGTCGTCAGAATGTAGAGCGCCCGCAGCGCGGGAGTCGCTCCCCCGCCGAATTGGCCACGTCCGACAGGTCGATCCGGCCGGCATCGAGATCATCGCGGCGAATTGTCATGGCTGGTCCTCAATGATAGTCGCAGAATTCGACATCTTCAGCACCGCCGTCATTCCAGAGAAAGCATAGCCGCCACTGGGCACATGGTCATGGGGCGACTCGTTGTGCTCCAAAGCCCGTGTGGCGAGCCGGCCGCAAGCGCCTATATGACAGGGCCGGCGACGGCTTGCCGGCAGTCTTGTCTTGATGGACCTCATCGTTCCGACCGATCGCGGCCTCTATTGCGCCGCGGGCGACTTTCACATCGATCCGTGGCGCCCGGTCGCGCGGGCGCTGATCACCCATGCGCACGGCGACCACGCCCGCCCCGGCGCCGACCTCTATATCTGCCATCGCTCGACCGCGCCGATCCTGCGTAAACGGCTCGGCGACGTCGCGATCGAGACGGTCGAATACGGCGAGAGGCTGACCCGCGACGGCGTCGCCATCTCATTCCATCCGGCCGGGCATGTGCTGGGCTCGGCGCAGATCCGCGTGGCGCATGGCGGCGAGGTCTGGGTCGCTTCGGGCGACTACAAGCTCGAGGACGACGGCGTCGCGCCCGCATTCGAGCCGCAGCGCTGCGACGTCTTCATCACCGAATTGACCTTCGGCCTGCCGATCTACCGCTGGCGGCCTCAAGGAGAGAACTACGCCGCCATCGACGCCTGGTGGCGTGACAACGCCGCCGCCGGCCGCGCGAGCGTGCTCTACGCCTATGCGCTCGGCAAGGCGCAGCGCATCATCGCCCATGTCGACGCCTCGATCGGGCCGATCGTCTGCCACGGCGCGGTCGAGCCGATCAACGCCCTCTATCGACAGGCGGGCGTCGCTCTGCCGCCGACAAGACTCGTCGGCGAGATCGCCGGCAAGCGCAGCTTCGCCGGCGCCCTCATCGTCGCGCCGCCCTCGGCGATGGGGAGCCCCTGGCTCAAGCGCTTCGGAGACTATTCGGACGCGCTGGCTAGCGGCTGGATGCAGGTGCGCGGCAACCGGCGGCGGCGCGGGCTCGACCGGGGCTTCGCGCTTTCCGACCACGCCGACTGGCCAAGCCTGCTCGCCGCGATCGATGCGACGGGCGCGAAGCGGGTATTGGCCACCCACGGGACGGTGGGACCGCTGACGCGCTATCTGCGCGAGAAGGGGTTGGACGCAAGCGTCCTGGCCACTCCCTATGGGGAGGAGGAGACGCCCACGGAGGAGGCTACGCCGGAGGCTGGACAATGAGGGCCTTCTCATGTTGCAGGCACGCTCCCCTTCTCCCCTCGGGAGAAGGTGGCCGGCGAAGCCGGCCGGATGAGGGCTCTCCCGCCGTTCCTTTCTCTCTTCCGCGTCAACGGCTTTCCCGGCTGGAACCCCTCATCCGGCGCTTTGCGCCACCTTCTCCCAGTGGGAGAAGGGGATCCCCATGAGGGCCTTCTCCGACCTCTACCGGCGGCTCGAACTCGGCGACTTCGACCCGCGCGAAGCAGGCGGCGCTGGTGGAAGCCTTCGCCGCGGCCAAAGGCGATCCCATGCAATGGGGGAGCGCGGCCTGGATGGTCTACTTCCTGGCCGGCGGCAAGCCGCGCCAGACTGTCCCGACCCGTCTCCTCTGGCGCCTGGCGGTTGACGGCTCGGGGCTGCCCGAGTGGCTCTGCGAGGAATGCTATTCCACCGTCGGCGATCTCGCCGAGACTCTGGCGCTTCTCCTGCCCGAGGGGAAAGCCGGCGAGGAGGTCCCGCTCGACCTTTGGATGCGCGAGCGCCTCCTGCCGTTGCCGTCGCTCGACGAGGAGGAGCGGTACGCGCGGCTCGAGCGATGGGTCGAGGCGTTGCCGGTCGACCAGCGCCTCGCCTTCTTCAAGCTCATTACCGGCGAGCTGCGGATCGGCGTGTCGCGGCTGCAGGTGGTGAAGGCCTTGGCCGAGGTCGCCGGCGTCGAGGAGAGCCGCATGGCGCAGCGGATGATCGGCTACGCGCAGGCGCGCCGGGCGCCGTCGGCCGACGATTTTGTGGCGCTGATCGGCGAGGTCGCGGATGCGGAGGCGACGGCGCTCGACGCCGGAAAACCCTATCCCTTCTATCTCGCGCAGTCCTGGCAGGGGCCGGTCGAGGCGATGTCCGAGACGCTCGGGCCGCCGTCGAACTGGATCGTCGAATGGAAGTTCGACGGCATAAGGGCGCAGCTCCTGAAACGCGGCGACGCTTCGAGGCTCTGGTCGCGCGGCGAGGAGCTGATCTCCGACGCCTATCCCGATCTCGAGCCGCTGGCGCGCGCGCTGCCCTCGGGCGTGGCGATCGACGGCGAACTCGTCGTGCTCATCCCCCCGGCGGGAGACTTTACGGCGGACTCGCTCGACGGCCTCGCGCCCTTCGCCAACCTGCAGCAGAGGCTCGGCCGCAAGGTCGTTTCCGACAAGACCATGCGGGAATTGCCGGTCGCCTTCATCGCTTACGATCTGCTCGAATGCGACGGACGGGACATCCGCGGCGAGCCGCAGCGCGAGCGCAGGGCCCGTCTCGAAACCCTGGTCGAGCGGACGCTTCGCTCCGCCAAAGCCCGTGGCGAGCGGCCGCCGTTGCGCCTGAGCCCGATGGTCTCGGCGGAAGACTGGCCCGGCTTGGCGGTCATCCGGGAACAGGCGCGCCCCCTCGGCCGCGAAGGGCTGATGCTGAAGGCGCGCGAAGGCGCCTATGGGGTCGGGCGGCGCAAGGGCGACGACCGCACGAATGTCTGGTGGAAATGGAAGCTCGACCCGATGAGCGTCGACGCCGTGTTGATCTACGCCCAGCGCGGCCACGGCCGCCGCTCCGGCGTCTACAGCGACTACACTTTCGCCCTCTGGAGCGCTGAAGAAGGGCAGCCGAGCCGCGAGCTAGTACCCTTCGCGAAAGCCTATTCGGGCCTCAGCGACGCCGAGATGCGCGAGATGGACGCGATCATCCGCCGAACCACGGTCGAGACGTTCGGCCCGGTGCGCAGCGTCAAGCCCACACAGGTGTTCGAACTTGGCTTCGAGGGCATCGCGCCGAGCAAGCGGCACCGCAGCGGTATCGCGGTGCGCTTCCCCAGGATGCTGCGCTGGCGGCACGACAAGCCGGTCGCCGAGGCCGACACGCTCGACGCGCTCAAGGCGCTGTTGCCGGCCAAGGTGGAGGGGTGACCGTCTTCGATTTCGATGCGCCCCTCGGCGGGCGCAAAAGCGCGGAGGCGACCATTCTCGCCATCGACCCGCGTATCCACTCAAGTATCGCTTTGGGCCAACGCGCGCATGACCGCCTGCGGCTCCTTGGCGATGACGGCGAGCAACACGCGCGCTGCCCGATCGGGCCGGCGCCGGCCTTGCTCCCAGGCATGCAGCGCCGTCACGTCCAAGCCAAACGCGCGCGCGAAGGCCGCCTGAGACAGCCCGAGTCGATGGCGCAGGTCTGCTACGTCGACTTCTTCCGGCTCCGCCACTGTATAGCTAGGCAATTCCAACTCTCCGCGCGCATGGGCCAGCGCGTCGTTGAGTCCGGCCACCAAACGGCGACCCAGAGCGCTAGCCTTCTGCTTCGATCGCGGCGATGAGATTGCGGATTTCGCGCTTTTCGGCATCGGTCAGGTTCTCCTTCGCACTCTTGGCGTATATGTCCAACAGGTACAGCGCGCGCCCAAAACTAACCACGTAGTAGATGATCCTCGCACCGCCGCTCTTACCCCGCCCGCCGCGGGCGGCTCGCGCCTTGCGGGCGCCTCCCGTTCCGGGAACGACCGGCCACCCGGTCGGCGCAAGGGATATTTCCAGTTCGGCCGCTGCCCGCTCGGCCCGCGTGAGCAGCTTTCGGACCCGACGGTCGTAGCCGCGCGTCGCAACGACCTTCATGGCCAATTATATAAGGCATTGTCTTACAGGCCGCAAGCGGGACGCAGTGGGGACGCAGACCAGTGTGACCGAGGTCGCGGCTGCCTTATGCGGGACGGCGCCCTCGTCAGGCGGCCTTCGCCCCTCCTTTACGGCCGCCCAATAACATGGCACGCCTTACCGCTCACGGGGAGGCGCAGGCTTGAGCTCGCTCGCAATCGCCATCATCGTCGGCGCCCTGATCGCCGCGAGCGGCCTCGTCGGCCTATTCCTGCAGAGGCGGCTGGCCCCGCATCACACGGCGGAGCGCTCGCGCGACATGATCGGCGGCGTCGTCGGGCTGCTCACCCTCCTGCTCGCGCTGGTGCTCGGCCTGCTGATCTGGACGGCGTTCGGCGTCTACAACACCCAGCAGACGGAGCTTCAGACGATCGCCGCGCGGGCGCTCGAGTTCGACCTCGAAATGCGCCAGTACGGGCCGGACGCCGACGCAGGGCGCGAACTTTTGCGGCGAGACCTCGTCTGGGCGCACGAGCAGTTCTGGGGCGACGACACATCGCGCGCCGAGGCCTACGACGCCTCCTACAAGGCGATGGGCGACCTCAGCAAATTCTTCGACGGCCTGGAGCCGAAGACGCCGGCGCAGACGAAGTTGCTCGACGCGGCGCGCAGCAACTACAGCTTCATCGGCGAGCAGCGGATCCTCATGTCGATGCAGGCGAGCACGCCTGTGCCGTGGCCGCTCATCTATGCGGTGGCCGGCTGGTCGTGCCTGATGTTCGGCGGCATGGGGCTCCTGTCGAAGCTCAATCCGATGGCGGTGACGATGCTCGTTCTGGGCGCCGCCTCGGTGGGGGTCGCGTTCTTTCTCATTCTCGAGTTCAACAAGCCCTATACCAGCTCGATCCGCGTCTCGCCGGCTGCGCTCGAACAGGCGATCGTCCAGCTCGACCAGCCGCGAGCGGAAGCGTCTTCGCAATGAGACAGGAGGATAGCCAAGCCGATTTCCCGGCCGTCATGGCGGGGCTTGTCCCGGCCATCCCCGCGGTCATGCTGGAATTGCGTTCGCAAGGTAAAGTGACTTGAGGAAGCAGAACATAGGACACTCGAGGTCTTGAGCGGCCCTTGCGCAGAGACTGCGACTTGCGGTTGCGCGGAACGGCGCGGATGGCCGGGACAAACCCGGCCATGACGGCCTTCCGGGAGGCCCGCCCATTCACAACAGGAGGCTCAACATGGCGCAGTACAAAATTCTGAGCGACGAGGAGATCCGTTCGGCGCTTGCCGACCTGCCGGACTGGTCGGTCAAGGCGCCCAACATCGAGGCGACCTTCGCGCTCAACACGTTCCGCGACGCCATCGCCTTCATCGTCGAGATCGCGATCGAGGCCGAGGTGATGAACCATCATCCGGAGTTCAAGAACTCCTACAACATCGTCTCCTTCTCGTTCTGCACCCATGACGCTGGCATGAAGATCACCGACCTCGACATCGAGACGGCGCGGAAGATCAGCGCGCTGGCGAAGCGCTTCCAGGCGATGCCGTGAGGGCCTTTGTACAGGCGATGCCGTGAGGGCCTTTGTAGACGCGGTCGCTGACCGCGTCGGCCGCGCTCAGCGAGCGCGGCTACAAGGGCGCCAGTCGTGAGCGTCGACGAGTTCGCCGGCAAGGTCGCGATCGTGACCGGGGGCGGGGCGGGGATCGGCTTCGCCGTCGCCCGCGCCTTCGCCCGCTGCGGCGCGCATGTGGCGATCGCCGGGCGCACGAAGGCGACGCTGACGCATGCGGCGGCGGCGATCGAGGAGGCGTCGGGCGCGCCCGTGCTGGCGGTCGAAGCCGACGTCGCGGTCGAGGCCGACTGCGAGCGGATGGTCGCCGCGGCGATCGGGCGATTCGGCGCGCTCGACATCCTGGTCAACAACGCCGCCCGCTTCGCGCTCGTGCCGCTGATCGAGGCGGACCCGGCGGAGGCGGCGAGGGTCCTGGCGATCAACGTGGCCGGCCCGCTCCATTGCGCGCGCGCCTTCGCCAGTTACGCCTTCGAGCGCGGGCGGGGAGGGGCGATCGTCAATGTCTCGAGCATCGCGGGCGTGCGGCCGGCGCCCGGCTGCGGGCTCTATTCCGCGTCGAAGGCTGCGCTCGACATGCTGACCCGCTCGATGGCGCTCGAATGGGCGCCGAAGGGTTTTCGGGTCAACGCGGTCGCGCCCGGCCATGTCGCGACCGAGGGGGTGATCGAGGATTTTCGCGCCGGTCGGCTCGACGAAGCCGCGATGATCAAGAGCATTCCCGCCCGCCGCATCGCCGACGTCGACGACATCGCCGACGCGGTCATGTTCCTCTGCAGCGACCGCGCGCGCCATGTCATGGGGCAGGTGCTGACGGTGGACGGGGGAGAGGGGTTTTGAGCTGTTGGCGGCGGCCGACGCGGGAATGCCGATGAAAAGCGCCTCAACCGAATTCTCGACCTGGGTGGCTCTGGCCTTCGGCGCGATCGCGATCGCGATCTGCGGATTTTATTCTTCCTCGTTGTTCGTTCTGATCCCGGTAGGCCTCCTGGGCGGCGTCTTGGGATACATGATCGAGCGGATCTCGCGGTCCTATATAGAGCGATACTTGAGACGCTGAGATCGCCGATGCGCGGCTCAATGCAAATGCGGAAGCCTTCGAGGAGGCGTCCTCGGCGATGTTCCTCGCTGACCATCGCAGGCGTCATCCCGAGGGATATCGACACGATCTGCGGCGTCGATCGCGGGCGGATGATCGGGGCGGAGCAGAGCCGCCTGCCTCCGTTCAAGAAGTCCATGGCGGGGAAGGTGCGGGGAAGGTCTGACCGGTGGTAGATTAAAGCGGCATGAGCTACGAATCCGACCTTCACGAATGGACCAAGGAGCAAGCCGACGCCTTGAGGCGGCGAGCGCCGAACGCGCTCGACTGGGACAATGTGGCGGAGGAAATCGAGACCTTGGGCCAAAGCAACCTCGACCAGAGCGAAGCCTGGCTCGAGAATCTGATCCTGCATCTCCTGAAGTGGACATATCAGCCTGAATTGCAGTGCGGGAGCTGGCGCGGCTCGATTTTCGAAGCGCGGCGCCGCATTGCACGGCTGATCAAGAAGAACCCGTCGCCTGCAACCTATCCCGGCGAATACCTGCCGGAGGCCTATCGTGCGGCGCGCGAGAAGGCGCTGCTCGAAACCGGCCTTTACCGCCTGCCCGAGGTCTGCCCGTGGTCGATCGCGCAAATCCTCGCCGACGACTTCCTGCCCTGAAGCGGCTTCCCGCCCGGTTTGTCTGTCAGCCGGAAAGCGCGGCAGAACGGGCGTCCGTGATCCCGAATTTTGGAAGCGGTTGGCGGTCGTCCGATCCTTGGCATCATTCGCGTTTGTGATATTGGCGCGCCGCGTTAGATAGGGGCATGAGCTACGAATCCGACCTCTACGAATGGACGAAGGCGCAGGCTGACGCCTTGCGGCGGCGTGCGTCGAACGAGCTCGACTGGGATAATCTGGCGGAGGAAATCGAGACATTGGGAAGGAGCAACCGCCACCAGATCGATTCGCGAATCGAGAACCTCGTCCTTCATCTCCTGAAATGGAAATATCAGCCGGAATCGCGTTGCGGCAGTTGGCGCAGCTCGATTAGAGAAGCCCGGCATCGTCTGCGGCGGCTGCTCAACGAGAATCCTTCGCTTCGTTCGTATCCCGCTGAATATCTGCCGGAGGCCTACGCGATATCGCGCGACTACGCTCTTGATCAGACCGGCCTCTACCATCTGCCTGACGCGTGCCCATGGACGATTGAGCAAGTCCTTGCCGACGATTTCCTGCCTTGAAGGTAACTCCCAACGTTGTCATGCCCGCGCACGCGGGCATCCAGTGGCCGCGGGTACAAAACCTTTGGCGCGGGGCTCTGGATCCCCGCTTTCGCGGGGATGACAGCCAAGATACTTCGGCTCCACAAGCGGAGTCGAGGCCAGCTTGGGTGTTTGTCATCCCGAAAGCCTCCGCCGAACGCGCCTCGAGCGAACGCCTTCGCCGCCGCCATAGGTTCGCCGATGAGCGCCCCGGGTCGTTCGGCGCGGCGGGCGCGGCGGAGAACGAGAGCCGCGATCGGGTCCGATCTCCCGGAAGATGCGGTTCGGGCGCCGCGCGACTGATCCGGCGGGATCGGCGCCTTGCCCTGCGCGTTTAGCGAGCATCGGGGCGGGGAGAGGGGCGCAGAGGACGGTCGCCATGCGCACAATCGCTGCATTGACGTGCCTCGCGTGCTTTGCCCTGGCGGCCCAGACGGCGGAGGCCGTCAAGTTTGCGCCGCTCGCGGAAATCAAGCCGATCGGCGGCGACTCGGTCTATTTCAATCCGGACAAGATCATCGCGGTTTTTCAGGGGCCGCTCGTGACGGCAAGGAGAAGCGCAAACCCTGAGGCGCCCGCCTTTCGTACGGGCGGCGTCGCGACTTACGTCGCCGGCCTCGAGGATCAGCCGACCCCGGTTGGCGAGAGCCCGACGGCCTTTCTGAGCAGCCTCTCGCTCGGCCCATTGTTCGTGCATCTGCACGACAGGAACGGCGATCTTTATGTGAGGGCCACCGCCGTGCAATGGATCAGCGCGCCGACCGGGCCTACGATCGATCCGGGCGCGAGGGCGTTCGTCTTCGCCGGGCTCATGACCGCCGGAGGCACGAAGGTCCCCTTTCAGGTCGACGAGACGCCGGACGCGGTGAAGGCGCTCGTCGACGGGGTGCGCGCCCGTCTGAGCTCGGCGGGGTGATTGACCGTCAAGCGAAGGCCTTTGCGGCCGGCGATCGTGTGCGCAATCGGCGGCCTTTTCTGACGCCTCGCGCCGGATCGGAACAAGCTTGCCGCGCCCTCGTTGCTCAGGCCGAAAGGAAATCAAAAAGGAACACGGACATGATCAAGTTTACCGCGCTGGTCCTTGCCGCCTCCACCGCGCTCGCGCCCATTGCCGCGAGCGCCGAGACGGCTGTGACGGGCGGCCCGGCGGCCGCGCCGATGGCGACAGGCGGCCCGCCCGCGCCGCTCCGTCAAGCCCCGAGAGCAGCGTCCGCCCTTGGGCAATTTCGCGGAGACAATGCGGCTCCTGCAAACACGTTCAACAAGCGAGCCTGCAACGTGACCATATGCGACAATTCGAATGGGGGCGGCTGAGTCGACGCCGACAGGGCCTCAGGCAAAAGCCTTGGCCGCCGCCTTGTGCTTCGCGACCAGCTTGTCGAGGTCGAGGCCTTCCGGCGCGCCGTCGATGACGCGCCAGCGGCCGGCGACCATGACGCGGTCGGCGCGGTGGGCGCCGCAGAGAACAAGAGCTGCGATCGGGTCCTGCGCGCCGCTGAAGCGCGGCTCGTCCAGCCGGTAGAGCCCGAGGTCGGCCTCCAGGCCCGGCGCGATGCGGCCGATGTCGTACCGCCCCAGGCATCGGGCCGAGCCCTCCGTCGCCCATCTGAGCGCGTCGTAGGGGCTCAACGAGGCGTGGCCGTAGCGCAGACGCTGCAGCATCAGCGAATGGCGCGCCGCCTCCATCATGTTGGAGGAATCGTTCGAGGCCGAGCCGTCCACGCCGAGTCCGATGTTGACGCCGGCGGCCTCCAGGTCCTTGGTCGGGCATATGCCGACGCCGAAGGCCATGTCGGCGGCGGCGCAGTGCGCGACGCCGACCCCGGACCGGCCGAGCCGCACGATCTCATCCTCGTTGAAGTGTATGCCGTGGGCGACCCAGGTTCGCGGGACGAGCCAGCCCGCCTCCTCCAGGAGATCGACCGAGCGCTTGCCGAACGTCTGCACGGCGTATGCGTCCTCCTCGGGCGACTGGCAGAGGTGGCAGTGCAGCCCCGCGTCGTAGCGCTCGGCCAGCTTCGCCGATTCCGTCAGCACGCGCTGCGGCACGGCGAGGGGCGAACACGGAGCGAGCGCGACCCTTGTCATCGCGCCAGGCGCCGGATCGTGGAACTGCTCGAGGACCCGTTCGCTGTCCTCGAGGATCGCGTCCGAGTCCTGCACGATCGAATCGGGCTGCAGGCCTCCGTCCTTTTCGGATATGCCCATCGAGCCGCGCGTCACCGTCATGCGCATCCCGAGTTTTCTCGCCTCCTCGACCTCGATGTCGAGGGCGCGTTCGAGGCCCGGCGGAAAGAGGTTGTGGTGATCGGCGGCCGTCGTGCAGCCTGACAGGAGAAGTTCGACCAGCGCCATGCGAACGGCCAGGCGAAGCGCGTCCGGCGTCATGCGGTCCCAGACGCGCTCCATGGCGACGAGCCAGGGAATGAGATCGCGCCCGAAGCCGGACGGGTGGGCCCGGGTCAGCGTCTGGTAGAAGTGATGGTGCGCGTTGACCAGGCCCGGCAGAATGACGTGGCGCGAGGCGTCGAAGGTCGCAGGGCAAGGTTCGAGCGGCGAGCGCCCGTGGGGAACGCATTCGACGATCCGCGACCCGTCGACGACGACGCCCCTTTCGGCGTCCGGCGCGAGGATTGCGAGCGGGTCCTTGATCCAGAGACGCATGAGCTGAGATCCGATTGGGCGCGAAGCGCGCGGCCGGCGTCCGGTTACCGAGGATCCGGACGAAACGCCAGCCCGGCTCGCGCGCGGGTGTTCGCTCGAATTTGGATTCGACGCCCCGAAGCCGGCCGTTTATGCTGCGGCGCGATCCGCTAGCGACGAACAACGGCCGGCGGAAGGTGGAGGCATCGCACGCATCTCGGCGCCTCCGAAATCACACTTTTGGAGGAAACCTGAATGCGCGCTCTGATCATCGCCGCCTTGGCGGGCGCGGCGGCCTTGGCTCAGCCGGCCTACGCTCTCGACAAGGTGACATTCGCCACCAATTGGCTGGCCGACCCCGAGGCCGGCGGATACTATCAGGCGCTGGTCGACGGGACCTACCAGAAATACGGCCTCGACGTCACGATCCTGCCCGGCGGCCCCGCGTCGAACGGCGGCATGCTGCTCATCGCCGGCAAGATCGAATTCTTCATGGGCGGCGACATGATCGGCGACTTCCTCGACGTCCAGAACGACATCCCGCTGATCACGGTCGCCGCGGACTTCCAGAAGAACCCGCAGTGCTTCATGTCCCATCCGGGCGTCGGCCTCGACAAGTGGCAGGACCTGCCGAACGCCAAACCGGCCTTTGTCAGCGCCGGCGCGGTCAACACCTTCTGGGCCTGGATGCGCAGCGCTTACGGATTCAAGGACGAGAACATCAAGCCGTATAATTTCAACTCGGCCCCCTTCATCGTCGACACCCATTCGATCCAGCAGGGCTACATAACTTCGGAGCCATACGAGATCGAACAGCAGGGACACTTCAAGCCAAATGTCTTCCTGCTCTCCGACTACGGCTACACGACCTATTCGACCGAGATCGTCACACGCCGCGAGATCGTCGAGAAGAACCCGGACATGGTGCAGCGTTTCGTCAGCGCCTCCGCCATCGGCTGGTATCACTATCTCTACGGCGACAACGCCAAGGCGAACGCGCTGATCAAGAAAGACAATCCCGAGATGACGGACCCTCAGATCGCCTTCTCGATCGCCAAGATCAAGGAATACGGCATCGTCGATTCCGGCGACTCGCTGACCAAGGGCATCGGCGCGATGACCGACGAGCATTGGAAGGATTTCTACGGGAAGATGGTGAAGGCCGGCGTCGTCAAGGACGGCATCGACTACAAGAAGGCCTACACCCTGCAGTTCGTCAACAAGGGCGTGGGCCTCGACCTTCGGCCGAAGGACTGATTTCGGGTGGAGAGGGGCGGCGGCGAGCCTGCGCCGCCCCAAATCACTTCTGCGACGCCGGCAGGGCGTTGTAGACTTCCGGCGGCAGCACGGCCGAGACCGAGATCGGCACCGTCTCCGACGAACGATAATCCCGCACTTTGTTCTTCACCGGCGGAAGGCTTTGCAGAAAGGCCGCGATCGCGAACGCGTCCTCGTCGGTCAGCCGGGAAAAAGACGCCGAGGGCATCACCCCGCTGAGTTCGCTGCCGTCGGGCCTCTTGCCCTTGCGGATCGCGGTGACGACCTCGTCCGCCGTCCATTGACCGAGCCCGGTCTCCTTGTCGGGCGTCAGGTTGCTGCCGACGAACACGCCCTGGGTCGGAATGGAGAAGCCGACGTCCGATCCTCCGAGATAGCGCTTCATGTCCGGGGCGCCCAGCATGCCGCCCGGCGTGTGGCAGTCCGAGCAGCCGGTGATGCCGACCAGGTAACGCCCGCGCGCCAGCTGCGCCTCGTCCGCGGCGGCGGGCGCGGCGAGGGAGCAAAGCGCGAGCCCGAGCGCGCCGAGACCTTTGGCTTCGATCGTCCAGCTCATAACCGCCTCTCTCGTTTGAGCCGCTCAGTCAGCGGCTACGCCTGATATGACGATTCCCTTCAGGTGGTCCGGAACGCGCCAGACCTGCGTCGGGTCGGGCTTATGCGCAACGGGAGCGACCTCGCCCCGCCACGCGGCGCCGATCATCTGGGCCGTCTGGTAGGCCATGACGTTCCACCCCCTGGCTTCCAGGGCGCGAAAGCCCTTCGCCACATGGGGCGAGACCAGATCGTGAAACAGGACCATCGCGGTCGGCTCGAGATAGGGGGCGAGGGCCAGCGCGTCCCGGGTCGGCGCCTCGCCGTCGTGGTCGCCGTCGATGAAGGCTAACGACCATCGCACGCCCGCTTCGCCGAGGCGCTCGATCGCAGCAGGACTCGCCTCCGGCACGAAGATCGTTTCGGTTCCACCGGCGGCGCGCGCGACCTCTTCGAGCTCAGCCCGCCAAACCGGATCGGCGAGCAGCGGCTCGATGACGTGAAGGCTTCCGAGGCCCGAGGCGATGAGGTGCGCAGTCGACCAGCCGCGCCAGGCGCCGATCTCGACGCCCTTGCGGCCCGCAAACAGCCGCGCGTTGGAATAGAGGACCGCCGCCTCGTCGCGGTTGATGAAGCCGACGATAGGATTGCGGCGGTCGACCCGGAACGGATGATCGATCTCCCTCCGCAGCCAGGGCCAGGTCGACACGCGCTTGTCGGCGACGATCATGTTGGGAAAAAGGTGCTCGAGACTCGGCGCGTCGAGATTGTCGGAGACGTAGTCCTTCGTCATCGATCGGCCCCGGCAGAAATGCGGACATTGCGGAGTCGCACGTGCGCAAGACCGGCGTCAAGGACAGCGGCTGGGTGGCGGTCGGGCATCGAAATCGGGCGACAGTTTGACCAGCGGCTTGGTCGACATTACATCTAGTCGTTCTACTGAGCTTAAATGGCGGCCGATGTGGCGGTTTTGCAGGATTAGGCGTGGGGTGTCGTTGGCGCATGCGCGTCCGGCTGCGCTCTCGGCCGGTACGACGACGTCGAGGGTTATGGGGCTGGGGCCGGCTGTCGGGCGGCGGGAACCGTCGCGAAGGCAGGCCGGTTGGTACGGCAAATGACAAAGGTCGTGAGTTTTCCGTCCTCGGGAGGGACGGCGTCGTCCAAGGCCGCTATGGCGCCTCTTGTGGCCTTCAAGGGGGTCGACAAGGTGTTCGCCAACCGGGTCACCGCCTTGTCGGGGCTCGACCTCGAGATTCGCGCCGGCGAGTTCCTTGCCCTGCTGGGACCGTCCGGCTGCGGCAAGTCCACCGTTCTCCGCCTTCTTACGGGGCTCGCGGCGCCGACCAGCGGCGAGATCACGTGGAGCTGCGAACGCCCCGAATTCGGCTTCGTGTTTCAGGAGCCGACGTTGATGCCCTGGTCGGACGTGTTCTCCAACGTCTGGCTGCCTCTCCGTCTGGCCGGCATGTCGAAGGAGAAGGCGAGGCCACGCATCGAGGAGGCGCTGGCTCAGGTCGGGCTGTCCGGGTTCGCCAAATCCTATCCGCGTCAACTGTCCGGCGGCATGAAGATGCGGGTGTCGATCGCCCGCGCGCTGGTGACCCGCCCGGCGGTGCTGCTGATGGACGAGCCCTTCGCCGCACTCGATGAAATCACGCGCCTCAAGCTGAACGACGAACTCGCGGCGCTGCAGTCCTCGCTCGGAGCGACGGTCGTCTTCGTCACCCACTCGGTATTCGAGAGCGTCTATCTCGCCGACCGGATCGTCGTCATGGCCGCACGGCCGGGACGCGCGGTCGCAGAGATCAGCGTCGACGCCCCACCAATCCGGCGCGAGGGATTTCGGCTGACCTCCGCCTATGCCCAGACATGTCGCCGGACTTCGGCGGCGCTACATGTGGCGATGGGGGAAGAGCCGCCGAGCGAGCCCAACGAATGACCCGCGACGATCTCGTCGGCTACGCCGTTCCCGCCTTCACCCTCGGCCTGGGGCTGGTCGTGTGGGAGGGGATCGTTCGCTACTTCGACATCCCGCCCTATCTCCTGCCGGCGCCGAGCGTCATCATCGCCACGCTGATCACCGATTGGCCGACGCTCTCGGCCTCTCTCTGGGTGACTTTGTCGATCACCCTGAAGGCCCTGATCGCGGCGGTCGTCGGAAGCGTGACTTTGGCGGTCATCTTCGCCCAGTCCCGGCTCGTCGAGCGCGCCTTCTATCCTTTCGCGGTCGCCATGCAGGTGACCCCGATCGTCGCCATCGCGCCCTTGCTCCTGATCTACCTGACCCCTTCGGTAGCCGTTCTCGTCTGCGCTTTTCTGGTGGCGTTTTTTCCGCTTCTCGCCAACACCACGCTCGGACTTTCGTCCGCCGACCACAATCTCGTCGATCTGTTCAACATGTATCAAGCCTCGCGCCTCCAGCAGTTCATGCTGCTCAGGCTGCCGTCGGCGCTGCCGTATTTTCTCGCTGGCCTGCGCATCAGCGGCGGCCTCGCACTGATCGGGGCGATCGTCGCGGAGATCGCCGCCGGCTCGGCGGGCCAGGGCTCGGGCCTCGCCTATCGCATTGTAGAATCGGGGTTTCGCCTCAACATTCCGAGAATGTTTGCAGCGCTCCTCTTGATCTCGGTCGCCGGCATCACAATTCATGTCCTTCTCACCGCGCTCTCGCACTGGCTCCTGTCGGAGTGGCATGAGAGCGAGCGCGGCCGGGAGACCTGACTTTGCCAATGAAACGATACGCATAGTCATACGTACAAGAAATTGGCGCCTCGAGCGGCAGTTCATGCGCCGTCGGGACGACGGGCGGGGAAACGCCCCGAGCATTCACAAAGGCGATGAGATATGAACATCGAATATCGGGTCGGGGCCCGAACGTCTGTCCTGCGAAAGCTCGGACTGGCGAATCTCGTGAACACCGCGACTTTCGACATCGCGGCCGCCCATGCGGCGCTCGTGCGCCGGCAGGCGGTTCCTGAACGAATCGAGACCGATGGCCTGATCGTCGACGTTCCGGCCGGCGTCTATCACCCGCTGCCGGATTCGAGCTCCGAGTTTTTCATCCGCAACATCAAGGCGATGAACCCGGAGCTCATCGACAAGACGCTCGAGATCGGAGCGGGCTGCGGAATCATTTCCTTGTTCATCGCGGCCAATTGGACGTCGAGAACCGTTGCGACCGACATTTCTCCGATCGCCGTTCAGGCGACGCTCGACAACGCGCAGCTCAACAACCTGAGCCTGACCGCCTTCCAGTCTGACCTGTTCGAGAAGATCGACGAGCGGAACTTCGACCTGATCATCTTCAATACGCCGATGATCGACAAGAACCCCGAGAACGACATCGAAAAATACAGCCTCTGCGATCCGCACGGCCACATCACCGAATCCTACCTGCGCCAGGCCCGTCATCACCTGTCGAGCGACGGCCTGATCATCTTTTCGATTTGCAACAACTCCGCTTACGAAGTGCTGGACGGGATCGATCTCGACTACTCGATCGTCGGCTTCGAACTGGGTTACAGCGGCTTCTGGCGGGCGATCGTCGGCGCGCGCAACTGATTCTGGGCGCCGGGCAGCGGAGCCTTTAGACGCCGAGTCCTTCGAAAGCGATGACGCGGCAGGGATCGCCGGCCCTGGCCGCGCCGGCGCCGGGGGCCCGGACAATCAGTCCCTCGGCGCGCGCCATGACCTTGACGAGCGAGGAATCCTGCAGCTCCGCCGGCGTCGCTGCCAGCACGCCGTCGGCGTTGATGGTTAGCGAACAACGCATGTAGTCCTGGCGGGGCCCGTTCGGCGGAAGGTCCACGGCGAGGCGGCCGGGGCGGCTCGGGTCCGCGCCGGCGTCCGGTTCGCCATGCAGGGCGCGCAGCAGGGGTCGAAGGAACAGGATCGAGCAGACCATGGACGAGGTCGGGTTGCCGGGCAGGCCGAGCACCCGCATGCCGCCGAGCCTCCCGTGCATCAGCGGCTTGCCGGGCCGCATCGCGATGCGCCAGAAGCCGAGCTCCATGCCGGCGGCGACCAGCGCCTTCTGCACGAGGTCGTGGTCGCCGACCGATGCGCCGCCGAGCGTCACCAGCACGTCTGCGTTGGCGGTCCGAGCCCCCCGTATCGCCCGGTCGAGCGTGTCCATCGTGTCGGCGGCGATGCCGAGGTCGATGGCGATCCCGCCGCAGGCTTCGACGACCCCGGCGACGGCGAAATTGTTCGAGGCGATGATCTGCGAAGGGCCGAGCGTCCCCCCGGGCGCGACGAGCTCGTCGCCGGTCGCCAGCACGGCGACCCGCGCCCGTCTGCGCACGGGCAGATCGACATGATTGGCCGCCGCCGCCAGCGCCACGTCTCGCGGCGACAGGCGTCGGCCCGCCGGAATGAGGAGCTCGCCTTCGCTGAAGTCCAGTCCCGCCGGACGCAGGTTGTCGCCAGCCGACACTGCCGCTTTGAGGTGGATGCGGTCGCCTTCGCGCAGCACGTCTTCCTGAATTACGATCGCGTCCGCGCCCTCGGGCATCGGCGCGCCGGTGAAAATCCGCGTCGCCTGGCCCGGCCCGACGATTCCGCCGAAGGCGCGCCCGGCGGCGGATTCGCCGATCACGGTCAACGTCGCGGGAAGGTCGGACGCGTCCGCCGCGCGCAAGGCATAGCCGTCCATCGCCGAATTGGGAAAGGGCGGTTGGGTGCGCAGGCCGACGAGGTCGCGCGCCAGCACGCGGTTATGGGCGGCGGCGAGCCCGACTGGCTCCTCGCCGAGCGGGGTTTCGGCCGAAGCGAGGACGCGGGCGAGAGCCTCCTCAACTGAGATCATGCCGCTCATACGCCGCGCTCCTCGGCTCGCCATTCGCCCGATTTGCCGCCCCGCTTCTCGACGAGGCGGATCGCTTCGACGATCATGCCGCGGTCGATCGCCTTGGCCATGTCATAGACGGTGAGGCAGGCGACGGCGACCGCCGTCAGCGCCTCCATCTCGACCCCGGTCGGCCCGACGCAGCGCGCCTCGGCGCGCACGGCCAGTCCGGGGAGGGCTTCATCCGGCGCGATGTCGACCACGACTTTGCTGATCTGCAAGGGATGGCAGAGCGGGATCAGGTCCGAGGTCTTCTTGGCCGCCATGATCCCGGCGATGCGCGCCGCGCCGATCACGTCGCCCTTCTTGGCGTTTCCCGCGAGGATCGCCTGAAGCGTCGCGGGGGCCATCCGGATGCGGCCTTCGGCGACGGCGACGCGCGACGTCGGACCCTTGTCCGATACGTCGACCATCCGCGCCTCGCCCTCCGCCCCGACATGGGTGAGGGCGTTTGCGCCTTCGCGGCCGCCGTTCCGGGGGGAGGACATAGAGTTCCTTTCGCGGCGCCCGCTTATGGCGGGCCGGGGACAGGCCGCTTTTCAAGCAAAATTCGCCGCCTGCGGCAAATTGCGGCTCGAACATTTGTCGGTGGCCGGCGCCAAGTGTAAGCACCCCCCAACGCATGGCCCGCGACCCGACCATCGCCTATGTCCTCCTGCGCAATTCGGCGTTCGGGCCGAAGGGCGCGGCGTCGGTCGAGCTCTGCGTGCGCGACCTCGTCCGCCACAGCCGCTATGCCCGCTCGACGCTCGTCGTCTGCCCGAAGGTGGACGAGCCCTTCGACGGAATCGCGATCGAGACCGTTCCCGACGCCGCCTTCGGGGGCAATCTCGGCAAGGCCTGGAGCGTCGCAAGAATGCTGCGCCGGCGCGGGGTCGATCTCGCCGTTGTCGAGAACCACCTGCCTGTGGCCGCGTTAATCGCGTCGTTTTCCGGGTTGCCGGCGATCCTGCACAGCCACGCCTACGAGAAGCCGCCCGCGAGCCGCTTCAAGCGGATGTTGCGCGACGCGCAGCTCGGCCGGATCTCCGGGCTGGCCTTCGTGAGCGAGGACTGCGCCAACCGGTTTCTCTTCAACTTCCCGAAGGCGCGGGGTCCCATGCGCGCCGTGCCGAACGGGCTCGACATGGCGGAATGGTCCGACGCCGGCCCCAAGGAGAAAACGATTCTCTCGGTCGGCCGCGCGCTCGACGACAAGGGCCATAGGGAAGCCATGGCGACGGTCATGCGTCTCCTGCCGTCGCGGCCGGAGTGGCGGGCGCGCTTCATCCTCTCTGCGGCCGACAGGGAGCCCAAAACCGTGCAGGCGCTTCGCGAGGCGGCGGCCCGCATGGCCGGGCAGGTGACGATCGAGACCAACCTGCCTTACGCGGAGGTCAAGGCGGCCTGGGAGAAGGCCGCTGTCGCGATGGTGCTGACGAAGACGCCCGAACCCTTCGGCCGCACGGCGCTCGAGGCCCTCGCCAGCGGCGCCGCCCTGCTCACGTCGGGGCTTGGCGGTCTCGCCGAAGTCCACGGTCCGCACGCCGAGGTCGCCAATCCCGCCGACTCCGAAGGTCTCGCTCTGCGCCTGGCCACCCTCCTGGATTACCCGAACCTTCGGGAGAAACTCGCCCGGGCCGGCCGCGCCCGCGTCGCAGAACTCTACGACATCCGCGCGGTCGCCAAGCGGATGGACGATTTCGTCGACGAAGCGCTCGCTCAGCAGGGACGCCTGCGCAGACATGCCTAGAGCAGAGTCCGATCCAGAATATATTCCTATTTTCCGAAGGATGACGCGCTACACGACCAAATTTTTCCCAAGCCAAACCTAATCTTTCACAGCCGAACAGCAAAGAAACCAAGGAAAACGGCTTGGATTCCTTTGGATTTCCTTGGATTCCTTCGTCCGATTCCGGGCTTTTCAAAGGCTTACCAGCGACGCCGAGCGAAAATAATTTTTGCCGACTGGACGAACGCGATTTCTTCTGTTTAACCGAAAGCGGTCTCCGCGAAGCCTATGCCGACCTCGCCTGCCCCATGGGCCGTCAAGGCCCGACGACAAAACGAACTTAACACGGAGTTCCTGAAATATTATGAACAGAAAAAGAACAATCTAGCCGCGGAACGCCCGAAGCCAAAATCCAGAGCCGCTGCACAGCGGCTGGATTGCTTCGTCGCTTCGCTCCTCGCAATGACGTCCAATATGATCGGAACCCGCTCTAGCCAGGGCATCGACGCGTCCTTTGAGGACCCCCTGGAATTCCTGGTTCTGCTAACGTAACCTGTCTCAATTCTAATGCCGGCGTGGGTCAAACCGGCCGTGCGCATGCAAGGCTGCGGGAACGCGCCGCGTCACCTGTGCCGAAACAGATTTTTATGAAGGCGGAGGGGAAACCGATGGGCCGCAGCGGACTTCAAAACCGCTCCAGAAATAGAAGCGCGGTCTCTGTCTTAGCCTGGATCGCTCTGGCCGCCGCGATCCTGGCTCATCGCCCGGTCTCCGCCCAAACCTACGTCTCGGCGGAGCCGATTCCAAGCCAGCAAATTGTGGGGAAGGCGAATCTGGCGAAAATCGAGGGCGCCGGCTATTCAAACCTGGCGCTGTGGAGCCACCGCCTTCTCGATGACTGCGGCTTTGTTCATCACGTGATCTTCGCGCTTTCGCATAACAAAGCGATCAGCACGATCAATCCCGGCAATACGCGCTATGGCGTCGCAGCCGGAGGATTTCGAAGGCGTCACCGATCCCTCCTATGTATTCAGGATCGAGGACTCGGGCCCTCTTGCGGCAAGCGCGGCGGATATCTTCGCGCTCGACAACGCCCTCGGCTACGTGCTGAACCAGGGAGGGACCTCTCAGTTCGGCCTCTCGTACGATCCGACCAACCCTCACACGTTTCCTCTCGACTATGCGATTGTGACATTCGCTGGATTTCTGACCGGTGAAAGGGCCCAGAAATTCTTCGATTACCTGGGCACGATCGATGCGGCGCTGTGGAGCGGAAAAAACGCCGGATTCACGCAGATTGCCCTCAATGATCCCGGGCTGAAGGACTCCATGTTGTTCTTGATAGGCAATGTCTCCAAGAAGGAGTTCGTAACCGGCGTCTACCAGGCGGTGACGACGACTCCGAATACGACATATTCGCCGCTTCGCAAGGATGGCGCGCCGACGACCGCCACTGCGGGAGCCGCCTTTCCCGTCAACGACTGGAAGACCTACCCCGATGGCCAGGGGTATCTTTCCAACCTCGTAAACCCTTCGCCTCGGCTGCTGAACGAACTCGCCGTCCTGCGGCAGAAGCACCTTCAAGCTGTGACGGATCTCCTGGAAGCGATCAACAATGGCGCCCTGGCGAGCTACCTCGGCGACCAGTTCAAATGCCCCTTTGATCATCCAGACGCGGGCGCTGTGACGCCGTAAATTCGGTCTGGTGGACAACGCGGCGCCGCCAGCCGGCGCCGCGCCGCCGGTAAGGGGATCAAGCCCCCTTGGACGCGAGCAGTTCGCGAAGCTCGGCCCCGAGCGCCGCAAACGCGACGGTTACGTCGTCCGCCGCGGCCGTTTCCGGCCTCGCCGCCGTTTCCGGACGAAGCTGCGAGGCAAGCGGTTCGGCGTCCAGCCGGGGCAGCGGCGCCGGCCGTTTCGCCTCGAAGACACGTAGAAGTTCAACGGAATCGATGACGAAATCGCCATCATTGGTCTTCAGCGCCGGAAGCAGGCCCGAGCGGATGGCGCGCCAGATGTCGACCTTGCTCGCTCCGACCTGTTCCGCCGCCTCGCGAAGGCTCCAGACCGCCATTTTTTCGTCCCTCGAAACGCTGATCGTGGAGCCTGCTCGCAATGCGGTTACCAAAACCTTAACGGCCGGGGCTCGCGCCCGAGCAGCGCTGTCCGAGGCTCGGCGCGTGCTCCCGGACCAAAGAAAAAGGCCGCCCCGGGGGCGGCCAATCCACATTGCGCCGCATCTCGCGGGGCAAGGCTAATCGGGGCAGTTCGTCGTCTGCTTCGTATGGCTTTCACCCGTATTGTCGTTGGTCTTCGTCGTGGTGTGCGTCCTGCAGGGCTGGGCCGGCTGCGCGACAACCGTGTTCCCCGGGTGCACCACGACTGTTTGGCCGGGCGGCGGAGGCGGGTTGCCGACGACCACAGCGTCTTCGGCGAAAGCGAGGGCAGGCATTGCAAGAAGTGTCGCGCCCGCAAGCGCAAGATATCTCAGTCGCATCAGGGACTCCCCCAAATTCGTTGACCTGTATCCAGAACGTGCTCGAATTCATTTCGTTCCAGCAGCCCGCAGGCCGGCGGCATGTTTGTTGCCCCCTCGAAGGGATCGGCGCGAACGCTATCGCCTAATGGAGCGACGACTCTTCGGCCCAGGCTGACGCGCTGCTGCGGATTTCGCGTCGGCACTGCTCCAACGCATGCGCAAGCGACGTATGTCTTGCCTGAGCCACAGCCATTCGCCCGTCGATTTCACCGAAATGGAGGCGGACCAGGGGATCTTCGCCGTCGCAGAGGTGGACAATGGACGCCGCCCCCCGGGTCATTTGCTCCAGAGTGGAGATCTCCTGCTGGGCGACGGCAAGAATGTCGCGCAGCTCTTGCAGTTCGAGCGCTAAGTTCCTCATTTCGCGCCGTCCTTTGCGGCTGCGATGAGCCGGCTCCTAGTGATTCGTCATTCTCGGGCCGATTGCAATAAGGAAAACCACGTAAAAACAACAGATGAGCCACGCGTAACCCGCAAGAATGATCCCAACCGACAACCCCCATTCGAAGGCTCGTCCCTCGCCGAAAGGTCAAAGATCACCCTCGGCCGGGTCCGCCGCCGGATCGGTATCGGTCGGCGCCTTCGGCCGTTCGGTCGGCAGGTTCTCGCCGGTCGCGAGGTAGATCAGGCTCTCCGCGATATTGGTGGCGTGGTCGCCGATCCGCTCGATGTTCTTGGAGCAGAAGAGAAGGTGCGCGCAAGACGAGATGTTTCGCGGGTCCTCCATCATGTAGGTCAACAGGTCGCGGAAGACCGCCTGCTCCAGCGCGTCGAGATCGGCGTCGCGCTCCCAGACGTCGCGCGCGCGTTCGGCGTCGCGCTGGACGTAAGCGTCGAGCACGTCCTTCAGCGACTCGAGCGCGACCTCGGTCATGTGCTTGAGGCCGATGACGGCGCGCGGAATTCGGAACTCGGCGCCGATCCTGATCGTGCGCTTGGCGATATTCTTGGCGAGATCGCCGACCCGCTCCAGATCGCCGGCGACGCGAACCGCCCCGACCAACTGCCTGAGGTCGACCGCCATCGGCTGGCGCCGGGCGATCGTCCGGACCGCCAAGTCCTCGATTTCGCGCTGCAGCACATCGAGGCGCGGGTCGGTCGCGACAACCTGGTGGGCGAGGACCATGTCGGCGTTCGACAGCGCGTCCATGGCGTCGGTCACCATCTTCTCCGCGATGCCGCCCATCTCGGCGATGCAGCGCTCGAGCGCGTCCAGCTCCTGGTCGTAGGCCCTGACGGTGTGCTCCACCACGGCGACGCCTCCTCGGCGAACTTTGGCTGTCGAAAGACGCAGGCGGCTCTCGCCCCGAATAAAACCTATGTTTCCGATTTTCCGGTTAATATGAAGTAGATCCAGGGGCGCGCCAAACGGCGGCGGAATTGTGTCGTGGTCGCCGCACTCTTGTTCGCCGGAGAGAGCGGACGCCTCCTCGACAAGGCGCCTCGATTCCGCCAGAGGACAAGCAAATTTCGAAGGGGGCGAGGCGGCTCATGGGGGCGACGAAAAGTCCGGCCGAGGCCGGCGAAAGTCTGGGCCGGCGAACCCGGCTGAGTTAGTGTGACAATCAATTGAAGCGACGAAGGGGCGAGACAAGGACGGCGACAATGGGCCTGACCGCGGAACAGAAGCGCACCATCCTCGCCGCCTATCTCGGCTGGACGCTCGATGCGTTCGACTTCTTCCTGCTGACCTTCCTGCTCAAGGACATCGCCGCGACATTCGGCGTCGGCGTGCCGGCGGTGGCCTACGCCCTGTTCCTGACGTTGGCGATGCGGTTCGTCGGCGCCTTCATCTTCGGCCGCATCGGCGACCGATGGGGACGCAAGCCGGCGCTGATGCTCGACATCGCCTCCTATTCGATTATCGGCGCCTGCGCCGCCTTCGCCCCGAGCCTCTGGGTGTTCCTGGTCCTGCGCGCGCTGTTCGGAGTGGCGATGGGCGGCGAATGGGGCCTAGGCAGCTCGCTGGCGATGGAGTCGATCCCACCGCAGGCGCGCGGGATCGTCTCCGGCATTTTGCAATGCGGCTATCCGAGCGGCTTCCTCATCGCGGCCATCGCCTACGGCGTGCTGTACGACCGCACGTTCGGCGACTTCACTTTCGGCTGGCGGGCGATGTTCCTGCTCAGCGTCCTGCCCGCCTTTGTCGTGCTGTTCATCCGCAGCGCCGTGCCTGAATCGCCGGCCTTCGAGGCCTCGAGGTCGCACGAGAAGCCCCACCTCTGGGCGACGATCACGCAAAATTGGCGGTTGGTCGTCTACATGGTCGTGCTGATGATGTGCTTCAACCTGTTCAGCCACGGCACGCAGGACCTCTATCCGACCTTCCTGCAGAAGCAACACCACTTCGATCCCGGCACGGTGAGCTGGATCACCATCGTCGCCAATCTCGGCGCCATCGTCGGCGGCCTCACGTTCGGCCATGTGTCGGAGAGGATCGGGCGCGTCAATGCGATCACTGTCGCGGCGTTCATCGCGCTGCCGACCCTGCCGCTGTGGGCCTATTCGTCGACCCCGGCGCTGCTCGCCCTCGGCGCCTTCATCATGCAGGTCGCGGTGCAGGGGGCCTGGGGCGTGGTTCCGGCCCATCTCAACGAACTGGCCCCGGGCGCGGCGCGCGCCACCATTCCGGCCTTCGTCTATCAGGCCGGCAATTTCCTCGCCTCCTACAACGGGCCCTTCCAGGCCCAGATCGCCGAGGCGAACGGCGGCAATTACGCCTTCGCGCTGGCGCTGGTGGGGGGCGTGGTGGCCGTCGCGATGATCGTCGTCATCCGCTTCAGCCCGGAGAGACGCGGGCATTTGCTGACGGCGCATTGAGTTTTTTTGAAGATTTCATTATCCATTTGCCCGGGTCAAAATTGGACGCCAGAGCACGGACGGCCCGATCCGTTCCGCCACCGCCGCTGACCAAGAGCGCATACGCGTACCGCCAGGGCCGGAAGCCGCGACGACGCTCCGGTCCGTTATCGATTTTCTGCAGTCAGTGGAGGAGGTCGGTGAACGAGTCTTCGACGATAAGCGCCGCGACGCCGCAGCCTTCGCTGCGCGATTTCCTGTCCGGCGGCGGCGAGCTGGGGGCGCTCATGCGCGCCCACTCATGGGAAGAGACGCCCCTCGGACCGCCTGCATCCTGGCCGCAAAGCCTGAAAATGGCCGTCAGGATCATGTTGACGTCTCGGCAGCCAATCTGGATCGGCTGGGGAGACGAGCTCACCTATTTCTATAACGACCCCTACAAGTCGATCATCGGCGGCAAACACCCCTGGGCGCTGGGCCGCCCGACGCATGAGGTGTGGCGCGAGATCTGGGACGACATCGGGCCGATGCTGGACACGGCGCTCGGCGGCGATCGCGGCACTTATGTCGAGTCGCAGCTCCTGATCATGGAGCGCAATGGGTACCCGGAGGAAACCTACTATACCTTCTCGTATAGCCCGATCCCGAACGACGACGGGAGCGTCGGCGGTATTATCTGCGCGAACAGCGACGACACGCGAAGGGTGATCGGCGAGCGTCAGCTCGCATTGTTGCGGGACCTCGCGGCGGATACGGGTCACGCCCGCAACTGGCAGGAAGCTTGCCAGCGCAGCGCGACGGTCCTCGGAAAAAGCGAGCGCGACCTCCCGTTTGCGCTGATCTATATCGCCGAGCCCGACAGCTCGGCGGCAAAGCTCGCGGGTGCGTCCGGCATCGAGCCCGGACATCAGGCCGCGCCGGAGACGATCGCACTTGATCGCCCCTTGCTCTGGCCGATAGGTGAAGTCTTGCGCTCGCAGCGCCTGCGCACGGTCTCGGATCTTCGGGCGCTTTTGGGCGCCGATCTTCCAGCCGGCCCGTGGTCGCATGCCGCTCGTCAGGCGGCCCTGGTTCCTATCCTCCGGGCCGGGGAAACCGGGAGAGCTGGCGTCCTTATCGTCGGCCTCAACCCTTTCCGATTGTTTGACGATAATTATCAAGGCTTCCTCGGCCTCGTGGCGGGGCAAATCGCGGCCGCCATCGCCAACGCGCAGGCCTATGAGGAGGAGCGCCGCCGCGCCGAGGCGCTGGCCGAGCTCGATCGCGCGAAGACGACGTTCTTCTCCAACGTCAGCCATGAATTCCGCACGCCTCTGACCTTGATGCTGGGGCCAATTGAAGACGTCTTGAACGATTCCGCCTCGACGGCATTGGCGCCGCTGCATCGCAGCCGGCTTGAAACCGCGCATCGGAACAGCCTTCGGCTCCTCAAGCTGGTCAATTCGCTGCTCGACTTTTCGCGCATCGAGGCAGGGCGCGTCGAAGCAGGCTTCGAGCCGGTCGATCTCGCCAAGCTCACCACGGAGCTCGCTTCCAACTTCGAATCGGCGACCGCGAGAGGCGGGCTTTCGCTTCGCATCGATTGCGTCGATCTCGGCCAGCCTGTCTATGTCGACCGCGACATGTGGGAGAAGATCGTCCTCAATCTCGTCTCCAATGCTTTCAAGTTCACCTTCGAAGGCGAGATTGCCGTCGAGCTTCGCGATTCTGCAGATCAGCGATGCGCCGAACTGACGATACGCGACACGGGCGTCGGAGTTCCCCAATCCGAGCTGCCCCGGTTGTTTGAGCGCTTCCACCGCATCGAGGGCCAAAGAAGCCGCTCGTTCGAAGGCTCCGGGATTGGCCTGGCTCTGGTCCAGGAGCTCGTGAAGCTGCATGGCGGCGCAATCCGCGCCGAAAGCGAGGTGGGCAAGGGTACGGCGTTCAAGATTTCCATTCCGTACGGAACCGGTCATCTCTCTCCGGATCAAATCGGCAAGGAACACTCGCGCCTCTCGACGTCGTTGCGCGCCGAGGCTTTCGTGGAGGAGGCGCTTCGCTGGCTTCCCGCAGCCGAGATTGCGGGCGGTGGGCCGGAAGATCGCGCCCACGACACTCCCGAATTGCTGTTCAAGGAACGCACAGACGGAGCGCGCATCCTGGTGGTCGACGATAATGCCGATATGCGCAGCTACGTCCGCCGGCTGCTCGGATCGCGATGGGAAGTGGAGACGGTCGCCGACGGCCAGGAAGCGTTGGAAGCGATGCGGGCGCGGAAGCCGGATCTGGTCTTGACGGATGTCATGATGCCGCGCCTCGACGGCTTCGGCCTCCTGCGCGAGCTTCGGAACGATCATGACCTGCGGGATCTTCCGGCGATCGTGCTGTCGGCGCGCGCCGGCGAGGAAGCGCGCGTGGAAGGCCTCGGGGCGGGTGCGGACGACTATCTGACCAAGCCCTTCTCGGCGCGCGAACTGATCGCTCGGGTGAACGCGAACCTCGAGATGGCGCGGCTCCGCCGCGAAGCGACCCGCGATCTGCGCGAAAGCGAGGCGCGCTTCCGGAACATGGCGGAACACGCCCCGGTGATGATGTGGATGACCGACCCGAGCGGATCGCTCACTTACCTCAATCGTCTCTGGTCGGAATACACCGGGCAGCCGCACGAGGAAGCGTTGGGCTTCGGCGCCTGGGACGCCTTATATCCTGATGATCGCCGGCATTCGAAGAGTAGCTTTCTCGACGCCAACGCGGCCCGCGAGCCGTATGTGATCGAGTTTCGTCTGCGCCGGGCTGATGGAACCTATCGCTGGGCGATGAGCGCTGCCGGGCCCCGCTTCGGCGACGATGGCGAATTTCTCGGATACATCGGCTCGGTCATCGACATCGAGGATCGCAAGCAAGCCGAACGGATTCTGCGGCAAGCCAACGAGATTCTCGAGCAGCGTGTCGCGGCCGCAGTCGCCGAGCGGACGGCGGCCGAGGCTCAGCTGCGCCAGTCGCAGAAGATGGAAGCCGTCGGCAAGCTCACCGGCGGCGTGGCGCACGACTTCAATAACGTGCTGCAGGTCATCGGCGGCAATCTTCAGCTCTTGGCCAAAGACGTCGCCGGCAATCTGAGAGCCGAGCAACGGCTGCAGACCGCCATTGCAGCGATCTCTCGCGGATCGAAGCTGGCTTCGCAGCTGCTGGCCTTCGGCCGGCGCCAGCCGCTTGCGCCGAAGGTGCTCAATGTCGGCCGCCTGATCCTCAGCATCGACGATATGTTGCGCCGAGCCCTTGGCGAGGGAGTTGAAATCGAGACGATCATTGCCGGCGGACTTTGGAACACATTTGTCGACACGGCGCAGGTCGAGAATGCGCTGTTGAACCTGGCGATCAACGCGCGCGATGCGATGGACGGGCACGGCAAGCTCACCATCGAGGCAGGAAATGCGTTCCTCGACGACGATTATGCCGGCCGCCACGTCGACGTCGTCGCGGGGCAGTACGTGATGGTCGCGGTCACCGACACGGGCTGCGGAATTCCGCCCGACATTATCGAACAGGTCTTCGAACCGTTCTTCACGACAAAACCCGAGGGCCAAGGCACCGGGCTGGGGCTCAGCATGGTCTATGGCTTCGTCAAGCAATCTGGCGGCCACATCAAGATCTATAGCGAACCCGGTCATGGCACGACCGTTCGCATCTACTTGCCCCGGACGCGGCAGTCGGAAGATGTGGAAACGGATATCGAGACCGGTCCCGCCACGGGCGGCGAGGAAACGGTGCTGGTCGTCGAAGACGACGAGGAAGTGCGCGGGACAGTTGTCGACATGCTCTGCGACCTCGGCTATCGCGTGCTGAAAGCGAAGGACGCCCAAAGCGCGCTGGCGATTGTCGAGAGCGGCGTTCCGATCGACCTGCTGTTCACGGACGTGGTCATGCCGGGTCCGCTGCGCAGCCCCGAGCTCGCTCGAAAGGCGCAGGAACGGCTGCCGAACATCGCCGTCCTGTTCACGTCCGGATATACCGAAAACGCGATCGTTCATGGCGGCAGACTCGACGAAGGTATCGAGTTGCTGAGCAAACCTTACACGCGAGAAGCGATCGCGCGAAAAATCCGCCACGTCCTGCGAAACCAGCAGCAGCGCAACGTCGCCCAGGCGGCGTCGTCCCGCGTTTCGCGACGGCGAGGAAACGACGGCGCAGATTCGCCGGCCGGCGCGCTGCGCGTGCTGCTCGTCGAAGACGATTGGCTGATCCGGCTCTCCACCGCCGACATGCTGACCAATCTCGGACATACGGTGACGGAAGCGGAGAACGGAGCAAAGGCTCTCGAACTGCTGGACGGGACTGCGTTCGACGTGATCGTGACGGACCTCGCGCTGCCCGGCATGTCAGGAGAAGAGATCGCCGCGCGCGCCGTGAAGCGGCAGCCCGGTTTGGGCGTCATTTTCGCGACCGGAGGCGAATTGCCGCCGGGGGCGGCGCGGGGGGACGGCCTGCAAGGCGCCGTGACGCTTCAAAAGCCTTACGACCAACAGAGGATCGCGACTGCGTTAAAGGCTGCGATTCCCATGCGAGATTCCCCCGCGCTGGATCACGTCATGCGATGATTTTTTGCGCATGGGAATCGTCATCGCGAGGAGCGAAGCGTCGCCGCTTCAAGGCCGGCGCGCTTCGATCGTCACCGGCGAGACGCCGGGACCGCCGCGGCTTGCGTGGGTGACGATGCGGATCGAATTGCCGGATATTTTCACGTCGCCTTGCCAGCGGTCGCCGAGGATGGCGGTGCGCACCAGGGTCAGGTCGAGGCGCGGATAGCTCGAGCCGTCCTCGTCGAAGGCGCGGGCGGAGGCGGCGTCGAGAATGTGCAGAGAGTAGAACGTGCCGCTGCCGCCACCGCTATAGGCGGCCACGAACACGAGCAGGCCGTTGGCCGTGACGCCGCGATATTCGTAGGACATGGTTTCGGGCCCGTTGAACGAGCCCGAGCCCGGCTTCGTCTGCTCCACCCAGCCGCCGTTCGTCTTGATCGGATCGGCGTAGCGGTTGCTGTCGATCGCCGCATTCGCGTCGATGGTCACCACGATCGGCCGGCTGTCGGACATCATCGCATCGCCGAAATCGGCGAAGATTTCCGGTGGCACAGGCTTGCCGCCGACGGTGAAGGACTTGCGCAGTTCATCGAGCGGGCTGGCGGCCGGCGTGGCGGCCGATGCGCAACAAAGGGCCAGGACGACAAGAGCGCTCAGCACCTTCGTTCCCCTCAGCGTCTGTTTCATTACCAGCTCCCAGAGCCTGTCGAGGCCGCCGCCCTCGTTCGGAGGCGCCGCGCTACAGGTTCTCCCCGCGGATTGCCGTGATGACGGCGTCGGTCACCGCGCGGGTGGTCGCCGCGCCGCCGAGGTCGGGCGTGTGCAGGGAAGAGTTCCGGGTGACGCGCTCGATCGCCCGCATCAGGCGGTCTGCCGCGGCCCGTCCGCCGAGCTCTGGCTGGTGGCGATCTTTGACGCCGAACCGAACAGTCCCAAAGGCAGTGCGATTTCCCATGCTAGAGCGGAATCCGATCAAGCTGTATCATGTTCGCAGGCGACGGTTTCAAGATGTCGGCAAAGGCCTCCAGGCCCTCGGGAAGCCCCCCAATTCAGTGCGTTCGGATACCGCTCTAAATTTTATTGCCGATGTTTGGCTTTTGATACTTGCCTTTATCACCCCACACATCAACATCATTGGACGGGGCCGCTGTCACTGAAACCAAGAGGCCGCCCGACTTGAAGTAGAGGATTTTCAGATTTTCGTAGTTGGGAGTATGAACAGTATGACCTCCAATGAAAGGGATAATTCCGGGAACCGCAAATCCAAGCGAGGTCCAGCCTAAGGTCGATCCGCCTCCACCCCGAAGCAACGTTTGTCCTGCTTTAGTGAGGAAGTTGGTTCCTGTTTCTCCCTTCGCCAAATCGCATCCATCAAAATAAATCTTTGTTGGACCAGGAAATAGTGACGAAAATTTGATTTTGTCGGCCAGAGGTGACCAGTCCCAAGAATGAATCTGGTCATCGCCAAGCCACATAACTCCTGTATCGCCGTGGGTCCGAAAAACAACCCTGTCAAACACCATTCGCTTGTTAACAAATCCTATTAGTTCGTCAATAAGCTCTTGTATGCTTCCAATTAATAATGTAATTACATCGCTACTACTAAACCAGCTGAATGCTTGCCAGCGATTAACGTAGTCGGAGTCATCAATAACGACAAGCTTTTTTTGCATGGCGTTGGAACTCCAAGATAGGTGACGCCCAGTTATTAATAGCAACGGCGTCCGAAAAGTTCAAGACAGCCCAACAAGTTGACCGCTCCAAACCTTTCATACCTTCTAATGAGATGCGCGCTGGGCGTCCATACGCTTCCCAGCAATGACGGTGGAATTGGCTCAAGGCCAGAGAATGGGAATTTCCCCAACCGATTCAGTCCGTTCGGATACCGCTCTAATTGGGTCTGGACCTACGCGTTCTCGCCTCGGATCGCAGCGACGACCGCGTCGGTCACGGCGCTTGTCGTCGCCGCGCCGCCGAGGTCGGGCGTGTGCAGGGAAGGGTCCGCCGTCACCCGCTCGATCGCCCGCATCAGGCGGTCAGCCGCGGCCTGTTCGCCGAGATGTTCGAGCATCATCTCAGCCGTCCAGAACGAGCCGATCGGATTGGCGATCCCCTTTCCGGCGATGTCGAACGCCGAGCCGTGGATCGGCTCGAACATCGAAGGGAAATTTCGCTCCGGATTGAGGTTGGCGGTCGGCGCGATTCCGAGCGAGCCGGCCAGCGCCGCCGCGAGATCGGACAGAATGTCGGCGTGCAGGTTCGATGCGACGATCGTATCGAGGCTCGCGGGCCTGAGCGTCATGCGCATCGTCATGGCGTCGACCAGCATCCTGTCTGAGGTGACGTCGGCGAATTCGCGCGCGACCTCCGCGCCGATCTCGTCCCACATCACCATGGCGTGGCGCTGCGCGTTCGACTTGGTGACGATGGTGAGCAATTTGCGCGGCCGTGAGCGCGCCAGTGCGAAGGCGAAGCGAAAAATCCGTTCGACGCCGGCGCGCGTCATGATCGAGACGTCGGTCGCGACTTCCGAGGGCAGGCCGCGATGAACGCGGCCGCCGACGCCGGCGTATTCTCCCTCGGAGTTTTCCCGCACGATCACCCAGTCGAGCTCCGGGCCGCTGACCTGGCGCAAAGGGCTCACGATCCCGGGCAGCACGCGGGCCGGCCGGACGTTGGCGTATTGGTCGAACGGCTGGCAGATCGCGAGCCGCAGGCCCCACAGGCTGACATGGTCGGGCACGTCAGGCGAGCCCACCGCGCCGAAATAGATCGCGTCGCAGCCCGTGATTTGGTCGAGGCCGTCGGGCGGCATCATCAGGCCGGTTGCCCGGTAATGGTCCGATCCCCAGTCGAAGCGCTCGAAGGCCCATTCGAAGCGGCCCTCGCGCTCCGCCAGCGCCTGCAGGACCTCGAGGCCGGCAGGAATGACCTCCTTGCCGATTCCGTCGCCCGGAATGACCGCGATCCGATAACGCCGCATGGGTTTCGAAGCTCCTAGCCCTTGCCGAGCAGTTTTGCTTCAAAGCCGGCCGCCTCGACCAGCGCGACGGCGTCTCTGTCGAAGCTCACGAAAACGGAGCCTCCGGCGCGCCGGCCCTCGAAAGCGATGACCCCGTCGGCGAAGTCGCCTCCCATCTCGAGCATGGCGAGGCCGGTTTCAGGGTCACCTGACCCTTGGAGGTGATTTTCAGCGTGGCTTTCATCGGGCGCTCGTCAGGGGGCCCTCGCGCCTGCGCGGACCCCGAGATCAATGTAAGGAAAAGTCGCCTTACAACCAAGCATGCGGTTGGACGCTCACCTTCCCCTTCATACTGGGGCAAGCATCGCGGCCGGCCGCGTCTGGCGAAGCCCTTCAGGAATTGGGCCTCAAGCGCGCTGCACTCGAAAAGTTCTCCTGCGAGGCGGCGGGTGTCGCGCTCCATATTGGCCGGCTGCGTTCATGGGCAGGCGGGATCTGGGCGCCCGTAAGGGGCGCGTCGAGACGAGGTCCCGCAATTGCGCGCAGGCAACTTGCGGCGATCGCCGGAGCGCAATGCGGAGCTGCTCGAGTTCCTGCTCGGTCAAAGCTTGGCTAATTGTTCCCGTATTTCGAGCGTGCTACGTCTGGCTCATGAGGGTCATCGCCCGAAGCACGCTCGTCGGCTTTTGGAGCGCTCACCCGGAGACAAAGGTTGCGTTGGAACGCTGGCGCAAAAGAGTCAAAGCCGCCTGCTGGACATCGACGGATGAAGTCCAAAGAACGGTTCCAAAGCGCAAGGCGATCAACCGCGATCGAGTAAGGTTCGAAGTCGAAGGCGGAAGTTATCGTTTGGCAGTCGCTTTCGATTTCTGTCGACAGGCGGCCTCGTTAAATTCCTTGGCGCACATGCTGAGTATGATCGCGTCGACGCATTGACAGTATCACTGTTCCAAAGAGGTTGTCCGATGGAAATCCTGCCGATCCGTAACGACGATGACCATAGAGCTGCGCTCACGGAGGTCGAGGCCTGCTCGGGCACCCCACAGGGAACTGAGGATGGCGACAGGCTCGATGTTCTCCTCGCTCTCGTCGATGCGTATGAGGAAAAGCGGTGGCCCGTCGATCTCGATGAGAACTTCGATCCGATCGACGTCCTCAGCCATGCGATCGATGAGTTTGGGCACACCCAGGCGGAACTTGCCGAGCTCCTGGGCTCTCTCTCGCGCGGGTCGGAAATCTTGTCGCGCCGGCGGGCGCTTACGGTCGAAATGATTCACAAGATCAGCAAGGCGTGGAACATTCCGGCGGACTTTCTTATCCGCCCGTACAAGATCGAACGCGCCGCCTGACGCCTTAGCGGTTTACGCCCCCATGGCGAAGCTCACCGACGAAACCCGCGCCTCCCTGAAGAGCCGCTCGCGCCTGGTGCATCTCGGGCGCGACAGCGGCGAATCGCAGGGCTTCGTCAATCTGCCGCCGTTCCGCGGCTCGACCGTCCTCTATCCCGACGTTGCGACCCTGAAGCGCCGGGACCAGCGCTATACCTACGGCACGCACGGCACGCCGACCACCGAGGCCCTCAGCGCGGCCTGGACCGACATTTCCGGCGCCGCCGGAACCGTGCTCGTCCCCTCCGGCCTCGCGGCGATCGTCACAGCGCTGATGACGGCGCTCGGCGCGGGCGACCATCTTCTCGTGACCGACTCCGCCTACGGCCCCACCCGCGCTTTCGCCAATGCGACGCTGAAGCGGATGGGGATCGAGACGACCTACTACGATCCCTGCATCGGCGCCGGCATCGAGGCGCTGATGCGGCCGAACACCAAGGCGGTGCTGACCGAGTTGCCGGGCTCGCAGAGCCTCGAGATCCAGGACGTGCCCGCGATCGCCGCGGTCGCGCATGCGCATGGCGCCTGCGTGCTGATGGACAACACCTGGGCGACGCCGCTCTTCTTTTCTCCCCACGCGCACGGGGTCGACATGGCGATCGAGGCCGGCACGAAATACCTCTCGGGCCACTCCGACCTCCTGCTCGGCCTCGTCTCCGCCAACGACGCCTGGTTCAAGAAGCTCCAGCAGACGGCCGGCCTCATGGCGATCCCCGCCGGCCCGGAGGACGCCTTTCTGGCGCTGCGCGGATTGCGCACCATGGAGCTGAGGCTGCGCGAGGCCGAGCGGCAGGCGCTCGCGCTGGCGCGCTGGCTCGACGCGCGGCCTGAAGTCCTGCGGGTCATCCACCCTGCCCTGCCCGATCATCCCGGCCACGCGATCTGGGAGCGCGACTTCACCGGCTCGTCGGGCCTCTTCAGCATCATCCTGAAGCCGGTATCGGAGGCGGCGGTCGCGGCGTTGCTGGACGGGCTCGAACTTTTTGGCCTCGGCTATTCGTGGGGCGGCTACGAAAGCCTCGCCATCCCGTTCGACTGCACAAGCATCCGCACCGCGACACGCTGGGCGCCCGGGGGGCCGGCGATCCGTTTCAGCGTCGGCTTGGAAGACATCGAGGACCTGAAGTCCGACCTCGACCGCGGCTTCGCGCGGATGTAAAGGGCGACCCTTCTCCCGCTCGCGGGAGAAGGGCCTGCCCCCGGGCGAAGACCCGGGGGTGGCGCGAAGCGCCGGATGAGGGTGCTCGAGGCGGCCGGCCCGGCCGCCTCAAGTTTCAGCGTGGCGGGCCCTCACCTGGCCGCTTCGCGGCCTGTCCTCTCCCGCTCAGCGGGCGAGGGAAGCGCGCCGCGGCGATCACACGGCATCCAATGTCGGAAGGTCGAGATGGCGTTCGATACGCCGCACCCGCGCCTCGAGCTCGCTGATGAGCATCCCGTGGCCGAGGACGGCCGAGTGATATTCGACCACCGCCCGGCGCAGCCCGGCGATCTGCTCGCCCATTTCCTTGCGCACCATGATGAAATCCGCAGCCACATCGGCGCGCAGCGACTGGATTTCCGATCGAAGCTCCGCCTTTATGGAGTTGACCTTGCAGTCGATCTTCTCGTCCACGCGCGCAACGTCGGCGCGAATTTTTCGCAAGAGTTCGAGAACGAGACTTTCGGGCTCCCCGCTCAACCAAGCCTCCACCGTCTTGGGCGCTCCAAAATGCGCTATTCCCCCGCCGCTGTCGAGGGGACTGTCGCCGGCGCCTGCATGTGTGCGGCGAAGCTGTGATCCTGCTCGATGCGCGCAACGCGGCGGAGCGCCTGCGGCGGCTGGCCGAAGGCGCGCAGGAAGGCGCGGCGCATGCGTTCGGGATCGCCGAAGCCGGTCGAGGCGGCGATGGCGTCGATCGGCAAGGCCCCGCCTTCGACGCGATCGCGCGCCGCTTCGACCCGCAGCCGCTCCATGGCGCGGGCCGGCGTGACGCCGGTCTCTTCGGCGAAACGCCGGGCGAAATTGCGCGGGCTCATCCCCGCCCGCTCGGCGAGGCGCTCGACCGTCAGCGGCTCACCGAGCCGTTCGCGCGCCCAGCCGAGCAGAGGCGCGAACCGCCCGTTGGGCCGCTCCATCTCGAGTAGGGCGGAAAATTGCGACTGGCCGCCCGGCCGCCGGCGATAGACGACCAGCTGCTGGGCGGTCTGTCGCGCGATGGTCTCGCCGAGATCGTCGGCGATCAGCGCCAACGCAAGATCGATTCCAGCCGTTATGCCGGCCGAACTCCACACCGCGCCGTCGCGGACGAAAATGCGGTCAGGTTCCAGACGCACCTTGGGATAGCGCCTGGCGAACAGTTGGCTGCGGCTCCAATGGGTCGTCGCGCGCCGGCCGTCGAGGAGGCCGGCCTCGGCGAGGATGAACGCGCCCGAGCAAACGCTCGCGACACGTCGGCAAACGCGGGCGGCGTCGCGGACAAAGCCTAGAATGGCTGGGTCGCGGATCGCCTCGTAGGTCCCAAAGCCGCCCGCGACGACGAGGGTGTCGAGCGGCGGCGCGGAAGCAAGCGCCTCGGCCTGCATCGCCGCGCCCGCGGAGCTGGGCACGCCGCCCCCCCGGGTCGCCAGCACATGGAGACGATACGCGCCGGGCGCGTGGCGGTCCGCGATCTCGAAAGCGGAGATCGGGCCAGCGGCGTCGAGAAGCTGGAAGTTGTCGAAGATGAGAAAGCCGACCTCGCGGGTCACCGGACCTCCTCTGGCGGGATTCGAGGGAACATTGTCATTTCCGCCAGGACCGTATCGGGCGATCATTCCCGCGTCAAATCGAAGGAGCGCCGCGATGCCCACAAAGGACTTCCTCATCGTCGAAACGATCTACCCCGGCATGACCCAGCTCGACTTCACGGGGCCGCACACGATCTTTTCCCGCATCCCCGGCGCGTCGGTCATCGTCGCTTCAGAAGCCGGCGGGACAATCGAATCCGACGGCCGACTCCTCTTTGCGGGGACACGGCGGATGGCTGGCATCGAGCGTTGCGACCTGCTGTTCGTCCCTGGCGGGATGGCGGCGACCGACGTCATCGGCGACGAGGCCTTCATGCGCGAATTTCGCCGTCTCGCCGAAGGCGCCCGCTATCTGACCTCCGTCTGCACCGGCTCGATCGTGCTTGGAGCGGCGGGCCTCCTCAAGGGCAAGCGGGCCGCCTGTCACTGGGCGTGGCGCGATTTCCTGCCGATGTTCGGCGCGATCCCCGACAATTCCCGCGTGGCGCGCGACGGCAACGTGATCACCGGCGGCGGCGTCACCGCCGGCATCGATTTCGCGCTCGTGGTGGCGGCCGAGATCGGCGGCCAGACGCTGGCGCAAGCCCTGCAGCTCGCGGTCGAATACGCGCCGGACCCGCCGTTCGACGCCGGCCGGCCCGAGACCGCCCCGCCCGAAGTCCTAGCGCAGGTCCAGGCGAGACTGGCGGCGCAGCTCCCGGCCCGGCGGGCCGCGGCGGAAGCGGCGGCGGCAAGGCTCTCAGCGGGGTCGAATTGCCCTGCTCTGCCGACGGCTTCGCCACGTCTGACGTGCTGAGTTGAACAGCGACGCCCGCAAGACTCGTCCTCGCCCCGGCGGCGTTTCAAGCGACCGCAAGTGCAGATTATCCACCGACGGTTTGGCGCTCACGCATTCCCTCCTCGGGGCGGTACGGAAGGATCGCACACAAGAGCGGAAGTCACCCGTCATGAGTAAACTCGACAGAAAGAAGGCCGCCCACCGGACGGCCTTCCTTCAAATCGGATTTCGTTTTGAGAGCGGCGAGCCATATGAGCAATTTCCTCATCGACACCGACACCGCCTCCGACGACGCGGTCGCAATCATCATGGCGCTCTCCGCGCCGGACGTGCACGTGCTGGGGCTGACGACTGTCGCCGGAAACGTCAGTCTGGAGCAGGCGACCCGCAACGCGCTCTTCACCGCGGAAATCTGCGGCTCCGACGTGCCGGTCCATATGGGCGCCCAGGCGCCGCTGATCCGTGCGCTCCACGACGCCCACTGGTTCCATGGGCGGGACGGCCTCGGCGACCACGATTACCCTTCGCCGCGCCGCGCGCCGGAGAGCGAGCACGCGGTCGATGCGATGTTGCGCATCGCTCACTACAACCCGGGCCTAACCCTGGTGACGCTCGGCCCCCTGACCAATGTCGCCCTCGCGCTCGCCCGCGATCCTGCGCTCGCCGGGAAGATCGGCCGTTGCGTCGTCATGGGCGGGGCGCCCTGCTGCGAGGGCAACGTCACGCCGGCGGCGGAATACAATATCTGGGTCGATCCGGAGGCCGCGCGCGCCGTCTTCCGCTCGGCCCTCCCCATCGAAATGGTCGGCTGGCACGTTTCCCGGGGCGCTTCGGTGCTGAGCGACGCCGAGGTCGACGAGATCGAGGCGCTCGGCACGAAGAAGGCGCGCTTCGCCGTCGAGTGCAACAGCCGCGCCCGCGAGGCCTATCGGGTGCAAACCGGCGAGGTCGGCCTGTCGCTCGCCGACCCGACGGCGATGGCGGTCGCGCTCGACCGGTCGGTCGGGCTCTCCTGGTCGCGCCATCGGGTGGCGATCGAATGCGCGAGCGATCTCACCCGCGGCATGACGGTCGTCGACCGGCTCGACGTCAACTCCGACGCGATCAACGGCCATGTCTGGGGCGCAGCCGCCGGCGAGAGCGCCGGGGCGGACATCCTGTGGACCTTCGACTCGGCCAAATTCAAGTCTATGCTGAGGGCGGCCCTGTTGTAGCCGCACTCGCTGAGCGCGGCCGACGCGGTCAGCGGCCGCGTCTACAGCGCCGGGGCCGACATTGTAGCCGCGCGCGGCGAGCGCGGCCGACGCGGCCAGCGGCCGCGTCTACAACGCCGGGGTCGACATTGTAGCCGCGCGCGGCGAGCGCGGCCGACGCGGCCAGCGGCCGCGTCTACAGCGCCGGGGCCGACATTGTAGCCGCGCGCGGCGAGCGCGGCCGACGCGGCCAGCGGCCGCGTCTACAACGCCGGGGTCGACATTGTAGCCGCGCGCGGCGAGCGCGGCCGACGCGGCCAGCGGCCGCGTCTACAGCGCCGGGGCCGACATTGTAGCCGCGCGCGGCGAGCGCGGCCGACGCGGTCAGCGGCCGCGTCTACAGCGCCGGGGCCGACATTGTTGCCGCGCGCGGCGAGCGCGGCCGACGCGGCCAGCGGCCGCGTCTACAGCGCCGGGGCCGACATTGTAGCCGCGCGCGGCGAGCGCGGCTGACGCGGCCAGCGGCCGCGTCTACAATGAGGCAAGCGCCTGCCGGTTGACGCGGCACAGCACGGACATCGTGAGAGCGTTGCGACGACCAATCGACTGCGCATCGTCGCGATGGAATTTGGTATGTGCGCGGTTCGCAATGGCAGGGCATCGGGATCCGTCACCGTGGGGAACGGCAGGTTCTTCGCACTGCGCGGTGGAACGAGGTCCTGAGGGGGAATCCTCTCAATGGTCTTCGGAAGCGTCGAAAACCAGTATTTGGTAGGTTTTTCCTCGCCTTCGGCCACTGGACCAACAGCCACTCTTCCGGCCGAGGTTCGGTGAGAGTGTAGTCTCGATGCGCGGCGCGAACCCGCACGGGGGTGAAGCGAAACGACAATCGTTCGCAGCTGCCCTCGCGCCACGTGATCTTGCACGGCAGCGACGTAAGCCAGTGAAGACGACGATTGAGATCTCAGACCCTTTGCTGCGTGAAGCACGGAAGCTCGCGGAGCGTGAAGGCGCGACGCTGCGGGCGCTGGTGGAGCGCGGGCTAAACCGAGTGATCGGCGAGACCAAACACGCTGCGCCGTTCTAGCTGCGACGGGCGGAGTTCAAGGGCAAGGGAACGCAGCCGGAGTTTCGTAACGCATCGTGGGACGCGTTGCGAGACGAGATTTATCGGGACCGCGGCGGGTGACCGCCGTTGGCGCCAATATTCTGCTCACCGCGCACCGTGCCGATTCGCCCTTTCGGTCCGCAGGTCCATCACGCGCGGATTGTCGCGCTTTGTCGGCAACACGGCGTGCGCGAATTGTGGTCGGCCGACCGCGACTTCGGCCGATTTCCAGAACTGCGCGTTGTCAACCGCGATGTCCAACCGGCTAGCGCCTTCGACGCGACGCGATCGTCTCCAGCACCGCGCGCGCGGCGTGCGCGCTTGGCCCCTCGCCATCTTCGAGCCGCATGAGCGAGTCGAGCCGCGCCAGCGCCGCGATTTGCGCCCGCCGCTCCGGCCCGTCGCGCACGAGGGCCGCCAGCGCCGCGGCGAGCGAGGCCGGGTTGCAGTCCTTCTGCAGCTTCTCGGGAATCACGCTCTCGCCGAGAATGAGATTGGGGAGCAGGATCGAGGGAACCTTGATCAGGTATTTGAGCTGCTCCTCGACGAGCCCCACCTTGTAGGCGCCGACGCCCGGCGCCCCGGCGAGCGCGAGCTCGAGGGTGACGGTGCCCGACGCGGCGAGCGCCGCGCGGGCGGTGCGGAACGCCGCAAATTTCTCCCCCTCCCCGACCACGATCCGCGGCGCCTGCGGCCAGAGCGCCGCCCGCGCCCGCACTTCCTCTTCGATATGCGGCAGGGTCGGCAAAACGGGGGTGAAAGGTCCGATCGCCTCGCCCAATTCATGCAGCGCGCCGCCGAAGTCGTCCATCAGCCGCCTGATTTCCGAACGGCGCGAGCCCGGCAGGACGACGATGATCGGCGGCCCAGCCGCTCGCCTGCGCGCCTCGTCCCCGTTCGGACGCAATTCGCCGAGCCGCTCGATCAGCGGATGGCCGACATAGACGCAGCGCGGACCTCCGAGGCGAACGTAGGCGTCGGGCTCGAAAGGCAAAAGGCCCAGCACGCAATCGACATAGGCGCGCATGGCCTTCGCCCGCCCCGGTCGCCAGGCCCAGACGCTCGGGCTGACATAGTCGACGATCGGCAGGTTCGGCAAAAGCTTGCGCACCCGCCGGGCGACGCGATGGGTGAAGTCCGGGCTGTCGATGATGACCAGCGCGTCCGGCCCCGCGTCGACAACCGCGTCCGCCGTCTGGCGGATGCGCTTGAGGAGCGTCGGCAGGCGGGCTAGCACCGGAAGGATTCCCATGACGGCGACATCGCCGATCGGGAAGAGGCTCGTGAGTCCCTCCCCCGCCATCGCCTCCCCGCCGACGCCGGTGAAGACGACGTCGCCCGCGGCAGCCCTGAGCGCCCGCATCAGCTTGAAGCCGAGCTGGTCGCCCGAGTGCTCGCCGGCGACGAGCGCGATCCTCAACGGATCAGATGCGCCGCTCACCTGTCGAAACCGCAGAAAAACAGTCCGGCTGCGTCGGCCGCGCGGACACAAGCGTCGCGCCCGACGACGAGCACGCGGCCGGCCGCGAGCGCGACGCCGCGCAACTTGGCGTTTGCAGCGCCCTCGATCGTCTGCGCGCCGGCAGCCGGCATGTCGAGGCGCAGATCCTGACCTCGTTTCGGCGCCTTGACGAGCACGCCCGCGGGCCCCTTGAGCCGCAGGCGGCCGCGCGAGCGAAGCCCCGCGACGCGGCCGAGCATCGCGTCCGTTCCCTCGGCCGCCTCGATCGCCAGCACGCGCCCGGCGGCGACGACCGCGGCCTGCCCCGCGTCGAAGTCGGACAGCGCCTCGAGCAGTTTTGCGCCAAGAGCGATGTCGGCATGGTCCTCCGGCGAAAGCGGGCGGGCGGCGAGAAGGCCGGCGGGCGCGGCGAGGCGCGGCGCGACCTCGTGCGCGCCGACGATGCGGATCCCTTCGCGCTCGAAGATCGCCGCGAGCCCGACCAGGAGGCCGTTGTCGCCGCGGCGGAAGAGCTGCGCGAGCTCGGCGGCGCGCTTCACCGCGCCCCAGTCGAGTCGGAGATCGGCGAATTCCGGCCGGGGCATCGCGCCGATCATCACCATCTCGCCGATGCCGCGCTCCTTCACCGCGGCAAAGAGCCTGCCGACCTCTCCCATGTGCAGCCAGACGTGAGGAAAGGCCTCGATCGCCGCATCGGTCACGCCGACGACGCCGATCAGAAACGGCTCCCGCCCAGCCCGGCGCGCCTCGGCGGCGACCTCGAGCGGAAAGGCGCCCGAGCCGCACAGGACGGCGAGAGGCGCCTCGGCAGCGGCGTCTGAGGCGCCGCCGGCGGAACCCTTCACGCCGCCTCTTCCTTGCCGGGCCGGGGAATGCAGATTGCTCGGTCGCCGCCCTGCCGCAGGAAGGCGACCATCTGCTGCACCGCCTCCTCTTCGGGAAAGGCCTCCGCGACGTCGTCGACCCGCTCCTTCAGCGCGCCCTTGTCGGCGAACAGCATCCTATAGGCGCGCCTGAGCTCGTGGATCGCCTCGTGGGAAAAGCCGCGCCGCTTGAGGCCGACATAATTGAGCCCGGCGAGCGAGGCGCGATTGCCGAGCGCCATGCCGAACGGAATGACATCGTGTTCGACGCCCGCGAGGCCGCCGATGAAGGCGTGCGCGCCGATGCGCACGAATTGATGGGCCGCCGAACCGCCGCTCAGGATCGCGTAGTCGCCGATCTGGCAATGGCCGGCGAGCATCACGTTGTTCGACAGGATGACGCCCTCGCCGATGTGGCAGTCGTGGGCGACATGGGCGTTGGCCAGGAAGACGGAGCGCGGGCCGATTTTCGTTTCCGATCCGCCTCCCTCGGTGCCCGGGTTCATCGTCACGCTTTCCCGGATGAGGCACTCCTCGCCGACGACGAGCCGGACCGGCTCGCCGCGATACTTGAGATCCTGCGGCTGATGGCCGATCGCGGCGAAGGGAAAGATGCGAGTGCGGGCCCCGACCGTCGTGTCGCCGGCGAGGCTCACATGCGATACGAGGCGTACGCCGTCGCCGAGTGCGACGCGCGGTCCGACATGGCAGAACGGTCCGATCTCGACGTCCGCGCCGAGGCGCGCGCCGTCCTCGACGACCGCGGTCCGATGAACCCCGACGGTCATTCCCGCACCAGCATCGCCGAGACTTGGGCTTCGCACGCGAGTGCGCCGTCGACCTTCGCTTCGCCCCGGAACCACCACATGTTTCGCTTCTTGGCGATGCGGGTCATGTAGAGCCTGACCTGATCGCCGGGCACGACCGGCTTGCGGAACTTCGCCTTGTCGATCGTCATCAGGTAGACGACGCTCGGCGAGGCGCTGTCCTCCTGCGAGGCGACGCAGAGCGCGCCCGCCGTCTGGGCCATCGCCTCGATCAGGAGCACCCCCGGCATGACCGGACGCCCGGGGAAGTGGCCCTGAAACTGCGGCTCGTTCACCGTGACGTTCTTGATGCCGACGCCGTACTCGTCGGCTCGCACATCGACGATACGGTCGACCAGCAGAAACGGGTAGCGGTGCGGCAGCGACTTCAAGAGTCTCTGGATGTCGAAACTCTCGAGCACGCGACCGGTATCGTTCATTCCATCTCCCTTTCCGCTCTGACTCTCAGTCGGATCCATCGGCCTGTTCCGGTCCGCTTCTTTCCCCGGACGGAGAGGAGGCTGCAAGTCTTTTCACCGCGGCGACTTCGCGGAAGAACTGGCGGACAGGCTTCGCCGGGGCGCCGGCCCAGCGCTCGCCGGCGGGGATGTCGGTCATTACGCCCGCCGCAGCGGCGACCTGCGCGCCGGGGCCGATCTTCAGATGCCCCGCAATGCCGGCCTGGCCTCCCAGCGCGGCGAAATCGCCGATCACGCTCGATCCCGACACGCCCGATTGCGACACCAGAACCGCATGACGCCCGATGACGACATTGTGGCCAATCTGGACGAGGTTGTCGATCTTCGCCCCCTCCCCGATCACCGTGTCGCGATTTGCGCCGCGGTCGATCGTCACGCCCGCGCCGATCTCGACGTCGTCCTGAATGATGACGCGCCCGACCTGCGGCACCTTGAGATGCCCGCGGGGCCCGAGCGCGAAGCCGAAGCCGTCCTGCCCGATATGCGCTCCGGGATGGATGATCACCCGGTCGCCGATCAGCGCCGCCGCGATCGTCGTCGTGGGGCCGATTGCCCCTTCCCGGCCGATTCGCACTTCCGGACCGATGACGGCGTGCGCGCCCACAATTGTGCCCGCGCCGATCTCGGCGCCCCGCCCGATCACGGCCCCGGGGTCGACGGTCACTCCCGGCTCCAGCCGCGCCGACGGGTGGACGAAAGCCGCAGGCGAAACTCCGACGTCGGTAAAGACGGACCCCGGTCTGACGGCGCTGGGAAAAAGCTTCGCCATCACCATCGCCATCGCGCGATAGGGCTCCCGGACGATGAGGGCGGCGCATTCCGGGGGCGCCGCCTTTGCATGGCGCGGCGTGACGAGCGCCGCTGCGGCCCTCGTCGCCTTGAACGCGTCGAGGTATTTCGGATTGTCGAGGAAAGTCAGGTCGCCGGGGCCCGCCTCGTCGAGCGCCGCCACGTCGAATATTGTGCGCCCCGGGTCCGCGTCCGCCGACAGAGTCGCGTCACACCAGGCAGCGACTTCGGCCAGCGAAGGCGCTGAGCTCGGCGGAAAGAAGCGGATCTTGGCCAAGAAAGGGTTCCGTCAGATGCGACGACGGGCGCGCCAGCCAGCGGCGCGCCCGCTTTTCAGGTTGACCGGTCGACCAGGCTAGAACGTCGCGCCGCCCGAGAAGTTGAAGAACTGGGTCTGGTCGTACTTGCCCTTGCTGACCGGCAGCGCGAAGTCGAACCGGATCGGGCCCATCGGCGAGTTCCAGATCAGGCTCGCTCCGACCGAGGCCCGGATCAGGTTCGGGTCCCAAACGGTGGCGCAGCTCGGCTGGGTAATCAGCAGCACGTTCTGTCCCGGGCAATAGGTGTAGTGCAGGAAGCTCGAAAAGTTCGTCGGCCCGGCGTAGCCGATCAGGTTGCCCGCGTCGGCGAACAGCGCGCCGCGCAGCCCGACTTCCCTCGGCAAGCCGAAGATGGGGAAGTCGACTTCCGCCGAAGCTCCGTAGTACGACGTACCGCCAATCGACGAACCCTGGATGTTGTCGGAGCTGGAGATGTCGCGCGGGCCGATGCCGCCGGGCGCGAAGCCGCGCACCAGCGTCGGGCCGATCACGAAGTTGTTGATGATGTCGAGCGGCTGCGAGCCGAAGCCGTTGATCTGTCCGCCCTGCAAATGGACGAGGCCGATGAAGTCTTCGGTGATCGGATGATACCAGCGCGCGTCCACCGTCTCGCGGATGAAGTTGGAATTTCCGCCGAGACCGGCGAAATCCTGCTTGTAGGTGACGAACAAGCCGGTCGTCGGATCCTTGCGGTTGTCGAGGTTGCTGTAGCTGAACGAATAGCCGGCGAGCGACGTGATGATGTCGCCCCGCGACGCGGCCTGCTTGATTTCGACCGGCGCTTCGCCGTTGGTCAAGCAGTTGATGAACGGCGTCGGGGTGACCGCGTAGAAGGTTCCGCCGATGATCCAGGGATCGTTCGGCCCATAGCAGTCGTCGTAAGGCTGCGACGCCGTGTTCGGAATGGTGATCTTCGACTCGTAGAGCGAATAGTTCGGCTGGAACGTCAGCTCGTCGGTGATCGGCAGGCCGAGGCGCAGCGTGCCGCCCGTCGTCCAGTTTTCGTACAGTGCGTACTGGTTCTTCAAGTTGACCTGATGATAGACGTCGATGCCAGCAGCCAGCCGTTGGCCGAGGAAATACGGCTCGGTGAATGAAGCCTTCCAGCCCTGGCTATACTGGCCGTCGGACACGCTCAGGCGCACGTATTGGCCGCGGCCGAGGAAGTTGGTCTCGGTATAGGCGAGTTCGGCCATGATGCCTTGGGTGGTCGAATAGCCGCCGCTGAGGCTGATCGAGCCGGTCGGCTGATCCTCGACGTCCACGACGACGATCACCCGGTCCGGCGATGAGCCGGGGCGGTTGGAGATGTGCACCTTCTTGAAGTAGCCGAGGCCGTTCAGGCGCCGTTCGGCGAGCTCGATCAACGCGTGGTTGTAGGGGTCGCCTTCGCCGATGTCGAACTCGCGGCGAATGACATAGTCGCGCGTCCGCGTATTGCCGACGATGTCGATCCGCTCGATGTAGACCTTCGGGCCGTTGTCCACCGAGTACTGCAGCGCGATCGTATGGTTCGCGGTGTCGCGTTCGCCGTGCGGACGGACTTGGGAAAAGGCGTAGCCCTGGCGGGCGACGTCGCGCGTCATGGCGTCGACCGTCTTGTCGACGCCGCCGGCGTCATAGACGTCGCCCGGCTTCAGGTAGGAGAAGTGCAGCAGCGCCGGACCGCTCACCTGCGGAATGTGGGAATCCACCGCCACGCCCGAGACATGGTACTGCGGGCCCTCATCCATGGTGATGGTGATCACGTAGCCGGGCGGGTTGGTCTCATAGGCGACGTCGGTGTTGGTGATGCGGAAATCGGCGTAGCCGTTCTTCATGTAGTAGCGGCGGATCGCCTCCTCGTCGGTCGCGAGCCGGTCGGGGTCGTAGACGTCGGTGCTCTTGAACCACGACAGGATAGGAAACATCGTGCTGGTCTGCATCAGGTTGCGCAGACGGTAGTTCGACACCGCATGGTTGCCGACGAAGCGAATATCGCGAATACCCGTCTTCTCCCCTTCGTCGATGGTGAAGACGAGATCGACGCGGCCGTTCGGCAACTGCACCAGGCGCTTGGTCACGATAGCCGCATTGCGGCCGTACTTCTTGTACGCCTCCTTGATGCGGCCGATGTCGGCCTCCGCCGTCGCCTCGTTATAGGCGGTGTGCGGCTTCGACTGCACTTCGACTTCGAGCTGGTCCTTCTGGAGGTTCCGGTTGCCCTCGAAAACAACGCGATTGATGATCGGGGCGGCGCTCTTGTCGAGCGAGACGACGATCTTGCCGTCCACCACCTTGGCGCTGACCGAGGAATAGACGCCGGTCGCCTTGAGGTCGTCGACGCCCCGTTGGACCGCGGCAGGGTTTGTGCTGGTGAAGAAGGGCTTGATTGTCGAGGGATCGATGCCGGGGGGACCTTCTACGACGACCTGCTGAGCGAATGCCGGGGCGGCGGACGAGAGCGCGCCGAGGCCGAGAACCACCGCCAGAACCAGAGCGCTGAAAAAACCACGAATCCAATTCATGTCGCTCTCAGTCCCTCACCCGCGCCGCGCGCCGGCGACCACCCGCGCCGCGCCAGCCTGTCCCAGTCAAATCGTCCGCGGGTTCAACCCACGGCCGCCTCGCTTGCGACGCTTTTACGCAGAGCGTCCACTCCTTCCCCCGCCCGAGGGACGGCAACGATTAACGGCGTTTTACAGTTTCCGCCCGCTCCTGCAAACCTTTATTCGGCAAAACTACACCATTTCCCGACGGCGTTGCCGATAGGACACGAAAAGATGGTCGACTAAACGTTAATTAGCGCTGGGACACGAGGCGCAGGATGTCGTGCGACGTGGTGAAGACCACCAGCAGCGCCACCAAGGCGATGCCGATCCGGAGGCCGATTTCCTGCATCCGCTCGCTCAGAGGCCGGCCGAGGACCGCCTCACATGCGTAGAAGACGAGGTGCCCGCCGTCGAGCAACGGGATCGGCAGGAGGTTCATGAATCCGACCGACACGGAGAACCAGGCGGCGAGGCTGAACAGCTCCCACATGCTGATCTTGGCCATTTCGCCCGCCATCTGGGCCGCCCCGATCAGTCCCGAGACTTGGTCCGTCGATTCTCGGCCGGCAAAGATTCCGACGATGTAGGCGCCGGTCGCCTTGACGATGAACCATTCCTGCCCGGCTCCCCAGACGGCGCAAGTCGCCGGTCCGCACCGCTCGACCTTCGCGTCATTCGGATCCGCGGAAGACGCCAAACCGAGATGGCCCATGCGGCGCTTGCCGAACACCCCCTGATCGACCACCGTCACCCTGGGCGTCGCCGTCAGCGAGACGTCATGGCCGTCGCGTTCGACGACGAAATTCATCGGCAGGCCGGTGCTCATCAGCGTCGCTTCCTGCAACGCCTCAAAGCTGTTGATCTTATCGCCGTCGATCGACGTCACGAGGTCGCCGGCCCGAAATCCCGCCGCCGCCGCCGGGCTGTTGGGCTCGACGCGGCCGATCCTCGCCATGTGCTCGACCCGGCCGAACGCCATGAACATCCCGGTGAAGATCACGAGAGCCAAAATGAAATTGGCCACCGGGCCGGCGAGAACGATCGCCGCGCGGCTCAGCAAAGGCTGAGCGGCCAGAGTCCGCGAGCCGTCGACCGAAGGGTCGACCGGACCGGCCTCGACGCTTGCGGCGTTCGCGTCGCCATGAAATTTGACGTAGCCGCCGAGCGGCAGCGCCGCCACCCTCCAGCGCGTGCCCCGCGAATCCACCCGGGCGAACAGCTCCGGCCCGAAGCCGAGGGAAAAGGCGTCGATTTTCACCCCCCGCCACCGCGCCACGAGATAGTGGCCGAGTTCGTGAAAGAACACGATGGCGCTCAGGATGATGATGAATGGAACGACATACCAGCCCAGCCACGCGATGAGGTCGGCAACCGGTTTCAAAACCGCCATCAGGTCCTCCGCGCCGGCTCGCCTTTTGCCGGCGGCCGCTGGTGAATGGTGATGCGACTGTTACAGGACGCGCCGGCTCAGGCCAAGAGGCCGCTCGCCCTTTCGACCGCGATATGGTGAATTGCGAGCGCCTGCGCAACGTCCGCCGGAGCGGGCAGCTCATCGGCCGCCTGCATCGCCGAGACCGTCCGCGAGACCAGCCGGGCGATGTCGCTGAATCCGATCCGCCCGCCGAGAAACGCCGCGACCGCCACCTCGTTGGCGGCGTTGAGCGCGGTCGGGGCGCCCCCTCCGGTCTTCAGAGCGTCGATCGCGAGGCCGAGCGCGGGAAATCGCTCGATATCCGCCCGCTCGAATGTCAGACGGCCGAGGGAGGCAAGATCGGGCGGCCGGACCCCGGAGACGATGCGGTCGGGATAGGCGAGGCAATGCGCGATCGGCGTGCGCATGTCGGGCGAAGCCATTCCGGCGATCAGCGACCCGTCGGCGAAGGCGATCAGGCCGTGGACGATCGATTGCGGATGGACGACCACGTCGAGCCTGGCCGGCGGCAGGCCGAAGAGAAAATGCGCTTCGATAAGTTCGAGCCCCTTGTTCATCAGGCCCGCCGAGTTGACCGTCACCTTCGGCCCCATCACCCAGTTCGGATGGGCAAGCGCCTGCTCGGGGGTCGCGCTTGCGATGCGTTCGGCGGTCCATTCACGAAACGGACCGCCTGACGCGGTGATCGTCATCATCTCGATCGTGTCCGGGTCGCGCGCGCCGATCGCCTGGAACAGCGCATTGTGCTCCGAGTCCATCGGAAGCAGCATCGCGCCGGCGCGCTTCGCCCTCTGCATCACCGCTGCGCCCGCGCAGACCAGAGTCTCCTTGTTGGCGAGCGCCACGGTCCGTCCGGCGGCGACGGCGGCGAACGTCGGCTCGAGGCCGGCCGCGCCGACGATGGCGGAAACGACCAGATCCGCCTCTCGGAGAGCAGCCTCCCGCACCGCTTCGACCCCCGCCGCGGCCTCGACGCCCGAACCGGCAAGCGCCTCCTTGAGATCGCCGTATCCGGCCGGGTCGGCGACCGCCGCGAATTCGGCGCGAAGCTCAAGGGCGAGCCGCGCGAGCGTCGCCCCATCGCGACCGGAAGCGACCGAGGCGACCTCGAAGCGACCCGGGGCCGCGCCGATCACCCGGGCGCAGGAGCGCCCGATCGATCCGGTCGCCCCGAGAATCGCCAGCCGCCTGGGCCGAGTCCCGACCCGCGGCGCCGAAGCGCGGCTGACAGCCCCGGTCACCATAGAAACAATCCGCTGGCGATGAAGGAGCCCTTCGTGTTGACGGCGGCGAAGACCGCGGCGAAGGCGGACGCTGCCACAAAGCCGTCGAGCCTGTCCATGAGGCCTCCATGGCCCGGAATGAGACGGCTCGAATCCTTGACGCCGAAGCGCCGCTTCAGCCCGGATTCGAAGAGATCGCCGAGCTCGGAGACGACCGCGGCCGCAAGCCCGAGCCAGAACAGCCCGCCGATCCGGTTTGCCCACCCGAAAAAGAGAAGGCCGAGCGTCGCCCCCGCCAACGCGCCCGCCACCGCGCCCGACCAGGTCTTGCCGGGCGACACGCTCGGCCAGAGTCTCGGGCCGCCGATCGACCGGCCTGCGAAATAGGCGGCTATGTCGGTCCCCCAGACTACGGCGAAAAGCCAGAGGATCGCGGGCAGGCCGTAGCTCGGGCTCGCGCGCAGAAGGCCGAGGCTGACGACCAAGGATCCGGCGTAGACAGCCCCGGCGCCGGCCCAGATCCGCGCCGCCGGACCGGCGACCCAGCCGACCGCCGCGCCGCCGACGACGAGCGTCGCGATTGCGGCGAGACCGTAGCCGTGCATGGCGAAGAGCGCGGCGACCGCAAGCGCCAGCGCTCCTATTCCGACCCGTTCGATGAGCCGGTCGCGTTGCACGATCCGCTGCCATTCCCACAGCACGATCACCGAGGCGATCCACCAGAAGGCGACGAAGACGAATCCGCCGACCCAGGCGATGGCGAGCGCCGCGAGCCCCATGGCGACCGCGGCGCCGACGCGGGGCCAGAGATCCGAGCCGAGTCGCGAGCGGAGCGGCCGGGCGCGATTCGCCTCGTCCTTCACCGACATGCGTCGGTCCTCATGAGGCCGACATGGCGACGGCCGGTTCGGGGACTGCGCCGAAGCGGCGCTCCCGCGCGGCGAACTGCTGCAGAGCCGAAACGAACGCCGCATCGTCGAAATCGGGCCATAGAATGGGCAGGAAGACGAGCTCGGCGTAGGCCGCTTGCCAGAGCAGGAAGTTCGACAGCCGCATTTCGCCCGACGTCCGGATGATCAGATCGGGATCGGGAAAGTCCGCCGTCTCGAGCCTGGCGGCGAGATCGTCCTCGCCGACCGCATCGGCCTCCAGGCTCCCCTTGCGAACGTCGGCGACCAGGCGTCTCGCCGCGGCAACGATCTCCTGCCGGGCGCCGTAGTTGAAGGCGACGATCAGCGTAAGTCCAACGTTGTCCTTGGTCACGCTCTCGGCCTCCGTCAGCAAGCCGGCGATGTCGGCGGCGAGGTTTTCCCGCTCACCGATGATACGCACGCGAACGCCATTTTTATGGAGGTCGGCCAGGTCGTTGCGAATAAACCGTTTCAACAGGCCCATCAGCATCGCCACCTCGTCCGGCGGCCGCCGCCAATTCTCGGACGAGAAGCTGTAGATCGTAAGATAGCGCACGTGGTGCTCGATCGCGGACCGGACTGCCCGGCGGACCGCCTCGAGGCCGCGGCGATGCCCTTCATAGCGCGGCAGACCCCGCGCGGCCGCCCAGCGGCCGTTGCCGTCCATGATGATGGCGACGTGGAGAGGCGTGTGATCGGCGCGCGGCGCGGTGCAAGCGATTGTCATGCAGTGCCCCCCGGGAAGGCCTTTTGCCTACACCTGCATGATTTCTTTTTCCTTCGCCGCCAGCGACGCGTCGACCTCCTTGATCGAAAGGTCCGTCGCCTTTTGCACCTCGGCTTCCTGGAGCTTTTCGTCGTCCTCGCTGATCGCGTGCTCCTTCAGGAGCCGCTTGAGAATGTCGAGTCCGTCGCGCCGCACGTGGCGCACTGCGACGCGCGCGTCCTCGGCGTATTTGTGCGCGATCTTGACCATTTCCTTCCGGCGCTGTTCGTTGAGCTCCGGAATGCGGATGCGCAGCGTCGTGCCCTCGACTGTCGGGCTCAAGCCGAGATTGGCGTCCCGGATCGCCTTGTCGACCGCATGAACCATGCTCTTGTCCCAGACCGAGACCGACAGCGCCCGCGGCTCGGGGACGGTGATGGTGGCGACCTGATTGATCGGCATCCGCTGGCCGTAAGCCTCGACCTGCACCGGCTCGAGCAGGCTCGCGCTGGCCCGTCCGGTCCGCAATCCGCCGAGCTCGTGCTTCAGGCTGGCGTGCGCCGCCTGCATGCGGCGCTTGAGGTCTTCGAGATCGAATTTGGGCAATTGCGCCATTGGGTCCTACACTTTTGATTTTTGAGCCGCGCTAGCGCCAAAAGGCGGCCGAAACGCGACTTCGGCGCTTTTTTCCGCGGCCGGCCGCCTTATTAGCACAGCCGCAGGGCGATAGGCAGTAGGAATAGAACGGCGGCTTACCGGCCGGTGTCCGCGCCCCGTCTCAGCCAGCGGCGGCTACAGCCCCGCCTGCAGCTTTTCCAGTTTCGCCGCCTCCGCCATCGCCGCGAGCGCCGCCTGCCCCTCCGGCTGGATGAGGCCGGCCGACATGATGAGTTTGGCCGCTTCGTCGGCCGAAATCGGCAATTCGATCACGTCTTCGGCCGGGATGTAGAAGAAGAATCCGGTGGTCGGGTTCGGCGTGCACGGCATGAAGACCGAGATCATCGGCCTCTTGCCTGGAAGCGCGCTCGACACGACCTGGCCCGGCTCGGACGAGACGAAGACGATCGACCAGCTCCCCTTGACCGGGAACTCGACCAGCCCGACCTTGCGGAACTGCGATCCCGACTGACTGAAGACGGTCTCGAACACCTGCTTCAGCCCCTTGTACACGCCCCGCACCAGCGGCGTGCGGTCGAGCATCGCTTCGCTGAAATTGACGAGCGTGCGCCCGATGATGTTGGCGGTGAGGAACCCGAGCAGCGTCAGGCCGACAAGCGCGATGACGACCCCGAAGCCCGGCAGGTGGAACGGCAGGTAGCCGTCGGGCGAGAGGCTCTGTGGCAGCCACGGCTTGACCCAGCCGTCGACCGTGTCGATCACGAACCAGGCGATATAGGCCGTGACCGCGACTGGTCCGAAGACGACGAGGCCGGTGAAAAACCACGAGCGCAGGCGCGCCGCGAGCGAGCGGTGCAAAGGGGCTGGCGGCGGCTGGATGGACATGGGGCGGCGGTTGCTCGCGATGAAGCGCCTCAAATGGCCGCTCCCTGAGGCGAATGCAAGGCGAGTAACGGTGACGGCCGGTGACGGCTATTCGTCGACCAGGCAAAACAAGGCTTAGGTTAGGTCTCCTCGCCCCGCTCGAACGCCTCGCACGACCGCCCGAAGGCCGAGAGCGCGTCCTGCAGGTAATCCGGCAGGAGAGCCATGCCGATCAGGTATTTCCACGTCGGCCCCTCGCGCCGATCGTAGGCCGCCGTGACCGCATTCTCCCAATCGCCGGCCTCGTAATCCCCGCGTCCGATCCAGGCCAGCGCGACCAGCGCAGCGGCTTCGTCGACGTCGAGCTCGCGAATGAATTCGACCAGCTCGCGGCGAATCGGATCGGCCGCGTCGGTCAGGATGACGCGCTCGCCGTCGTCCGGCGGATTGGAGGCGCCGGCGGCCATGCCGACGTCCTCGCTCAACAATTCGCGCGACTTTTCGATCACGAAACAAACCTTCGCCGGATTGATTTCGGGCATTGGACGCTCGCTCGCGTCGATCCTGCGCATTGGGCGGCCTCTTCTTCTTTTCCCATTCATGGCGCCGCCGGGCGCGTGATGAATTGCGGCAGGTCAAATGTGTTTGCCGGAAAGCAGGGCAATGTGAGGCGAACACCGCCGCCGGCGAACGGCGCCTTAGCCGCCCTCTTCCTCTTCCCGCTGCTGGAAATCCTGGCACGAACGGTCGAAGGCGGAGAGCGCGTCTTCGAGGTAGTCTGGCAGGAGCGGCAGTTCCAACAGATATCGCCAGGCCGGCGCGTCTTTTTCGTCGCGCTCGCTCGCGGCCTTGACGGCGCGCTTCCATTCCTCCGCCTCGTAGTCGCCTCGCCCGATCCACGCCAGCGCGAGCAGGGCCGCGGTCTCGTCAGCGTCGAGATCTCTGACGTATTGGATTAGCTCGCGTCGCATCGAGCCGTTGGCGTCGGTCAGCGCAATGCGCTCGCCGTCGTCCGTCGGGTTCGAGGCGTCCGGTTCGACGCCGACGTCCTCGCCGAGCAAATTGCGCGCCATTTCAATAATGAAGCAGACCTTCTCCGGGTTGATCTCCGGCATCGGCTTCTCGCCCTCGTCGATCCTGCGCACCATTTTGTCGCTCCGATTGTTGGTTGTCCTGCCGCCGGACGCAGGGGAGATCAGGCCGTTGGTCAGCGCTAAACACGGACAGCCGCTGAACTGATCCGCTGAATAATGCGGCTCGTAGAACTTGGAGGGGCGGTCTCGCCGCCCAAAGGTGCGCGAGACGCGCACCCTCCGCGCCCCTACTCCACCGTCACCGATTTCGCCAGATTGCGCGGCTGGTCGGCGTCCTTCCCCATGATGACTGCGGTGTGATAGGCGAGCATCTGGATCGGTGCGGCATAGACGATCGGGGCGAAATTCGCTCCCATGTCGGGCATCGGCAGAAAATGCTCGACCGCCACCGCCGCCTCTTCGGCCGCATGCCGCTCGCCGATGAGGATGATCCGCCCGCCGCGCGCCGCCACCTCCTGCATGTTCGATACGGTTTTCTCGAAAACCGCGTCCCGCGGCGCGATGACCACCACCGGCATCGACTCGTCGATGAGCGCGATCGGCCCGTGCTTGAGCTCGCCTGCGGCGTATCCTTCGGCGTGGATGTAGCTCAGCTCCTTCAGCTTCAGCGCGCCTTCGAGCGCCAGCGGGTAACCCGTGCCCCGACCAAGGTAAAGGACGTCGCGGGCGTGGGCGATGGCGTGGGCGAGCTTCTCCGCAGCAGGCTCCAGCTTGAGCGCCTGGGCGAGAAGGCCGGGGGTCGCCAACAGTTCGGCCAGCAGCGCCGCTTCCGTCGCCTCGTCGATGGTTTCGCGGGCGCGCCCGAGGCTGATCGCCAGCGCCGCCATCGCCGCGAGCTGACAGGTGAAGGCCTTTGTCGAGGCGACGCCGATCTCCGGACCGGCCAGCGTCGGCGCGGCGGCGTCGGTGAGCCGCGCGATGCTCGAGGCGGGCACATTGACGACGCCGACCGTTTTCGAGCCGTTGTCCTTCACGTACTTCAGCGAAGCCAGGGTGTCGGCGGTCTCGCCGGACTGCGAAATGACGATTGTCAGCCCGTTCGGGTCGACCGGGGTCTCGCGGTAGCGGTATTCGGAGGCGACGTCGATCTCCACCGGCAGGCGGGCGAACCGCTCGATCCAGTATTTGCCGACGAGGCCCGCCATGTATGCGGTGCCGCAGGCGACGATCGAGATTCGGGCGAGCCCCGCGGGATCGACCGGCCAGGCGAAGGGCTTGAGCCGCATCGCCGCCATGTCGACGTAATGGGCGAGCGTATGGCCGACGACCTCCGGCTGCTCGTGGATCTCCTTGGCCATGAAGTGGCGGTAATTGCCCTTCTCGGCGAGCAGGCTTCCGGCGGGGCTGCGCTGGACTCGCCGCTGCACCGTCTTGCCGGAGGCGTCGCGAATGTCGGCGCCGGCGCGGGTGGCGACGACCCAGTCGCCTTCCTCGAGATAGGAGACGCGGTCGGTGAATGGCGCGAGCGCGAGCGCGTCCGAGCCGAGATAGGTCTCGCCCTCGCCGTAGCCGACGGCGAGCGGCGCGCCCTGGCGCGCCCCGATCAGGAGATCGTCCTCCCCCTCGAACAGGTAGACGAGGGCGAAGGCGCCGCGCATGCGCTTGAGCGCCGCGTGAACGGCCTCCGCCGGCGCCTCGCCCTTCGCGAGCTCGTCCTCGACCACGAAGGCGGCGATCTCCGAGTTGGTTTGCGTCTCGAACACGTAGCCTTTGGCGGCGAGTTCCTCGCGCAGGGCGCGAAAATTCTCGATGATGCCGTTGTGCACCACGGCGAGCCGCGGCGAGGCGTGCGGATGGGCGTTGGTCTCGGTCGGGCGCCCATGCGTCGCCCAGCGGGTGTGGCCGATGCCGATCGAACCCGAGAGCGGCGCGGCGGCGAGCTTCGCCTCGAGGTTCTTCAGTTTCCCCTCGGCCCGCCGGCGCGCGAGCTTGCCGTTCTCGAGCGTGGCCACGCCGGCCGAGTTGTAGCCGCGGTATTCCAGGCGCTTCAGCGCATCGACGATGGAGGCTGCGACCGGCCCCGTCCCGAGAACGCCGACAATTCCACACATTCGAAAGTCCCCTGTCTCAATGCATTCGGCGGCTGGCCGGCGCTCGCTGGCTGAAGCAGCGCCGGCCGGCTGCATCTGCCGCGCTGACCCGTGCGCGGTTGCAAGCGATATGCCAAGGACCGGCGCCATCACAAGTCACTTTGGCTGAAACAATGTGAAGCGCGCCTCGGGAGGCCGGCTGCGCGGGCCCGCATTTTCCCGACCTCGCTCGCCGTCGACGATCCCGGCGTCGCCGACGAACTGCGTTGCAGACCCGATCTGGCTGCCGCAGAATTCGCGCTGTCGGTCGGAACGGATCCAAGCTGGCTGCGCCCGGCGGATTGACTCCGGTCGGAGGCAACGGGAGCGCGAATGAAATTTGCAACCTATCGTTCGGGCGGCGCGACGCGGATTGGCGCTGTCGACGCGCCCACAGGCCGGCTCTTCGACCTCGCCGCTGCGGCGGCCCGCGACGGAGCGTCCGCCACCTGCTTCGCCTCGATGCTCGACTTGATCGACGCCGACGACGCCGGCCTCGATCTGGCGCGATCGCTCGTCGAGAGGCGCGGCGGCGAGGGCGACTTATGGACCGATCTCAACCGAGTCGAACTGCTCGCGCCCTTGCCGGAGCCGCGCCAGATGCGGGACGCGATGTCGTTCGCGTTGCACATTCGTCAGTCGGCGCGGGGCTCGCGCGCGCTCCAGGCGTTCGGCGCCGGCGGCGCCGAAGCGTTCAAAGCCGTGATGGCGGAGCCCCTCGGGGAACTCCCTCCGGTCTACCGGCAGCTTCCGATCTATTACATCACCAACCGGTTCACCGTCGCGGGGCCGGGCGCGACCGTACTGTGGCCCCGCTACAGCAAGGTCATGGATTACGAGCTCGAAATCGGGATCGTGACGAAACGCAAGCGCGCCAACATCCCTGCCGGGGAAGCAGCAGCCCATATCTTCGGCTATACGATCTTCAACGACTTTTCCGCCCGCGACCGGCAAGCCGTCGAGATGCAGGGCCGCCTCGGCCCCGCCAAGGGCAAAAGCTTCGACGGTTCAAACGCGACGGGACCCTGGATCGTGACGCCGGACGAGCTCGGCGACCCGCAGACACTTCAGGTCGAAGTGCGCGTCAACGGGGAGACGCGCTCCCGGGGGGACACGCGAGAGATGCTGTTCTCGTTCGAGGATATTCTCGCCTACGCTTCGCAGGACGAGACGATTCATGCCGGCGAGTTCTTCGGCTCCGGCACGGTCGGCAATTGCTGCGGGCTGGAGATCGGCCGGTTCCTCGAGGACGGCGATGTGATCGAACTTGAAGTTGAACGGATGGGGATCCTACGAAACACAGTCGTGCGCCAGTCTGCGCGATGAACGGGGAAGAACCTCGACAAGTGAACAGAGCAGGAGGCGGATAATGATCGACCACAAGACGGCCCCGTTTGGCGCAGCCATACTGCGGATAACGGCTGGACTGGCTTTCCTCGCGCACGCGGCGGTCAAGCTCTTCGTCTTCACGCCTTCAGGCACAATGCATTACTTCGCCAGCCTGGGGCTGCCAGGATGGTTCGGCATGTTTGTCATCGCCGCTGAGATATTGGCGGGCTTGGCGCTGATTGTGGGCTTCTACGCGCGGGTAGCGGCCATCCTAATCTTGCCGGATCTGATCGGAGCGATCTGGCTCGTGCACCTCCGTAATGGGTTCCTCTTCAACGCCTCCGGGGGCGGATGGGAGTACCCCGCATTTTGGGCCATAACCCTGGTCGTCATCGCCTTGCTTGGCGAAGGCGCCTGGGCGATGAGACCGACTCTGATCTCGAATTGATGATCCGACGCCGTCTGAGCCGCGCACCGCATGGCGTCGCGGCCGCGAGCGCCAATGATTGAAAAGCGAGGAGAAAAGGATGGGCCGCAAACTGGTGGATATTTCGGCTCCGCTGCAGAACGACGTCCCGGCCGATCCGCCGGGGCTCGGGCCGAAGATCGAGTACATCGATCACCAGCAGAGTCTGCCGCAAATCCTGCCGTTCTTCCCGGGCCTGAAGAAGGAGGACCTGCCCGACGGGCAAGGATGGGCGGTCGAACGGGTCGTGCTTTCGACCCACAACGGCACGCATCTCGATGCGCCCTGGCATTATCATCCGACGATGAACGAGGGCGAGCGCGCCTGGACGATCGACGAGATCCCGCTCGAATGGTGCTTCCAGCCGGGCGTGAAGCTCGACTTCCGCCATTTCGATGACGGCTACGTGGCTACGGCCGCCGACGTCGCGGCGGAACTGAAGCGTGTCGGTCATGAACTGAGGCCGCTCGACATCGTCGTTGTCAACACCAGCGCCGGGGCCAAATACGGCCGCCCGGATTACGTCGCCTCCGGCTGCGGCGTGGGCGCCGAAGCGACGCTCTACCTGCTTCAACGCGGCGTGCGGGTCACCGGCATCGACGGCTGGAGCTGGGACGCGCCGTTCGTCCATACCGCCAGGCGCTACGCCGAGACGCACGATCCCTCGATCATCTGGGAAGGGCACAAGGCGGGTCGGCACATCGGCTACTGCCATATCGAGAAGCTGCACAACCTCGAGGCGCTGCCGTCGACCGGCTTCATGGTGTGCTGCTTTCCCGCCAAGATCGAGCGCGCCTCGGCCGGCTGGACGCGGGCGGTGGCGATCATCGAAGAGTGATCGACGGACGCCCCGTTGGTCTTGGCCCTGCCCGAAAAGCCGCCCGATAGGTTCGGCTCTGCGAAGCCGATGTGGAACGCCGAAAAGCTTTGCTTTTCTGTCTTGACAGAGCGTCAACATAAGGACGTAATGCTTAAGTTATCGCCGCGAATGTTAAAGAATTGACCAAGGGACCCGTCTGCGGCGGAACGCTCCCAGAACTGTCGTTCACCTAACATTGCGGCGTTGGGCAAGGGGCGATGCTCATCGCCGAACATACAATCTATTGGACGCCCCCCACGGGTAGGAGGACGCCATCATGCAAACCTGGTCGAAAAAGTCAGCGCTGGCATTGGCATCGTTGCTGGCGTTGAGCGGGGTTTCGTTCGCCGACGATAGGGTCGACCCGTCGCTCGTGCGATGGGGGTTGGCTATTTCGCCGATCCCTCCGTCTCAGCTCAATTTGCGGGACAACAATGCGGATATGGTGGGTTTTGGCAGCTATGTGGTCAACGCCATCGGCGACTGCAGCGGCTGTCACTCGTTTCCGCAATATCTCGAGAAAGGGGACAAGGCCGGCAGCAATCCGTCGGCGGGCGACCCCTATGAAGGCGCGCTTAAGTCGCAGAGCGTCAGGGGCCTGCTGGTCGCCAATTTCAATGTGTCTCACTATCTGGCCGGCGGCCAGTGCTTCGGGCCGTTCATGGCGCGCAATTTGACACGGGACACCCAAGGCCTTCCGGAGGGGCTCACGGAAGCGGAATTCATCACGGTCATGCGCACCGGCGAGGACATCCACTGCGAAAAGGCGCCCAGCGACCCGATCTGCGCGGTCGGACCGCCGACGCCGCTTCTGCAAGTGATGCCCTGGCCGACCTATCACAGCATGACCGACCTCTATCTCAAGGCGATCTACGCCTATCTGAGGGCGATTCCGGTTGCGAGCGCGTGCAACACGGTCGCGGACGGCTGTCCTTCGGGCAGCGCGGCATACGTCTATCCGAACACCCCGGATTGTCCGAATCCAGCGCCGCCGCAGTAGGGCTGCGCGTCGGCCTCAGCCCGTTCCGGCCAGTCTGCGAACCCCGCGTCGCGGACCGATCGGACTGGTTCCTCTTGTGAGGCGCATCGCCCTCGGACGAGGGGTGGGCGGCGTGCGGGTGCGCCTTCGGCCAGGCTGGACGCGGGCGGCGGCGATCATCGAAGAGTGATCGGACTGCGAGGGAATGGCGCTTGAGTTTGGCGCTTTCGCGCGCGAAACCATCGGCGGCGACCAGACGAAAGCCCGTCCGATGCAAATGTTCCCCCCGCCTCGTGTCGCGGAAGTCTACAACCCCGCCCTGCGCGCGCTTCACTGGCTGATGGCGTTGGTGATCTTTACGGCGCTCGGCCTCGGCGTGTGGTCGACGCAACTACCGCGCGCCGGCCTGCGGGACGAAGTGCTGTTCGTCCACAAGTCGTTCGGCGTCGCGGCGCTGGCGCTGATCGCCCTGCGGATCATCGTCCGCCTCGTCGTCGGCGCGCCGGCCTACGCCGTTCCACTGGGCAGGCTCGTGCATGCGGCGGCGGGGTCGGCGCATGTCGCGCTCTACGCCCTGATGGTCGCGATGCCGATCAGCGGCTACATCATGTCGATCGCCGGCGGGCACGACGTCTCGTTCTTCGGGCTTTTCACCCTTCCCGGCATCGTCCCCCGGAGCAAGGCCCTCGCCGAGGCGGCGAGCTGGGCGCATTTCATCTTCGCCTGCGCGATCGGGGTGACGCTCGCAGCCCACCTGAGCGGCGTCGTCTGGCACGCCGGAGTGAAACGCGACACGGTGCTCACCCGCATGTGGCCGCGCTTCCGGCCGGGGCGTGCGGTCCGGTAGACATTGCCCTGGTTACAAGAGCGGCGGCCAATCCGAATGCACAAGCGAATTTAAGCCGCTTTGTACATAACAAGAACATTTTCTTGGCAAGACCCGAATGCTGTGGCATTGTACTTCGGGTGGGCCGAGATTGCGGCGCCGGAGACCCATGCATGACCGACGACCCCTCACCCCCCTCGAGCCGCGCCGAGGGGCGGACGCGCGAAGCGGATCGAGCGCCGCCGCTTCTCACCTTCACCCGCGTCGCGCTCAACTCGAACGACGCCGGCGCCGCAAACGGACCCGGGACCGGCGGTCGCATGGTTTCAATTCGAACCGCGCCTGGACGCAACGCCTTGAAAAAGCTCAATCGCCGCACGGAAGTTGCTTCCCCTGGGGTTCCTTTTCCTTCCCCTGCGGTTCCTGTTTTTTCCCCTCGGGTTCCCCTTCATTCCCATGGAGCGTCTCTTTCTTCCCCTGCGTCTCGCCGCTCCCCCCTTAACAGGGGCCCGCGTATATGCCCCGGCTGCCCGGCTGCTAACTCCCAGGCCTCCCGCCGCCCTCGCCCTGAGGAGCCCGCGAAGCGGGCGTCTCGAAGGGCGCTCGCGGCCATCGAGCACCCTTCGAGGCCCTTTGTCTTCGACAAAGGGCGCCTCAGGATGAGGTCGGTGGAACTGAATCCCGCGATCTTCGCCGGCGACCCCCTCGCCCGCGAAGCGGGAGAGGACGGCGCGGCGAAGCCGCGCCAGGTGAGGGGGACGGGCAACCGACGAACCTTGCGGCCGCCATCAACGCCCGCCGTTCGGCGTTCTCAACCCTCACCTGGCGCTTCGCGCCTGTCCTCTCCCGCTTCGCGGGCGAGGGGATACGCGACGGCTTGGGAGTTACCACCGGCTGCGAATATCCGTTGCAACCCGTTGAAAAAGCTCAATTCGCGCCCAAGGATCCTCTGGCTTCGACCGACGCCGACCTACAAGATGTCGGCGCCTGCGCCTCGCAGACCGCGCGAGCCGGGCCTCCCGGCCGCAGCGAAAGCCTCGATTCGCGCCCGGGATCGATTCGACTTTCGCTTGGCCGCATGCAGCTATCCGCCCTCCAAGCCGGAGGGGCCGCCCTCGCGAAGCCCCGGGCGGCGTGCTATATAAGTCTCTCTTCGAGGGCAGGAGTCCGTCATGGCGCAAGGTTTGACCGCCCGCATCGTCGGGCTTGCCGGAAGCGATCCCCTTTTCGCGCGCATCCGGCAGGAAGCGGAAGAGGCGATGCGCCGCGAGCCGGAGCTCGCGACCTTCCTGCTCACCAACATCCTCAACCATGAGACGCTGGAAAGCTCTGTCGCCCACCGGGTCGCATCGCGACTCGATCACCGTGACCTCCCCGCCGCGCTGATCCGGCAGACCTTCCTTGACGCGATCGCCCACGACGCCTCGATTGGCGAAGCGTTCCGGGCCGACATCATGGCGGTCGCCGACCGCGATCCCGCCTGCCTGAGGATGATGGAGCCGCTCCTCTATTTCAAAGGGTTCCAGGCGCTCCAGGCCTATCGGCTGTCGCACTGGCTCTTGCGAGCCGGCCGGCGCGATTTCGCGCTGAGCCTGCAGAGCCTCGCCTCGGCGGCCTTCGGCGTCGACATCAATCCGGGCGCGCGGATCGGCAAGGGCGTATTCCTCGACCATGCGACAGCGCTCGTGGTCGGCGAGACCACGGTGATCGAAGACAACGTGTCGATCCTGCAGGGGGTGACGCTCGGCGGCACCGGCAAGGATTCCGGCGACCGCCATCCGAAGATTCGCCATGGCGTCTTGATCGGGGCCGGGGCGAAGATTCTCGGCAATATCGAGATCGGCCATTGCGCCCGCGTGGCGGCGGGCTCCGTGGTGCTTGCGCCGGTGCCGCACAACAAAACGGTCGCCGGCGTCCCGGCGCGCATCGTCGGCGAAGCCGGCTGCGCCGAGCCGGGCCGCGACATGAACCAGATCCTCGCCGACAAGGCGGGCGAGGCGTGAGCTGACGCCAGTCGGGGCGCCTTGCGAGGCGCCGCGGCTTCTGGCAAAGCGACCCCGCCGGGAATCGAGCGAGGGTGAGCGCCGTGGACAAAGCCGAGATCGTCAAGCTGCGCGAGTTTCTGCGCAAGTCCTTCGGCGCGCCGACGCTGCAGGTCGCGCCGAGCTCGAAGTCGGCGGAGGCGGCCGACGTGTCGCTCGGCGAGCGCAAGATCGGCGCGATCACCGTCGACGACGAGGATGGCGACCGATCGTTCTCGTTCGCGATGAAGGTCCCGGTCGGCCGGCCCGTCCTCCAGGATTACCTGAGGAAGCTGTTCGAGAACGACAAGTTGACCGTGGTGGGACGGCTCAAGAAGACGGACTCCGTCGAGCTCAACAACGGCTCCGATTTCCTCGGTGTCGTATCCGCCGACGATCCCCAGGGATCGAGTTTCACCCTGCAGATGGCGATCCTCGACATCGACCTCGAGGACGAGTGAATCGGGCCGGACCCGCGCCTCGCAGACCCGAGGAGAGTTGAAGCGATGCCGCTCTATTCACTCGAGGGCCGCCGTCCGCAGCTGCCGCCGGAGGGACATTACTGGATCGCCCCTGACGCGACCGTCATCGGCGACGTCAGACTCGGGACCGACGTCGGCGTCTGGTTCGGCGCGGTCCTGAGGGGCGACAACGAGCCGATCGTCGTCGGCGCGCGGACGAACATCCAGGAGCACTGCACGCTGCACACCGACATAGGCTCTCCCCTCGAGATCGGCGAGGACTGCACGGTCGGCCACAACGCGATTTTACATGGCTGCAGGATCGGCGACGGCTCGCTGATCGGAATGGGCGCGGTCGTGCTCAACGGGGCGAGAATCGGCCGCGGCTGCCTCATCGGCGCCGGGGCGTTGGTCACGGAGGACAAGGTCTTTCCCGACCACTCGCTGATCATCGGCGCGCCGGCCAAGGCGACCCGCACGCTCGACTCCGCCGCGACCGAGGCGCTCCGCGGCTCCGCCGAGCATTATGTCGAGAAGTGGCGGCGCTTCGCCTCCGGGCTGAAGCGAGTCGACGGCTAAAGTCCCGACTTCCCTCGCGAGGCTCTGACGCTCCCCCGCCGGGGGCGAGCCCCGGCGCCCGAAATCCGAGACTGCTCGGGCCGCTTGCCCGACCAAAGAGAGGAACAGACGGTGTGATCGCATGCGCTGCCCAGAAGCCGCGATCGCCGAAATTGCCCTTCCATTGCGCGGCGCGTCGGAGCCCAGCGCCTTCACCGAGGTCAGAGTCGCTGCGCCCGCGCCGACGAAACCGAGCCAGTCCGTGCCCGTCTCGACGACGACCGAGCCGAGAACGCGGGAATGGGTCGAGCCGTGATGGCAAAGCGGCAGCAACGTGACCTCAATGCGGAGTGGGCCCATCCCAGCGGGCTTTGCTTCTGCGCCGAGGAGACAGGGCTCCGCCTTGTCGGCGACCCGGCGGAGAACCGAATCGATTTCGCGCCGATCAGCTTCGCGCCAGAGTTTCAGGAAAGAGAGCCCGCGGAGCTCCCGCTGGAACAAGGCGTTGACCCGGGACCCGCTGATGCGGAACGGAAACCCGATTCCGGCGTCGTACTCGAGCACGAACGTGTCGGCCAGAACGCTTCGGATCGCTCCGGGTTCGACATCGTTGCGCTCTGGGGCGGTCCGTCCCGCCCTGAGAGCGTTCCAATACGCGTAGAGCTCCATCGAGACTTCATGTCCCATCACCGTCTCCACACCCGGGCGTCGCCGTCTGTCCCGAAACGGAACGGAATGCCCGCAATCGCGCCTGCCCTCGGGTGAACCAGCATGGACCGTGCCGTCCCGGCGTGGGACAGGTCGTTTTGCCTTGACCGTCCTCGGGCCTCGATCGATTCGGCGCGACCGCGCTCCCTTGCAGTTTGTCGAGATTTCCGCCAAGGCGCCGTCCGGGAAAGGCTTTGACAACCATGGAACGAATGCCGCGCGGCCCGTCGCCGCCCCACGAACCGATGTTCAAGGCGCCGGCCGTCATTATCGTCCTCGCGGTCGCGTTCATCGCGATTTATGCGGCGTTCGATTGGGCGAATCCCCGCATTCAGGACCTGGTGATCGTCAATTTCGGCTTCGTGCCTGGGCGGCTGACGGTGTGGATCTGGCCGGCGGAGGCGATCAAGCTTCTCAACAGGGCGAGGACGGATCCAGCCGCCGTTGACCAGATCCGCGCGATGCGCGAGCTGCACGCTTCGAGCGGCGACCCGAAGCTATGGACCCTGCTGACCTATGCTTTCCTCCACGGCTCGTGGATGCATGTCCTTCTCAACACGGTGTGGCTGGTCGCCTTCGGACCTCCGGTGGCGCGCCGTTTTGGGACAGCGAGATTTCTCGTTTTCATGGCCGTCACCGCGGTGTTCAGCGCGCTTGCGCAATGGGCCAGCGCGCCGATGGAGTTCGCGCCGCTCATCGGGGTCTCGGGCGCAGATTCGGGTCTGATGGGGGCCGTCACCCGGTTCATGTTTCAGCCTGGTGCGCCGCTCAGCGCTTCCGCCTTCGTTGGGGGCGAGGGGGTCGAGACGATTCCGGCCGCGACCCTCGGCGGGGTGCTGACCGATCGGCGCGCGCGGATTTTCCTCTTCGTCTGGTTCGCGACGAATTTTGTATTCGGCGCGTTTGCCCGGCCCCTCGGCCTCTCCGACATGCCCGTCGCCTGGGTCGCCCATGTCGGCGGCTTTGCCGCTGGAATCCTCCTGTTTCCGCTGTTCGACCGGCCGCGGCCTCCCGCAACCGCCGGTCCTTATTGACCGCTGTTCTGCTTCAGCGCCGCCTCAGCCGCGGTCGGCAGACGAGCGAGCCTGGCGATCAGGGCGCGGTCGGCCAGGACCGCCACCCTTTCTTTCGGCTTCAACCAGGCGCACGCGTCCTCGATCGTCTCCGCGTCGTCCAGCTTGACCGCCGCGACCGCCGCGTCGACGTCCACCTCGCCGAGCCGATGCCGGGGCTTCTCCGGCAGGAAGGCCTCGTGGACGGCGCGCAACTCCGGGTTCCCATGGATGGCGAGCAGCGCGTCCTCGTGATCGTGCCCGGACCGGGCCAGTTCGTCCGAGAGCGCATTTGCCCGCTGGACGACTTCCGGCGGCGACGTCTCTTCGGGGGTGCGCAGAAGTCCGATCCGCTTCAGGCCGAGCCCCAGCCACAATTGCCCGCTCGCCCACGAGAGCGGAATGGAGAGAATGAGGCCTGCGATCGTCGGCGACATCCACAGCACAAGCGAGGTGGAGATCAGCGCCGCGGCAAATAGGGTGATCAGGCCGAGCAACGCGTGCGCCCGATGGCGCCGCGCAATGCTGCGGAACGGTATCGACCCGTCGTCGCGGCGCTGCGGATGCCAGCCGGTGTCCCGGCCCGAAAGAATCTGCGCCACCGATCCCGACTGGATGAGCATCATGATCGGCGCCAGCGCAGCCGAAATGACGATCTCGACCAACGTCGAGGCGATGAGCGCCAGGGCGCCGCCCGATCCTCTGCGGGTCGGGCCGTCAAAGAGCGCGATGACGAGGCCGAGGAACTTCGGCGCGAGCAGGATCGCAATCGTAAGCTCGAACAATTGCCGGGCGCGCTCGTAGTCGAACCGGGGCCAGGTCGGAAACAGCGAAAACTCCGCGGTGAAATACTCGGGCCGGATGTAGTGCGACTGCAGCACCAGAACGATGCCGACGATGAGCTGGGCCATCCAGACCGGCGAGGCCAGATATCCCATGATGCCTGTGGCGAAATGCTGGCGCGAGGCCCACACGAAGCCCCGCGCCGCGATGAGGCGGGAATGCTGAAGATTGCCCTGACACCAGCGCCGGTCGCGGGCCGCGACGTCGATCAGCGATGGCGGGCTTTCTTCGAAGGAGCCGCCGAGCGTCGGCAGCATGGTGACGGAATATCCCGCGCGGCGCATGAGCGCGGCCTCGACGAAATCGTGGCTGAGGATGTGGCCGCCGAACGGCGGTCTGCCGGGAAGATCCGGCAGGCCGCAATGGTCGGCGAAGGCGCGGGTGCGGATGATGGCGTTGTGACCCCAGTAGTTGCCGTCGCGTCCCATCCATGCGGTCAGCCCCGCGGCGAGGACCGGGCCGGCAATTCGGGCGGCGAATTGCTGCAGTCGGGCGAACATCGTGTTGCGGTTGACGATGAGCGGCAGGCTCTGGATGATCCCGCTGTCCGGATCGGCCTCCATCGCCGCCGCCAGGCGGACGATCGCGTCGCCGGACATCACGCTGTCGGCGTCGAGCACCAGCATATGGGGATAGTGGCCGCCCCAACGGGTGACGAAGTCGGCGATATTTCCAGCCTTGCGGCTCGAATTCTTGCGGCGGCGGCGATAATAGATCCGCGCCTCCGGCAGACGCGCCCGCATCGCGACGAACGCCCGCTCCTCGGCGATCCAGACATTGGCGTCGGTCGTGTCCGACAAGAAGAAATAGTCGAACGCCGAGCCGAGCCCGGTGCGCTCGACGTCTTCGATGATCGCCTGCATCGCGCCGAAGACGCGGGAGGGGGCCTCGTTGTAGATCGGCATCACGACCGCCGTCTTTTCCGACAGCGAAGCCGGCAACGGCTCGCGCTTGTGCGAATGCGCGATGAGCCAGACGAAACCGACGACGCCGGCGGTGAAGGAAAGCGCGATCCAGGAGAATGTGACGACGAAGAGGACGACCATCACCCATTCGAGCGCGGTCGTCGTGCCGACCCCGACGACCTTGTACATCTCGTAAGCGCCGTAGGCGGTGAGCGCGACGGCGCCTCCGAACACGACGAGGCGGGCGAGAGCGGCGGACGGGTCGAAGGTCGGATTCGGCCTCGCGCGCCGGTCGCTGCGCGAAAACCGGCGGAAGGATTGGGCCGGCATGGCGAGCGGAGCATAGCCGGGCATCGACGCGCCGAGGGACGAGCCCAACGAAGGCTTGGCTTCGTCGGCCGTCTCGATCCGATGGACCGTCACGCTGTCCATCGATAAAGCCATGTCTCGCTGACCGCCTGTTTGTCTATCTTAAGCGCAAGCCTGAGCTCGGAATAGGTCTCGGAGCCGGGGTCGAGGTCGAAAACGACGCGGACCGAATGTCTGTCCTTGTAAGGAAAGAGGCTGACCGAACCGATCTTGCCGGGGTTGGCCTGGATGTCCGCGGCCGCGGCGGCGGCCTTCTGCGGATCGGCGAAGGCGTCGCCGGTCATCTCGACGGCGAAGCGCGGTCGGCCGCCCGCCTTGCCGGCCCGGCTCGACGTGCAGACGGCCAAAGGCGGTTTCGACGGCGGCGTCCAGCACCAGAACTGGCGGTAGGCGAGCGACTGCGTTTTGCCGGCTGCGATGCCCGCCTTGGGGCGCCACTGGGCGATGATGTTGGCGTTGGCCTCAGCCGCGGCCGGAATCTCGAGCAGCCGCACGTCGCCCTCGCCCCAGTCGCCGATCGGCTCGATCCACAGCGTCGGCCGCAGCTCCCAGCGGCCTTCGTCGTCGTAGAAGGCGTCGAAGGCGCGGGAGCGCTGTAGCAGTCCGAATCCCCGCGGGCTGACGTCCGAAAAGGCGGAAATTTGCAGGGTGTCGCGGTTGCTCACCGGCCGCCACAGCCACTCCTCCTTCCCGGAGAGGATCTGAAGTCCGGTGACTTCGTACACCGCCTCGCGCCAGTCATCGGGGCGCCGGTGATCGAGCCCGCTGAAGAGATAATTCGCCGCCATGGCGCCGATGCCCAGCTTGTCGGTCGGCACGCGCGCGATCAACGTCATCTCGGTGTCGATGATGGTCGTCTCGAGCGGCCGGATGGTGAAACGGAAGCTTCCTGTCACGCTTTCCGAATCGAGGAGCGCGTACATCGTCAGCGTGTTCGACGCGGGCGTCGGCTTCTCGACCCAGAACTCGCGAAACAGTGGAAACTCCTCGCCGGGTTCGTCGCCGGTCCGTATCGCCAGACCGCGCGCCGTAACGCCGAAATTCTGACCTCGCGCGCGCGAGCGATAGAAGCTCGCGCCCTGAAAAATCGCGGTGTCCTGAAAACCCTCGTCCGACGCCCGAAGGATGCGCAGGCCGGAAAACCCCAGATCGCCCGCCGCCGGGCGCGGCTGCACCTTGCCGAAGTCGAAGTCGGCCGGATCGTAGATGACCCGCTGGGAAAGGCCGTTTTCGACGATGTTGATCGTGATTGGCGTCGTAAAGATGAAGCCTCGCGGCAGCGGCTCGAGGGAAAAGCCGAGCTTCTCGCCCGACCAGATCGCCGTCCCCGGAACGCGGCGGATCGAAGCGTATTGCTCGAAAGTGAGCCCGGAAAACACGCCCGGCAACGGGGCGCTCGGCGCCTTGAACGGCGCGGCGGCCAGCTGAACCGCGGCCTTGAGCACGATGTCGGCGCTGAACGGAACCGGAGAGGCCAGCGGCTCGGCGCCAGCCGGGCGGACGCTCCCCGGCGCGCCCGCGGCCGCAAGCGCCCCCCCAAGCGCCAGACCCAGAAATTCGCGACGTTGCGGTCCCGCCATATTGCTGTTCGTTCGCTCGTCGCCGGTCTCCGCGAGGCGGACATCAACGGCGTATCGTGTCCAGTAGGATGGAAAAATCAACGCGTTACGGAAATAGCACGCGCCGCGCGCCGCTCCCGTCACGCGAGAAGTTGTATATGCTTTTTTGCGGCGCAGCGAGACGCTTTTTGTCTCCGCAGTTTCCCTTGGCATGCAACGGCGGCTAGAACGACTGCGCATCTTCCGCAACAACGCGCGCGACGGCGATTCGGACGCATCGGATCGCAACCCGCTCTGAGCCCTCCATTCGGGAGCAACGCATGAATTCCGCCGGAACCTGCCTCACCATCGTGCTTGCGGCCGGCGAAGGCACGCGCATGCGCTCGACTCGGCCGAAGGTGCTCCACGAGATCGCCGGCCGGCCGATGCTCGCCCACGTCCTCGCTGCGGTGAAGGAGGCCGGCGCAGGCGATCTTGCGGTCGTCGTCGGGCCGGGCCGGGACGACGTCGCCGCCGAGGCGGCGAAGGCCGCGCCGGACGCGGCCGTATTCGTCCAGAGCGAGCGTCGGGGCACCGCCCACGCGGTCCTGGCGGCGCGTGAGGCGATCGCCCGCGGCTACGACGCAATCGCGGTCGTCTACGCCGACATCCCCCTCCTCCGGGGGAAGACGCTCGCCGCCATGCGGGCCGGCCTCGCAGAAGGCGCGGACCTGGTCGCGCTCGGCTTCGTTCCGCCGGACCCGGCGGGCTACGGCCGGTTCATCGAGCGCTTCGGCCGGCTGCTTGCGATCCGCGAGGACAAGGACGCGACCGACGAAGAGAAGGCGGCCCGGCTGTGCAATGCCGGCCCGATCGCCTTCCGTGGCGGCGAGGCGCTGACGATGCTGGAGGCGGTCAAGCCGCACAATGCGCAGAGCGAATATTACCTCACCGATCTCGTCGAGATCGTCAACGACCGCGGGCTGCTGGCGCGCACCCTAGAAGCCGACGAGGCCGAAGTCATGGGCGTCAACGATCGCGTCCAGCTCGCGGCGGCCGAGGCGAGGATGCAGGCGCGGCTGAGACGGCGAGCCATGATCGAGGGCGCGACTCTCGTCGCGCCGGAGACGGTCTTTCTCTCCTGGGATGCGAAGATCGGGCGCGACGTCGTCATCGAGCCGCATGTGGTCATCGGGCCGGGGGTGGTGATCGAGGACGGCGCGGTCGTCCACGCCTTCTCCCATCTCGAGGGCGCCAGGGTCGCGGCCGGGGCGATGGTCGGACCCTTCGCCCGCCTGAGGCCCGGCGCCGACATCGCGGAGAAGGCCAAGATCGGCAATTTCGTCGAGGTGAAGAAGGCCACGATCGAGGCCGGGGCCAAGGTCAACCACCTGAGCTACATCGGCGACGCGCGGGTCGGCGCCAACGCCAACATCGGCGCCGGCACGATCACCTGCAACTACGACGGCTTCGGCAAGCACAGGACCGACATCGGGGCCGGCGCGTTCATCGGCTCGAACTCCGCCCTCGTCGCCCCGGTGAGCATCGGCGACGGCGCCTATGTCGGATCGGGCTCGGTCATCACCAAGGACGTCGAGCGCGACGCGCTCGCCGTCGCCCGCGGCCGGCAGGAGGCCCGCGCCGGCTGGGCGAAGGCCTTTCGGAGTCGGCACAGAAAGGGGTGATGACGGCGTCGCTGCGGGGATCAATGCCGCTTTACGCGGATTTCGACCGGCTTAGGGGCTCGATTTTTCGAAAGCTTGGACCCCCGTTTAGGGTCGACCCATCCGACCGGCTTTCGCAATGGCGATCGAGAATTCCAAGATCTGCTGCTGGTTGTGAATGTTATTTCTGAAGAGAAAGCCAGCCTCTGAGCGCGGACGCGGCGGCGGCCGCCCTCGGGTGATCGATCTCGTCGAGCGCAGAGAGAACGGGAGCGGCGAGTTCGCGTCGCGCCCGCCCGACGCGCGCGAGGAAAACGACGGCCTCTTCGTCGGCGACTCCGGCCACGGCCTCGATCACGCGCGGCGACGGCCTTTCATTCAAGAAACGCTTCAACCGATCACGCGCCTCCACGCGTCCCATCCGTCCGAGGGCGCATGCGGCGGCGGTCGACACTTCGTCGTCAAGGTCGGCCAGAAGTTCGGTCAACGCCGCCACGTTCCGGCCTCCCGCGCGGAGGCAGCCGCAGGCAGAAGCGCGTATGGCGGGATTCGGATGCCCTAAGAGGATGAGCGCGACGTCGGGCGGAAATGTCACGCCGAGCCGCGAAGCCGCGGTCATCGCGACGGCGAGCGTTGGCCCTTGGACGATTCGCTTGGCGATCAAATCGCCGACGGAACGGGAAGCCTCGGGCCCGCCGATGGCGGCAAGAGCCTCCAGCGCTGCGACTTGCTCCGGGACCTCCCGATCGGCGCCGAAGCCGACGAATCGATTGCAAAGAGCGACAAGCGCGCTCACGGCGCAGCCCAGCCGTCGTTTTCCTGCTTCGGCCGCAAGGGCCCGGGCGTCGGCCAGTAGGGAGTCGGGAAGCGCGGCGATCAACGCCGCGTCCGACAAACCTTCCGGGGCAAGGCGCTGCGCCCGCAGCCCATTCGAAGATTCTTGAGTCGGCGCGCGGTCAGCAAACAGATCGAGTTGCTCGTGCTCCTTCACGCTCGCAATCTGTCCCGGATAGGAACCTGGTTCAACGGATTTGGCGACCTCCTCTCAACAACTCCGCTCAGTTTCTGGCAGCGCCGAGAGGACTCCGTGCGGATGGTTGCGAACAAGCTTGGTCTAGGGTCGACAATGCGGCCCCAGGACGGCGCCAAAGTGAAAAAGCCTTAATGTCGCCGCCACAATTATGACCGACGCGAGCGAAAGCTTCTCTGGCGTTTGCGGTCTATCATCCGGTCGGAAGGGTTCGGCGGAGATCGCGCGGAGCGGTGAGATGCTGGCTCTAGTTGCAAAGAACTTGCCGCTATTGGTACTCGCCCCGCTGGTTTTATCGGCGACGGCAGGCGGCGCGACGGAGCCGGGATCGATTGTTCACGTCGATCTGATGGACCCGTCGACTGGTTCGTCGGTCAAGGGGATGATGATCAAGGCGGACGAGCAGACCGTCAGAGCGGGGCCGGTGACCTTTATGGTTTCGAACGATTCGAAGGATCTGGTGCACGAAATGATCGTGGTTTCGGTCGACAAATTGGGCGAACCGTTGCCCTATGACAAAAAGGACCACCGGGTGATCGAATTTGAGATCAAGGATCTGGGCGAAGCGTCGGACCTGAATCCCGGCGAGAAAAAGATCTTACGGCTGACGCTGAAGCCGGGCGCTTACGAATTGATCTGCAATCAGCCGGATCACTACATGTCCGGGATGAGAGCCAATCTGATTGTGACGCCGTAAAGTCGCGCCGGTCGATGATGATCCACCCGAGGAACAGACACGCCGATCTTCACGCCGGATCGAGCAGAGCGAATACGCTGACCAGGGCGACGGCGATCGTTCCGAGCGCGACTTCGATCGCGCTGTTCAGGCGCAAGGCGGCGAGCGCGCCGAGGCTGTCGGACTTGAGCCGGGGCGTGAGCCGGTAGCGGTTGACGAGCGCGAGCAGGATCATGATCGCGACCACGCCGATCTTGATGTCGAGCAGCGCGCGGTAGGGCGTCGTCGGCGGAAGCGGCGGATGGCCGCTGATGAGCGCGATGTTGACGATTCCGGTCAACACGACCGCGGCGACGACGAAGTGCCCGGTGAAGGAAAACCGCATCATGCCGGTTACCGACTCGCGACGCAGGTCGTTGCGGCGGTAGCCGTCCAGGCACATGGCGAAGGGAACGAGGCCGCCCAGCCATGCACCCGTCGTCAGGAGATGGACGGCGTGGTTGGCGCGGTGGAGCGCCCCGACGGCGCCCGTCTGCATCGCCGCGTGGCCGACGAGGGCGAGGCTCGCCAGCATGAGGCCCGAGAGCCCCGCGATCACGCCCCATGCGTTGCGCGGCGCGAAGACCGCGGCGGCGACGAACGCCGCGGCGAGGGCGAGATGGGCGATCCACGCCTGGCCGAATTCGGTGTCTGTCAGAACCGCGGCGATCGCGCCGGGGTCGAAGGCGGCGCTCCAGTCCTCGGACATCGAAGCCGCCTCGAGCGCAAGCCAGGAAATTGCGGTCAAAAGCGCGACAAAGCTCGCCGCGATCGCGAGCCGCCTGACCTTCGGCGAGAGCGCCCGTCTCAGATCGGCCGGCGCGTAAAGCCAGAGGAAGGCGCTCGAGCCGAAGGCCAGCATCGCCGCCATGAAATGGGCGAAGCGGCAGAGGGCGAGCGCGGTCACGCCATTCCCTCCCCCCTTATGGGGGAGGGCCAGGGAGGGGGGTCGGGCCATGCTTTTCCGGCTGTCGGCCCTGAAAGGCGAAATCGGCGAGGGCAGTGAGACCCCCCACCCCGGCCCGCCCCCGCAAGGGCGGCGGGGGCTCGCGCCGTCACATCTTCATTCCGCCCATGGCTCCGCCCTTCATCGGCGCGGGCCCGGCCGCGCCGACGCCCTGCACGGGGAACTCGACGGCGACCGGGCCGGCGTGCTCGAAGTTGAGCGTCGCCGCGACCTTTTCGCCTTTGACGAGCGGCTTCGTCAGGTGGGTGAACATGATGTGATAGCCCCCCGGCGCGAGCCGGACCGTCCCGTGCGCCGGGATGGTGAGCCCCTTCGTCAGCTCCCTCATCTTCATCACGCCGTTGTCCATTTTCATCTCATGGACCTCGACGCTGGCGAAATCCGCAGCGCCGCCGGTCAGCGTGTCGGGGGTCGCCCCGTTGTTGTGGACGACGAGATAGCCGGCGCCGGTGTCGGCCCCCTTCGGGGTCGCGCGCGCCCAGGCCTTGTCGATCGCGATGTCGCCGGCCTTGAATTCCTGGGCGAGCGCCGGAACGGCGGCCGCGCCGAGCGCGAGCGCCAAGACGGAAGCTGAAAACCACGTCATGAATTTTTCCTTCCTCGCTCCGAGAGCGTGCCTGCGCGCGCCGGGCGTCGCGTCCGGCGCGGGATTTCACTTGACGGTGAATTCGAACGTTCCCTGCGTATGATGAGTGTCGACCGACACCGCGCGCCAATGCACGGTGTAGGCGCCGGGCGATAGCGCTTTAGCGATCGGGACGATCAGCACCTTCTGATCGCCGGCTTCCACGCTCGCGCGACCGAGGGGCACGGAGGCGCCGCCCGACGAAGTGAGGGTGACCCCGGTGAAGCGCGGCTCGACGCCCTCGCTGAACTCGAGGCGGATCTGGCTCGGCGGCGCGACCGTACCGCCGACCGGAGGGGTGGCCTTTTCCAGCTGGGCGTGAGCAAACGCGGACGTCGCCGCCAAAGCGAAGGCGAGCGAAGCGGCGGTTTTGAGGATGTATGTGCGCATAGTCAGACTCCTTGGGTCAGATTCCGGGCGCTATGCCAAGTCCGTGAGGGAAGATCGGTTGGTCGATTCTGTTGGGGATGTCGTCGAGATAGATATCAAGTGAGCCGATCACGCCGACGCCGTGACCAGTCGCGCCCGTCATCGGGACCATGGCCTCGAGGGCGATCTGCCATTTGTCAGCTTCGTAGATGACGCCGGGCTGGAAGTAGCCGGTCGTCAGCGCGCCGGCGGCCGCGCCATTGTGAATCGGGGTCTGAAAAGCGAACTCGGTGATTGGGACGAGATGCTTGAGGAAGTCGTTGTCGATCGCAACCAACTGCGTGTTGAAGTATGGCAGGCTGTATTGGAGGGTGAACCCCCAGTTGAACGTGGAGACGTTGGGATTGCCGTTCGTCCAGTCCTGCCCGGGCGTGGACGTGCTGAATTCGGCGGTGATGGCGAACGGACGTAAGTATTTGAGGGCGGGCGGCAGCGTTCCGAAGCCAAGACCTGCGACCACCAGCGGAGTGTAAGTGTTTTGCCCGCCGGAACCCGCGAGGATTCCCGTGCCGGTTCCGGCCCAGCCGATGTCGAAGCCGACCTTGAACATAAACTCCGCGTCTGGGATGCACAACGCCTGCCATTGCAGCTCGGTGTCGAGCCCATTCCATCCGTAACCGCCGGGGTGCTCCCAGGTCGCTCCATCGGCGATCACCACGCTGAGGCCCGGGGTGATCGTCTTGGTCCAGCTGAAACTCGCGTCCCACTCGTGGGCGCCGTCGGAATTGTAGGGAACCCAGCTGACGGCCGGCAGCGTGAGCTCGTCTAGGACGCCTGGATCGTCGATGGCGAGCGTGGCTGGGAAGATGCGGGCGCCGCAAACAGCGTGAGGGTAGGCGGGCGTGAGCCACAGTGCGACGCTCGCGCCGGCGAGCGTGCGCGCAAAGAAGCGCGTTGTTGGGGATGGCATGAACGGAATGCTCCTGGTCTGAGAGACCGACGCCGCGTCCGGTCGGGCGCAGCGACACGAAATTCGTCTCAGACGGCGAGGGGCGGAGCGCGTGCGCGTTGTCGGCTGGCTGGGAGGAAGGGAACGGCGCCGCGCTCCGGCTCAACTCCAAGCACCAGGTTGGGCGCGCCGAGCCGCCGGGGCAGCCCGGGCGCGTCCGGCGCGATCAGCGCCGCCGCCTGCGCTGCAAACCTGCAGAACGGGCAGTGGTCGTCGCAGCATCCGCCCGGGGCGTGCGGCGCGCTCTTGTCTTCGGCTTGGACGCACAGCGTCGCAGCGTCGCCGAACGTCGCCTTGAGTTCGGCGGCGATGGCGGCCGTGTCGGGCGAGGCGGCGAGGGGCGCGGAGAGCGCCTGGTGATAAGGAACGGCGAACAGCTGGAGGAGCAGCGTCAGCGCGACGGCGAGCGAGGCGAGGGGCGAGCGGAACGAGGCCATGCCGGCCTTCGCTTTGCGTCCTCTTCTCCGGGCGCCCGCTCTCAAAAGGGTCATTCCCACTCGGTCGGAGACCAACCCTTTCTCGTTAGACGAACGCAGCGGCGCGCGCAATCGGCGCCAAAAATGCTCGATCGTCAGGGCCGCATGCCGGTCGCCGATGAGAATGATCGGCCGCCGCTCGCAGCGACCTTGCATGCTGGATATGGGTTTCTTGAAACTGCGTCCGCTTGCTGGCGTCGACCAAACGCCGCCAAGTCGCCGCTAGTCGCCGGCGTCGGACCCTCCGGGCCGCCGCGCGCTGCGCAGCACGCTGACAGCGAGCGTCGCCGGCAACAGGGCGAGCAGCAGGAGGCCGGCGAGCCAGGTCGGCGCGGCTCCGGCCCACGTCAGGAGGGCGACGCCGGCGACCACGACAAGGATCCCGGCCGCCAGAAATTCGTCGTCGACGAAGAGGCCGACCAGCTGCCTGGCGATCGCGCCGATCATGAGGGCCGCCTCGGCTTCAGCAGCGCGACGAGCGCGAGGGCGACGCACAAAAACAGGCCGGCGAAAGCGACGATCGCGGCGTCGCCGCCCGGCCATGCGACGCCAAAACTCTCGCCGGTCCAGAACAGGCCGAAGGCCGAAAGCATCACGCCGACGGCGAACTTGAGCGCGTTTTCCGGCACCTGCGACAGCGGCCCGGCCGCGGCCGCGCCGATCGCCGCCACCAGGAGGCAGGCCGCCAAGGCGCCGGCGCTCGCGAGCCCAAGCAGTCCCCCCGCGCCGATGGCGATGACGATGAAGACGACTTCGGTCCCTTCGAGCAGCACGGCCTTGAACGACGTCACGCCGGCGATCCAGTCGAGCCCGCTCGCGCGTTGGCGTTCCGCTTCCGCGAGTTCGCGGGTCTCGCGGGCAAAAGCCTGCTGTTCGTCGTGCAGGGCGATGACGCCGATGGCGCGCAAAATCGCCTTCCGCAGCCAGCGCAGGCCGAACAGCAGCAGCAGAACGCCGACGACGGCCTGCAGCGCGCGGAGCGGAATCTCCCCGATCAACGGCCCGAGAATCGCGACCATGAGCGCCAGCGCCGCCAGCGCGGCCGCCGCTCCGGTCAGCGCCGGCCGCCAGCCACGGGCGAGGCCGACCGCCAGAACCACCGTCAGGGCCTCCACCGCCTCTACGAACGAGGCGGCGAATGAGGCCCCGGCGACCGAAACGATTGTCGATGCGTTCGACATGCATCATCCTTTCCCGACCGCGTCTGCCCGCATCGAGCTCGGCGCCTTCTATTCCGAGACCGGTTCGTTTTCGAGTCTGGGCAGGAAGTCGTGTCTCAGCTTGAATTTCCGCAGGTGACCTGTCATCCAGTGGTGCGAGGCCGAGCAGTCGACTGTCGGGAATGCGCAAGGTGCGGTCATTGGCAAACGGCGCGGCGAGCGGTCAAACCGTCCCCAATTTGACGTATGCGATTTTGGCGTTGCCTCACCGATAGCGCGAGTGCGCTCGCCGCTGGGCATTTTGGGTCGCGGAGTCCGCCTTTCGCACGGCGCCCTGAGGTTCGGTCTGCCGTCAACGGTCGGCGTTGTCGTGAAAGTCGAATTGGTCCAATCTGAGGCTTCGATAATTGCACTCCTCGCATCACGCGCGGAACGTGAGCGGCCCGCTGCCGAGCACGAAAAGTGCCGTAACAAGAGGTTTGACGAATGACTGAATAGGCGTGCAGGCGGCCGCCAGCGCGCTCCCGGTCTCAACGAGGGCTCCAATGGGCCAGTTGCTTCAGCTCGGGGAAATTCTCGCCGCGAATGCTTATCTCTTTCCGGATAAGGTGGGCGCGCGCGATCTCACGCGTTCCCTCACCTTTCGCGTTTGGAACGAGCGCGCTTGCAGGCTCGCCAATGGGCTCCTCGGGCTAGGCCTCGAAAAGGGAGATCGGATCGCGGTTCTCGCCCACAACTGCCTTGAATGGATGGAAATCTATGCGGCGGTCGCCAAGGCGGGCCTCGTGATGGCGCCGATCAATTTCAGGCTTGTCGGCTCGGAGGTCCGGTACATCGTCGAGAACTCGCAGGCCAAGGCGGTCATTGTCCAGGAAGACCTGCTCGACAGCCTGGAGGAAGTCCGCGCCGAGCGCCTGGTCGCTGACGACAAGTATGTCCATTTAGGTGGCCGAACGCCCGTTGGGCATCGGTCCTACGAGGACTTGATCGCTGCGGCCTCGCCGTCCGAGCCATCGGTCGACTGCGGACCGGACGATCCCTATGCCCTTCTGTACACGTCAGGAACGACCGGCAAGCCCAAGGGCGTGATCCGAGACGGCGGCGGTCTGGTCCTTCAGGCGTATCTCCTGCAGGCGGACTGGGGCTTTTGCCGCAACGATTCCGGTCTTCTGGTCATGCCGATGTGTCACGCGAACTCGCTCTATTTCGCCCACGTGTTCGCCGCGTGCGGGGCGACTTGCTGCGTTTATGAGCGGAAAAGCGTTGACCCGGATCATCTCTTGAAGACGCTCGCCGGCGGCCAGTTCACTTTCACCTCGCTCGTGCCGACGCACTACATCATGATGCTTGGATTGCCCGAGTCCGTGAAGCGCACGCTCAATGTGGAAAGCGTCGCCAGACTTCTCATCTCGTCGGCGCCGGCTCGAAAGGACACCAAGCTGGCGCTGATGGATTATTTCCGGAATTCGCGGCTCTATGAGGCCTACGGCTCGACCGAGGCGGGTTGGGTGACCGTTCTGCGCCCCGAAGAACAGCTGACCAAGCTCGGCTCGATCGGGCGAGAATGCCTCGGCACCGGGAAAGTCAAGCTCCTTGACCCGAATGGGGACGAGGTCGCCGACGGCGAGGTGGGCGAAATCTATTCGCGAACGCCCTATGCTTTTAAGGGCTATTGGAAGTCGCCGGAAAAGACAGCCGCGGCGTTCCGGGGCGCGTATTGCACCGTCGGCGACCTCGCCCGTCGCGACCCCGACGGCTATTTCCATCTCGCCGATCGCAAGAGCAATATGATCATCAGCGGCGGGGAAAACGTCTATCCGTCCGAAGTGGAGCAGGTCCTCGGCGCTCATCCTAAGATCAAGGACGTGGCCGCGATCGGCGTTCCTCACGAGAAGTGGGGAGAAGCGGTTCACGCGGTGATCGTCCTGCATCAGGATCAGGTCGCGTCGATGTCCGACATCCTCGATTGGTGCAGGGACAAGATGGCCGGATACAAACGGCCAAAATCGATCTCTTTCGTTGCGGAAGAGGAGATGCCGAGAACCGCCACCGGGAAGGTCCTGCATCGGGTTCTCCGCGACAGGTACGCCGGCCGGCAAGCTCGGAACGCGGAGAAAGCGACGACATGACGACTGCCGGCAATTCCAGCGACGGGTTCTCGGGCGTCGTCATGGGTAAGGCCGCAGGGGCGGCGCTCGCCGGCGAAGGAGCGCGAGACTCCGCGCCGACGGGGACGCCGAAAATTGACGCCGGCGCGCTGGTTGCGCGCGTGTTGCAGTCGCATGGCGTCAAGTACCTGTTTGCGGTCAACGGCGGCCATACCTGGCCGATCCTGGCGGCGCTGCGCGACCATGGGATCAAACTCATCCATATGCGGCACGAGCAGTCGTGCGCCTACGCGGCGGACGGATGGGCGCGAACCACGGCGACGCCCGGCGTCTGCAGCGTCACGGCCGGCTGCGGACTCACGAATGCGGTCACCGGCCTCTGCGCCGCAGGTCTCGCCGGAAGCGCGGTCGTGTGCATCGCCGGCCAGCACCCGACGACGGAAGACGGGCTCGGCTCGTTCCAGGAAGCCTACGGCAGCGAGGTGTGCCGCTCCTTCTCCAAGTTCACCAAGCGAGTCCTCGACTGGTCGACGATCGAGTTCGATCTGCGGCAGGCGTTTCGCGTCGCAACGAGCGCGCCCCAAGGCGTCGCTCTCGTCGAAATTCCAACCAACATTCTCTACCAGGCCGGACCTGAAAGCGACCAGCGCCGCGGCGCGAAGGTCTATGCGCCGGGCCAGCTTCGTTCGGAAGCGGACCCCCAGAGCATCGAGCAGGCGATCGCTATCCTGCTTGCCGCTGAGCGGCCCTTGATCGCAGCGGGAGACGGAATCTTCTGGTCGGGCGCTGCGGCCGAATTGCGCGAATTCGTTGAGCTCACCAATATCCCGGTCTACGCACGACGGACGGGGCAGGGCGCGGTGGCCGAGGACCACCCGCTCGCCATCCGGGGAACGTGGAAGAAAACGTTCACTGGTCGCGCCGACGCGGTCTTCGCGATCGGCTTTCGGTTTTGGAGCGGCGAGAAGTTTGGCGCGGCGCCCACGTGGAACGAAGCCGCGCGCTACATCCAGGCCGACCCAACTCCGACGCGGATCGGCTTGCACGTGCCGGCCGAGGTCGCCCTCGTCGGCGATGCGAAACTCGTTCTCCGCCAGCTTTGCGATGCGGCGCGGAATGTCGCCCGGAAGCCGCGCGAGGGGTCGGACTGGCTCAAAGAAATCGCCGAAGTGCGGACCAACTTCGACCAGGCCGTCTCTGAGCAGGCGCGAATACGCCAAAACGACATGCCGATCCACCCCGCGAGGATCGCGCGCGAACTTTGTGAAGTGATCGACCCCGACGCGACGATCGTGATCGACAGCTTCACGATGAGCGGCTGGATCTCCCAATCTTTCCTCGCTCGCTTCCCCGGCCAGATTCTCGACGCCGGTCCGCTCGCGCCCGTCGGCCACGGCGTCGGCATGGCCATCGGCGCTCAACTCGCCCGCCCTGGAAAGCAAGTCGTACTGATCATCGGCGACGGCGGTCTCGGCGTCAGCGGCTTCGATCTCGAAACAGCGCGCCGATACGGGCTCCCAATCGTCGCCGTGCTGTGGAACAACAGTTCCTGGGGCCCGAGCTTCGAAGAAATGCCCTTCCTGAAGGGCCGGACCGATCCGTTCGAAATCCAGCCGAACCAGCGGTACGACCGGATGTTCGAACTCATGGACTGTCACGGCGAGTACGTGGAGCGACCCGAAGAATTCCGTCCGGCGCTCGAGCGCGCGTTGAAGGCGGGCAGAACCGCACTCGTCAATGTCGTCGGCAACCGCGGGATTGGCCATCCAAGCCTCGGCGGAAACCTGCTCGGTTCAACCCGGGTGTAGGCGTTCGACATTCATTTGATGGTCCGGTTCCCCAACCTGCGACGTGCACTGTCGCGATCCCGCTACGACCGGTTTACGTCGATTCCCGCCGTTGGCGGAGACGCAATGCAGCGAACAGCGCCACGCGAGCTTTGCTTGAAAGCACACACAGGCTTCCCGTTCGGCGGTCGCCGAACGTGCGGTTTCAGATGCCTGCGACGTCGACCCGGCTCGAAAACAGATCGTCAAGATATTGCGCCCAGCGTCGCTTCGCTTCGCTGCAATTTGGCGATGATCGCCCGCCGGTCTAGGGTCTCGACGCTATCATGGACGGCGCTCAAATTGCCGATGCCCACTGCGCGCGACCTCAGCCCGGGCGTCTCGCCAGGGAAAGCCACAAACCGCCGCCGATCAGGACGGTTCCCGACAGCCGGCCGAGCAATTTCGCCCGCGCGGGCTTCATCAACCACGCGCGTCCGAGGCCCGACGCGACGGCCCAGGCGGAATCCGACGCCGCCGCGAGACAGACCGATACGACGCACATCGCGGCCAACTGCGGCCCCGCCGGCAAATGCCGGTCGATGAACTGCGGCAGGAAGGCGGTAAAGAAGACGATCGTCTTGGGATTGGACAGTGCGACCAGCAGGCCGCGCACGAACCGCGCGCGTCCCGTCTCCGTCAGCCGCTGCTCTCCCTCCCCCGCATGCCGCCATGCCTGCACGCCGAGCCAGACGAGATAGGCCGCGCCGGTCCAGCGCAAAGTTTCGAACAAGAGGTCGGCATGCGCATGCACCCAACCCAACCCGCCGCCGATCGCCGCGAGCAGCATGGCGTTGCCGAGCGTCGTACCGGCGACTGTCGTCAGCGCAGCCCGGGCCCCCTGGGTGGCGCCGGTCGAAATGACGAGCGTGACGATCGGACCGGGCGTGATGATCAATACGATCGTGATCAGGAGGAAGGCGGTGAACAGCTCGAGGTTCATTGCGGGCACGCTCCTCATAGGTGTTTGACGTTCGGTATCGTGGCGCGCGAGCGCTGCTCAGTCCAGCCTGAACAGAAGGGCGGAGAGATAGCCCGCCAGCACGACGAAGATGAACAGGTCGGAGACGACGATTCCAGTCGATCGGAACCTGCTCTAATCGATCTGACTTCTTCCGCCTCACGCCCGCAGGAACAGCCCGACCGTCAGCGCGAGGCCGATCGCGACGACCGCGAATTTCAACAGCTTCTCGTTGACGCTTTTCAGCATCAGCGCGCCGACCCAACCGCCGAACGACGCGCCGATTGCGGTGACAATCGCCTGGCGCCAGTGAACGTCATTGGAAAAGACGAAGATCGCGACGGCGGAGGCGTTCATCACGCCGGCGAGAATGTTCTTGGCGGCGCCCGCGTTGCGCACCGCAAGGCCCGCCATGGTCAGCGAGGCCATCATCAAAAGGCCGATGCCGCCGCCGAAATAGCCGCCGTAGACGGAAATGAAGAACTGCACCACCGCCGCTCCCCAAGGCGGCAGATGGGTCTCGCCTGGCCGCGGGGCTTTGCGGAAGAAGCTGCCCCAGGCGAACAGGACGGTCGCGAACAGGACCAGCCACGGGACCAGACGGGCGAACACTGTCGGCGGCGTCCACAGGAGGACGAGCGCGCCGAGCGCGCCGCCGACGAGGCAGATGACGAACAGCACGACAAACGACAGGCCGGGCAGACTCCTCGAGTCGGAGCGGCCGGTGAAGCCGGTGACGAGCTGGGCCGGAAAGAGCGCGACCGTCGAGGTGATGTTGGCCGCGCGCGCGTCCATGCCGGTCAGCATCAGCGACGGCAGCGTGATGAACGAGCCCCCGCCGGCGAGCGCGTTCTGGGCGCCGGCCCAGATCGCGGCGACGAACAGAATGAGCAGGGACAAACTCATGAGCGGGTGGCGCGGCGCGGAGAGCGGATTTCGGCCTCCGTTATCGACACGCCGCGCGATCGGAGGAACGCCTCCGTCCGCTCGAGCTTGCGATCGAAGCTGCAGGTCGGCGCTTCGCCGTCGAGCACGGGCTGATAGGCGAGCATGAGTTCCGCCTGCTCGCTGTCGCTGAACGACGACCACGGGCGGAGTTTTGCAGGATGGGGCATGGGGCCTCCGGATGGTCTCCTCTCCCGCGCGCCTCGATCGGGGTCAAGGGCGATCGGCCACTCCGCTTGGCAGAAGCTGCCCCGCGCCTGGGTGTTGACGAGGTGAGGCGTTAGCTGCTCGAGCAGTCGAGATCGTAACTCCCAAGCTGTCGCGTATCCCCTCGCCCGCGAAGCGGGAGAGGACAGGCGCGAAGCGCCAGGTGAGGGTTGAGAACGCCGAATGGCGGGCGTTGACGGCGGCCGCAAGGTTCGTCGGTTGCCCGTCCCCCTCACCTGGCGCGGCTTCGCCGCGCCGTCCTCTCCCGCTTCGCGGGCGAGGGGGTCGCCATACACACGTTTGCGCTGCACCAACTCAAGATTCCGCTGACCGCAAAAAGACCTTGACAAGCAAGGCTATGTGCTTCATATGTTCTAAAGACAGTGATTGGGGCGGGTTGGCCGCAGCCGCTCCGGCTGGCGCAGTTTCTAACCAACCGGTCGGCGGGACCGCCGGTGAGCCGGGAGCAGGAGCAAAAAGAATTTTTTCTTATTGAAATCGGCCATAACCCTTTGAAAAGCCCCGAATTGGACGAAGAAATCCAAGAGAATCCAAAAGAATCCAAGTCCGTTTTCTTGGTCCGGCTTGGACAGGCTTGGACTGGCTTGGATCCGCTTGGAAAAATTTGGGCCGTTAGCGTTCGTCCCCGGCGGCGGTGGCTGCTTCGAAGAAGGCATCAGGCGAAGTCCCTCGACGCCGCCCGGTGCTGGGCCATGAGCGCGTCGAGGTCGAGACCGACCGGCATGCCGTCGACGAGGCGCCATTCGCCTGCGACCATCACCCGGTCGGCGTGGTGGGCGCCGCATAGGACGAGGGCGGCGAGCGGGTCGTGCGCGCCGGAGAAGCGCGGCTCGTCGAGCGTGAAGAGCGCGAGGTCCGCCTCGCGGCCCTCCTCGATCCGGCCGATGTCGGAGCGTCCGAGGCAGCGGGCGGAGCCTTCGGTCGCCCAGCGCAAAGCGTCGAGATGGGTGACCTCGTCGGCGCCGTAGCGCAGCCGGCCGATCATCAGCGCATGGCGCACGGCCTCCATCATGTTCGAGGCGTCGTTGGAGGCCGAGCCGTCCACGCCGAGGCCGAGTGGCGCGCCGGCCGCCTCGAGCTCCCGGGTCCGGCAGATGCCGGAGGCGAGCACCATATTGGAGGTCGCGCAATGGCAGATTCCGACGCCAGCTCGGCCGAGCCGCGCAATTTCGTCCTCGTTGAAATGGATGCCGTGGGCGAGCCAGACGCGGCTCGACATCCAGCCCGTCTCCTCCAGAAGATCGACCGGCCGGACGCCATAGGCGTCGAGGCAGAAACGTTCCTCGTCCTCCGTCTCGCAGAGATGGGTGTGGAGCTGGCAGTCGTAGCGTTCGGCGAGGCGCAGACTCGCGCTCATCAGATGCCTTGAAATCGAGAACGGCGAACAGGGCGCGAGCGCCACCCGGATTTTCGCGCCGGGCTTCCGGTCGTGGAAGAGCTTCAGCACCCGCTCGCTGTCCGCGAGGATCGCGTCTTCGTCCTGGACGACGTCGTCGGGGGGCAACCCGCCATCCTTGGCCGAAAGGTTCATCGAGCCGCGCGACACCGTCATCCGCATGCCGAGCTCGAGCGCCGCCTCGACCTCGATGTCGACCGCCTCTTCGAGGCCGGCCGGATAGAGATAGTGATGGTCGGCCGCTGTCGTGCAGCCCGACATCAGAAGCTCCGCCAGCGCGAGCCGGGCCGCGAGCCGCAGATGATCGGGCTTCATTCTCGCCCAGACCGGATAGAGGGCGGCGAGCCAGGGGAAGAGCTTTTTGTTGATCGCCTGCGGGTGGGCGCGCGTCAGCGTCTGGTAGAAATGGTGGTGGGCGTTGACGAGCCCCGGCAGCACGACATGACGGGAGGCGTCGAACACGGCGTCGATTCTTTCCGGCGCCTCGCCTTGGCCGACGAGCGACGCGATCCGCGTCCCCTCGACGACGATCCCGCGCTCGGCGCCTTGGGCGAAAATAGCCAGCGGGTCCCTGATCCACGTGCGCATGAAGCCCCGCCTGATCGCCAAAGCCTCCTATTGGAGAGCGCGGGACGGCGGTGTCAATTGCGAGACCAATCACGCAAACGGAAAGGCCGCCTTTGCGGCGGCCTTCCAATGCAGACTTGTCTCGGCCGCCAGGAGCGGGCCCGACCTCGCTCCTTTTTTTGGCTAGCCCGCCCCGCGAGCTGGGAAATCCGGGCGGACGTCCACACGCGAGATCGCGGTCAGGCCTCCTTCAGCATCCGGTTGGTCGGGCCGAGGGCGGTCAGCACCTTCGCTTCATTGCCACGGATGACAGCCATTTTGGCGAGGCCGGTCAGGCCCGATCCGGCATCGAGGTTGAGGCGAAACCGGCGGATCTGATCGGCGTGCGAGGGGTTCGGCTGCGCGTCGTTCGGCGTGTGGCCGTGCACGACGAAAAAGCCGCTGAAGCCGCCGGCCGGAGAGGCCTCCAGAAACGGCCAGCGCACCCAGGCCCAGTGCCGTTCCTCCTCGAGTTCCGCAAGCGGCGCGTTCCACGGCGTCGCAAGGAAAGCGTCGAGATCGACATTGGGATTGACCCCGGCATGGACAAAGAGAACGTCTTGGGAGCGCCAATAGGGGCGCAGGGTTTCGAGCCAGCGCCGCACGCCCTCGGGCAGCGCGACGCGGATGACGGTCAGGAGCTCTTCGGGGCCGCCGGGCGGCGTCCCGAAATCCACGAACTCCCGGACCGCCGCGGTCCCGCCGTTGCGCAGCCAGTTTGCAAGCGCGTCGAGCGCATCGTCCCAAGGGGTCTTGGGGTCGAGCGCAAGGCGCATCATCGCCTCGTGGTTGCCCATCAGGGCAACCGAGTCGTCCGCGCCGATGCGCTCGCCTGCGCCGATTGCGAGCCCGATCGCGCCGAGGCTGTCGGGGCCGCGATCGACGAGATCGCCGAGAAAAACGATGGCGCGCCGGCTCCGCCGCTTAGGCTCGCCCGCCGCCTCATCGATGAGCGCCTGCAGAAGATCCGGCCGGCCATGGATATCGCCCACGACGAAGACCTCGACGTCCGGCGCGACTGCGCGCGGCAGAGCATAGGTTTCACGACTGACCACCGCGGCCATGCCCGGCCTCCGCTTGCACGGAGCGCACAATTGCACAGCCGGTTGGCGGCGCGCTAGGATCGCCTGCATGTTCCTCACGTTCTTCGCCAATCTCCGCCAGGCGCACGTGCCCGTCACGCCGCGCGAGTATCTCGACCTCATGCGCGCGCTGGAAGGTGATCTGGCGGAAAGGTCGGTCGACGAATTCTACCGCCTGTCGCGCGCCGTTCTGGTCAAGGACGAGAGAAACCTCGACAAGTTCGACGTCGTCTTCGCCTCCACTTTCAAGGGCGTGCTGTCGGTCGAGGCGGCGATCGAGGCCAGGGAGCTGCCGCAGGAGTGGCTGCGACGGCTGGTCGAGCGCTATCTCAGCCCGGAAGAGCGCGCCGCGATCGAGAAGCTCGGCTTCGACAGGCTGATGGAGACGCTCCGCCAGCGGCTCGCCGAACAGAAGGGGCGCCATCAGGGCGGATCGAAGTGGATCGGGACCGGCGGAACATCGCCCTTCGGCGCCTATGGCGACCACCCCGAAGGCGTGCGAATCGGCCAGGACAGGAGCCGCCGGGGCAGCGCCGTCAAAGTCTGGGACAAGCGCGAGTTCAAGGATTTCGACGGCGACGCCGAGCTCGGCCCGCGCAACATCAAGCTCGCTTTGCGCAGGCTACGCCGGTTCGCCCGGGAGGGCGCGGCCGAGGAGCTCGACCTGGACGGGACCATCCGCTCGACGGCCGACAAGGGCTATATCGACGTGAAGCTGCGCCCGGAGCGGCGCAACGCGATCAAGGTGCTCCTGTTTCTCGACGTCGGCGGCTCGATGGACTGGCACGTCGAGGCGGCCGAACAGCTCTTTTCCAGCGCCCAGAGCCAGTTCAAGCGGCTTGCGCACTTTTATTTCCACAACTGCCTTTACGAGAGCGTGTGGAAACATAACCGTCGCCGGCATGACGAGCGGCTTGCGACCCGCGATCTGCTCAACTCCTACGGCCGCGACTATCGCGTGGTCTTCGTCGGCGACGCGTCGATGAGCCCTTATGAAATCGTCTCTCCCGGCGGCTCGGTCGAGCACCTCAATCCCGAGCCCGGCAAGGCGTGGCTCGAGCGCGCGGTCCTGACCTGGCCGCGCACGGTCTGGATCAATCCCACGCCCGAATCGCACTGGGCGTATTCGCAGTCGACGCAAATGATCGCCGACATCTTCCAGGGCCGGATGTTTCCGCTCACTCCGGACGGGGTCGAGACCGCGATGCGGGCGCTCGCCGCCTGAGGGGTTCCGCCGGCGCCTCGAGGAATTACTCCCGCACCACCAGCACCGAGCATTGCGCATGGCGCACGATCGTCTTGGCGTTCGAGCCGAGCAGGTAGTCGCTCATCACCGGCCGATGGGAGCCGACCACGATCAGGTCGGCGTTCCAGTCCTGGGCCTCCTGCAGGAGCTCATGGTAAATGCCGCCGGCGCGCGCTGCGCCGCTCTTTCGTTCGGGGGGCAGGTCGATCTCGGCGATGATGGCGTCCAGCGCATCCTCGGCCCGCTTGGATTGCTCGGCGTCGAAGTCGGCCGGCACATATTCCATGAATGTGGCCGGCACGACGGGCTGAACGTTGACCAGCCTCAATTCGCCGCCGCCCGCCTTCGCCAACTCCAGCGCCTCGGGGAGCCCCTTGGGCACGGCCGACGTGTCGGCGAGGTCGACCGCGAGAACGATGCGCTTGTACATGAGCGACCTCCATTCGACCGGCGCCCAGCCGCCGGCTCCGCCCGAAAAAACATTGAAGCGCCCTTCCCCTTCTGGCAAGCGGGCTGCGGCAAAATGCGGCGGCGGACATCTTTTTAACCTCGCTCTCCTACCCCAACGATAGTCATTGTTCCTTCGTCGAGGGATCGCTATAAGGCCGCCAAAATCCATCGAGGGACAGGATTCGGGTATGAACGACTTCGCCGTTGAAAGCTACAAGCCGTCGGACGCCGAACCGTTCATGAACGAACGTCAGCGGGAGTACTTCCGCCGGAAGCTGAACGCGTGGCGCGAGGCGATTTTGGCCGAAAGCCGCGACACCTTGACGGCGCTTCAGCTGGAGAGCGAGAATCACCCCGACATCGCCGACCGCGCCTCCTCGGAGACCGACCGAGCGATCGAACTGCGCGCCCGGGACAGGCAGCGCAAGCTGATCTCCAAGATCGAGGCCGCCCTCGCCCGCATCGAGGACGGATCCTACGGCTATTGCCTGGAGACGGGGGAGCCGATCTCTCTTCGTCGGCTTGACGCGCGCCCGATCGCCACGCTGTCGGTGGAGGCGCAGGAGCGCCATGAGCGGCGCGAGAAGATCTACCGGGACGAGTAGAGGCGCGAAAACGGCTCGCCAAACCGCTCGCCTCGGATCTGCAGTCTCAGTTCAGCGTTTCGCGGCCCAGCAGCCGCGCCATCTCCGCTTCCAGAGAACCGAGTCCGGTCAACGGATCTTCGTCCTCGTGCGTCGCTTTCTCGGACGGCGGCGTCTCGCCGGCCGGCGCGGCTTTTGGAGCGGCGGGCGCCGGGACCGGCGCGGGCGGATGATCGACTTTCGGCTCCGATCTGGCTTCAGGCTTGGGGCTCGGAGCCGGTTGGATCGGCGGCGGCGGGAAAGCGAAAACCGGAGCCTTCGCCGGGAGCGCGGGTTGCGCAGGGCGCGCCTCCGGCTTCGCGGCTTGCGGCGGCGGTCCCGCCGGCGCGACATTGGTTTTCACAACCGCGGGCGGCCCGACGTTTGGCTCGGGCTTCGCTGCCGTCTCGGCCGACGCGGCTCCGGCGGCCGCTTTCGCGACGGCCGCGTGCACGACCGGCTCGGATTTCGCCGACTGCGGCGCGGCCGGCTTCGACGCAGGCGCAGCCTCGGCCGCATGCAAAGCAGCAGGCTGATGGGCCGGCGGCCCGGCCGCGCCGACACGGGCGGCGTTGGGCCGCCCAGCGGATGGGTTTGGGGGGGCGATCGGCGGCGGCATCGAGGGTCGAGGCGGGAGAGGACGGGGCTGCGGCCGAGCCGTTGGAACGGGAAGAGTCGTCTCGACGCCTTTCGGCGACGGCGGCGCCGACTGGACGATGCGCGCCGCCGGAGGCGCAGGTGAAGCAGAGGCCGCCGGCGCCGCGGCGGCCGGCGCGGGGGCGGCGGTCTGAGCGCGAGCGGCCGGGGCCTCCGCGACAGGGATTACCGGCGCCGGCGCGGCCGAAGGCGACGGCGCGGCGGCGACGACGGGCGCCGCGGCGGCGACGGGCGCGGCGGGGGTAATGGGCTGAACCGGGACCGGCCGGGCCGCGGGCGGGGCGCCTGCGGACTCGGGCCGCCGCGCCGGGGGCGCCGGTTGCGTCAACCCTACAATATTGGCTTCCCTGGTCGTCGTCAGCGCCCGGTTGATCTGCGACTCGACGAGCACGTCGTTCGGTCCCCCGATCATGACGAGATGTTCGACGTTGTCACGGCGGATCAGGACAAGCTGCCGCTGACCGTCGAGACTGAACGCGTCGACGAGGCCGAGCCTCGGCTGTCGGGTTCGGCCCCCCGGGACCCTCAACCGATGCGCAAACACCACGCGGTAAACGATCGCCAGCGCCACCAGAACGGCGAACCCGCAAACAGCCAGGACGCCGAACTGGAAAACCCGGTTGTCGCCGAACGGAAGGTCATTCAACCACAGCATGCCATATCCATTGCCCGCGCCGCCGACCGCGCAGGCCAAACTCGCGTCCTCCGGCGCGGCGACGGCCGGAGCGCGTCGTCGACGCCCTTGGGCGCGTTGGTCGAGTATGGACCCGGCGAATCATCGACGCTCGCCGAGCCGGCGGTATGCCCATCGCGGCTCAGGATTAAGCCGAACCGGCTTCATAACAAAACGCAATCCCGTTGAAAACTGCGGCCCGCCCGCTATTTCGACCCCGTTGGGCCCAGAGCGTGCCGAGACATCAGGCGGACTGCGTGCTAGCACAGGCCCATGGCGATCGAGTCGGCGCGTTCGCGAAGCACAGGTCCTGAATCTGGTCCTCCGATGAATTTGACGCCGCCCCCTCAAACGGCGGACCGGCTCGAGCGGACGGCCAATCCGCTCGTCCTGGTCATTTTCGTGCTCGCTGTCGGCTTCGCCGGCGTCGCGCTGTGGCTTGCTCCGCACGGCGCCGGCGTGGCGGTCGTAACTACGATGATCATCGCGCTCGCCTTTTTCGGCGCCGTGGGATTGCTGCTCTTTGCCTTCGGCCTGCTGCAATTCGCGATCCGGGCGGCGCGGTTCGACACAGTGAAGGCGGTTGTCGACTCGAGCCCGGACGGAATCGTCGTCACCGACCGCGAATCGCGAGTCCTCTACGCCAACGAAGCCTATCGTCTTCTTTCGGGCGGCCTCTCGGGCAGCGACTTGAAGCCGGTCGAACGGCTGTTCGCCGGATCGCCGGACATCTCCGAGTCCATCTACCGGCTGTCGCAAGCGTCCAAGGCGGGCAAGAGCGCGGCCGAGGACCTCCGCCTCGCCCCGTCGCTGAACCGCGAGGCGGACGTCGCGTGGTACCGCATTCGGGTGCGGCCGCTGCAAGGCGTCGCCAGACACGGAGCGTCGGTCTGGGCGGTCTCCGACGAGACGCGGGAGCACGACCGCCACGAAAGCTTCTTCCAGGATCTTCAGCATGCGATCGACTATCTCGACCATGCTCCCGCCGGATTTTTCTCCGCTGACCGCGACGGCTCAGTCGTTTACATGAACGCGACACTTGCGGGATGGCTCGATTTCGACCTCGCGCAGTTCGGACTCGGCCAGCTCAGGACCGACGACATCATCGCAGGCGACGGCGGCGCGATGCTGACGATGATGTCCGGCGAGCCGGGCGAAGTGAAGACCGAACAGTTCGACGTCGACCTGAAGTCGCGGCAGGGACGAATCCTGCCCGCCCGGATATTTCACAAGGTAGCGTTTTCCAGCGATGGCTCGCCGGGGCCTTCGCGATCGCTGGTCATCAACCGCGCGCCCGGCGAGCTCAAGGGCGAGGAAGACCTGCGCGCAGCCGAGGTGCGCTTCGCGCGTTTTTTCAATTCGACGCCGGTCGCGATCGCGGCGGTGGACGCCTCCGGCGCGCTTCTCCGGCGCAACGCCGCCTTCGCGCGCCTCGTCCCGGAGGCCCTGAAGTCCTTCGCCGGGGGAAAACTGTCGATCTTCGCCCTCGTGGCGGAGCGCGAGCACGCCCCGCTGCGACAAGCGCTCGCGGCGGCCGCTGCTGGCCGGGGGGAGATCGCTCCGCTCGATGTGTCGCTCGAGGACCCGGAGGCGGCGCGCTCGGCCCGCCTGTTCCTCTCCGCCGCCGATCCCGGCAGCGACGAGGGCGCGAGCGCGATCGTCTTCGCCCTGGACACGACAGAGCAGCGCACTCTTCAGGAAAATCTGGCCCAGAGCCAGAAGATGCAGGCGATCGGCCAGCTGGCCGGCGGCGTCGCACACGATTTCAACAATGTGCTCACCGCCATCATCGGCTATTCCGATCTGCTGCTCGCCAACCATCGGCCGACCGATCCGTCCTTCCAGGACATCATGCAGATCAAGCAGAACGCCAATCGGGCGGCGGGCCTGGTGCGGCAGCTGCTCGCCTTCTCGCGCCGCCAGACGCTGCGGCCGCAGACGCTGCAGCTCAACGACGTCCTGTCGGAGCTGCAGATGCTGCTGCGCCGGCTTGTCGGCGAGACGATCCAGCTCGACGTAGTCCACAGCCGCGATCTGTGGCTGGTGAAGGCCGACCTCAACCAGTTCGAGCAGGTGATCGTCAACCTCGTCGTCAACGCTCGCGACGCAATGCCGGACGGCGGCAAGATAACCCTGCGCACCCGCAACATCCCGGCGCCCGAATCCAGCCGGCTGAAGGATATGGCTGTCGTACCTGCCGACTATGTTCTGGTCGAGGTCCAGGACACCGGGCATGGCATCCCGGCCGACGTAATGGCGAAGATCTTCGAGCCTTTCTTCACCACCAAGGAGGTCGGCAAGGGCACCGGCCTCGGCCTGTCGATGGTCTACGGCATCGTCAAACAGACAGGGGGGTACGTATTCTGCGAAAGCGAGGCTGGCGCCGGCGCGACGTTCCGCATCCTGCTGCCCCGCCTGGTCGAAGCGGAAATCGAGACGCCCCTCAAGAAGGAAGCCGCGAAGCAGCCCGCGGATCTCACCGGGCGAGGCGCTATTCTCCTGGTCGAGGACGAGGAGGCGGTGCGGGCCTTCGCCTCGCGCGCGCTCGCTTCGCGCGGCTACACCGTCCTCGAGGCCAACTCGGGGCTCGAGGCGCTTCGCGTCGCCGAAGAAGCCGGCGGCCCGATCGACCTCATCGTCTCCGACGTCATCATGCCGGAAATGGACGGGCCGACGATGTTGGCCGAGTTGCGCCGCCGCGGTTTCAACGCGAAGATCGTCTTCGTCTCCGGCTACGCCGACGACGCTTTCGCCCGCAGCCTGCCGGAAAAGCAGGAGTTCGTCTTTCTGCCGAAGCCGTTCACGCTCAAGCAGCTGATCGAGACCGTCAAGGGGGCGATGAGTTGACGCGCCCGTCCAATCGAATGCGGAGGGCGCATGGGGACGCGTTTTGAGGGCACGAGGACCTACGTCGCCGGGGACGAACTGAAGACCGCGGTAAACGCTGCGATCGCGCTCGAGCGTCCGCTACTCGTCAAGGGAGAGCCCGGCACCGGCAAGACCCTGCTCGCGCAGGAGATCGCGTCGGCGATCGGCGCGCCGTTCATCGCCTGGCACGTCAAATCGACCACCCGCGCCCAGCAGGGTCTGTACGAATACGACGCGGTGTCTCGGTTGAGGGATTCGCAGCTCGGCGATCCGCGCGTGTCGAACATCGCCAATTACATCCGCCGGGGCAAGCTGTGGGAGGCGTTCGCCTCGCCGACCCGGCCCGTTCTCCTGATCGACGAGATCGACAAGGCGGACATCGAATTCCCCAACGACCTCTTGCTCGAACTCGACCAGATGGAGTTCCACGTCTATGAGACGGGCGAGACGATCCGGGCGGCGCTGCGGCCGATCGTCATCATTACCTCGAACAACGAGAAAGAGCTGCCCGACGCGTTCCTGCGGCGCTGCTTCTTCCACTATATCCGCTTTCCCGACGCCGAGACGATGCGGGCGATCGTCGAATCGCATTATCCCGGGATCAAGCCGAGGCTCGTCGAGGAGGCGATGCGCGCCTTCTTTTCGCTGCGCGAGACTCCGGGCCTCAAGAAGAAGCCGACCACTTCGGAGCTCCTGGACTGGCTGAAACTCCTGCTCAATGAGGACGTCTCGCCCGAGACGCTTAGAGAGCGCGAGGCGAAGAAACTGATTCCGCCGTTGCACGGCGCGCTGCTCAAGAACGAACAGGACGTACACCTGTTCGAGAAGCTCGCATTCCTGAGCCGCCGGGAGCGCTGAAAAATCGCGCCGTCATCCACCGGGTCCGGCTTGCGGACTCGGGCGCCCTCCAGCAAAGTTCGCCCATGCGTCGCCTGTTTCTCATCCGCCACGCCAAAGCCGAGCCCTCCATAGGCCGAGACGATTTCGAGCGCGCCCTGACCGATCGCGGCCGGGACGACGCGCGCCGGGTGGCGGCGGTGCTCGCGGCGCGCGACCTGCTCCCCGAGATCCTCGTCCATTCCGGCGCGCTACGCGCCAAGCAGACGGCGGAGATCTTCGCCTCCGAGTGGCCGCGGCGAGTCAAGCTCGAGGAAGAGCTCGGACTCTACGACGCAACGCCCGGCATGCTGTTCTCCCGCGCGCGCGCCTTGTCCGACGCGCTCGCCAGCGTGGGTTTCGTCGGCCACAACCCGGCGATCGGCGAATTCGCAGCGTCGCTAGCGGGTTACGGGGCCTATCCGGAACTGCGCCGGATGGCGGCGAAGTACCCGACCGGGGCGGTGGCCGCGCTCGACTTTCCAGTCGAATCATGGGGCGATGTCGAGCCCAGAACGGCGCTGCTCGCCCTGTTCTTGACGCCGTCCGAGCTCGCGGCCGGGACGGATTGACCCTCTGTCCAAACGCACTGGCGCCGCCTAAATAGGGGGGCCCGGACTTTTCGCGGACCCTCCTTGCCATCTTTTTCTGATCTCGTATTCGAGGCGGGGCTCGTCGCGCGCTCGGTCGGCGACTACTTTTCCGGCGGCGGCCTGCGCCTCGGCGTCACCGGCCTGTCGCGCTCGGGCAAGACCGTGTTTCTCACTGCGCTCGTCAACAACCTGATCGCGGGCGCGAGGCTGCCTGTGCTCGCCGCCTCGGCGGAAGGACGCCTGACGCGGGCGCGGCTCGAACCTCAGCCGGACGACGCAGTGCCACGTTTCGCCTACGAGGAGCATTTGAAGAGCCTCAGCGGGCCCGATCGACGCTGGCCGCAATCGACCCGACGGATTTCGCAGTTGCGGCTCACCATCGAATTCGAGAGCGCGGCCGGCTGGGGAGCGCGTAGATCGAGCCTGTCGATTGATCTCGTCGACTACCCGGGCGAATGGCTGCTCGACCTGCCGCTCCTCGACACGTCCTACGCCGATTGGGCCCGGGAAACGTTGCGGGCGAGCGAGACGCCGGCTCGCGCGCCGCTTTCCGCGGACTGGCGGGCGGCGCTCGAGGGCCTCGACGCTCATGCAGAGGCGAACGAGGACGCGGCGCGCGACATCGCCGCACGCTTTACCGTCTATCTGCGCAAGGCGCGCGACGACGTCTATGCGCTGTCGACCTTGCCGCCGGGGCGGTTCCTGATGCCGGGCGACCTCGAGGGCTCGCCCGCCCTGACGTTCGCGCCGATTCCGCTCGGCGAAGGCGACGCAATCGCCCCGGGCTCGATGGCGGCGATGATGGAGCGGCGCTACGAGGCCTACAAGTCGCACGTGGTGCGCCCTTTCTTCCGCGATCATTTCGCCCGGCTCGACCGCCAGATCGTGCTGGTCGACGCGCTGACCGCGCTGAATTCCGGGTCGGCCGCGCTGCGCGACCTCGAGAACGCGCTCTCCGACGTGATGCGAGCCTTCCGCGCCGGCCGGTCTTCGCGCTTCGCCTCTATTTTCCGCCCCCGGATCGACAAAATCCTGTTCGCCGCCACCAAGGCCGACCATCTGCACCACACGAGCCACGATCGGCTCGAGGCGATCCTGAGGGCGCTAACCGCCAAGGCCATCGCCCGCGCCGAGGGGGTCGGCGCCGAAATCGACGTCATCGCGCTCGCCGCCGTCCGCGCCACCCGGGAGGCCGAGATCCGGCAGGGAGGCGAGACGCTGGAGGCGATCATCGGCGTGCCCGAGAAGGGCGAGACGATCGGCGGCCAGACTTTCGACGGCGTGGTCGAAGCGGCCGTGTTCCCCGGCGAACTGCCGGCCGACCCGATGTCGATTTTCGAGGGCGACTCGATTGCGCTGCCCGAAGCGGACAGCGACTGGCGGTTCGTCCGCTTTCGGCCGCCGATCGTCGCGCGCGGCGAGCCGGCGCCGCAAATCCGGCTCGACCGGGCGCTCCAGTTCCTGTTCGGTGACCGCCTCGCATGAGCCAGCGCCCTCCCCGCCCCCGCGCTTTCCGCCTCGACGACGTTCGAGTCGCGGTCGACGACGGTCCCGCCCCGCCCGCGCCCACGGCCGTCATCCAGTCGCAGCACGAGCCCATCCCGCCCGCGACGCAGCAGGCTCCCCGGGTCGACGAGGCGGAGCGGCAGGTCGAGGCGGCGCAGAAGTGGGGGCTTCTGTCGCGCCGGCGCCTCAGCCTTTCCGGCCTTTTATGGTCGGGCTTAGCCGGCCTCGTCTCGCTCGCTTTCGGGCTCTGGACGACGAGTCTGATCGAGAGCCTGTTCGCCCGGGCAGAGTCGCTCGGGCTGATCGGCGTCGTCTTCGGCGTTCTATTCCTCGTCGGCCTCGTCGGGCTCATCGCCCGGGAGTTTTTCGCGGTCGCGCGCCAAACGAAGATCGCCGAGATGCACCTCGCATTTGCCGCAGCCCGCGCCGCGGACGACCAGGACGCCGCCCGAAAGCTGGTCGGCCAGCTCGTCGCGCTCTATCACGACCGGCCGGAGACCGCGCATGCCCGGGCCCAGGTGGAGGACGCCGCGCGCGCGATCATCGACGGGCGCGACCTGATCGACGTGGCCGAACGGGCGCTGCTGCGAAATCTGGACGAGAAGGCCCAGGGCGAGATCGCCGCCGCGGCCAAGGCGGTGTCGCTGGTGACGGCGATCAGCCCGCGCGCCGTGCTCGACGTGATCTTCGTCGTCGCCCAGATCATTCGGCTCGTGCGGCGCATCGCCGAGATCTACGGCGGCCGGCCCGGAGTCCTCGGCCTGATAAAACTCGCCCGCTCGATCGCCGCCCATCTCGCTATCACCGGCGGCATGGCGGTCGGCGACAGCCTCTTGCAGCAGATCGTCGGCCACGGCATCGCCTCGAGGATATCGGCGCGGATGGGCGAGGGCGTGCTGAACGGCCTGCTCACGACGCGCGTCGGCCTCTCGGCGCTCGCCGTCTGCCGCCCCGCCCCGTTCGCCGTCGTCAAGCCACCCGGCGTGTCGGACGTGGCGCCGTTCCTGTTCAACGGCGGCAAGGCGGACGAGAGGTGATCGGCCGCCCAATCCCCTGCGCGGCAGGTTCCCGTCCACTGCTGCAACGGGTTTGTGTAAAGAGTCCCCCGCGCCCGGGAAGTGTTTGCGCGCAGCAGAGAATTTCGCGGGGATAGGGTCGGTTCGTGGTCTCGCGCGTGGCCGGAGCAGGCCGGTGCGGGCGCCCTAGCGCCGGCGGACCGGCTGTTGGCTGGCTCCGCCTCGCGAATCAATGCGGGCATTTCCACCAGTCGCCGTTCTCCTGGTACAAACAACCCCTGCGCTTCAGCCGAGCGCTGAGCTTGTCGCGCGTATCGCACGCCTTCAGCGTCTTTGGATCATCGCCGCGGCCGCCCTTGCACTCCGTATTGGCGGCGAGCCACCCTTGAATGAGCGGCGACTGCGCGTGGGCGGGGGACGCCAGGCGATGGGGAAAAAAGAGCGCGGCCAACGCGAGCGCGGCCGTCACGCCGATCCGCCACGCGGGCCACGTGCGCTCCGATTGCGCGCCGACGACACCAGGATTGTCTGCTGCCCACATCACACAAGTAATTTATCGGCGGCGCGGCCGGGGTGCAAGCGCTTCGTCGCTTTGAATCCGCCGTCGAACGGGCGAGGCGAAAATGCGCCGGGACAATTCCGGTTCAGATTTCATTTGTTCGTGAATGTTGCGAAGGGCGTGGTTCCCCCTTCCCTTGCGAGCCTGCAGGTCAGCCTGAATTCCCGTTCCCCCCTCGACCATCCGCCATCAAGGCGAGCCCATGCGACGCGACTGGGGCTGCGCGCGACGTTTGCACCGTGGAGGGTCATGCGGCGTCGTCCCCAAGAGCGGCTTCCCCCGATCGCGAACGCAGGTAATACCGGAGGAACATCCGCATTGTCTCTTCGATGATTTCCTCCGTCGGCACGGGCAAGCCTTCCCGACCGATCATCCACGGCCACAGTGAGAATTCGTTGAGCGCGCCCATGAACTGGTGAGCCGCCAGCAACGGATTCCGGCAGTTCAGGACGCCCATGGCGGTCAGATGGGCGAGATAGCGCTGAAGCCGGTCGCTCAAGGGGTCCATGACGGCGGCGATCTCCCCGGCGATCCACGGGAACTGTCGCGCGTCGGCCACCACCATGCGGAGGAAGCCGAGATATTCCGGGTTCTCGTGGAGCTTCAGAATCGTTCGGGCGACACGACGAAGCACCTCCTCGACATCCCCCTGTGTCTCGATGCCGGGCGGAAACGCGTTCTCGAGGCGCCCCGACACCCTCATGAGCATCTCGCGGAATATGTCCTGCTTGCTTGCGAACTGGTTGTAGAGCGTCCGTCTGGCCACGCCGGCCGCCTCTGCCAGATCGTCCATGCTCACGGCTCCGAAGCCGCCGTCCAGGAACAGCCGAACGGCGGCCTCGACTATGGCTTCCCGCGATCCGCCGCGGGCCTTGGGGACCATCTCGTTCGAATTGTTTAGCGGAAGCATCTGAAAATCCTGTTTGCACTAATTGGTGCATATTAATACACCCAGCGGTGCAATTGCAGGTCATATTGCCTCGTAAGCGCGGGGAAATGACCGGCTAACGGCGGAGTGGGCTGATTCGTTTGGAGCATGCCCATACACCAATCCCCGGCGGCGAGAACGCATAAATCGGTCAAACTCGGCCGACTGGGAATCTCACTCTCTTCCTGCGGAGGGCAGCGCGAATGTTCAAGTTCCAGATTGCGGCGGCGGCGCTGATCGCCGCGACCGTCGCGGCTTGCGAAAAAGTGGCCCCAACCGCCTCCGAGGCAAGGCCCGTGCGGGCGATCGCGATCGAGCACGGGGCCGAAGGCGAGATCGTCTCGCTGACCGGCCATATTCGTCCCAAGGACCAGGTCAGCCTCGCTTTTCGCCTCGATGGCCGGATGATCGAGCGGCCGGTCAATGTGGGCGATGTCCTCAAGCCGGGCCAGGTCGTCGCCCGGCTCGACCCCCAGATTCAGGATAATGCGCTGCGCTCGGCCGAGGCCAACCTCGCGTCGATGCAGGCGGTGCTGACCCAGGCGCGCCTCACCTTCGGGCGGCAGGAGAAACTCCTGAAGGATGGCTGGACCACACGCGCCAATTTCGACGAAGTCCAGCAGAAGCTCCTGAGCGCCGAGGCTCAGGTCGACTCCGCCCAGGCTCAAGTGCGGACCGCGCGCGAGCAGCAGAGCTACACGGTGTTGTCAGCCGACTCGCCGGGCGCCGTCACCGCGACCGGCGCCGAACCGGGCGAAGTGGTGCGCGCCGGGCAGACGATCGTGCAGCTCGCGCGTCAGGGCGGGCGCGACGCCGTCTTCGACGTTCCCGAGCAACTCATCCGGAACAGCCCACCGGACACGCTGGTCGACATCGCCCTCACCAACGACCCACAGGTGGAGGCGACCGGGCGGGTGCGGGAGGTTTCGCCCCAGGCGGATTCCACGACCCGGACGTTTCAAGTGAAGGTCGGGATCACCGATCCGCCGGCGGCGATGAAGCTGGGAGACACGGTCGTCGGCCGCGTCCGACTGACCGCGCCGCCCGGCGTCAAGGTGCCGGCGAGCGCCCTCACCGAGACAGGGGGACACCCGGCCGTGTGGGTGGTCGACCCTCAGAGCAAGACGGTGTCCCTGCGCGACGTCGAGGTCGCTCGATACGATCAGGCGGACATCGTGATCAGCAAGGGGCTGAAAACAGGCGAGTTCGTCGTCACCGCCGGCGTGCAGACGTTGCGCCCCGGCCAGAAGGTCCGCCTCCTGGGCGCTGTCTGATGAACTTCAACCTCACCGAATGGGCGATCCGCCACCGTTCCCTCGTGATCTATTTCATGCTCGTCGTCGTGGTGGCGGGCGTCGGGTCTTACCTCTGGCCCGAGTGGAGCGAGGTTCCAGAGTCCATCTTTCAGGCCATCGGAATCGTGCTCGGCATCAGCCTTGTCGCGGAAGAATTCCTACGGCTGGGAGATTGTCCTCCGCGTCGCAATCCTTCCGTCGAGGCGAAAGGCAACGTCGATGCATAGGCAAGATCCCGTACTGGCGAACCGGCTTGAGGCCATTGACGCATCGGGTCGATCCTCAGCGAGGAAGCAATTGCGAAAGGCAGCGTCAAGTTCGCGCGCGGGACAGAGGGTTGTGCAGCTTGCGCGTCAGGGAGGACGCGAAACAAGCGAGGTCGTGGTCACGGCTGGCGCGCAGGCGCTG
>CAWGKV010000036.1:0-24846 GCA_963823165.1 uncultured Alphaproteobacteria bacterium | reverse complement strand
TCGATCCCAGGTTGTTCCGGGTAACCCCCGGTTTCCGCGCAATCCGCCGCCCGCCCAGCGCAGCTCCTCCTTCAGCCGGACCATCGCCGACACCTCCCCGGCTCGAGCATCCTTTCCATCCGCAATTCCATGAACCGCAGAGGGTTTGCCCTAAGTCGCCGCTTCGACATCAAAACCCCCGTCGATAACGACCGGAGGGGTCAATTCTTCATCTTGCGCCACAATCAGCGCGCGCCCGTTGAAAATTTTTGCAAATGGCATTATGAAAGGCGCTCGCCCGTCAACGCCCCTGTCTTGCGGCATCGGATCGTCTGGTCCGGTTGGCAGCGGTCAAAGGTATCTACTTCCTTCCGACCGCAGGGGCTTTTTCCACCAGGTTGATGACTTAATGCTTTCCGAGCCGAAAGTCCGAGCTAAAGGCCCCCCAATGCGGGAAATGAAACTCAAAGTTCTAAAGCAGAAATCCCCCACCGACCTGTTAGCTTTTGCCGAGGAGAATGAAGTTGAAAACGCCTCCACGATGCGAAAACAAGAGTTGATGTTTGCGCTGCTTAAGCAACTAGCAAGTGTAGACGTACAGATCATTGGTGAAGGTGTTGTCGAAATTCTTCAGGATGGATTTGCTTTTTTACGCTCAGCCGACGCCAACTACCTTCCAGGACCCGACGACATATATATATCTCCATCGCAGATTCGACGTTTAGGACTTCGTACCGGCGACACGGTAGAGGGCGTAATACGCAGTCCAAAAGAAGGTGAAAGATATTTTGCATTGCTGAAATGCAATGCCATTAATTTTGAGGACCCGGAAAAGACACGCCATAAAGTCCATTTCGACAATTTGACCCCCCTCTATCCCAACGAACGCCTTCGGCTCGAGATCGAAGATCCAACACGCAAGGACCTGTCTTCTCGGGTAATTGACATTGTTGCCCCTATCGGAAAAGGCCAACGCGCGCTGATTGTCGCCCCACCACGCACCGGAAAGACCGTCCTTCTGCAGAATATCGCGCAGTCTGTTACCGCCAACCATCCGGAATGCTATCTGATTGTCCTACTAATTGATGAGCGCCCGGAAGAAGTGACAGACATGCAACGCTCGGTGAACGGGGAAGTCGTTTCATCAACTTTTGATGAGCCAGCTGTCCGACATGTCCAGGTAGCCGAGATGGTAATCGAAAAAGCGAAACGCCTTGTTGAGCATGGACGAGACGTTCTGATTTTGTTGGACTCAATTACGAGGTTAGGAAGAGCCTATAACACTGTAGTTCCTTCGTCTGGCAAGGTGCTGACGGGTGGCGTCGACGCTAATGCCTTGCAACGACCTAAGCGTTTTTTTGGTGCTGCTCGGAACATTGAAGAGGGCGGTTCACTTACTATCATCGCCACTGCCTTGATCGACACTGGCTCGCGTATGGATGAAGTAATATTTGAGGAGTTTAAAGGAACCGGTAATTCGGAAATCATCCTGGACCGAAAAGTTGCAGATAAACGAACCTTTCCAGCAATGGACATTACGCGCTCAGGGACACGAAAGGAAGAACTGCTCGTACCACCGGATATCCTCAAAAAGATGTACGTTTTACGTCGTATTCTCAACCCGATGGGGACTGTTGACGCAATAGAGTTTCTTCTTGGGAAATTGCGCGAAACGAAAACAAACGCCAATTTCTTCGAGTCTATGAATACCTGAAACGATTTCCGCAACGTGCTTGAATTGCACCCACTGTGCAGGCCGATAAATCTCGGGGTTAAGGTTGTTTGATTGGACCAAAGCCACACTTACGGATTTACGAGTTGAGATCGACCGAATTGACAAGGGCATCCATGAATTATTAATCGAACGGGGAACCGTGATCGATCGCCTTATCGAAATCAAATCGCGTCAGGGGGGCGGTTCGGCGTTCCGCCCCGCGCGTGAGGCCTCAATGATGCGGGCAATAGTTGAACGCCATCGTGGCCTGCTGCCGCTTGACACGGTCGAGGCCATTTGGCGAATTATCATTTCGACTTTCACTTACATGCAAGCGCCATACAGCGTTCATATTGACGTCTCGCATGGCGAAGCAGCGATGCGCGACTCCATGCGATTTCACTTTGGCTTCACTGTCCCGTGCATGATTCATCACAGTGCAGGCGAAGTCATCGACGCAGTCGCTGGATCGGTGTGCGATTTAGGAATGTTTGCTCTCGAAGGCGGTCCGGAAGCCGGCGCATGGTGGACTGCACTTGTCCCCCCTGACGCGCCAAAAGTGATCGCGCGCCTACCATTCGTAGCGCGGCCGGATCATCCTACGAGCATCCCGGTCTTTGTTCTGTCCAATCCATTCGCCGAAGGATGTGCCCGCGACACTGTTTTGGAGTCGGTTATCCTCGATCGCTGGCAGTCCGATATTCCACGGGTCTTAGGCGCCATCGGCGCGGAGGTCATCGGCTCTGCTGCTGATACTGCAGGCCTCGCTTTGCTCATCGCCCGACCCGGGGCGAGTGTATCAGGCGCGGTTAGAATAGCGTTGCGATCGACGGGAGTTGTTGATGTGCGAAGCGCTGAGGTCGGGTCTCACGCGCAGCAATTCTCCCACCGCGAAAGCGGTATCCAAGCGAACTGAATGGTGGGAGGGATTCCCGAATCGCCTTTGATCCTAGAAACGGCAGTTGACGCGTAACTCGTTGGAATTGTTCAGTTGGCGCCAACTGCTCCGCATTCGCAAACCTCGGCAAGAATACCTTTATCATTCAATATGTTATGCGTATCTTGGACGTTCCAACTGCCGTTTCTAGGTTGATCTGCTCGAAGATTATCGCCCTGCGAGGGAGGCTGCGGAGATGGCGCTTTCCGACGATCTTCGTGAACTCGTTGTGGGGGGCGGTAGTAGAAGGCGGTGCGGCAGCCCAGCGTTTTGGGGTCAGCATCGCCAGCGCCGTGCGTTGGGTGGGGCGCTTCAAAGCCAAAGGTGGTCTCGCCGGGGCGCAACGTCCTCAGAATCACGGCTACGAACTCGAACACAATTCGGGTATGGGGAGACCTATCTGGCCATGACGCTCGCCGCCCTCAACGTCCTCGCCTTCGCATGGCATACGGTTCTCGACCTTGTCGAGCTGCCGCGGCACAAGGCCCAACAACCCTGACCAGATTTGGCGACTTCCCTGCTTGGTCCGATCTCCCCAAGCCCTCGCCACCTTCGCAATCCCGGCCTGAACTCCTCAAAACCCGAAAAATCGAGTAGCAACCAAGCCACGGGCGACTTTTAGAGTTGCTGCCACCGTCACCAGGGCTCGCCGAAGTCCCGGAACCGGTCCTCGCCACAACCCCGTTATCCAATTGGGCTCGCGGCGAGACATGTCTGTGACCCTCGTCACATCTCACGCACGGCCGCAGGCTTCGGCCGTCACACCCTCAGCGGCATCAGGACATAGATCGCGCTCGCGCCGTCGCGGTCCTGGATCAGGGTCGGCGAGCCGGGATCGGCGAGCTTGATGAGGGCCGTGTCGCCGGAGAGCTGGCCCAGGATGTCGAGGAGATAGCGTGCGTTGAAGCCAATGTCGATCGGGGCGGAGTTGTAGTCGACCTCGATCTCCTCGCTCGCCGAGCCCGAATCGGGATTGTTGACCGAGAGCGTCATCTTGCCGTCGCCGATCGACAACTTGATCGCGCGCCCCCTTTCGGACGACAGCGTCGAAACGCGATCCACCGCCTTCTCGAACGGCTCCTTCTCGACGACGAGGCGCTTGTCGTTGCCTGTCGGAATGACGCGCTGGTAGTCGGGGAACGTGCCATCGATCAGCTTGGTGGTGAGCACGACATCGCCGAACTGGAAGCGCGCCTTGGCGGTCGAGATCTCGACCCTCACCTCCTTGGTCGTGTCCTCGAGCAGCTTCAAAACTTCGCTCACCGCCTTGCGCGGCGCGATCACGCCCGGCATGCCGACCGACCCTAGCGGCGCCGGGGTTTCGACGCGGGCGAGACGGTGGCCGTCGGTCGCGACCGCGCGCAGCATCGGCGCTGAGGGTGTCGAAGCGCCGCCGACCTCGACCGTATGCAGGTAGATGCCGTTCAGATAATAGCGCGTCTCCTCGGTCGAGATGGCGAACTGGCTGTTGTCGATGAGCTTCTTCAGCTCGGTGCCTGGCAGCGTGAAACTGTGCGAGAATTCGCCGAGCGTGAGATCGGGGAAGTCAGAGGCCGGCAGGGCCTGCAGAAAGAAGCGCGACCGGCCTGAGCGCAGCATGAGCTGCCCCGTGTCGCCGGCGATCTCGAGGCTGACCTGCGCGCCGTCGGGAAGCTTGCGCACGATTTCGTAGATGACGTGCGCCGCGACCGTGGTCGCTCCCGACTGGATGACGTCGGCGGGCGCCCGCTCCGCCGCCTCGAGATCGAGGTCGGTGCTCTTCAGCGCCACGGCGCCGTCCGCCGCCTCGATCAGCACGTTGGAGAGAATCGGGATCGTGTTGCGCTTCTCGACGATGCGATGCACATGTCCCAGAGCCTTGAGCAGGACCGAACGCTCGATGGTGACTTTCATCGCAATATTCCGAATCTGATATTCGCGCCTTGGCGCCCCGCTGCGGGGCCGCGGACTTTGCCAAGGCCTTGAAAGGAGCGCAAGGCCGGACCGCGAAATGCGCAGGGCAATCGACTGAAGTTTCGCGTGACAAGCGGTCGAAAAGCTGAATCTGTCGGGATCCTCTGATTCGCTTGGAGGATGGGTTGATGACGGAAGGGGACGCGGCTGCCGGGGCGGTGAAGGAGACGACTGTTTTCCTGTCGCATTTCGGGGACTTGCCGGACTACCGGCAGAAGGGGAAGGTCGCCTATCCGCTCGACGAGGTGCTGCTGGTGATGCTGGCGGCGTCGATGGCGGGGGCGGAGACGGTGGCCGACATCGCGCGCTTCGGCCGGGCCAAGCTGGCGTTCCTGCGGCGCTTTCGACCCTTCGCCAACGGCACGCCCTCGCATGATCAGTTGGGCATCATCCTCGCCAAGCTCGACCCGGTCGCGTTCCAGCGCTGTTTTGTGGCGTGGGCGGCGGGGCTGACGAAGACGTCGGCCGAGGTGATCGCCATCGATGGCAAAACGGTCCGGCGCTCCTACCAGAAGAAGGGGGGCGAAGAGCCCATTCATGTCGTCTCGGCCTTCGCCGCGCGCCAGCGCATGGTGCTCGGGCAGACCAGGGTCGGCGACAAGTCCAACGAGATCGTCGCCATTCCCGCCCTGCTCGAGCTGCTGGCCATCGAGGGCGCGGTGGTGACCATCGACGCCATGGGCTGCCAGCGCGGAATCGCTCAGAATATCATCGACAAGAAGGCCGATTATATCCTCGCGCTGAAGGGGAACCAGGGCACGCTGCGCGACGATGTCGAGTTGTTCGCCGGCGAGCAAAAAGCGGTCGCGTTCAAGAATTCGTCGGTCAGCCAGGACACGACCGTCGACGGCGACCACGGCCGCATCGAGACCCGGACGATCACCGTTTTCCACGACATCGGATGGCTGCAGGACAACCACCAGTGGCCGGGCCTGAAGTCGGTCGTCATGGTCGAGAGCGAACGTGAAACCGATGGCAAGGTCGAAACCGAGACGCGTTTCTACATCACCTCGCTCGCGCTGCTCGCCAACGCCCTGGGACCGATGATCCGCAGTCACTGGATGATCGAAAACGGCCTCCACTGGGTGCTCGACATGATCTTCCGCGACGACGAATGCCGCGTGCGAACCGACAACGCGCCCTTCAACCTCGCCATCATCAAGCACATCACCCTCAACGTGCTCAGAACCGGCAAAAGCAAGGATTCGCTGCGCATGCGGCGCAAAGTCGCGGCATGGGACGAAAACGCCCTCGCCGCCCACATCGCCGCCTACATCGCCGCATGACCCGTTCAGTCGATTCCCCTGGCGAAATGCGTCGGGTTTCCCACGTACGCTGGTTGGCTCCCAAGCAGGCGGCGAAGATCGCGGGGTTCCGTTCCACCGACCTCATCCTCAGGCGCCCTTTGTCGAAGGCAAAGGGCCTCGAAGGGTGCTCGCTGGCCACGGGGGCCCTTCGAGACGCCCGCTTCGCGGGCTCCTCAGGGCGAGGGTGGCGGGAGGCTTTGGAGTTAGCAAATTTGACGAAAGTTTTACCGGCCCTTAAACCGCCGGCGTTAGCCTATCCCCAGCGTAAGGCGCGTTCGGCCTCCGATCCCGGCCCACGTGTCGTGAGCGGGATGGACATGTTCGGCCGAGGCGGCAGGAAGAACCGGACGCGGATCGAGCCGCGCTTCGATGGGCGCGGCGCCGATCACGATCTGCGCGCCGATCCAGCCGACCGACCTCTTTCGCGCCGCAAGCCGCCGGCGAAGCCGCGACGCGCGAGGAAAGGCCGAGGCGGGCCGCGCCGCTCGACCTTCGGGACGCTGCTCTACTGGCCGACCGTGTTCGGCATCTGGGGCCTGGTCGCCCTCGCCGGGCTGATCGCCTGGAACGCGAGCCAGCTTCCGCCGATCGATCAGCTGGCGGTGCCGAAGCGCCCGCCGAACATCGCCATCCTCGCTGACGACGGCTCGCTCATCGCCAACCGCGGCGACACCGGCGGACCGGCGGTCCGGCTGATCGACCTGCCGCCCTATCTGCCGAAGGCCTTCGTCGCGATCGAGGACCGCCGCTTCTTTTCCCATTTCGGCATCGACCCGGTCGGCCTTTTTCGCGCGGTCTTGCGCGACGTCACAGGGCGGGGCGCGGTCGAGGGCGGCTCCACGCTGACCCAGCAGCTCGCCAAGAACCTCTTCCTCACCCAAGAGCGGACGATCTCGCGCAAGATCCAGGAGGCGATCCTCGCCCTGTGGCTCGAGCGCAAATATTCCAAGGACCAGATTCTCGAGCTCTATCTCAATCGGGTCTATTTCGGCTCTGGCGCCTACGGGGTCGAGGCCGCGGCGCAGAAGTATTTCGGCAAGAGCGCCCGCTACGTCACCCTGCCGGAGGCGGCGCTGCTCGCGGGGCTCATGAAGTCGCCGACCCGGCTGGCGCCCAACCACAATCTCGCCGGCGCCAACGAGCGGGCGGCGCAGGTCATCACCGCCATGGCCGAGCAGGGCCACATTACCGAGGCGCAGGCGAAGATGGCGCTCGCGAGTCCGGCGCAGGTCAGGCGCGACCGGACCGCTGGGTCGATCAACTACGTCGCCGACTACGTGATGGACGCGCTCGACGACACGGTCGGCGCGATCGACGAGGACATCGTGGTGACGACGACGATCGACCCGAAAATGCAGGCCGGAGCGGAGCGGGCGCTGACCGACGAGCTCAACGTCAAGGGCGCCAAGTACGGGGTCGGCGAAGGGGCGCTGGTAGCGATCGACCCGATGGGCGCGGTCAAGGCGATGATCGGCGGCCGCAGCTACGCCGAAAGCCAGTTCAACCGGGCGGTCTCCGCCAAGCGCCAGCCGGGCTCGTCGTTCAAGCCCTTCGTCTATCTGGCGGCGCTGGAGAAGGGCCTGACGCCCGACACCGTGCGCGAGGACGCGCCGATCTCCGTCAAGGGCTGGAACCCGGAAAACTACAGCCGCGAATATTTTGGCCCCGTGACGCTGACCAAGGCGCTGTCGCTGTCCTTGAACACGGTCGCGGTCAGGCTCGGCCTCGAGGTGGGGCCGAAGACGGTCGCGGCGGTCGCGCATCGGCTCGGGATCACGTCGGAGCTGGAGGCGAACGCCACCATCTCGCTCGGAACCTCCGCGGTGACGCCGCTCGAAATGGCCTGCGCCTACGCCGCCTTCGCCAATGGCGGCATCGGAGTGCAGCCGCATGTGATCAGCAAAGTGCGCACTGCCAACGGCAAGCTCCTTTATGCGCGCCGCAACGCGAGCTTCGGCCGCGTCATCGATCCCCAATACGTGTCGATGATGAACCAGATGATGCAGGAGACGCTCCTCACCGGCACCGCGCACAAGGCCGAGCTGCCCGGTTGGCAGGCGGCCGGCAAGACCGGCACCAGCCAGGACTTCCGCGACGCCTGGTTCATCGGCTACACGAGCTACTTGGTCGCGGCGGTGTGGCTGGGCAACGATGACGACAGCCCGACGAAGAAGGTCTCGGGCGGCAACCTGCCGGTCGAGGTGTGGAGCCGGTTCATGAAGGGCGCGCACGAGGGCGTTCCGGTTGCGGCCCTGCCGCTCTCCAATCAGCGGGCCGGGCCGGGGCCGAATCCCTTCGCGCCGCTCCTGCCCCCGCTCGATCTGACCGGCGCCCAGGGTCCGACGCCGCCGTCCGCCGGCCGTGGGGGCGGACGAACACCGATCGCCGCAGGCGCGACGGCGGCCGCGCCTGCGGCGGAGCCGCCGGCCCGATTCGCGCCAGCCCCCATGGTCGATTCAGCGCCGGTCCCGCCCGCGCCGATCCCGAACGCCAAACCCGGGCAAAGGACCAACAGCTTCCTCGACAATTTTTTTGGCGCTCTTTAAAAAAACCGTCACCGCGAGGAGCGAAGACTGCGCTCACCGGAAATTCATTCCATGCAAGATCAGGCAAGCTTACGGGTATCTGCTCCTGCCACCCTGGTTCATGCGCCCCTGCGCAGTGCAATTTTGACCAGCCCGCTCATGCCGGTAAATGACCTGGCCCGAACGACTCAGGCAAAAGCGCGCTCAGCCTGAACGTCGCACGAATCGCTTCGGGTCCGGCGACGTGGATCAACGTCGCGGCGTCGGCGAACTCGCGGATGCGCTGGCGGCAGCCACCACAGGGGGTGCAGAGCGCCGCGCCCTCGCCGACGACGCAGATTTCGACGATCCGCCGCTCGCCCGCTCGCGCCATGGCGGAGATGGCGCTCGTCTCGGCGCAGACGCCCTCGGGAAAGGCCGCATTCTCGACGTTGCCGCCCGAATGGATCGCGCCCGAGGGCGTGCGGATCGCCGCGCCGACCTTGAACCGGGAGTAAGGAGCATAGGCGTTCGCCTGGGCGGCCTTGGCGGCGTCGAACAGTTCGGTGAGCGCGTCAGCGTTCCTTGACATAGGGAATCCCCGACGCCTTCGGCGGGATCGCCTTGCCAATGAATCCGGCGAGCAGGACGACGGTCAGCACATACGGGAGCGCTTCGATCGCCTGCACCGGGACCGGACCGATGACCGGAAGTTCGACGCCCTGCAGCCGGATCGCGACCGCATCGAGAAAGCCGAACAGGATGCAAGTGGCGAGCGCGGGCCATGGGCGCCACTTGGCGAAGACCAGCGCCGCCAGCGCGATGAAGCCGCGTCCGGCTGACATGTGGGGCTGGAAATAGGCCTCCTGCGACAGGACCAGATAGACGCCCGCGAGGCCCACCAGCACGCCGCAGATGACGACCGCGCTGTAGCGCAGCGCCCTGACCGAGATCCCCGCCGTGTCCACGGCCGCCGGGTTCTCGCCGACCGCTCGCAATCTCAGGCCGAAACGGGTGCTGTACAGAGCCCAGTAGGTCAGCGGCGCCATCAGGAAGGCGAGATAAGTGACGAGATCGTGACCCGACAGGAGATGCGTGTAGATCGGGCCGATGATCGGGACGGCGCCGATCTGAGGCGCGAACGGCAGCTCGATCGAATGGAATTGGGCGGAGGACGGCAGTTCGGGCGTGCGTCCCCCTTGCGACCAGATCGCGTTGCCGATGAGGGCGGTCAGGCCGTCGGCCACCATGTTGATTGCGGTGCCCGAGACGATCTGGTTGGCGCGCTGGTCGATCGAGGCGTAGCCATGCACGAGCGAGACGGCGATAGTCGCGACGATCCCGGCTGCGAGGCCGAGCCAGACGCTGCCGGTGAAGGTCGCGGCGGCGGCGGCGGCGAAGGCGCCGACGAGGATCTTGCCTTCGAGGCCGATGTCGACGACGCCCGATCGCTCTGACCACAATCCGGCGAGACAGGCGAGAATGAGCGGGATCGCAAACCTGATCCCGGAGGCGAACACGACGATAAAGGAGTTGAACCAGCCCATAGCGGCCCGTCAGATCGGCGGCTGCGCCGTGCGTCGCGCGAGAAGGGTCGCGACGGGACGGCGGAACATGTGCTCGAGCGCTCCGGCGAACAAAACGACGAGACCCTGGATGACGACGATCATGTCGCGGCTGATCTTCGGCTTGTCGAAGGCGAGCTCGGCGCCGCCCTGGTAGAGGATGCCGAACAGGATCGCCGCGAGGATGATGCCGACCGGATGGGCCCGGCCCATCAGCGCCACCGCGATGCCGACGAAGCCGAAGCCCGCAGTATATTCGAGGATAAGCCGGTGCTCCTCGCCCAGGATGACATTCGCCGCCATGCCTCCCGCGAGCGCGCCCGAGAGCAACGTCGTGATTACGGTGACGCGCGCGGGCGAGATGCCGCCGTAGATCGCCGCGGTCGGATTGGCGCCGACTGTGCGGATCTCGTAACCGAGCCTGGAACGCCAGACGAGCAGCCAGACGGCGACGCAGCAAAGCAGCGCCAGCACGAACGACAGGTTGAACGGCGTATCCGGCCAATGGATGCCGAAGTGGGCGAGGATCTCGTGGAACTGTGGCACGCGGCCGGTCGCGCGGAACGGCTCCGTCTCGGCGTTCATCTGTCCGGGCTTGCGCAGCACGTCGACCAGCAGATAGCCCATGATGGCGGACGCGATGTAGTTGAACATGATCGTCGTAATGACGATGTGGCTGTCGCGGTAGGCCTGCAGGTAACCAGGGATCGCCGCGAAGGCGGCGCCGAACAGGGCGGCCGCGATGATCGCCGCGACGGCCAGCGAATAGCCGGGCAGGAAGCCGAGATGCAGGGCCGCGAGCGCGGCGCCGAGGCCGGCGATATAGGCCTGCCCCTCGACGCCGATGTTGAACAGCCCGGCGTGGAAGCAGACGGCCACCGCGAGGCCGGTGAAGATGAAGCTCGTCGCGTAGTAAAGCGTGAAGCCGATCCCTTCGAGGTCCCCCAAAGCGCCGGTGATGAGAATCTGCACCGCCTCGAGCGGATTCTCGCCGATCGCCAGCACGACGAAGCCGGAAATCACGAACGCCGCCGCGACGTTGACGAGCGGGATCAGCGCGACGTCGGCCCAGGCCGGTAGGGGCTTGAGGGGAGAGCTCATGCCGCGCTCTCGCTGACCACTCCGGCCATGAGCAGGCCGAGATCCTGCGGATTGGTCTGCTCCGGCCTCCGCTCGCCCGTGACGCGCCCGCCGCACAAGACCATAATGCGGTCGCTTAGCGCGAAGATCTCGTCGAGCTCGACCGAGACGAGCAGCACCGCTTTGCCGGCGTCGCGCTGGCCGACGATGCGTTTGTGAATGAACTCGATCGCGCCGATGTCGACCCCACGCGTCGGCTGGCCGACCAGCATGATCTTCGGATTGCGCTCGATCTCGCGCGCCAGCACCAGCTTCTGCTGGTTGCCGCCGGAGAAGTTGGCGGTCTTGAGCAGCGGCGCGCGGGGCCGCACGTCGAAGGCCTCCATCTTCCGATCGGCGTCGGCGATGATCGCCTTGCGGTCGTAGAGAAGCCCCTTGCCGTAGACGGGCTCGTAATGGAAGCCGAGCATTGCGCTCTCGCACGCCTCGAACTGCATGACCAGGCCGACCCGATGGCGATCCTCCGGCACGTGGCCGACGCCGATGACGCGCTCGGAATGCGGATTGTGCTCGGCTGCCGGCAGCGGCTCGCCGTCGATCAGGATCTCGCCGCCGCTGAGCGGGCGGATGCCGGCGAGCGCCTCGAGCAGTTCCGACTGACCGTTGCCGGCGACGCCGGCGACGCCGAGGATCTCGCCTTCCCGCAGGACGAAGGAGACGCCGTCGACCCGCGCCACGCCGCGGTCGTCGCGCACGACGAGATCGCGCGCCTCGAGGGCGACCCTGCCCGGATGCGCGGGGCCCTTGTCAATTTTGAGGATCACCTTGCGCCCGACCATCGCGTCGGCGAGCTCCGGCGGCGAGGTTTTCGCGGTGTCGAAGGTCGCGACCATCTCGCCGCGCCGCATCACCGAGACGCGGTCGGTGAGGCTCATGATTTCGCGCAGCTTATGGGTGATGAAGATGATGGTCTTGTTCTCGCCCTTCAGCACCCTGAGCATTTCGAAGAGCTGATCGGCTTCGGCCGGCGTCAGAACCGCGGTGGGCTCGTCGAGCACCAGGATTTCCGCGCCGCGCACGAGCGCCTTCAGGATCTCGACCCGCTGCTGGAGCCCGACCGACAACTCGCCCACAGTCGCATCGGGTTGGACCTCGAGGCCGTACTCGCTGCCTAGCTCCGCGAGTTGCTTGCGGATCGCGCTTGCGCCCTTGGCAAGCAGCGGCCCGCCCTCGGCGCCGAGCATCACGTTGTCGAGCACGCTCAACGGCGGCACCAGCATAAAATGCTGGAAAACCATGCCGATGCCATGGCTGATCGCCTCGCGGGAGGAGCGGATTCGCACAGCCTTGCCATTGACGCGAATCTCGCCGGCGTCGGCTTCATAGAAACCGTAGAGGATTGACATCAGCGTCGACTTGCCGGCCCCGTTCTCTCCCACGATCCCGTGGATGACGCCGCGCTCGACGACGAGATTGACGTCGTTGTTCGCGTGAACCGGGCCGAAGCTCTTGTCGATGCCGATTAACTCGATCGCGGGAGCGGCTTTGCCTGCCTCGGTCATTGCGCGCTCCCGCCGTCTCGACTGCGGCCTCTCTCGCCGCGCCGCGGCGAGAGAGGCCGGGCTTACATAGGGCACTTGTTGTCAGTCATGTAATCGTGGACCTGGATCTTGCCCGCGATGATGTCTGCCTTGGCCTGGTCGGCTTTGGCCTTCACTTCCGGAGTGATGAGGTCCTTGTTGTATTGGTCGAGGGCGTAGTCGACGCCGCCTTCTTTCAGGCCCAACGCTTCAATGCCCGGCTTCCAAGTCCCGCTCTTGGCGGCCATGAAGGAGTTGTATGTCGCCAAGTCGACGTGCTTTAGCATCGAAGTCAGCACGTGACCGGGGAACAAGTAATCCTGGTCCGAGTCGACGCCGATGCCGAGCTTGCCGGCGTCGGCGGCGGCCTTCAGCACGCCCTGGCCGGTCGCGCCGGCGGCGGCGTAGACAATGTCGGCGCCGCGGTCGATCTGCGACTTGGCGAGTTCGCCGCCCTTCACCGGGTCGTTCCACGCGGCCGGCGTCGTTCCGGTCATGTTGGCGAACACCTCGTCCTTTCCGCCGGAGGCGTATTTGACGCCCTGCTGGTAGCCGCACTGGAACTTGGAAATCAGCGGGATGTCCATGCCGCCGACGAAGCCGAGCTTGCCCGTCTTGGACGTGTCGGCGGCGATCACGCCGACGACGAACGAGCCCTCATGCTCCTTAAAAACGATCGACTGCACGTTGGGCTTGTCGACGACCATGTCGATGATGCCGAACTTGGTGTTCGGGAACTCATCGGCGATCTTGCCGAGCGCCGTCGCCCAGGCGAAGCCCACCGTCATGATCGGGGAAAAGCCGTCCTTGGCGAACTTGCGCAGGACCTGCTCTCGCTGGGCGTCGTTCTGGATCTCGAGATCGCGGAAATCGATGCCGGTGTCCTTCTTGAATTTGGTCGCGCCGTTGAACACGCCTTCGTTGAAGGATTTGTCGAATTTGCCGCCGAGGTCATAGACCACGGCGGGCTTGACGTCGGCCGCGAAGGCGGCGCTCGAGGCGAAGAGCGCGCCGGCGAACAACGCCGTCGACATAAGACTGAATTTGCGACCGAACATTCCTGACCTCCCGAATGGGCGAGAGCCGAAGTCCGGCGCGCGCCTGATGCTTGAAGAAACTGACCGTTTGGTCAAGATAAGTCTCATCGCGCCGGCTCTGTCAACGCCGCAGGCCCCGGGTTCGACCGCTTGCCAACGAACACCCGGAGACTATGCGGGCGATCTCGGCAGAGCAAGACGAGAGCAGCGATTGTCAGAGCAACATGAGAACGGGGGACGCGCGGTGGAGGGGATTTTGGCGATGAGTTCCGGGCGCCGCGGAATTTCAGCTGCTAGCCCTCGGCGTCGTCCTCTTCCGAAGGACCGGCGTTCTCGAGGATTCGATCGGCGATGAGGCCGGCGTTCTCGCGAATTGCGCGTTCGATCCGGTCGGTCATCTCGGGGTTGGCCTTGAGAAAGGCCTTAGCGTTCTCCCGGCCCTGGCCGAGACGGACGCTGTCGAAGGAGAACCAGGCGCCCGATTTCTCCACGATGCCCGCCTTGACGCCGAGATCGACGAGTTCGCCGGTCTTGGAGATGCCCTCGCCGTACATGATGTCGAATTCAACCTGCTTGAACGGTGGGGCAACCTTGTTTTTCACCACCTTGACGCGGGTCTGGTTGCCGACGATCTGGTCGCGATCCTTGATCGAGCCGATGCGGCGGATGTCGAGGCGGACGGAAGCATAGAACTTGAGCGCGTTGCCGCCCGACGTGGTTTCGGGCGAGCCGTACATGACGCCGATCTTCATGCGGATCTGGTTGATGAAGATCACCATGGTGTTGGAGCGTGAAATGGAGGAGGTGAGCTTGCGCAGGGCCTGGCTCATCAGCCGCGCCTGCAGTCCCGGCTGGGACTCGCCCATCTCGCCTTCGATCTCGGCCTTCGGCGTCAGCGCCGCGACCGAGTTGATGACGAGGACGTCGACCGCGCCCGAGCGGACGAGGGTGTCGGTGATTTCGAGCGCCTGCTCGCCCGTGTCGGGCTGGGAAATCAGGAGGTCGTTGAGGTTCACGCCGAGCTTTTTGGCATAGACGGGGTCGAGCGCGTGCTCGGCGTCGACGAAGGCGCAAACCCCGCCCTTCTTCTGCGCTTCCGCGATCACGTGCAGGGTCAGCGTCGTTTTGCCGGACGATTCCGGCCCGTAGATTTCAACCACCCGACCGCGCGGCAGGCCTCCGACGCCGAGCGCGATGTCGAGCCCGAGTGAACCGGTCGACACCGTCTCGATCTCGACCGCCTGCTGGTTCTTCCCGAGTTGCATGATCGAGCCCTTGCCGAAGGCGCGTTCGATCTGCGACAGGGCCGCGTCGAGGGCTTTGGTCTTGTCCACGCTTGCGCCTTCCACCACCCGAAGAACCGGCTGATTCATCGATTCGCGTCCTTCTCTCACGGGCGGGGCTCGCTCCGCAACTGCGACTCCGCGCCTATCCCGCGCGCATTTGTCCACGATTTGTTTCCAAGCGCAAGTTCTTTTTTTGTTCGCTGGCTTGCATTGCCCGCCGGCCGCCATCAAAACTTTCCGGGGTTCTCGCCTGGACCGGATTGCCGTGCCGCTGGCCTGCACTTCTGGCCTCACCGCAAGGCGATTGAGTAATCGCTTGCCGAGCTCGTGGAAGAAACATCTGGAACTTATATCGCTCAGTCCGAAATCCACATGATCCGCTTTTCGCGCGGAGAATGGTCCGGCATGGAGGCCAAAACCGCGGCCGGCGGCTACATGAGTACATCCGGCCGCGCCTCTCCGATGAAGAGTTTCGCACATGGTGCAAGCGCTATGCGGCCTGCTTTCCTGACGCGAACTCCTGGATGGAATCGATGCGCAATTTCGACTTCGTTGTCGGCGCCCGGTTTCACGGGGTCATGCTCGCGATCCAAGCGGCCACACCCGGCGGAGGTGATCGCGCATGACAGCCGCACCCTTGACTGCGCGGTCGTGTTCGCTGGCAAGAGGTCGCCGAATCCGGAGGACTACGGCGGCCGCGTCTGGATCGCTGCGACCTGGTCGGACGGCGGTCAAACGATTTTCGCCTTGTGCCATGACGAGTATCAGGCGCATCGCCACCCCGGTCGCTACCGCTTTTCGAGCTATATGGCAGTGCTGGTGTAATGTGATCGTGCTGTTGCGCTCGGACGACGCCGGGCTGACGTTTTCGCGCGTCCGCGAGCCCCGGTTGCCTCGAATGATCGCAATCGGCTCTTCGCGATGTTCCGCCGGCGCCTTTCGATGCCTGCTTCGGTGAAGCGGGGCGCCGGCCCTTTTGCGGACGGTGCTACAGACGCTGGGGCCGGCGCTCGAAAGCCTGCTGCTACGACGCTGACGTCACGTGGCATGGGCGTTGGGTTCGAAGATGACGCGATAGTCGAGGCGTTCGAGGTTGGCGACGGTTCGTAAGTGACCATCGTCATGGGAAAGCAGACGCGGTTGCGGACGACGAGATCGCAGTGACTGTCCATCCAAGCTGAGGCGGGACAGCGCCCTAGTAGGTGTACGCGGGTGCGCCCGTTGCCGGCGCATAGGCATAGCCGGAAGCGGCTGAGTAACCGGCGCCGGCGGACGGGGTCCCTCCCAAAGCGCCGCTGACCAACCGGAATGGTGCTGCGGCGACTGCGCCGGCCGCATTGAACGGCGCCGCGAACGGCGCGCCGTAGCCGTAACCCGGGGCATAAGTGTAGCCGGGGCCCCCATATCCGTAGCCGTAGGCGTAGCTCGACGGCGTGTTGGCGTTGTACGGGTAGCCGAATAGGGCCGACGCGCCGCCAAAGACCCCGCCGACGATCCCGCCCACGACGGCGCCGGCGCCGTTAAAGACGGCCTGCACCGCCTGGCCTGCACCGCCTACGACGTTGCCCACCGCCGCCGCGGGCCCCCAGCCGTAGCCCTGGTTCTGCACCTGCACCTGCACGGACTGTTGCGGATGAACGATGATCTGACGACCCTCGCCATAACGGGCGTAGTGGCGATAACGGGCGTGCGCATGGTAGGTGTGGGCGTAATGCGTTTGTGCGTAGTGTTTTTGCGCGAAGTGCTCTTGCGCCGAAGCGGGAGCGGCGATGGCGAAAGCCAGCGTCGACATCCCGACCGTCGCTACGGATAGACCAAGAGTGCTGAATGGCATGAAATGACCTCCTGTCGCGGGCACACTAAACGACCAAGCAAGAGAAAACGGCTATCGTTTGACTCGTTGACGCCACCGCCGGGTTCACATTCTGGTGAACAGCCGCGAAGCTGCCTGATCTTTTCAGAGGGCGGCACGCCCCATTGATGCCGCCGCTTCAATTTGCGCCTTGATCACATGGGGGCCGGTCGGCGAGCGCTCGCCGACAATCACAGCAAGGCGGACGGACGGTGGGAACGCCGGAAACGGCTTCCAGTCGATGTCCTCGGGCAGGATCGCCGCCATGGTGTTCTCTTTCTCGGCCAGCTTTCGACTGTAGAACTTGAGAACAGCCCCGATCAGTTCTCAGGGCTGCACGAGCGCCGTCATTGCCGGGACCGAAGCGACGAAGCAATCCAGGGGAGCGTGGGACGGCGGGTGCTGGCGCCCCTCAGTTTGCTCGCAATGGCGGAATGCGGTCAAGCCAAATCGATCGTGACGGCGACGTTGCCGCGCATGGCCTTGGAGGGACAAAGCGGCTCCGCGTCCTTGACGAGCTCCTCTGCGACGTTGCGATCGACTCCCGGCATGCCGGTGCTGAGGCGGGCGCTGAGGGAAGAATCGTCGCCGTCGGCGAGATGCAGATCCACTTTGTCGTTGATGACCACCTCGGTCAGAGTGATTTTGCGCTCGCGCGCGGCGAGTCCGATGACAGGGAATTCGTCCCGAACCGGCTCAGCGCCACATCGCTCGCATCCGCGCCGCGAGATCCACGCGCTGCCCCTCAGTCCGGACCAGCGCCGGATGCGCCGGCGCCTCGGGCCAGGTCAGCCGGTCGAAATGCTTCAGGAGCGGCGGCGGGATGAAGCGGGTGCGGGCGGCGAAGACGCTGCGGTCGCCGTTCCTCGGCTGGCCGTGTACGTAGAAACGCTGCGGGACGATCAGCGTCAGCTCGTCGCGCGCGCGGGTCATCGCCACATAGAGGAGCCGCCGCTCCTCCTCGATCTCCTCGGACGAGCCGGCGGCGAGATCGGAGGGGATGCAGCCGTCGACGCAGTTCAGGACGAACGCCGAGCGCCATTCCTGGCCCTTGGCCGAATGGATGGTCGAGAGGATGAGATAGTCCTCGTCGCGTGAGGGGGGCCCCGCCTCGTCGCTGGTGGCGTCCGGAGGATCGAGGGTCAGCTCGGTCAGGAACCGCTCACGCGAGGCGAAGGAGGCAGCGATGCGTTCGAGCGCCTCGAGGTCGCTGAGCCTCGCCGCCGCATCGTCGTAGCGCGTCTCGAGCTGCGGCGAGAGCCAGGCGACGGCGACGGCGAGCTCGCCCGGCCAAGGGGTTTTGCGCGACGCCATGCGGCGCATGAGGTCGGCGAAAGCGGAAAATTCCGCGCGGGCGCGGACTGGCAGGGCGAGCGCCGACATTGCGGCGAAGCCGTCGTCCTCCGCCGCCGCGTCGACGATCGCCTCCGCTATCTTCGTCCCGACGCCTGGCATGAGCTGGGCGACGCGAAAGCCCGCCATGCGGTCGCGCGGATTCTCGGCGAAGCGCATCAGCGCCAGCGCGTCCTTCACATGCGCGGCGTCGAGGAATTTCAGCCCGCCGAATTTGACGAAGGGGATGTTGCGTCGCGTGAGCTCGAGCTCGAGCGCCGCGCTGTGGTGCGATGTGCGGAACAGCACCGCCTGCGATCTCAGCGCGGCGCCGGCCTCGCGGTTCGCGAGGACCCGGGTCGCGACGAAGCGCGCCTGATCAGCCTCCCCGGCGACGGCCACGAGCGCGGGCGCGCTCCCTTGCGTCCTGTCGGTCCACAGGTCCTTGGCGTAGCGCTCGGGCGCGAGCGCGATGACGGCGTTGGCGGCGGAAAGGATCGCCTGCGTCGAGCGATAGTTTCGGTCGAGCGTGACCACGCGGGCCGGCGGATCGAAGGCGTAAGGGAAGTCGAGGATGTTGCGCACGGTTGCGGCGCGGAAGGAATAGATCGACTGCGCGTCGTCGCCGACCACCGTGAGGCCCAGCCCGCCGGGGCGTAGCGCCAGAACGATCTCGGCCTGCAGCGCGTTGGTGTCCTGGTATTCGTCGACCAGCAGGTGGTCGAAACGCGCCGCGATCTCGGCGGCGATGTCCGGCTCGGCGACCATCTGGGCGAAGTAGAGCAGGAGGTCGTCGTAGTCGAGCACGTTCTGGCTCTGCTTCGCCACGACATAAGCGCCAAACAGGGCCCGGAGCGCGTCCTCGTGCGCCGCCGCCCACGGAAACCATTTCGCGAGCGCGGCGCCGAGGTCGCCCCGGGCGTTGACGACCCGCGAATAGATGGCGAGGCACGTCCCCTTGGTCGGGAAACGCTCCTGTGTCTCCGTCAGTCCCGCCTCGTGCCGCGCCCAGTTCATGAGGTCGGCCGAATCCTCGCGGTCATGGATGGTGAAGCCAGGATCGAGGCCAAGGCGTGGCGCGTACTCGCGAAGGATTTTTGCGCCAATGGCGTGAAAGGTGCCGGAATAGGCGGGCGCGCCTGCGGCCGCCGCTTCCGGCCCAAGGCGGCGCGCGAGAAGCCGCTCGACCCGCCGGCCGAGCTCGGCCGCCGCGCGGCGTGAAAACGTCGCCAGCATGATGCGCCTCGGATCCGCGCCGGCGAAGACGAGCGCCGCCACCCGGTGGGCGAGCATCGCCGTCTTGCCCGAGCCCGCCCCGGCGATGACGAGCAGCGGCCCGGGCCGTTCCGATTCGCCGATCCCGTGCTCGACTGCGAGCCGCTGCGCCGGGTTGAGATCGATCGAGGGGGCCGTGCGAATCAGGGCGAGGGACATCGGCGAAGGCAATCATGTTTCGCGCTTTGTTCGCAAGGGCAGAGACGTGCCGACAGCAATTCTAAAAGTCGCCCGCGGTTTGGTTGGCATTGCTTTATTCGTTTTTTTGGACAGAGAGTAGGTTGGGCGGGATCGTGAAGGTGGCGAGGGCTTCGAGGAGGTCGGGCCAGGCGGGGAAGACCACGAAGCTGGTCAAGGTTGCGAGATAGGCGAAGAAGCTGGTTCGCTTTTCCGCCGCTTCGCGGGCCTTGCGCCAGGGCGGCTCGACGAGGTCGAGCACAGTGTGCCAGGCGAAGGCGAGCAGGTTGAGGGCGGCGAGCGTCATGGCCAGATAGGTCTCGCCATGGCCGAAATTGTGTTCGAGTTCGTAGCCGTGGTTTTTTAGGACGTTGAAGCTTTCGTTCTCGATCTTCCACCTCGCCCGGCCGCAGACGACAATCTCGGCGACGCTGGCTTTTGTAACCGGCAACGAAGTGACCAAGGCGGTCTTGTATTTCACGGCGCCCTTGGCGTCCAGAATCTCGAAGCCGATCCAATTGACCAGCACGGCGTCCTTGCCGTCGCGCAGCGGAACGTTCTCAATGAACCGGTAGCGGTGGGTCTCGTGGATCTTGCCTTTGCGGACCTTGATCTCATGGCGCTCGAACGCGCAGCCCTCGATGAAGTTGTAGAGCGCCTTGTGCGAGGTCTCCTTGCAGGTGAAGATGAAATCGTCACCGTTGGCGGCCAGCCTCTCGACCACGCTCTGGCAGGCGAACAGATCGTCGGCGAGATACACCGGGCGCAAGGGCTTCAGGCGCGCGCCGTGCTGGTCGAGCCAGCGTTTGACGGCGTTGCGCTCGCAGTCCTGCTTCTCGGCGCCGTCCTGCTTGACGATGAACTCGGGGCTCAGCGGGACCACCTTCGAATGTCCCGGCGCGACCACGGTCGCAGCCAGCATCGAATGATAGCTTTCGACCTTGCCGTTGCTGCGCTTGCGCGTCTGGCAGTGCGGGCAGGTGATCTTCTGGCTGCAGAAATACTCGCTCCCGTCGAGGGCGATCAGCGTTCTGCCGCCAAGCCGACCGAACGCCTCGCCCATCGCCGGTTCGAGCAGCAATTGCTCCATCCGTTCAAAGCAAGGCGCAAGCAGAGCAGGCTCCACCCCGTCGAGCATGTCCCTGATATAATTGTCGGAGGGGATTTTCTCGATCCCGAACAGGGTCTGGCAGTTCGAGCGCCCTTGGCCCTTCTCCAGCGTCCGCTGAAAGGACAGGAACGACGCGCTCTGCATGAAGAACATGGCGAACGCCGACAGACCGAAATCGGCTATGGCGATATTGCCGCTCCGCTCCTTGCGGGGGTCCGGGAACGCAGCGCAAACCGCCTTCAGGTCGGAGAGCAGCGACGCCAAAATCTCCATCCTCAGCGTGAATCATGTTTCCGCTGATTTGGGAATCCGGGCTCATAAAAAAATTGCCCCACCTACTTTTAGAATTGCTGACGTGCCGAAAGCATGATTGCAGATGGAGTGAGTTTTACAGCTCGGAGGGCGTTGCTGGGCTGGCCGTCCGCGAGGCCCCGGGGGCTGCGGCACGTCGGCGTCTCCGCGACAAATTGAAGCGGCGCAGACGCGAAACGATTTCGCGAATCGCGCCATTGAGCGAAAAATCGGCTTTTTCGGGCCTGCAACGGCCCGCGGCTTCGCTCCGGCCGGCAAAAATGTTTATGTTGTTGACTATGACGTCCTGATGAATATCGATAAGCAGTTTTCAGTTGCCAGCCGAACCGGCTTGGGAGAACGTTCGAGAATTGATGCGGAGTTGCGGGTTGGCCCTCGCCTCTCCAAAAAGGATCCGAGCCGGGGCGGAGATCCAGGCGTTCGTTGGGAGGTGGGCCGATGCGGGACCTGACCCGCGCACTGGAAGGGTTGCGCGACGACCTCGCCTCGACCCAGCGCGAAATCACCATCCTCGAGCAAGTCGGCCGAGAGCTGGCCAAACTTGTCGACAGATTCGGCGACGGAGCGGACCCGTTTATCCAGCGGCATCTTGATGAAATCGCCCGGCGAACTGCTGCGGCGCTGGCCAGGCAGGCGTCGATCGCCCGGATGATGGAGGAGTGCGGGCACGAGCGGGCAAGCGCAACGTCCGCCAAACCTCTTCCTGCACGGCGCATCGCGCCACCGAAGTCCTCGATTGCGGGCTGGGCGAAAAGCCCCTAAGGGTCTGGTCGATTTCGCAGCCGAGGCCCCCATGAAAGCCCCGCGCAAGTTTTTCGACCCGCTGGCGATCGGCGCGCCGCTTCCGTTTCGGGAGCTGCCGTCCCGGCTCGAGCGCATGATCCATTTCGTGCCGCCGCACAACGAAAAGATGCGTGGCAAGGCCAGCGAGCTGACGGGACAGGTCGACGTCGTGCTCGGCAACCTCGAGGACGCGATCCCGGTCGAGTCGAAGGCGGCGGCGCGCGACGGCCTGATCGCGATGGCGAAAGCGACGGACTTCGGCTCGACCGGGCTCTGGGCGCGCGTCAACGCGCCGAACTCCCCCTGGTTTCTCGACGACATGACGAGGCTCGTTGGCGAGATCGGCGACAAGCTCGACGTCGTTATGATCCCGAAGGTCGAGGGCGAGTGGGACATTCACTTCATCGACCAGTATCTCGCGCTGCTCGAAGCCCGGCATGACGTCAATAGACCGATCCTGGTCCATGCGATCCTGGAGACGGCGCAGGGCGTCAACAACGTCGAGGCGATCGCCTCTGCCTCTCCCCGCATGCACGGCATGAGCCTCGGCCCCGCCGATCTCGCAGCCTCGCGCGCCATGAAGACGACCCGGGTCGGCGGCGGCCATCCGGACTATAGGGTCCTGGCGGACGCGGCAGAGCCGGGCGCTGCGCGTACGAGCGCGCAGCAGGATCCGTGGCATTATACCATCGCGCGCATGGTCGACGCCTGCGCGGCCTGCGGCATCAAGCCGTTTTACGGACCCTTCGGCGACTTCTCCGATCCCGCCGCCTGCGAGGCGCAGTTCCGCAACGCCTTTCTGCTGGGCTGCGCCGGGGCCTGGACGCTGCATCCGAGCCAGATCGCCATCGCCAAGAAGGTGTTCTCGCCCGATCCGGCCGAGGTCGCCTTCGCCCGGAAGATTCTCGCCGCCATGCCGGACGGCTCGGGGGCGGTGATGATCGACGGAAAGATGCAGGACGACGCGACGTGGAAGCAGGCCCGCGTCATCGTGGATCTCGCCAAGCAGGTGGCGGCCAAGGATGCGGAATTCGCTGCGCTCTACCAATTTTGAGCGGTTCGCAGAGGTGCGGCGATTTGCGAATTGACCGAGGGGCGCAGCTCCGACTAAGCCGAATTCATGACAACGCGCTTCGCCAAATATGGCATTGGACAGGTCGTCAAGCATCGGGTTTATCCGTTTCGGGGCGTTATTTTTGACGTCGATCCGGTGTTCTCCAACACTGAAGAGTGGTGGTTGTCCATACCCGCCGAGGTCCGGCCCGCCAAGGACCAGCCCTTCTACCGGCTCTACGCCGAAAACGAGGACAGCCAGTATATCGCCTACGTCTCGGAGCAGAACCTGCTGCCGGACGAGTTCGCCGAGCCGGTCGGCCACCCGCAGATCAGCGAAACGTTCGAGCGCACAGCCGACGGTCGCTATCGGTTCCGGCGCAAGGCGATGGCGAGCTGACGCGCAGAACCTAGTCGAAACGACCAACAAAGGCGCGCCGGTCTCCAGCGCGCCTTCGTCTTTGGGCATGAGACCTCTCTCGCGACCGGCGAGAGAGGGAGCGTCTCATGTCACTGCTTCGGAGCCGGGGGCAGCCGGCGCCGCAGGAGCGGCGGGCGAGGCCGCGCCGTTTTGCTGTTGCTGCTGCTCGAGCATCTTGCGCTGCTCTTCGGCCTTCTTCTGCAGCTGCTGCTGCAAAGCCTGCCGCTGCTGCTCGAGCAGTTTCGGGTCGGTCGGCTTGCCGTCGAAGGTCGTGCCGAAATCCTTAAGGGGAACGTTGAGGGTCAGCTCGCGGCCCGACGGCTCACCGGCGGCCGGAAGCCGCATGATGACCGAGAGGTTCTGTCCCTTCTTCAGGCTATTGAGCGTGCCGGCGCCGATGTCGACCTCGGCCGTACAGGCGTTCTGGAAACACATGTCGTACTTGCCGTCGAGTGGCTCGGACTTGTCGACGACGACGCGGAAGCCGGGCTTCAACAGCATGCCGATCGGCAGGACCATGAAGCGAAGCTTGCGCTTCTCCTCGCCCTGCAGCTCGAAGACCTGCATGCTGATCATCGGCGGCTGGTCGGCCGAGGCGCCGAAGTCCCGCATGGTCTGGCATGCTTCGCGACCCGTGGTCTGCTCCTTGCCGCAGAGCTTGACCCAGGAGGGCTCCGGCGAAACGAGATCGACCTTCGACGGCGGCGGCGGCGCCGGTTGGCCTGCGGGCGCCCCGAACGCAGGAGCGGCGGGCGCAGGCGCGACAGGCTTCTCCTTCTCCTTTGCGTTCTGCGCCAGGGCTGCGCCGGACGCGAGCGCGAGGCTCGTTGCAAGCGCCGCAGCGCCTAAGCGCGTGATGGGGAATCTCATCAATGATCCTTTCAAAGCTTCGTGCAGACGATCGCGGTGCATCCCGCCCTTCCGGGGCTGCCGGGCGCAACGCCTTCGGCGAGCCTTCAGGCGACATTATGACGCGAAGGCGCCGGAGGCGCGGGCTCTCTGGCGCGCTCTCTTTCCATATCCGAGACCACAATCCAATAACAATTTCGGCGTCGGCGGTCAGTGTTCCGGCCCCGATTCCGCCGACAAGGATGCAGGCGTTCGGAAAATCGCCGGTCGACCGAGAATCGGCGCATCTTCGGGCGCTATGCACCGTCGAGTGTACAAGGCGAAAAACCGTTGCCCGGATGCTCGCATGATCATTACATGTGACAGGCGGTCGCTACCTTTTCCTTGCGCGGCCTCTGCCCGGTCTTGCGACCGCGTTTGCCGCTCGTGGGCGATGAATTTGCTCAAAACAACCCCTATTTGTTCTTGACATGTTCGGAAGCCTCATGGCATAAGAAGTTTGGTAGAATCGCAACAGCGGCGGGATGGAAAGCGAGGTCGGCATGGAGGCGCCTTCGAATTTCACAGCAACCTGCAGCTCGCTGCCCTGGTCGGGAGCGGCTTTCCGCCTGAGGCCGCTTTACGCCCAGGAGGATTGACTTCGCCTCGCTCGGCGTCGAACGAGCCGTCGAACGGGTCTGACCGCGTTGTCTTCGGTTGGCAGGCATGAAGCGGGTTGGCTGCGGACGGAAAAAACAAT
>CAWGKV010000035.1:0-19735 GCA_963823165.1 uncultured Alphaproteobacteria bacterium | reverse complement strand
AGAGCCGGATTTCGAACTATTAAGAAGTGCGAAATCCTCGAACCGCCGCTTCTCGGTCTCTTGACGGGAATTGAACGGTTACGGTGCGGTTACGGGTGACACGACTCAATTTCCCTTTCTGGGCCCCCTCGCCTTGGTGCCTCTGACCTTCCCGTAACCCGTAATTCGACCTCGCGGCCGACGACGCACGGCTCGGGGCCGATGCGGTTCGTTATTCCTTCATCGCAGCGGACTGGCGCCACCTACTCCTCGCCGACCTCCCGGCGCACTGTCGCCGGAAGCCCCGACGACCTCTCGACCGAGATCGCCGAGGGTTCGACGTGGTGTTTCTGCCGACCGGCGTGTCGCAGGACGACCTCAGGCCGACGCTGAACCTGGCGCGCAAGCTCGCTTGGCGCGGGGCCGAGGGGCGGCTGGTGGTGGTGCTTTCCAAAGTCGGCCGGTCCGAGACGCAGTTCGAGCGGCCGGTTGAGACAATCAAGGAGGCGGGTTTCGAGCTTCTCTCCGAGCACTGGCCGCAGCGCGACGGTTTTCAGAGCGACCTCGACGCCGGCCGCGCCGGCCGCTAGGCGCGCAAACCGTACCTGCGCGAGATCGCCAGATGGAGCAGGCGCTCAGGGCGCGCGCGATGAAGGCGAAGCCGAGGGGGTAAACTCCCCGCTCCCCTAGGAGAAGGGTACCCCACGATCTCTTTGCAGACGGTCTTATCCAAACGCCGTTCGCGGTTGGCGTTCAGGCCGGAGACGAGGCGAATTGTCCCGCTTTTGACCGACGACAGCCGGCAACGGCAAGGCTTGCAAAGCCGATCAGCAGCATCGCCCAGGTCGAAGGCTCGGGAATGATGGCAACAACGCCTTCGACGAACTCGCCCTGCAGCCGCGCGCCTTCAACATAGTAGTCCGTAGAGGTGATCTGCATCGTCAACGTGTTGACGCCGGCAATGAAGTCGCTCGGGACCGTCGTAAACGGATAAAGCGCGTAAGCTGGTTGCCGTCCATTGCCGAGGGTCGCCAGGACATTGCCGTTCAGGGAAAGGACGCCGAGATCGTCGATCGCCCAGGACCCGTTGACGATGGCGGCGATTGAAGGATCGGAGACGTCGAACGTGCGTGTGAAGGTCATCAGGCCGTTCCCGCGTGGATCATCGGGATTGGCGGCGATCCAACTCGAGGTCGGACCGTTCGGCCCCCAATAAGGATCGCCGCTGTCGGGGGCGTAATCGCCAACCACATAGGCGCCGGGCGGGTCGATCGGGTTGACCGCGCCCGTCACTTGCCAGTTGGCGTCCAGCGCATCGTTCGCCGTTTGCAAATTCCCTGCGCTATCCAGCCCGGTCGCCAGATTGATCGGCGTCGCCAAAGCATGCCCGGGAAGCGACAAAATCGCTGTGATAAAGGCTGCGGCGGATAAGGACCCCACAATCTTCATGTTGAGCGCTCCTGTTTTGTCGGCGCGCCGTTCCCTTAGAACTAGATTACCACATCCGGCTTGATGAGCAAGTTCATACTGTTTGCAGCAGCAAATTACTTCCACGGAACGGTGACGCGGTACGCAATCGAAAAGACGCAATCCCCGGCTGAAAATGTCGCCCGCTAGACTCCCACTCTCCTCTTGTTGCGGGAAAGAGGCGAGGGTCCGGCGGGGGCGCGCATTGCGGCGCGGAGCGAGCAGGCCAAGCCGAACTGACGGCCGGAAATGTGCACTATCACCGTAACGTCGAGGGTCGCCCGCCAGCGTTAAATAGCAACAATATTGCGCATGAACGACTTGTAGCGTGTCACGTTACGAGATACAATGTCGTATGATCGAAAGCTTCAAACATAAAGGCTTGAAGCGCCTTTTCGAGGAGGACGACCGCAGTAAGCTCGCCCCCGACATGGTAGAAAAAATCCGGCTGGTCCTCTCCGCCCTCGAGGAAGCAGGCTCGATCGACGACCTCGACCAGCCGTCGTTTCGCCTGCACGGCTGAAGGGAGACCTCCAAGGCTTATGTGCAGTGACGGTTCACGCGAACTGGCGGATCGTCTTTCGGTTTGAAGCGGGCAAAGCGTCGAATGCCGACCTTGTCGATTATCACTGAGGAGGACTTGAGATGGCGCAGCGCATGAAGAACCCGCCCCATCCCGGGGGTTTGATCAAGGACAACATCGAGGCGTTGGGCCTTTCCGTCGCCGAGGCCGCTGAAGGGCTTGGCGTGACAAGACAGCAGCTCTACCGCGTCATTCGCGGGGAGAACGGCATCTCCGCGGAAATGGCCGTGCGTCTCGAAAAAGCGTTCGGAGGGGCCGCCGACTTCTGGCTCAGGATGCAGATGAGTTTCGACCTGGCGCAGGTTCGCTCGCGCGGCGCGAAAATCAAAGTGAAGCCTTTGGAGCCGAAGGTCGCTTAAATCCGTTCAGGCCAATTCACCACAAAGACACAAAGTATACACCAAGGTTTTTATCGGTCTTCGCGCCCTTTGTGTCTTTGTAGTGAATTTTCAGTCGAAGCCCTGATGTCCGGGAGCGCGAGCGGAAGGCCAAAAGCGTTAAAGAGGCGCGGGCCGAGAGGCGGCGCGAATGTCGTCAGCGTGCAAATCTTGTCATCCTCGAGCGCCAGCACCTGGATCGCGTGCGCGGACCAGAGCTCGTCCGCGCCGGCGCGGGCATAGAGGGCGAAAGCGGGCTGCCGATTGGCCGCCGTCGGCAACAGGCGAAGGCCGCCGACGGCCTCCCAGGCTGTCGCCACGAAGGACCGGATGGCCTCGCGCCCCGCATACCATTGCCGCCACGGCGGCATGGTGAAGGTCGCGTCCTGTTTGAGGAGGGCCACGAAGCCGTCGAGATCATGCCCTTCCCAGGCGTGCAGATAGCGGTCGAGCAGTTTTTGCTGCGCAGGATCGGGCTGCGGCGTCGCCGGCGGCCGGCCGTCGGGATAGCGTTCGGCGAGCGTATTTCGCGCCCGCTGCAGGGCGCTGTTGATCGATGCCGTCGAACCGCCGATGAGCGTCGCGGTTTCGGCGGCGGCCCAGCCGAGCACGTCGCACATGAGAAGCGCGGCGCGCTGGCGCGGCGGCAACTCCTGGATGGCGGCGACAAAGGCCAGTTGCACGGCCTCGCGCGACGCATAGCGCGCCTCCGGGTTCGGCGCTTCGTCGGCGATCCCTTCCAGGTCCGAGTCCGGATAGGGCTCGAGCCAGGCAACATCGGTCGGCGGGGCGCCCTCCGGCATCTGCATGACGACGTTGGGCGGGGCCTCATGATCCGGCGGCGCCCGTCGCCGCTGCTTACGGCTGGCGAGCGCATTGAGGCAGGCGTTGGTGGCGATCCGATAGAGCCAGGCGCGAAACGATCCCCCCTCGAAGGCGCCGAAGCCGCGCCAGGCGCGCAAATAGGTCTCCTGCACGAGGTCCTCGGCTTCGTGCGCCGAACCGAGCATGCGGTAGCAATGCAATTTGAGCTCGCGGCGGAACGGTTCGGCGAGCCGCTCGAACGTCCGGCTCACGGGCTCCGATTCTCGCGCCCGATGGGATGGTTCCGCCGCCGCCATGGCGATCGACCTTGGACCCTCACGCGACCGTCTTCAATGGCTTCATCGTCAAGGCGCCGGTTCGAGGCCCTTCCCGGAGACGACGAATGCTTTGCCCTTGAACGGGTCCGGGTTCGTCGCCAGTTCGATGACCGCGGCCGCGACATCGGATGAGGTCGGCGGCGAAGCCATGCCCTGAATGAAGTCGGCCGGGGTTACGCCGAGATAGCGTGAATAGCCCGCGATCGCGTGCTTTCCGAGCTCGGTGTCCGCCATAATTCGCGGCGCGAGCGCCATGAAGCGCAAGCCGAGTTGGAGCCGATCCGATTCCTTCTGGCTGTAATTCGCGATGAACATCTGCGTGCGTTTGGCGCCCGCATATCCTCCGGAAATCGGCGAGCCCGCGAGAGCGGCGCCGCTCGAGATCACAATGACCGTCGCGCCTGCGGGCAGCGGCCGCGACAGCGCCGCCTTGCAGAAGTGAAACGCGATCTTGACGTCGGCTTCCCAGTTGACGGCGAACTCCCGCCAGCTTTGCTCATGGATCGGCGCGGCGGGGGGAAACGCGCCCCCGGACAGAACGAGGATATCGGGCTCGAGGAGGTCGAACACTTTTGACGGCGCTCCTTCGTCCGTGGCGTCGAGCGCCAGAATCTCTGCGCCGGCGACCTCTTCCGCCAATCGGCGGAGCGGGCCCTCCTGTCGCGCCACGGCGAGCACACGCGCGCCGCTGCCGGCGGCGGCTTCGACGATCCGCCGTCCGACGCCGCGGCTGCCGCCGATCACGGCCATGGTCTTGCTTGTCAACGGCAGCATTCTCTCCTCCTGACGCCTGCGCGGGCGATGCACGCCCGGTCAAGGGTAAGACCGGCGCGGCGGCGGAAACTCATCGACGCAGGATGAATATTTTTCGCTGTTCGGCCTCGCCTTGCCGCCGAGCCTCCGATCGGGCGCAAAGGCCGGCCGGATGCCCCCGCCGGACGAACTCCAGACGAGGAAAAACGCTAACAATACCATTAGTTTGCTCGTAACTCGCGAGCCAAAACAAAACAATCTGTTGACAGGATCTGGCGGCTGTTCTATGTTTGTTCTAAATCACCGTCCTCGATAAGGTCGCTGAGTGTCCGAATTCCATCGAAGCCGTTCCGGCCGCGGCCGCATTGTCCGTCTCTTGACCCGTGAGGTTGCAGAATTATTTTTTGCCTCGGACTCCTCGTAAAGTACTGAAAAGGCCCGAATCGGACGAATGAATCCAAGAGAATCCAAGAGAATCCAAGCCTATTTTCTTGGTCTGGCTTGGTCTGGCTTGGTTTGATTTGGTCCGGCTTGGAAAATCTTGGGCCTCGGGCGTGCCGACTGCGCCATGACAAGGTCGGGAGCGACGAAGCTACGAAGCGACAGATTTTGGCGCCCAAGCCTTTGTGATCGCTCGCGCGCCGCCAGTTTTGCACGGGGCCGTCGCGGCGGCTAGAACCGTTGCTCGCGAGGACGATGAAAAGCAGAGGGAAAGTTGCAGCTTCTAGCGCCTAAGCCTTTGAAATCCCCTGCGTGCCAAATGCTTCGCAGGGGTAGCCGGGCCGGCATGAACGGGCCCGCATCGCAAACACCCGCCCACTCATGACCTCTCGAGGTTCCCTCCGATGGATCAACGGATTGGCGGTCGCCGCGGCGGTCCTGTTCGCCGTCGGCTTGGCCGCCGTCCTCGTCCTCGATCGGATCGGCGTCCCGGAGAGGCTTGTGCGGGCGATCGCGCCGATGATGACGCTCGTCGGCCTCGCCCTCTTCGGCCTCGGCGCCCGCAACGCGGACCTCGCCTCTTTCCTCGCGGCGCGGCGCAACGCCCCGCCCTTCTATGGCGGCCTCGGGTTGACGGCGGTGCTCGCGGGGATGGCGCTCTGCCTCGACACGGGCCTTTGGCCCCTTCCCGACCCTCTCGCTCCGGCCATGGCCGCGGGTGCGGCGATCGGAGCGATCGGAATCGGACCCTTGCTCAGAAGGTTCGGCGCAACCGCGCCGAACGACATCGTCGCCAGCCGCTTTCCGGGCTCGCCGGCGGCGGCCGTCTCGGGGATTGCGGCCTGGGCGACCGCGGCCCTGACCGCGCTCGCCGGCTTCGAGGTCGCCGTCGCCGCGACCGAGACATTGGTCACGCCGAACCGGGTGGCGGCGGAGATCATCGTGTCGGCGGCGGTCTTCCTCAGCGTAGCGCCTGGCGGTCTGGCCGGCGTCATCTGGTGCTCGGCCGCGAGCGCCGGAGAGCTCGCCATGATCGTCGCCTTGGGCTCGGCGTCGGCATGGGCGCGCGGCGCCCTCGCCTTTGGTTCGCTGCCTTTGCCCGCGCCCCCGCCATTCGACTTCGCCCCGCCGTCGTCGCTTGTCGCCGCGGCTCTCGCCGTCGCCGGTTTCTTCGCCCTGCAGTCGCCGGCGTTCGCCAGCCGGGACGCGGGCTCGGCGGTCCGCGCCGGGATAGCCGGGTCCGCGATTTGCGCGGCGCTCGCCGTCGTGGCGTTTGCTGCGCTTCCTTCCTTTCCGGCCGAGAGCGGCCCGAGTTCCGCTATTGTCGCCCGCTCGCTCCTCGGCGCCGCGACGCTGGCCTCGACCATGGCGCTCGCGGGGGTTGGCGTACATGCGTCATCGCGTGCATTCGGCGTGGCGCTCACGTCAGATACGGCAGCCGTTTCCGAGGCCGGCAAGCGTTCGTCTGGCGAGGATGCGCGCCGCCCAGGCCGCGCTGGTCGTGGGCTGCGCGATCTGCGACAGCAGAGGCTTTCTCGGGTCGCGCGCTGCGCTGATCGTCGCCCTCGCCTTGTCGCTCGGGCTCACGACCCCGATGATCGCGCTGGCGGCGATCGGGCGCGTGGGACCGCTCTCCGCCAGCGTCGCGGCGCTGGCCGCTCTGGCGGTCGGCGTAGCGCGCGCGGTCGCGATGGCCACGCCGCCCGGAGATGCGGAGATGCTCGAAACCGCCCTCGTGGCCGCCGTCGCGGCGTTTGTCTCGGGCGCGTTGGCTTCCGTTTTCGCGCCGCGCCGCGCGCCGCTTCCGACCCCCTCGTTCGATCTTTTCGCCGACGCCTCAGAGCAGGAGCAGACGCCGCGCCTCGTCGTAGACTCGCCGATCGCCGCCCGCCAGAATCCGCCCGCCCTTGCTCGGGTCCTCGCCGTCCCAGGTCGAGATGACGCCGCCCGCCCCTTCGATAATCGGCGTAAGGGCGACGACGTCGTGCGGCTTTAGATTGGTCTCGATGACGAGATCGACAAAGCCGGCGGCGAGCGCGCAATAAGCGTAACAGTCGCCGCCGTAGCGAGACAGCCGAACCCCGGTTTCGACCCGCCGGTAGGCCTCACGGTCGGATTCCTCTCGGATCAGCATGGGGCTTGTGGTGAACAAGGTCGCCTCGCTGAGCGAGGCGCAGGCTCGCGTATGGAGAACACGCGTCGTCCAGTCGGTCGGCGGCGAGTCGCCCCGCGCCGGCGCGAGAGACCGGAGCCGGGAGCGTTTGCCGTCGCCGTAGAAGCGCTCCCTGGTGAAGGGTTGCGCCATCATGCCGTATACGGGTCGACCCAAGTGCATGAGTCCAATCAAGGTCCCCCAGGTCGGCATGCCGGAGATGAAACTCTTCGTCCCGTCGATGGGGTCGAGCACCCAGACATATTCCGCGTCGGGACGGTCGGAGCCGTATTCCTCGCCGATGACGCCATGGGCCGGAAACGTCTGTCCTATCAGCCGCCGCATCGCAGCCTCGGCGCCTCGGTCCGCCTCCGTGACGGGATCGAAGGATCCTCCCATCGACTTGTCTTCCGCTCCGATCGCGCTGCGAAAGAACGGCAGAATCACTTCGCCCGACACCTGGGCGAGGCGCTCCACGAATGCAGCGAAGTCGACAGCGGTCATGAGATATCCCCTGAAAGAATCCGAAAAGCTATGCGCTGAAAGCATATGAGCCATCCGCGCCTTTGACCGCTTCGACTCTCGGCGGTCTCGGGCAATCAAGGTAACGTTCTGGCCCAGCTAACAAAAACATCATCGAAGCAGCCAGTTCGGGCTGAATGCGGCCGCGCCGCGCGGCCACCCCTAACCGATTTGCCGCGTATCGAACGAAGAAAGCTCTTGCAAGCTCGTTCTTCATTCCCGATATTGTTGCGGTGCGGCATGCGTTGCCGCACATGCCCTCCTTGGGCGTTTCCTCCCTAGACTGAAGGCCGCCTAACGGCGGCCTCCTTTTTTTCAGTTGCCGCTATTCGGCCGCGAGGCGGCTCGGCCTGACGCCCCCGGAGAATTCGCGGGCCAACGCCTTCGCAGCGGCGAAAAGATCGTTGCGCAGCATGGTCCATCTCTCATTCTTGACGATGCTTCGCTCGTCCAGATAAAGGGCTCTCGCGATTTCGATCTGAACCGCGTGGATCCCCCTGTCCGGAGCTCCGAAGTGCTCCGTGATAAAGCCTCCCGCGAACGGCTTGTTTCGGCGAATCCTGTATCCCGCGCCGCGCAGGCTCGTCTCGAGGACCCCGATGACGCCCGGCGCGGCGCTCGCTCCGTAGCGATCGCCGAGCACGATATCCAACCCCCCCACGTCGGCCGCATTGCTCGGCATCGAGTGACAGTCGATCAGCAGCGCGAGGCCGAATTGTTCGTGGGCGCGGTCGACCAGCGTCCTCAGTCGCTCGTGATAGGGCCGATAGAGGGCTTCGATGCGAGCCAGACCCTCGGAGACCGATATCGGCTGTCTGTAGATCGGCTGGGCGTCGCCCACCACCCGTGGAATGGTCCCCAGACCCACGGCCACTCTCAGCGACCGCGTGTTGGCGTATTCCGGAACGTTCCCTTCGAAAACCTTCGGATCGAGCTCATAGGGCTCGCGATTGACGTCCAGGTACGCTCTCGGAAACTTGGCGCGCAAGAGCGGCGCGCCGAGCGAGACGCAGGGAAGAAACAACTCGTCCACGAACGCGTCCTCTGACCGGCGCAGCGTCAGCGGATCGAGGCGGGAGGCGGCCAAGAAGCGCTCGGGGTAGGTCGCGCCCGAATGCGGCGAACTGAATATCAGCGGGCATGCCAGTCGAGCCGGTTCGATCGTCTCGACGGGAGGATCGAAGTCCGACGCTGTCAACCGCACGAGTTCGTCCATCGTCTCTCCAGGCAGCGTCGCGCTTGCTCTCGGCCCCCGCTTCGGCTCTTATTATACCCCTGCAACGCGCGTGCGCGCGAGGTCTGTGCGTGCTTTAAAGAATTTTTACCTGGGCGCCGCAAAGTTTAAGCCTCAGGAGGGGACTCGGATGCGTACGCCGATCGAGATTTCTGCGAAAATCCTCCTTGCCGAGGACGACAACGACATGCGGCGGTTCCTCGTCAAGGCATTGCAAAATGCGGGCTACTCGGTCGCGTCTTTCGACAACGGAGTTTCGGCGTACAATCGGCTGCGCGAGGAGCCGTTCGAACTGTTGCTGACCGACATCGTCATGCCGGAAATGGACGGAATCGAGCTCGCCCGCAGAGCCACCGAACTCGATCCCGAAATCAAAGTCATGTTCATCACCGGCTTCGCAGCGGTGGCGCTGAACCCGGACAACAACGCTCCGAGAGACGCCCGGATTCTCTCGAAGCCATTTCACCTACGTGATCTGGTTAACGAGGTCGAGCGCCTGCTCAAAGCCGCCTGACTGCGAAGAGCTCCGAGCCAATGCGCGCATCGGTTTTGCTCTTCGTCGCGCTCAGCCTGGCGGTCGCGGCGCCGGCCCCCGGTGAAGCGTCGCAACTCGACGCAATCCTCGCCTCGCGCGTCCTTAAAGTCGGCACGACCGGAGACTACCGGCCGTTCACCGCTCTCGACAAATCGACCGGCGAGTACTCGGGGCTCGACATCGATTTGGCCCGCTCCCTCGGAACGGCCCTTGGCGTCAAGGTCGAATTCGTGCCGACGACTTGGGCCGGCCTCTCCCGCGACCTTGCGGGCGGCGCCTTCGATATTGCGATGGGCGGGGTTTCCGTTACGCTCGAGCGGCAAAAGACCGGCTTCTTCTCCTCTCCCTATCTGCGCGAGGGAAAGGCGGCGATTGCGCGGTGCGCCGACCAGGCGAAATATCAGACGTTGGCCGATATCGACCGGCCCGAGGTGCGCGTCTTCACCAACCCTGGCGGCACGAACGAGCGTTTCGACCACGCCCGCCTCCATGCGGCCGATATCATCGTCTATCCGGACAACCTGACGATCTTCGACCGTTTGGCCGAGGGGGGCGCCGACGTGATGATCACCGACGCGTCCGAGACGCGGTTTCAGCAGAAACTGCACCCGACCGTGCTGTGCGCCGTCCATCCCGACCAGCCGTTCGATTTCGGCGAGAAGGCCTTCTGGATGGCGCCTGACCCCGAACTCAAAGCTTTCGTTGACCAATGGCTGCACCTGACCAAGGAGGGCGGCGAGTTCGACGCGCTCTATGGGAAGTGGTTTCGCTGAGCCTTGGTCGGGGCTGCGCCCGGCGCAGGAATTCCCGACAAAAAAGGACGGGCGCAACGGCCCGTCCAATGAGAATCCGCTGGGGGACCCCGAAATCAAGGTCTATGCCCACCCCCGCCGAAATGCATCCCGCCGCCGGCGAAGTGCATGCCGCCGCCGCCGAAGTGCGCGCCCGCGCCGCCGAAATGCGCGCCGGCGAGGTGCATCCCGCCGAAGTGCGCGCCGGCGAATTGCGCGCGGCCGAAGTGCGCGCCGGCGAACTGCGCGCGGCCGAAGTGCTCGCCCGCAAAGCGAGCTCCGCCGAACTCGGCATGTCCGAACCGCTCCGCGCCGAAGCCGGTCGTTCCGAAAGCAGCCGTCCGCTGCGCAGCGAAGCCGGCGTGCGGGTAGGTGCGCGCGAAGCCCCGGTTTCCGTAGCCGCCGCGCCATCCGTAGCCGCGCCATCCGCGACGCCATCCATAACCAGCGGCATAGGGGTAGCCGTACCCGTACCCGTATCCGATCCCGACGCCTAGCCAGGGCGAGCCATAGCCATAAGCGTAGTCGGGATACCCGTATCCGTAGTAGCCCGCGCCGTAATAGCCGTAGGGCGGGCAATAGGCGCCCGGGTTCCAGGCGCTCGGATAGCCGTAGGCGCAATTGTAATTATACGCATACGGGTACGCCGCGACCTCGGCCGTTGCGCCCAGGAGCCCGCCGGAAACTCCGTAGCCGTAATTGTACGGGTACGAATTGTATCCGTATGGATACGAGTATGGGGCGCCGAAGAGACCGCCAACAACGTCACCCGCTAAGGCAGTGGCTCCGCCGAAGATGTCGGCGGCCGCAGTGCCCGCGCCTCCGACAATATCGCCAGCCGCAACCGCGGGAGCAGCGAGCGCTGAACCGACGGCATACCCCGCGCTCCGAGCCGCGCCGTAGTACGCCGGCCTACGGACGACCACGTGGTGGGTGCGATAGGCCCAGTGGCGCACATGATGCTGCGGACCGTACCAGGCCCAAGCGGGAGTGGCGGCCGACAGCGCGAGCGCCGCGGCGCCAGCCAGCGCAGACAGACGAACAATATTGCATGTCATGAGTTCGAAACCTCCTCCGGTAGGCGGCGCGCACGCGCCGCTAACGCGTGCCCATCAACCGTCAGAAAGACCAAAGGCTGCGAGCAAGAGGCAAAGTTCCCTTCACGTTTTCGTGTACAGCTGGGATACGAAAGTGGACGCTGTTAGGCTCAGCAGAAACCAATCTTCGTCGCCAGACATAAAGTCGTAAGTTCCGACATAGGGAAAGGTTGGGCCGCCATCTGAAAATGCTTCAGTTTGAGGAAATCGATCTTCTGGATCCATAATGCTTACCCCATATTTTATTAAAGCGGCGCCTGGAATGAACTGGCTCTTTCGCGGCCAAAAGCCGCGGCGATCAGCTGCACCATAACTTGGGCGTTGAGCCCTTGACGGCGCAAGCGTTCTTTCCTATTTGAGCGCCGTTGGCACTCGGAGTTGTAGAGTGCTAGCAATCGCCCCGAGGGGTTCCGAAAGAGGAAAGTCCAAAAATGAAATTCCGTCCCCTGCATGACCGCGTCGTCGTCCGTCGCCTCGAAGGCGAGGAGAAGACGAAGGGCGGCATCATCATCCCGGACACTGCTAAAGAGAAGCCGCAAGAAGGCGAGATCATCGCCGTCGGGCCGGGCGGCCGCGACGAAAGCGGCAAGCTCATTCCGATCGACGTCAAGAGCGGCGACAAAGTCCTGTTCGGCAAGTGGAGCGGCACCGAAGTCAAGATCGACGGCCAGGAACTCCTGATCATGAAGGAGTCCGACATCATGGGCGTGATCGGCTGACCAGCCGCGTTCCGTAATCTAACACGTTGAAAATTACGCCCCCCCAGGGGCAGGAGAGAGAACAATGGCTGCCAAAGACGTACGCTTTTCCTCCGACGCGCGCGAGAAGATGCTGCGCGGCGTCGACATCCTCGCCAACGCGGTCAAGGTGACTTTGGGCCCCAAGGGCCGCAACGTCATCCTCGACAAGTCGTTCGGCGCGCCTCGCATCACCAAGGACGGCGTCACGGTCGCCAAGGAGATCGAGCTCGAGGACAAGTTCGAGAACATGGGCGCGCAGATGGTGCGCGAGGTCGCCTCGAAGACCAATGACACCGCCGGCGACGGCACCACGACCGCGACGGTTCTCGCCCAGGCGATCGTCCGCGAAGGGGCCAAGCTCGTCGCGGCCGGCATGAACCCGATGGACCTCAAGCGCGGCGTGGATCTCGCCGTCGCCGAGGCGGTCAAGGATATCGCCAAGCGCTCGAAGAAGATCAAGGACTCGGCGGAAGTCGCCCAGGTGGGCTCGATCGCCGCCAACGGCGACAAGTCGATCGGCAAAATGATCTCCGACGCGATGCAGAAGGTCGGTAACGAGGGCGTCATCACGGTCGAGGAGGCGAAAAGCCTCGAGACCGAACTCGACGTCGTCGAGGGCATGCAGTTCGACCGCGGCTATCTGTCGCCCTATTTCATTACCAACGCGGAGAAAATGCTCGCCGAGCTCGAGGATCCCTACATCCTCATCCACGAGAAGAAGCTCTCGTCGTTGCAGCCGATGCTGCCGGTGCTCGAGTCGGTCGTTCAGACGTCGAAGCCCCTCGTCATCATCGCCGAGGACATCGAAGGCGAAGCGCTGGCGACGCTCGTCGTCAACAAGCTCCGCGGCGGCCTCAAGGTTGCGGCGGTCAAGGCGCCGGGCTTTGGTGATCGCCGCAAGGCGATGCTGGAGGACATCGCGATCCTCACTGGCGGCACGATGATCGCCGAGGATCTCGGCATCAAGCTCGAGAACGTCACGCTGCAGATGCTCGGCAAGGCCAAGCGCGTTCGGATCGAGAAGGAGAACACCACGATCATCAACGGCGCCGGCAAGAAATCCGAGATCGAGGGCCGCGTCGCGCAGATCAAGGCGCAGATCGAGGAGACCACTTCCGATTACGACAAGGAGAAGCTGCAGGAGCGCCTCGCCAAGCTCGCCGGCGGCGTCGCGGTGATCCGCGTCGGCGGGGCGACCGAGGTCGAGGTCAAGGAGAAGAAGGATCGCGTGGACGACGCCCTCAACGCCACCCGCGCGGCGGTCGAGGAAGGCATCGTTCCGGGCGGCGGCGTGGCTCTGTTGCGCGCCAAGGCCGCGGTCGCCAAGCTCAAGAGCGAGAACCCCGACGAGCAGGCCGGCATCAGCATCGTGCTGAAGGCGCTCGAAGCGCCGATCCGGCAGATCGCGGAGAATTCGGGCGCCGAAGGATCGATCGTGGTCGGCAAGGTCAGCGAGCACAAGTCCCAGACCTGGGGCTTCAACGCGCAGACTGAGGAATATGTCGACATGATCGATGCCGGGATCGTCGATCCGGCCAAGGTGGTCCGCACCGCGCTGCAGGACTCGGCCTCGGTCGCCGGCCTCCTCATCACCACCGAGGCGATGGTCGCCGAAGTGCCGAAGGACAAGCCAGCGATGCCGATGGGCGGCGGCGGCGGCGGCATGGGCGGCATGGGCGGCATGGACTTCTAAGTCCGTCCCTGGACCAGAAACGGAAAGGGCGGCTCCGGCCGCCCTTTTTGTTGGCGGCGCCACATCGGTGTGCTAGACCGATATGATAACAAGAAGATATTAGAGCCGTGGCGTCGATCATGGTCGCAGTCTTCCTCGTGAAGCGCCTGCGACGTCGGTAGTATTTCGCTGCTGAAGGCAGAAAAAAATCGCAGCGAGCAGGACCACCTTCGGCGGCAACGTTCGTCGAAGTCGTCACCGGATGTAAAGCCGGCGGGCGGAGGAAGCCCATGAGCGACTTGATCACGCCCGACGAACTGCCGGTATGGGTTCCCGGAGAGCTGACGGTCGACAGCGCCCCTCTGGGTTGGCAGGGAGTGCGTATTCGCGGCTATCGCTATGCTCCGTTGGACGTGCCCATTCCAGGCATGCGCGATTACATGATCGTCGCCTACAAGGATGGCGCGACGCAAATGAACCGGCGATGCACCGGCGATTGGCGCAACGAGCGGGTCGCCCGGGGCTGCGTGTCCCTTCTCACCCACGCAGCGCAGTCGCACTGGCGCTGGGGCGAGGACATCGAGGTGACGCATGTCTATCTGTCGCCCGAGACAATGGCGCAGGTCGCCGCGGACGCCTATGATCGTCATATCAAGGGGGTCGAGCTGCGTGACGTCTTGAGGGCCGACGACCCGGTTCTCGTGGGGATCGCCGCCGCTCTGGCGCAAGAGTTGCAAGAGGCAGGGCTCGGCGGCCGGCTTTTTGTCGAAGCGCTGAAAAACCACGCCTGCGTCCACATTCTCCGGCACTACGCGAACGTCATCTTCCGGGAGCCGGCATCCGGCGGGCTCTCGCACGGCCAATGCCGGCTACTCAACCAGTACATGGACGAAAACCTGGACCGGAACATTTCGTTGGCGGAGCTTGCGGGGGTCGTGCAGCTCAGCGTCTTTCACTTCACGCGGAAATTCCGGACCGAGTTCGGCTGCCCTCCCCACACTTACGTCATGAACAGGCGCATCGAGCGCGCCAAGGTCCAGCTGGCCAAGGAGAATATTCCGCTCAAAGCGATCGCGGCCAGCTGCGGCTTCTCCGACCAGAGCCATATGACGCGTCTCTTCCGCCGCCTGCTCGGCGTCACGCCGTCCGACTACCGTAAGGGAGCGACCGGCTGAACCGCCGGCGGCCGCCGCAGCAAGTTTGAACAAGTCAAAATCAGCCTCCGTTCAAGACGCCAATGGGCGCCACGTGGTTTGTGACGAATTGTCGCAGCGGGCTGAAATCCCGGTCCGACGCTCCAAACGCGCAACCGAAACCCATGGGAGATGAAACGATGGCCGAAACCGCCGCAGCCGAAAGGACCACAGCCGGCTCCGAAACGCCCTTGAAGCTCGATGCGGCCGTGATCGGGGCGGGCGTCGCGGGTCTTTACCAGCTGCACCTTTTGCGCAGCCAGGGACTGGACGTGAAGGCGTTCGACGCTGCATCCGATGTCGGCGGAACCTGGTACTGGAACCGGTATCCCGGCGCGCGCTTCGACTCGGAAGGCTATATCTACCAGTATTTGTTTTCCGAGGATCTCTACAAGGGCTGGAGCTGGAGCGAGAAATTCCCGGGCCAGCCGGAAATCGAGCGCTGGATGCACTATGTCGCCGACCGCCTCGACCTGCGCAAGGACATCCAGTTCGACACGACAATCAGAAGCGCGCATTTCGACGAAGCGACAGAGCGCTGGACAATTACCACCGACAAAGGGCAGGTTATCGACGCGCAGTTCCTGGTCACCTGCTGCGGCATGTTGTCCGCGCCGCTCACGTCCCTTTTCCCTGGCCAGGAGACCTTCAAGGGAAAGCTGCTTTTCACCGCGCGCTGGCCGAAAGAGCCGATCGACTTTTCCGGCAAACGAGTCGGAATCATCGGCATTGGCGCGACCGGAATCCAGGTCATCCAGACGATCGCCGACAAGGTCGGCCATCTGACGGTGTTCGTGCGCACGCCGCAATACGTCCTGCCGATGAAGAACCCGAAATACACGCCGGCCGAGCAGGAGGCCTACAAGTCGAAATTCGATGCGCTCGCTCAGCGCCTGCCCCACACCTTCACCGGCTTCGAGTATGACTTCGAGAACGCCTGGGCGGACAAGACGCCGGAGCAGCGGCGCCAGATTCTCGAGGACATCTGGGAGGATGGCTCGCTGAAGCTGTGGCTGGCTTCGTTCGCGGAGCTGTTCTTTGACCCGGATGCGAGCGAGCAGATCTCCGAATTCGTTCGCGAGAAGATGCGCGCGCGGCTGAAGGACTCTCGGCTTTGCGACATCCTGATCCCGAAGGACTACGGCTTCGGATCCCACCGCGTCCCGCTCGAAGTCGGCTTTCTGGAGGCGTTCCTTCGGCCGAACGTCGAGGTGGTCAGCATCAAGGACAACCCGATCGAACGCGTGACGCCGGAAGGGTTGCAGCTCGAGGACGGCGCCGAATACGCGTTCGACTATCTGATTTTCGCCACCGGCTTCGACGCGGGAACAGGCGCGCTGACGCGCATCGACATCCGCGGCCGCGACGGACGGTCGCTGAAGGACGACTGGAGCCGCGACATCCGCACCACCATGGGGCTGCAGGTGCACGGCTATCCGAACCTGTTCACGACCGCGGCGCCGCTCGCGCCCTCGGCGGCGCTCTGCAACATGACCACCTGCCTGCAGCAGCAGGCGGAGTGGATCGCGAGGTGCATCCGCTACATGCGCGACCATGAGCTGAAGGTCTGCGAGCCGACCAGGGAGGCGGAGGATCAGTGGGTCCAGCACCACGAAGAGACCGCAGCCCCGATGCTCGTGGTCAAGACAAACTCGTGGTACATGGGGTCCAACGTGAAGGGCAAGCCGCGCCGCTTATTGTCCTATATCGGCGGCGTAGGCACGTACAGGCAGAAGTGCGACGCGGTCGCCGCCAACGGCTACGCGGGCTTCGCGATGCGATAAGCTTTAAGTCGCCGAAGCAAAGCTGGACGATGAGCCGCCCGCCGATGAGAGCGGATCTGCGGCGACCCAATCGGCGCCGGGCGCGGGAAAACCGCCCGGCTGTTCGGTAGCAAGCAAGGAGGAAACCCACATGGAAAATCTCAAAGCGACAGCCGATTCGATCCTGAACCGGGTCGTGACGTCCGATCCGCGCGTCCCCGGCGTCGTCGCCATGGTGACCGATCGCCAGCGCAACATCTACGAAGGCGCCGCCGGCAAGCGGCGGCTGGATCGCGACGCCGATATGACGACCGACACCGTCTTCGGGATCTTCTCCACCACCAAGGCGCTCACCGGCACGGCGGCCCTGCAACTCGTCGAGGAAGGCAAGCTCGACCTCGACGCGCCGGCGAAAAACTACGCGCCCGACATCGGCAAGCTTCAGGTGATCGAAGGCTTCGACCCCGACGGCGAGCCCCGCCTCCGCGCGCCCAAGCGGGACGTCACCACCCGCATGCTGCTCCTGCATACCGCCGGCATGGGCTATGATTTCTTCAATGAGAAGTACAATCGCCTCGCCCAGGAGAAGGGGCAGCCAAGCGTCATCACGGGTTCCAAGAAAGCGCTGATGACGCCGCTTCTGTTCGATCCGGGCGACAAGTGGGAATACGGCAGCAACATGGACTGGTGCGGCCAGGTGATCGAAGCCATCGCCGGCAAGCGGCTCGGCGAGGTCTTCAAGACCCGCATCTTAGAACCGCTCGGCATGCGCGACACGACGTTCGAGCTGACAGACGCCTTGCGTTCGCGGCTGGCGGGCATGCACGCCCGCAACGCGGACGGGTCGTTGGCGCCGATGGACTTCGAGCTCCCGTCCGAGCCCGAGGTGCACATGGGCGGCCACGGCCTCTACAGCACTGTCGGCGACTATATGCGGTTCATCCGCATGTGGCTGAACGACGGCGCCGGCGAGAACGGCCGCGTGCTCAAAGCCGAGACGGTCCGGATGGCGGAGAAGAACCACCTCGGCGACAAGAAGGTGACGATGCTGCCGGGCGTGATCCCGTCGTTGTCCAACGATGCGGAGTTCTTCCCCGGACTGTCGAAGTCGTGGGCGTTGACGTTCATGGTCAACGACGAAGAGGCCCCGACCGGGCGGCCCGCCGGCGCGCTTGGCTGGGCCGGACTGGCCAACCTCTTCTATTGGATCGATCGCAAGAACGGCTTCGGCGGCTTCTGGGCGACCCAAATCCTGCCGTTCGGAGATCCGGTGTCGTTCATGGGTTACATGGATTTCGAGACCGCCCTCTACGACAGCTTGCGCCGGAAGCAGGCCGCCTGACGTTCGAGACGACCGGCCGCCCCGCTGGAACGCGGAAGGCGGCCGATCCCGTCCGGTCTGAGCGAGTTGGAAAAGGCGGCTTCGGCCGCCCTTTCTGTTTACAGTACGGCGGCAGGTTGGCGGATCGGGCCCCTACCTTCATGACTGCACAAGGCGCCGCGATGAAGACCATGACCAGCCGGGAAGCCAATCGGGATTTCAGCCATGCGAAGCGGCCACCCGGCGGCAGTTGTCGGAGCTCCTCGTCAGGCGTGCGAAATGGCGGATAAACCGCCGGCGTTCTCGATGTCGAAGCGGGTCACCAAACCGGCCTCAACCCGGAAGACGTGGCGAACCGTCTCGTCGAGGAGGAGCTTGCCTTCCAGGTCGCGCACGACCTGGTGCACCTCGACCGCCGTGCTGCCATCGCCCCGCTCGGTGATGTGCAGGGGGTGAACCTGGGGCTGGATCGCCGCCCACTGTTTCGTCCAATAATCGCGAATAGCCTTACGCCCGTGCACGTGCCCGCCGTCCATCCCGTTGGCCCAATCCACATCCTCCGCCAGGTGCGCCAACACGGCCGGGATGTCCCGTCGGTTGAAGCCCTCGTAAATTCGCTGTAGCAGTTCGCTATTCTCAACCATCTGCTCGCTCCTGATTGTCCTAATCCCAGCTTGCGTAAATCCATTGGCGTGACGAGCCCGTTCCGGATTTGATAAGTGTCCTCGATTGCTCCGCTCGAGCTCTCACGATGAACCGACGTGCTGAGCGGCGTTTCGTGTCTCGCGGCGTCGCCTGTCACCATCGTTGAGTGGTCCCGCTAGAGCGGCTTCCGATCATCCGAGACGCGGCCGTCATTGCGAGCGAAGCGAAGCAATCCAGAGCCGCTGCGTAGCGGCTGGATTGCTTCGTCGCTTCGCTCCTCGCAATGACGGTCCAGTATGATCGGAAAGCGCTCTGGACTGCGACGGGCGCGTCTTGCAGGTGCACGGCACGGCTGTATATACATAGGCTCCTATACATCAGCATAGGCCCCTATGCAAGCGCGTTCGCATATCAAGCTTGAGGTGCTGTCCACGCCGGGACACCTGATCAGCCTCGCAGCGCGAGGATTTGCCCGGCTGAGTGAGGCGCGTCTCAAACCCCTCGGCTTTGGCGTCGGCCACCTGCCGGTGCTGATCGCGCTCCGGGAGGGCCGAGCAGATACGCAGCGTGACCTGGCGCGGTTCGCGAAGATCGAGCAGCCTTCGATGGCCCAGATGCTGGTTCGGATGGAGCGGGACGGGCTCATAAAACGCGAGCCAAGCGACACCGACGGGCGGAGCAGTCGCATCACGTTGACGAGTGTCGCTCGAGACCGCCTACCGGACGCTTGCGTTGCGCTGTTCGAAGGAAACCGTGAGGCGCTGAATGGCTTCACTGACGACGAGGTCGCTCAGCTTACCAGGCTGCTTACGCGATTGATCACAAACCTTGATCAAATTGCGAATGTGGAAGCGCCATCGCGCAGCTTATGAAGGATCAGAGTTCAAGCAGACGGCCCGTTTGTTGGGGTCAAACGGTGTCGGCTGCACAATCTCGGTAAGCGGACGGCCTTGCGCTGCTCTAAAATTTGCCGTCCTTGCGCATTAAATGTACCACTAATGGCTTGTTTTCATTATAGAATGAGCGCTCAATAATTTGCCAGCTTTTGGGTAGCAAGTTACATGGTGCGTCTGCCATATCCGGATGTTCGGATATGCCGAACTGCCTTGCTCCATAACCAAGATGCGCCCGTAGTTCCAGCCTCGGCATATAACAGAATTGTTCGCTTTGCTTGCGAACAAGGCGTCTTCAATCTCGGTCATTTGTGACTTCTTCCGGCCACCTTGATCGCAGAGAGCGCATCGAACGTCTCGCTATTTCGGGCCAATCGGCTGACGGGGCGGGGGCGGGCCAATGGAGCGGGGGTGGAGCAAGCCATTGAACCATTT
>CAWGKV010000034.1:0-337674 GCA_963823165.1 uncultured Alphaproteobacteria bacterium | reverse complement strand
GCCCCGTTGCACGTGCTCGTCACCGGCCATGAGGGGGAGCGTCAGCGGCGATCAGCTCATTGAAGCGCCACGCTACGGCATTGTCGGGAAGGACCGGATCATCGCTGCGAGAGTGCTCGACAGCGTAGACCGCGGCGAACCCGTCCGGCTGACGGTCCGCCACGATGGACAGACAATCGGAAACATCGAAGCCGGGATCGGCGAGCGGATCGACGTCAAGACGCCGATCGATCATGCCGGCCGCAATGTCGTCGAGCTGGAAATCGCGCCGGTCGAGGGTGAACTGGCGACCGACAGCAACCGCGCGGTCGTCAATATCGACGGCGTGCGGGACAAGCTGCGCGTCCTTCTCATCTCAGGAAAGCCGCATCCGGGCGAGCGCATGTGGCGCAACCTGCTGAAATCCGACGGCAACGTCGATCTGGTTCATTTCACCATTCTGCGGCCGCCGGAGAAAGGCGCAGACGGGACCCCGATCAACGAGCTGTCGCTGATCGCGTTTCCGGTTGCGGATCTGTTCGGCCCGAAGATCAAGGATTTCGATCTGATCATCCTCGACCGCTACGCGCAGCAGTCGATCCTGCCCTACGTCTATCTCGATAATATCGCCAATTACGTGCGCGATGGCGGGGCGCTGCTGATGGCCGAGGGACCGGAATTCTCGACTCCGGAGGGCCTGTTCTATTCGCCGCTCGGCGCGATCGCGCCGGCCGAGCCGACGGGAGACGACGTCGAGACCCCGTTTCGACCGAGCGAGTCGCAAGAGGGCCTTCGTCACCCGGTGACGCGTGGCCTCGCGGGGCTTGGCGCGAAGGGCGGTGAGCCGACGTGGGGCCGGTGGTTCCGGCTGATCGGAGCGAGGACGACGACCGGTCAGACCCTGATGAACGGTCCCGACGGCAAGCCTCTTCTGGTGCTCTCCCGGGTTGACAAAGGGCGCGTGGGGCTGCTGCTGAGTGATCAGATGTGGCTGTGGGCGCGCAATTACGACGGCGGCGGGCCTTATCTCGACCTTCTGCGCCGCTTGGCGCACTGGCTGATGAAGGAGCCGGAACTGGAGGAAGAGGCGCTGCGCGCGAGTTCGAAAGGGCGCGAGATTACTGTGGAGCGGCAGAGCGTGAGCGATCGGGCGCCCGAAGTCGCTCTCGTCTCTCCGGCCGGGACGAAGACGAAGCTCTCGCTGACGCCTGTCGCTCCGGGCCTGAGCCGGGCGCATGTGACCGTCGACCGATACGGGCTCTACCGCGCCGAAGACGGCGAGCATGTCGCCCTGGTCAACGTCGGACCCGCCAATCCTCTCGAGATGCAGGACGTCGTCTCGACCACCGAAAAGCTTCGGCCTCTTGCGGAGGCGACCGGCGGCACCGTTCGTCGCATTGCCGCAGGCAGCAGCGCGGACGCAGTCGCAATGCCTCGCGTGGTTTCCTTGTTTCCCGCGCCAAGCTACGGCGGAAACGACTACATCGGCATCAAGCGGACCGGCTCAAGCGAGCTGATCGGCGCCAGCTCCATATCACTCGCGACCGGTTTTTTCGGATTGGCGGCGCTCCTCGGCGCGGTGATCGCGGCGTGGCTCAGAGAGAGCGGCCGTCTCGCAAGAGGCGTCGGAAAGCCGTCGATCTGACGCTGGCGGCGCGATTTGGCTGGCAGACAGCTGCAGGCGCGAAGGAGCCGCGTCCGGCTTCCGCGATCGAACTGTCACGCCGGACTTGCGGGCCACCCGCGCCGGAGCTAGTGAAGCGAGGCTCTGAAGGGAAGCCGCGCCGATGAAGAAAGTCTACGCCACCGCGGACGAGGCGCTCGCCGGCTGTATCAAGGACGGCGTGACGGTCATGTCCGGCGGCTTCGGGCTTTGCGGCATCCCCGAGACGCTGATCGAGGCCGTCCGCAAGTCCGGCGCCAAGGACCTGACCGTCATCTCCAACAACGCCGGCGTCGACGGGATCGGGCTCGGCGTCCTGCTCGAGACCGGCCAGATCCGGAAGATGATTTCGAGCTATGTCGGCGAGAACAAGACGTTCGCCAACCTCTATCTGTCGGGCAAGCTCGAGCTCGAGTTCAACCCGCAAGGCACGCTGGCGGAACGCATACGGGCCGGCGGCGCCGGAATTCCCGCCTTCTTCACCCGCACCGGCGTCGGCACGATCGTCGCCGAAGGCAAGGAGATCCGGGACTTCAACAACGAAGCGTATGTGATGGAGACCGCCCTCGTTGCCGACATTTCCCTCGTCCACGCCTGGATGGGCGACACCGAGGGCAACCTCGTCTACCGGAAGACGGCGCGCAACTTCAATCCAATGATGGCGACCGCGGGCAAGCTGACGGTCGCCGAGGTCGAGCACCTGGTCCAGCCAGGCGATATCGAAGCCGATCACATCATCACTCCCGGGGTCTTTGTCCACCGCATCGTCCATGTCCCCAACGCCGCGAAGCATATCGAGCAGCGCACGACTCGTAAGCGCCACGCGGCGTAAAGATTTAGGAGGCTCCCAATGCCCTGGACCCGCGACCAAATGGCGGCGCGCGCCGCCAAGGAGCTCAAAGACGGGTTCTACGTCAATCTTGGCATCGGCATTCCGACGCTCGTGTCGAACTACATTCCCAAGGGCGTCCACGTGCAGTTGCAGAGCGAGAACGGCATGCTCGGCATGGGCCCGTTTCCTTACGAGGGCGAAGAGGATCCGGACCTGATCAACGCCGGCAAGCAGACCGTGACGCAGCTGCCGACGACGAGCTTCTTCTCAAGCGCCGATTCCTTCGCCATGATTCGCGGCGGCCACATCGACCTCGCGATCCTCGGCGCGATGCAGGTCTCGGAGAACGGCGACCTCGCCAACTGGATGATCCCCGGCAAGATGGTCAAGGGCATGGGCGGCGCGATGGACCTGGTCGCAGGCGTCAAGCGCATCGTCGTCGTGATGGAGCATGCGGCCAAGGACGGGCCGAAGCTCCTGCATCATTGCACGCTGCCGCTGACCGGCGCGAAGGTCGTCGACGTCGTCATCACCGATCTCGGGGTCTTCGCTATCGACAAGCACGGCTACCGCGGGATGGCGCTGATCGAGGTCGCTCCCGGCGTCACCCTCGAGGAAATCGCCGCTAAGACCCAGGCGAGCTATCGGGTGGCGCTGCATTGACCAAGGCGGTCGCCGATCGCTCGATGGAGCCGCCGCTGGTCTGAACTGGCGGCGGCTAGGCGAATGGGGAGCAGCACCGTCGTGGCCTTCCAAGTTTCCGGGAGACCCAACATATCCTGCGACGTGAAAGCCTACGGGCGACAGGATCTTTGCGGCTGATCTAATGATATTAAGGCCTAGCCGAACTTCACCTACTGGGGGGATCTGGCAAGGCCAAGCAATTGGAATCAATAGGCGTGGAAGGCAAGGAAGATGTGGGCTTCGACGCGCGTCTCGAGCTGATGGAAGATGGGGCGGATTGCGAGATCGCTTTTGAGATTCCTGAAAGCCTCTTCGATGCGCACGAGTTGAAGGTAATGGCTCAAGAGCCTGGCGGCTCGACGCTGTGGTGGTGGTGATTGGGCCGCCTAGCTTGCCCGCGTCGATAGTCCAGCAACCCCGTCAATTCAAAAAGTCGCCTTGCCTGGGTCAAGCGCCAACTCCGGATCGGCTGGACTTCCATTTATATCGCGACGATAATCGGGTTGCGTACGTAGGGGAAAAAGGTTTGTGACGAACCGGTTAGCCAAACCCACGAACGGCGGGCAGTTTGCGTTCGCGGAAATCATGTCGGCGAGTTCCAGAATTCGCAGACGCGTACAATTCCCTCCTTGGCGCGTTGCAACTCGCCGGCGCACTCTCTTCTGGCCGCTCAATTCTTGTGACGAGTACGGAACCCGGTGAAGGGAAGACGACCGTCTCTTTGTGCCTGGCGATGGCCGCGTCGCACGCGGGCCAGACATGCCTCTTGATCGACGGCGATCTACGACGGTCATCATTGACTGCGGCAATCGGAAGCGCCGACACGGCCGGCCTGATCGAAATCTTGTTGGATGAGGCAGTAGCCGCCGATGCTATTCGTCCTGTTTCCGCATTGGGAGAATCGCCGGAAGGAAGCGTCATCAGCTTCCTGCACGGGGGGCGGAAATCCGCAAAATCACTGGGCGCCGTGGAATGGTCCAAGGCGCGAGCAGCGTTCAAGTCAATCTCGCAGCCGTTCGGCGTTGTGCTCTTGGATTCACCGCCTGTTTTGGCCGCCAACGATGCGCTGCTCTTTGCGAGCATGGTCGATGCTGTGCTCTTGGTCGTCGGCGCCGGGAACGCCAATCTCGACGAGATCCGGCGGGCCAAGGAACAACTCAACGCAACCGGAACGCCGATTGTAGGCGCAGTCCTAAATCGGTTTAAGCCCAAGCTTCATGGCCCATCGTATCGGCCTTACAGCGGCTATTATCGCCGTCCCCGAGCCAGGGCGGATGGTTGACCGCCCGTCCGCATCAACTCGATCGGCATGTGCGCGGCAGGCTGGCCCTTTCGAAAACACCAGATACACGGCGGTCGCGATCATGGAGATCCTTCTCTCCAAGGCGAAAGCGGCCGAAATTTTTCGTCTCGTGTTAGACGCGCCCCACCGACGGAGGGCATCAGCTTTATGGCCCGCGGCACAGAAGCTAGCCAAGCTTACTTGACACTTGCGTTGGAAGTTGTTCAGCGTGAGGCCGGTGGCGCGCCTGGCCGAACCGGTACCCTAATTGAACTTGGGAATACAGATTTAATGGCAGACGAAGGCAGTCACTCCGACCATAGGCCTCGTCTCGGACGTGGCCTTGCCGCTCTCTTGGGCGCCGCCAGGGAAGATTTTGAGACAGCTACAAATTTCAGCGGAGTTCGAAGAGCACCAATTGAGTTCCTCAGGCCTAACCCTCGAAATCCCCGAAAATGGTTTGACGAGTTGGAACTTGACGAGTTGGCCGCGTCAGTGAGGGAGCGGGGTGTCATTCAGCCGATCTTGGTTCGAGAAATTGCTAGTTTCGTTAATACGTACGAAATCGTAGCGGGCGAGCGCCGCTGGCGCGCAGCGCAGCGGGCGGGAAGGCATGACGTTCCGATCATCATCATCGATGCGGGTGAGCGTGAGGCGCTCGAAATCACAATCATAGAAAATGTTCAGCGCACGGATCTAAATGCGCTTGAGGAGGCATCGGGTTATGCGCAGCTGGCCAGCGAATACGGGTATTCACATTCTGATATTGCACGCGTCGTTGGGAAGAGCCGGAGCCACATCGCCAATACCCTGCGGTTACTAAACCTACCTCCGCACACAAAAACGTTGCTGTCAGCAGGCCGAATTTCCGCGGGACATGCGCGGGCGCTGCTATCGGTAGCTCAGGCAGATGGGATCGCAGATCGAATTGTGGCGGAGCAATTAACAGTCCGCGACGTAGAGCGGCTTGGTGAAAACACCAGGAAGCGCATGCGCACCAATTCAGGCATCCCCACGAAGGATACAGATACTCTAGCTTTGCAAAATAAGCTGGGATTGGCTCTCGGAACGAAAGTCACCATATCCCACACCGGCGAGTGTGGAAATATCCGGATCTCTTTCAGTAGCTTTGATCAACTGGATGAATTCTGTCGGCGGCTCTGCCAGCCTGCCCGAGCGAATCTTCTTGCGGGTACATCGGCACCCTTTCGAAGGACGACAAAATCTGGCTAAGTGTTAAAGACTCAGGGGAATCGACTGAACGGGTCATGCGGCGATGTAGGCGGCGATGTGGGCGGCGAGGGCGTTTTCGTCGCATGCCGCGACTTTGCGGCGCATGCGCAGCGAATCCTTGCTTTTGCCGGTTCTGAGCACGTTGAGGGTGATGTGCTTGATGATGGCGAGGTTGAAGGGCGCGTTGTCGGTTCGCACGCGGCATTCGTCGTCGCGGAAGATCATGTCGAGCACCCAGTGGAGGCCGTTTTCGATCATCCAGTGACTGCGGATCATCGGTCCCAGGGCGTTGGCGAGCAGGGCGAGCGAGGTGATGTAGAAACGCGTCTCGGTTTCGACCTTGCCATCGGTTTCCCGTTCGCTCTCGACCATGACGACCGACTTCAGGCCCGGCCACTGGTGGTTGTCCTGCAGCCATCCGATGTCGTGGAAAACGGTGATCGTCCGGGTCTCGATGCGGCCGTGGTCGCCGTCGACGGTCGTGTCCTGGCTGACCGACGAATTCTTGAACGCGACCGCTTTTTGCTCGCCGGCGAACAGCTCGACATCGTCGCGCAGCGTGCCCTGGTTCCCCTTCAGCGCGAGGATATAATCGGCCTTCTTGTCGATGATATTCTGAGCGATTCCGCGCTGGCAGCCCATGGCGTCGATGGTCACCACCGCGCCCTCGATGGCCAGCAGCTCGAGCAGGGCGGGAATGGCGACGATCTCGTTGGACTTGTCGCCGACCCTGGTCTGCCCGAGCACCATGCGCTGGCGCGCGGCGAAGGCCGAGACGACATGAATGGGCTCTTCGCCCCCCTTCTTCTGGTAGGAGCGCCGGACCGTTTTGCCATCGATGGCGATCACCTCGGCCGACGTCTTCGTCAGCCCCGCCGCCCACGCCACAAAACAGCGCTGGAACGCGACCGGGTCGAGCTTGGCGAGGATGATGCCCAACTGATCATGCGAGGGCGTGCCGTTGGCGAAGGGTCGAAAGCGCCGCAGGAACGCCAGCTTGGCCCGGCCGAAGCGCGCGATGTCGGCCACCGTCTCCGCCCCCGCCATCGCCGCCGCCAGCATCACCAGCAGCACCTCGTCGAGCGGATAGGCGACCTTCCCCTTCTGCCGGTAGTCCGGCAAGTCCCCGAAATGCGACAGGAAAACAGTCGTCTCCTTCACCGCCCCGGCAGCCGCGTCCCCTTCCGTCATCAACCCATCCTCCAAGCGAATCAGAGGATCCCGACAGATTCAGCTTTTCGACCGCTTGTCACGCGAAACTTCAGTCGATTGCCCTGTTAAAGACTATACTGACCTTGATGGGGTCTCCGCTTTAAGCTATGCTTGTGCTAGGTCTAGAGTGCACGTTCGTAAACCCGGAACGTCCGCGAATGCCGGGCGGGTACGTTTGGCATTCCATTGAGGGCGACCTCATTGGTCTCCAGCATCCAGCTGAATTCGATTTCCTCGACATTCGCCCGGCGTGCATCCTCGATCACATGGGCGCCGAGACCGCCGACAGCGAAAGCGGCGACTTTGGTATTGCGCCATTTCTTTGCGACGCCGGCCATCGGGACACGACTTCTGCGGGTGCCGCGCACGTGGATGCCCCAAAGGAGACGAGCTAACCCGGACGGCCAAAGCCGGCCATGCAGACCCTGGAGCGCCTCGTTCGCATCCGGGATCTGAGCGCCGACCGCGACATCTTCGCCTTTGTATGTGGCGATGCGGATCCAGCGAGGGTGGCAAACCGGCAGCGTCAGGCGGCTGATGAGCTTCGCCTCCTCTTCGACGAGCGGCGTCGACCAGGCGTTGTCCGACCAGGCGTCGTTGTAGAGCGCCAGCAGCCTCGCAAAATCACGCCCCCAGTTCCGCACAGAGAGGGAGACATACTCGATTTTTGGCGCACCCCGGCCCGCCGCGAGGCGCGCAAAGCGCTCGGGGAAGTCGGATTCGGCAACCCGGCACGTATAAGCGAGCAGGTCCATCGCCTTCGTGTAGCCGAGGGACTCGATATTCCGGGCGTAGTGCGGCGGCGAATGGTTGGTTCGAACGACGTGCGGCTGGTCGAATCCATTGACCAGCAGGCCGGATTCGTGGTTGATCGTGAGGCTGAACGGCCCGCGCGCCAGGCGCATGCTCCTTTCCCTCAAGAACCGCTCCGCCTCGGCAAAGAGGGCGGCGAACACCGCGTGATCGTCGACCGCGTCGACGAAGCCGAAAAAGCCGCACGCGTCGCCGAATTTTTTTTGATGCGCGGCGTCGATAGTCGCGACGATGCGCCCGACCGGTTCTCCGTTTCTGAAAGCCACGAAAGGCTGGACGACATTGTTGCGTAGGAACGGCGCCCGCCGCCGGTCGAAGGTCATCCGAATCTCTGCATGGACCGGCTCTACCCAGCGTGGATTGACCGCTTGCGCGCGGCGTCCCGCGGCGATGAAGGCCGAGATCCCAGTTCGGTCATTAACCGGAAAAACCTCGAGTTCGCCCATCCGGACTTAGATCCGGCTCGCCACGGGCGCGGGGCGGCCGAACGCCGCAAATTCCTGCGCAATTGCCTGAACGGATCTGATGATGTCCTCTCGGTTGTGCTCGCTGCTCAGGAAAAACCTGAGCCGCGCCAGGCCGTCCGGGACGGCGGGGGCGATAATCGGCTGGACGTTGACGTTCCGTTGAGCCAGCCGCTGGCTGAGGGCTACGGCCCGGATCGAGTCGCCTGTCATCACGGGAATGATCGCTTCGTCGATGCTGTTTCCAAGATCCAGTCCCGCCCGGCGGCACTCTGTGGCGAATTGATGGGCTCTCTCGTGCAGGCGCGCCGGCCGCTCTGGCTCGCGGTGGAGGATTTCGAGGGCGGCGAGGGCGGCGGCGGCGATCGGAGGCGACATTCCAACGCTGTAGACGAAGCCCCCGGCCGCATGCTTCAAAAAATCGACCAGGGCCGCGTCGCCGGCGATAAAGCCGCCGCAGGCAGCGAGTGTCTTCGACAGAGTGCCCATCCATATGTCGATCCGTCGCGGATCAACTCTGAAATGCTCGAATACGCCCCGACCCCGCCGACCCAGGACCCCCAGCCCGTGCGCGTCATCGATCATGAGCCAGGCTTGATGGCGTTCTTTCAATTCGACGAGGGCCGGCAGGTCGCAGACGTCGCCGTCCATGCTGTAGAGGCCTTCCGCGACAATCAGCGCCCGTTCGTAGCGGCTGCGCAAGGACTGCAGCAGCGAAGCAAGCGCCGACAAGTCGTTGTGCGGAAAAGAACGCCTGTCGGCGCCCGACAGTTGGGCGCCCATGACGATGCTGTTATGGGCGAGCGCGTCGTGCACGACGAGGTCGCGAGGGCCGAGCAGCGCGCTGATCGTCGATACGCTGGTGGCGTGTCCGCTGACAAAGGTCAGACAGGCGTCTTGGCCGTAGTGGTCGGCAAGCGCGTTTTCGAGCGCACGATGAACCGGCCGTTCGCCCGCCACGAGCCTGCTTGCGCCGGCGGAAACGCCGTACCGATCGACCGCCGCATGGGCCGCCGCGCGGACCCCGGGATGACGATTGAGGCCGAGGTAATCGTAGGACGAAAAATTGATCATGCGGCGGGCTTCGATGACGGTCGTAGCGCCGGCGTCACCTTCGTGAACGAGGAAGAAAGGATCCCGCAGACCCAACGCGGAGGCGGCGGAGCGCAAAAGCCGCTGTTCCTCGTAACCGGGCAAATTGCTGAAATCGAGCCAAGCCGAGCAGTCGGCGGTCCGCCTCGCCGGTCCTTCGTCACCGTCGGACGGAGCCGAGGAGGCGCGAACACGCGTCTGGACCAGACGGCCGAGGAGCAGCCGATCCGACTCCGTTAACCCGCGTCGCCCCTGATCCATCGATGGCAGTCTCCGCTTGTCCGGCTCGCACTGGTCAGAAAGGCAAATTGGGCCTTAGGCCAAGCCGTGCTCATTGTCCACCTACGGCGCCTGCGGGCTGCGCCAGCCCTTCCTGCCGTAGCAAACCCGACAGCCCGTTGGCTATCGGACCGCCGCGCTGGTAAGAGGCCGGGGTTTAATCGTCTGGAACTGCGGCGATGGGGTTGGTGTCCACTGTCGACAATCCGGCTCCTCCCGGCGCCGTCGAGCAGGACATCTATGCCGCCGACGGCGTGCGATTGCGCGCCCTTCGTTGGGCTGCCACGTCGAACGGCCGAGGAACGGTCGCCGTTCTCGGCGGCCGTGGAGAATTCATCGAGAAATACTTCGAAGTCGCGGCCGAGCTGCTCTCTCGAGGCTTCGCGGTGGCGGCCATGGACTGGCGCGGCCAGGGCGGCTCGCAGCGCCCTCTGCGAAACGCCCGAAAGGGCCATGTCGACGATTTCTCCTATTTCGAGCGCGACCTCGACGCGTTTGCCGGCTCGCTCCTCCGGCCGTATTGCCCGCCCCCCTGGTTCGGTCTTTGTCACTCCATGGGGGCGGCGATTGTCCTGATGGCGGATGCGGCCGGGCGCTGCCCTTTTGACAGGCTCGTGCTGACCTCCCCGATGATCGCCGTGAAGGGCATCAATCATCGGGGCCCGATGCGGTTCCTGTTGGAGGCGCTCGACGCGGTCGGAATGGGCGCCGCGTTCGTTCCCGGCGAGGGCCCCGGCAACCCGTGGTCCGCCCCCTATGAGGGAAACGTGTTCACGACCGACCCGAATCGATTCGCCCGCATCGCGAATCTGGCCAGGGCTGCTCCCGAGCTCGGTCTCGGCGGCCCGACCGTCGGCTGGGCGCATGCGGCGTTCCGCCTGTTGAAACGCTTCGACGAGCCGAATTTCGCTCTGCAGCTGCGGACGCCGATGTTGGTCATTGCGTCCGGCGCCGATCGAGTGACCGATACAGCCGCCGCCGTAAGCTTCGCCGCGAGACTGAGAGTCGGCCGAATCATCGTCATCGACGGCGCTCAGCACGAAATCCTGATCGAACGCGACGTCTTCCGGCGCCAATTCTGGGCGGCGTTCGACGCATTCGTGCCTGGCTCGAGCGCGACTGCAGACTGGAAAGCGGCGGCGAAGTGATCAAAGGCGCCGCGACGGACTGGCGGTTGCAACGGATTGAAAAATATCATCATCGCGCGGCCGTCGTCATCGGGAGCTTTCTCGCCGCGAGGCTCGTCTTCGCCTATGCGCTGGGACCGGGGATCGACGAGAGCTATACCCTCGCCATCGCGCGGACGCTGAACCTCTCCTATTTCGATCATCCTCCCCTGCACCAGTGGATCGTCCATTTCGCCGCCCGCGCACTGGGCGAGGGAGAAGGAGCGCGTCTGCCGTTCGTCGCGCTTTTCGCCGCGACAGGCTGGATCCTCTATCGGCTGACCTTCGATCTGTTCGGCGCCCGTGCGGCGCTGATCGCGGTCTTCGCCCTCAACGTCACCCCTTTCTTCTTCGCCTCCGCGGGCGCGTGGATCGTCCCCGACGGACCGCTCCTGTTTGGCCTCGCCGCCGCCGTGTGGGCGCTGGAGAGGGTAATTTTCGCCAAGCCCGCCGACCGGTCTTCGGTCTGGCTTCTCTGGCTCGCAGCCGGCGCAGGATTTGGCGTTGCGGGGCTTTCAAAATACAGCGCCGCGCTCAGCGTCGCCGGTCTGGCTGCCTTCGTCGCCGTTACGCCCGAACAGCGCCGCTGGCTGCGCGATCCGGCGCCCTACTTTGCCGCCGCGCTTGCCGTCGCGATGGTGATCCCGGTTTTCATCTGGAACGCCGAGCACGGCTGGACGTCCTTCGTATTTCAGGGATCCCGCGGCTCTCCGGGGCCGGGCCTGAGGCCGGCCCAGTTTCTGGTCATGGGCTTGGGCGAAATCGCCTATCTGTTGCCCTGGATCTTCGCGTTCCTGGTCCTCGGGTTGGCGGAGGCGTGGCGCGAACGAAAGGACCAGCGGAAACTCTTCCTCTTCTGTCTCGCCCTGCCGCCGATCGTCCTGTTCACCCTGACCCCGCTGTGGGGCGCCCGGGGCCTGCCGCAATGGACGATGTCGGGTTGGTTCTTCGCCTATCCTTTGCTGGGCGCCTGGCTCGACGAACGCGTGGCCTCCGACGACAAGCTAGGTCTGTGGGGCTTCCTCTCCTGCGGAACGCTTGCCGCCGTCGCCGCCCTTTTCACCGTGCAGGCGGTGACCGGCTTCCCGCTGCGGGCGGCGCCGCTGCGGCCGGGCGTCGCCGACCCGACTTTGGAAACCTTCAACTGGCGCGATCTGCGATCCGCGCCGCTTCTCAACCCGCTGCCGGCCTTTGTGCTGTCGACGCACTGGTCTGACGCGGGAAAAATCGCGATCGCGCTCGGGCGGAGCGTGCCTGTCTTCGTCATTTCCCACGATCCCCGCGGCTGGGCTTATGTCGCCGACGGGGGACGCCTTCTCGGACGCGACGGCGTCCTCGTTGTGCGCCTGGCGGACGCCGCCCTGGCGCGCGCTGCCGCTGCGTCCGTTTTCAAGGAGATCGGAGAGACGCAGTCCTGCACGCTGGCCCGCAACGGCGCTCCCGCGGTCGAGCTTGCGCTCATTCCGGTCCATGGCTTGACGCGCAGACTGCCCCTCCCTTATCCGAGCGCGCCAAGCGGATAGATTTTCGACGTCGCAAGAGAAAAGCTCGGTGGATTTCAGACGCAGCGACAGCGAAAGCCCGGCCGACCCTATCGGTCGTCGTTCCGACGTATCGGGAGTCGGCCAATATCCCCGTCCTGTTCGAGCGCCTGAAGGCCGCGCTGGAGGGCCTGCCCTGGGAGATGATCGTCGTCGACGACGATTCGCCGGACGGCACGTCGGAGGTCGCCTTCGCGCTTGCGGCGGCGGATCCTCGCCTGCGGTGCCTCCGGCGCGTCAACCGGGCCGGGCTCGCCGGCGCCGTCATCGAGGGTTGGATGTCTTCGAGCGCGGAGTTTGTCGCCGTCATCGACGGCGATCTTCAGCACGACGAACGGATCCTTCCAAAGATGTATGGCCTGCTCGAGGCCGGTTCGTTCGACCTGGCGATCGGCACGCGCGTGGGGAATAGGGAGGGCCTGTCGCCGGTGCGGCAGAAGCTCAGCGATCTCGGCAAATGGTTCTTCAACCGGATCGCCGGAGCTCCCGTGACCGACCCGATGAGCGGCTTTTTCATGATCCGCCGCGACCTTGCCTCGCGGCTGGCGCCGCGCCTGTCGCCCGACGGCTTCAAGATCCTGGTGGACGTGATCCTCTCCGCCGGCGGAAACCTGAAGATCGTCGAAGCGCCCTACAAATTCCGCAAGAGGCTTTCCGGAGAATCCAAGCTGACCCCTCTGGTCGGACTCGATTTTCTCGGGCTCGTCGCCCATCATGCGAGTGGCGGCGTTCTGCCCAACCGTTTCGTCCTGTTCGCCCTCATTGGCGCGATCGGCCTCGTTGTTCACATTCTCGCGCTCTCCGCGTTCCGCGCGGTGCTTGTCGCCTCGGATTTCCAGTCCGGCCAAGTCGTTGCCACGCTCGTCGCAATGGCGAGCAACTTCGTCCTCAACAACGAGATCACCTATCGGACCTACCGCTATCGCGGCCTTGGCATGATTGGCGGCTTCGCGGCTTTCGCGCTCGGATGCAGCGTCGGCGCACTCGCCAACATCGACGTGGCGTCTTGGGTCTACAGGTCGAACCAGACCTGGTGGGCCGCGGGCCTGTCGGGGGCCGTCCTGAGCGTCGTCTGGAACTACGCCGTCAGCACGACCCTCATCTGGCGTCCTCGCCGCCGCCCCATGCGGCGCAGCTAGAGTCCGGCTGACAATGATCACCGACGCCTTCGACGCTTTTGCCGAGATCTTCTCGCCGCCGTTCCGGCGCGTGATGGGGAAGTCGCTCGCCCTGACGACAGCGATTCTCGCCCTCGCCGGCTTCGGTCTCGACCGCCTGGCGCTCTCATTCGTCCACGTCGGACCGGCGTGGCTGGGCGCGGTCCTGTCGGTCGTCCTCGCGCTCGGCCTCATCGTCAGTATGATCTTCCTCGCCCCGCCGACGGCGTCGCTGGTGGCGAGCTTCTATCTCGACGACATTGCGGCGCTGGTCGAACGAACCATTGACCCTCATGGGCCCCCCGGACGGCCGCTGCCGCTCGCGCCGTCGGTCGCAATGGGGATTCGCTTCGCCGTACTTTCGGTTCTTGTGAACGTGATTGTCCTGGCGTTGACGCTCTTCACCGGCATTGGCCTGGTGTCGTACTTCGTCCTCAACGGGTACCTTCTCGGACGGGAATATTTCGAGCTCACGGCGATGCGGCACGTGTCGGCGGCGGAGGCGCGGTTTCTGTTTCAGCGGCAATGGCCGATGGTCTTTATCGCCGGCGCCATCGTCTCCGGCTTCGTCGCCGTGCCGGTTCTGAACCTGCTCACGCCCCTGTTCGCCACGGCGTTGATGACGCGGGTGTACAAGCGGATTCGCTTGCTCGAATCTGGCGCAAGCGGCTAGAGCGGTATCCGAACGGGCTGAATCGGTTGGGGGATTCCCGAATCAGTTGGTTTCTGGTTGATCATTCACGCCGCGAGAGGGAGGCGGCGGATGGCTGTTTCCGACGATCTTCGCGAGCGCGTGGTTGAGGCGGTGGTGTTGGGCGGGTTGTCGCGCAATCGGGCGGCCGCGCGTTTCAGAGTGAGCGTAGCGAGCGCGGTTCGCTGGGTGATGCGGTTCCGAACCACGGGCGAGATTTCGCCGGCGCCTTCTGGCGGCGACCGTCGCTCCGGCCGGGTCGAGGCGCATCACGACTATCTCTTGGGCCTGGTCCGGCGCAGCCCGGATCTCACGCTGCTCGAGATCCAGGGGCGGCTGATCGCCAATTGCGGCGAACGCTTTGCGGTCTCGGTGCTGTGGCGTTTCTTCGACCGCCACGCGATCACCTTTAAAAAAAACGGCGCATGCCGAGGAGCAACAACGCGCGGACGTGCAAAGGCGACGCCGGCAATGGTTCGCGGTGCAGCTCGATCTCGATCCGACGAAGCTCGTTTTCATTGACGAGACAGGAGCCTCCACAAATCTCGCGCGCAAAAGCGGACGTTGCCGGCGCGGTCGCCGCTTGCGGGCCGCCATCCCGCACAGTCACTACAAAACGGTGACTTTGGTCGCCGGCCTGCGCCTTCGCGGCCTGACGGCGGCAAGGACTTTCGACGGACCGATCAACGCCGCCCTGTTCGAGGATTGGCTGGAGACATGCCTCGTCCCCACGCTCTCGCCCGGGGAGACCGTGGTCATGGACAATCTCCCCGCCCACTAGGGGCCGCGGGTCGAACAACTCATAAAGGCGGCGGGCGCGGAGTTGCGATATCTCCCAGCCTACAGTCCCGATATGAACCCCATCGAAAAAGCCTTCTCCAAGCTCAAAGCCTTCCTGCGCAAAATCGCCGAACGGACCGTCGCGGGTCTGCTTCGCGCCCTCCAAACCTGCGCCGAAATCTTCAAACCCTCGGAATGTACAAATTACTTCAAATCATGACGGTGCTGCGGGCGAGCACGTTGCCCCTGGTAGACCTAGTTGTATCCGCCGAGCGCCGTAGCGCCCTTCTGGATGCGCGGGCCCGCAAAGTCACCCGGACACAACCAACAGGGTTGCTAAAAAGCTTGACGAGAATTAACCGGCATGGCACTGTGACGATGGAGTTGCGCCAGCGTGGGCGCAAGCCACGACGGACAGATCGGTTTCGGCTCCCAAGGCGTCAGGGGACTGGCGTTCTTGTGAGGGGAGGTTTTCGTTATCGAGCAAGGCCAGAGCCGTTTGCGCCCCGAGCGCAGCGGGTCGCGGTTTCGCTTGTCGGACGGAAGATTGAACTAAAGCTCTTAGTGGGTGAAGCGTTCTTTCACCCAAAGTGGGGCAGCGTGCGGTGGCTCGATTCAAAAGAGGGTCTCGTCCGCATGCCCGCCTACCAATCTAGAGTTCGAAGTAGCGACCAAAAAGGGAAGGAGTAGTAAAGCCTTTGCTGAACAAGGTTCCCGCAGCGCCAATCGAGTACGTCGATGATATGGGCAGCGCGCAGGCTCCGTCGATGGACTTGCTTGCAATTTTGCGAGGCGTGCTGCGCCGTTGGAAGCTCGTCACCGCCATAGCGTTGTGCGTATCGGTAGCAACATACGGCGTGGTAAAGCTCCTGCCATTACGATATAAATCAACGGTAGAGATACTCGTCTACGATCCGCAACGACAAATTGACACCACGGTCCAGAAACCTATCTCCCCCTTCGTAGACGCCCTCGGCAACGAGGCGATGGACACCGAAATCAACGTCCTCAGGTCCAAATCGGTCGCGTTGCGCGTCGCCAGCGAGTTGGGCCTGGACAGGGACCCGGAGTTCCAACCGCATCGAATCCCGAGTATGGCGGAATGGCTTCAAAGCGTGGCGCATGCAACCGCGGATTTGGCTGAACGGCTTGGAATTGCCAAACGGCAGAGAATCGCGGATTTGGCGGAACGATTTGGTGTCCCCGCCCAGGGCCTAGCCGGTGACAACAGCGGGCAAAGCATTGGTGCTGCGGAGGAAAAGGCGGAAAAGCTGGATTGGGCGGCTGATGAGTTGCTTAAGAGAGTGGAGGTTTGGCAACAGTCCTACATCATTTTTGTTTCTGCCACGTCACGGGATCCGGTCCAAGCGCGGCGCTTGGCGTCGAGGATCGCAGACGATTATTTGGCGAGCCAGCGAGAAGCGCGGCAGGAAGCCCTAGACCACGTCGCTACCTGGTTGAGGAGTCGCACCGCGGATCTGCAGTCGCGCATTTCGAAAACTCAGGCCTCGATAGACAAATTGACGGTCGAGAGCGGCATCCGTGACACCGAATCCGTTAAAATCAAAGAGCAGCAGATTGGCGACCTGAATACCGAGCTCATGAAAGCCCGCGAAGAGGTCAACGACAGGCGTGCCCACCTCGAACAGGCTCGTAACGTTATCGACGCCAACGGCGACATCGACAGTATCCCTGAACTCACCGCATCCACTTCGCTCGCGGAGCTGCGTCGAAAAAAGATGGAATTGGGTTGGAGCCTCGCGAGCCTGCAAAATAAGATGGGTGAGCATAACCCGCAGGTTATCTCTGATCGTGCGGCGCTTGCCGACGTCAACAAGCAGATCAACGCCGAGGCGGAGCACATCCTTGGCATTATGAAGAACGCTTACGATATCGCCGCGCGGCGGGAACAATCGCTGGAGGCGAACCTCCATAACCTAACCGCGAATCTCAGTTCGGAAACCTATCTGAAGTTGCAGCAACTCCAGCGCGAGGCCGACGAAGATCGAAAAGTTTACGATGTATATCTCGCTCAGTACAATGATGTCGCGGAGCGTGTTGAAATGCAATATACAAGTGCACGGATCGTTTCTCCGGCTACGCTTCCTAGGAGTCCGAGTACAAGTCGGATGAAATTTTATGCGCTTGGCGGGATGGCGGGTTTGGGGGGCGGTCTGCTGCTCGTCTTCCTGCTGGAATATTTTAGGCCCGGCGTCAAGACCAGTATGGAGATCGAGCAATCGTTCGGCCTGCCGGTCGTGGGTTTTATTCCCTTGGTGTCGCAACGGAAAACCCGCGGCGTTGCCTATTTTCAGCTATTACACACAATGGCCAGAGAGCCTTTCTCTCACTTAAGCGAGGCTGTGCATGCGATGCGGGTCAGCCTCGAGCTTTCGAGCGCCAATCCAAAGGTCATTTTAATTACCTCGGCGATCCCAGGCGAAGGCAAGTCGACCGCCGCTATGTTGCTCGCTGCTTCCAGCGCCAGCTCCGGCAAGAGAACCATATTGCTCGACTGCGACTTGCGCATGCGCTCGACCTCAGAAGCACTCCGAAGACTCCGTCGCAGCGACGGGCCGGGCTTGTCCGAGTTACTTCATGGCACTGCGAGACTCGAAGATGTCATCGCCGAAGACCCGGTTACAAAGATTCATTTGATCACCGCGGGCTCCATGACGCCAAACGCGGCCGACTTGCTGATGTCTCAGGGCATGCTGGACCTGATCGCCGTGCTGCGGAGTGATTTCGACTATATCGTGATGGACGCTCCGCCCTTGCTCCCGGTCGTGGATGGGCTCGCCCTCGCAACCGTCACAGACAAGATCTTGGTAATCGTGGAGTGGTGGCGGACGCCGCGCGCAAGCATCAATGAAGCTTTCAGGCTTTTGGGGCAGGAGGCGAATCGCGTCGCCGGCATCGTGTTCAACAAGGTCGAATTAAAGCAGCTGCCGGGTTATGGCGGCGGCCAACAGTACCGCTCCATCGCCAAGTACTACGGCAACGTATGAAACTGGGCTCGACACGACGTCTGGATGAAGCGAAACGCCGCACCTGGCGCCGCGGTCAGGGGCTGTATCCGGCAGAGCCGAAGAGCCGGAAACAGGAGGCGGTTGCCAGCCTCTGCGAGCCGGTGCTATTTCCTTCATTGAGCTTTTCCCCGTGAGTCCCTCGCGACGCTACCTGCTGATCTCGCCTTGCCGGGACGAGGCCCGGTACCTTCGCCACACGCTCGACAGTGTGGCGGCGCAGTCGGTGCAACCTGAGGCGTGGGTGGTCGTCGACGACGGATCGACCGACGAAACCTCAGCCATACTTGAGGAGTACGCTCGCCGACTGCCATACCTCCGCGTGGTGCGGCGCACCGATCGCGGCCGCCGGCAGGTGGGGCCGGGCGTTATCGAGGCCTTCTATGCTGGCCTGCAAACGGTGCTCCTGGAGGATTTCGACTATCTCTGCAAACTGGACACAGATCTGGAGCTGCCAGCTCGCTATTTCGAGTTGCTGATGCAGCGGATGGAGAACGATCCGCGCGTTGGGACAACCTCCGGAAAGCCCTGGTTCGTCCATCCGCAGAGCGGCGCACTGGTTCCGGAGGTCTGCGGGGACGAAATGTCGGTCGGCATGACCAAGTTCTACCAGGTCGCTTGTTTTCAGGAGATCGGCGGCTTCGTGCGTCAGGTGATGTGGGACGGCATCGACTGCCATAGGGCCCGCATGCTCGGCTGGATCGCCGAGAGCCTCGATCTCGAGCCGCTCCGCTTCGTCCACCTGCGCCCGCAAGGCGCCAGCCAAAAAGGCATTTGGACGGGAAGGCTTCGCAAAGGATTTGGCCAATACTTCATGGGCACGTCGCCCCTCTATTACTTGGCGGTGGTCATCTATCACCTGCCCGCTTACCCGGTGTTCATCGGAAGCGTGGCCATGCTGTGGGGCTACCTCGGGAGCTGGCTCAAGCGCCTACCGCGCTACGATGATCCCGAGTTCAGGCGTTTCCTCCGTTCCTACCAACACGCCTGCCTGCGTATGGGCAAGCGGGCCGCTACGGCTCGGATCAACGCCGAGCGGGCCCTATTTTGGCGTGCAAACCACCACCCCGTTGAGTCCCGATGAACCACGCTGAACGAATTCCGGCGCGGCCTTCTAGCTTCGCTCGTTGGGCACAGGCCGTGTCTGGCCGCAGCGCCGCTCAGACGCATGAAGTGGCCACACGTAAGAGCGACGCGCACTCCCAGCGACTTGAAGTCATTCCCTCACTGGATGGCATTCGGGCTATTTCGGTGCTGATTGTTGTGTTAGGCCACTCTGGCCTCGAGGACCTCGTGCCCGGCGGCCTTGGAGTCACCATCTTCTTCTTCCTTAGCGGGTACTTGATCACGACGCTCATGCTGACCGAGCATGAACGGACTGGCGGAATCAATATTTTGAATTTCTACACCCGCCGCGCCTTTAGATTGATGCCCCCTTTACTCGTCACCCTGGCGATCGCCTATGCACTGGCATACGCCAGGTTGCTGTCTGGTGGCATTACCGCTACGGGACTGGCAGCACAACTGTTATACTTCGCTAATTACTATGGCTTGTTTTTCGATCCGGGTAACACGATCCCAGACGGTACAGGCACCCTTTGGTCCCTTGCGGTCGAGGAGCACTTCTATATTTTTTACCCACTCTTGATGACCCTGATGCTGGGTTACGCTCTTCGGCCCCGCACAATCGGCACATTGCTCGTCTTTGGCTGTTTGATCGTTCTCGCTTGGCGCATTCATCTTGTGCAGTCGCAGGGTTTTGTCACCGAACGAACTTATTACGCTTCGGACACGCGCATTGACTTGATTATTTACGGGTGTATTCTGGCTGTCTTCATGAAATCTCAGCGGCAGATGTATCGGCCGAGCCCAATGTCCCTCGTTGAGTGGGCCGTTTCGGCGGGCGGCGCATGCACGTTGCTCTTGACTTTAATCTATCGCGATCCGTCGTTCCGAGAAACGTTTCGATACAGCATTCAGGGGCTCGCCTTGATGCCGCTCTTTTATTTTGCGGTCAGATTTTCCGACAATAAAGTTTTCCAGAAGCTCAATTTATCGTGGCTGGTAACTCTTGGCACGTATTCATATTCGATTTACTTAATTCATTTTGTGTTGATCGGATTGATTGCAAAACAACTTCCAGCTGTGGCGGCCAAATCCTTCATCCTCTTCCCGACCGCTCTTCTGATCTCGATTGCCTATGCTGCCGCTGTCGACCGTTTCGTCGACCGGTATTTTAGACAGCTCAGACGCAAATACGGGCCGGGAGTTGCGGCTAAAGCCTCCGCTTTTCAGCGGCTTTAAGTGGAGTGCGGCTCTAGGTGCGCACCCGCATGCGGATTTCGCGATAGACTTTGGCCATAGGTAAAACAAAAATGCGAGCAGGGAATGCAGTTTCTAATGCAGGGAATGCAGTATCTAATATGGTTCCGGGGAATTTCCCCGAGCGGCAACAGGGGCTTTATTCGGCCGAGCAGGGAATGAAGTTCCCTGTTCGGCCGAAAACAAGATATCTCGCGCCTGACGCGCCGCTTGTTCCTGCGCCGCGAAGCTGCTTTATTGTAGCGACATCGGTGCTCCGCCTTTCCTGACCGCGGGGACCGTGCAGCAGGGCGCGTTTAAAAGGGGGCCTACTCGATGTGTGGCGTCGCCGGAATCATCGGGCGGCTGGACAACCTCAACCGCGCCGCGCTGAAGCGGATGAACGATGCGATGGTCCACCGCGGCCCGGACGCCAGCGGGACTTGGGTCTCCGCGCCGGACTCTCGCGGCTGGGGCGCGCTACTCGCTCATCGCCGTCTTTCTATCCTCGACCTCTCGCCCGCCGGCGCCCAGCCCATGGTGGACCCGGTGACCGGGCACGTGATCGTCTTCAACGGCGAGATCTACAATTTCCGCGACCTTCGGCGGCGCCTGGGTGCCGAGGCGCAGGAGCTGCGCTCTACCGGCGACACGGCCGTCATGCTCCGGGCCCTTGGCCTGCACGGGCCAGACGCAGTAGCCTGGCTCCGCGGCATGTTCGCCTTCGCCTGCTGGGACCCCAAGGAGCGCCGGCTCCTGCTGGCCAGGGATCCCTTGGGAATCAAGCCTCTCTACCTAGCGCGGTCGTTCGGATCCGGATGCGGGCTGGTCGTTGGCCTTCGCCTCGGAGCTTCGCGCGCTGCTCGCTTCCGGCCTGCTCGGCTCGCCTCGCCTCGACCCGCAGGCCGTGGCCAGCAGCGTGTGGAACGGCTTCGTGATCGGCCCCGGCGCCGCCGTCAAAGGCGTCGAACTGCTCTGGCCGGGCCGGCTGCTCGAGTTCGACGGCGAGGGCAACGAGATTCGCCAGCAGGACTTCTGGCGCATCCCCGACCGCGCAGCCGATCCGATCGCGGACGAGCACAGTCTGGCCGCCGTCCTGGAGGAGGGGCTGAGGCTTCACCTCGCCAGTGACGTGCCCCTGGCGGTCTTACTCTCCAGCGGCGTGGACTCGTCAGCCGTCGCCAATCTGGCGCAGCTCGCGGCCCAGAGCCCGGTCCACACCTTCACACTGGCCTTCGAGGAGGATGAACTGAATGAGGGGCCCATCGCGAGGCGGATCGCCGCCGCCATCGGGACCCAGCACCACGAGGTGGTGCTGACGGAGGCGTGCTTCGTCGAGAACCTGGAAGCGGCGCTCGACAGCCTGGACCAGCCGACCTTCGACGGGCTTAACGCCTACTACATTTCGCGCGCCATTCGCGAGGCCGGGTTCACCGTCGCTCTGTCGGGCACGGGCGGCGACGAGCTCTTCGGAGGCTACACCTCCTACCGCGATCTGCCGGTGCTGCACCGCTGGTCACGGCGCGCCGCCTGGGCGCCGCGAAGCCTGCAGATTGCCGCGGCGAGGCTGGCCACCTGGCCTTTGCGACGCTCCGGCGGGGCGGTGCCGCCTCAGACCCGTTGGGCCAAACTTCCCGAGATGGTCCGTCACGGCGATGATCTGCTGGCGCTCTACCAGCTTGCCTATGCGCTCTTCCTGCCCGGATTTCAGCAGGAGCTCCTGGCGCCAGGCTTTGCGGAGGCGCTGGCCGACGGCCTGCCCGCGGCTATGCGGCAGCGAATCGTCGCCGAGACCCGGGACCGCACGCCGCTTTCGGCCATCAGCGTCATGGAGCAGCGGCTTTTCCTCGGCGAGCGGCTGCTGCGTGACAACGACGTCGCCAGCATGGCCTGCTCGCTGGAGCAGCGGGTGCCGCTGGTGGACCAGGTCCTCCTCGAGAGCGTGGATCGCCTGCCGGATCAAGCGCGCTACCGGCCACTGGGCCAGAAGGCTATGCTGCGGCGCATCGGTCTGCGCGGCCTTGACCCGGCGCTGTTCGAGCGGCCCAAGAGCGGATTTGTGCTGCCGTTCGATCGCTGGATCCGGCGCGGCCTGAAGGACGCCATGGACCAGACCCTGCGGGACCCGCAGGCTATCGCTCCAGTCGGGCTCGACCCCGCAGCGGTGGAGCGGCTCTGGCGCGCCTTCCTCGACGGGGCGCCCGGCATGTATTGGTCGCGGGTTTGGTCGGTATACGTCTTCATCCGATGGTGCCACCGCAACCGCGTTTTCCGCTGAATCGGCCGTCCGGGCCAAAGGTTTTCCTGTCGATGAGCCCAGAACGCCTCAATATCCTCTACGTTTCACCGATACCGGCCAGCCCTCCGCGCTTTGGCGCCCAGGCGCGAGTGCATGGGCTCATTACCCAGCTGGCGCGGCGCCACGATGTGACGGCCGCGATGCTGGTCGATGACGAGTTCGACGCCGATGAGTGCCGCCGGGCCATGCAGGCTCTATTGCCGCGAGGTGGTGCTGGTCCCCAACCCCTGGGGTCGGGAAGGCCTTCGCCAAGCGGCTGCTGCAGGTCCGGTCCCTGGCCTCGACCCGGAGCTTCGAGCGGCTGCGGGTCACGCTGCCGGCGCTGCAGCGGACCCTGAATCGGATCCTCCGCGCCCAGCGTTTTGACGTCGTCAACCTCGAGTTCCCATATCTTGGCCGCTACGACCTGCGCCAGGCTCCGCCCGGCGCAGCAAGCTCCCGCCCGTGGTCGTCGACTCGCACGAGATCGCCTACGACTTGGCGCGGCAGTTCGCCCGCGCCGGCGGCAACCTGGGCCGTCGCCTCTACGCGGCGGCGAACTGGCGCAAACTTCGGCGAGAGGAGCTGGGCGACCTATCGCGATGCCGACGGGGTCTACCTGTGCAGCGACGCGGATGAACGGCGCTTGCTTGACGAGGCGCCCGGCGTTCGCACGGCGGTCATTCCCAACGCCGCAGACGTCGAATATTATCAGCCGCGCCCCACGGATCCCGCCGCCCGACGGGCGAACGGTGGTCTATTTCGGGCTCCTCTCCACCGTCCCCAATATCGACGCCGTGGTCCATTTTGTGCAGGATATCTGGCCGCGCATCGCCGAAGCGCACCCCGAGGCGCGCCTTAAGATTATCGGCGGCCGGCCGCCACCGTCGCTGCTGGCGCTGGCCGGGCCTCGGGTCGAGCTGACGGGCTTCGTTCCGGACCTGCGGCCGCACCTTGCGGCGGCCGCGGCCGTGGTGGTGCCGCTGCGGCTGGGCGGCGGCACCCGCCTCAAGATCGTCGAGGCCATGGCCATGGGGAAGGCCATCGTCTCGACCACGCTGGGCGCCGAGGGAATCGAGGCGGTCCCCGGGCGCGACATCCTCATCGAGGATGAGCCCGCGGCCTTCGCCGACGCCGTAGTCCGCCTGCTGGCCGAGCCCGGCCTGGCGGCGCGCATCGGCCAGTCCGCGAGGCAGCTCGCGGTAGACCGGTATAGCTGGAGCGAGGCGGCCCGGGGCGCTAGAAGACTTCTACCGTCGGATCATGGAGAACCGCTTCGTGAGAGCAGCGCTTATTGGAGCCGGGCAGATCGCCCGACAGCACCTCTCCTGCCTGAAGACCCTGCCGGGCGTCGAGTTGGCCGCCATTTGCGACCTCTCACCCGCGACGGCGGAGGCTGCCGCCGAGCGGTACGGCATCCGGTCCTGGTTCACCGACCACCGCGCTATGCTGGAGAAGGCTCGACCCGACGTCGTCCACGTCACCACGCCTCCGACCTCCCACTTCAGACTAGCCTTGGATTCGCTCGACGCTGGCGCCCACGTCATCGTCGAGAAGCCGGCCACTCCCGCCTTCGAGGAACTGGAGACGCTGGTCCGAAGCGCCCAGAACGCCGGTCGCCATCTCGTCGAGGACTACAACTACGTCTTCAACCACGCCCCGCAGGAGATTCTTCGGCGAATCGAGTCCGGCGAGTTCGGGGCGGTGACACACGTCGAGGTGTTCATCTGCCTCGATATCCTTGGCCCCGGCGGTTTCGCCGACCCCAACTCGCCGCATCCCGCGCTGACGCTGGCCGGCGGCGCCATCGCCGACTTCCTGCCCCACCTCGCGTCGCTGGCGTACCTCTTCGTCGGTGCGCACCGGACTGCCCATACGGTCTGGAGCAAGCGCAAGCCCTCGGTCCTGCCGTTCGACGAGTTCCGCGCCGTCTTGGAGGCGGAGCGCGGGACTGCAGCGCTCGGCTTCAGCGCCAGCTCGCAGCCGGACGCTTTCTGGCTGCGGGTCTACGGGGAGCGAATGCAGGCCACCGCCAACCTGTACGAGACACGGCTCACCTTCGACGGGCCTCGCGACGTGCCCAAGCCGCTGCGCCCCTTCTTCAGCGGTCTGGAGGAGGGGAAGACCATCCGGCGCGCAGCGCTGGCCACGCTGCTCCGCAAGTTCAAGGGCCCCGGCGCCTACGAAGGGCTTTGGGAGCTTCTTGGCCGCACCTACCGGGCGCTGGCCGACGGATCGGCGCTGCCGGTCACGGCGAGCGAGGTGCTCGAGGTCAACCGGATGGTCGAGGCCCTCAAACCCAAGGAGCAGCGGCCATGAGGGCTCTTGTCACCGGCGCCAACGGGTTCCTCGGCCGGCACGTGGTCGCCGCGCTGCTGGCCCGGGGCATTGAGGTGCGCGCCATGGTCCGCCCGGCTGCGCGGCTGGAGGCGCTCGGCTGGCCCTCCTCGGTGGAGGTCTTCCGGGCCGACCTGCGCACTTCGCGCGACCTCGGTCGCGCCTTCGAGGGCGTCGACGTGCTGCTCCACCTGGCGGCGGTGGTCTCCGGCGGGGAGGACGCGCAATTCGCGGGAACCGTGGCCGGCACCGAGCGGCTGCTGGACGCCATGGCCTCCAGCGCCTGCCGCCGGCTTGTGCTGTGCAGCAGCTTTTCGGTCTACGATTACAGCTCGGTCCGCCGTACCCTGGACGAGGATTCGCCGCTGCACGAGGCGCCGGATGTCTACGCCCGCGATGGCTACACCATCGCAAAATGGTGGCAAGAGCGGGTGACCCGGCGCTTTGCCGAGAAGCACGGCTTGGACCTCACCGTGCTCCGGCCCGGCTTCATCTGGGGACGCGATCACGGCTATCTGGCGGCCCTGGGCCAGCAATTCGGGCGCCACCACCTGGTCATCGGTCCGCTGACCCGCATCCCGATGACCCATGTGGAGAACTGCGCCGACGTCTTTGCGCTGGCGGCGGTGGACGCCCGCGCCCGAGGCCAGACCTTGAACGTGGTCGACGGCCCCGGCGAACGCATCTGGACCTACCTCTCCGACTACATGCGCGGCAGCGGCCAGCCGGGCTGGCGCGTGCCCGTCCCCTACTGGCTCGCCATCTCGGTGGTGCGGATGGCCTTCGCCACCGTCTTCAGGCGCGCCACCAAGGTGCCCAGCATCCTCATGCCGCGTCGGCTCGAAGCGATGCTCAAGCCGCTCCGCTTCGAGAACCGCAGGCTGCGGGAAACCCTGGGATGGACCCCGCCGCTCGACTACCAGCAGTGCTTGGCGCGCACCTACGGTCCCGCGCCTGGCGCAGCCAAGCCCTCGGGCGCCGGCTCTCTGGAATCCCGAACAGCCGTTTCAAACTGAGGATTCGCTTTTTTCCGCGAACTGGCGGAACGTCCTGGAACGCCGCGGGAAGGCCGCCGCTCCCCCGGGGAAGGAAGCCCCGCGCCCCGGGGAAGCAAGAGGAACGCCAGGGGAAGCAAAAGGAACGCCAGGGGAAACCAGATCCGTTCAGGATTCTCGCTTTTTCAATGGCTTACACCAGACGTGAAGCGTTTCCGGCCGTCGCGTCCGGAGAGGGCAAAAACCTTCTCCTTTGCTGCGCCTTGCGAACATATCAAGAACACAACTTTAAGCTCTTGTCAAGAGATTGTTCGTCGCGGTCTGCTGCAAAGGGAACAACAGCGCCTGGGATGGGCTCTGGACCTACGCTTCGGCGCCCACCGCAGCCGGACGCTCAGGCGCCGGCTCCTTGGCCGTCTCGAACAGCCGTTTCAAACGGAGGAACCGCTTCTCGAAGAGCTCGTAGCTCAGATAGGCCACGGCCAGCGAGGCGGACACGCCGAGCGTGGCCTGCAGCGCCACCGCCGCCATGTGAGAGCCGAGCCAGCGCGCCAGCTCCAGGTCGGTGCGGTTGGTGGTCAGATAGTACGAGATGAAGTGATGGTAAACGTACAGGCCATAACTGTATGTGCCCAGGAAGACCATGGAGCGGCTGCGGAAGAAGCGTGAGGTGGCCGACCGCTCCGGCGCGATGAGCGCCCACACCAGCAGGCAGGCCAGCAGCATCAGGATCAGCGCCGCCCGGACTGGCAGGACCAGCTCGAGCCCCTCGCGCGACACCAGGCGGGTCCAGACGAAGGTGACCGCCAGCAGCCCCCCGACCACGGCCACCGCCAGCGGCAGGGCCCGCGCCAGCCGCTCCAGGCCCCCGGGCTGGCGCGCCGTCACCGCGAGGAAGCGCGCCCAGCGCCAAGCCATCGAGCCGGAAGGGGGTCAGGGTGTAGGTGGTCCACCAGCTCAGGCCCATGAGCGATCCGGTCAGGCGGGCCAGCATCGCGCACAGCGCGATCGCCAGACTCACCGCGATGAGCGCCCGCGGCCGGCGAGCCAGCGCGAAGACCACCAGCGGCCAGAAGAGGTAGAAGTGCTCCTCGATGGCGAGCGACCAGAAGTGGTCGAGGTAGGAGAAGGACCACTCCCCTTGCTTGGCGATGTAGATGTTGACGGCGTAGAGCCACGCCCATGCTTGTCGGTCTACCAGGTAGTCCAGCGTCGGCCCCCGCAGCAGCGGGATCAGCGGCGCCACGAAGAAGACGAGCGCCAGCACGCCGTAGTAGAGCGGGAAGATGCGCAGCACGCGCCTCATGTAAAAGTTGCGGAAGTAGTGGGGCTCGTTGCGGGTGTCGTAGAGGATGCCGGTGATCAGGAAGCCGGACAGGACGAAGAACAGCTCGACGCCGTAGGACCCGTAGTTGGTCACGCCGACGATGGCGCGTTCGATCCGAGTTGCTCGGCGGCACGTTGCCGACGAAGTGGAGCAGCAGGACCATCAGAATGGCCAGGCCCCGCACCCCGTCCAGCACCGGCAGGTGCCCACGCAGGTTGGGCCCCGGGCTGGCGCTCGCCGGGATCGCGGACGCTGGCGTCGAAAGCACGACTGCATCCATGAGCTTGTAGACCGAGCCGACTCCCGGGCGGATGGTCACGACAGCCCAATGCGCAGCCGAGGCATGCGCGCGCCTGGTGAAGGGCCGGGACTGCCCGGTCTTTGGCGCCTCGAACTGTACGCCGCCCTTCCCAGCGGAAAAGGCCGCCAGTATCGACCAATTTCGGCCGCGACAATAACAAACACCACCCACAAAAATTCGAAGCCGCGCATCCATATGCTTTCGAAAAAATTCTAGAGAATAACAAACAGAGCAAGCGAGAGCAGCAGCAGCGCCCGACCCGGGTCGCGGTCTGCGACGCGCCCGACGGCATGGAGGGTCGCGAGGATGAAGGCTAACAGGAAAGCGAGGCCGACGTACCCCATCTCCAGCATCGTATCATAATAGCCGTTGTGGGCATTCGGCATCATCTTGACCCAGCCTGGAGCTTCAGTATAGGCGGGCGAGTTCGGCACCAGCCAAAAGGACTGGTATCCCCAACCGACGAGCGGACTACGTGCGATCTCGGATTCCGCGAAATCCCAGATGATAGTCCGGCCTGTCAAAGTCGAGTCGTGGTATAGGATATATGACAGGCGTTCAAAGCCGAAGTTCGATACGCTGGACGCCACGTATCCAGCAAAACGGTACGGACAATAGAATTATGGCCGGAGAAAGGCGCGTTGCCTTTCTCGCAAGCAACGTAAGCCAGGCAAATATTGGGGAAACCAATGCCAAGCCCAAACGCTGTTTTTGAATTGCTCAAGATAGACGAGCAAAACGGCGATGACGGCAACAATGGCGCCGAACGCTCGCCGCCCCAGCCCCGCTGGAATATTTCGTTCAATGACAGCAAAATAGCAGGGGCTGCACATTCTCCAAGATAATTTTTTCCGTTGAAATATCCCTCGATAACCGATGTTCACCAGCCCCTGAGCCGTACATGACGACCATCGCGGAGCCTTGGTACACGAAGTACAAGTTCAAGATCAAAGCCAATGCGAAGCAGAGAAACATGGCCGCATCATATCCACTGTTGCGAGACGCCAGCATCGCAGGCAGAACAATCGATGTAACAATCATCACTTGCTGAAGATATCGCATGAACGAGTGGTCTGGACTGAAAGCCCACAGGACGCTCGCGCCGGCAAAGGCAAGATAGGCGATCAGACACTTGATGTTGGGAGGCAAAATAAGGCGAGAACGGTTTTGCGCGACCAATGTGACGGAAATCACAGTCATGGCGGGCCAGAAAATTCTGGTGTCCATGCGGCCGTCGGCCGCGGTATTTTCGGCCGCGGGCGTCCCGGATTGCGTGAGAAAGGGGATCAAGTGGGACACTATTAAAGAGTAAATGCAGGCCAAGATCGGGAGGAGTGCGAATTTGTCAATCATTGCTTTAGGGGTTGGGCCGCTCAAAGCGGCGCGCGACGCGCCCCGGCTTTGGCGCGTGTCGTAGCTCCGAACAGCGGTTCGTCTCCGATATTCGGGAATGCATCCCCTGGCTCATTTCACCGATTCATTTCTCGGTGGTTTTCCGATAGTCCATCAGTTCTTCGCTCCTATGGGTAGCAGATCATGCGCTTGGCATCAATTTTCATTAGCAGATCGTGAATCAGAGACCGAACCCCAGCCAGCCTTGTTTGCAGCATCGGAGTGACCGAGCCGGTGATCAGCCCGGAACCGAGCGTCCTCGGCGAGGCAGCGCCAAGCGTGCAGGACCGGGAACACGCGCCCGCAATGCACGATACTAAAGGAAAAGGCTATCCGCGGCGGGGCGGCGCGGCTGGCTGCGCAAGCGGCCAACCTGTTGGTGCGCACGGGTTCTCTCGTCGTGCTGGCGCGGCTGTTGAGCCCGAAAGATTTCGGGTTGGTCGGCATGGTCACGGCGTTGACCGGCATGCTGACCTTGTTCCGTGATTTCGGGCTGTCCGCGGCTGCCGTGCAGCGCCCGGACATCACCACGGACCAACACTCGAACCTCTTCTGGATCAACGTTCTGCTCGGGGCGCTGCTGGCGCTCGTGACACTGGCGGCGGCGCCGGCCATTGCCGCGTTCTACGACGAGCCTCGCCTGGTTGGGGTTGCGGCGGTGCTGGGGACCGCGTTCCTGTTCAACGCGGTGGGGATACAGCACTCCGCGCTGTTGCAGCGACAGATGCGCTTCACCGCCATGGCGGTGATCGGCGTGGCGTCGCTGATGGCCAGCACCGCGATCGCCATCGGCGGAGCCGCAATCGGCTACGGATACTGGGCGCTCGTCGCATCCTCGGTGGCAGCCCCGCTTGTCGCCAGCATCGGCTTCTGGCTGGCGGCAGGTTGGGTCCCAGGAATGCCGACCCGCGGCGCCGGCATCCGCTCGCTGCTGCACTTCGGGGGCACGCTGACGCTGAACAACGTCATCGCCTACATCGCCCTCAATGCAGACAAAGTGATGGTCGGGCGGTTCCTCGGCGTCGACGCCATCGGCATCTACGGGCGGGCCTTCCAGTTCGCCAGCATTCCGACCGACAGTCTGAATGGGGTGATTGGCGAGGTGGCGTTCTCCGCGCTCTCCCGCCTGCAGAACGAACCTGCCCGGCTCAGAAGCTTTTTTCTGACGGGTTTCTCGTTCGCTCTCGGGCTGACCCTGCCGATCACGATCGCCTGCGCGCTGTTTGCCGACGACATCGTGCTCGTCCTGTTGGGGCCGAAGTGGCAGGCCGCGACCGAGATCGTCCGCCTGCTATCGCCGACGATCGTGGTGATGGCCGTCCTCAATCCAATGACATGGCTGATCAACTCGCTCGGGCTGGTGCGGCGGAGCGTCAAGATCACGCTGGTCTACGCACCCATCCTGATCCTGGGCTGCGTGTTGGGGTTGCCGTATGGCACGGCGGGGGTGGCGTTCGCCTACTCGGCGGTGATGGTGCTGTGGATGGTTCCGCATGTGGCGTGGTGCGTGCACCGCACGGCGATTTCCCTGCGCGACGTCGGGGCGGCGGTTATCCGGCCGCTGGCCTGTGGCGTCATGGCGGGAGCGGTCGCCTACGCCGTGCGGCTGACGTATGGCGGACACCTTTCGCCATTGCCAAGGCTTGTCCTGGAGACCGGCGTGCTCGCCGTCACGTTCTTTGCTGTGCTAATCTTCGTCGCCGGGCAGAAGGCGTTCTACGTCGATCTCCTGCGCGGATTCAGCCGTGGGAAGGCTGATTTAGGGCTACGCCCATGAGTCTTCTGGAGTGTAAGCCTGCGGTCCGCCTCGACGAGATATCTCGGTGGAACCCACGGAACCCTCTTCCACTGCTCATCCGCACCGCTCGGGTTGCACTGAGAAATTCAAATTCGCCCCACGCGCCTGCGCCGTGATCGACGTCTCTTCATTCCACCATGAGTTTGGAGCCGGTCTGCCCTCTAGCGACGCCTCTACGGCGGCGCGAACGTTCAAGGCAAACTGTTCCAGCGTGTGATGCTGCTCGACGTAGGCCCGAGCGCGCGCGCCCATGGCGTGCGCCCTCTGCGGTTCGTTCCACAGCGACAGCATCGCCTCTCGCAGCGCCACGGGATCCCCTACGGGCACGTAGACGCCAGTCACCCCGTCCTGGATGACGTCGACTTGACCCGCGCGTGCGGGAGCAGATGACGGGCTTCCCCATGGCCATTGCCTCTAGGATAACCGTCACTCCGTTGTCGCTCTCCGAAGGGAGAAGCGGCACGACCACGAAGCGCGAACGAGCATAGAGGTCGCGCAGCTCGAGCAACGTCTTCCGCCCAATTGTGATTTTCGCGTCGGCGGGGACCGAGAGCGTGTCGACTGGCACGCGGCGATCGGCCACCAGTCGGATTCGATGGGGTATGCGCACGTGATCGGCAGCGATGTGGCAGCGCAAATCGGTCCCGCGTATCGCCTCGATGAGCGTGGGATAGTCGCGCATCTCGGCTCCCACGCTGCAGATGGTGTCCTCCTCCGCGGCGCGTGGGCTGTAGAACAATTGGTCGACGCAATGGCGCATGAGGTAGACGCGCTCGGAAGGAAAGCCGAGCCGCTCGATCAGGTAGCGCCGCTGTACCGAGTTCCATGTGATGACCGCGTGGAGGCTGCCGCCGAACAGGCGCAGCGGGATCTGTATGTTGGGTTTCGCGAACTGGCACATCATGGCGATATGCGGCTTTCTGCTGCGCGCGAATCGCTGCACAATGGTCAAGGCCAGCGATAACCTCTCACCCCAGGTCACGATTGCGTCGTAGTCGTCCCTTCGCGCGTGGATCTCGAGGGCGAGGCGCCACCATTCCGGCCCGCGTGAAGTTGTTCGCGCGCTATCCAGCAGGGTCTCGTCCCAGACCGGCGAGAACTTTTCGTCGAATACATAGCCCCGCACGGCCCGCTCCCCGGTTGGGTCACGTAGACGCTCGCTCCGGGCGCTCGGTCCCCTCAGGACCGCGAGGGCAATTCGATGCATCCGCGGAATCCTCTAATGCCGTTGGTGCCAGGGCCATCTTAATAAAGGAAACGAGATCGGTAGCAAGGCTGGTGAAGAGAGAACGAATCGATGACCGTGGCGAGGGCTTGCGCGACGTGCTTCGCAAGGTACCCGACCTTTGCATGCATTCAAATACGGCGATATAACGTTGATGATCTTCGTAAGCAACTGGTGGCTTCGCCGAGACGCACCCGTGCTTTACTGGCCTGGATTTTTATGCTCGGCTATCCTCAGGCGCCCGCTACGTCTTCATAGCCGATCCCGGATATGCAACGCTTGGGAATCTCGCGGTGGTGGCTTGCGCTTGGAGATCATAGATGCGCGCGACAACAAAATGTCGACAAGTAGCTTCTCTCTGTCGATTTAGCTCTAATCCACTTCCACTTGTTTTAGATTCCATGAGATTACAAAAGCATGATTACGTTGCTGAATGCAAAGGTTTAAAGTTCAGTTTGAGAGCAAAAAGCGGTGAATGGTATACGATATTAGAAAACGTTATTAGAGAAGACTATTTCATGAACAATATAAAGCTAAATGGCGGAGACATTGTTTTGGATATTGGTGCAAATTTTGGGTCATTTACTGCCGTTGCATCACGTAAGGTTGGAAATAAGGGCAGAGTGATATCTTTTGAACCTGATCCAGTTGTATATTCGCGACTGCTCAAGACCATTGAGTTGAACAACTTTGAAAATATCATCCCGTTTAATGAAGCAGTTAGCGGCGAAGATGGACAGATGTCATTCTACGTTCATGCTAAATCTGCTTACAGCACAATGATGGAGTCAGTCGGTGGCAGGATGAACGTAGATACGAAGACTATAATAGTGAAATCTAGAACAATAAATGATATAATATCAGAGATAGGCGACACGATAAATTTACTTAAATTAGATTGCGAATGTGCAGAATATTCTATACTTGATTCGCTTGATAGCAAGATTTCGGCGAAAATATTACAAATAGTAATGGAAACGCACGAGGTCCCCAACCGCAATTCAGGTGAGATACCTATAATGCTGAGAAATTTTGGCTTCAAGGTGATCAACACAAATCCGCTAACCGCTTTTCGAGATGCTGGCCAGTAGCGGAGGCTTTCCATGAGCCCGCCCTTCAGGGTTGGGTGAACGGCGTCCCGGCGTCGTAGCGGGCCTTGGCTGGCAGCGTGTCGAGCTGCGGCGATCCGGTCGGATTGACCCAGGGCCACGCGTAGCCGCTCCCGGCGCTGAAGAACGCCGGCTCGTGCGTCAGATAAAGCGATTTGGGCAGCAGGCGATCGCTATTGTTCGGGTCCCAGCTTACCGCGTTATTGAGGTAGTCATAGTTGCCCGTGGCTATCGTTGTCCCCGGCGGGGTGGAGAAGGTAAAATCGGCCTTTGGATCGTGCGTCGTATGGGGATATCTTTGATCGTCGGTGTATCCCAGGAGAAAGACGGCCGCGCGATTGGTAAAATCAACGCCGTGATAAATCCATCCGCTCGTGTGCCCGGGCGTGCCGAGGACATTGCCGATAAAGGAATGCCAGTAGGTGTAGATATGGGTAGCCGCCGGACGAAACGGACCGTTGCCGCCAGGATGCGGCAAACCATTGATATCATCGATCGTTGCGCCATCAAACGGGTTCGTGAACCGAGAACGATATCCCGTGGACCAATTCCGAAAATAGGTGCTGTAGATAGCATTCCCGTGCGTCACATCGCTGTCCATGTTGAAGCCCCAATTGCCCTCGAACAGCATGTGGTGCCCGCCAACCATGTGAGAATTATTTAATCCAATCTCCAGCCAGCGGTCCGCCCCGAAAAGAGGATTGGAGCTGTTGCAGCAGATATAGCCATCGTCCATGTAATTGTAGGCAGTCACCGAACCCGCTCCGGCGCTGCGCGACACCATGACCTTGTTGCACCTGACCGAAATGCCGTTTTCGATCAGGATCTCGGATGATCCACGTGACAGGCTTATGTTATAGCCGCCTCCACCCGGCTCGCACCACGCGCCGTCGTGGATGTAAAACTGCTCCAGCTGAATGCGGAACGAAGAGTTGATCGCGATGCATTCTCCGCCCCAGGCTGTGCATTCTACGCGATAAGCCCACGAATTGGCCGCCCAGTCGAACCGAAGCTGCCCATCATCGGCGTTGGAGAGCGTCATGTTCTCGACGCCCGCATTGGTCGTGTGCCGCATGCGATAATGAGAAAGTTGGGCGGTGTGGCTGGTTCGATAGGAGATCGTTACCGGCGAATTGAAGGTGACCGTATCCCCCTTGATCGCCGATATCTTATGATGTTCCGAGGTCGGCCGGTCGTTGCGCGAAAACCAGGCGAAAGCAGTATTGCTGCCGCCACAGCCGGTGCTGGTGCAATTGCCCGGGTCGTCGCCCGGCGCGACGGGCCAGTGCATGTTGTACGTCACGCGATAATCGGGGGCGGCCCAGATCAGATCTGTCCGGCCCACGTCCGGCATCCACTGCGCCCCGGACAATTCGTCCAGGAGCACGATCTGGCCTACCGAGAAGCCGGCGGCGCTGGCCACTTGAACCGAATATGATCCCGCCGTGACGTCGCTGGCCAGGTTCGTCGAGGTCGTGTCGTTGTTCCAGCGTTGCGGTCCCACGATGATCATCGGCGAAGGGGCCGCGCCGCAGGCGCCGGTGCTGCTGGGGCTCAGAGGCTTGCAGCCGTTCGTCCTCTGTAGCGTGGTGACGCCAGGCCCCGCGCCGCGCAGGCTTACACCCCTGTCGAGCAAGATGAAGTGGCCCTCGTCGACGGTGAAGGCGCCGGCCGCGAGCAAAACCACCTGACCGAGCGGACACGCTTCGATCGCCTTCTGGATATTGGCTGTGTCGTCCTTGCCTTCGCCGAGAGGGCTGACCCTGGCGCAAACCGTGGTCCGGTTCGGAATGCCGCCGGCGGAGAGCATCCCGGCCATCTGCCAGTTCGGGCTCGCGTCACGGTCGGCCGGCAAAATGCCGCCGCCCAGTCTTGCCGGCGATGCAACCTCGATCGCGACATCGCTCTGGGCCTTGGCGGCAAATGCGACTAGCGGCGGCAGCGCAGCGGGCAGCAGAGCGGCAAGAAAAAACACCAATCTCACTGAGGCGCACTCCCTGGGCGAATTCGGGCTCGCAGGGCTGCTCCTTAGCTTGATTTCATAGCCTGACGAAAGGAGCTCGCTCGGCAACGGCTTAAATTAGACGCGCTTTCCGATCATATTGGATCGTCATTGCGAGGAGCGAAGCGACGAAGCAATCCAGCCGCTGTGCAGCGGCTCTGGATTGCTTCGCTTCGCTCGCAATGACGGCCGCGTCTCGGATTGATCGGAAGCCGCTCTAAGCGCGCCGGACGAGCGACCTCCTGAAAGCAGCTGCCGGCGGGTCGTCCCCGCCGGCAGCCTCTGCTTACCCAATCACGCGCCTCTGGACCGTCCGCGGCGGCTCAAGGCTGGACGAACGGCGTCCCGGCGTCCCAGCGCGCCTTGGCGGGCAGGCCGGAATAGGTCGCGCAGCTTCCCCCGCCGGTCGGCGTCTGGATTTGGCTCGACCCGGCCGGCGTCACCCACGGCCACGAATACTGGCAGGAGGCTCCGCCGCCGAAGAACGCCGGCGTCGACGGCAGGTAGAACGAGTTCGGCAGCGTCTGCGAGTATCCGGAAGTCCAGTCGGCTACCTTGCCGTTGACATAATCGTAGTTGCCGTGGCGGAAGATGAATGGCCCGATGCTCGCGGTCAGGTTCGGATCGGTCAGAGTGGTATGCGCAGCGTCTGCGTTCCAGCCGACCATCCAGATGTGGTCGTTTGAGCTGAGGTTGCCGTTATAGGTCCATCCGTTTGCCGTAGTCGTCACCCCGGACGTCCCGAGCACGTTGCCGACATAGGCGAACCAATAATCGTGCATCATCGGCCCGGCGGCGCGCAACGGAGCCGGCGTGATTCGACCTGCAACCGGACGGCCCCGTCGTCCCGCATGCTTGCGCTGTCTTCGAGGCGTCGTCGACTGTTTTGCCGGTTGACGGGTCGGTGAAAGCCGACCGCAGCGCCGTGCCCCAATTGCGGAAGTAAGTGTGATAGACGGCGTTGCCATGCGTATCGTCGTTGTCGAGGTTGTCTCCCCAATTCCCCTCGAAAAGCATGTGGTGCGTACCGGCGTAATGGCTCCCATTGACCCCCATGTCCACCCAGTAGTCGCCGATGCCGGACTCGCTATCATACATCGTGGCGTCCATATAATTGTAGGCGACGACCGATCCGGCGGCGGTTTTTCCGACCATCCCCTTGCCGCACCCGCGCGTGATGCTGTTGACGACGTAGATTTCGGTGGCGGCGTCGTCGATGCCGATCGGATATTCCGCGCCGTTGTTCACCGAGTCGCCGCAGACGTTCACGAACGTCGTGTCCATCTGGTCGCGGACCGAATAATTGAAATTGACTCCTCCTCCTTCCCATCCGACGACCTCGACGTTCTTCGTCCAGCAATAGGCGCAGAACAGGAAGTTGACTCCGCCATTGGTCGGCCTTTCGATGGTCAGGTTTTCGACGCCCGCATATTGCAGGAACGGCATCGGAACGCCGTTCTGATGCGCCGGGAAGTAGACGTAAGCGTTGTGGCCGTTGCTCGCTCGATAGGCGATGGTGAGCGGATCATCGAAGGTGACGGTGCAGTTGGTCCCGGGACACGGGCCGGCGCCGACTGACTTGACGAGATGGATTTCCGCCGTCGGCCTGTCGCAAAACGACTGCCAGCATCCGGGGCTTCCGGCGGTGTAGGGATATTGTCCGGAACCGAAATCTCCGCTTCCGTTGCCATACAATGCCCATTGCACCCGACCGGTCGCGGGGCTTCCCGAGGTGCTCAGCCAGTCCGAGGCCGCCCAGACCTCGCCATAGAGGTTGGGGCCGACCGGGTCCTGCTGCCATAATGCGCCGGACGCCTCGTCAATCAGCACCCACATTCCGGCGGAAAAGGACGACGTGCTGCTGACCTGAATCGTCGCCTGTCCCTGCGTCGCGTCGGCGGCCAGGGCGACGGCGCCGCAGGACGTGCTGGGCACCGACTGATGACCGCAACTGGACCAGCCAAAGTCGTAGTAGTTCGACATGGCGGCCGGCTCGACCTGAATCGCCGGGTTCGAGACGCAGCCCACCTCACTCGAAGTGCTCGTGCCGCATCGTCCTCCCGTCCATGCCAAGAGCCCGTTGTAGACGTTGATCACGGTCGGACAGTAGGGAGAGGAGGAATTGTTGCAGGTTCCGCTTCCGCGCAGGGTGATTCCCTGGCTCAGATTGATGTTCTCGGACATGGAAATCGTGAATGTGCCGGCGCCGAGCTGGACGACCTGGCCCGCCGGACACTTGTTGATCGCATTCTGAATATTAGCGAGATCATCGGCCCCGCCGCCTATCGGATTGACCGTCGCGCAAACGGTCGTCCGATTCGGAATGCCGCCGACCGAAAGCAGCCCGGCGTTCTTCCAGTTCGCATAGGCGTCGTTATAGGACGGCAGCACGCCGCTTGTGGGGTCGGAGCCACCGGAGGAGGCGGACTGGAGAGGCGCCGAACACGATGCCGTGGTCCCGCCATTGCTGCCGGCGCAACTCCAGTTCCATGGCCCGCTCCCGCCGACGGCGGAGGCTGAACCGGCTGTGCAGAGCCCGCTGGTCGGAGCGGTGCTGACGGCGACGCCGTTCGCCGAGCCGCATACGCCGTTGGTTCCCCCCCCGCCGGAGGAGGTCGCCAGCGTACCGTAGAGCGAAAAGATGGTGGATGCACAAGACGTCGGCGAGGGCCAAAAGGTTTTCGGCAGGCTGCCAAAACCCGAGTTTTGATATCTGCAGGCGCCTGACGCGTTGGATTTCATGAAAGTAATACTGCTGCTGCTCGGTATAAAGGCCAGCCAGTAGGCGCCGGCGGCCAATGACACGGGGCTGGTGACATTGGCCGTATTCCAGCCTGTCACGGCGGTGAAACTGTTGGTCGAGGCTTTGAGCGCCCCGGGGCCGCCATTGGGGCCGGTAGCGTCATAAATGCCGAGCATCAAACTTCCGCTGGCGGCTTTGACGTAGAAGGACAGGCTCTGGATGGTTGCGGCCTGGGCTAGCGTGGTGCTTTGGGCCCACAGATACTTTACGTTTCCAGTGTCGGGGGACGAAAGCACGGCCGTCTCCCCGATGGTTAGCGCCTGTGCCGAGCCAAGTGAGACAAAAACGCAACTCGCCGCGATTATTAGTCCACGAATAAACCGCATGATAGCATATCCTCTATTAGCCAGGTTCGTGTTAGTGCCTCAACGTCAGTAGTAACGACGTTATACGATTCAATATTCTTGATAGAGTTAACGACAAGGCGGTCTTTCGCGCCATTATTCTTGCGAGCTTAATCTACGCCTTACAAACTTCTTGCGTTTGTAGCTTCCCGCTTGTCCCGCCCCAGGCGACCGCTTGCAGGGTATCGGGCGCATCCGCAAATGAAGCCCCGCGATCAGAGCCATTGAAGATCCACCCGTCGCCGGACGCAGGGCGCGCAGAGCCCGCGCCGCTGCGCGTTCGCGCGCCGAGCGCCAAGATCTCGGCCTCCCCGTCGTCGAGCCGGAGGCCCGGCGGTGATGCAACTAAGAGAGGCGATCGTCACGGTAACAATCCTAGGTTGTAGAAGAAAGCAAATTCAGGCCGGCTTGGCAACAGACAAAATTGTGGAGGCGGGGCGGCGCCTGGCGCCTAGCTCCCCAGCCGGGCATTGCGCAGGCGATTCCTATTCGGCGGTGTGGAAGGGGAGACGCCCCGAAGCGTCTCCCCTTCCCGGTCGCCCGTCAGCGGCGGCTCAAGGCTGGACGAACGGCGTCCCGGCGTCGTAGCGCGCCTTGGCGGGAAGACCGGAGCCGCGGCAACTGTTGCTCTGGATTTGGCTCGACCCGGCCGGCGTCACCCACGGCCACGGATACGTGCAGGTCCCGGCTTTGAAGAACCCCGGCTCTGACCGCAGGTAGAACGAGTTCGGCAGCGTCTGCGAGTATCCGGAGGTCCAGTCGGCCACCTTGCCGTCGACATAATCGTAGTTGCCGTGGCGAAAGATGAATGGCCCGATGCTCGCGGTCAGGTTCGGATCGGTCTGAGCGGGATGCGCAGCGTCTGCGTTCCAGCCTACCATCCAGATGTGGTCATTTCCGCTGAGGGTGCCGTTATAGGTCCATCCGTTTGCCGAAGTCGTCACCCCGGACGTCCCGAGCACGTTGCCGACATAGGCGAACCAATAATCGTGCATCATCGGCCCAGCGGCGTGCAACACGCCCGGCGGGTTCGACCAGCAACTGGACGACCCCGTCGTCCCGCATGCCTGCGCTACCTTCGCGGCGTCGTTGACGGTTTTGCCGGTTGAAGGGTCGGTGAAGGCCGACCGCAGCGCCGTGCCCCAATTGCGGAAGTAAGTATGATACACGGCGTTGCCATGCGTATCGTCGTTGTCGAGGTTGTCTCCCCAGTTCCCCTCGAAAAGCATATGGTGCGTACCGGCGTAATGGCTGCCATTGACCCCCATGTCCACCCAATAGTCGCCGATGCCGGACTCGCTGTCATACATCGTGGCGTCCATATAATTGTAGGCGACGACCGATCCGGCGGCGGTCTTTCCGACCATCCCCTTGCCGCACCCGCGCGTGATGCTGTCGACGACGTAGATTTCAGTGGCGGCGTCGTCGATGCCGATCGGATATTCCGCGCCGTTGTTCACCGAGTCTCCGCAGTGATTAACGAACGTCCTGTACATCTCGTTGCGGACCGAATAGTTGAAATTGACTCCCCCTCCTTCCCATCCGACGACCTCGACGTTCTTCGTCCAGCAATAGGCGCAGAACAGGAAATTGACTCCGCCATTGGTCGGCCTTTCAATGGTCAGGTTTTCGACGCCCGCATATTGCAGGAACGGCATCGGAACGCCGTTCTGATGCGCCGGGAAGTAGACGTAAGCGTTGTGGCCGTTGCTCGCTCGATAGGCGATGGTGAGCGGATCATCGAAGGTGACGGTGCAGTTGGTCCCGGGACACGGACCGGCGCCGACTGACTTGACGAGATGGATTTCCGCCGTCGGCCTGTCGCAAAACGACTGCCAGCATCCGGGGCTTCCGGCGGTGTAGGGATATTTTCCGGAACCGAAATCTCCGCTTCCGTTGCTATACAATGCCCATTGCACCCGACCGGTCGCGGGGCTTCCCGAGGTGCTCAGCCAGTCCGAGGCCGCCCAGACCTCGCCATAGAGATTGGGGCCCACCGGGTCTCGCTGCCATAAGGCGCCGGACGCCTCGTCAATCAGCACCCACATTCCGGCGGAAAAGGACGACGTGCTGCTGACCCGAATCGTCGTCTGTCCCTGCGCCGCATCGGCGGCCAGGGCGATGGCGCCGCAGGAAGTGCTGGGCACCGTTTGGTGACCGCATTTGGACCAGCCAAAGTCGTAGTAGTTCGACATGGCGGCCGGTTCGACCTGAATCGCGGGGTTCGAGACGCAGCCCACCTCACTCGAAGTGCTCGTGCCGCATCGTCCTCCTGTCCATGCCAAGAGCCCGTTGTGAACGTTGATCACGGTCGGACAGTAGGGAGAGGAGGAATTGTTGCAGGTTCCGCTTCCGCGCAGAGTGATTCCCTGGCTCAGATTGATGTGCTCGGACATGGAAATCGTGAAAGTGCCGGCGCCGAGCTGGACGACCTCGCCCGCCGGACACTTGTTGATCGCATTCTGAATATTAGCGAGGTCATCTGCCCCGCCGCCTATCGGATTGACCTTCGCGCAAATTGTCGTCCGATGCGGAATGCCGCCGACCGAAAGCAGCCCGGCGTTCTTCCAGTTCGCATAGGCGTCGTTATAGGAAGGCAGTACGCCGCTTGTGGGATCGGAGCCGGCCTGTGCCGAGCCAAAAAAGACGAAAAGGCAACCTGCCGCGATCAGGGGCCCGCAAATAAACCTCATGAAAGTATATCCTCCATAAACCATTGTTCTGGTTAGGCCTCATCGTCAGTAATAACCAATTTATCGGGGGGAAAAATTGGTGGGGAGCATTAGCCTCAAGGCGTCATTTCGCCTTTGTTCTTTTCTGGCTTACCTTCCGTCTTACAAGCTTCTTGCGCTCCACGAGTTTGCCGAGACGTTGTTCTGCGACAGCAAGATGATAGAGCCGGCGCTGGCGCTGTCCGACAACGACAATTCGGATAGCGAGGCAGTCTGCACCTCAGCAGCCAGAAAAAAAGTTCGTTTCATTGCGTCGTACCTCACTCACCTATCGCCGACTTTTTGGTGGTGGCTTGGAATCAAAAGGCGTTGTCGCAGCGCGAGCATTCCTCTTCAATTTACACCAATCCGTCCAGAACCTTTGTTAACGGCAACGTAACAATGTCACTTGGTCGCCGAAAAAAACGCAATAGTCAACCCCTGGTAGCGGAACTGTGACTATGTGTCGCAAATCTGGTGCCTTCTCCATTGGCGTAACTTAACGTAAACACAACCTGACTTGGCGAATGACCTCGCACTCGCACCGAAGAACTTACCAGATACACTCGCGTCGCGTGCGTGCAGGCGCAGGTCTTTCGCCGGCGCCACGGGTCGCCGCAGCGCCAAGAGCCGGCGCTGCTGCGCGCTCGAAAGCCGAGGCGAGTCGCGAACAAAGCCTTTTTCAATGTTCCAAGGCGGGGAACTTGCTCAAAAGCCGGTGGGTCTTCGGCATCTTGATCTGCTGGATGACGCCTGCGCGCAGGTTCGTGGGCCAAGTCAGCGGTCACGGTGGCTCGAGCGCGGCGCTCGAGAGGAAGAACATCCCGAGTTTTGCCGATGGTTGCGCGAGGTCCCGCCGTGACCCGCATTGCGACGTCGACATCGCCGGCAGCCTCTGCGGCGTGCCTCTCGCGTTCTCCCACGCGTCAATATCGAGGGTCGTCACGGGGAAGAGCAACGACGTTGGCCGCCGCGTGCTCTCTTTTCAGATCGGAACATTGTGGCTGCGGAAGCGCCGCTTCGTCGCCGAGCACCGGTCCCATAACGCAGGCGCATGGGCAGAGCCGCATCGGCGCGTTCCCACAGTCGATCCGCCGATGCACGCAATGCGCATATTCAAAATGCGCTCGCCGCGCGTGAGCGACCGTTCCAACCGAGCAGCCTCGGCCTCGACACGCGCGCCCAAATTGCGCGCCGTCAACTACACTATCCTGATGGCCCCAGCCGCACCTGGGTCTGGGTACGACCGCCTTCGGCGTCGCATTGCCTAGCCGGCCTTCGGAGCTCCGTCGCAAAAGCGGGAGACCCCCCAGCTACGCCGGGGTGGCAGCAGCAGTTTGACGTTTCCGGCAGTCCACCAGTGAAAGTTCCGACGTGACAGCCACTGATTTTTATTCGACGGCGTTTGGGCGAAGTGTTCCGCAAGCTCGCGGTTCAGAAGACTCCAAAGAGAGGAAGGGCATGTGACGCCCGATCACATGCACATGCTGTTGTCGATTCCGCCGTTCTTCGTCAATGTGCGTCGGCCGTGACAAGGAAGCCATCCGGACTTACGTCCGCAACCAAGAGAAGCAGGATCAGAGGCTCGAAAATTGAAACTCGGCGTTGACAAAGCCGCTCCAAACAATACGGCCGCGCCAGCGACCCCGCCTACTGATTTGAGCGATTCAAGTCCTGGTTCCCACCCATTTGCCGGGCGATATCGTCGTCATGGACAATTTGCCTGCCCGCAAGGGAGCGCGGATTAAGCAACCCAGCAATTCCGTCCCCCCAAATTGCGATATCTGCCGCCCTATAGCCCGGACATGAACCCGATCGAGAAGGCTTTTTCCAAGCTGAAGGCCACTTTGCGCAAGCTCGCCGAGCGAACCGTCGCCGGCCTCACGAGGGCGCCGACGTCTTCTCATCGGAGTCTGCTCTAGCCAGTCGGCCAATCGGTCCGGACGAGGGATTGCGCCTCGCGCATCGTTCGGAGCGCAAGGCTTTCGAATCACCACATGTCCAGCGCCACCCGCGCCTCGTCCGACATGCGGCTCTGGTCCCACGGCGGATCGAAAACCATGTTCACTTTCGCGCCCGACACTCCCGGGACCACGCTGACGGCGTTCTCGACCCACAGCGGCATTTCCCCGGCGACGGGACAGGCCGGCGCCGTCAGCGTCATCTCGATCGTTACGAAACGGCTGTCGTCGATATCGACGTTGTAGATGAGACCGAGCTCGTAAATATCCGCCGGTATTTCCGGGTCGTAGACGGTCTTCAGCGCGGCGACGATCGAATTGGTCAGCTCGCGCAATTCCTCAGGCGCCATCTGGGACGGCGGTTTCACCGCGATCTGCTGCGAAAAAGCGGTGCTGCTCGCATCGTTCATGCGGCGTCTCCTAGCCCCTACATGAAGAGCTTTTGCGCGCGGTCAAGAGCGTCCGCGAGCGCGTCGACTTCGGCGAAAGTGTTATAGAGCGCAAACGAGGCGCGGCACGTCGAGGTGACCCCGAACCTCTGCATGACCGGCATGGCGCAATGGGTCCCGGCGCGGACGGCGACGCCCGCCCTGTCGATCAGGGTCGCCACGTCGTGCGCATGCGCGCCTTTCATGTTGAACGAGGCGATCGGGCCCTTTCCAGGCGCGGCGCCGAAGATCCGGAGCGAATTGATCCTCGACAGGCGCTCGTGCGCAAAGGCGCTCAGCGCCTCCTCGTGCGCGCGGATGCGCTCTCTGCCGATCCCTTCCATGTAGTCGATCGCCGCCGCGAGTCCGATCGCCTGCACGATCGGCGGCGTCCCGGCCTCGAACCGATAGGGCGGCTGATTGTAGGTGACGGTCTCGAGCGTGACCTCCTCGATCATCTCGCCTCCGCCGAGGAACGGCGGCATGGACTCGAGCAGCGCCCGCTTCCCATAGAGGACCCCGATCCCGGTCGGGCCATAGACCTTGTGCCCGGTGAAGACGTAAAAGTCCGCGTCGAGGTCTCGGACGTCGACGTCGAGATGGACGGCGCCTTGCGAGCCGTCGACGAGCACCGGTATGCCACGCTCATGCGCGAGCCGGATCATCTCTTTGAGCGGCGGCGCGGTCCCCAGCACGTTCGACATCTGCGTGATCGCGACGATCTTCGTGCGCCCGCTCAGCGCCCGCTCGAAAGACTCGAGCGGCAGAGAGCCGTCGTCTTCGATCTCCATCCAGCGCAGCACCGCGCCGTTGCGCTCGCGATGAAAGTGCCAGGGCACGATGTTGGAGTGGTGCTCCATGACGCTGAGCGCGATTTCGTCGCCCGGACCGATGGTCTTCCGGCCGAAACTGGCCGCGACGAGATTGATCGCCTCGGTCGTCGACCGGGTGAATACGATCTCGTCGGTCGACGCGGCGTTCAGAAACCGGCGCACCGTCTCGCGCGCGGCCTCGTAGGCCTCCGTCGCGGCGTTTGCGAGATAATGCAGCCCCCGGTGGACATTGGCGTATTCATGCTCGTAGGCGTGCACCAGCCGATCGAGCACGATCTTGGGCTTCTGGGCCGAGGCGGCGTTGTCCAGATAGACGAGCGGCTTGCCGTACGGGCGTTCGGCGAGGATCGGGAAATCCTGGCGCACCTTTTCCACATCGTACGGCGCGGTCGCGGCTTGAACGGCGTCGTTCATCATATGCTGGCCTCCGCCGGCGCGCGGCCTCTCGAGTCGAGCCAGGCGCGAAACGCGGCGCGCAAAAGCTCGGCGAGCGCGTCGTCGTCGACCCGCTCAATGGCTTCGCCTCCAAACGCCTCGAGCAGCATAGCTTCCGCTTCGTCTTTCGGAACGCCGCGAGTCCTCGAGATAGAAGACCTGCTCCGGATCGAGCGATCCGACCGTCGCGCCATGCCCGCAGACGACGTCGTCGGCGAAAATCTCGAGTTCGGGCTTGGCGTTCATCTGGGCGTGCGCTGACAGCAGGACGGCTTGCGATTTCATCGCGCCGTCGGTCTTCTGGGCGCCGTTGGCGACGACGACCTTCCCTTGGAACGTGCCGATCGCCTCGTCGTCGACGATCGCCCGATAGAACTCGCGGCTCACGCCTCCCGGCGCCGAATGGACCACCTGCAGGGTCGTGTCGGCCCGCCGAGAGCCATCCAGAAGCGCCAGTCCGCCGAGCACGACCTTCGCCTTTTCGCCGGGCATTCTCACGAACAACTGGCGTCGGGAGAGCGTTCCTCCCGAAACCAGGGCGAAAGCGTTGAGTTCGGCCCCCGCCTCGATGTCGACGATCTGGCTCTCGAGATGCAGTTCGGGGCGATCCTGGATGACGACCGCATGCTTCACCGTCGCGCCCGGGCCGAGCGTCAGGGCCGTCAAGGCGTGCCGCTGCACGGTCGAGCCGGCGCCCGAGAAGGTCTCGACGAAGGAGGCGCGGGCCCCCGCGCCGACGACGATCTGCAAGCGCGAATAGAGCGAAAGCGCGCCCTGCCCGCTCACCATGTGGAGGATCTCGACCGGTTCGTCGATCTTCGCGCCTGCCAGCGCCTCGAGGACGCAGCCGGGGGCGCTCATCGCCTCGGCCAGCGAAACCATCGGATCGTCCACGACCGGCGCCTGGCTGTCTCGGGAAGCGACCCGGGCGCCGGCCGGCAGCGGGTCGCTCAGCTCTTCGACGAAGCGGCCATTGAGCAGAACCAGACGAGCGGCTCCGAGCTTCCTGCGTCCGGCCAACGCATGGGCCGCAACCTCGATGGCGGCCCGATCGGGGTCGGGCGCGAGCGGCGCCGCGTCGGCAATGGCCGCCCGCAGGTCCGTGTAGTGCCAGGATTCGACGCGCCGCGTCGGCAGGCCGCGATCGGCGAAGCGTTTGAAGGCAGCGGCCCGCTCGGGCGACCGCGTGAGCCCGCTTTGCGCCTCGAACTGGCGGACCAGGGTCGACTCGGCGGTCGAGCGAGGAACGGCGTGGGCTGTCATTTCACACGGCCTCGTCCGCGTAGGCGCCGTAACCGCTGTGCTCGAGCTCGACCGCGAGCTCGGGCCCTCCGCTGGCCACGATGCGGCCGTTCGCCATCACGTGCACAGAGTCCGGCCTGATGTGGTCGAGAAGCCTTTGATAGTGGGTGATCACGAGAAAACCTCGGTTCGGGTCGCGCAAGGCGTTCACGCCGTCGGCGACGACCCTCAAGGCGTCAATGTCGAGCCCGGAATCCGTCTCGTCCATCACGGCGAGCCGCGGCTGAAGCAGCGTCATCTGCAGGATCTCGAGCCGCTTCTTCTCGCCGCCGGAAAACCCGACGTTGAGCGGCCGGCGAAGCATCTCCATGTCGATCTTCAGCGCCTTCGACGCTTCGCGCACCCGACGCATGAATTCGGGCGTGGTCAGATCACCTTCGCCGCGCGACCGACGCTGGGCGTTCAGCGCGGCCTTCAGGAACGTCATCGTCGCCACGCCGGGGATCTCGATCGGATACTGAAAGGCGAGAAAAACCCCTTTTTGGGCGCGTTCATCCGGTTCCGATTCAAGGAGGTTCTCGCCGTCGAGCAACACCTCGCCCGAGGTGACCTCATAGCCAGGCTTGCCGGCGATGACGTATGACAGCGTCGACTTGCCGGAGCCGTTCGGGCCCATAATGGCGGCGACTTCCCCGGCGCTGACCGTGAGGTTCAGCCCGGCGAGGATCGGCCTGGCTTGGACCGAAACGCTGAGATCTTTGACTTCAAGCATCGCGACGCGCCCCATATTTTTTCGTCAGATCTTATTGTCGTTCCAATGGACCGGGATGACGAAAGGTCACCCGACGCTGCCCTCGAGGCTGATCGCGATCAGCTTCTGGGCCTCGACCGCGAACTCCATCGGCAGCTGCTGCAGGACGTCGCGGACGAAGCCGTTGACGATCAGCGCCGTCGCCTCCTCGGCCGACAACCCGCGCTGCAGGCAATAGAAGAGCTGGTCCTCCGACACTTTCGAGGTCGTCGCCTCGTGCTCGATCACCGCCGACGCGTTCTTCGCCTCGATGTACGGCACCGTATGAGCGCCGCATTCGTGTCCGATCAGAAGCGAATCGCAGTTGGTGAAGTTCCGCGCGCCGGTGGCCAGACGATGCGCCGAAACCTGGCCCCGGTAGGTGTTCTGCGACTTTCCGGCCGAAACGCCCTTCGAGATGATGCGGCTCGTCGTATTGCGGCCGAGGTGGATCATCTTCGTGCCGCTGTCGACCTGCTGATGGCCGTTGGAGATGGCGATCGAATAGAACTCGCCTCGCGACGCCTCGCCCCGCAGGATGCAGGACGGGTATTTCCAGGTGATGGCGGAGCCGGTTTCGACCTGCGTCCACGAGATTTTCGACCGCGCGCCGCGGCAGTCGCCGCGCTTGGTGACAAAATTGTAGATGCCGCCCCGGCCTTCCGAATCGCCCGGGTACCAGTTCTGCACCGTCGAGTACTTGATCTCGGCGTCCTCGAGCGCCACGAGTTCGACGACCGCGGCGTGCAGCTGGTTTTCGTCGCGCTTCGGCGCCGTGCAGCCTTCGAGATAGCTGACGTATGCGCCCTTGTCGGCGATGATCAGCGTGCGCTCGAACTGACCGGTGTTCTTTTCGTTGATGCGGAAGTAGGTCGAGAGCTCCATCGGGCAGCGCACGCCCGGCGGGACGTAGACGAACGAGCCGTCGGAAAAGACCGCCGAATTGAGCGTCGCATAAAAGTTGTCTGTGGCCGGAACGACCGTCCCCAGATAGCGGCGCACCAGATCGGGGTGATTGCGGACCGCCTCGGAGAACGAGCTGAAGATCACGCCCGCCTTGGCGAGTTCGGCCTTGAAGGTCGTGGCGACCGACACCGAATCGAACACCGCGTCGACCGCCACCCTCGGCTTCTCGACGCCGGCGAGAATCTCCTGCTCAACGAGGGGAATGCCAAGTTTCGCATACGTCCGGAGCAACTCCGGATCGACTTCGTCGAGAGACTTCGGCGAAGGCCCCGTCCTCGGCGCGGAGAAATAGTGGATCGCCTGGAAATCGATCGGCGGATACTCGACGCGCGCCCAGCGCGGCTCTTCCATCGTCAGCCAGCGGCGGTAGGCCTCGAGCCGCCAGGCGAGCAGCCACTCCGGCTCCTGCTTTTTCGCAGAAATGAATTTGATGATGTCTTCGTCGAGGCCTTTCGGCGCCACATCCGATTCGATCGGACTGACAAAGCCGTATTTATACGCCTCGACATCGATCGAACGAACGCGCTCGACCGTCTCCTGGACAGCCGCCATATTCGACATCTCCTCGCCTTGGCGGTTTCAAGGACCGCCGGTGGGGGTCTGATAACGCCCGTCCGATGGCGTCAAACAGGCCCCCCGAATATGGGGCCTTTGCGGGCCTTTTGCAAATGACCGTTGGCGTACGGGCAGCACCCGGCCCATTTCTAAATCACATCAATGGCGCGCTCATGAAGCAGCCCGGATCTCGGGGTCGCTTCCGATCAGCCGGGCGAACTGCCGCATTCGGGATTGCAGGCGTTCGCTGCTCAACGGCGCCAGTTCGGCCGGCAGGGTCAGCACCACATGACCCTTGTCCAAAATCATCGGCGCGCGGGGCAAAACGCCCGGCATGGCGGCGGAGATGTTGTAGGCGACCCGCATCGCCGCGCCGATGATGCGCGCCCGGTCGAGTTGGCGAGCGCTCACGAGCGAACGCGACTGCGGGGTGACGAAGTCCTCGTTCGACAGATGGCGATAGGCGGCGGAGAGCGCGAGAAAGGCGCGGGACGGATGGTCGACCGCGACGAATGCGGCGTTGGCGACGAGATCGTAAGCTTGCGTCCCCCGGTAGTCGGGATGGGCGCGCCAGGAAATATCGGACAGGAGGCAGGCGGCGTGACGCAAACGTCGGTCGTCCTCGTCTTCCTCGAGATGAGTGGTCGCAAACAGCCGGCTCGTCCACTCGAAGAGCTCCTCGCCGTGGGCCGGGGCGCGTGAGCGCCGGCGGTTGAATTCACGGGCGGCGAGGATCAGCGGGTCCTCCGCCTGCGTCTCCACCGGAAGCTGCGAATAAAGCAGGCCTTCCCGCACCCCGAGCGCGGAGATGACAATCTCCTTAGGGTTGGCCTGACGGATGATTTCCTCGAGCACCGCCGCGCCATAGGCGAGAAGCGGACGCCGCGCCGACGGGACGGACTCGATCTCCATCAGAGCGTCGGCTTCGACCCGTTCGACGAGCCGAGCGAACTCGAGCGCGTCGCGCGACGGAATCACGTAATTGTGCATGACGTTCATCGGATACTGGCGCTGCCGCATATGCAGGCGCGCGAGCGCTCGCCAGGTCCCCCCGACCGCATAAAACGTGCGGCCCGGCAGGAATTGCAGCAGTTTGACGTTCGACAGCGTTTCGCGGACGATTTTCGCCGCCTTCTTTGGCGAGCGCTCCGAAAGATCCATCAGCGACAGACTGCCGAGCGGCAGGGTCATTCCCGAGAACGCGTCGTTGTTCTTGACTTCGGTCAATTCGAGCGATCCGCCGCCCAGATCGCCGACGATTCCGTCCGCATCGTGAATGGAGCTGACGACTCCCAGAGCCGACAGCCGCGCCTCCTGCTGGCCGCTGAGCAACTCGATCTTGCATCCGATCGCCCGTTCAGCCAGCGAAAGGAATTGCGGCCCGTTCGCCGCGTCGCGTACGGCGGCCGTGGCGATGCTGCGCACTTCGTCGATCCGCATGGTGTCGCAGAGAACGCGGAACCGCTGCAGCGCGGCGAGCGCCTTGGCCACCCCGTCTTCGGGCAAGAGGCCGGACGTGGCCACTCCCCTTCCCAGACCGCACAACGCCTTTTCGTTGAAGGTCGGGGTGGGCGCGCGGGAATGGGCTTCGTATGCGACCAGCCGAACCGAATTCGAGCCGATATCGACGATCGCCACGGGCAATCGCCCTTGCGCTGGACTGTCCGACATTGATGAACCGCTGGAGAACTTCGTCCGACGGCCGGTCGTCTATCAGGCGCGGCGGCTGAGCGCCATCGGAAACGATTCTTTCAGCGCATGTCCGCGCCCCGACAAGCTCGGATTCGTCAGGAAATATTTGTGGGCATTGAACGGCTCCTCGCCCGGCGCCGGCGCGATCCGTTCGCTCGAGCCGTCCGCCAGGATCCGGAAGCTCTGCTCGTTGTCGAGCAGATTGGCCTCCATGATCTGGTCGAGCACATGTTCGTGCACGGTCGGATTGAGCAGGGGCACGAGCGCCTCGACGCGCCGGTCGAGATTGCGTTGCATCAGATCAGCGGAGGAGATGAACACCCGCGCCTTCGGATGGGGCAGTCCATGCCCGGCGCCGAAGGCGTAGATGCGCGCATGCTCGAGGAACCGGCCGACGATCGACTTCACGCGAATGTTGTCCGACAGCCCGGGCACGCCCGGCCGCAGGCAACAGATGCCGCGGATGACCAGTTCGATCCTGACGCCCGAGCGGCCCGCTGCGTAGAGCGCGTCGATGATCTCCGGATCGACGAGCGCGTTGCATTTCATCCAGATCTGCGCCGGCTTCCCGAGCGCCGCATGATCGATCTCGTCGGCGATGTTGCGCAGAAGCGTCTTCTTCAGGGTGATCGGCGAAATGGACATCTGCTCGAGCCCGTCGGGTTCGGCGTAGCCGGTGACGAAGTTGAAGATCCGGGCGACATCCCGTCCTATCGCGGAGTCGGCCGTGAAAAGCGAAATGTCGGTGTAGATCTTCGCGGTCACCGGATGGTAGTTGCCGGTGCCGAGGTGGCAGTAGGTGACGAGCGAGCCGGCTTCCCGGCGAACCACCATCGACAGCTTGGCGTGGGTCTTGAGCTCGATGAATCCGTACACCACCTGCGCTCCGGCGCGCTCGAGGTCGCGCGCCCAGCGAATGTTCGCCTCCTCGTCGAAACGGGCCTTGAGCTCGACCAGGGCCGTGACCGATTTTCCGAGTTCCGCGGCCTCGACCAGGGCCCGAACGATCGGGCTGTCGGCGGAGGTGCGATAGAGCGTCTGCTTGATCGCCACCACGCTCGGATCGCGCGCCGCCTGGCTGACGAACTGGACGACCACGTCGAAGGATTCGTAAGGATGATGGACCACCAGGTCCTTCTGCCGGATTGCGGCGAAGCAATCGCCGCCATGCTCCTTGACCCGTTCGGGAAAGCGAGGATTGTAAGGAGGAAATTTCAGTTCCGGCCGATCGATCGCCACAAGCTGCGACAATTCGTTCAGCGCCAGCATCCCGTCGATCAGCACGATGCCGGAGGGAACGACATCGACGTCGCCGGCCACGAAGACCCGCAGCGACTCCGGCATGCTCGCCTCGATTTCCAGCCGGATGACCGAACCGCGGCGACGCCGCTTGAGCGCGGTTTCGTAAAGTCGGACGAGATCTTCCGCCTCTTCCTCGACCTCGATGTCGCTGTCGCGGATGACCCGGAATGCGCCTTCGCCGAGCACTTCATAGCCCGGAAAAAGCAGGCCTATGAATGCGACGATCAGACGGTCGAGACTGACGAAGCGCGCCGTGACGCCGAGCGGGCCTTCGGGAAGCCGCACGAAGCGCTCGACGCTGCCGGGAATGCGCACGAGCGCGCTCATCGTTCGTCCGTCCTGCGGATTGAGGAGTTCGAGCGCGAGGGTGAACCCGAGATTGGGGATGAACGGAAACGGATGCGCGGGATCGACGGCGAGCGGCGTGAGAATCGGGAAGACGTGTTGAAGGAAGTATTCCTGCAGCCAGTCCCGTTCCCGCCGAGTGAGGTCGGCGACGTCGAGGATGACGATTCCACTGGAGATCAGTTCGGAACGCAGAGCGCGCCACCGTTCCTGCTGGGAGGCGACCAGGGAAGCAACCCGCTCACTGATGCGCTCGAGCTGCTCGGCGGGAGTCCGGCCGTCGTCAGACACTTCGACGACGCCCGACAGAACCTGACCCACGAGTCCGGCCACCCGAACCATGAAGAATTCGTCGAGATTGTTGGCCGAGATCGACAAAAAGCGCAGCCTCTCGAGCAACGGATGATGCGCGTTCGCCGCCTCCTCCAGCACGCGCCGGTTGAACTCCAGCCAGGACAGCTCGCGGTTGATGAAACGCTCCGGCGAGCCCAACAGCGGCGACGCCTTCGCTTCCTCCGAAATCAACTCGGCCGTCTCGGCGGGAAAATCATTCTTCGCAAGGGCGCGCGCCACGTAAAACTCCGCTGGTCGATGGCGATGATTCTGAAACAAATTCCGGCCCGCGCCAAGCGCCTAGCCGACGCGAAGAGCCTCTGCTGCCGTTTGCAGCGCCTGGGGGTAGATCCGGTGCTCCTCGACCAGAACCCGCGCGGCCAGCGTTTCGGGATCGTCGCCGGGCAGAACGGGGACGCGCGCCATGGCGATGATCGGGCCCCCGTCGAGTTCGGCCGAGACGTAGTGGACCGTGCATCCGTGTTCGGCTCGCCCCTCGGCGAGCGCGCGCTCATGGGTGTGCAGACCGCGCAGGTCCGGCAGCAGAGACGGGTGGATATTGAGAATCCGGCCTTGCCATCGTTCGACGAAGCCGGCGCTCAAGATGCGCATGAAGCCGGCAAGGCAGACGAGTTCGATCTCAGCCGCCCGGAGGCGCTCGTCAAGCTCCGCTTCGAAAGCGGCCTTCCCCGAAAAGCGTCGAAAGTCGACCGCCTCGGCGGTGACCCCCGCCTCGCGCGCGACCTCCAGCCCGGCCGCCTGGGAGCGGTCGGACAGCACGAGCGCGATCTCGGCCGGGAAGTTCGGCCTTCGCGCCGCCGCGATGAGCGCCTTCATGTTGGAGCCGCGGCCGGAAACGAGGATTGCCGTACGGACCCGCCCGGTCATAACGCGAGACGACCTTCCGTGACGACGCGCGGACCGAGAGACGAAACGATCCGCCCGATCAGGGTCGGCGCCAGTCCGGCGAGAGCGAGCGCTTCCTGTGCCTCCGCCTCGGCGTCCCGCGAGACGAAGACCGCCATGCCGAACCCGCAGTTGAAAGTCCGCAGCATCTCCTCCTGGGCGATCCCGCCGGTGTCGGCGAGCCACGAAAAGACGCGCGGCGGCGCGAAAGCGTCGAGATCGAGCTGGACCGCCAGACCATCGTCGAGGACACGCGGCAGATTGTCCGGAAATCCTCCGCCCGTGATGTGGGCGAGAGCCAGAATGCTTGGAGCGCGAGCAAGCGCTTTGAGCAACGGACGGACATAGATGCGCGTCGGGGTCAAGAGCGCAGCCGCCAGCGAAAGCATCGAATCGAAGGGGGCCGGCGCGTCCCAGTCAAGCCCGGACCGCTCGACGATTCGACGCACCAGCGAAAAGCCGTTGGAGTGGACGCCCGACGACGGCAACCCGAAGACGGCGTCCCCTGCCTTCAGACCGCTTCGCGGCAGCAGGGCGCCGCGTTCCGCGGCGCCGACCGCGAAGCCCGCCAGATCGAAGTCGCCGGGAGCATAGAGACCCGGCATCTCCGCCGTCTCGCCTCCGATGAGCGCGCACCCGGATTGCGCGCAACCCTCGGCGACGCCTTTGACGACTGCGGCCGCCACATCCTCGTCGAGCCTGCCGGCGGCGAAATAATCGAGAAACAGAAGGGGCTCTGCGCCCTGTACGACGATGTCGTTGACGCACATCGCGACCAGGTCGACGCCGATCGTATCGTAGATGCCGCTCTCGATCGCGATCTTCACCTTGGTGCCGACCCCGTCGTTGGCGGCGACGAGAATTGGATCGACGAATCCCGCTGCTTTCAGATCGAAAAGGCCTCCGAAGCCGCCCAGCTCCGCGTCGGCGCCGGGTCGGCGAGTGGCGCGCGCCAGCGGCTTCAGCCGGTTTACCAGTCGATTGCCGACGTCGATGTCGACGCCGGCCCCGGCGTAGGTCAACGGCGTCCGGCGGTCGGGCATGAGGCTCCTCGGCGAATTGAAAATGGGGGTAATCGGTCGCCGTGACGAGCGCAAGAGCGGGCGGCCCAGGTTTCCCACGGCCCGTTCGATCATGCTAGCGTCCCCCAAAGAGCGCCGCGAAGCGCTCGCATCCAAGCGGCGTCTTGAGCGGCGGAGTCGGTCCGGCGGGACGATCTTCGATTGCTTGAACGACAAGAGCGGGAAGCGTCAGCAATTAATGAACATCTCCCAGTTCCTGATCAATGTTCCCAATCTGATCACGTTGGCGAGGATGCTGATGACCCCGCTGGCGATCTCGATGATCGTCTCGCAACGCTTCATGGCGGCGTTCATGATCTTCCTGCTTGCCGGCGTCTCCGATGCGATCGACGGATTTATCGCCAGGCACTTCAACCTTCGCACCGAGCTCGGCGCCTATCTCGACCCTCTGGCGGACAAGGCGCTCCTGATCTCGATTTACGTTTCGCTGGCCATCTACGCCGGGCTGCCTGCCTGGCTCGCCATTGCCGTCGTATCGCGCGACGTCATGATCCTCGTGGCCGTGATCGTCTCCTGGCTGATGGACAAGCCGGTCGAGATACGCCCCGTATGGGAATCGAAGATCAACACCGCCGCGCAAATTGCGCTCGCCGGTTTCGCGCTCGGCGTTCGCGCCTACGATCTCGGGCTGCAACCCGTGCAGACCGCGCTCGAATGGGCCGTCGCCGCGACGACCGTCGGCTCCGGCGGCGTCTATGTCGCCCAATGGCTTGATCACATGAGCCGATAGATGCGACGATGATAAGAAGCCTCTCGGCCATCTCTCTCCTCGTCCCGGATTACGACCAGGCTTTGGCTTTCTTCGAGGGCGCGCTCGGCTTCACCGTCGAGGAGGACGCTCATCTCGGCGGCGGCAAACGCTGGCTCGTCGTGGCGCCCCCCGGTGGGGCAGGGGCAAAGATCGTTCTCGCGGTTCCAGGCGATGAGCGGCAGAGCGACAGAGTCGGCGATCAGACCGGCGGGCGGGTCGGCTACTTCCTTCTCACCGACGACTTCGAAAAAGATCATGCGGCGATGCGAGCGCGGGGGGTGAGGTTTCTCGAGGCGCCGCGGCGCGAGCGCTATGGAACCGTGGCGGTTTTCCTCGACCCCTGGGGCGGAAAGTGGGATCTCCTGCAGCCGCCCCACAGACGAGACGAGGCGAGTTCGGCTCCATGAGCATCGAACGATGAGCATCGAACGTCAAATCCTGTTCTGGGGACTCCTGTTCGCCGCCGTCGGCTACGCCCTGCATGTGCTGGGCTCGACCGTGACGCCCTTCGCCGCTGGAATTGCGCTCGGCTATCTTCTCGACCCGGTCGTCTGCAAGCTGGAGAAGCTCGGGCTCAACCGGCTGGGCGCGGCGCTGGTCATTCTCGTGGTCTTCGGCTCCGCCGTCGCCGCCATCCTGATCTTTGTCGTGCCGATTCTCAGCAGCCAGCTCGTGACCTTCGCTCAGCGGCTGCCGAGTTATGCGGTGCGCCTGCAGGCCCTCGCCGTCGAAGAGGGCAACGCCCTCATCGCCAGATATGGAGGCGGCTGGATCAAGGCTCTCGGTTTCGGTGAACAGCTGTCCAGCGCCGAAATCCAGAAGTCGATCGGCGATTTTGTCGCGCGTGGCGCGCAATGGTTCATCAATGCGATGAGGTCGCTGGTCTCGGGAGGAGCCGCGGTATTCGATTTTTTCTCTCTCCTGGTCATCACGCCGGTCGTGGCGTTCTACATCCTGGTCGACTGGGACCGCATGGTTGCGGAAATCGACAGCTGGCTTCCGATCGACCATCGTAAAACCTTGCGCGCGATCGCCTGGGAGATCAATCAGGCCTTGGCCGGCTTCATTCGCGGCCAATCCCTCGTCTGCCTGTGCCTGGGGCTGTGGTACGGAGTTGGCCTGACGCTGGTCGGCCTCGATTTCGGCCTCCTGATCGGCTTTATCGGCGGAATGTTGAGCTTCATCCCCTATGTCGGGTCGCTCATCGTTCTCCTTTTTTCGATTGCCGTCGCTCTGGTTCAGGGTTGGCCGCATCTGAATCTGCTGTTCATGGCGCTGGCGATCGTGGTGAGCGGGCAGTTTCTCGAAGGCTACGTGATTTCGCCGAAGCTCGTCGGCGGATCCATCGGCCTGCATCCCGTATGGCTGATGTTCGCGCTTCTGGCCTTCGGCCAGCTGTTCGGCTTCGTCGGCCTCGTCATCGCCGTTCCGACCGCAGCGGCCGCGGGCGTAATCGCCCGCCACCTCATCGGCTTGTATCTGGCAAGCCCGTTTTATCGTGGCTCGGCCGCGCCCCCGCAATGACGACGACCCCGCGCCAGCTGATCCTCGATTGGCCGCACCAGCCGAGCTTCGCGCGCGAGGACTTTCTTTCAGCGGCCTCGAACCGAGAGGCCCTGAACGCCATCGACCGCTGGCCGGACTGGCCGGGTCGGATGCTGCTCCTGGTCGGGCCGGAGGGATCGGGCAAGAGCCACCTTGCGGCTCTCTGGGCGAAAACAGCCGGCGCTGCGACTGTTCACGGCGAAAATCTGGGCAATGACGACGCGCAGGCTTCCCTTGAAGGTCGCGCCTTGCTGATCGAGGACGCCGACCAGGTCGGCGACGCGGAGGAGCGCCTGTTCCATCTCGTCAACGCGGCGCTGCAAACGCAAACCTGGCTCCTCCTGACGGCGCGCCAGGGCCCGGACGACTGGGGACTGAAAATTCCGGACATCCTTTCGCGATTGCGACTCGCGCCGGTCGTGCGCCTCGACATGCCCGATATCGAGCTGACCGAAGCCGTGCTGTTCAAGCTGTTCAGCGACCGACAGTTGCAGGTCGAGCCGCATGTCATCGCCTATATCGCAACGAGGATGGAGCGCTCGCTCGGAGCTGCACGTCGGCTCGTCGAGACGCTCGACCGAGTAGCGCTGGCGCAAGCCAGGCGGGTGACGCGGACGATGGCCGGCGAAGTGATGCGTGAGATCGCGCCAAACGACGAGCCGCCATAGCCGAGACACAAACCTGTGGTTAACGTTTGCTTCATAAAGTCGGCGCCGGGCGCGAGGCCTCTGGTCCGCGCCATGGGTTTGAAGTTCCCAGGAAGCGCCGACGCGGAGGAGACGATGCGGAAGTCTCTCGTTCTGGCTCTCATGGCGATCGGCGGCGGCGCGAGTTATGCGGCGGCGATCAGCACGGTCGGCAGCGAAACCCAAAAGTCTGACCCGACGACCTGGCGTTTCCACGTCAGTTCGATCCTGGACGATCAGAGGAAAGCAGATCCGGATGGCGCCGGGGCTGTCGATCCGGGCGCTTTCCGTCAACGCCACGAGCGCTATTCGCCGCTCGGGGCGTCGATCCAGCCTGCCCCGTAGCGCCAGTTGGATTGAGCCGTCGGTCCAGAGCGTGCCAGCGTCGCCGGCGCGCCTCGGAATTCGACTGTCGGCGGACGCGCATGACGGCGTCACAGGTCGGCGCCCATTTTAAGCGCGCGGTGCGCGTCTCTTTATTTGCCCGGGCGAGCGGGATATAGGGACTTCCCAACCCCTACGACCTCGTTACTTCCCAGCCCGAGCAAGACTCCATGAAGAAGCCGTCCGGCCCGCGATCCGAGGAGTCTGCTCAGCGTCTTGTCGATGTCGTCGCGATCGACCAGCTCGCCAAGGTGATCGCCAAATACGATCTGACCGAGGTCGAAATCGATCTCGGGGAAATGCACGTGCGGGTGGCCCGCGAACGAGCCGCCCCCGGGAGCCAGATTTTCCCCACCCCGGCGCAGGCGCCGGCGATCGCCCCTCCCGCGCCGGAGGCCTCCGCCCCCGCTCCGCCGCCGGCGGCGGACGAATTGGCGGGAGCGGTGAGGTCGCCTATGGTGGGAACGGCTTATCTGCGGCCGAACCCGGAGTCCAAGCCGTTTGTCGAAGTCGGCGCGCTGGTGAAGGCCGGCGACAAGCTTCTGCTCGTCGAAGCGATGAAGACTTTCAACGACATCGTCGCGCCGCGGGCGGGAAGGGTGGCGAGCGTCCTCGTCGAAGACGGCGCCCCGGTCGAATACGGCCAGCCGCTTATGGTGATAGAGTAATCCGGGTTGGCCTCGATGTTCGACAAGATCCTGATTGCGAACCGGGGCGAAATCGCGCTGCGAGTCATGCGCGCCGCCAAGGAGCTCGGCATCGCGACCGTCGCGGTGTATTCGACCGCAGACAAGGAGGCCATGCACGTCAAACTGGCCGACGAGAGCGTCTGTATCGGCCCTCCGCCTGCGCGCGACAGCTATCTCAACGTTCCTGCCATCGTAGCGGCGTGCGAGATCACCGGCGCGGACGCCGTTCACCCTGGTTACGGCTTCCTTGCCGAGAACGCCCGCTTCGCCGAAATCCTCAGCGAGCACGAGATCGCCTTCATCGGCCCGAAGGCGGAGCACATCCGCATCATGGGCGACAAGATCGAGGCGAAGCGCACCGCAACGCGCCTCGGCATCCCCTGCGTGCCGGGGTCGGAGGCCATCCATGACGAAGCTGCGGCGCTGAAGATCGCCGAAGAGATCGGCTATCCGGTCATCGTCAAGGCGGCGGCCGGAGGCGGAGGGCGCGGCATGAAGGTCGCGACCGACCCGGACGCGTTGCGCGACGCGCTGGGCACCGCGAGGATCGAGGCCAAAAACGCCTTCGGCGACGACGCTCTCTATCTCGAAAAATACCTCTTGAGGCCGCGCCACATCGAGTTCCAGGTGCTCGGCGACGGGCAGGGCCGCGCGGTCCATCTCGGAGAGCGCGATTGCTCGCTGCAGCGCCGCCACCAGAAGGTCTGGGAAGAAGGCCCGTCCCCCGGGCTCAACGCCGAACAGCGCGAACAGATCGGCGGCGTCGTGGCCTCCGCCATGGCGGAGCTCGGTTACGTCGGCGCCGGGACGGTCGAGTTTCTCTACGAGGAGGGGAAGTTCTACTTCATCGAGATGAACACGCGCATCCAGGTCGAGCATCCCGTCACCGAGATGATCACCGGCATCGACATCGTCAACGAGCAGATCAAGATCGCTGCGGGGTCGCCGCTGTCGTTCGCGCAGGACGAGGTGCGCTTTCTGGGCGCGGCGATCGAATGCCGCGTCAACGCCGAACACGCGCGCACCTTCATTCCCTCGCCCGGACGCATAACCTATTTCCACCCGCCAGGCGGCCTCGGCGTCCGCGTCGATTCGTCCGCCTACCAGGGCTACGTAATCCCCCCTTATTACGATTCCTTGGTCGGCAAGCTCATCGTCCACGGCCGGACCCGCACCGAGGCTCTGATGCGCCTGCGTCGGGCGCTCGACGAGTTCATCGTCGACGGGATCGAAACGACCTTGCCGCTCTTTCGGGCGCTCGTCCGAAACCCCGACGTCCAGAACGGCCAGTACGACATCCACTGGCTGGAAGAGTTTTTGAAGACCGAGCCGGAAATGCAGGCGTAGGCTCGAGCGAGATCCCATTGGTGGCAGGGAATTTATCCGCCTTTTCGGCCGCCAGGATCAAGAACCGCGTCGCAAAGACCTCAAAATACAGGAGGTTGGGCGAAGGTCCCCGATCGGGAGGAGCAGGGAGTTTTTCAGCCGTTCTGCACCGTTCCAGGCGGACAAGGCGAAAAAGCGTTGCCGGGATGCCCACATCATCATTACATCGACAGGCCGCCACTACCCTTCCGTCTTGCGCGGCCTCTGCCCCCGTCTTGTGACCGCGTTTGCCGAACATGTACGAGCTTTTCTAAAATAACCCCCTGTTTGTTCTTGACATGTTCCGCAAGCCCGTGGCATAAGGGGGTTGACCACACCGCAACGGCGTCGGGATGGAAACCGGGGTGGCATGGAGGCGATTCGAATCTCACAGCAACCTGCAGTTCGACCGTCCTGGGGCGGGACGTGGCGGCAGCTGTTTTCCGCCTGAGCCCGCTTGCGCTGAGGAGGATTGACTTCGCCTCGCTCGGCGTCGAACCAGCCGCCGAGGCCCTCGCTATTTCGAGTGGGTACGGATGACGCCGAAACCGTCCGACTGCGCGGCTGCGAGGCCACGACGCCGACATCTGTCTCGATCCTGGGAGGTCGTCTGGCCGCCTTGCCGGAATGTGCTCAAGTTAGCGGCGTTCCTGGGCAAATCGCGAACTGACGTCATTCTCTTCCACTCCGCGCTCACGCCCAGCAGGCGTCAGCGAAATCCCAGCTCAACCGATCTTCGCTCAGCTCCCTGGTTCCACCGTTTCCGCTTCACCCACTTCGAACAGCGAGGAGCCCAATCGCTGAACGGTTTTACGACGTTGTCTTTGGTCGGCAGGCATGGAAGCGGGTTTGCCGGCCGGCGGGCAGGCCGCGGACCAAGCGGAGGCGGTCAGCGCGAAGCGGGAGAAAAAAAGAATTTGGATTCCGGCGTAACCCCTTGAGAACAGCCGATTCCTGGAAGACTTTTGCTTGGATTCGGCTATCCCCGGCTTTGCTGCGGTGCTCCTGGGCTTTGGCGGAACGTCCCGTGGCTTGGACCCTTCAGTCCTTGAGGCGTGAGGAACGCCGCCGCGGGCAGTTCCCTCCAATCCGGGGGCGACATCTGGGACGGGAGCGAGAATAAACTTGAAGTTTACGTATAATTTGCGGCCCGATGTTCGGGTTATCGCTTGACCGAAGTGTAGCAGGGAATCGTTTCCGCGTGGCAGGGAATGATCTCATCTGATCCGCCGTAAGGCGATCGCGGCGAGGGCGCCTCTACCCCAGCCGCTGCAGCGCCGCGCGCGCCCCGCTGTTGCCGGGATCGACCTGAATCGCGCGCGAGTAGGACTTGATCGCCTTGGCCTTGTTGTTCAGCTTGTCGTAGCAGAAGCCCAAGCCCGCCCACGCGTCGGCGTTGTTGGCGTTGACGTTCAGGGCGGCGTTGAAGTCCTCGATCGCCGCTTGGTACTTGCCGGTCCTCATCAGGCTCTGGCCGCGCGCCTGATACGGTTCGCCAGCGAAGGGATTGCGGTCGATCGCGTTGTTGAAATCGGTGATCGCCTGAACGTCGTTGCCCTGGCGCTGATAGATAAGCCCGCGCGCGTGATAGGCCTGCGCGCCTTCGGGGTTCAGCCGGATCGCCTGGTTGAGGTCGGCGAGCGCGCTGTCAAAATTGTTCTGCGAACGGTAGAGGTTGCCGCGGCCGAGATAAGCGGCCGCGTCGTTCGGGTTGACCGCGATCGCCTGATTGAAATCCTGCAAGGCCAGGTCGTCTTTCTTCTGCTGGCGATAGGCGAGGGCGCGGTTGGTGTAGGCCCCGGCAAAATGCGGATCGAGATCGATTGCGTGCGAGAAGTCGTCGATCGCGTTCGAGTAGTTGCCGAGCTTGGCGTAGACGACGCCGCGCGTGTTGTAGGCGGCCGCGTCCCGCGGGTTCCGCTCGATCACCTCGGTCAGCGAGGCGATGTTTCCGGCGTTGGAGGCCTGGGCGTTCTTGTCCGTCTCGACTTCCGCCACGCGTCCGGACGGAACGCCCATCGTCTCGCACCCGCCAAGCGCCAGCGCCAGCGCCAGCGCTGCTGCCGCCCGGCCTGACGCCCTTCCAAGCCTGACCATGCTCTTCACCCTTCGCGGATTCTAAGCCGCGGTCCCCGCCGGGACGAGCGCCTCAGATGAGAAGGCGCAAGCTCAAATACAAAACCCCGCCGCGGCGGCGGGGGTGCAAACGGTCACAAAGCCTCGACGACCAAATCGCGCAACGCACGCCCGCCTAAAAAATCAGCTGGCCGAACGCTGCGGGCCCGGCTGAGGCTTGGCCTTGACCGGCAACAGGCCCTCGCGCTGCAGCTTCTTGCGGGCGAGCTTGCGCGCCCGCCGGACGGCTTCCGCCTTCTCCCGCGCCCTCTTCTCCGAAGGCTTTTCGTAATGGCCGCGCAGCTTCATCTCGCGGAAAATCCCCTCGCGCTGCATCTTCTTCTTGAGCGCCTTGAGGGCCTGATCGACGTTGTTGTCGCGAACGAGTACTTGCACGAGCTATCCTGTGTTATGAGGCTGGGCCTCGACAAATCCGAGATGGCGCGAAAAGGCGCGCTTCCGCAACGGAGGCGCGCCAGTTGGCCAAGCATTACCAGTCACGGGCCGCTTTGTCCAGCGCGCATCGTCATCCGCTTTGCAATCCGCTTGATCTGGGTGTTCCCTCGGAGAGCCCCCCATGGCATAGAACGGCAAAATCAGGACATCAGCTCATGAACAAAATGGACCGTAGACCGGCGGACGCGGTCGAGGCCAAAATCGAGTTTCTCGACGGCGATTTCCGGATCGTGCGCCCGGGCGCTTACGTGCGCTGCGCTGTCACGGGCGAGCCGATTCCGCTCGAGGAATTGCGCTACTGGAGCGTCGATCGCCAAGAGGCCTACGCCAGCCCCGCCGCCTCGATGAAACGCGAGAGCGAGATGGGATAGGGAGTTCGAGCCCTCAGGTGATGACGCTCGGCGCCTTCCGCCCGGTGCGCGCCTCGATTCCGGCAAGGTCGCGCGACAGCGCGATGAGGTCGGCGAGCGCGGTCTGGGTGTCCTGCGCCAGATCGCCGTTCGGCGGCTCGTAGCGCTCGATGTAGACGCGCAGCGTCGCCCCGACGGTGCCGGTGCCCGAGAGCCGGTAGACGATGCGCGAGCCGCCTTCGAACATCACCCTTATGCCCTGATGATCCGAGTGCGACCCATCGACCGGGTCATGGTATTCGAAATCGTCCGCCGCCTCGACCTTGAGCGCGCCGAACGTCCTCCCCGGCAAGGCTTTTGTCGCGTCGCCGAGCGCCGTCATCAGGCCCTGCGCGGCCGCGAGCTCGATCTCGTCGTAGTCGTGGCGGGTATAGTAATTGCGCCCGTAGGTCGCCCAGTGCCCGCGGACGAGGTCGAGGACCGACATGCGGCGCCTTGCGAGGATGTTGAGCCAGAATAGCACCGCCCACACGCCGTCCTTCTCGCGAATGTGGTTCGAGCCCGTGCCGAAACTCTCTTCGCCGCAGAGCGTAGCGAGGCCGGCGTCGAGCAGGTTGCCGAAGAACTTCCAGCCGGTGGGAGTCTCGTAGGCCTCGATGCCGAGATGGGCCGCGACCCGGTCGGCGGCGGCGCTGGTCGGCATCGACCGCGCGACCCCGGCGAGCCCGTTGGCGTAGCCCGGGGCGAGCGACGCGTTGGCGGCGAGGATCGCCAGCGAATCCGACGGCGTCACGTAGAGGCCCCGCCCGATGACCAGGTTGCGGTCGCCGTCGCCGTCGGAGGCAGCGCCGAAATCGGGCGCCTCGGGCGACATCATCAGTTCGTAGAGGTCGTGGGCGTAAGTCAGGTTGGGATCGGGATGGTGGCCGCCGAAATCGGGCAGCGGCGTTCCGTTGACGACCGAGCCTTTCGCCGCCCCGAGTTCGTCCTCGAAGATGGCGTGCGCGTAGGGGCCGGTGACCGCATGCATGCCGTCGAAGCGGATCCGGAATCCGGCGGCGAAGAGGGCGCGGATGGCGTCGAAGTCGAACAGCGTCTTCATCAGGGACGCATATTGCGCCACCGGATCGACGATCTCGACCGCCGCATCTTCGAGCCTGACTTCGCCGAGGCGGTCGATGTCGACATCCGGCGCGTCCGAAATGCGGTAGGTTTCGATCTCCTTGCTGCGGGCGAAGATCGCGTCGGTGACGTGCTCCGGCGCCGGGCCGCCCGCGCCGATGTTGTATTTGACGCCGAAGTCGCCATCCGGTCCGCCCGGGTTGTGGCTCGCCGAGAGGATGATTCCGCCGTAGGCGCCGAGGTGGCGAATGAGCGCCGAAACGGCGGGGGTCGACAGGATTCCGCCCCTGCCGATCACGATGCGGCCGAAGCCGTTGGCCGCGGCCATCTTGGCGACGATCTGGATCGCCTCGCGGTTGAAGTAGCGCCCGTCCCCGCCGACCACCAGCGTCTTGCCGCGATAGTCTTCGAGCGAATTGAAAATCGACTGGATGAAGTTCTCCAGATACCCGGGCCCCTGAAAGACCCGAACCTTCTTGCGCAGGCCCGAGGTGCCAGGCTTCTGGTCGGGGAAGGGTTTCGTAGCGACGGAACGGATCATTTGGCGTTCTCCGCCATCTCGCGCGCCAGGAGAGACGGCCGCGATCGCAGTCTAGGCGCGAGACCGGCCGGCGGCAACGGCGGATCAGCGGGCCGAGCCAGATGAACACCATGCAAACATTTGTGAAAGCGTTTCGGCCCATCATGCGTTATTAAAAGCGGAGTTGATGGATTCGCGGGGTTCCGAAGAGGAGGGCTCGCCAGATGGGGCGCAAATATTTCGGCACGGACGGCATCCGCGGCCGGGCCAACGCCAAAATCACGGCGGAAGTCGCGATGAAGGTCGGCCAGGCCGCCGGGCTCGCGTTTCAGCGCGGCGAGCATCGTCACCGGGTCGTGATCGGCAAGGACACGCGCTTGTCGAGCTACATGATCGAATACGCCTTGGTTGCGGGCTTTACCTCGGTCGGCGCGGATGTCCTGCTGCTCGGGCCCGTGCCGACGCCGGCGGTCGCGATGCTGACGCGCTCGATGCGCTGCGACCTCGGGGTGATGATCTCCGCCTCGCACAACCCCTACGAGGACAACGGCATAAAACTGTTCGGCCCCGACGGGTACAAACTTTCGGACGAAGTCGAGGCGCGGATCGAGGCGCTGATGGACGGCGACGTCGCGCCGATGCTCGCCCGCTCGCCGGATCTCGGCCGGGCCAAGCGCATCGACGACGTCCAGGCCCGCTACATCGAATACGCCAAACGGACGCTGAGCCGCGACGTTTCCTTCGACGGTCTGCGCGTCGTCATCGACTGCGCCAACGGCGCCGCCTACAAGGTCGCGCCGGAGGCGCTGTGGGAGCTCGGCGCCGAGGTGATCAGGATCGGCGTCGAGCCGAACGGGCTCAACATCAATCTCGAAGTCGGCTCGACCGCGCCCGAGGCGCTGACGCGCAAGGTGCGGGAGATGCGGGCCGACGTCGGCATCGCGCTCGACGGCGACGCGGACCGGATGATCATCGTGGACGAGAAAGGCCACGTGGTCGACGGCGACCAGGTGATGGCGGTCATCGCCGAGAGCTGGCGCGACGACGGCCGGCTCTCGCGGCCCGGCATCGTCGCGACCGTCATGTCCAACCTCGGGCTCGAACGGCGCCTGGCGGCCCTGGGCCTCACCCTCGAGCGGACCGCCGTCGGCGACCGCTATGTGATCGAGCGGATGCGCGAGAAGGGCTACAATGTCGGCGGCGAGCAGTCGGGCCACGTGATCTTTTCCGACTACTCGACGACCGGCGACGGCCTCGTGTCGGCCCTGCAGGTGCTCGCGGTGGTGCAGAAGCGCGGAAAACCGGTCAGCGAGGTCTGCCATCGCTTCGACCCGCTGCCGCAGGTGCTGCGCAACGTCCGGTTCAACGGCGGGAAGCCGCTCGAGAATCCGCTCGTCGCCAAGGCGATCGCCGAAGCCACCGCCCGCCTCGAAGGCCGCGGTCGGCTGGTCATTCGGCCTTCCGGGACCGAGCCGGTCATCCGGGTGATGGGCGAAGCTGACGATAAGGCCCTGGTCGACTCGGCCGTTGGCGAAGTGTGCGAGGCGGTGGCGGGCGCGGCTTAAGACGAAGGCCGCGCTGAGGCCTCCGCGGCGATCCAGTAGGCGAGCGCCTGCACCAGCCGCGACCCGCTGCCCCCATGCCGCGGTTGGATCGCCGGCCTTCCCCACGGAACGCCGTCACATCGACTCGAAACCTGAACGGCTGGACGGAACGCCCCGCAAATCGGCTCCGCAAAAAGACGACCAGGGACGACAGTAAGCGCGCCGAGCGAGGCCAGCGCGACACGGCGCGCTGGCGAAACCCCGGACGAGAACGCCTGTGCAGGCGGCGCGTTCGCATCCAAGGCTTCATTGGCCCAGCATGAAGCCATTGAAGAAGGCGGCGAGCTCGGCATGGGCGTCGAGCGGGAGAACGTGCGCGACGTACTGGTCCGGCCGCACGACAACGATGCAGCCCCTCGTTCGGTCGATGCCCCTCATGTCGAAAATATCGGTGCGGTTCTTCAAGTCGGGGCAGAATATCTTTTCGTAGTCGCGGAGGCCGTAACGCCCCTTTCGCGGCAGAAGGAAGGCGGGCATGTCCTCGATCGCGAGTTCGCGCCAGCCCTGCTGGAAAACGGCCCGGACGTCGATCACCGAGTCGATGTCGGCCCCGGCCGGCGTGTATCGCCTGACGGGCGACTGATCGGACGCGAGGAACGCGCAGAGCGCGCGCGCGCTCGACGACTGGGCGGCCGGGTCCTGCGGGTCGGCGAAGGCGAAGACCCGCCAGCGGCCGTCCGCCTTGACCGTGTGGCCCAGGTGAACCGGCCTGGCGTCGGCCAGGCGAATGACGGGCGCCGAATGAAAGCGCATGCCGATCGTGAGTCCCGCGGCGAGATGCTGATATGTCGGCTCGGCGCAGATGATCGACGGGGCGTATCGCGTCTCCGTTCCCGCCGTGAAGCGCGCTTGCTTGACGAAGTATTTCTGGAACTCCGCGGGGTCGACGCCGTCGCTGGCGGCGTTGGACGGGTCCTTCGGCGGCGCGCTGAACATCTTCGCCCACTTGCGGTCGAAGTCGATCAGCTCCTTGGCGATCGCCTGGCGTTCGTCCGAATAGGTCCGCAGGATTTTCGGCGAGCATCGCCCCCGCAGAACGGACGCCAATTTCCAACCCAGGTTGAAGCCGTCCTGCATCGAGACGTTCATGCCCTGCCCGGCCTTGGGGCTGTGCGTATGACAGGCGTCGCCGGCGATGAACACGTGGGGAACGCCGTCCTCCGCCGGCGCGTCCGGCCCGTCGTCGTACCTGTCGCAGAGGCGCTGGCCGATCTCGTAGACCGACCACCACGCGATCTCCTTCACCTCAAGCGTGTAGGGGCGCAGGATCCGCTGCGCGGCGGCGATCAGGCGGCCGGTCGTGACGTTGAGGCTCGACACCCGCTCGTTCTCGCTGAGTTTGCCGAGCTCGATGTAGAGGCGGATGAGATAGCCGCCTTCACGCGGAATGATCAGGAGGTTTCCTTCATTGGCCGACTGGATCGCCGACTTGATGCGGAAGTCGGGAAAGTCGGTGACGGCCAGGACATCCATGACGCCCCAGGCCTGGTTGGCCGAGTCCCCCTCCAGCGCCAGACCAAGCGACTTCCGAACGGCGCTGCGCGCGCCGTCGCAGCCCACCGCGAACCGCGCCTTCACTGTCTCGATTTGCCCTTCCGGCGAGCCATCGAGCCTTTCGAGCCTGGCGGTCACCGGATAGGGCGGCGCGTCTGGTCCGCCGCGGGCGACCATGAGATCCACCAATCGCTGCGAATAGTCGGGCTCGAGGCCCGTCGGCGCGTTGCGCATGACGTCCAGATAGAAGTCATGCACCCGCGCCTGGTTCAGGATCACGTGTGGAAACTCACTGAGCCCGTCTTCGGTATCCTGGATTCGCGCGCTGCGGACAATGTCGGCGCGCCGCCTGTCGTCCGGCTTCCAGAAAGACGTCACGTTGACCCAATATGCCTCTTTCAGCACCCGCTCGCTGAAGCCGAACGCCTCGAACATCTCCATCGTCCTACAGGCGACGCCGTCGGCCTGGCCGAGGAGCAGCCGGCCGGGTTTCTGTTCAACGGCGCGGGTCTTGATGTCCGGAAAGGCCGCCAGTTGCGCCGCTAGCGTCAGGCCCGCCGGCCCGCAGCCGACGATCAGGACGTCAACTTCCGCGGGGAGCGCGTCCGAGGTCGGCAATGCTTCGACCGATTCGAACGTTTCGAAGATTTCAGGATCTCCGGGCCTGAACCCGTTGAGATGGAATTGCATGGTGCACTCTTCCGCGCCGACCGGCCAGCAGGCCTTCCCAGCGAAATGGCGACTCTACAACGACCTCATCATTCGCCACCGGCTGCGCGGACGACAAGGCTTTTCTCTGCTCACAGGCGCCAATGGCCCTGCCCCGGACGGGCGGAAGGCTGCAGCGACCGCCTTTTCTGGCCAACATGCGCAAACGGGTAGCCATTTAGGCCATGCGGCGAACGGCTTCCTCCATGCGGCGGCGTTCGAAGCGCTGCGGCAGCGGCTGTCGCTGTTTCGTCAACAGTCCGGATGACCGCTCAAACGTCGAAATCGCGCCAATCGGCGGTCCTTGCAATCTTCATATAGCCGTCTTGGAAGCGGTCGCCGACGCATGCTGAAGCGATCGATCAACCCCCTCTGACGACCCAGTAGGCGAACGCCTGCGACAGCTGGTAGATGCGGTCGTAGTTCGACTGCGCGATCATCGTGTTGTCGACTGGCGAGGGATAATACCATGTGCTCGCGCGAAGCGGGCTGGTCACGCCGCCAATCGTCACTGTGCCGATCATCTGGTCCGGCGAGGCGCCCGCCGGGCCCGTGCCGCCGCTGTTCGGCCCAAGAATCACGTATTCGATGGTCACCGAGACGCTCGCCCCGCCGCGCCCCGCAGACGCGAGAGCCTGGGCGATCGCCGGCGGAAGCGTCTGCTCGACCCAGCCCGCCGTCGGTTCGCCGGAATTCGCCAACAGCGGCGCGACGTCGACCCTGACGCCGCCTGGCGGGCCGAGCCGCGCGAGCGCTTTGCGGCCTGCGACCGCTGGAGAGCCTGCAAGAGCCGCGAATGAGACCAGGGCGACGCGTCTTGTCAGTTCGAATGCGGACATTGCCGTAATCTCCTAAAGGGCGCGTCGATGAGCGCGCGTCCGGAAGCCCCACCCACAGACAGACACTGCTCGCAGGCCGTCTCGAATGAAACACGAGGAGACAATACGGCGCGAATGCGCCGATCCGAGGGCGACCAGGCGCCCATGCCCCGCGCCGCCGGCCGGCTATTAACAAGTCCTTAAGTTCGCGGCGAAAAATCCGCTTTTAAATTCCGCGAATCACCGTAACATGTCCTTCGTCTGCAACCAGCCGAAAGGAGGTGATCCAGTGTCTCATTGTCATCAGCCCCGAGTGATCGACAAGGCCTGGGTTATTGTCCCTGCGAAGGAATTTCGCGCGTAGCGTTTCGCTATAGGCAAACACCCAGGCCCGGGCGAACCCGCGTGGGCGCGACAATGGAAGAGCCGCTCCAAGTGGAGCGGCTCTTCTCGTTTTCGCCCCGGCCCGTCAGATCGCCGCGCTCGTGCTCTTCATCCTTGTTGCGATCGTAATTCTGCCTGTACTCCAGCGGCGCCGAAAGGGGCGCTGACCCGGACAAAGGGAGCGCCCGGGTCGGGAGACCGGACGCCCCTCTGCCTGTCGCAGGCCTGCCCGCGGCCTTAGTGAGCGACCGCCGTGTCGGCGCCGATGCCGGTCTGCGAGCGCACATACTGCGCCTTGAACGCGGCCTGCTCGGTCGTCGCGGTCTTCGAACTGTCGGTGACCGAGAACAGCCAGCAGCAGAGAAAGGACAGCGGCATGGTGAACAGCGCCGGCGATACGTAGGGGAACCAAGCCGAGCCCTTCGGGTAGCCGAACACCGCTTCCCAGATCCCCGGGCTGAGGATCGTCAGCACCAGCGCGCTGGCGAGGCCGACGAACCCGCCGACGACGGCGCCGCGGGTCGTCAGGCCCTTCCACAGCATGGAGAGCAGCAGCACCGGGAAATTGGCGCTCGCCGCGACCGCGAAGGCGAGGCCGACCATGAAGGCGACGTTGATCTTCTCGAACACGATCCCGAGGAGAACCGCGATCACGCCGAGAATGACGGTGGTGATCTTCGACACCCTCACTTCCGTCCCTTCATCGACGTCGCCGTGCCGGAAGACGCTGGCGTAGAGGTCATGGCTGACCGCGCTCGCCCCCGACAGCGTGAGGCCCGAGACCACCGCCAGGATCGTGGCGAACGCCACCGCCGCGATGAAGCCCTTCATCAGGTCGCCGCCGACCGCCTGGGCGAGATGGATGGCCGGCATGTTGCCGCCGCCCAGTAGCGCTCCCTTGAGGTCGGCGCCGACGTGGTAGGCGGGGTTGGTCGACACCAGCACGATCGCGCCGAAGCCGAGGATGAAGGTCAGGATGTAGAAGTAGCCGATGAAGGTCGTCGCCCAGAACACCGACTTGCGCGCCTCCTTGGCGTTGCCGACGGTGAAGAAGCGCATGAGGATGTGAGGCAGGCCCGCGGTGCCGAACATGAGCGCGATGCCGAGCGAGAAGGCGTTGATCGGGTTGGCGACCGCCGCCCCGGGCGTCAGGATCTTGTCATGGCCCGGATGGACCTCGATCGCCTTGGCTACGAGCGCGTTGAAGTCGAAGCCGAACTGCGCCAGCACGAGCAGCGCCATCAGGGTCGAGCCGGCGAGCAGCAGCCCCGCCTTGATGATCTGCACCCAGGTGGTGGCGATCATGCCGCCGAAGGTCACGTAGATGATCATCAGCACGCCGACCACGACGACCGCCCAGAGGTAGGGCAAGCCGAATAGTAGTTGGATCAGCTGCCCCGCGCCGACCATCTGCGCAATGAGATAAAAGGCGACGGTGACAAGCGTGCCGGTCGCGGCCATGGCGCGGATCGGCGTCGCCTTCAACCGGTAGGAGGCGACGTCGGCGAAGGTGAAGCGGCCGAGGTTGCGCAGCGGCTCCGCCATCAGGAACATGATGAACGGCCAGCCGACGAGGAAGCCGATCGAGTAGATCAGCCCGTAATAGCCGCTGGTGTAGACGAGCGCCGTGATGCCGAGGAACGAGGCCGCCGACATGTAGTCGCCGGCGATCGCGAGGCCGTTCTGGAAGCCGGTGATGCCGCCGCCCGCCGCATAGAAGTCCTTGGTCGTCCGGGTGCGCTGGGCGGCCCAATAGGTGATGCCGAGCGTTACGACGACGAAGGCGAGGAAAATCAGGATGGCGTTCCAGTCGACCGGCTGGATCGCGCCCGCCTCGATCGGGCCGGCGGCATAGGCGGCGCCGGTCGCGAGACTGAGCAGGCCGGCGAGCGCGCCGGATCGCATGACCCCCCTCATCGCTTCTTTCCCCCCGTCTTCACGGCGTTGACGATCGCGCTGGTCAGATCGTCGTATTCGCTGTTGGCTCGCATGACATAGATGCCTGTGAGCAAGATCGAGGCGAGAATTATCGCTACACCGATAATGATGCCAAGGGTGATGTCGCCGGCGACCTTGACCGAAATGACCCCGGGCGCGAAAGCCACGACGGCGATAAAGCCGTAGTAGATGACGAGGGTGATGATCGCGAGCGTCCAGCCGAACGACTTCCGCTCCGAAACGAGCTTTTGGTAGTTCGGATCCGCCTCGATCCGCTTCAAAGTTGACACATCCATTCGTTCCTCCCGGACCGTCAAGCCAAGACGGCGCCGTTGTTCGACAGCGCGTGAAAAGAGCAAGGCGCGCTGTCGCAAGGCGCCCTTTTTTGTCGAGAGATGCGGCGCTGGGTCGTCACCGTCCCGCCCGAATCGGAAAATTTTCCGCGCGCGAGTCGGATTTTCCTAGCCGTCGCAACCGAATCGAAACCGGTCCGTCTCTCTTTTCCTGCCCTTCCTGACGGCTATTTTGCTTTGATTTCCAGGCCGAGTTGACCCTGCGGCCCTAGACACTTTGTCTATTTGGGCCCAGAGCGACGTTTGGTCGCGGGGGATCGTTTGTGCCGGCGGCCCCGATCGGCTAAGTTGGCCCCGGGGCTGGCCCCCGGTCCGGACAAGACCAATGCTTGGCTTATGCGGCCCGTATCCCCATATCCTGTCCACCCGCACGCGGGCAACGTCGGGATTCCACCAGAAAAGGCCACGTGCATGGATTTCCTCAAGCCACGGTCGCACCGCATGAACCGCCGTCGACGCATCTACGAAGGCAAAGCCAAGGTCCTTTACGAGGGCCCGGAGCCGGGCACGCTGGTGCAGTATTTCAAGGACGACGCGACCGCGTTCAACGCCAAGAAGCACGAGGTCATCGAAGGCAAGGGCGTCCTGAACAACAGGATTTCTGAATATATCTTTCAGCGCCTGAACGACATTGGCGTGCCGACGCATTTCATCCGCCGCATGAACATGCGCGAGCAGCTCATCCGCGAAGTCGAGATCATTCCGCTCGAGATTGTCGTCCGCAATGTCGCGGCCGGCTCTCTCGCCACCCGCCTCGGTCTGGAGGAAGGCGCGCAGCTTCCGCGTTCGATCATCGAGTTCTACTACAAGAACGATCAGCTGAACGATCCGATGGTGTCGGAAGAGCACATTACCGCCTTCGGCTGGGCCGCGCCGCAGGAGATCGACGACATCATGGCGCTGGCGATCCGCGTCAACGATTTCCTGTCCGGCCTCTTCCTCGGCGTCGGCATCCGACTCATCGACTTCAAGATCGAATGCGGCCGGCTGTGGGAGGGCGAGAACATGCGGATCGTTCTCGCTGACGAGATCAGCCCCGATTCCTGCAGGCTGTGGGACTCGAAGACTAACGACAAGATGGACAAGGATCGCTTCCGCAAGGACCTCGGCGGGATGATCGAGGCCTATACCGAGGTGGCGCGGCGGCTCGGCGTCGTGCAGGAGAACGAGGTCCCGCGCGCCGGCGCGCCGCGGCTGGTCAAGTAGGAGCGGAAGCGGTCGATTGGAACCAATCGGCGCGGGGAGCTTCGCGCCGATTTTTCTTTGCCCAAAGGGAACGCCCATGCGTCGCGCGCTCGCTTTCATCGGCGCCGCAGCCTCCGCCGTCGTCGCTCCCGGCGTAGCTTTCGCCGACGTGAGCGCGGCGCGCGCCTGCGCGGCGACCCTGCCGTTGGAGGCCAAGGCAATCTACGACGCCGCCGCCCCGGAATTCCCGACGGCCGCCGATCCGCGCTCGCTGGTGAGGATCAAGGCCATGGATCTCGTCAGGGCTGGGACGGTCCAGCGCGGCAGCGCGCGCTCGAGCGCCATGGCGGCAGGCGAGTGTCTGAAGAAACTTCGCTGAAGGAGCTACCCGATGGCGCGTCGAGCATTGGCGTTCCTGCAAAAAGGTCGGCCCGTGGACCTGATCAGTCCAATCTGACCAGCATCTTCCCGAAGTTCTCGCCGCGCAGCAGGTCGACCAGCGCCTGCGGCGCGTTCTCTAGCCCCTCGCGGATGGTTTCGCGCCATTTCAGTTGGCCTGCGGCGACCTGGCCGACGAGTTCGCCGATCGCCTGGGGCCAGAGGCTCATGTGATCCGACACGATGAACCCTTCCATCTTGATCCGTTTGACCAGGAAAATTCGCATGTCGGGAAGCGCCGTCGGAGCCCCTTCATAGGACGCGATCAGGCCGCAGACCGCGACGCGCGAGAAGTCGGTCAGGCGCCGCAACGCCTGCTGGAACGGCTCCCCGCCGACGTTCTCGAATAGTCCGTCAACCCCGTCCGGGAGCGCCGCCTTCAGTTGCGCCGCGAACTGCGGCGACTTGTGATCCACACAATCCGAGTAGCCGAGCTCATCGACCGCATAAGCGCATTTCTCGGGCCCTCCGGCGACGCCAACCGGCCGTGCGCCGGCCGCCTTCGCGAGCTGGCCGACGACGGAGCCGACCGCCCCGGTCGCGGCCGAGACGAGAACCGTCTCTCCCGCCTTGGGCGCGATGATCCTGGTGAGGCCGTACCAGGCGGTGACGCCAGGCATGCCGACGGGGCCGAGATAGGCTTGAATTGGAATCGCATTCGCGTCGACCAAGCGCAGATCGCGCCCGTCGCTGACCGCGTACAGCTGCCATCCGCCCATGCCGACGACGGCGTCTCCGGGCTTGAAACGCGGGTTGTTGGACGCCCGCACGACGCCGACCGTCCCTCCCTGCATAACCTCGTTAAGCTCCTGAGGTTTGGCGTAGGATCTGGCGTCGCTGAGGCGCCCCCGCATGTAAGGGTCGAGCGACAAAAACGTGTGCCTGACCAGCACCTGTTCGGGCCCCGGCGTAGGCGCCGGCGTCTTGACGATGCGGAAGTTGGCGGGCGAGACGGCGCCGCTCGGGCGATGGTCGAGCAGAACCTGAAGGTTGGCCGTCATGAAGCCCATCCCGAACAGAGCCCCTCCCGGGGCGGAGTTGCCAGCTTAGGTCATGCGTGAGCCGGACGGCAACCGCGGATATCCGCGTCGGTCCACGGTCCAGGCGTTCTCCGTACGCTCCTCGCGACCGAGGCCCGATTCGCCGATAATCGCCTCGTCAATGGTACCCGCAACCATCCAGGATATTGGCAAGCGGACTCAGGGCTCGGCCCTGGCGCCTACGAAAGCCAAATTCCGCGAGCATGAGATCGACGGTTACGTTCTGCCGAAGTTTAGGGAAGTCGCCCGGATGGGTGGCGCTGCCTCGCAGCGGAACGGGACCGCCTCAGCTGGGAGACGCCCAGTCGCTCGCCCGCGCGCCCCTGAGCTCGGCGATGCCCGCGACGCCGCGCTCCGCGACCGCGCGTTCGAGGCCGTTCAGGATGGCGTCGATCACGCCGACGCCGTTAAGCGCGAGGCTCGTGTAGAGTTGCACGAGACTTGCCCCCGCTTCGATCTTGGCGAGCGCGGTCGCGGCGTCCTCGACGCCGCCGCAGCCGATCAACGCCATCGCGCCGCCGAGGGCGACATAGGCTCGGGCCAAAAGCCGGGTCGACGGCTCAAACAGCGGCCGGCCCGACAAGCCGCCGGTTTCGCCGCGACCGGGCGACCGCAGCGACGCGGGCCGCGTGATTGTCGTGTTCGACACGATGAGGCCGTCGATGCCGCGCCCGAGCGCGACTGCGACAATGTCGTCGAGCCCATGTGGGTCGAGATCCGGGGCGATCTTCACGAGCAGCGGCCGGCGCGGCTGCGCCTCGTCTCGGGCCCCCGCCACGCGGGCGACGAGCTCGTCGAGGGCATCGCGCCGTTGAAGATCGCGCAGGCCCGGGGTGTTGGGCGAAGAGACGTTGATCGCGACGTAATCGGCGATGGGGGCGAAGGTTTTGACGCCGAGCACGTAATCCGCGATGCGGTCGGCCGCGTCCTTGTTGGCCCCGACGTTGACGCCGATCAGGCCCGCGGGCCGCCGCGCCAGCCGGGTCCGGGCTCTCTCGTAGCCTTCATTGTTGAAGCCTAGGCGGTTGATGACCGCGCCGTCCTCGGGCAACCGGAAAATTCGCGGCCTGGCGTTGCCGGGCTGCGGAAGAGGCGTCAGCGTTCCGACCTCGACGAAGCCGAAACCGAGCCTCAGCATGGGACCGGGGACCTCGGCGTTCTTGTCGAATCCGGCGGCCAGACCAAGAGGATTCGGAAAGTTCAGTCCGAGCGCCGCGACGGCGAGCCGCGGGCTGGGTTGTCTCGTCGGCCCGGGGGGCGCGATCTTCATGCCATTGATTGCGAAGCGATGGGCGGTTTCTGGGGGCAGAAGCTTCGCGAGAGGCTCGACGAGGTCGGCCAGCCTCACGCCGTAAGGATCCCGAAATCGTGCCGACCATCCGGACCGAGCGGCAGCGGGCGCGACCACGCGACGGCGGTGAGCGGCAGCGGCGCGTAGAGATGCGGAAACAGCGCCCCGCCACGCGACGGCTCCCAGACAAGATCGGCGCCGAGCGCGGCTGCGTCGACGGCGACCAACATCAGGTCGTCTCGTCCGGCGAACCATTTCGCTGCCGTTTCCGGCGCCTGTTCGGCAGTGGAAAAATGAATGTAGCCGTCCGCCCGGTCGACGGCCGCGCCGGCAAACGCCCCGGTCACCTCGGCCGCGCGCCATTCCTCGGTCGCCAGGATCTTGAACACGAGGGACATGCGTCGCTTAATCTTGCAGCATCCGCTTCAGGAGGTCGATTTCTTCTCGAAGCGTCGCATCGTTTGCCGATAGGGCCTCGATCTTGCGAACCGCATGCAGCACGGTCGTATGGTCGCGGCCGCCGAACCGTCGGCCGATTTCCGGCAGCGAACGCATGGTCAGCGTCTTGGCGAGAAACATCGCGACCTGGCGCGGTTTGACGACGACAGCGGTGCGACGCGAGGAAAGGATATCGGCGCGGGACACGCTGTAGTGGTTCGCGACCAGCTTCTGGATGTCCTCGATCTTCACGCGCTTGGGCTCATGTGCGCGGATGAGGTCCCGAATCGCGACCTCCGCCGCCTCGACCGTCAGCGGCGCTCCGGTCAACGTCGAATTTGCGAGCAAGCGATTGACTGCGCCCTCGAGATCGCGGCCGTTGGAGCGGATCGAACGGGCCACGAAAGCAAGGACGGACGGCGAAAGCTCGAAGTTCGGCTGCAACGCCCGCGCGGTTGCCACCCGCGCCTCCAGAATCTTCAGGCGCAACGGTTCGTCGAGAGGAGCCATCTCGACACAGAGGCCGACGCCGAGGCGTGAACGCACCCGTTCGTCGAGCGCTTCGAGATCGTTTGGAGGCCGGTCGGCGGCCACGATGACGTCGCGGCCGGCGTCCAAGAGCGAGTTCAAAGCGTGACCGAACTCCGCCTGGATCGCTTTGCCCTGAAGGAATTGGGCATCGTCAAAAATCAAGAGATCGATCGCCCGCAGGCGCTCCTTGTAGGCGATCGAGGTCTGTGACTGGAGGGAGGCCACGAAGCCGTACATGAACTTCTCCGCGGTTAGATAGATCGCGGAGCGGCCCTGGCTTGCTGCGGTGTGCGCGACGGCCTGGAGCAGGTGGGTCTTGCCGAGCCCGACAGCTGAATGGACGTAGAGCGGACAGAACGTCCGGCCGCCGGACCGTTGATCGGCGACGCGTTGCGCCGCTGAAAACGCGAGCTGGTTGGACCGCCCGACCTGGAAGGTCGAGAACGTTAGACGCCGATCGAGCGGCGAGCCGACCAGGGCCTCGCTTGCGAACGACGAAGTCGGTCGGGCCGGGGCGCGGCTCGAGATCGGCGCGGGTTGTGCCCGCTCGGTCGCCCCCTCCCGGAGCCCTTTCGACATGATTGGCGCGCAAGTCTCCAGCTTCGTCTCCGGATCCGGTCGCGCCGTCGAGCGTACCGAAATGACAATTCTTGTCAGCGAGCCGACCTCGGCGCCGAGCGCGGCGGTGATGTGGCCAAGGTAATGGGTGTCGATCCAGCTCTTCAAGAAGCGAGTCGGAACCGATAGCCGAGCCTGCCCGCCGCTTACCGACTCGAGCTCGATGCGCCCGAACCAGCTATTGAAGATGTCCTCCCCCAATTCCGCGCGCAATCTCTCGCAACAACGTCGCCAGGAGTGGCCGAGTGAGGGAATTCCGGAACCGCCCAGATCGACAGGGTTGGCGTTGGGTTCGTCGTACATGTCCATAGACCCGCGTCTCGGTGATGATGACGGATTGCGTCGGCAGCAGGAAAAACAAGTCGCTTGAGGCGCTTCAGGTCTGCGTCCAAGGCAGGCCGGCCGCCTTCCAACCTCCGACCGCGCCCCTGTGGCGCTGCGAGTCTAGCGGCCCTTCGAAACCGTCGGATACATTGAAGCACGGCGCCCAGCCGGCGGTCGTCATCGCGATTGCGGCGGAGCGCGAGCGCCCGCCCGACCGACATATAAACAACAGCGGCGCTCCCCGCTTGACCCCGGCGTCCTCCAGCATGGCGGAAAGTCGGGCGGCGAAGCTTTCATCGAGCTTCATTGAGGGAAAAGCCTGCCACTCGAGGAGAAGCGTCGTCTTGCCGAGACGGGAGAGATCAGGGGTACCAATGTAAGCCCACTCCGCCTGCGTCCGCACGTCGATCAGCGTCGCCGTCGCCTCGCCCACCAAAAGGCGATAGGCATCGATTGACGCCATGTCTCCTGCATAACCGCCGCCGCTTTGATAAGTCATAAGTTCTCCTCCGCAGCCCGCACTACGGACGCTTCATTTGGTCTGAAACTGATGAGTTCTGGCCGACTATCGGCAGTTCTTACCGCGATGCAACGCTTGGCCCATAAGACGACGCCCTTTCACATCGCTCACAGGAGAACAATCAATTCTTGCTTTTATTCGCGCTCTGGTTGTCCGTACCAATTTTTCACAGACTATACTCTTTTGTTGCTTCGCGTGAGCAAGACTATGACACGCTCACCCCGACGAGGCAACTGCGTCTATCGGCTGCGAAACCGTCCCGGAAGCCACATCGGTCGGCGTTTCATACATTTTGATATGGTCATATCGCAACGGATTGATTCGAGGCGCAAGATCGAATCGACCTCACATCGGAACGACGGATTGCAAGAAAGTCCTCGGCAATGCGCCGCCGCGCGTAGTCAGGTTCGAATCATCTTCGTCGGATCGTCGTCGCCCGCTTGATTAATAAAGTTTTGACAATGATGGAATTTTTGTGTTCGCCGGCAGGCGACCGCGCGTCGTCATTTCGTTGCAGAACTGTTATGTGGCTCCGCGGCGACGGCGTCGTGACCATCGAGAATTCGTTGGCTCAAGCCTAAGCGGCAGGCTTATCCACAGCGATGACGCCAAAAAACGAGGGCAGCGCTAACAGATAGGCGAAACCGGCGATTTCGATGACTGCCCCGAGGCCAAAGTTGGTCGCGACAACCGGAGCGGCCGCCGCCCCAATCACGGAGAAGCAGCCGTTGACGCCCCACGCCCAGATGAACAAGTGGTTCTTCCCGAGTTGTCCGAGCGTCGTCATCGCGGTCGGCATGGGGAAGCCCATCAAGAAAGCCGGCGGGGCAACGATCATGAAACAGCACACGAGGCGCGCTCCGTAAGGCAATGAGCCGATCGCATCGAGCGCCTGATTGATGAACAGCGCATAAGAGATGAGGAGCCCGCCGATCGCGAGGAACAGAGCTGGCATGAGCGTGCGCATGCGCGGCAGAATGCGCTCCGACGTAAGGGCTCCGAGGCCCGAAAAGACGAGCATGCCCGTAATCAGAATTGAAGCGGAAATCGTCGGATTTCCGAGCGCCATCACGAAATGGGCGATGAGCCCGACCTCCACCATGATGTAGCCCGCGCCGAGGCAGGCGAAGTACAGCACCGTCAGCGCCTTGCCGCGCGTGCGCGAAAAAATTGTGCGCCAGCCCCAGATCACCGGAATGGCGAGCAGAACGGCAGCCGTCAGACTGGCGACGCCAAGCGTCGCCCAGATCAGCAGATAACCCCACTCGTCCTGCAGCAGCTCGAGCCTGTCGAGAACCCTCGGCAAGTCGCGCGTCTTTACGTAAGCGGCGAAGTAGGGCGCGTCATTGGTGAGCGCCCGCGCGTTGAAGACGTAGCGAGAAGCGACGTCGGGCCAGCTGCCTGAAATGAGCGCATGCCAAGCCAACCGCCCCATCGCCGTCGCTGGCAGCACGCCGTCGTCGGCTTTGCCCGACGGGGGCGCGTCGGCGCCCTGGCCGGACGGTTCCGCTGCGACCGAGCCAGCATCCGTAGATGGGGGCCCGCCGGAGGCGTCGCCGAAAATCTGCTGGACATAGCCATCGAGCGTCGCGTTGGTCTGCGAAGGGTCGAAGGCGAAGCCCGGGGAATAGATCTCGTCGAACGACATGTCGCGCGTGTGCGCGCGCAGCTTTGCGACCTCCTTGGGGGTGAAGCCGCCATTCTTGTAAAGCACCGTCGCGGTGGAGAGATAGGTGGAGGCGACGAAGAAGGAATTGGCGATATGGCTGGGATCGACGTCCCGGGCGGCCGCCGCCATCGTGGCGTAGAGCTTCAGAACCGACTTCGGCGGCTCTTCCTTGTTCCACAGGGTCACCGACAGCACGCCGCCCGGCGCGAGAGCGCGCATGTAGGTTTCCATCGCCTCCTTGGTGTAAGAGAACTTCTCGACGATGGCGAAGCCGCCGGGATTGGACAGACCGACCGAATCGGCCAAGCTCAAATCGATGACGTCGAAGCGCTCGTTGGTGTGGGCGAGGAAGTGCCGTCCGTCGTAGTCGATGACGCGCACCTTCGACAGGATGTCGCCGGTGAAGTTGCGGATCACGTCGCTGCGGAACGCCTCGAGGACCGCCCGATTGCCCTCCGCGACGGTGACGTCGCGGGCGCCGGAATGCAGCGCCACCTCCGTCGAGATGCCGCCACCAAACTGGGTAATGAATGTCTTGGGCGACGACTTGATGATGTAGGGGTACACCATCGGCAGGAAGCGGAAGTAGGCCGTCTCCTTGTCGGTCAGGTCGCGCATGATGCCGATCGGGCCATCGCTGTCGATGTAAAGGCCGAGATAGGCGTTGGCCGGCATGGTCGGCAGGTTGAATCCGGCATTGTCGGAGAGCCCGGGCGCGAAGTGGAGATAGGAGCTCGAATAGACCTCGAGGTAGCCGAAGGGCGAAGCGCTCTCGTAAACCTTCTTGGCGTCCGGAAACTTCCGCGCGTACGAGACGCCCTTGTAGTCGTTGACCGCCAGAGTCTTCAGGCCAAGGGCGGGGGCGATCGTGAAGTGGCCGGCGAACGACAGCGCGGCGGCGAGCAAGAAGGGAGCGAGCGCGCCCCGGCCCCCGGGCCCCAGCGCCCACGCGACGCAGGCCGCCAGCCAGAGCGCGAGCGGAGCCGCGATCAGATTGGCCGGCCTGAGCGCATACATCGCCAGAAGGAAGACGAGCCCGCACAGGCCGGATCCGGCGAGGTCGGCGAAATAGACGCGACCGAACGTGCGGTTGCTCTTGAGAAAAACCGATCCGAGAAACACGGCGCCCGCTACGAACGGCGTCAGCTCCGCGAGGAACATCTCCAGGAGCTTCCACTTCTGCGCCGGGTCCGAAACGAGAAAGATCGCGTTGAAGCCGAGCTGCTGGACGTAGAGATTGGCGGTGACCGCAAGCGGCCCGAACAATCCGAGCGCAACGGTCGCGGCTATTCGCCAGTGGCGGGAAAACCAGTCATTGGCGACAGTCATGACGGCGCTCGTCAGGCCGAACCCGAGCATCGCCAAGCTCACGACCATCGAGCCAAAATGCGCCCAGCTGCCGACCGAGAACACCCGCATGATATCGATCTGCAGGGCGATCACCGCCCCGGCGGCTAGTCCGACGGCGCAATAGAGCGCCAAACGCTCGCGAACCCCGAGCAAGGCGTCGCCATTCGCGTCCTCGATAGGCGACTCGGCGACCGGAATGGGGCTCGCGTCGTTCATAAACTCCTTCCCGGCCGCGGTCATGGCGAACAAACCGGCGCGCTTTTGAGGCAAGCCGCCTTGGGGAAAAACGCCGGACTGTGGTTGCCGGACCGCTAGTTGTTGTGCGTGCCGACGATCTGCTCGCCTTCGAGCTTGGTGAAGGGCACGAACGGGACAATGCGTCCGCCATAAATGTCGGAGCGAGCCACCGTCATCTGGCCGTCCGGGCTTTCGGACTTGACCACCTTGAGGACGCGCTGAGCCCCCGGCGGTCCAACCGGAATGACCATGATCCCGTTCGGCTTCAGTTGCTGCAACAGCGGCGGAGGAACATGGTCGATGCCGCAGGTCACGATGATCTTGTCGAACGGCGCGAATTCCTCCCAGCCGTAATAGCCGTCGGCCGCCTTCGTCGTGATCGCGGAGAACTCGGTGTACCCATCCTTGATGAGCTGATCGTAGATGCCGCGCGTGCGCTCGGCGAGCGGCTTGATGATCTCGATCGAGTAGACCTTGTCGGTCAGGTGGGACAAGTAAGCCGACTGATAGCCGGAGCCGGTTCCGACTTCGAGCACCTTCTCGCCCAGTTTCGGGTCGATGTTCGATGTCATGCGGCCGACGATATGCGGCCCGGAGATGGTGACGCCATAGCCGATGTCGAGGAAGGCGTGGTCGTAGGCGCGCGCGAGATTCTGCTTCAGCACGAATTTCTCGCGCGGCGTCAGCAGGAAAGCGTGCTTGTTACGCTCGTTGAGGAGGTCTTCGTTGCGCACCATCGCGCCGAAACGGTCGAACCGCTCGCCGAGAAACTTCGGCTCCTCGCCGCGCTGCGCCACTCCCCATTCGATGAACTTTGCGCGATTGTCCATCGGCGGGTTCATGTTGAAAGTGAAAGGCGTGGGCACGTCAGCCGCCGCGAGGCGAGGCGCGAGCCCGCCCGCGATCACCCCGGCTGCCCCGACCAAGAATTGACGTCGTTGCACGAAAGGCCTCCTCAAACGAAACTCCTAAGTCGGCTGTTATCCCAACCCGCGGCAAAACGCGACCCTTAATCGTACCGGCCGCAAGGGAGGACGAGCCTGGCGCGACGCTTACGCCTGGTCAGCGCATGAAGCGATCGGGCGCCCATGCATCGAGCGTGTCGGGGTCATAATCCGTCGCGGAGGCAAAAGCCGACTCGAAGCTGTGCACTCTGCGACCATGGGCGAGCTCGCCGCCGCCAGCCGTCCCGACGATGTGGATCCGCGCCCCTTGGGATTGGACCATCGCGAACAGCACGGCGGCGTCTCCGGGCGAGAGTCGTATGCAGCCGTGCGAGGCCGGCCGCCCGAGGTGACCGACCGCATCCGTGCCGTGGATCGCGTACTGGCCCTCGAAGAAAATCGAGTGGGGCATCGGCGCGTTGCCGTACTTGGCCGAGTGCACCATCTTGTAGAGCGCCCGCGGCCGGAACACCCCTGTGGGCGTCGCATAACCGGCTCGACCCGACGAAATCGGCCAGTCATAGGATTCCCCCGACCCCGAGCGCACATGCATCGTCTGCGACGACAGGTCGACGTCGATCCGAACGAGGGCGGAAGCACGGCTCTCGACCGCCAGAATGACGCCGACGGCCAGCAGCAGTTTCAGAATGAGGCGCATGAGCCCGTTTCCCTTAGAGTCCGCCAAGGCGGGCTACGCCGGAGCGGCCCACGCGGCTGGCGGCCTGGACCCCGGCGACGAACGCGTCACTGAGAACCGCAACTCGCAATCGCGCCCCGATGTTCCGGAAGCAAAACGATCATTTCATCGGCGCAGCACGGGCGATCGCGCAATCATGGTCCTGAAGGTCCTCGGCGTGGCCGCCCCCCGCCAGGGAAAAGTTGTCGGCGAGCAGGACGAAGCCGGGCTTGCCATCGAACGCCGCGCCGATTGCGGCCAAGGTGTAGGCGTCCATGTGGGCCCTGGCGCCCTCGAGGCCGTCCGCCAGCAGTTTGAGCGGCTCGGCGTCGGAAAGATCGGCCGATTCCAGCCGGCGGGCGAAATAGACGCGTCCCTGCAGCGGGACCATCATCGCCCGCCAGCGATCGTCGAGGGCCGGCCGGTACTCGGCGAGCGCCTCCCCTACAGGCTTGGCGAGACAGTCGATGTGGACGTGCAGCTGATCCTGGCTGCGCGCCCATTTCGAATTGATGGTCAGGGCGACTGCTTCGCGCGGCAACGGATGGCCGAGACGCTCCTCGAGCAGCGCCTTGGCCTGCCAGGCGTCGGCGAAGACGTTCGGCGCATCGGGCGCCAGCATCTGCGGGTCTTCGACGCCGGTGATGCGCCGGGTCGGAATGGCGAGCATCTGGGCGACGCCGCGGAGATCCTTCAATATCGCCACGCCCTCCGCCACGCCGCGGGCGAGGTCGACCTTCTCGCAGGGCTTGGGACCTTCGCCCGCTTCGACGTGAGGCACGCAGGCGTTGTGCACGATCCGCCAAAGGGCGAGCGGGTCCGCGTAGGCCGCGAGCGCAGCGAGCGCCAGGCAGGCCGCAAAGAGGAGCGCGAGCCATAAAGAGCCAAAGACGGCCTTGCCGCCACGCGTTCCGCTCATCTCACCGTCCCTTATCGCACCGGCGCCCGCTCACACGTGAATCGCGCGCTTGTCGACCGCCATCGCCGCTTCCTTGATCGCCTCGGACATGGTCGGATGGGCGTGACAGGTGCGGGCGAGGTCTTCGGCCGAGCCGCCGAATTCCATCAGCACGACCGCCTCGGCGATCAACTCGCCGGCGCCGAAGCCGACGATATGGGCCCCCAGAACCCGATCGGTCGCGGCGTCGGCTAAAATCTTGACGAAGCCCTCGGTGTGGCGCATTGCGCGCGCCCGGCCGTTGGCGGTGAAGGGGAACCTCCCGACTTTATACGCGACGCCCTCGGCCTTGAGCTCGTCCTCGGTCTTGCCGACGGCGGCAATCTCCGGGCTCGTGTAGACGACGCTGGGGATGGCGCCGTAATTCACATGTCCGGCCTGCCCGGCGAGCAGTTCGGCCAGGGCGACGCCTTCATCCTCCGCCTTGTGGGCGAGCATCGGCCCGCGGATCACGTCGCCGATCGCATAGACGCCGGGAACGTTGGTCGCGAAATGCGAGTCGACGACGACCATGCCGCGATCCGTCGCCGCGCCGAGCGCCTCAAGCCCAAGGTTCCGGGTGTAAGGCCTCCGGCCGACCGAGACCAACATGACGTCGGCCTGGATGGTCGTCGACTCGCCGCCCGCGCTCGGCTCGATCGTCGCCGAGACGCAGCCGCCCGTCTTTTCCACCTTGGCGACCTTGTGCCCGAGGTGGAACGCGAACCCCTGCTTCTCCAGCAACCGATGGAACTGCTTCGCGACCTCGGCGTCCATGCCGGGCAGGATGCGGTCGAGGAACTCGATCACCGTCACCTTGGCGCCGAGACGCCGCCAGACCGAGCCGAGCTCGAGCCCGATGACGCCCGCCCCGACGACGATAAGCCTGTCCGGAACGCTTTTCAGGCTCAGCGCTCCGGTCGAGGAGACGACGGTCTTCTCGTCGATCTCGATCCCGGGGAGCTGGGCGACGTCGGAGCCGGTCGCGATGACGATCGCCTTCGTCTCCAGCGTCCTCTCGTTGCCGTCCTCGCCCCTGACGACGACCTTGCCCCGCGCCGCGATCCGGCCCTCGCCCGTCACGCGGTCGATCTTGTTCTTCTTGAACAGGAAGGCGACGCCGTTGACGTTGGCGGCGACGCTGTCGTCCTTGTGCTTCATCATCGCGGCGAGGTCGAGCTTCGGCGTCCCGACGACGACGCCGAGCGGCGCCATCCCGTGGCCCGCCTCCTCGAACATCTCGGAGGCGTAGAGCAGCGCCTTCGACGGGATGCAGCCGATGTTGAGGCAGGTGCCGCCGAGCGTCTTCATCTTCTCGACGACGGCCGCCTTCATGCCCAGCTGGGCCGCGCGGATGGCGCAAACGTATCCGCCCGGGCCGGCGCCGATGACGATCAGGTCGTAGGACATGCTATTTGGCCTTCAGACGCGAGCTCAACGGATAGGGCAGGGACAGCGCGGTCTGCGCCGTCGCGGCCTGGCACAGCACGTGGACGACCCACCAAAGGACCGCGATTTCCAGACACGCCAGTTCGCTCATTGCCCCCCCCGATCGGCGCCGCGGGCCGCCTGCCGTCTCACAAATCCAGCACCAGCCTCGCCGGGTCTTCGAGCCCCTCCTTGACGCGCACGAGGAAGGTCACCGCCTCCTTGCCGTCAACGACGCGGTGGTCGTAGCTCAGCGCCAGATACATCATCGGCCGAATCTCGATCTTGCCGGCTACGACGACGGGGCGCTCCTGGATCTTGTGCATGCCGAGAATGCCCGACTGGGGCGCGTTGAGGATCGGCGTCGACATCAGAGACCCGTAAATACCGCCGTTGGTGATGGTGAACGTGCCGCCCTGCAGCTCCTCGAGCTTGAGCTGCCCGTCCCGCGCCCGCCTGCCGAGGTCGGCGATCGTCTTCTCGATCTCGGCGACCGAGAGCCTGTCGCAGTCGCGCACCACAGGCACAATGAGCCCCTTATCGGTCCCGACCGCGATGCCGAGGTGATAGTAATTCTTGTAGACGAGGTCGGCGCCGTCGATTTCGGCGTTGACCGCCGGGATTTCCTTGAGCGCCTGCACGCAGGCCTTCACGAAGAAGCCCATGAAGCCGAGCTTGGCGCCGTGCTTCTTCTCGAAGGCGTCTTTGTAGCGGGCGCGCAACGCCATCACCTCGGTCATGTCGACCTCGTTGAAGGTCGTCAGCATCGCGGCGGTGTTCTGGGCGTCCTTGAGGCGGCGGGCGATCGTCTGGCGGAGCTTCGTCATCCGCACCCGCTCCTCGCGTGCGCTGTCGTCCGGCGTCGTGGCGCGCGGCGCAGGCGCGGACATGGGGGCAGGCGCAGGGACCGGGGCGGGGGCGATCACAGGGGCAGGGGGCGGCGCAGCGGCGGCGGCCGCCGCGAGCACGTCGCTCTTGAGCACCTGGCCGCGTTTGCCGCTGCCGGCGACGCCTGCGAGATCGATCTTGTTTTCGGCTGCGAATTTGGCTGCCGAGGGCGGGGGTGGCATGGGGGCTGCAGAGGCGGGCGCGGCCTTTGGCCCAGCCGCCGGCTTGGGCGGAGCGGCGGCCGCCGCGGCGCCCCCCGACAATTGGCCGAGCAGCGCGCCGATCGCCACCGTCTGGCCCGTCTCCGCCGTGATTTCGCTCAGCACGCCTGCGCCGGGCGCGTTTACCTCGAGCGTAACCTTGTCTGTTTCGAGCTCGACAAGGGGCTCATCGGCGCGCACCGGCTCGCCGGCTTTCTTGAACCACTTGCCGACAGTCGCCTCGCTGATCGATTCGCCGAGGGCCGGGACGCGAATTTCAATCGCCATGCTCGTCGCGCCGCAAGGCGCCCTTCTTCAGGGAGTTACGGAGGTGATCGGGGCGAGCGGCATGCTCGGCCGCACCGCGATCGTCGGCATCGGGAAATTCTCGTAGGCAAACCCGTGGTCGGCCAGGATCGCCGGGTCGTAGGCCTGCATCGCCTCGAGCGCCGCCAGCGACGGCGCCACGATGATGGCGACGCCATAGGCGCCCGCGGGATCGGCGACCGACCCCATCGCAATCACCGCCCCGGTCTCGACCCGCGGCATCCAATACTCGCGATGGCCGCGCATCACAATGGCCTCTTCGGTCGTCATGTCCGTCAGGAACGTCGGCCGCGGCGGCTTCAGCTTGCAAAGAAAGTGCGGCATGGGCGCCTTTCCTCTCGGCCCCGGGCACTCAGGCCAGGCAGTCGTCGAGGAGAGCCTTGAGCTGAGCGAGGTGCTTCGACATCAGGCCGGTCGCGGTCGCCGCCGCCGCTGGCCGGCCAGCGTAACGGGCGCGCCGCGACTTGCCTCCGACCTGCCCGAGCACCCACTCGATATAGGGCTCGACGAAGAACCATGCCCCCATGTTCTTCGGCTCCTCCTGGCACCACACGACCTCGGCGTTCTTGAAGCGGGACAAGTGCCGCACCAGGCCCTTCAGCGGGAACGGATAAAGCTGCTCGACGCGCAGCAGATAGACGTCGTCCACGCCCCGCTTCTCTCGCTCGTCGTACAGATCCCAGTAGATCTTGCCGCTCGAGACGACGACGCGCCGGATCTTGTCGTCGCGAACCAGCTTGATCTTCTCGTTCTTGCCCGTCTCGGCGTGGTCGAGCAGGATGCGGTGGAACGACGAGCCCGCATCGAAACGGTCGAGCGGCGACACGGCGCGCCTGTTGCGCAGCATCGACTTCGGCGTCATCACGATCAGCGGCTTGCGGAACGGCCGCTTCAGCTGGCGCCGCAGCACGTGGAAGAAATTGGCCGGCGTCGTGCAGTTGACGACCTGCATGTTGTCCTCGGCGCAGAGCTGCAGATAGCGCTCGAGCCGCGCCGACGAGTGCTCGGGCCCCTGTCCTTCGTAGCCGTGCGGCAGCAGGCAGACGAGGCCCGACATGCGCAGCCACTTGCGCTCTCCAGCAGATACGAACTGGTCGAACACAACCTGCGCCCCGTTGGCGAAGTCGCCGAACTGCGCCTCCCACATCACGAGCGCGTTCGGCTCGGCCAGCGAATAGCCGTATTCGAAGCCGAGCACCGCCTCTTCCGACAGCATCGAGTTGATGACCTCGTACCGCGCCTGGCCGTCGCGGATGTGGTTGAGCGGGATGTAGCGCGCCTCGGTGTCCTGATCGATCAACACCGAATGGCGTTGCGAGAACGTGCCCCGCTCGCTGTCCTGGCCGGAGAGCCGAACCGGAAAGCCTTCGTCGAGCAGCGAGGCGAAGGCGAGCGCCTCGGCGGTCGCCCAGTCGATCCCCTCTCCGCTGGCGATCGCGTTGCGGCGATTTTCGAGGAAGCGCAGAATCGTCTTGTGGACATGGAAGCCTTCGGGCGCCGCAGTGATGCGCTCGCCGAGCTGCCGCAGCCGCTCGGCGGCGACGCCAGTCTCGCCGCGGCGGTCGTCGTCGACGACGTCCTGCTCGGCCTTGACGCCGGCCCAGCGTCCGTCGAGCCAATCGGCCTTGTTCGGCGAATAGGCCTGGCCGGCCCGGTATTCCGCATCAAGCCGGTGACGCCAGTCGGCCCGCATCTTGTCGACCTCGCCCTGAGTGACGATGCCTTCCGCGATCAGCCTATCGGCGTAGATTTGCAGGGTCGTGGGATGCGAGCGGATCAGCCGGTACATGATCGGCTGGGTGAACGATGGCTCGTCGCCCTCGTTGTGGCCGAAGCGGCGGTAGCAGAACATGTCGACGACCACCGGCTTGTGGAACTTCTGCCGGTACTCGGTCGCGACCTTGGCGCAGAACACGACCGCCTCCGGGTCGTCGCCGTTGACGTGGAAGATCGGCGCCTCGACCAGCTTGGCGACGTCGGAGGGGTAGGGCGAGGAGCGAGAATAGCGCGGGTAGGTCGTGAACCCGATCTGGTTGTTGATGATGAAATGAAGCGAACCTCCGGTGCGATGGCCGCGCAGGCCCGAGAGGCCGAAACATTCCGCCACCACGCCCTGACCGGCGAAGGCCGCGTCGCCGTGGATCAAGAGCGGCAGCACTTTCGAGCGCTCGATGAAGTCGTTGAGCTGGTCCTGCTTGGCGCGCGCCTTGCCGAGCACGACGGGGTCGACAATCTCGAGATGGGACGGGTTGGCGCTCAACGACAGATGCACGTTGTTGCCGTCGAACTCGCGGTCGGACGAGGCGCCGAGGTGGTATTTGACGTCGCCTGAGCCTTCCACTTCGTCGGGCGCAGCTGAACCACCCTTAAATTCATGAAAGATGACGCGGTGGGGCTTGCCCATCACCTGGCTCAACACGTTGAGCCGGCCGCGGTGGGCCATGCCGAGACAGATCTCGCGCAGGCCGAGCTGTCCGCCGCGCTTGATGATCTGCTCGAGCGCCGGAATCATGGCCTCGGCGCCGTCGAGCCCGAACCGCTTCGAGCCGGGATACTTGATGTCGAAAAAGTTTTCGAATCCCTCCGACTCGATTAACTTCGACAGGATGGCGCGCTTGCCCTCCTTGGTGAACTGAATCTCCTTGTGAGGCCCCTCGACGCGCTCCTGGATCCAGGCCTTCTCGGCCGGGTCGGAGATGTGGATGAATTCGAAGCCGATCGTGCCGCAATAGGTGCGGCGCAGGATCGCCAGCATCTCGCGCACGGTCGCGTATTCGAGCCCGAGCACGTGATCGATGAAGATCTTGCGGTCGTAGTCGCGTTCATGGAAGCCGTAAGTCGACGGATGAAGCTCTTCGTGATCCTTCTGCGGCTCGAGGCCGAGCGGATCGAGGTTGGCGTGCAGATGGCCGCGCATGCGGTAGGCGCGGATCATCATCAGCGCGCGCACCGAATCGCGCGTCGCGCGCCGGATCTCGTCCTCGCTGACCGGCGCGACCGGTGTCGCCTCCGCCGCCTTGGCCCGCAGCTTCTCGGCGACCGCCTTCTCGGTCGCGGGCCAATCGCCGTCGAGCGCGTTGATCAGGTCGCCCTTCGGCGTTTGCGGCCAGTGCGGCTTCCGCCAGGACGCGCCTTTCGCCGTCTTGTCGACGCTCGCCGGATCGTCGCCGAGCGCGTCGAAGAACTGCCGCCAGCCGGGCTCGACCGACATCGGGTCCTTCTCGTACTTCGCCTGAAGCGCCTCGATGTAGGCGCTGTTCGCGCCGTACAGGAACGCGGTCTGCAGGAGGGCCTGATTGACGTCCTGGCGGGTCATCGGCGAAATTCCCTCATTTGCGGTGCAAGAGGTCGACGAGCGACTTGCCGAGCCGGGCGGGCGAAGGCGACACCTGGATGCCGGCCGATTCCATCGCCGCGATCTTGTCTTCGGCTCCGCCCTTGCCGCCGGCGATGATCGCGCCTGCGTGTCCCATCCGCCGCCCCGGAGGCGCCGTTCGGCCCGCAATGAATCCGACCACTGGCTTCGACCGCCCGCGCTTGGCCTCGTCCTTGAGGAACTGCGCGGCGTCCTCTTCCGCCTGGCCGCCGATCTCGCCGATCATCACGATCGACTTGGTGTCGGGGTCGGCGAGGAACATCTCCAAGACGTCGACGAACTCCATTCCCTTGATCGGGTCGCCGCCGATGCCGACGGCCGTCGTCTGGCCGAGCCCTTCCCGCGTCGTTTGGAACACGGCCTCATAGGTCAGGGTGCCCGAGCGCGAAACGACGCCGACGCTGCCCTTCGAGAAGATGTTGCCCGGCATGATGCCGATCTTGCACGCCCCCGAGGTCATCACGCCGGGGCAGTTGGGACCCACAAGAACCGACTTCGATCCCTGCAGCGATCGCTTGACCCGCATCATGTCGAGCACCGGAATGCCCTCGGTGATGCAGACGATGAGCGGCGTCTCAGCGTCGATCGCCTCGCAGATGGCGTCGGCGGCGCCCGGCGGAGGCACGTAGATCACGCTGGCGTCGGCGCCGGTCTTTTCCCGCGCCTCCGCGACCGTGTCGAAGACCGGCAGGCCGAGATGGACGGACCCGCCTTTGCCGGGGCTCGTGCCGCCGACGAGCCTCGTGCCGTAGGCCATCGCCTGCTCGGAATGGAAGGTGCCATTCTTGCCGGTGAAGCCCTGCGTGATGACCTTGGTGTTAGCGTCGACGAGAATGGACATATCGGGCTTTCGCTATTGAACCGTCAGTTTTCAACGAAGGGGTTTTCGCAGCGCAGACCGCCGTATTTCTGCGTATGACTGAGGTCCTCACTTAGGAGGACCTCCGCCCCGAACCTTTCGGCAGACGCAATGATCTGACTATCCCAATACCCAATCTGGTAGCGTCGCTGGATGAACAGCGCGCTCTCAACGATCTGTCGGTCGACCTCGACGAGGGGGAAGATGAACATTTGCTCCACCCACTTGACCGTCTCGTCTGGCGTCAGGGCGCGACGCATTTTCTTCGGCTTTTGGACGGCGTTCACGAATTCTCCGACCACCTGGGTCGAAACCCCGAGGTCCGCGGTCTCAACAATCTCGCGTGCGCGCCGAAATTTCGCCGGGTATGCATCGCGTCCAGTCGCAGCGTAGATCCAGACGTTCGAATCCAGAAACACCTTAGCGCTCATGAGCTTCATCCCGATCGAAGGTCCAACCGGGGACCATTCGACCCTTGGAAGTGTCCATGAGGTGCAGCAATTGTTTTCGAGCCTCCGCCACTTTGTCCTCGCGCTTGCCCACCTCAGCCAGGAACTCGCGGACCATCGCGTTGACCGTCGTTCGCCTTTGGGCTGCGACGAGACGCGCCCTGTCCAGAACGTCGTCATCGACAGCCAGAGTGATGTTCTTCATAAGCAGCCTCCACGGTCACGCGGGATATGTGTGACTGTGTGCCCAGGTTCAAGCCGACGCCGCCCTGCCGCCTCCAGGCGAGTGGCGCCGCCGAATTCGTTTGGGCGGTCCCATTTCACGATCACGCCGTCGCCTTCACCGCATTGACGATCTTCTGCGCCGCGTCGTCGAGATCGTCGGCGGAAATGACGTTGAGCCCCGCTTCGCGGATGATCTTCTTGCCGAGGTCGACGTTGGTGCCTTCGAGGCGAACGACCAGGGGAACCTTCAGGCCGACGTCCTTCACAGCCGCGATCACGCCCTCGGCGATCACATCGCAGCGCATGATGCCGCCGAAAATGTTGATCAGGATGCCCTTCACGTTCGGGTCGGCGGTGATGATCTTGAACGCCGCCGTCACTCTCTCCTTCGAGGCGCCGCCGCCGACGTCGAGGAAGTTCGCCGGGCTCTCGCCGTAGAGCTTGATGATGTCCATGGTCGCCATGGCGAGGCCGGCGCCGTTGACCATGCAGCCGATCGTGCCATCGAGCGTGACGTAGTTGAGGTCGTGCCGGGAAGCCTCGATCTCCTTGGCGTCCTCCTCCGACTCGTCTCTGAGCGCCAGAATGTCGGGATGACGGTAGAGCGCGTTGTCGTCGAACGACACCTTTGCGTCGAGCACGCGCAATTGCCCGTTGGTCATGACGATCAGCGGATTTATTTCCAACATCGACATGTCTTTATTGAGGAAGGCGGTGTAGAGCCGCGTGATGAGGTTCTCGATTTGCTTGGCGAGATCGCCCGTCAGTCCGAGCGCGCGTGCCGCCGCCCGTCCGTGATGCGGCATGATCCCGGTCGCCGGATCGACGGAGAACGTGTGGATCTTCTCCGGCGTGCGATGCGCCACATCCTCGATATTGACGCCGCCTTCGGTCGAAACCACGAACGACACCCGGCTCGTCTGGCGATCGACCAGCGCCGAGAGATAGAACTCCTTGTCGATGTTCGCCCCGTCCTCGACATAGAGCCGGTTGACCTGTTTGCCGGCCGGGCCGGTCTGAACCGTGACCAAAGTGGCGCCCAGCATCTGCTTGGCGAAGGCTTCCACTTCCTCGATCGAGCGGGCGAGCCGGACGCCGCCCTTGTCGCCCGCGGAAGGCTCCTTGAACCGGCCCTTGCCGCGGCCGCCGGCGTGGATCTGGCTCTTGACCACCCACAGCGGTCCGCCGAGCTTCTTGGCGGCCTCGACCGCTTCCTCGGGCGAGAAGGCGGGAAAGCCGTTGGCGACCGGCGCGCTGAATGCGCGGAGCACCGCCTTGGCCTGATATTCATGGATGTTCATCGGGACGACAACCTCGGGAAGGAGCGAACGCCCGCGCTCGAGCGGGCGTTCGGCGACATCAGGCGAGCGCGGGATTGATCGACTTGCAGGCTTCCATCAGCGTCTGGACCGAAGCGACGGACTTGGCGAACATCGCCTGCTCCGTCGAATCGAGAGCGATCTCCATGACGCGCTCGACGCCGTTCGCGCCGATCACCACGGGGACGCCGACATATGTGTACCTGACGCCATATTCTCCGGTCAGATGCGCCGCGCAGGGCAGGACGCGCCGCTGATCCTTTAGATAGGCCTCGGCCATCGCGATGCCAGAGGCCGCGGGCGCATAGAAGGCCGAACCAGTCTTAAGGAGATTGACGATCTCTCCGCCGCCTTTGCGGGTGCGCTCGACGATGGCGTCGATCCTCGCCTGCGTTGTCCAGCCCATCCTGACGAGGTCGGGCAGCGGCACGCCGGCGACGGTCGAGTAGCGCGCCGACGGCACCATGTCGTCGCCGTGGCCGCCGAGCACGAAGGCCGTGACGTCTTCTACCGAGACGTTGAACTCCTCGGCGAGAAAATATCTGAACCGGGCCGAGTCGAGCACGCCGGCCATGCCGACCACCTTGTGGGCCGGCAGATCGGAGAACTTCTGGAGCGCCCAGACCATCGCGTCGAGCGGGTTGGTGATGCAGACGACGAAGGCGTCGGGCGCGTGCGCCTTTAGGCCGGCGCCGACCGCCTCCATCACCCTAAGATTGATGCTTAGGAGGTCGTCACGGCTCATCCCGGGCTTTCTCGGCACCCCTGCTGTGACGATGACGACGTCGGCGCCGGCGATGGCCGCATAGTCGCTCGCGCCGGCCAGCTTGGCGTTGAAGCCTTCCACGGGGCCCGATTCGGCAAGATCGAGCGCCTTGCCTTGCGGAACGCCGTCGATGATGTCGAAGAGGACGATGTCTCCCAGCTCCTTCATGGCGGCCAAATGAGCCAGCGTGCCGCCGATTTGGCCGGCCCCGATCAAAGCAATCTTCCTGCGCGCCATGGGATTTTTCCGCTCTTTCATCGATGGTTTACACGCCGCCGCCACGATCATGGCGGCGGCCCCGCCAGGCTCCCCGTGCTATTCACCGATCACCCAAACCGATCAAGCCGAACTTTTGGCGCAGACGATCGAAAGCCATGCCGACGTTCGCACGGGCCGCTTAAATGAAGCATATCGCCAAGACATTGGTAGGCACAGATGTCGCCGTTGCCCTCGAAGGGTTGAAGTTACAAAATTCGAAACCTGCTGGCCTTGCCGAGCTTGAGCTTGCATTCTCGTCGGACTCTGGTCCCTGGCGACGAGAAGGAACGAGCCAAGAGGTTGTTCCAAGTGTCGAGGCCCATGAAGGCGACGTCGCTCGTCTTGATTGGTCCTCACGAGTGTCCCCGAGAGATTGTATATGAAGTCTTTGGCCGCCGTTCGTCGGGTTTCGCGTCACAGTGAGCCGAGGTGGCTTTCGCCGAGGAAAAACGGGAGCAGTGCATGCAGGACGAGGCTTCGCGGGGCGAGCGCGTCAAGGTGGAAATCGCCGAGGGCATCGCCGAAATCACGCTCAACCGGCCGGACAAGCTCAACGCGCTTGATTCTGCCATGTTCGAGGGCCTGATTTCGGCGGGCGAGCGGCTCGGCCGCACGGCCGGCTTGCGCGCCGTCGTCATGACCGGGGCGGGCCGCGGCTTTTGCGCCGGCCTCGACAAGGAGCGTTTCGCCGCCATGGCGGTCGGGCCGGCCAATGCGGGGCTCAACAATCTCATGACCCGCACCCATGGAATCGCCAACGCCTGGCAGCAGGCCGCTCATGTCTGGCGCACCCTGCCGGTTCCGGTGATCGCGGCGATCCATGGCGTCGCGCTCGGGGGCGGCTTCCAGATCGCCCTCGGCGCCGACATCCGCTACGTCGCGCCGGACGCTCGCCTGTCGATCCTCGAGGTCAAATGGGGCCTCGTGCCGGACATGTCGGGCGTCGCCCTGATGCGTGAGCTCGCCCGCTCCGACGTGATCCGGGAACTCGCGATGACGGGGCGCGTCTTCTCGGGCGCCGAGGCTTTTGCTTACGGCTTCGCCACCGGCCTCCACGCCGTCCCTCTCGCCGCCGCCCGCGCGACCGCGAAGGAAATCGCCGCCCGCAGCCCCGACGCGGTGCGCGCGATCAAGCGCCTCCTGAACCGCGCGAGCGACGACGACGCGGCAGGGATCCTGCTCGCGGAATTGAAGGAGCAGGCGGCGGTGATCGGCACGCCGAACCAGATCGAGGCGGTGCGGGCGGCGGTGGAAGGCAGGCCGGGGCGGTTCGCGGATCGGGAGTAAAATCGGCCTGTTTTTGCTGGAGAAGGAGGACGAGCCGACGGAACCTGGCGATGTTGATGCCGTCCGGCTCGGCTTGGGACGCGCTAGCCGGATCTCGAGCCTGATCATGCGAGTTAAGTCAGTTTATTTTTGTTCGAAGTCGAGGCGGTTGATGAGCCGACATCCTGGTGATCCTCGCGCTGCGACGCGAGGCGGTTATGCCGGGATGGCGCGAGCCTAAAGCGAAGCGGGCGCGACAAGGACGGGCGGCTAAGGCGCCGACATCGAGGTTCCTGCCCCGGGGGAGGCCGGAGTCAGGCTCAGGGGAGACGCGCCCTGCTTGTCGTCCCACCCGCCGGGCGGCGACGCCACTTCGTTGGTGGCCGGATCAGGCTTGCCGACCTTGAATTTCGCGAAGTCGTCCGCCGCAGCGGCCAATGCGCCCGCGTCCATTTTGGCCGCCACCTCGTCCCGTTTCCTCGCGGCGTCCCCGTCACCTTGAGCCGCCGCAACAGAGAACCAAAGCCAGGACTGCCGAAGATCCTGATCGACGCCGAGACCCCGGGCATAAAGGATTGCGAGATTGAACGCGCTGTCGCGAACACCCAATTCCGCAGCTTTGCGGAACCACTTCGCCGCCTCGACGTAATCGGGCGTCTCGCTGGCGGGTTCAGCATACATGACGGCGAGATTGTGCGCCGCGCGCGCGTTGCCTGCCTCGGCCGCTCTCGCATACCAGCGCTTGGCGGCGGCGGTGTCGCGCTGGACCCCGACGCCCTTGTTATAGAGCGTGCCGAGCCTGAACTGAGCCGGCGCCAAGCCAGACGAAGCTGCGCGTTCGAACCAGAGCGCGGCGGCTTGCTGATCCTGGGGAACGCCTCGCCCTTCGAACAGCCGTTGGGCCAGTTCATATTCGCCTGCCGGTGACCCTGCGACGACGGCGTCGCGCAGGGGCGTGGGCAACGCCGCCGCGACTCTCGATGAGAGCTCTGCCCCGATGGCGACGCCTTGGGGATTGGCTTTTGCAACCTCTGACGGTACGGCGATTGAGGCGGTCGGCGTCGGATCGATGCGCGGCGCATTTGAAGGGGCGGCGAGAGGCGACTTGCCGGACGAGCCGCCCGCCTCCGCGGTCTTGGAAGGCTGTCCACTCAGGTTAGACTTCTGCACGATGGGAGCGTGCGCGGTGATAAGCCGGACGACGGCCATTGCGACAATTGCAAATGCCGCGGCGAGAAGAACGGAGCGCCTATGATTTCCGTAAAGCGATCTCGCTCGTTCGACGCTCCGCGAGACGCCGGGCGCTACGTTCGGGGCGTTTTGGCTCCCCGCCTCCGAAAGCGCGGAATTCGCCGCGCGGCGCGCCGCGGCTATGTGCGCCGAAATCGACGGGTTCGTTTTCGAGCCTATCTCCCGTGTCGGCTCCCGCGCGTCCCGAACCCGCTGCGGCGCTCCGGCCCCTGGCTCCAGCAGGACATCGTCTTCGTCTAAGTGCGACGACGCAGGTTCGTCCTCCGTGCCCGGCGCCAAAGGCTTCAACTGGCGTCGCGACCCGCCGGGCGGGGACAAATCTGTGGCCTCCAACGCCTCAATCCCAGGGACGACGGATGCCGAGGGCCAAGTTGGGCTCATTCGCACCGCGAGGGGCGCCGTCTCCTCTTCATCGAGGTTCGGGGGCTCGCCCGCAGATCCGCTCAAGCGACTGGAGAGCTTGCGCATGAGATCCTGCATCTCATGCAGACCCGCGAGCGATTCAAGACGGTCGTGAATGTGAGCGATCTGGTCCGCCAACCTTCGGCCATCTAGGCCGGAGGCGAAGTCCTTTTCCAACCGCCCCACGACTTCGTCTGCAATTTGGCCGACGGTTTCGCGGCCAAGATTTCGTCCGGCGGCGCCTGCGTCGAGTTTCTCACCCAGCGACTGAAGTAGGCGCTCGATCGAACGCAGGTCGGCAAACGTGTCCGGCTTCGGAACGCGGTCGAGTTTGTCAACAATCTCCCCTAACATCCGCTGGATCGCACCGGGATCGGTTTCCCGGTCTTTACCGCCTCCCGCGTCGAACTTCTCGCTGAGATCCCGGACAAGCGCGGCTAGCGGCTCGGAGCTCGGAGTCTCGAGTTTCGCGCTAAGCTCTTTCAGCGATGCTTCAAGACCGCTGCTGTCCATTGGCGGCAGACGGGCCTCCAGCGATTGACGAACGTCGTCAATGCGACGGGCCAAGTCTTCCAAGGCGTGCGAGTCCTCCTCTTTTCGCGCCTCAGGCCGCGAAATCTCCTGGTCGAGCCGCGCAGCAATTTGCTCGAGACGACGTTCGATTACCATCAGGGTCGAAATGGGCACGGAACGCTCGACCTCCCCGCGCAGGTCCGCGAGCGATGCGGCCATCTGCGCCGATTCGGCCTGTGGCGCAGGACTGGCGCCGAGGCGTTCAATGCGGTCGGCAAGTTCACCAATCTGGCATTCCAAGCGTTCCAAAGGGGTGCTTCGCCGGGCCGCCGCAGCCAGCAGATTGCGCACCTCTTCAGTTTGCCGTTGGATCCGGTCGAAACTTTCTGCGCTGATCGCGGATTCGGCCAAGCCGTCGATCTTGCCGGAGAGTGCGGATATTTCACGTTCGAGTCCGGCGACCACCGCCTGCGGATCGTGCGACTTCAGGCTCGATCGCAGTTCCGCCGCCATCGCGTCCAGCGGAGCGAGGAGCGTTTCCCGCTCACCTGCCTGACGGAGCAAGGCCACTCGCTCTGTCAAGTCCCGAACCGCGCCTTCAAGCGCGACAACCGCGTTGCGGGGCGCGAGTTCGGCGAGACTGCGGTTCATCGCGGCGATCCCTTCCCGCAACGCCGTCAGATCGACCGCGCACTGGCGCTCAAGTCCCTCATGACAAAAGATGCCCAACCTTGTCGCGATACCGCTCGTATCTTCACCCGGGGCTTCAAGCGGGGGCGAGGGGGACATCGCGCTCTGACTGCTCGTTTCGTAGTCGGAATGGGCCCGCTCATTTGCTTGCATGTCGGTTGGGGCGCCAGCTTGGCTCGCCAGACCTTGCGGCAGCGTCGGCGAATTTAGCCAGACTTCATGATCTCCATCGGCGCCTGTGGGCGCCAGGCGTGGTTCTGGCGCAACAGGATCTCTGTGCGCTTCCGGCGCATCAGCCGCCTCTTGACGAAGCGTAATCTGCGACACGACGACCTGCAGATCGAGGTGGCGTTTCTCCAGGTCTCGCACCGCGGCGGCCGCCGGCCGCTCGTCAGGAGAAACGGTTTGTCGACGGGCCGAGGGCAACGTTCCCCGGTCGCTTTCGCGCGCGCGCTCGAGCATGCTCGCCATCGTTTCAAACGCGTTCGCCAAATGCTCCTCGTTGCGCCTCAAGCGCCGTCCGAAGCGCCCGATCGCCGAGTCAATAAATTCCTCTGTTTCATCAAGCGGAGCGCGACCGAACTGTGCCGAACCGCGAGACTGAATCTGATCGCCGCCTTGGTCCGGAATATCTCCAGCAGCCCGTCCGACAATAGCCTCGTCGAGCCATTCTTCGACGCTTACGCCGGCACGATGGGCTGCCTCTTCGGCTAGGCGCCGCGCTCGGGGGCTGATGTTCGCAAGGTTCCACGCCATGCTTCTTCTTCATGCCTTCGGCCGTCGTCGGGCCTTCGATTCACGACGCCGGTCGCAGCGCCGCGGCGCGGACTTTCGTTTAGCATGGTGAAGAAACGGTAAAGCCCGCTACGCGCCGCGCTGCGGCTGGCCCTTCTGGGTTGCATATTGACTATATGCAACTTTTAGTTGCAATCTGAATCCGGTGGGGCACATTGACCCGAATCGCGCAACGTCTCGCGTGTCAGTAACGCGCGAACGCAACGGCGCCGCCGAAAGGAGATGTCATGAGCCGGATGTCGTACCTCAATCGTGCAACCAACGCCGCTTCGGTCGAGGCGGAGGCCTCGGCGCCGACCGGGTCGGAGGCCGAACTGACGATCAGCCAGATGTCGCGACTTTACGGAGTGAGCCTCCGCACGCTCCGTTTCTACGAGGACCGCGGGCTTATCAAACCGCGGCGCGAGGGCAACGCGCGATACTACCGCGGCGTCGATCGCGTCCGAATGGAGATGATCATCAGGGGCAAGAAGCTCGGATTCACGCTCAGCGAGATCAATGACCTCATTGGCGGAAAGGGCGCCAACGAAACGCCCGACCTGGAAGATCAGTTGCAGCCTCAGCAGATCGTCAACCAGATTGGCCACCTGGAGCGGCAGCGCACCGAAATCGACAGCGCGATCGAGCGGCTGCGGGCGACGCACAGCCGCCTGGTGCGCGGCGCCGCCGCTTAAAGCGGCGCTTCGGGGGAGGTCCCGTGAAGGCTCATGTCCTGACACGAGCCGCCTCGACGATACACAGAGCTTCCGTGACGGCGGCTTCGATTCCAAGATGCGTGGTGTCGAGCCGGACGGCGTCCTTCGCGGGGCGCAGCGGCGCGGCCGCCCGCCCGGTGTCGCGGGCGTCGCGTTTCAGAATTTCGGCGAGAACGGCGCTGTAATCAGCCGCCTCGCCGCGCTGCGCCAGTTCGAGGGCGCGACGCTGGGCGCGCGCTGCGGCGCTGGCGGTCACAAAGATCTTCACCGTCGCCTGCGGGCAAACCACCGTGCCGATGTCCCGTCCGTCGAGAACCGCCCCTTCCGGCCGCGCGGCGAAAGCGCGCTGCGCATCGAGCAGCGCCTCGCGCACTCCCGGCATCGCGGCGACCACCGAGGCCGCCTCGCCCATCTCCCGATTTCGCAGAGCCTTCGCGTCGAAATCCATCAGGGCGAGGCCTCGGGCGGCGGCGACCGCCGCCTGTTCGTCGTAGAGGTCCCGATCTGCGGCGATCAGCGCCGCGGCGGTCGCCCGATAGAGGAGACCGGTGTCCAGATGCGGCAGCCCGTAGCGGGCGGCGACGCGCCGGGCGATTGTGCCTTTTCCGGACGCCGCCGGGCCGTCGATGGCGATGATCATCCGAGCGCCCATTCCATTCGGGCCGATTGCCCGGAAGGCGCTCTTAAAATCCCGCTTCGCAGCTGTCGAGACGGCTTGGCCGGCGGCGCGGCAGGCGGCGGATGAAGGAAATCAGAAAGCCTCACCGCGCCGCCTGCGCGACCGAGCCGGAGGCGCCTTCACGAAGCTGCCTGACGAAGACCGGCGCGACGTCGGCAGCCGGAATCCCCAAGCCCGGATCGCCGCCCATCGCGGCCAGCGTTTCCGAAAGCCAGCCGGGCGAGACCGCATTGACCCGTACGGGCATGCGCTCGACGGCCGCGGCGCGCACGAAAGCCTCCACCGCCGCGTTGACGGTCGTGACGATTGCCCCGCCTTGCGCCGGATACTGCGCCAGCACGCCCGTCGTCAGCGTGATCGCGCCGCCCGGGCGCACGTTCTCGGCCCCGTACCGCACGACGTTGACCTGTCCCATCAGCTTGTTTGCGATGGAGAAGGCCCAGTCGTCGTCCGTGAGCTGATCCCAGGGCTTGAAGCGGGCGGCGCCGGCGACGCAAACGATTCCGTCCAGCTCCCGTAGCCGTTTGAACAGCGCCGCCAGCGACTCCCGGTCGGAGATGTCGACGCGCTCGCCGGAATTGCGCGAAGCGTGGATGCAGCGCTCCTCGCCGAGCGCCTCGACAATGCGAGAACCGAGAAGCCCGGATGCGCCGATGATCAATGTCTTGCTCATTTCACACTCTCCCACCTCCAGCCCGCCATTCAACCTCCCGAATTCTGCCGCGGTTGCAAGAAAAACCCTCTCGACGCCGCTTCAGCCGCCGAACGCGCGCGCGATGGCGACGCCGGCAAGCGCCGCCGCGACCCCGATCGACACGGTTTCCAGCACCGTGCGGACCAGTGCGCGGCCCCGATCCACCCTCGCCCGGGGCTTCGGCGCAGAGCGCGAGACGGCGGAACCTCGTGGAACGCGGCGGGAAGGCCGCTGCTCGCCGGGGGAAGGAAGCCGCAACGCCCGGGGAAGCAAAAGGAACCCCAGGGGAAGCAAAAGGAACGCCAGCGGAAGCCAGATCCGCTCGCGAATTCGCGCCTTTTCAGGGACTTACACGCGACGCGGGCGGGCCTTCCGGCCCGGCCGCCGCCGCGCCGTCCGGGGTCCGGCCCGCCGCCGCGCCGCCGGCCGAGGCTGGCGCGGCCGCCGCCCGCGCCGCGCGTCTTGCGCCCTCTCTCGCCACGCGCGCGGCGATGCGGCTCATCTTGGCGTAGACCCTCTCGCGCGCCGCCTCGTCGTAGACGGCGCGGGCGGCCGCGCCGGCCTGGTAACGGTCGAGCCGGTGGAGCAGCTCGAGGTAGGGCGAAACCGCCCTTATGTCGCCTTGCGCCATCTCTCCCGCCATGAGCTTGATCGCCGGCTCGAGGCGGGCGAGCTGCAACAGCGTGTGGTCCCTGGCCCCGTCGACGGGCCGCGCCTGCAGCGCCTCGCTGACGATCTGCCGCACGCGCCGCGCGGTGAGCCCTTCCTCGCGCGCGATGTCGGCGGTGGACGAGCCGAGCCGCAGGCTCTTGAAGATGCGCTCGCGCCGCCGGGCCTTGTCGAGGGCGTTCAGCCGCCGCCCGGACGCGCCCGCCTTCGTCGCCATTTCAGGCCTCCTGCTCGGCCGGCTCCGTATCGTAGCCCAGGTTGCGGGCGGCGAAATTGACCTTGGCGATCAGTTTTCGCTTGGCGTCCTCGTCTTCGTCCTGATGCTCCCTGGCGAGCTTGTGGTAGCGGTCGAGCCGGTCGAGCGCCTTGAGGAAGGGCGCGACGGCCCGCCGCTCGCCGGCGACGATCGCCTTGGAGGCGATGAGCAGCGCGAGCCCGAGCCGGTCGAGCTGCAGTTTGGCGTGGTCGGCGCCGTCGAGCGCCTCCCGCTCGTTGAGCGCCTGGGCCACGATCCGCCGCACGTGCTGGACCGAGAGCCCCTCCTTCAGCGCGATCTCGTCGCAGGAAAGGCCCCGCCGGATGCGCTCGAAGATGCGCTCCTGGCGCGCCTGCCGCCCGACCGCATGCAGCCGCCGCCTGGGTTGCTCCGTTTCGTCGTTCATGGAAGCCCCGCTTTCCGCCGCCCGTGCGGCGATGATTGTGAACATAGCACGGACGTGTTAAATGTGGAAGGCTTTTGTTCATTTTTTGTTCTGTCACACCAGTGCTGTTAAGTGATTTTGGAACAGTTGGTGGGGTGAGGGGCAGGCGCCAATTGCCCGAATGTTGCCGGACCGGTAACTCCGCGCTCGGGGGCCGGCGCCACCCCAGCAACCCTCGTCCTGAGGCGCCGCGAAGCGGCCTCGAAGGACGATTCCAGAAAGCGCCGCACAGACGCGTTGTCTCGAAGACGCGACACACGATATGGTTTGAACCGACGAGCCGGCGGCGCGCTGGAGCGTCCTTCGAGGCTCTTGCTCCGCAAGAGCACCTCAGGACGAGGTAGGTGGACTTGAGGCGGTGTTCGAGAGGCGGCTTCGGAGTTACGAATGTCCGGGATATGCCAGAATATCCTAACTAGGAGATGCAGGCCTGTCGCGGGCCATTGTGGGAAAATGGGCAATAACCTGGCCATTCGCGTTCCTCTTGAAATTGCTCGCGCTTCTGGCGTAAGCGACGGCGAGCGGGTGGAAATCGAAACACTCGACGGCGATATTTTGATACGCCGCACCGCCGCCCGAGCCCGCAAGCGCAGCAAGGCGGCCGCGGCTGCGCGAGATCATTGGCGAGAGCAAACGCTATTCGCTGGGCGAAGTCTCAATCCGCGACCTCATCGCGGAAGGCCGCCGCGGGTGAGCATGGTCCTCGACGCTTCCATGACCATCGCCTGGCTCTTCGCCGACGAGGGCGCCGATGCGGCGCATGCGATCATGCTGCGTGTCGTCTCCAGCGGCGCGGTCGTTCCATCGCTATGGCGCCTGGAAGTCGCCAACGTGCTGCGTAATGCCGTCCGCCGCGGGCGCTGCGACGAGGCCTATGTCGATCGCTCCCTGGAACGGCTCAGTCGATTTCCCGTCGAGGTCGACGACGAGACCAGCACCAGCGCAAGGAAGCGCGGCGCCCCTCGTAATGACGGGGCGGGCGCCCCGATCGCCTCGCGATGACGGACTGAGAGCCCGTGCGGGGCGCCAAGAAAAGGCTCGGAGTCCCCCCAAGGCCAGATATTGAGCGGACTGAATGTTTCAATCGGAGCAGTCCCAATCGGACAGCCAAATCCGACTTTAGCGGCGGCTGATTGTCAATAGAGCTGGAACGCGACTGACCATGGTCGTGCCGGCTCGGCAGGCCCGGGAACCGTGCGCGCTCAGCGCCGCTCACGAAGCGACGACGGGCTGCCTTTTTGGAGCGCCGTGCGTATCCGGGATTTTATCAGCGAAGACCGAGACGAAATTATCGTTCTCCGTCTCCCCGGCGGACGTCGTGCGCGTCGCCTCGTCGACATGACTCGCGCTCGAAGGATCGGCGACAACACGCTTCTTGATTCTGTGATAGCGCAGCCCGAGGCTCAGCCATTGAGCCACCACCGTGACGAATTCGACCGCTCGAAGAGGGTAGAACACGAGCGGATTGACAAGCGGCATCCCATGCCGACGCTGGGTCCTCACTTTGCGCCTGATGACGCCGCATTGCAGCGGGTGAACGCCCTCGATGCGCGAGGCTGCGGAGAAGACGGCCATGACGTCGGCGATCTTGCGCGTCTTGATGCCGCTGACGACGGCCCGCCGCAGCACGGTCTCGACATGCGCGTCCGTGTAATAGCGGCTCCAGGCGTCACGATAGACCTGTCTCCAGGCGTCGTCCGACATCCGTGGATGCGCGGTGCACACATGCTCCAGATCGTAATTGTTCATGTCCGGATCCATGGGGACCCCTTTGAGGTAGAGGTTCTTGTGATCCTCGGAGCCCGGGAGCGGCGTCAGAAAAAAGAACTCGAGGATGTCGAGCGGCAATTCCTTCTTGATGATCTCGATGTCGCGGGCGATGGTCTCCGGCGTGTCGGTGGGAAAACCGAGAATATAGCCGGCCCAGGTCATCACCTTGACCCGCCGCCACGCCTGCAGCATGGCGCGGTATTCCCAGATCTTGTTCTGCCGCTTCTTGGCGCCCTGGAGCGATTCGGGATTGATGTTCTCGAGCCCGATGAAGACGGCGTTGCAGCCGGCGCGCGCCGCCTTTTCGATGAAGTTTGGAATCCTGTGGCACAACGTGTCGACTTGCAGGATCAGCTTGATCCTTAAGCCCTGGTTCTCCCGCAAATCGATCAGGCGGTCGAGAATCGCCTCCCAATTCCGGTTCCTGGCGAAATTGTCGTCGGTGACGAAATAGTGGGATATGCCCTGCGGGGCGTGCGCGCGCACGATCGCTTCGACGTCGTCGGCGGTCCGATAGCGCGATTTGCGGCCCTGGACATTGATGATCGTGCAGAAGCTGCATTGAAAGGGGCAGCCGCGGCCCGCGTCGAAGCTCGCGTAGTGGCCGACGACGCGCGTCACCACGTGGCGTGGCAACACGGGTATCGCGGCCGCCTCCATGTCGGGCATGTCATGCAGGTAATCGTAGACCGGCTTCGCCCGATCGGCGGCGATGTCGCGGAGCAGGTCGGCCATCCGCCCTTCGGCCTCGCCGGCGAAAAGGATCGCGCCCAGCGCCTGCGCCTCTTGCAAATCCGGCGGCAGTTCGGGAAGCATCGATATGCAGCCCGAGACATGGAATCCGCCGATCACCACGGGCACGCCTGCCGCCCGGAAGGCGCGCGTGAGATCGAGGGCGCGTGGAAACTGATTCGACTGAACCCCGACCAGCCCGACAAACCCACTGCCCGAAGCCTTTATGCGCCGGGCCGCCGCCCGCACGTCGATGACCGTATTGCACTCATCATAGGCTTCGATCTCGATGTCGACGTCGGGGCCGAGAGCCTCCTCCGCGGCGCAGCTGGCCAAGAGCCCGTAGACGCTGGCAAGGCTGTTCGAAGGGATGGTGGAGAGGCGCCATTGGATCACATAGCCGTCGTCGTCATAGTGGGACGGCTTGACGAGAATGATCCTGAACGTCCGCTTTCCCATGGCGCGCTCCGTCTCGCGCGCGAACGGCGCCGATCCGCTCGGCCCCCCATGCACGCATCCAAAAACAATCCGAGGCTGCTCCCGGCCCTGGCCTGACAGGCACACTACCTGTTTTGACCGGGCGGTCCAGGATCGAATCCAAACCGCGACCTGAGTTCGCTCCGCGAATCCCGGGCTCAGAGGCGCGCTCCTCGGGGATCGAACACTGGCCTGCATCGGCTCACGGCGAGACCACGAGCGAACCCGAAGGGCGGGCGGCGATGCACGTCGCGGTAATCAGGAGCCGCCGCGCTTGAATCCTGGGATCGATCGCCCCGGCCAAACGAAAATCTGCGGCGTCGGCCGTGTAATTTTGGCCGCCGGTGCGGGGGAGAGGGGCGCGTTCCCTTCTCCCGCATAGCCCGTCGAGAGACGGGCCTCTTTCGACGCCCTATGCGGGAGTAGGTGGCCGCGCAGCGGCCGGATGAGGGGTTACGCGGCCTTCTGCTTCTCGCCGTAGGTTCCGTAGAAGGTCTCGCCGCGCTCGGCCATCCTGAAGAGCTTGTCGCTCGGCTTGAAGTGCTTGCCGTGTCGAGTCGCGAGTTCCTGGTCGGCGCGCGCACTGCGCAGCAGATGCTGTCCGTCCAGGCCGGGGATCGAGCAAGAAAAACCCCGCCGAAGTCGCCTTCGGCGGGAAGCTTCGGGCGCCTGACCGGCATCTCAAGGCGCTTACTTCGCAGATTGGTTCGACGAGCGAACGACATTTTGATAGTCGGCGAGAAGCTTCGCGTCCTCGATCGATCCGTGATGGTGGACCTGGCGCCATCGGCCGTCGATCAGGCGAAAGATCCGGGTCGTCCGGATGTTGAGGTCCTTCACCGCGCCGCCGTCCCGGTACGTGCCGCGCTCCCGCCCGACTGCCCAGAAAACGTCGCCGACGCGGTCGATCGTGTAGTCCCAGAATTCGACCCGCACGTCGGCGGGGCTCTTGAAGACGGTCTGGTACATTATGTGCGGCACGTCGGCGCCGCGCCGGATGCCGCCGAGAGGATTGTCGATCGCAACCTCGTCGGAGGCGGCGAAATTCGCGTCGATCATGGCGAGGTCGCGAGTGTTGAACGCCTTGTAGAACTGCGCCAGCGCCTGCTCGGGCTGGGTGAGATCGCCAAGGTCTTCCTTGCCTGTTATGGGATCCTGGATCGGTTTCACTGTCTGAGCCTCGGCTAGGATCGAGCTGGCGAAGAGGGCGGCGAGGCCGGACATCGCCAGGGCTGCGGTTCGGAGTGACATCTTAACCTCCCTGTTTTGGTTCGGCTCCGACGGCTGGCGCGCCTCATCGCGTCCGGGGGCGAGCGCCGTCTGCAGAGTCGCGACGGCCGCGGCGGAACGCCGCGGCGGCCGGCGTCGTCTAAGCCTCATTCAGTCCCGCGCCGCGCTCGCCAAGGAACTCGGCGCCCTTGGCTGTGAGCTTGAAGGGTGAACCTGGATGGTTCACCGTCGGCTCCACGTAACCCCCGGAGATGAGCCGCTCCAGGTCATGCTTGTGATTGGCGTCAGCCTTGAGCAGGTCGTTCTCCCCGATGTCGCAGAGCAGCGCGATCTGGGAGTCCGTCAGATCGTCGGACATTTTCTTGTCTCCGGCTACACCCTTAAAATCATTTATCGCAGCGGACGGCAATAGGCCGCCTGGCGACGAAGCGGCGATAGTGACGGCGCGCAACTCCGGCGGCAACGGCTCGCAGTGGATTTCCTTGTAGGCGCGACCGCTGGTCGCGCCGGCCGCGCTCAGCGCGCGCGGCTACAGCGCGCGGCTACAGGCGGCGGGCCCGCCTCGCCTCGATCGCGTCCCAGATCGCCACGGCGAGATCCGGCCCGCCGAGGCGCTTGATCGCCCGGATCCCGGTCGGCGAGGTGACGTTGATCTCCGTCAAATAGCCGTCGATCACGTCGATGCCGACGAACACGAGCCCGCGTCGCTTGAGCTCCGGGCCGATCCGCGCGCAGATCTCGCTCTCGCGCGGCGTCAGATCCGTTTCCTGCGGCGCCCCGCCGCGCACCATGTTGGAGCGGATGTCGTCGCCCGTCGGCACGCGATTGACAGCCCCCTTCGCCTCGCCGTCGACCAGGATGATGCGCTTGTCGCCGCGCGCGACGGCCGGGAGGAATTTCTGGATCACCCAGGGCTCGCGCAGCGTGGTCGTGAACAGGTCGAACAGCGAGCCGAAATTGGGATCCTTGGGGCCGATCTTGAACACCGCCGCGCCGCCGAAACCGTAGAGCGGCTTCATCACCACCTCGCCATGCTCGGCGCGGAAGGCCTCGATCGCGTCCCGATCGCGGGCGACGAGGGTCGGGGGCATCAGCTCGGGAAAATCCATCACGAACAGCTTTTCCGGCGAGTCGCGAACGCTGCGCGGATCGTTGACGACCAGCGTCCGCGGGTGGATGCGCTCGAGAAGATGCGTCGTGGTGACATAGGCGAGATCGAACGGCGGATCCTGCCTGAGCAGCACCACGTCGACCGTCGAAAGATCGACGAGAAACGGCGCGCCGAGCCGCGCATGGTCGCCTTCGACGTCCTTGACCTCGAGCGGTTCGGCCATCGCTTCCAGCCGCGACCCGGTGAGCCGAAGGCGGTCGGGCGTATAGTGCAACAGGCTGTGGCCGCGAGCCTGCGCCTCGAGAAGAAGCGCGAAGGTCGAGTCGCCCGCGATGCGGATGCGGGCGATCGGGTCCATCTGCACGGCGACGGTCAAAGGCATGGGGGGTCCTGTCGGGCGGCCCGCGGGCCGCGGGGTCAATCGATCTCCAGCCTATACGCGCAGCGCATGTGCCGGGGAAGCCGTCCGGGAGCGACGAAGACCGCGTCGCCGCGCAGCGTGAGACCCGCGGCCCACGGGTTGCGCGCCAGCCACACCCGAGCGGCGCGGGCGATCCGCCTCCGCTTTGCCGCCGTGATCGATTCCTGGGCCGCGGCGAGGCGGCTGCGCGCCTTCACTTCGACAAAGGCGACGGCGTCGCCCCGTCTGGCGATGAGATCGATTTCGCCGCCGGAAACGACATATCGGCGGGAGAGGATGGAATAGCCTTTCAGCCGCAACAGCGCCGCCGCGACCCACTCGGCGTTGAGGCCGAAGACATGCGCCTTGCGTCGGCGCTTCGTCCGTTCGAGAGGGTTTTTGGCGCTCACCGTGCGCCGCCGGCGAGTTCCAGCGCGCGCGCATAGACCTGGCGGCGCGGAAGGCCATGTCTGGCGGCTATCGCGGCCGCGGCGTCCCTGACCGAAAGGGTGCGCAACGCCTCGAGCAGGTCGGCGTCGAGAGCGTCCCTGGAGACCGGCGGCCGCTGCTCCCGGGCGCCGACGACGACGACGATTTCGCCTTTGGGCGGGCTGCCGGCGGCGTATTCCGCCGCCAGAACGTCGAGAGCGCCCCTCCGAACCTCTTCGTGCAGCTTGGTCAGTTCCCGCGCCACGGCCGCGGGCCTGGGCCCGAGTTCGAGGGCGAGATCGGCCAGGGACTCGGCGAGCCGGGTCGGCGCCTCGTAGAAGACGAGCGTGGCCGGCACGTTCGCCAGGGCGTTGATGCGCTCCCTGCGCGCCGCGCTCTTCGGCGGCAGGAAACCCTCGAAGAAGAACCGGTCGGTCGGCAGGCCGGCGACGCAGAGAGCCGCGAGCGCCGCCGAGGCCCCGGGCGCGGCCGTGACCGCGAGGCCGGAGGCGATCGATTCGGCGACGAGTTTGTAGCCGGGATCGGAAATCAACGGAGTGCCGGCGTCGGAAATCAGCGCCAGCGCCTGGCCCTCCGCCATTCGGCGCAGCGCGCGCGGACGCGCTTCGGCGGCGTTGTGTTCGTGGTAGGGAGCGAGCGGGGTCCCGATCCCGTAGTAGGCGAGCAGGGTCCGCGAAAGACGCGTGTCCTCGGCCAAAACCCCGTCCGCCGCGGCGAGCACGGCAAGGGCGCGCAGCGTCACGTCGCCGAGATTGCCGATCGGAGTGGCGACGACGTAGAGCCCCGGCTCCAGCGGCGGGGCCGGGATCGCGGCGCCGTGGACGAGAAACGTACGTTCGGATCGGCTGGCCCCGGAGCTTTCCGGGTTCGAGGGTTTGTTCATCGGCGCCGGCGCTTTCTTTCGCTCGTTCCCGGTCATGGGAAGCCAAGCGCGACCACCGACGACATAGCCAAGCGCAGGTGAAAATGCCACAATTTCTGTGGACAGCCGCCGTCTCGCCGGTCAGACCCGGCGAGCGATGAGCAACGGGGCTGCGGCGGCATATCTGACGGGATCGCCGCGTCTCCGGCAGGAGATGGTGATGAAGATCGTGTCAGTGCCGTCGGAGCGCCAGCGCGCCTCGACCCGACGTGAGTTGATCGGCGCAGGGCTCGCCGCCCTTACGCTTGCGGGCTGCAACTCGACGACGGTCGAGATGCCAACAATGGACGCGGCCGCGCCGAATCCTCCGCCCGCGCCGGCCCCGGCCGGGCCCACTGTGGGGGAGGCGCTCGGTTCGGGGCCCGTTCGGGTGGGCATGATCTTGCCGCTCACGCAAAACGGCGCGCCGAGCCCCGTCGGCGTATCCATGCGCAACGCGGCCCAGCTGGCGATCGACGAATATGCCGGCCCATACATCACGCTGATGATCCAGGACGACCATTCGACGCCCGACAGCGCGGCGCAGGCGGCGCAGGCGGAGGTCGGCGCCGGCGCCGAGCTCATCCTCGGCCCCGTTTACGCGACCGACGTGCGCCAGGCGGCGTCGGTCGCCAAGGCGGCCGGCAAGCCGATGATCGCTTTCTCGACCGACGCCGGCGTCGCCTCGCCGGGCGTCTATCTGCTGTCGTTTCTGATCGAGGGCTATGTCGACCGGATCGCGCAGTTCGCCGTGTCGCGCGGCAAGAAATCCTTCGCCGTGATGGCGCCTCAGAGCGAATACGGCAATATCGCCGTGGCCGAGTTTCAGCAGACCGCCGGACGTCTCAATTCGCCGGTCGTGGTCATCGCCCGCTACGCGCCGGGCGATGCGGACAGCGCCGCCAAGCAGGTCGCCGCCGTCGGCGGCCAGATCGACGCGCTGTTCATCCCCGAACAGGCGGACGGCATGCCCGCCGTCGCGACCGCGCTCACCGCGAATGGGATCAAAACCCAGCTACTGGGCACGGGAGTGTGGAACGACGCTCGCGTGCTGCGGCTGCCGGAGCTTCAGGGCGCCTGGTTCGCCGCTCCCGCCAGCGAAGGCTTCAACTCCCTGAAGCAGCGCTACAAGGCGAAATTCGCGGCCGAGCCGGCACGGCTCGCAACCTTGTCCTACGATGCGGTGACGCTCGCTGCGGCGCTGGCCCGAAACACCGATTCTGGCCGCTACGGCCCGGCCGCCCTGACCTCCGTCTCGGGCTTCAACGGGGCCGACGGCGTGTTCCGCTTCCGCGCCGAGGGAACCAACGAACGCGGGCTCGCCGTGATGGAGATCGACAACAACGCGGCGACCGTCATCAGTCCCGCCCCGCGCAGCTTCGCCGCCGGCTAGCACTTCCGGTTCTGCCGGCAGTCAGAGCATGCTCGGCAGCACGCGATCCGGCGGACGATGGCCATCGGCGAAGGTCCGGATGTTGACGATGACCTTGTCGCCCATGTCGGCCCGGCCCTCATGGGTCGAGGAGCCCATGTGCGGCAGGAGCGTCACCTTGCCGACCCTGGCGAGCGCAATGAGCTTTTCGTTGACGGCGGGCGCGTGTTCGAACACGTCCAGCCCGGCGCTCGCGAGCTCGTCCGCCTCGAGCATCCGGACGAGCGCGTTCTCGTCGACGATTTCGCCGCGCGCCGTGTTGATGAGAATGGCGTCCGGACGCAGATATTTGAGCCGCCGCGCCGAGAGAAGGTGATAGGTGCCCGGTGTGTGCGGGCAGTTGACCGAGACGAAGTCCATTCGCGCCAGCATCTGGTCGAGCGAATCCCAATAGGTCGCTTCGAGCGATTCCTCGATCTGCGCGGCGACCCGCCGGCGGTTGTGATAGTGGATCGACATGCCGAATGCGCGGGCGCGCCGCGCGAGCGCCTGACCGATACGGCCCATGCCGACGATGCCGAGACGCTTGCCGGTGATGCGTCGGCCGAGCATCCATGTCGGAGACCAGCCGGTCCAGTGGCCGTCGGGGATGATGTGCGACCCTTCCACCAGCCGGCGGGCGGTCGAGAGAATCAGGGCCATCGTCATGTCGGCGGTGTCTTCGGTCATGACGCCGGGCGTGTTGGTGACCGTGATTCCGCGGCGGAGCGCGCTGGTCACGTCAATGTGGTCGACGCCGTTGCCGAAATTGGCGATAAGCTTCATCTGCTCTCCCGCCTGGGCGATCATCGCTGCGTTGATGTGGTCGGTAATGGTCGGCACCAGTACGTCCGCCTCCCGCATCGCCTCGACGATCTCGGCCTGGGAGAGCGGCTTGTCTTCGAGGTTGAGGCGCGCGTCGAACAGCTCCCGCATGCGAGTCTCGACCGGTTCGGGCAGCCGTCGGGTCACCACCACCAGGGGTTTCTTCTTGGTCATGAAAGCCGCCCTCTCCGCCCTTGCGGCGCTGTCGCCGCCGCGGCCCCGACTTCAGACATTTGCGTCCATGCTTTCAAGCAGTTTACGTCTCGTTAGGCGACGGGCCGCAAATGTTTTGCCCGGCGCCTGGGCCAGCGGTTGGCAGATCGCTGGCTCGCCGGCCTCTCTACCAGATGGCCGGGCAAAGACAAGGATAGGCTGGCCGCCGTCGAGGAGCCCATGATTCGAGCCAAACCCGTTCGCGCCGGCCTCGCCTTCGTGTCGATTCTGTTCGCTTGCGCGCTTTCCGCAGCGTCTGCGGCCGCAGATCCCGTCGGCCCGGTCACCAAGCTGCCGTTGCCGCGGTTCGCCAGCCTGAAAACCGACCGCGTGAACCTGCGCGAGGGCCCCTCCAAGGATCACGCCACCAAATGGGTCTACGAGCGGGCCGGACTTCCAGTCGAAATCACGGCGGAGTTTGAAGTCTGGCGCCGGGTGCGCGATTCGGAGGGCGTCGAAGGCTGGGTCCTGCATTCGCTGTTGTCCGGGCGCCGAACCGCGCTGGTGACGCCCAGCAAGAAGGGCGAGAACTCCAAAATCTACGTGCGCGCCTCCGAGAGCGCCGACCTTGCGGCGACGCTTCAGGCGGGCGTGATCGTCAACATCCGCACCTGCGACGGCTCCTGGTGTCTGGTCGACGGCGACGGGTTTAAGGGCTATATCCAGCAGATCAAGCTTTGGGGGGTCTACCCGAACGAAAAGATCGAGTGAGGCGGACCGGTCTCGGAAACGAAAGCAGTTTGGACGTCGTGTTTTCGACTGAGGAAGAGGGACTGGGCCGCCAAGCGCGAAGGCTGCGGCTCAATACGCTCATTGGGCTTCGCTGGCTCGCGGTCGCCGGGCAATCGGCGGCGATCCTGGTGGCCGCCCTGGGCTTCGGCTTGCGGTTCCCCGTCTTGGCCTGCTCCGGGCTCGTGGCGGCCTCGGCGGCCCTGAACCTCGCGCTGCGCTGGCGGTTCCCGGTCAGCACGCAATTGAGCGACCGCGGCGCCGCGATCATGCTCGCCTACGACCTCCTTCAGCTCGCCGGTCTTCTCCTTTTAACCGGCGGCGTCGCCAATCCCTTCGCCATCCTGTTGCTGGCGCCGGTCACGATCGCCGCGACGTCGCTGCCGCCGCGCGAGGTCCTCGGCATGTTCTTGCTCACCCTCGCGTGCGCCACGGTCTTGCTGGGCGTGAGCCTGCCGATGCCGTGGCTCGGCGGCGAAAGTCTGATCCTGCCGACCATGTACGTCCTCGCCCGATGGGTCGCGCTCGGGGTCAGCGCCGCGTTCGTGACGCTGTACGCCTATCGGGTGGCGGCGGAGGCGCGGCAGACCGCCAGCGCCCTGACGGCGGCCGAACTGGTTCTGGCCCGCGCGCAGCATCTTTCCCAAATCGACGGCCTCGCTGCGGCGGCGGCGCACGAGTTGGGAACGCCGCTCGCGACCGTAGCGCTCGTGGTGCGCGAAATGGCGACCACGCCCTACGCCGATCAATCCTTCAGGGAGGATCTGAGTCTCCTGGAGCAGTCCGTCGAGCGGTGCCGCGCGATTCTGGGGAAGCTCTCCGCGCCCGCCGGGCTGACGGGTCAGCCGATGGACATTTTCAGCCCGGTCGAACTCGCGGAAATCGCCGCTTCTCCCCATCGCCTGCATGGCGTCTCGATCTCCGTCGAAGGCGACGGTCCAGACCCTCCGCCCAAATGTCCACGCAGTCCGGCATGTCTCTACGGGCTCGGCAGTCTGATCGAGAATGCGGTCAACTTCGCCGAAAAGGCGGTGGTGATTCGTGCGGTCTGGACCAATTCGACGATAAAGATCATCGTAGCGGACGACGGACCCGGGTTCCCGCCGAACGTTCTCGCCCGAATTGGCGAACCCTACCTCTCACAGCGCCGGGAGGCCCGCAGGAAGCACGGGGCGGGCGGAGGGCTCGGACTCGGCCTGTTCATTGCAAGGTCGCTGCTGGAGCGCTCGCGAGCCACTCTCGAATTCGCCAACGCCGCTCCGCCGGCGACTGGGGCGGTCGTCACGGCCAGCTGGCCGCGCGCGGCCTACGAGCAGGGTCGACGGCCGGGACAATAATCTGTAAGTTGTGCAAAGGAGCCGTATTCCGGTTACATTGGCGGCAATGGACAAAGACGCATCGCATCAGTCGACCAACCAGGGCCAGGCCGGGGTGGAGGCGCTCGACAAGTCCCTGCTTGTCGTCGACGACGACAAGGTGTTTTGCGACCGGCTTGCGCGCGCTCTCTCTTCGCGGGGCTTCACGGCGCGGACCGCGGTCAGCGTAGCCGAAGCGCTCGCGGCGATCGAGACCTCTCCCCCGGCGTTCGCGGTCATCGACCTCCGTTTGGCCGACGGCAGCGGGCTCGACGTCATGCGCGCCCTCAAGGCGAAGCGCTCCGACGCCCGCGGCGTCATCCTTACCGGTTACGGTGCGATCGCGACCGCCGTCATGGCGGTCAAGCTCGGCGCGTTCGACTACCTCGCCAAGCCCGCGAACGCGGACGACGTGGTCTCCGCGCTGATGGCCGGGCGCCTCGACAGTCCGGCCGAACACGACCCGCCGATGTCGGCCGACCGCGTCCGCTGGGAGCATATCCAGCGCATCTACGAGGCCTGCGAGCGCAACGTGTCCGAGACGGCGCGCCAGCTCAACATGCATCGCCGCACGCTCCAGCGGATCCTGGCCAAGCGCGCGCCGAAGTGACGTAAGACCCGAGGGTGAAAACTCATCCCGCCTGCTCTCCTGCAGGCGGGATTGGCCGAGCCCGCCGGGTCGTTTGTTATCGCCTGAACGAATGACGTCGGGAGAGAAGCGCTTATGGACAAACTTGGAATTCACGCCTTCGTCTGGACAGGCGGTTCGCACGAAAAGGACCTGCAGCACGCGACCCGGAAAGCCAAGGAAGCAGGCTACAGTCTCATTGAGTTTCCCAGGCTCGACCCCCGCAAATTCGACGTCGCGAATTTCGCCCGCCACTTGCGTGACGAGGACATGCAGGTGGCGGTCACGACCGGTCTGCCCGCGGACGCCGACGTCTCGAGCGAAGACGACGCCGTCGTCCGGCGGGGCGAGGCCCTGCTGAAAGAGACCGTCGCGGTCACCCGCGATTTGGGCGGCAAGAAGCTCGGCGGGATCATCTTTTCAAAGCATGGGCGCTACGCAGACTTTCCGACGAAGAAAGGGTGGGACAACAGCGTCGGCGTGCTGCGCCGCGTCGCGGAAGGCGCAAAGGCGGCGGGCGTCACGCTCAACCTCGAGATCGTGAACCGGTTCGAGACGAACCTTCTCAACACCGCCGCTCAAGGGCTCGCGTTCATCCGTGATACTGGGATGGAGAACATCTACCTCCACCTCGATACGTTCCACATGAACATCGAGGAGCCTGATCCGGCCATGGCGATCCGCATCGCCGGCGACCGTCTCGGCTACTTTCACGTCGGCGAGAGTCATCGTGGCTACCTCGGCGCCGGCGCCATCGATTTCCCGGCGATCTTCGGAGCGCTGGTCGATATTGGTTACAAGGACTACATAACGTTCGAGTCTTTTTCCTCGGATATCGTCGATCGCGATCTCTCGATAACCTGCGGCATCTGGAGAAGCACGTGGATCGACAACGACAACATGCTGCTCGCAAGGCATGCGCGCGCCTTCATCGAATCGAGACTGGTCGAGGCGCGGAGAAGGGCGAGATCGGCCGTCACCGCGTAGGCGTCTCCTCTGAGATCGGTCGAACTCCTGCTCGGGAGGTGCGCCTGTGACGAAAGACAGGGTCAACGTCGCGATCGTCGGCCTCGGTTTCGGGACGCAGTTCATTCCGATCTACAAGCGCCATCCCAGGGCGAGCATGCACGCGATCTGCCGCCGGTCGAGGGTCGCCCTGGATGCGGTCGGAAACGCGTTCGGCGTCGGGCGCCGCTACGACCGCTTCGATGACGTGCTGGCCGATCCCGACGTCGACTTTGTCCACATCAATTCGCCGCTGACCGACCACGGCTGGATGTCGATTGCGGCCCTGAAGGCGGGCAAGCACGTGATGTGCACCGTCCCCATGGCGCTCACGGTCGACGAATGCGGAGAGATCGTGCGTCTCGTCCGGGAGACCGGCCTGAAATACATGATGGCCGAAACCGTGCTCTATTCGCGGGAATATCTCTACGCCAAGGAGCTCTATGCATCTGGGCGGCTCGGCCGCATCCAGTTCCTGCAAGGCAGCCACCATCAGGACATGGATGGCTGGCCCGACGGCTGGCCGGGGCTGCCGCCGATGTACTACGCGACGCATTGCGTTTCCCCTTGCCTCGCGCTCGTCTCGGGGGAGGCGGAATACGTCTCGTGTTTCGGCTCGGGGCGGATCAAGGAGGATTTGATCGCACGCTACGGCTCGCCTTTCGCGGTCGAATCCGCCCACATTTCCATGCGCGGCTCCGACGTCTGCGCCCGCGTCTACCGGGCGCTGTTCGACACCGCCCGGCAATATCGCGAGAGCTTCGACGTCTACGGCACGGAGATGTCGATCGAGTGGCCGCTCGTGGAGGGCGAGGGCCTGGTCCTGCACACGGCGAAACAGCCCCAGCCCGAGATGACGAGGCGCGTCGTCGCGCCGGATTACGCGGGCCGTCTTCCCGAGGCGATCCGACACTTCACCACAAGGACCTTCCTCGATCTGCCGGAATACGCCCATCTCGCCGGCGGAAGCGGAGCCGATCCGGACGGGACCCATGCCCATCTCGTCACCGATCCCGGCTCCCTCGAGGGTCATGGAGGCTCCCACCCTCATCTCGTCCACGAATTCGTCTCTGCGCTGATCGAGGACAGGGATCCGTTTCCCAACGCCGTTCAGTCGGCGAACATCACCTGCGCCGGAATCCTGGCCCACGAGTTGGCGATGAACGGAGGCGTCCGGCTGCGGCTTCCCGACTTCGCCTTCGGCCAACAGCGCCGTTGAATAACCGTTTCGGGAGGTCCGGAATGGTGGGCCGGGCAGGACTCGAACCTGCAACCAGACCGTTATGAGCGGCCGGCTCTAACCGTTGAGCTACCGGCCCGAAAGGGCGCGAACGAAAACCGCATTAAGCGCAAAACGCGACATGTAGCAAATTATGCGGCGGGCCGGATGTCGGCGAGCGCGCCGATGTCAGGGCATCATCAGCTCCGTACGGTATTTCGGAGCGAGCGCTTTAATCCTCTTGATGCGCTCCTCCGTTTGCGCCTTGTCGCGCTTGGGCGGCGGCGACGTGCGGGTCTCCGACGGGTCGCCGACCTCGACGAAGAATTTTTCGGGCCCGGCCGGCGCGGCCAGGCGCAGCATTCGAACAGGCCCCGCCGGATGCGTTCTTGAACACATGCGGCGCATTGGCCGGGATGTTCATATCATTGGCAAGTTTGTGGGCCGCTATCAACTGCCGACTGGTCCATGAGGTTATGGCCTTGGCTCATATTTGACTCTATCCAGAAGCGCCGGAAATCGAGTTCCGCTTGCGGCATGTAATCCTGCCCGCCTCCGGCGCAAGCGGCGAAACGTGGCGAATAACCGTCGAAATCGGCGAAGGTGTGAAATGCGACTTGGCCGTCACGCGTGGCGTGACAGCTCCTGCAATAGGGTTTGACGACCCCTGCGTAAAGAGCGTTCGATGTAACAGGATCGTTAGGATCAGCAGCAGTGTGCGCGTTGTTCCATCCCGACGGCACCCCCGCAGGGTAGAAGTTGGTATGCGGGTTAGGGCTTGCGGGATTGTTATACCAAACGTTGTTTATCAACTCCGCGACCGCAGCGCTGGCGTTGGTATTCTTGACCGCAATGTTCATCAGATTGAACGCTGTTTCATCAGGATAGGGGTTTAACTGCGTTCCTGGCGGATAAGATGACTCGACGTCAAAGGGAATGAAACGCGCATTATTCCCCAATTTGCCGTCGGAATCCCCGCTAATGCCGCCGCCAAATGAGCCGTTGTGGCAAACAACACAGAGCGCAGGCACAAATTTTGGCGCGTTGTGATCCAGCGCAACGCTGTTTAAAATCGCCCCGTCGGCGCCAAAGACAAAAAATTTGGTAAAGGGGGCGCCAGCGTGAGTCGCCGGCGGGCTAAATTCCATGGCAACAGTCGCGGCGGCGCCGCCCGGCAATTGGATTTCCGCGCTTGGTTGATCTTTGTAGTTGGTGACGTAAAAAGCGACACAACCTGGGCAGGTTGCGCTATTGTTGTCTTTCATGTGCATGTCCCGCCCGAAGCCGAGATCGTAAAAGTTGTAGTAGGCGACGCGCGCCGTCCCGTCGTTTGGCTGCGAACCAGTAAAATGATTTGCCGCTTTCCATGTGTCAAAATCTGAAGTGTCTCCAGGAGTTGTGTAATTGTGATTTGGGTCAAGTTTTGCGTAATAGGCTGCCGTATCTGCATTCGCTTGTACAGTGGACGGGTTGTCGGTCGGTAAATAGGCGGATGGTGTATTCATAGTGAGGAACGGGTGAAGTGAATCGAATGGCCCGTGCACAGCAGTGTTGACGACTTCGAGAAATCCTTTGTCGTAATCGACTTCCGAGGAGCAATCTGTATAGGGATAATCAGACGGCTGGATGGGATACTTATTGCCCAGGTTCGTATGTGGCCCGGTCATAATTGTCCGCTTTGTGTGTCCTTGAAAGAGTGGCCCGCTTCCATTCGCATCATACATTTCAAACGTAAATTGTGTATTTTCCGGCTCCTCACCGACGACGCTCAACGAGTTAGAGACCGTTTGATCTTGATGGCCGTTGGGTAGGTTCAGTGTTGGCGAGGTGATATGAAGACGAAAGGGGAGCGGGAAAGCTGTCGTGTCAACTATAATCCTCGTGCAGGCGCCGGTCGTCGAGTCCAAGTCCATATTCACAGCAGAGAAATGCGTGACCTTGCCCTGATAGGCATTGCCGATTTTGGTGGCGACACCTTCTTCAATCCATACTCCCTTGTCTTCATCGAAGCTCCAAAGTTTGATTGTTGGCGGGCTGCTGGCGATAAGGTTGCAATCGATAGGCAGGCGAATTAAGGCGGATTTGCCTTTGGCAAGGTTGAGCGGTCTACCTCCCATGTCGCTTAGGCTGACGCTGACGGCGCCGTAACCTGATAATCGTACCGGCTGGCCGGCCTTACTTATGGCGGTGAAGTTGCCGGGCAACTGATCATTGGAGTCATGCATGGCATAGGTTCCAAGATAGCTTTTGATCGGGCCGCTCACAATCTTCTCGCTCTCTCCGACCTTCGCGACGATGCTTTCACTCTCAAACTCAATTTGCGCGCCATCCAGACACTCGTCGTGTGCTAGTCGAACAAACTTTGGGTCGCGTGTTTCGGTGATTTTAAACGGCTTTGCTGCGTCGAAAGAGGGCGTTTGTGTTTCTGGAACTTCAAAGGCTGGGAAAAGTTGGTATGAAGCTCCTGTTGCCGGCGCATTCAGCGTTCGGGAGAAGAATTTGAATCCAAGTTTATCAATATTCAGAATATACTGAGGCGTCTCTTTCGGTACGACGATAGCGAATTGACCGTTAGCTTTCGATAGCACCTTGACGCCGTTGACAGCGACCGCGGCGCCTTCAATGCTATTGGCGTTTTCATCGATAACTCTGCCTTCGAACATGATGCGGTTGGTGTCTGTAGAAAGAGAGACAGCCTTATAGGAATACGCGCCATAGCCATCCCCCACTAATGCATGCATAGTAGCACGGGGAACGTCAGGAACTTTCCAAACTAAGACGGGCGCGTTCGGAGACGTGAAACCGGGTTGTGGCGTCTCTTCTTGCCAACGATAGTTCAGGGGATAGGGATGACCCCCTAGAATCTCGGATTCGATATTTATAGTAGCGCCAATCGACGCAGAGGTGCGAATTGTCGAGCCCGGCTGCGTTGCAAAGGCCACCGTGCTCAGAGCTTGATTGGGCAAAACTAGATCATTCCGAGATTGTATAATAGCGGCGACTGCTATGCTCGTCCCTATGGCGCGGGTGGCAATCGCCTTTTCACACTTAGCAGTCAGTTCCATTTGATCGTATGGAATGCCGCCGAAAACATAGTATCCTGCCGAATTGGTATTTACACGACGCGAAAATCCAGCTGTACTCGAAATAGAAACCGTTGCATTGAGATTGACGCCAAACGTCGGAGCGACAAAGCGACAGGTCGTATGGTCTTGAAAGGTTACTCTGCCAAAAACTAAGTTCTGTTGAGCAGTGATTTGTGTTGGCTTGATGTAGGTCGTCAAATCACTCGCTGTGAATGTATCAAAGCGGCAGCCTGCGACAAAACCTTGCGCGGCCCAGCACAGGCGATAGGTTCCTGCGGGCAGCGGGGGGAGAACATAGGCGCCGTCAATATCGGTCTTGACACCGGGTTCCGATGCATTGGTTGCAACATTTTCGGCGGAGACCCTGATGTCAGGGAGGTTGATTTTAATCAGCGGGTTGGTTTTGTTTGTTACGTCCGGAACTTCAGTATAAATTATGCCATGAATTTCCCCGGTTGGCGGCGCCGCCAAAAGACTGTTGGTGAAAAGGAGAAAGGAGCCAACCAAAGTTGACGCCAATATGGAGGTCTTTTTAGCAGAGATAGCGGTCATCTTTGCGTCTCCCAACCCAAAAATTCCAATACGCGTATTCATCGACCTCGACGTCGACTGCGCTTCGAAGCAGACAGCTAGCGTGCACGCCGGGAATTCGGCTGACTGATTTCTTGTAACGCCGCCCCGGTTTACAATTTGAACTCTGGCGATTTCTGCGTCGTTCCGAAGCGATATCAATCCGTACTTCTACCCAATCGAGGAGCTCTTGGGTTTTGCGGCGTTGCTCGTGAGGTTATGAATCCGCCAGAAGGGACGCTACCGCAATTATTAGATAAATTTTAATCTCTTTGTCAAGAGGACCTCTGCTGTCCCTGCGGGCGGAATCACAAGTCGCTAATGCGCCAAATCGCGAAATGGATTCGGATTGCCGAATCAGGACAATCGTGCGATGGGCAGTGTTTTTGGATCACATCAAGACGGTGGAGGATCACCGCATTCCCGGCATGACGACCTATCCGTTGGACGAGGTGCTGCTGACGGTTCTGGTTGGGCTGTTGTGCCGGATGGGGGATTTCGACGCAAACGCGATGTTCACCCATGCCATTCTGCCGAAAGGGAAATGGATTCACCGCCCCCTCCGCCTCCCGCCACCCCCCTTCGGCCGCGCCTCGCCGCCGCCCCAGTTGTGCGGGCCCATGTCCTCGTCGGTCGGCTTGCGGGGCCTGGTCGAAGGCAGATTCGCGGCGCGGCCGAAGGGGCGCTCGCCGGCATAGGCGCCGCCCGCGGCCGCGACCGCGGCCTGCCGCGCGAGCGGGTCGTCGCCGACTGCGAGCTCGACCGCCTGCAGCCGCTTGATCTCGTCGCGCAGGCGCGCCGCCTCTTCGAATTCCAGGTTGCCCGCCGCCTCCTTCATCCTCTTCTCGAGATCGGCGATGGTCGCATGCAGGTTGTGGCCGATCGCCGCGGCGTCGGCGAGGCCGATGTCGACGGTGACGTGATCGGCCTCCGCGACCGAGCCCAGAATGTCCTGGATGCCGCGCCGGATGGACGCCGGGGTGATGCCGTTCGCCTCGTTGAAGGCCTGCTGCTTCAGGCGGCGGCGGTTCGTCTCCTCGATCGCCCGCTGCATCGAGCCGGTGACGACGTCGGCGTAGAGGATCACCTTGCCGTCGACGTTGCGCGCCGCGCGGCCGATCGTCTGCACGAGCGAGGTCTCGGAGCGCAAAAAGCCCTCCTTGTCGGCGTCGAGGATGGCGACCAGGGCGCATTCGGGAATGTCGAGGCCCTCGCGCAACAGGTTGATGCCGACGAGAACGTCGAAGGCGCCGAGGCGCAGGTCGCGGATGATCTCTATCCGCTCGATCGTGTCGATGTCCGAGTGCATGTAGCGCACCCTGACCCCGTTCTCGTGCAGATATTCGGTCAGGTCCTCGGCCATCCGCTTGGTCAGCGTGGTCACCAGCGTGCGGTATCCGCGTCTCGCGACCTCCTTGACCTCGCCCAGAAGGTCGTCGACCTGGCTGAGCGCCGGGCGGATCTCCACCGGCGGGTCGATGAGGCCGGTCGGGCGGATGACCTGCTCGACGAACACTCCGGCCGTCTGCTCGAGCTCCCAGTTTCCCGGCGTCGCCGAAACAGAGACGGTCTGCGGCCGCATCGCGTCCCATTCCTCGAAGCGCAGCGGCCTGTTGTCCATGCAGGAGGGCAGCCGGAAGCCGTATTCGGCCAGCGTCGCCTTGCGCCGATAGTCGCCGCGATACATGCCGCCGATCTGCGGAATCGTCACATGGCTCTCGTCGGCGAAGACGAGCGCGTTGTCCGGCAGATATTCGAACAGGGTCGGCGGCGGCTCTCCCGGCCGGCGGCCGGTCAGGTAGCGAGAATAGTTCTCGATGCCGGCGCACGATCCGGTCGCCTCGAGCATTTCGAGATCGAACACGGTGCGCTGCTCGAGCCTTTGCGCCTCGAGAAGCCGCCCCTGCCGGTTGAGCTGGTCGAGCCGCTCCTTCAGCTCCTGCTTGATCGCCTTGGTCGACTGCAGCAGCGTCGGACGCGGCGTGACATAGTGCGAATTGGCGTAGATCTTGACGAATTCGAGGTCCTGCGTCTTTTGCCCGGTCAGCGGGTCGAATTCGGCGATCGTCTCGATCTCGTCGCCGAAGAAACCGATCCGCCAGGCGCGGTCCTCGTAGTGGGCGGGGAAAATCTCGATCGTGTCGCCGCGCACCCGGAAAAGTCCGCGGGCGAAATCGGCTTGCGAGCGCTTGTACTGCAGCGCGACCAGATCCGCGATCAGCTGCCGCTGGTCGACCCGGTCGCCGAGCTTCAGCGAAAAGGTCATCGCGGTGTAGGTCTCGACCGAGCCGATGCCGTAGATGCAGGACACCGAGGCGACGATGATGACGTCGTCGCGCTCCAGCAGCGCCCGGGTCGCCGAGTGGCGCATGCGGTCGATCTGCTCGTTGATGTCGGATTCCTTCTCGATATAGGTGTCGGTGCGCGGGACGTAGGCCTCCGGCTGGTAATAGTCGTAATAGGAGACGAAATATTCGACCGCGTTGTCCGGGAAGAAGCTCCTGAACTCGCCGTAGAGCTGCGCCGCCAGGGTCTTGTTCGGCGCGAGGACGAGCGCCGGCCGCTGGGTCGCCTCGATCACCTTGGCCATGGTGAAGGTCTTGCCCGAGCCGGTGACGCCGAGCAGCACCTGGTCGCGCTCGTAGGCCTGGACTCCCTTGACCAGCTCCGCGATCGCCTGCGGCTGATCGCCTTTGGGCTCATACTCCGACACGACGCGGAAACGCCGTCCGCCTTCCGACTTGTCAGGGCGCGGCGGCCTGTGCGGGGCCCAGGCCGGGCGGTTGCGGATGTTCGGGTCGCCGAGCTCGAGCAGCGTCTTGAGCGACTCGGCCGAGACGGTCGCGCCGGTCAGCCCGCGCGGGTGGCTTTCGGGGGCCGGGCTCTCGAATTTTTGCTGCGGCGATTCGCCGAAGCCCTTCGGTTCGACCAGGGCGGGATTGAGCAGCGCGGCGAGGTGCTCGTCGAGCGGCTGCAGGTCAGGCCGCGAGGCTTTCGCGCGGGTCGGACGGCTAGGCTTTTTCGGTGCGGGCATGGGGGGAATATGGGGAAAGTCGGGGGATGGGGGAAGGACCTTCGCGGAAGCGCTCTGCCTTCACCTTGCCCCTCTCTGAGCCCTTCCCCAGCTTTGTCTTATGTAAGTTATGGACCCCATCCTGAGCTGGCTACGGGCAGCGCCGAGCCGCTGCGCATGAAAGTTCCGGCCTTGTGACCTTCGTGTAATCTTCCTGTTCTTCGTGGTGAAAAGAATAAACACGAAGTACGCAAAGGTCCCACGAAGGGCACGAGAGCACGACTGGAACTTTCATGTAAGCTGGCTACCGGCGGCGCCGGGCGCCCGAAAGTCGACCGACCTGAAATCGACGCCAAACACCCGCTTCGCGACTGTCGACGTTCTCCTTGACCGTCTGCCCGCGCCCCTCCACAACGGCGACGCGCTCAACCTCCTGGCCTGAGCCGGAACGCTGTCGACGGCCTAGATAGGAGCAGGAACAAGCTATGGCTACGATTTTGGTGATTGGCGGCGCTGGATATGTCGGAAGCCATTGCTGCAAACACCTTCACAAAATGGGCCACCTGCCGGTGGTGCTGGACAACTTGACGACAGGTCATCGAGATCTCGTTCGATGGGGGCCGATCGAAGAGGGAGACGTTCGCAACCGAGACCTCCTCCTTCGCGTTATTGAGCGTTATCGACCGGTAGCCGCAATGCATTTCGCAGCCAAATCGCTCGTCTCCGAGTCCGTGACGTCCCCTGATATATATTATGAAAACAATATTTCGGGCACCCTCAATCTTCTGGAATGTTTACGAGACGCCAGCGTGAAAAAACTCGTATTTTCCTCCACATGCGCCATTTACGCCGCGCAAGACGGTCTTATTGGAGAAAACGCCAAAAAGGATCCCGCTAGTCCTTATGGTTTTTCCAAATTCGTTTGTGAGCAAATGATGGATGATTTTGCTCGCGCATACGACTTGCAATCCGTTCGGCTGAGATACTTCAACGCGGCCGGCGCCGACCCCGAAGCGGAAATCGGCGAGGATCATTCGCCGGAAACGCATCTGGCGCCGATCGTGCTCGACGTTGCGCTTGGCGTCCGGGATCGACTGCAGGTCTATGGAGATGACTACCCAACTCCTGACGGCTCGGCGATCCGGGACTACATCCACGTTTCGGATCTCGCGGCGGCGCATCTCAAGGCGCTCGACTATCTGAACGCCGGCGGGGCGAGCGTTGCCCTCAATCTCGGGACCGGCGTCGGCAGTTCCGTCCTGCAGGTCGTCCGCGCCGCCGAAGCCGTCGTCGGCCGCCCGATCCGAACGGAAACCGCTCCCCGTCGGCCCGGAGACGCTGCAACTCTCGTTGCCGACCCATCGCAGGCCCGCAGCCGCCTCGGCTGGTCCGCCGAGCACTCCGGCCTCACCGAGATCCTTACGGACGCCTGGCGCTGGCACCAGGCGAGGTTCGGCGGAGCAAGGCGGGGCGTCGCTTGATGGCCCGAATCGTGAGTTCGGCAGAATCGGATGTGGGGCGTCAGCCCCGGTCCGTCCGTTCCCGAAATCATTCCGGCGCCGCCGCATGGATTGCCGACGCCGGACCTGTTAAGCGATACGTCGTTTGTCCCTGTCGGTCTCCCGTCATCCACTCCCGCTGCGACCCATGAATGCGATGAAAAAACCGATCCGAAAGGCCGTGCTTCCCGTCGCGGGCCTCGGCACCCGGTTCCTGCCGGCGACCAAGGCGATCCCCAAGGAGATGCTGACCGTCGTCGACCGGCCGATTCTGCAGTACATCGTGGACGAGGCGCGGGAGGCGGGGATCGAGCATTTCATTTTCGTCACCGGCCGCAACAAGGGCGTGATCGAGGACCATTTCGATTCGTCCTACGAACTCGAGGACACGCTGAAACGGCGCGGCAAGGGAGCCGAATACGCGGCCCTGATGGCCGATCTGCCTCCTCCAGGGGCGACCAGCTTCACCCGCCAGCAGGCGCCGCTCGGGCTCGGCCACGCGGTCTGGTGCGCGCGCGAGATCGTCGGCGACGAGCCGTTCGCCGTGCTGCTCCCCGACATGGTGACGAAGGAGGGCTCTCGCGGCGGACGCTGTCTCGCCCAGTGCGTCGATGCCTATGACCGGTTTGGCGGCAACGTCCTCGCGGTCGAGGAGGTGGCGCCCGAGGACACCCATCAGTACGGCGTCGTGGCGGTCGGCGCCGACGACGGGCACACGTTCGAGATCACCGGCATGGTGGAGAAACCGAAAACGGGAAAGGCGCCCTCCAACCTGATCATCTCCGGGCGCTACATCCTGCAGCCGGAAATCTTCCAGATCCTCGAACTGGTCGAGAAGGGGGCCGGCGGCGAGGTGCAGCTGACCGACGGCATGATCCAGCTCGCCCGCGCCCAGAAGTTCCACGGCGTACGCTTCGACGGAAGCACCTACGACTGCGGATCGAGGCTCGGCTTCCTCACCGCCAACCTCGCCTTCGCCCTCGGCCGCCACGATCTCGCGCCGGGGCTGAAGGAGGAATTGCGCAAGCTCGGATTCGCGCCCGCGCCGGAGTGACCGGTTAAGCAGTGCGGCGACAAATGGCATGCCGAGGGAGGAAGTTATGAGGCGCCACACGTCATTCTATTGCGGCTTCGCGCTGGCGACGTTGATCGTGTCGGCGGCGGCAAGCGCCCCGTGTGGGGATAGCCCTTATATCTGCTACAGTAATATCTTGTCGCCATCGTACGGAACCGAGCTGATCACGAGTTCCGGCCTTTATAACTCTTTCACCACGGGATATCAGTCCAACCAGGGGATACTCGAGGTCGATTTCCTTCTGGAAGGCATGGGGGGCGGCCAAATCGCCGTCTTGAGCGACAACCCGGACAACACTCCCGGCGATGTCCTGTACAGCGAAACCTTCCGCGCGCAGCCGCCGCTGGACGCTCCTCCTGACTCGCTCTACACGTTTGAGTTTTACGGTATTATGTAGCAACCTCACCAATTATCGCGACGGCTTAGTATATTGTGATAAGTTTCACTTAGTTGTCGGCGGGTTACCGTTGACGCCGATCACAACGTGACAGATAATTGGCCTTTCAACTCCTGGCACGGCGGAACTCCATGCGGTGCTGTTTTTTGTGCGCGGGCCGTATTTTGGCCGTCGAGGAACTACCCCACCTCACCAAGCAGGACGCTGTAGCGCGAGCCGCGCTGTCGTTTTTTGAGCGCAAGCCGCTCTATGACGCATTCGAGGTATGGGACGGCGATCGCATGGTAATGAGATATCCTGATTCAGGCGGCGTTCAGAAAGCCGCCAACCAAAGGACAAGCTCGGTATAGACGGGGTTCATTCAATGCTTCAGCGCCAATTACCGGAAGACAATGATATGCAGACGCTACGTGAGATGGTGGGACTGCGCGTCAAGCAAGCAGACCGCCTCGCCCACCTTAAAGCCAATGGGTCGGCGGAAGATGTCGATCACGCAAAGAAGCTTCTTGATGATATTGACGCCTACATCCTGATGTACGGAAAATTCGTCGCGTCCGAGATGACAAGAGCACCCTTGCGGTCTGAGTTTCTCATATCAACGGCTTGGGGTGGCCGGCTAACCCCCTGCTATCACCGTCCTGTGATAGGTGATATACTAAGGCCGTCATAAGCGCATAAAGATATGTTTATTTCGTAATCCTGAGTCAGAACAGCGGGTTATCAACATCCATCCGCACTTTTTTGGCGGATAAGACTCGCAACTTGCAAAAGAATCGAATTTTGTCGTCCCCATGCAAGGACGGCCCAGACGCTCGCGCGTCTGAGCCGCCTTTGTTCGTGGGGGTGGTATAGTGCGGGCTGCGGCTTTCCATCCAACGGCCCAGGGGCGCAAATCCCCTCACCTCCACCACCCACAAGGCCCCGTGGCGAAATTGGTAAACGCAGCGGTCTTTAAAACCGCTTCCATCCCAGGATTGTCGGTTCAATTCCGACCGGGGCCACCTACCGAATCAGACAACGGTCGTTCTGTCCAGAGACGAAAGGGCGAATGAGTCGCAATTATTTTGGTTGTGGTTTGGAGAACACAATTCCCGATGCGTAAGTCTCGCCGTCGCCGCTGGCCGCAAACGAAAGCCCAATCCCTTCCCGCTCCAGGGCAGCTCGAATTGCCGCTAGATTATTCGCGATCGGAACGCGACGCCCGGCCTCGAAGTCGCGGACGGTCGATAGCGACACGCCAGCCGCTTCCGCAAGCCTCTGTTGCGACCAATCGAGCCAAGCGCGTGCGGCTCTGCATTGTTCTGGAGCCAACGTCATCGATAACGCGTAACATCAACGAAAAAATTCGTCAAGGTCAACGATTTTCGTTGACTTCGCCAGTGTCAACGATTATAACTGAGATCAACGGAAAACGTTGGCTCGGTTATGTCTCAGCACTTCCTCCTCTCGACAGCCGCAAGGACGCTCTCGCTAGCGTCCGTTGCGCGCATGTCAGAGGAAGAGGCCCGAGACGCCTTCCGTCAAATCCGCTGGTCCGCCACTGGCGGCGAGCCGTTCTGCCCTCGCTGCGGCTGCATCGGCGTGCACGAATACAAGTCGCGCCCCTTGTTCAAGTGCAAGGCGTGTGACCATCAGTTCAGCGTCACGTCGGGGACGATCCTCGCCAGCCACAAGCTCCCGCTGCGAACCATGCTTCTCGCCATCGCGATCTTCGCCAACGGCGCCAAGGGGCATGCGGCTTTGCAATTGAGCCGCGATCTTGACGTCCAGTACAAGACGGCCTTCGTTCTCTCGCATAAGCTCCGCGAAGCCATCGCAGCGGAACGGGCGGACGCGACCGTTTCCGGCACAATCTCGGTCGACGGCGCTTACTTCGGCGGCTATGTAAAACCAGCAAACTACGCCGAGAACCGCCGCGATCGCCGCCTTGCAAAAAATCAGAGCGGCAAGCGCCGTGTTGTCGTTGCGGCCCGCGAGAAGGGCGGCAAGACGATTTCCATGGTGTTCAACGCCGAACACGAAGCCCTGCCGACGCTTGGCCTCAGGATCGAACTCGGCTCAACCGTTCATGCCGACGAAGCGACGCATTGGGACGCTCTGCATTCCCGCTATCTGACGAAGCGGATCAATCACTCCGAGTCGTACAGCGACGGCGAGGCTTGCACGAATGACGCCGAGTCTCTGTTCTCCCGGATGCGTCGGGCCGAAGTCGGCATCCATCATCATATCGCCAGCCCGTACCTCGCAGCCTACGCCTCAGAGATGCCTTGGCGCGAGGACTACCGTCGCGTGTCCAACGGCGAACAATATCTGGTCATCGTCAATGCCGCGTTGTCGCATCCCGTTTCGAGACAATGGAAAGGCTACTGGCAGCGATAAGTCATAGGCCGCACCCGAATCAGTGGGAAAGTGGGCGGACTCCACAGAAAGCTATGTTTTTCCACATTGACATTTGCCGGCAAATCGGCCTGCGAATTATGTTTTTTATAAGACACGATTCCTTTTCAAGAACTTGTTTATCACTGATTCGGGTCTCCAGCGAAGAGAGCCTTGATTCGGACAATTTCGCTGGACGTGATTCCCTTAAAATGTCAAGATAATTTTGTACGGCGGCAACTTGGCTGTGGACAGCCAAGGCTGACAAGCTGCCCGTTATGTGAGATTGATGACTTTTTCGCTCGCAGATATGCTCCGCTGGTTCCACGGCGGCGACAAAAAAGAGAAACCACTTTTCCAAACGGAAAAGGAGGCGTATCAATTTTGTCTCAATCTTTATAGGTCCACGGGCGGCGTAACTCCAGAATTGCGACGCGCCTATGAGTTTTACCTAGCAAATTCCCATGATGAGTGCGAGCGTCCCCCTAGACCTCACGAAGATCCAAATCTCCCCATGCAATAACGCCATGGATATGGGCGGTTTTTGCTGCGGCGATCCTCCTCTGGACCGGTGGGTAACGAAAGACGCGAAAGGCCATAACGAACGTAATTTTGTACGTATTTTCTGTGCCCACAATCCTAACAGCACAACAGTTCTCCTGTACGCTCTAGCGCTAAATTTTGAAAGCACTGACAAGCTCTTATCCATTGAGCGCCAGTTTGTTGCTGATCCTCGTCGCTTTCCTGCGATCTTTATTAGATGCTTAGCGACGGCGAGGCATTTGCAAGGAAATGGATTGGGGAAGATTATGTTGATGGACGCTCTTACACGAGCTTACCAAGTCTCGAAAAATATTCCTGTCTTCGGTGTCGGTCTCACGTCGCTAAACGAGCGCACCACGCGCCTGTACCAAGCATATGGGTTTGGTGTTCGAGATGACGGGCATACTCCCACAATGATATTGCCCATTTGGTCGTTACGAGACCTTATTGATGGGCGAGGCGAAATTCCGCCATCGGTTCCAGATTGACTGTGCCGCGCTGGCTCATCCGGTGAGCCGCCAGTGGAAGGGCTATTGGCAGCGCAATTCCACCGCCAACTAGCCAAGGTACTTCGCCCTTGATAAACCCGGTCATCCCCCTATTGCCAATAAGCGGGACTGATGATTTTTCCGCCCACTCTTGGGACATCTCCCAATGTGGATATTTTGTTTGCGTCCACCCTCGCCGGTATCAGCGCTGGCATTACCCACAAACTCCCTCCCGTTTTTAACGCATTGGCCATTGTTACACTCTTCACATCCGTGGCGACAATAGGAATTCCCCCAGGAGTTATCTCAAAGGTGTTACTTACTACTACATTTTTATTATCCAGCATATCAACTGTTGGGTCCACTAGACCGCAGAGCAAAATGATACGAAAGTCATTTCTGAATTCTAACAGCCGGCTCGTGTCGATTATAGCGTTGCAGGCTCCCTGCCCTACGCCATACGACGTCACGACGTTAGGCACCCCTCCAGTCGCGCGAACAGTTATAAGAACGCCGAACATGAATGAGACAATCGCCCATGATATCACTAGAGGTAGACTTATCGTTCTCTTCGGCTCATATTTGTCGCGGATAAAAGCAGACCAAATAAACCAGCCTATGCTTACCAAGACAAGAAGGAGCCAACCAGCGTGTTCGAAAAAATCAAACATCACGTTAAATCTCTCCTCTCGAATCGAAAGGAGAAAATCAGTGTGTTCCCAATAGGACAGTCCTTTCCACAGAAGTGATCCGACTCCGAGAACCAATGACGCTCGATTATCAGAGTCCGAAAGGGCTGCCCGTAATTCCCCTGCCACCTTTGGTTCTTCAGTAATTTCCTGGCGCATAAATCTGGGCCATCGCCTAGGCAACAATCGAAGTCAAGAAGATACGACCCAAACGAAGTTCCGCCCCCGATCTGAGACAGAAGCGATGATCCCGAGCCGCCGCATTTCGCGCAGCGCCTTACTGGCGCGCTTGGTGCCGTTATCGGGCAGTCGGCAATCCTATCTCGGTTCATTTCATCGCCCTCCCGTAAGGGAAGTATGCGATGATGGGCGTAAACTTACTGGTCGTTTATCACGTAAAACAAGCGCAATTTTTTGGTATGAAATGTGAACGATTAAACGCGCCACACTCTCACGCCCTTGCGCTTTCCATCGCTCGCGAAGCGCCCGTGTTTGGCGGCGATCGAAAGCGTCTGCACAATCCTGAACGTGATGGTCTGGCGCAGCACCTTGTCGCCTTCGTCCAGCCCCTTCGCCCGGATCACGCGCACCGCGAGATCCCGCGTGTCTAGCGGCCCCTCCTGCTCCAAGGCTTGCCGGCATACTGCGCTGATCTCGCCACGCTTCCACAGTCTCCCGAGGTCGACATAGGTTGGGAACTCGCGCCGCTCGCCGTCCATCTCGTAGAGGCGCAGCACGGCGTTGACGGCCGCCAGGTCGCGCTTCGCTGCTTCGATCTTCGCCTCGTAGGCTTCGATCGCAGCTTGAATGTCGTCGCGCTTGGCGCGCAAGGTTGTGAGAATGTGAGGGTCGGCCATGGGGCCCGATTGTAGCTTGATATCAAGCTTTTGCGTGCCACTTTCGGAAAATCCGTAGGTGAGGTTGCTACATAATACCGGAGTTTTACCCGACGATGGGGATGGACGTCTGGCCCTTGGTTGCCAACACCCGCTACTGGATCATGCTGTCGTCGTCGGGTGATTCTTTGTCGTGGTCCTATTCGCCCGAGCCCGGCGACGGGACAGAAGGTGAATTCTGGTCCGACGGCTCCGGTGTCTTCGCAAACGACGCCGGGAGAGGCCCGTTCCAGATGAATCTTGGCAATGGACACGGGCTTATCCCCGAGACCAGCACCTGGGTCATGATGCTCGCCGGCTTCATTGGTCTCAGCTTCATTGGTTACCGAAGGCGGGATAAGGGCGCCGTTGTTCGCCGCGTCGGCTAAGTCGGACCCTTCGGTCTGCTTTTTATTTGGTAGAAAATTCTCCGCAGCCCGGCCCGCGCCGGTGCTCGCTTGATACAGTGGCCGCCTTGAAAGCGGCCGGCCCATATCCCGCCCGCGCGTCAAAAGTGTCGGCGTTGGCCGTCCTGATGGCCCAGGCGCAGCGGATCCCGGCCGCGGCGTTCCTCCCCTGCGGTGAGGAACTTTCGCGCCCGCCGTTCCAATGCTAAGCAGCCAACCAGCGCCCGGGGCCGCGCCATTATGGATGAAGATCACGGGCCGGACCGCGCGACGCCAGTTCCGCAGGGCTATTTTGATGGCAGCGTCATGATTCACGAACAGGCGAGCGCCGTCCTCTCGGCCATCCGAACGATCGAGAACGAGCGGCGCGGGCTCGAAGCGCTCGAGGCGGCGATCCGGCGCGCGGGCGGCGACGGCCTCGGCGCCGCCTTTTCGCGGGCGGTCGAGACGATTGCGGCGGCGAGCGGCCGAGTCATCGTCTCGGGCATGGGCAAACCCGGGCACATCGGCCGCAAGATCGCGGCGACGCTCGCCTCCACCGGACAGCCGGCTTCTTTCGTCCATCCGGCCGAAGCGAGCCACGGCGACCTCGGCATGGTGCAGAATGGCGACGTCGTGCTCTGCATCTCCTGGTCGGGCGAGACGGTCGAGCTCGCCGCGATCATCACCTTCGCCAAGCGCTACGCCATCCCGCTGATCGCCATGACCGCCAACCCGGAGAGCGCGCTCGGCCGGGAGGCCGACATTTGCCTCACGATGCCGAACGCCGACGAGGCCTGCCCCAACGGGCTCGCGCCGACGACCTCGACGACCATGCAGCTCGTGCTCGGCGACGCGCTGGCGATCGCCCTCCTCGAATTGCGGGGCTTCACCGCACACGACTTCCGGGCTCTCCACCCGGGCGGCAAGCTCGGCGCCAGGCTGCAGTACGTGCGGGACGTGATGCACACCGGCGAGCGCATACCTCACATCGCTGCGAACGCGCGCATGGCCGAGGCGATCGTCGAGATGTCGTCGAAGGGCTTTGGCTGCGTGGCGGCGCTCGAGGGCGACAGGCTCGTCGGCATCGTCACCGACGGCGATCTCCGCCGCCATCTGGAAGCCGATTTCTCGCTCGACACGCCGGTCGCGGAGGTGATGACTCGGAGGCCGCGCACCATCGGTCCCGACGCCCTCGTCGCCGAGGCCCTCGAGAGCATCAGCCGCAAGATTTCCGCGCTTCTGGTGGTCGAGCGCGACGCCGTCGTCGGGATCGTGCATTTCCACGATCTCATGCGGATCGGCGCGGTGTAGGGAAGCTCCGGCGTCCGACAGAACGCCCGTCTTTGGACAGAGCCCACCTCGCGAAGCTCGCATGGACGGCTCCCCCGGAACGCCAATCAAAGACGCTAATGTTCGATTTGATCCGCTTGAAAGCTTTGGAGGCAGGGTTTCACAAAGCCCGTCAATTGCGTATTTCTTTTCTGCTCTCGGGTCCGGCCGAGAGGCGACGCGCGGGAGACGATTGAGCATGAAGCTGCCGAACGAAATCGGCCCGATCCATTTCGTCGGGATCGGCGGCATAGGCATGTCGGGCATCGCCGAGGTCCTGATGAACCTCGGCCACTCTGTGCAGGGTTCGGACGCGAGCGACAACGCCAACGTGAAGCGTCTGCGCGAGCGCGGCGCCAAAGTGTTCGTGGGGCATGACCCGGCCAATCTGGGCAAGGCGGCGGTGATCGTCGTATCGACTGCGATCCGGCGCGACAACCCGGAGCTCGTGGCGGCTCGGGTCAGGCGAATTCCGGTGGTGCGCCGCGCGGAGATGCTTGCGGAGCTCATGCGCCTCAAGCGCTGTGTCGCGGTCGCGGGCACTCACGGCAAAACGACGACGACCTCCCTGGTTGCGACGCTGCTCGACGCCGCGGGGCTCGACCCGACCGTCATCAATGGCGGCATCATCAACGCCTACGGCACAAACGCGCGGCTCGGCGCCGGCGACTGGATGGTGGTCGAGGCCGACGAGAGCGACGGCACTTTCCTGAAGCTCCCGGCCGATATCGCTATCGTGACCAACGTCGATCCGGAGCACCTCGACCACTTCAAGACCTTCGACGCGATCAAGGACGCATTTCTGGCGCTGATCGAGAATCTGCCGTTCTACGGTTTCGCGGTCATGTGCCTCGACCACCCTACGGTGCAGGAGCTGGTCGGGCGGATCGAGGACCGACGCGTGCTGACCTACGGCGAGAATCCCCAGGCGGACATCCGCCTCTTGGACGTCGACGTGGCGGGAGGCGTCACCCGCTTCGCCGTTCTGATCCGCGAGCGGCTGACCGGGCGAGCCACCTATATCGAGGATCTGGCGCTGCCGATGCCGGGCCGGCACAATGCGCTCAACGCCACAGCCGCCATCGCGGTCGCGCACGAGCTCGGCGCTTCGGTCGACGTGATTCGCAAGGCGATCGGCGACTTCGGCGGGGTGAAGCGGCGCTTCACCCGCACCGGCGAGTGGAACGGGGTGTCTGTCTATGACGACTACGGCCACCATCCGGTCGAGATTGCGGCCGTCCTCAAGGCCGCCCGCGCTGCGTCGAGCGGCAAGGTGATCGCAGTCGTGCAACCCCACCGCTATACCCGGCTCGTTTCGCTGTTCGACGCCTTCGCGACCTGCTTCAACGACGCCGACAGCGTGATCGTCGCCGACGTCTATCCGGCCGGCGAGGCGCCGATCGAGGGCGCCGACAAGAACGCCCTGACGGCCGCGATCGCCGCGCACGGCCATCGTCATGCGATGGCTCTGGCGTCGCCCGATAAGCTCGCGCCCATGATTCGTTCAATGGCTTCGCCTGGAGACTTTGTCGTCTTCCTCGGCGCAGGGACGATCACCCAATGGGCTTACGCCCTGCCGGGCGAGCTCGAGGCTCTCGATCGCGCGTGAGGCGCATTCCATGACCTTTCCGGACATCGTCGGCGAGATCAGGACGCTCGCGCCGGGCCTGCGCGGACGACTGTCCGCCAACGTGTCGCTCGCCGAGGCGACCTGGTTTCGCGTCGGAGGGCCGGCCCAAGCGCTTTTCTCGCCGGCCGACGAGGAGGACTTGGCCTACCTGCTCGGCGCGCTTCCGCTCGAGATTCCGGTGACGGCGATTGGCCTCGGCTCCAATCTGATCGTTCGGGACGGAGGAATTGGGGGCGTCGTCGTACGGCTCGGCGGCCGACCTTTCAACGCGATCGAGATCGAAGCCGGCTGGCGCGTCATAGCCGGCACCGCCGCGCCCGATCACTTCGTGGCCAAGGCGGCCGCCGCCGCAGGCGTCGACGGCCTGGCCTTCTTGCGAGGCGTCCCCGGCTCGATCGGCGGGGCCTTGCGGATGAACGCCGGGGCTCACGGCGGCGAGATCAGGGACGTGGTCATCGAGGCCCGCGGCGTCGACCGCTCGGGGGCCAAAAGGGCTTTTTCGAACGCGGAGATGGGCTTTTCATACCGGCACAGTTCAGCGCCGAACGACGTCATTTTCACGGGCGTGACGCTGCAGGGCCGGCCAGGCGACCCGGTCGCTATCGAGGCCGAGATGGAGCGAATCACCCGCGCGCGAGAACAGTCGCAGCCGATTCGGGAGCGCACCGGCGGCTCGACCTTCAAGAATCCCCCCGGCGAGAAAGCTTGGCGCCTCATCGATGAAGCAGGTTGCCGTGGGCTCACAATCGGCGACGCCCAAGTGTCGCCCATGCACTGCAACTTCCTCATCAACCGCGGCCACGCGACCGCCGCCGACATCGAGGCGCTCGGCGAGGAGGTGCGGCGGCGCGTGCGAGAGGCGAGAGGGGTTCAGCTCGAGTGGGAGATCAAGCGCCTCGGCCTCCCCGCCGCACGGTAGGACCGGTCCGTCGCTTGTCCGAGCTTTTGGTGACGGATTGCATTGCTCGGGACCTGTCTCTCGAGACGCCCCGGTTAACGAGTCATTAAGCCTCCCCGCTTAATCGTCACTTAACTCTGCCACTTGGTGGAACGTTGAGGAAGACCGCCGGGCGATGAAGCATGTCGCTACGCCGATGAGCAGCGGGCCGGATGAACGTCCGGTTTCGTTCAACTGGGCAGGCGGCTGCGTCGATCGCCCGGCCGCCGACCGGGACGCGCAGCTCGCCGAGCGGTTCATCGCAAAAAAAAGCCGACCTGCGCGCCGATGCGCGAGCCCTTGCTCAGCGCGGTCGAAATACAGCCGTTTCCGAAGGGTTTTGCGGAAAAGGCGATCGCATGACGTCCTTCCGGCTAATCTTAAACCGAATATTTACCATAAGGTCCAAGACTCGACGCAGATGATGCACCAGGTCAGCCGGGTCGGACTGCCAATGCGACGCGACGAAAAGGAAAGAGGGCGAGCTCATGCGCCTTGAAGTCAACGGGCAGCCGGGCATGACGGAAACGTCGCTCGCGCCGGAAATAGCCGGCCTCGCCGAAATGTCCTTCGGCCAGTTCGTCGACTGGATCGTGGGGGAGGCCTCTTGCAATCGATAAGCACCGCCCTTGGATGGCAGGCTGCGAAGCCAGCGCACGTCGGCGTTCCGGTCCCGCAGACGGTTCTGCTGCGCGGCGAGCGCTCCAAGTGGGGCGCGCTGCGCTTGCGCATCCCTCTCGATCGGCCTCCGCCGCTGGGGGTCGAGATCGCTTTGACCATCACCGTTCTGCTGGGAGCGGCGACTCTGGGCGCAGTGCGCGGCGGACAACTCGACGTCTTTACCGCGACTCACGGAAGCTTGCTCGACGTCACCGCGCGGACGCTCGGTTTTGGCGTTGACGTTGTCACCGTATCCGGTGCAACACACATGAACGAATCGAGGATTGTGTCGATTGCGGGCATCAGCTCGAAAAATTCGCTGCCGTTCTTCGATGTAGCCGCGGCCCGCGCGCGGCTCGAAGCCGATCCGCTCGTCAAGCAGGCCAGCGTGCGCAAGCTCTACCCGGACCAGATTGTGATCGAGATCGTCGAGCGCACTCCTTACGGCGTGTGGCAGAAGGACGGCCAAGTTCATGCGATCGCGGCTGACGGCGCGCCGATCGACGAGGTCCGCGACGACCGGTACGTCGACTTGCCGTTCGTCGTCGGGGAGGGCGCGAATACGCGCATCCGGGAATTCACCGCGCTGCTGGATGCAATGGACGAGTTGAAGCCCCGGGTCGAGGCGGGAATTCTGGTGGGCCAGCGCAGCTGGAGCCTCAAGCTGAAGTCCGGGATCGAGGTCAAACTTCCAGAGGTCGACCCGCAGACCGCGATCGCCATCCTTCTCCGCCTCCATCGCCAATCGCGAATTCTCGACCGCAACGTGCTCGCGCTCGATCTTCGTACGCCTGGACGCGTGTTCGTGAGGCTATCGCAGGAGGCGTCGGCCGAATGGGCCGATGCGCATGCGCCGAAGAAAGGCGCGCAACAGTGAGCTTGCGTCCCCCCCCTCCTCGGATGCGCCAGATCCCCGCCCGCAAGAGCGCGGTTCTATCGGTTCTCGACATCGGCGCTTCGAAGGTCGTTTGCCTCATCGCTCGCTTAAGTCCGACGGAGCACTCCACCGCATTGCGCGGCCGAACCCACCGATGCAAGGTGCTTGGCATTGGCCATCAGCGCTCGAACGGGGTGAAAGGCGGCGCCATTGTCGACCTTCAGGCGGCCGAGCAGGCTGCGCGTCTTGCGATCGACGCCGCCGAACGCATGGCGGGCGTCGAAGTCGGCGGCGTCATCGTCAACATGTCGGGCGGCCTCCTCGCGTCGCGGCGCTTCAACGCGAAGACCATGCTTCACGGCAAGACCGTGTCCGAACGTGACATACACCGGGTGCTCGAAGCCGCGTCTGCGGCGAACGAGCATCACGGGCGGACAGTGCTGCACGCGCTGCCTACGAGCTATTCGCTAGACGCGACGCGCGATGTCCACGATCCGAAGGGGATGATCGGCGAGGAACTCGGCGTCGACCTGCATGTCGCGTCGTGCGAGTTGGCTGCCGCGCGCAACCTGATGCTGGTCGTCGAGCGGTGCCATCTGCGCGTAGAGGCCATGGTCGCGACGCCGTACGCCGCGGGCCTCTCGACGATGGTCGACGACGAAGCCGAGCTCGGGGCGGCCGTCATCGACTTCGGCGGCGGCACCACGACGGTCGGCGTGTTCTCCGGCGGCCGGCTTCTCCATGTCGACGCGGTCGCAGTAGGGGGAATTCACGTCACCCGGGATATCGCGCGCGGCCTCAGCGTTTCGATGTCCGACGCCGAGCGTCTGAAAACGCTTTACGGCGCCTGCCTCGCGTCCCCGTCGGACGACCGGGAATCGATCGCCCTGAACCGGCTCGGCGACGACATGGATCATCCCAGCCATTTGCCGAAATCCGAGCTCCTGCGGATCATTCGCCCGCGTGTCGAAGAGATCCTCGAACTGGTGCGCGACCGGCTGCGCGCCTCCGGGCACGCCGGGCTGGCGGGCAGGCGACTGGTGATGACCGGAGGCGCCTGCCAGCTGACCGGGCTGCCCGAGCTCGCCCGGACAGTCATCTCGACTCAGGCGCGAGTCGGGCGGCCGCTCGGTATCGAAGGGCTGCCCGAATCCGGCAAGAGCCCATCCTTCGCGGCGGCCGTCGGGTTGATGGTCTACCCGCAGATGGCCGGCCTCGAATATTTCGAGCCCTCTCGGCATGTTCCACGGCGAGGGTCCGATGAGGGCGGCTACGCGGCGCGCGTCGGGCGCTGGTTGAAGGAAAGTTTCTAAGGAGGTTCGGAGCCTTCGCTGGCGGATGATCTTCGAAATGCGCGTTCGTGCAATCAACGGCGTCGGCAGACGCCCAACGGTGTGAGGCAGGTATGTCGATCAACTTGAAGGCCCCCGAACTGAGGGAATTGAAGCCGCGAATTATCGTTTGCGGAGTAGGCGGCGCTGGCGGAAACGCAGTCAACAACATGATTGTGTCCGGCCTCACAGGGGTCGACTTCATCGTCGCGAACACTGACGCGCAGGCGCTGACCTCCTCGCGCGCCGAGCGCATAATCCAGATGGGCCTGCAGGTCACAGAGGGACTGGGCGCGGGCTCGAAGCCCGAGGTCGGCAAGGCGGCGGCAGAAGAAGCGCTCGAGGAAATTCGCGACCACTTCGCCGGCACGCACATGGTCTTCGTCACCGCCGGCATGGGCGGCGGAACAGGCACCGGCGCCGCCCCGGTAATCGCGAGAGCGGCGCGCGAGATGGGCATCCTCACCGTTGGCGTCGTAACCAAGCCATTCCATTTCGAAGGCGGCCGCCGGATGAAGATCGCCGAGTCGGGTATCTCCGAGTTGCACAAGGCGGTCGATACGCTGATCATCATCCCAAACCAGAACCTGTTCCGCGTCGCCAACGAAAAGACGACCTTCGCGGACGCCTTCGCGATGGCCGACCAGGTGCTTTATTCGGGCGTCGCTTGCATCACCGACCTCATGGTCAAAGAGGGACTCATCAATCTCGACTTCGCCGACGTGCGCTCGATCATGAGCGAGATGGGCAAGGCGATGATGGGCACCGGCGAAGCGACCGGCGAGAAGCGCGCCGTGCTCGCGGCTGAGGCGGCGATCGCCAACCCGCTGCTCGATGAGACTTCGATGAAGGGCGCTCGAGGGCTGCTGATCTCGATTACCGGCGGCAACGACTTGACCCTCTATGAGGTGGACGAGGCGGCGAGCCGCATTCGCCAGGAGGTCGACGAGGAGGCCAATATCATCCTCGGTGCGACCTTCGATTCCGCCCTCGACGGCGTCGTGCGCGTCTCCGTCGTCGCGACCGGCATCGACCAGGCGACGATAACGCAGATTGAACCGGTTGTTTACCAGCCTCGCGCCGAGGCTGCGCACCACGTCCGCGCCGCGGCGCCGGCGCAAGTTCGCGCTGCGCCGCATGCGCCTGCGCCGGTCGATGCGGTCCAGGCGCGCTCGCCGGTCGTCAATGATGTCGAACTGCAGCAAGTGGCGACAGTCGCGCTCGCCTTCCCCGAGCCGATCGAACTGCGGCGAGAGCACGACGAGGAGGCGCTTCCATTCATTCCGCCGGTCCCGGAGCCGCCCGTGCGCGCTCCGCGCATGCCGCAAATCGAGGATCTGCCGCCTGTGGCGCAGAATCAGCTTCGTGCGTTGCGTGATCGCGAGCGCGAATCGCAGACGGGCGCCGCGCCGGAGCCACGCCGGCGATCGCTGTTGGAAAAACTGGCGGCGTTCGGCATCGCTCGTCACGACGAGGAGCCGCCCCCGCAGGCGGCCGACCCCGTCTTGCCGCCCGCCGTTCAACAGCGCTCTCAACCTGCTCCTGTGACCCACGCCCATTTCGGTCGGCCGCAGCCGCGGCCGCAATCTCAGCGCACGCCTACCGGACTCGATCTACCTGCGAGGCCGACCCATCGTCCCCCGGCCACGGAAGACGATCACCTCGACATCCCGGCCTTTCTGCGGCGACATCCGAACTGATTGATGTCGCAAAGCCTTTCTGTCCGGCCCGGGAGTCCGCCCGCGGCCGGACACAATTATCAACCGGATTTGTTATAAACTGATTACAAGCAACTGAATTTTAACCAAAAACTTTATGCGGCGAACTTGTAACTTTTGTTCACCAAAGGTGATTTGGCTCTGCCCCGATTTGCCAATTAAATTCGCCCCCGCACCACGATCCGGTCTCGTTGCAGTGGACGACGACGGCTGAAACATGGCGCAGTGATGTTGGCCCTAGCCGTTGGTATCGAGCCAGGGCCGTCAATGGGGCCGGGCGAAAGCCCGGAGAAGCTCTAAGATGCGACTTGGTTTTCAGACGACGCTTCGCGACCGTGTCACAGTAGCCGGCGTAGGAGTCCATTCCGCGGTCCGCGCTCAACTTGTCCTTCAGCCTGCAGACGTTGATTCCGGCGTCGTCTTTCTCCGCACCGGTCTGCCTGGTGGTCGCGAGCGGCTGCTCGAAGCGAAGCGATCCAACGTGACGCAAACCGCGCTCTGCACAATGCTCGGTGATGCGTCCGGCGCGAGCGTCAGCACGGTCGAGCATCTTCTGGCGGCTCTCTCCGGCCTGCAAATTGATAATGTTCTCATTGAAATCGATGGGCCCGAGACGCCGATCATGGACGGGTCGGCCGCTGATTTCGTCACCGCCATCGATCAGGCCGGACGCGTTCAGCAGTCGCGTTCACGACGATACATCAAGGTTCTGAAACCCGTACGCGTTAGCCGCGACAGCGGCTACGCCGAGTTTCTGCCCGCCGATCGCGGGTTTCGCCTTGATGTCGAGATCGATTTCGATTCGTCTGCGATCGGCCGTCAACGCTTTCTCTTTGATCTGGATCCGGCGAAGTTCCGCCGGGAAATCGCCCGCGCTCGCACGTTCGGCTTTGTCAGCGATGTGGAAAAGCTGTGGGAGGCGGGCTACGCGCTCGGTTCGTCGCTCGAGAATTCGGTCGCCATCGATGGGGATACGGTTCTCAACCCTGAGGGCCTTCGTTACGCCGATGAATTCGTGCGACACAAGGCGCTCGACGCGGTGGGGGATCTGTCCCTGGCCGGTGCGCCGCTTATTGGCCTCTATCGAACCTACCGTCCGGGCCACAAGCTGAACGCCGCGGCGCTCGACGCGCTGCTCGCCGACCGCTCCGCTTACGAATATGTCGAAGCTCCAGTCTCCAAAGCCTTCATCAAAGGTTTCGGCGTCAGAGCGCACGTTCCGGCCGCCGCCGCATTCGCTGCGATCGACTGATCCTTGCGGAAGCCATACCGTTGTGGATCGGAAGTCCTCAAGGCCCTATTGCGCCACAATAACCGTCCAATTGTTGATTTGCGCGGCCCGCTAAAAGTGGCGAACGCATCCGGACTGGGGTAAACAGCGGCTTCGCCGCGAGGGCGCCGACTTCGCTCTCTCTTTTTGCAGCTGATCGAGTTTCCTGTATGGCCACTGTCGAATTGTTCAGCGCCAGTATGCCTTCGGCGCGCCAGGTTATTGTCGCGGCGGCGCTGGCCGCCATCGTTTTTTGCGCGTCGGCCTGCTCGATGATCGACCAGTTCAATCCATTTGGGGCCGATAAGTACAAAATGGAGATCGTGCCGGACACGCCGGCAAGCAAGACGTATAACCAGGCCCTCGATAAACTGGCGAACGGGTCGCCTTCCGAAGCCGCGAAGAAGTTCACCGAGCTCGGCAAGCAATATCCCGGTTCCGATTGGGCCCGCAAAGCCCTTCTGATGACAACCTACGCCGATTTCCAGGCCCAAAGCTATACCGATACGGAAACATCGGCGGACCGTTTTCTTAAAGAATATCCCAATTCTCCTGACGCTGCATACGTCACCTATCTACGTGGCAACGCATATTACCAACAGATCCCCGACATTTCGCGCGACCAGGATGCTGCCACTAAGGCGATGGAAACTTTTCAGGACTTGGTGAAGAAATATCCCAAGTCTGAGTATGTCGATGACGCCAAGTTCAAAATTCAGGTCACGCAGGACCAGCTTGCGGGCAAAGAAATGTCCATAGGCCGTTTCTATCTGAACCGCCACAATTACACGGCAGCGATCAACCGCTTCCGAAACGTCCTGCAGTATTACCAGACGACTAGGCACGCGGAGGAAGCGCTCTACCGTTTGGTCGAAGCCTACCTCGGACTCGGGATCAACGACGAAGCGCAGACCGCCGCCGCCGTGCTCGGGCATAACTTCCCCGACAGTCAGTGGTACCAGGATGCTTACGCGCTCCTGAAAGGCAAGGGACTGTCGCCACAGGAGAACTCCAGTTCATGGATCTCGAAAATCTATCACGTGATCGTTCCGTCCTGAACGAGGCTTGCCGTGCTCGCGCGTCTGTCCATACGCGACGTGGTGCTGATCGACCAGCTTGATCTCGAGTTCTCGAAGGGCCTGACGGTCCTGACCGGCGAAACCGGGGCGGGCAAATCAATCCTTCTGGACGCGCTTTCCCTGGCGCTCGGGGCGCGCGGGGACGGGGGGCTTGTCCGTCACGGCCAAGCCCAAGGTCACGTAACGGCAGTCTTCGAGCTTCCTCCAGGGCATCCAGCCCACCCGCTTCTCGAGGGGCAGGACATTGAAAGCGACGACGAGCTCATCCTGCGCCGGGTCCAGCTTGCGGACGGTCGCACCCGCGCCTACGTCAACGACCAGAGCGTCGGCGCCCAGTTCTTGCGGTCGCTGGCCTCGGCTCTGATCGAAATCCATGGCCAGCACGATGAGCGCGCGCTGACCGACGCCGCGACCCACAGAGCGCTTATTGACTCGTACGGGGGTCTCGGAGCCCTCGTCGAGGCGACCGAGACGGCCTTTGCGGCCTTGCGCGACGCCGAGCGCGCGCTCGAGGCGGAGCGTTCGCGGGTTTCGTCAGCGGAGGCGGACGCCGACTTCGCCCGCCACGCTCATGAAGAGCTTTCCCGCCTCGACCTCAAGCCCGGCGAAGAAGACGCGTTGGCGGCACGTCGACAAGCGATGATGCACGGCGAAAAAGTGGCCGCAGACATCCGCGAAGCCCGCGATCACCTGAGCGGTGACGCCGCAGCGCTGCCGACGCTTCTGGCCGTTTCGCGCCGACTGCAGCGCCGAATGCCTCAGGCGCCGGCTCTCATCGAGCCGAGCGTGAAAGCCCTGGACGAGGCGATTGAGGCGCTCGAAGGCGCTTCGCGCACGCTTGAGCAGGCGCTCGAGGCCTGCGAATTCGATCCTCGTGAACTGGAGCGTTGCGAGGAGCGCCTGTTCGCATTGAGAGCAATGGGCCGCAAATACGGCGTGCCGATTGAAAGGCTGCCGGCGCTCGCGCAGGAATACGCAAACGCTCTCGCCGTTCTCGACGCCGGACGCGAGGAGATCGCCAGGCTGGGGGCCGCAGTCGCCGGCGCGCATGCGGCTTACCATGAGGCGGCCGCCGCGCTGACCACCGCCCGCGAGTGCAGCGCAAGGACGCTCGAACGCGCCGTCATGGCCGAATTACCGCCGCTCAAGCTAGAGCGGGCGGAGTTCAGCGTCGACTTGCGCCAAGACAAGACTCTCATATCGGCAAGCGGTTATGATCGAGCAGAGTTTGTCGTCCGCACCAATCCTGGCTCCCGGCCGGGCGGGCTGATGAAAGTGGCCTCTGGCGGCGAACTGTCGCGCTTTCTGCTCGCCATCAAGGTTTGTCTCGCCGAGCGCGGCACTGCGCCGACGCTCGTCTTCGACGAAATCGATGCGGGCGTCGGCGGCGCGGTCGCCGACGCCGTGGGCCAGCGACTGTTCCGACTGTCGCAACACGCCCAGGTGCTCACGGTGACGCATGCCCCGCAGGTGGCGGCACGGGCGCAGACCCACTATCGCATCGCGAAAAACGTCGTCGGCAAAGGGGATCGCGTGGTGACGAGCGTGTCTCGCCTGGGACCTGGCGAACGACGAGAAGAGATTGCCCGCATGCTGGCGGGCGCAGAAATCACCCGTGAAGCGCGTGCGGCGGCCGTGAGTCTGATCGAGAGGGCCGGATGAGGGCCCGCGAGGAGGATCCATCTTGTCCTTCGGGACTTGCTCCGCTCAGCTGGTTGGCCATATCAAGCGCCGCGTCGGGCCAAGATTTGTCGGACGCTCGGTAGAGGAACGTCATGAGCCAGAACGACGCCGGGAGCGGGAAGCAGGACAAACGCCGGGAACGTCTTGCCGCCTCCCTCCGGGAGAATCTGAAGCGTCGCAAGGCGCAACAGCGTTCGCGCAATGCTAAAGAGCGGTCGGCGGGAGGCGGAAATGCGCCGCCTCCGCCTGCCGAATTGAACTCGAAAAGGTGACGGAGCGGCGCGCGCGTCGCGAGGAACCGTCGTCGGCGCTCTGAGGTTGGAGGGACAAGGGGAATGGATCGCATTCAAATTCGCGGCGGGGCCAAGCTCAACGGCGTGATCGCGATTTCGGGCGCAAAGAACGCCGCGCTGCCGCTGATGATCGCCTCGCTCATGACCGACCAGACCCTGACGCTGGAGAACCTGCCGCGCCTGGCCGACGTCGGTCAGCTCGCGCGCATTCTCGGCAATCACGGCGTCGATTATTCGATCGACGGCAAGCGGGCCGGCGAGGAATCCGCCTCGGGCCAGACCGCCCACCTCAGAGCCCGTACGATCGTCGACACGACGGCTCCGTATGAACTCGTCTCCCGCATGCGCGCGAGCTTCTGGGTCATCGCGCCGCTGCTTGCGCGGATGGGCGAGGCGCGCGTGTCGCTGCCGGGCGGGTGCGCGATCGGAACCCGGCCGGTCGACCTCCTCCTGATGGCGCTGGAGAAGCTCGGCGCCACCATCGAGATCGACGGCGGCTACGCCGTCGCCAGGGCGCCGAAGGGCCTCGTCGGAGCCGAGATCGAGTTCCCAAAGGTAACGGTCGGCGGCACGCACGTTGCGATGATTGCTGCGTCGACCGCGCGAGGCTCGACTCTCATCGCCAACGCGGCGAGGGAGCCGGAAGTGGTCGACCTCGCCGACTGTCTCGGCAAAATGGGCGCCCGCATTCGCGGCGCCGGCACGTCGAAGATCGAGATCCACGGAGTTCCGCGTCTGAACGGGGCGCATCACCGCGTTCTCCCCGACCGCATCGAGGCAGGTACATACGCCACCGCAGTCGCGATGACCGGCGGCGACGTCCTCCTCGAGGGCGTCACCGAGGACTTGCTTCAAAGGCCGCTCGAGGCGTTGGAGAAAAGCGGCGCGACGGTGATGATCGACAACCGCGGGGTGCGCGTGCGGCGCAACGGCGCGGGAATCGACCCGATCGACATCGCAACGGCGCCCTTCCCCGGCTTTCCGACCGATCTGCAAGCCCAGTTCATGGCGCTGCTGACGCGGGCGCGCGGGACCTCCCGCATCACCGAAACGATCTTCGAGAACCGATTCATGCATGTTCAGGAGCTGGCGAGGCTCGGCGCGCACATCAAGCTCGAAGGCGACACGGCGATTGTCGACGGGGTTGACCGGCTGCGCGGAGCCCCGGTGATGGCGACCGACTTGCGCGCCTCTGTGTCGCTCGTCATCGCGGGCCTCGCGGCTGAGGGCGAAACCGTTGTCAATCGCGTTTATCACCTCGACCGCGGCTTTGAGCGGCTCGAAGAGAAGCTCAGCGCCTGCGGCGCCGACATTATCCGGATCGCGAGCTGACGCGGATGTCGGCCGGCAGACAACGGCTCAAACTTCTTGCGCTCGACCGCGAAGGTCTAGGCGTGATTTCGGCCCACGTCCAAAATACCTGCCTCAGGCGTTCGGACATGGCCTGGTTGCCCAAGCAGCGCCGCTTCGCGCTGACCGGCATGCGTTACGACTGGGTCGGCGCCAAGACCGGTCCGGCGGAGCGCGTCGCGAGCGTGCTGCGCTTCGACCGGGTGCTGAAGGTCTCGCATCTCGGCCTCGGCGATAAGGACAGCGACGCGCCCCTCAACCTGCTGGCGGTCACCTATGAGAAGACAGATCCGCCTGCGGGAATGATTCTTCTCGCCTTCGCCGACGGCGCGTTGGTTCGGCTCGACGTCGAATGCGTGGAGGTCGAGCTCTGTGACATGGGGCGGCGCGTGCCTGCCGAGGAGTGCCCGGGACACGCGCTAACGCAAGCATCCGCGGTCTGACGGCGCGCTGGAGAGGGTTGATGGCGATTGAACTCGACATGGGTTCGGCGGATTTCGAACGCCGCTTCGAGGCGCTTCTTCACGCCAAGCGCGAATCCGCGGCCGATGTCGACGCGGCGGTCGCCGCCATCATCGACGACGTGCGCGCCCGCGGCGATGAAGCGCTCGCGGAATTGTCGCTGCGGTTCGACCGCGTCAATCTCGCGGCCAAGGGCATCGCGATCGAAGCATCCGAAATCGACGCCGCTGTCGCAGCCTGCGAGCCGAGGGCCCTCCAAGCGCTCGAACTCGCCCACGCTCGCGTGACGGCTTATCACGAGCGCCAGAAGCCGACCGACCTGCTGTTCACCGATGCGCTGGGAGTGGAGCTCGGGTGGCGCTGGAGGCCGATCGAGTCGGTCGGTCTTTATGTTCCAGGCGGCGCGGCGAGCTATCCCTCGTCGGTCCTCATGAACGCTGTGCCGGCGAAGGTTGCGGGCTGCCGGCGGCTGGCGATGGCCGTGCCGACGCCGGACGGCCGCATCAATCCGCTGGTGCTGGCCGCGGCGCGGATCGCCGGCGTCGACGAGGTCTATCGGGTCGGCGGCGCACAGGCGATCGCCGCGCTGGCCTACGGAACTCGGACGATCGCGCCGGTAGTCAAGATCGTCGGACCGGGCAACGCCTATGTCGCGGCGGCGAAACGGCGGGTGTTCGGCGTCGTCGGCATCGACATGATCGCCGGGCCGTCGGAAGTCGTCATCCTCGCCGATTCCAGCGCCGACCCGAGCTTCGTCGCCGCCGACCTCCTCGCGCAGGCTGAGCATGACGAGGCGGCTCAGTCCATCCTCGTCACCGACGCCGCCGGGCTCGCCGGCGCGGTCGCGGCCGAAGTGGAGCGGCAGCTCGCCACGCTTCCGCGGGAAAGGATCGCCGGCGCGAGCTGGCGCGATTATGGCGCGATTATCCTGTGTCCGACCTTGGACGCCGCTTTGCCGCTCATCGAGCGGCTCGCGCCGGAACACCTCGAAATCATGACCCGCGACCCAGAGGCGCTTGCGGCGAAGATCGACAACGCGGGCGCGATCTTCCTCGGGTCGCATACGCCGGAGGCAATCGGCGATTACGTCGGCGGCTCCAACCACGTTTTGCCGACCGCGCGCTCGGCGCGTTTCTCCTCCGGGCTTGGCGTGCTGGACTTCGTGAAGCGCACATCGGTGCTGAAATGCGACGCGCAATCGCTCGCCGCCCTCGGGCCGGCGGCGATCGCATTGGCCGAAGCCGAGTCGCTCGAGGGTCACGCGCGTTCAGTGGCGATGCGACTCGCTGCGGGGCCTCAACCCGCGAGGCGGCCGTGAGCGACAAACCGGCCGAAAGCCGTGACCGCTTATCCGAGGTCTTCCTCGACGAGGACACGATCCCACGCGGCGCAATTGACGTCGATCACGAGCGGACGGTGGCGATTTTCGACCTTGTCGAGGAAAATTCATTTGGAATCCCGGGCCGCGACGACGGACCATACACACTGACGATCTCGCAGGAGGAATTGAAGCTGTCATTCGACGTGCGGACTTCGGACGGCGAACAGGGCATCTCGATCGTGGTTTCGATGACCCCGTTCCGGCCGCTCCTCAAGGACTATTTCATGGTCTGCGAGACGTACTATTCAGCCATCCGGACAGCTAGCCCGCGCCAGATAGAGGCGATCGACCGCGAACGCACCAAGCTCCATAACGAGGGGGCAGAGCTGATGGCGCAGCGCCTCGCTGAAAAAGTAACCATCGATCAAGGCACGGCGCGTCGGCTCTTCACCCTGGTCTCGACCCTGCGCTGGAAGGCGTGAACGCGCACACGGCCGAGCAGACTAATCCTCGATTTTCCGCGCCTCCTCCGGAAGCATGATCGGCACGCCATCGCGAATTGGATATGCGAGCTTCGCCGCTCGTGAAATGAGCTCCTGCCGGGCAGCGTCGTAGATCAACGCTGCTCGCGTCACTGGACAGACGAGCAACTCCAATAGCCGCGGATCCGTCCGGACGCCGTTTTCCAGCGCGGTCGAAAAGCTCTTTGGGTCGCGGGTCGCCGGAGATTTTGCCATCCGCAGGACTCTCTGCGCGGTTAAAGCGTAGCTGGAAGGACCGCTTAGGCCGGGTTGGCCTAACTCGGAAAATGGAGAGCTGACGCCTGCCGGACCCCATTGATCTTGCAGACCTCGGCCAAAACCTCGGGCGGCGCCTCGCCGTCGATGGACACCAGCGCGATCGCGGAGCCGCCTGGCTCGTCCCGGCCGAGCGCGAATGTAGCGATATTGACGCCTGCATCTCCCAGAAGGCTTGCAAACCGGCCGATGAAGCCCGGTTTATCCTCATTCGTGACATAAATCATCGACGGCGTGAATTCCGCATCGACCTTGATGCCCTTGATGGACAGGATGCGTGGCTTGCCGTCGTGGAAAACGGTGCCGCCCACCGAGCGGGTCTGATCCTTGGTGATTACGGTCATCGTAATGAAACTCTCGTAGTCGCCCTCTGCGGCTCGCGTCATTTCTTCGATGACAATGCCCCGATGGGCGGCCACCGAGGGCGCGGACACCACATTGACGTCGGCCAACGACGGCCGCAGCAGGCCTGCGATCGCGGCCGACGTCAGCGCCTTGATCTTCAGGTCCGCAACCGCCCCCTCGTACGTGATCGTCACCTTCTCGATCGGCGCGCTTGTCAGTTGACCGGCGAAGGAACCGAGCCCTTCGGCGAGGGCGATGAACGGCTTCAGTCTCGGGGCCTCTTCGGCCGTAATGGACGGGAAGTTGACCGCGTTGGTGATCGCGCCACGGATGAGGTAGTCGGACATCTGCGCCGCGACTTGCAGCGCCACGTTTTCCTGCGCCTCGCTCGTGGAGGCGCCAAGATGCGGGGTGGCGATGAAGTTGGGGTGCCCGAACAGCGTATTCTCTCTCGCCGGCTCCTCAGCGAATACGTCGAAGGCCGCTCCTGCGACATGTCCGCTGTCGAGCGCCGCACGCAATGCAGCTTCATCGACCAACCCGCCGCGGGCGCAGTTGATGACGCGAACGCCCTTCTTGGTCTTGGACAGGTTGTCCGCCGATAGAATGTTGCGCGTCTGCGCCGTCAGCGGCGTGTGCAAGGTGATGAAATCGGCGCGCCTCAGCAGCTCATCGAGCTCCACCTTCTCCACGCCGACCTCTTCCGCGCGCTCGACGCTGAGGAACGGATCGTAGGCAACGACCCGCATTTTGAGGCCGATCCCACGGGAAGCGGCGATCGAGCCGATGTTTCCGCAGCCGATAACGCCGAGAATCTTGCCCGTTAACTCCACGCCCATGAACCGGTTCTTCTCCCACTTTCCGGCTTGAGTGGAAAGGTCGGCGGCAGGTATTTGTCGGGCGAGCGCGAACATGAGCGCGACCGCGTGCTCAGCGGTCGTGATCGAATTGCCGAATGGCGTGTTCATCACGATGACGCCGCGAGCGGTCGCCGCCGGAATGTCGACATTATCGACGCCGATGCCGGCGCGGCCCACGACTTTCAGCCTGGTCGCGCGCTCGAGGAGTTTGGCGGTGACTTTGGTCGCGGAGCGAATCGCCAAGCCATCGTAGCCCCCGATGATTTCGGCGAGTTCGTCCTTTTCGAGCCCCGGTTTGACGTCGACCTCAACTCCTTGCTGCTTGAAGATCGCGACGGCGGCGGGGGAAAGCTTGTCGGAGATGAGAACGCGAGGAGCCATAGCAAAACCTCGGAATTGATGTGTTGACGTGCCGGGCGCATTCGGAAAGCGATCGCGGCGCCCGCGTGTGGATGGATTCGTCAGAAAGGAGAAGGCCCCTTCCAGAAATCGCAGGAAGAACGGAACTAAGCCGCTTTGACCAGCTTGGCCTTCTCCAGGGCGAAGGCGTGGTCGAGCCAAGGGGTGAGAGCCTCGATATCTGCGGTCTCGACCGTGGCCCCGCACCAGATGCGCAGTCCTGGCGGCGCGTCGCGGTAGGAGCCTATGTCGTAAGCGACCTTCTCCTTCTCGAGGACGCCGGCGATCGCTTTGGCGAAGGCCGCCTGGCCGTCAGGCGATAAGAGGGCGACGACGGGATCGACCACTTTCAGGCAGACGCTGGTGTTCGAGCGAGTCGCCTGAATGCGCGGGAGGTAATCGATCCACGCCGTGCGCTCGACCCAGGCCGCAAGCGCCTTCGCGTTGGCGTCGGCCCGGGCGAACAACCCTTTCGCGCCGCCGAGCGACTTTGCCCATTGCAGCGCGTCAATATAGTCCTCGACGCACAGCATCGACGGCGTGTTGATGGTTTCGCCCTCGAAGAAGCCCTCCGTCAACTTGCCGCCCTTCGCAAGACGGAAAACCTTCGGCAGCGGCCACGCCGGAGTATGGGTTTGAAGCCGCTCGGCCGCGCGCGGGCTCAGAACGATCATGCCGTGCGCGGCCTCGCCGCCGAGGACCTTCTGCCACGAGAAGGTGACGACATCGAGCTTCGGCCAGTCGAGATCTTGCGCAAATGCCGCCGAGGTCGCATCGCAAATCGTCAGGCCCCTGCGGTCGGGCGCGATCCAGTCGGCATTGGGCACCCGGACGCCGGACGTGGTGCCGTTCCAAGTGAAAACGACGTCGTTGTCGAAATCGACGCTAGCGAGGTCCGGCAGTTCGCCATAGGGCGCCCTCAGCGTTCGCGCATCCTTGATCTTCAGCTGCTTGGCGATGTCGGTGGCCCAGCCCTCGCCAAAGCTTTCCCAGACGAGCACGTCGACGCCGCGAGCGCCGAGCATTGTCCAGAGCGCCATCTCGACCGCGCCGGTGTCCGAGCCGGGGGTGATGCCGATGCGATAGTCCGCCGGAACCCCCAGCACCTCGCGGGTCAGATCAATCGCCAGCTTGAGTTTGGCCTTGCCGACCTTCGCTCGATGCGACCGGCCTAGCGGCGCGTCTCCGAGAATTGAAGGACTCCACCCGGGGCGCTTGGCGCATGGACCCGAGGAAAAGCGAGGATTCCGCGGGCGAGCCGCGGGTGTGGTGTTGACCATGTTGTGCCATCCTTTCAGATGGGCGCCTCTCGTTGGGGAGAGGTGTCCCGCCGCGGCTGATAGACTGAAGGGCTCGCTATGGCAAGAGCAGTTTTGCTGGACTTCGGTCAGCGCCGTGGGCGCTTCTCTCGTGGCGCCATGGAATCTGCGCAGCTGTCGGCTGAGGCGGCGAGCACGGAGCTTGGCGCGGTAGGCGCCGGCTGCAGAACTTTTAGCGCAGCGCCGGGAGTCCGCGCAGCCGCTGGACGACTTCGACCAGGACGCCGATTCTCATCACCCGTCGGCTGAACGACCAAGAATAGTTTGATGAATCTGTGCTTTGGCGTGAAGGTTAATGCTCCGTCAACGACCTTGCCCGTAGGCTCAGGCGTTGATGGCCTCGGGGCGGTTCGTGCGCGATCTCATGCTTAAAGATTTTCCTTTTCTCGCGTCGCTGGCGTCGAGCGGGAGAGCCAGTGATCGTCGAATATGGCTGAGGGTGGCGACCGATCATTTCATCATCACGGAGTCGAGCGATTTGAGCAAGCTTGCCGAGTTCGTCGACGCGATGTCGGCGCAGCTGGCTGCCGCGGATTCGGCTACTCGACTGGAAATCGCGCGCAAACTGTCGCCTTGCGCTCGCGTTCCGGCCCGCCTGTTTGCCGCGCTCATGTCCATTGACTCCGATGCCTGCGACTATGTGTTGGAGCATGCCGTCGCCTGCGACGACAGGGAACTTGACGCGGCCGCTGCGCGCGGCGGCCGAAGAGCGATCGCGGTCGCCAAAAGAAGAAACCTCGATCGGCGAATCGTGAACAGGCTCGCGGCCCAGGACGACGTCGCAGTCCTGATCGCATTGGCCAACAACCCGGCCGTACGCCTCGAAGGCGCAGCGCTGTCCGATCTCGTGAGACGGGCTCGGCGGCTGGCTGAGCAGGAGGGAGACCGACGGCTTGCTGACGCTTTGCTGGAGCGCCAGCCCGTCCGGCCGGAATTCGCCTCGCTTTTCCTGTGCGCAAACCCAAGCCAACGGATTGAACTCCTCCTTGCCGCGCAACGATCGCAACTGGGCCGCCCAGGGGGTTTTTCGTCTCCGATGCGCTCTTCGACGATCGATGAACTCGAGCAGGCCGCAGTCGCGCGCCGGCCGGAGAGATTTGTCGTCCTTCTTGAGGAGGCCCTCGGTTGCAGCAGGGAGCTGGCGGGCGCGATTGTCGAGGATTCGACGGGCGAACCGCTGGCTGTCGCCCTCGCGGCCTTGGGCGCCGCCAACGAGGTCCTGGTGCGCATTCTCATCTCCAACGATCTGCAGACGGGCGCCAGCTACCAGCGAATCCGCGCGCTGGCTCGTCTGAACAATGCGCTCAATCGGAATGCAGCGATGATGGTGATCGCGGCGTTACGTGACGAGGCAGGCTTGCGCCTCGGTCACAAAGCGCCTGCCCGAGCCAGTCCGGTCCCTGCGCCTCTGTTCACCGCCGCGGTCAGCGTCCCGAAAAAGGCTGACGACAGGCCATCCCGCATAGTTCGAAAATAGGAAAACCTTGGCTCGTCGAACCGGCTGGCTCGCTTCGACGACTACGAAACGAGCGAACAATTCCTGGTCATCTTCGCGGCGGAGGAAATTTATCGCGGCGCGTCACGCTCCGCGCGGGGATTGATCCTCTGGGCGAACGCCCTGCAAAACAGGCGGAAGCGGTCGCCCGATCGATCTGCTATGTTTCTGGCCGTGGCGGAGGCGGCTCCCGGGCCGGCGCCGTCGTCACGCATGAACGCCCGCGACTTCAGCGAGGAGGACAAGTCCGTGAAGCGATCGGAAATCAATGCCGCCATCCGGCGAGCGATGGATCTTTTGCAAGCAAACCGCTGGTCGATGCCGCCGTTCGCGCACTGGACAGCCGAGGATTACGCCAAGTCCGGCGCGACGGCCCGCTACCTGCGCGACCACCAGATGGGCTGGGACGTGACCGATTTCGGCTCCGGCGACTTCGCCAGACGCGGCCTCACCCTGTTCTGCGTCCGCAACGGCGTCCAGAGCGACCCGAACGGCAAGCCATACGCGGAGAAGCTGCTGATCGTCGGCGAGGGACAGGAGACGCCGACGCACCGCCACCGGGTCAAGATGGAGGACATCATCAATCGCGCCGGCGGCGTGCTCGTGATCGAATTCGCCCACGCCGACAAGGAAGGCAAGCCGACCGACGCTCCGGTGACGGTCTATGCCGACGGCGTCGCGCGGAGCCTTCAGCCCTGGGAGAAATTGCGGCTCGAGCCCGGCGAGAGCGTGACGGTCGACCGCGGCGTTTATCACCGCTTCTATGGCGAAGCCGGCAAGGGCGTCGTGCTGGTCGGCGAGGTCAGCCAGGTGAACGACGACCGCACCGACAACTACTTCCTCGACCCGGTCGGGCGTTTCGCCGAGATCGTCGAGGACGAGCCGCCGCTGCGCCGTCTCTGGAACGAAGTCGGCCCGTGAAGACCGCCTGCACGATTGGGGCACGCTCGGGCAATTCGGGCATGCCTTGGCGTCTAAGTCTGCAAGGAGCGCGTGATGGCTGATCAGACCCAACCCGTGGTCGTCCTCAACGACGGGGCGTCGATGCCGCAATTCGGGCTGGGGGTGTTCCAGACGCCGCCCGAGACGACGGCCCAGGTCGTCAGGGAGGCCGTGGAAAGCGGCTATCGCGCCGTCGACACCGCCGCGATGTATCGCAACGAGGAGGGCGTCGGCGAGGCGCTCGAGGGTCGGACTGACGTTTTCATCACCACGAAACTCGGCAACGCCGATCACGGTTTCGACGAAACGCTGCGGGCATTCGACGCGAGCCGGCGGCGACTGCGCCGGGCGACTGTCGATCTCTACCTGATCCACTGGCCGAGGCCGCGCGTCGGCCGCTACGTCGACAGCTGGAAGGCATTGGTTCGTCTTCAACGCGAAGGACGGGTCCGGTCGATCGGCGTGTCGAACTTCAACCGGGATCACCTGGAGCGGATCATCGCGGAGACCGGTGTCCCGCCTTCGGTCAACCAGATCGAGCTTCATCCCCGGTTCCAGCAGGAGAGCTTACGCGCATTTCATCAGGAGCGGGGAATAAAGACCGAGTCGTGGAGTCCTCTCGGCCGCGGCGCGCTGCTCGGCGATCCGATCATCATAGGCATCGCGTCGAAGCACGGGAGAACGCCGGCGCAGGTCGTCATTCGCTGGCATCTCGACAGCGGGCTGATCGTCATTCCGAAGTCCGTGCGTTCCGAGCGCCTCAAGGAAAACATCGGCGCGCTCGACTTCCGCCTGGACAACGACGATATGCGTCGCATTCGAACCCTCGATTCGCCCGCCGGCCGGATCGGTCCGGATCCGGCGACGGCGACCTTCTGAGGCGGCCCCGCGTCGGACCGGAGAAAACAACCCGTGAGCCTGGCAGGGAAAGACGAAGGGGACGAACTCGCGATAAAGCAGCCGCGCCGGCAGGCGGTCACGCTCCTCGGCGTCCCGGTCGAGGCGGGCGCGGGCGTCGCCGGCTGCGCCATGGGGCCGGCGATGCTCCGCACCGGGGGCATCGCGAGAATGCTGAAGGCGCTCGGCCAGGACGTCGTCGATTGCGGCGATCTCATGCTTCCCCACCCCCTCGTCCATACCAGCCCGCCGAACGGCAAGGCGCTCCATTTCGCCGAAATCTCCGCCTGGACACGGCTCCTGGCGCGCGAGACCTACGCGGTGATGCGCGAGGGGCGGCTGCCGGTCGTGCTCGGCGGCGACCATTCCCTGGCGATGGGCTCGATCGCCGGCGTCGCGCGCCACGCCGCCGAAGCGGGCCGAAAGCTCTTCGTCCTGTGGCTCGACGCGCATTCGGACTACAACACGCCGAAAACCTCGCCCACGGGCAACATGCACGGCATGCCGGTCGCGTGGCTCAGCGGAGAGCCCGGCTTCGACGACCTGCTCGGCGACGAACCCAGCTTCCTCGTCGATCCGTCCTGCGTGCACCTCTTCGGCATAAGGTCGATTGACGCCGACGAGCGCAGGCTCCTGCAGGCCCGCGGGATCGACGTCGTCGACATGCGCCGGCTGGACGAGGACGGCTTCGCCCTGTCGATCCGGCGGATCATCGACCGCGTCCGCGCCGCCAACGGGCTGCTGCACGTGAGCCTGGACGTCGACTTCCTCGACCCGACCATCGCGCCGGGCGTCGGAACCGCTGTGCCCGGCGGGGCGACGTATCGCGAGGCCCATCTGGTGATGGAACTCTTATACGAGTTGGGGCTGTCGCCGTCGCTCGACCTCGTCGAACTCAATCCGTTCCTCGACGAACGGGGAAAGAGCGCTTTGCTGCTGGTCGACCTGACCGCGAGCCTGTTCGGTCGGCAGGTCTACTGATCGTCGGCGTCCTTGAACTGTGTCGCCAGATGGTTCGCCTGCGGTCCGGGCGTCCTTGCGTACACCCTGCAGAGCGCGGCTGACGCGGCCGTCGGCCGCGTCTACAACGTCGGCGGCGCCATCTTTTTTGGAGCGGCTGAAATGACCGACCTCTACGCCGTCATCGGCAATCCGATCGGCCACAGCAAGTCGCCTCTGATCCATAGGATGTTCGCCGAGGCGACGAGGCAGGATCTCGAGTATGTCGCGATCGAAGGGCCGACCGGGGGATTTGCGATCCGGGCGGAACAATTCCGCCGCGACGGAGGTCGCGGTCTCAACGTCACCGTTCCTTTCAAGCTCGACGCGTGCGCCTATGCGACCGATCTCTCTGACCAGGCGCGCATCGCCGGAGCGGTTAACGCCTTGAAGTTCGAAGGCGAACGAGCGTATGCGGAGAACTTCGACGGCGTCGGGCTGCTAAGCGACATCCAACGCAACATCGGCTATGCGCTCGCGGGCAGGCGGATCCTGGTCCTGGGCGCCGGCGGAGCGGCGCGCGGCGTCATCGTTCCGCTTCTCGCCGAGAAGCCCGCGGTTCTGGCAATCGCCAACCGAACCCCCGGCAAGGCGCATACGCTGGCTGCGCAGTTCTCCGCATTCGGCGACATTGCGGGCATGGGGTACGCCGACCTTCCCCGCTTGCCGCCGTTCGATCTCGTCGTCAATGCGACCTCGGCGAGCCTCGCCGGCGATTTGCCGCCCGTTCCGGAGGCGAGCTTCGCGAAGGATTGCCTCGCCTATGAGTTGGTCTACGGGAGGGGACTGACCCCTTTCCTCGAGGTCGCGCGGTCGAGCGGCGCTACGCGCCTCGCCGACGGCGTCGGCATGCTCGTCGAACAGGCGGCAGAGGCCTTCGAATGGTGGCGCGGGATTCGGCCCGATACGGCCCCGGTCATCGAACGCCTGACCGTTCCGCTGAGGTGATCCCGAGGCGCCGAGATGGCTTCTTTTTCACTGCTGCTCCAGCATATGCATGACGCCCCGGCCCTCGGCCCCGGCCGGCCGGCTCATCGGCAGCATGTTGGCGTTCATGTTGTACATGATCCACAGCGAGCCGACGATCAGCAGCCCCACGATCAGCACCCCGAACGCCAGCGCAAGCACGTTGTTTTCGTTGTCCGGCCCGGTGGTGATGTGGATGAAGAAGACGAGGTGCACGCCGATCTGGGCGATCGCCAGCACGACGAGCGCGATCGGGATGCTCGGCCGCCAGACGAGAGTCGTCTCGGCGACGAAGAACGCCACCACCGTGATCAAGGCCGCGAGGAACAGGCCGACCAGGTAGCCGCCGATCCCTTCCGCGATCTCGCGCCGGCCGGGGCGCTCGTCGCCGGGGGCTGCGTCGCCATGGTGCAGTGGCGTGCGTCGTTCGATATGGGTCATGAGGTGAACGCCATCAGATAGACCACCGTGAAAATCGCGACCCAGATGATGTCGAGCGTGTGCCAGAACAGGCTGAAGCACAGCACCCGGCGCAGGATGTCCGGGCGATAGCCCTTGGCGAACACCTGCGCGATCATGGTCAGGAGCCACAATTCGCCGAGCGTCACGTGGCCGCCGTGTAAGCCGACGAGGCTGAAGAAGGCGGACAGGAAGGCGCTGTGGGTCGGGCCGAAGCCTTGCGCGATAAGGCCGGCGAACTCGTTGACCTCGAGGAACAGGAAGCCCGCCCCGAACAGGCAGGTCACGATCATGCCGCCGTAGTACAGGCGGCCATTGTGCGCGCTCGCGCCGATCGCGGCGATGCCGCAGGTGAAGCTCGAGATCAGCAGGCAGGCCGTCTCGAGAGCGACATTGTTCAGGTCGAACAAATCCCTGCCGGCCGGGCCGCCGTTCGTCGCGTCCCGCAGCACCGCGAAGGTGGCGAAGAACGCCGAGAACATGACGATGTCGCTGAGCAGGAAGATCCAGAAGCCGTAGCCGACGATGATCCGCATCGAGGCCGGGCTGCGCTCGGCATGCTCGAACAGCTCCTCGCCGCCCGCTTCCTGCTCGGGCAGGCCGCGTCCGCCGTAGCCGGCGCCTTCCGGAACGACGGTCATTGGGCGGGCTGCGCCGCTGCGCGGGCATGGCTACGCGCGAGGCGATTGGCGCGGTCGATGCGGGCGACCTCTTCCGCCGGGATCTCGTATTCGGTGCGGTCGCGCCAGGCGAAGACGACGAAGGTGGCGAAGGCGCCGACGCAGGCGACGCCAACCATCCACCAGATGTGCCAGATCATCCCGAAGCCGATCAAGGTGGCGAAGAACGCCGAGACAAAACCGGTCGGGCTGTTCCTCGGCATCTCGATCGCTTCGTAATGGGGCTCCTCGTTCCTTTCGGCCTCCCGGTCGGGATCGTGCTCACTATGCCAATAGTCGTCGCCGCCTCGAACATGGGGCAGCACGGCGAAATTGAACGTCGGCGGCGGCGAGGCCGTCGACCATTCCAGCGATCGGCCCTGCCACGGATCGCCGGTCACGTCGCGAAGCTCGTCCCGGCGGCGGAAGCTGACGATCAGTTGGGCGATCTGGGTGAGAATTCCGATCAGGATGATCAAGGCGCCGACGCTGGCCAGGTCGACCCACGGCTTCCATTCGGCCACGTCGTAATGCTGCATCCGCCGCGTCATCCCCTCGAGACCCAGGACATAAAGCGGAATGAACGCGAAATAGAACCCGACCAGCCAGAACCAGAACGAAGCTTTGCCCAGCCCTTCGTGCAGGCGGAAGCCGAACGCCTTGGGGAACCAGAAGTTCAGTCCGGCGAAGGCGCCGAACAGCGTGCCGCCGATCAGGACGTTGTGGAAATGCGCCACCAGGAACAGACTGTTGTGCAGCAGGAAATCGGCCGGCGGATTCGCCACCAGGACGCCGGTCAGGCCGCCGATGACGAATGTCACCATGAAGCCGACCGCAAACAGCATCGGCGGCGCAAAAACGATCCTGCCGCCGTACATGGTGAACAGCCAGTTGAAGATCTTCACCCCGGTCGGCACGGCGATGACCATCGAGGCGATCGCGAACATCGCGTTGACGTCGGGCCCCGGGCCCATGGTGAAGAAGTGATGCAGCCACACCATGAAGGAAATGATGCAGATCGCCATGGTCGCCAGGACCATCGAGCGATAGCCGAACAGCGTCTTGCGCGAGAAGGTCGACACCACCTCGGAGAAAACGCCGAACGCCGGCAGGATCACGATGTAGACCTCCGGGTGGCCCCAGGCCCAGATGAGGTTCATGAACATCATCACGTTGCCACCGGCCTCGTTGGTGAAGAAATGGAAGCCGAGGTACCGGTCGAGCAGCAGCATCGCCAGCGTCGCGGTCAGGATCGGGAAGGCGGCGACGATCAGCAGGTTTGCGGCGAGCGACGTCCAGCAGAAGATCGGCATCCGCATATAGGTCATGCCGGGGGCGTGAAGCTTCAAAATGGTGGTGACGAAATTGACGCCGGTCAGCAGCGTCCCGACGCCCGAGATCTGAAGCGCCCACAGGTAGTAGTCGACGCCGACGCCGGGGGAATAGGTGAGCTCCGACAGCGGCGGAAACGGCAGCCAGCCAGTGCGGGCGAACTCGCCGATGAACAGCGACAGGTTGATCAACAACGCGCCGGTCGCGGTCAGCCACAGGCTGACCGAATTGAGCGTCGGAAAGGCGACGTCGCGGACGCCGAGCTGGAGCGGCACGACCAGGTTCATCAGCCCGATCAGCAGCGGCATGGCGACGAAGAAGATCATCAGCGTGCCATGGGCCGAGAAGATCTGGTCATAGTGCTCGGGCGGCAGGTAGCCTCCCGACCGGAAGGCGAGGTCCTGTTGGGTGCGCATCATGAGCGCGTCGATGAAAGCGCGGATCAGCATCACCAGGCCGAGGAAGACGTACATCACGCCGATCCGCTTGTGGTCGACGCTGGTGATCCACTCCCGCCACAAATAGGGTATCCAGCCCTTCAGCGCGATGTAGGCGAGCACCAAGACGATCACCGCGATGACGACCAGGGAGGTGAAGAAGGGGATCGGCTGGTTGAAGGGGATGTCGGCCCAGGACAGCTTGCCGAGGAGGTTCATCACAATCCCCCGATCTTCACGGGAGCGGGCGCGGGCGCGGGCGCGAGGCTGCGCGCGGGCCCCACGCATAGCGACCCGACCTTTTCGGGGGTGGGGGTGGGCGCCGGGCCGGGCCCGGGCGGGATCACCTGCTGGACGATCTTCCGGAACAGGTCGGGCTCGACGTCGCGGTAGGTGAAGGGGGCGACATTGATGCTTTGCTTGGCGAGCTCGGCGTAGGTCTGCGGAGTCAGCGTGGGGCCGGCGGAGCGCGCCTTGTCGATCCAGGCGGCGAAGTCATGCGCGCTCGCCGACTCGACCTCGAACTGCATGCCGGCGAACCCGTCGCCGCTGAAATGGGTCGACCGGCCGTAGAACGTTCCCAGCTGGTCGGCCATCAGGTAGAGCTGCGTCCGCATGCCGTTCATGGTGTAGATCATGCTGCCGAGCTCGGGGATGAAGAAGGCGTTCATCACGCTGGCCGAGGTGAGGGAAAAATGCACCGGCACGCCGGCCGGAATCACCAGCCGGTTGACGCTCGCCACGCCCTGGTCGGGGTAGATGAACAGCCATTTCCAGTCGAGCGACACCACCCCGACCTCGAGAGGCGGGCTCTCGGAGGCGAGCGGCTTCGCCGGGTCGAGATCGTGCGAGCCGATCCAGGCGACGCCGCCGAGCAGCATGATCGTGAGAAGCGGAATCGCCCAGACGATCAGCTCGAGCTGGCCGGAATATTCCCAGTCGGGCATGTATCGCGCCCTGGCGTTGGACGACCGGAACCACCAGGCGAAGGCAAGGGTGGCGAGGACCGTCGGGACCACGATGGCGAGCATGATGATCACCGAACCGACCAGGATCGCGCCGTCGCCGATGCCGACCGGTCCTTTCGGATGGAGCACGGACGGATTGCAGCCGGCGAGCGGGATCGATGCGAGGAGGACGGCGAATGGCGCGGCTGCCTTGCGCCACAGGCCGTCGAACGATGGGCGAATTCTACGCCTTGGGGCGTCCGGTCGAGATGGAGAACCGCTTGGCGCACTGCGCATCACGAATTCCCTCGCATCGTTTCAAATGCGCGCGCCCCGGATCGGAGCGCCGAGTTGCAGCTTGAACTTTGTCCCACGGCCGGCGTCCGGGGAACCGATACCGCCGGTCAGGCCGGCTGTCCGCGTAATATTCCGAAAGCGCCCGCTACCGGCTGACTTGCGCCGGTGATCTGCAGGATCGCGCCAATGATCGAGTCAGTCAACCTCGCCACGAACCGCCACAGGAAGTCGAGCTCGAGTCCCGAGTATTGGCCGAGCGCAGGCAGGACCAGCAAGGCGGCGAGAAGAATGAGCATGCCGTAGGGCTCGAGCGCGGCGAGAGATCGCGAGGGCCCGTCGGGCAACAGCCCGACCAGGATGCGGCCGCCGTCGAGCGGCGGAATCGGGATGAGGTTGAAGACGGCGAGCAGTACGTTGATGAGAAGCGAATTGTTGAGATTGTCGGCCGCCCAGCCGGCCGCAGCGGGCGGCAGGAGCGGAATCGCGCGGAACGACAAGGCGCTCACAATCGCGAGCGCGAGATTCATCGCCGGGCCCGCGGCGGCGACGAATACCGAGTCCCGCTTCGGATTGCGGAGCGCCCGGAAGTTGACCGGCACGGGCTTGGCGTAGCCGAATAGGAACGGCGCGCGCAGGAGCATCAGCAGCGCCGGCAGCAGGATCGTGCCGAACGGATCGATGTGCTTCAGCGGATTGAAGGTGACGCGGCCGGCGAGCCACGCCGTCTTGTCGCCGAACAGCCGGGCGACGTAGCCGTGCGAAGCCTCGTGAAAGGTGATCGCGACCACCAGCGGGACGATCCAGGTCGAAAGCTGATAGAGCGAAAGGCCGAAACTGGAAAGCATCGCCTAGGCCGGGCTCGCGCCGGTCACGGCGAGCGGGGGCGCCGCCTGCATTTCCTCGCGAATCTGCTTCAACGCGGATTCGTCGAGCGTCTCACGCTCGAGCAGGAGCTTGGCGCCGCGCTCGAGCGTCGCCTCGTGCGCCTTGAGGATTCCGACGGTGTGGTCGAAGGCGCGCGACACGAGTTCCTGGACCGCCGCGTCGATCGCCCGCGCCGTTTCGTCGCTGTAGCGTTTCTGGTGAAAATCCTCGAGAGCCGGCGGGCCGGTCAGGAACGGCGACCGCGCCCCCTCGTAGGAGACGGGTCCCACCGTCGGGTCCATGCCGAAACGCGCGACCATGTCGCGCGCGATGTCGGTCACCTTGACGAGGTCGTCCGCCGCTCCGGTCGAGAGCTGTTGGAACACCACCCATTCGGCCGCCCGTCCGCCGAGCAGGACGTCCATCTTGTCGATGAGCTCTTGGCGGGTGATGACGTATCGATCCTCGGTCGGACGCTGGATCGTGTAGCCGAGCGCCCCGACGCCGCGCGGGATGATCGAAATCTTGTGCACCGGGTCGGCGTTGGGCAGCGACATCGCCACCAGCGCGTGACCCATTTCGTGATAGGCGACGGTGCGCCGCTCCTTGGGACTGAGGACGCGCTTCTTCTTCTCGAGGCCGGCGATCATGCGCTCGACGCCCTCATTGAAATCCTCCATCGCGATTTCCTTGGCCTTGCGCCTTGTCGCGACGAGCGCCGCCTCGTTGACCAGGTTGGCGAGGTCGGCGCCGGTGAAGCCGGGCGTCAAAGCCGCGATGTTCTCCGCCGAGACGTCGGGGGCGAGCTTATGGCCCTTGAGGTAGAGTTTGATGATGTCGATGCGCCCGCTCTTGTCCGGCCGGTCGACGAGCACCTGACGGTCGAAGCGGCCGGCCCGCAGCAGCGCCGGATCGAGGATTTCGGGCCGGTTGGTCGCGGCGAGCAGCACGAGACCGCTGCGCGAATCGAACCCGTCCATCTCGACCAGGAGCTGGTTCAGCGTCTGCTCCTTCTCGTCGTGCCCCATATAGGGGTAGGCGCCGCGGGCGCGCCCGAGCGCGTCGAGCTCGTCGATGAAAATGATCGCGGGCGCCTTCTCGCGCGCCTGCACGAAGAGGTCGCGCACCCGCGCCGCGCCGACGCCGACGAACATCTCGACGAATTCCGACCCGTTGATCGAGAAGAACGGCACGCCGGCCTCGCCGGCGACGGCCCGGGCGAGCAGCGTCTTGCCCGTGCCCGGCGGCCCGATCAGCAGCACGCCCTTGGGCATCCGGGCGCCGAGGACGCCGTATTCCTTCGGGTGTTTGAGAAAGTCGACGATCTCCTTGAGCTCCGCCTTGGCTTCGTCCTCGCCCGCCACGTCGTTGAAGGTCGTCTTGGTGTCGGTCTCGACATAGACCTTCGCCTTGCTGCGGCCGATCGACATCAGGCCGCCCTGGGCTTGGTTGAAACGTCGGAAAATGAAGTAATAGATGCCGACGAAGAACAGCATCGGAAGGATCCACGACAGCAGATCGGCCAGGAACGTGTTGGGGATCACGCCGCTGAACTTCACGTGGTTGCGCTCGAGTTCGGCAGCGAGGTCAGGCGGGACGCGGTTCGTCTCGAACTCCTTGACCCCGTTCTTCTGCGCTTCCTTCCATTCGCCCTGGATGCGCTCGCCGGAAACGCGGACCTCGGCGATTTTCCCCCCGTTCAGGTCGGTGAGAAACTCGCTGTAGGGAATGGTGACGATCTTCTCCCGGCCCACGCTCAACAGATTGGCGATCACGATCACGCCGATAACGGCGATGAAGACGTACCAGAGATTCCATTTCTGCTGCTTGTTCATCGGCGGCTCCCGCTCGCGGGGGTGGGCGTGAGGCAATCTACCCGCAAATAAAAGTCAGAATGCGCGCGCGTCGACCGTCCCGCGAAAAAGATCAGGCAGGATGTTGCGGCAGCCAAACGCCGCTTCGTCGCCGCGGGCTCTTGAACGGGGCGATCGCGGAGATTGTTCCCAGGGTTAACGGCGTTCGCGCATGGCGATTGGCGCCGAGGCGAGCCCCCATGCTACATAGGCTTGAAAATCCTCGAATGCGGTGAAGAAAGATGTCCGAACGCCTGCTCGTGCTCTTGCGCCATGGCCAGAGCGAATGGAACCTGAAGAACCTGTTCACCGGCTGGCGCGACGTGGAGCTGAGCCCCCTCGGGGTGGAAGAGGCCAAGGAAGCCGGCCGGCGCCTCAAGGCCCGCGACATCGTGTTCGACGTCGCGTTCACCTCCGCCCTGGTCCGCGCCCAGCATACGCTTCAACTGGCCCTGGCCGAATTGGGGCAGACCGGCTTGCCGGAATACCGCGACCAGGCGCTCAACGAACGCGACTACGGCGACCTGGTCGGCTTGAATAAGGACGACGCGCGCAAGAAGTGGGGCGAGGAGCAGGTCCACAAGTGGCGGCGAAGCTACGACGTGCAGCCGCCGGGAGGCGAGAGCCTCAAGGATACCGTCGCCCGCGCCCTCCCCTACTATTGCCAGAACATCCTGCCGGAGGTGCTCAGGGGAAAACGGGTGCTCGTCTCGGCGCACGGCAACAGCCTGCGGGCGCTGGTGATGGTGCTCGACCGCCTGACGCCCGAGACCATTCCCGCGATGGAGCTCGCCACGGGCCTGCCGCTCGTCTACCGCCTCAACCCGGACTCGACGGTCGAGTCGAAAGAGATTTTGACGGCGTGACCCTATAGGCGCCGCATTTTGTGGGCGCGGCCGCTGGCCGCGCCAGCCGCGCTCGTTTTGTAGGCGCGACCGCTGGTCGCGCCAGCCGCGCTCACCGCGCGCGGCTACAAGTGTCCGCTCGCCGCGCGTGTTTGTAGGCGCGACCGCTGGTCGCGCCAGCCGCGCTCACCGCGCGCGGCTACAAGGGCGCCACCCGGGTTTTGTAGGCGCGACCGCTGGCCGCGCAAGCCGCGCTCGCCGCGCGCGGCTACAAGTGCCCGCTCGCCGCCCGTGCTTTGTAGGCGCGACCGCTGGTCGCGCCAGCCGCGCTCACCGCGCGCGTTTTGTAGGCGCGACCGCTGGTCGCGCCAGCCGCGCTCACCGCGCGCGGCTACAAGGGCGCCGCCCGTGTTTTGTAGGCGCGACCGCTGGTCGCGCCAGCCGCGCTCGCCGCGCGCGGCTACAAGGGCCCGCCCGTGGTCTTGCACTGCGCTCTCGCCACGCCCGTTCACAATTTGAGGGTGCGCTGTCGCGCGAACAATAAGAACAACCGAATTATATATTCGTCTTACAGTAAGAACACGATAGTTGAGTTCATCGGCAGGCGCTTGCGGTTGACTAATCCGCCGCTTGGGCACAGCATCGTTTCTCGTGCTGCTAACAGCGTCGCGCTATGAGTTTTCTGTTCGAAATGATCGGCCGCGGTTGGGATAATTTTGTCGCGCGGCCAAATGGTCCGTTGAACCTGCGGTTCTACGTCCAGCCGACGATGGCGAGCCTGTTGGCGCTGCGGGCCGGCGTTCAGGATGCGAGGGAGGGACGGCAGGGCTATCTGTGGGCGGTGCTGACGCGCCCGGAGAGGCGTCTGCAGTTGCTTCACGAAGGCTGGCGGGGAGCGATGACGCCGTTCCTGTTGGCGCTCGCGCTCGACTGTGTCTATCAGCTCATGACAGTCCGGTTTGTCTATCCGCTGGAGCTCTTGTTTACGGCGACCATGCTGGCGCTCGTCCCATACGCCTTGCTGCGAGGACCCTTCAATCGCCTCGCCCGCCTGTTCGTGCCGGCCGCTCGGGCGCCGCCGGTCGAACCAGCCCAAGACAATAGAATCATCCCCTGAGGAAACACATCAAGGAAGGGCCCCACGATGTCGAGCGACTCCAAGACACAGGACTGGTCGAAGCCCGCGGCGATGGCGATCCCGAAGGGCGGATATTTCGAGGACAAGGTCGAGCAGGGACGTTACGGACCCATCTTTCCCAAGACCCCGGCCAACTATGGCTTCTCGATCCTGGCAAAAATAGTCCCAGGCCGCGAGGAGGTTTTCTACAAATACGCCAAAACCATCGAGGAAACGATCGCCGCGCAGCCGGACGCCCTGGCCGTCCTGCAGCTGCATTACCTGCGCTGGGTGCTCTTTCCCATCAAGGGGGACACCTACTTCATGTATCAGGGCATTTTCGACACCGACTTCGACAAATATACCGAGGACGCGGTCACCCTGTTCGGCATCACCGGCTTGCGGACGGTGTTCGAGAATCTCGAGGGTTTTCCGACGGACTGGCAGACAAATCCCGCCGCCTTCGTCAAGTTTGTCCGCGATCATCAATGCCCGAGCTTCCTCGAATACGCCGAATATCCCTATGTGAGCGCCACTGAGGTCAAAAAGGCCCTCAAGCTCAAGGCCGCGTTCTCGACCATGCTCGACGAGATGCAATAATTTCCGGGGGCAATCCGACCTCTGCGGCTTCCGCTCGGCGTCGTCGGTCGCGAAGCGCCACTCGGCGACGGCGTACTTTTTGTTTCGGTCGCGGACCCAGGCGGCGACCTTGGCACGACTGGAGGATCAACATGGCTGCCAACCCCCCGAGGGAGATCCAGACCCTCATCGATAATCACATTGACGGTTTCAACACCCAGAACGTCGAGCTTTTCCTCAGCATTTTCGGGGATGACGCCATCATCATTGACGGGATCGCGCCCTATCGCTGGTTGAACCCGAATGCTCCGACCAATTGGCTTGCTGACGTTGAGAAGTGGCGTAAGAACCTTGGGGTCTCGCATGAGCACATGTCTTACGAAATGGGGTTCTGGAATGTGGAAGGCTCCTATGCGTATGCGGTCATAGCGGGGACGCTCGCGGTGACGATCAAGGGCCAGACCGTCGCTCGGACCGGCACCCTCGCCTATACGTTCTCAAAGCACGGCGAGGAGTGGAAGATCGACGCGCAGGCGTGGGGACGCACGTCGTGATGCGCGCAAGCCCCATCGCTTGGCCGGGTGTGAGATCAGCAGACTGACAGGGGAACGTCGCGATGCTCGAATTCGCCGACATCCAGCACATCCTGCTGACACGCGCCCCGGCGCTCGCGGCGCGCTACGAATTTCTGTCGTTTCGCGACGGAGCCGGCGGCCGCGCCTGGGCAGCGGCGATCAAGGAGACGATCCATTCGGCGGCGTCGATGCAGGCGGGCGTCGAACAGGACAAGCGCTGGGTGACGGCGGCTTTCACCTGGAATGGCTTGCGCGCGCTCGGACTGGACGAGGCTTCGCTCGCGTCGTTTCCGGAGGAGTTCAAGCAAGGGATGGCGGCCCGAGCCGAGACGCTCGGCGACACCGGCGTCAACGCCCCCGAACACTGGGTCGGCGGCCTTGCGAGCCCCGATCTGCATGCGATCGTCATTCTCTTTGCCCGCGATCAGGCGGAGCACGATCGGTGCGTCCTGGAACACGGGAAGCTGATCTCCGGCTGCCCTGGCGTCGAGGTCCTCTCCGTGCTCGACCTTCAGGCCATTCCGCCGTTCGGCTACGCGCATGAGCATTTCGGCTATCGGGACAGGTTGTCGGAGCCGGCGATCGAGGGCAACGGAGTCGAACCGACGCCCGGAACCGGCGAGCCGTTGAAGCCGGGCGAGTTCATCCTCGGCTATCCCGATGAATACGGCGCCATAGCCGACAGTCCGAGGCCCGAAATTCTCGCGCGCAACGGCAGCTACATGGCCTATCGGCGGCTCGAGGAGCATGTGGGGAAGTTTCGCGAGTTTCTCCGCCAGCACGGCGACACTCCGGAGGAGCAGGAGCTGATCGCCGCCAAGCTGATGGGTCGCTGGCGTAGCGGGGCGCCGCTCGTGCTGGCGCCGGAAAAAGACGATCCCGCGCTCGGCGCCGACATGCAGCGCAACAACGACTTCACCTACAAGGAGAGGGACCCGCACGGCTATGCGGTCCCGCTCGGCGCGCACATTCGCCGGATGAATCCGCGCGACATGGGCCACAACATGAGCCGGCGCCGGATGATCCGGCGAGGGGCGCCGTACGGGCCCCCGTTGCCGGAAGGCGCTCCCGACGACGGGGTCGAGCGCGGCATCGCCGCCTTCATCATCTGCGCGAGCCTCATCCGCCAGTTCGAGTTCGCGCAGAACGTCTGGATCAACGACCGGAACTTCAACGAGCTCGGCAACGAACGCGATCCGATCATCGGCAACCAGGACGGCAAGCTGGAATTCAAGATTCCCAAGCGTCCCATTCGCAAGACGATCCGGGGGTTGCCCGCCTTCACCACCGTGCGGGGAGGCGCCTATTTTTTCCTTCCGGGCCTCCGGGCGCTGCAATACCTGGCTTCGTTGCCCGATCGAAGCGCAGCGGAGGCGCAGGCTTAAGTGTCTGTTTCAAAAGTCACGGACCTCGTCCTGAGACGCCCTTTGCGAAAGCAAAGAGCCTCGAAAGCCTGCCCTGAGCCAGGCGAAGGGGACGCTCCAGAGGGCGTTTGTGGCGCCGCCTGCGTGAAGTGGATCGTCCTTCGAGGCCCCTTCGGGGCGCCTCAGGACGAGGGCGGTGGGCTTTTGAAACCGGCTTAAAGGACAAATCGGGAGGTTTCGCCATGGGCGCATCGAGTTCTGCGCGCACCTACAACCAAAACCACGTCCCGCGAAAATCCACGCCGGGCAAGCGGCGCATCAGCATCTATTGGACCTGGAGCTACCCGTGGGAGTCCCAGCGCGACCTCGCAGAGATGGACAACCGGTTTTCCACGATGACCGAGGTGCGCCGCGTCGCCTGGCCGGCCTATGAGACGCCGGAATGGAGCACGGCGCAATTCTTACAGGGAATTGCCGGCACGCTCGAGCTGTTTCACCGCTCGACTCTCAGCTTCCAAAAGATTGCCGAAGACGTCACGGAGCATCCCGTCGCCGTCTTCCAGCGCATTGATCAGGCGGGCTACCGGCTGCCGGTCGACGAAAGAATATTGGCCGACACCGACACCTTGATGGTCTTTGGACTCGACCACCTTGTTTCCGAGCAAACGGCGGCGCCAGAAGAGGTCGAAGCGCTTCGCAATTGGCTGCGACGCGAGGACACGTGCCTTCTCCTGGCCCCGCATCACGACGTCGGCTTTTCGAGCGATCTCAAGCAGCGCCAGATGGAGTATCTTCATCACGGCGACGCGCTGGTGCCGCGCCAGCAGCGCTTCGGGCAATACACGCGCTCGCTTATGAAGGCGCTCGACGTGCCGGTGCACAATCAGTACGGTCTACGCCCCGCGCTGGTCCCTGGCACGAAGGAGATTGCTCCGCTCACGGCCTTCCACGACATCGACAGCCTCGGCCTCTTGCAGAACGTCCCGACCCTCAACTTCCACCCGCATTTGCCGCATTATGAACTGACGGGAGGCGCGGACTCCGTTCAGGTGCTCGCGCGGCAGCCGATCGACCTCGAACGGCCGCATCCTTTCACCGAGGCGGGGAACAGGGAGTTCAACTGCCTCCTTTGGGCGCCGCCGAACGATGAGAGGGCCGGAGACATCGTTCTGGTCGATTCCACCAATTTCACCACGCTCTTTGGCGGCACGAAGAGTCTCGAGACCTTCTGGAGGAATCTCGCTGCGATGCGGTGAGTGAGTGGCGGTCGTGGCGACAGCGCTCTTGAAGCTCTCGCGCGCTTCGTCCGCGCAAGAGAGGCGGGCGCATCTCACTGTTGCGCGTTGCGCTTTAATCGCGGGCGCTTTGAACGTGGCGAGCCCCGTTCTTGCCGGCTCGGACGGCCCCGACCTCGCGAACGGGACCGGCGACGACCCGACTCAGCCGTTGGGCAAGATAGAGCTCCTTGACCGCTATACCGAAGCCCCGGGTCCAGGCGTCGAAGAGGGAACGACCAAACGAGTTGAAACCAATACGCCATTCGCCCGGATCGAGGCGCCGTTCAGGCTCGCGCCGCAATGGGAGTTGAACTTCCGCACCGAAATTCCGGTGGTGTGGACGAACGGAGTGACGCCCGACAATCCAACCGGCGCGACCATATCCGGCTTCGGCAACGTGCTCACTCAGGCGTGGATCGTCCATGACTTCGATCAACGCTGGGCGGTGGCGCTCGGCGGACAGCTGATCGCGCCGACCTCGACCAACGGAGTGGCGACGAACTCTTGGGAACAGGTCACGGGTTTCGTCGTCCGCGCGATGCTTCCCGAGATCAGCGCGGGCAGCTATTTCGCGCCGCAGGTGCGCTACGGCATCGATTTCGAAGGCAACGACGACGGCCGCATGCTGAGGCAGTTGCGCATCGCGCCGACCCTCAACATCAATCTGCCGCGCAACCTGTTCTTCACGCTCTACCCGAGCCCGGACATTCGACTGAACTATGGGACGCCGGTGTGGAGCCAGACGGGCCGGTTGTTTCTGCCGCTCAACTTCATGGTCGGCTGGAAGCCGACCGAGCATATCGTGGTTTCGGCCGAGTTCGGCATTCCGATCATCAAGGATTTTCCCGTCTACACTTTCAAGACTCAATTGAGAGTAGGCTATTTGTTTTAAGTCCAAGTTCCCTCGGCAGGGTGGTTCGAGGCGATCAAACAGAAAGCGTGGCGTCCGGGCGCGACTGTGGGGATTTTAGGGTCGCGGACGGATCGCTCGTGGATTTCTGCGCCTGGTGGCGCTCTGGCGACAGCCTCTCATCATGGACCCGATCGATTAGATCCTTTATGATCTGGCGTAAAGTTTCCTCGCGCAATTTGCCGAGCGCGGGTCGGAGGAGCGAACAGCGGCAGAGGGCCGGGGAGGAACGTCGTGGCGAACATCTGGAGTGGCGATTTCACGGGGGTGACGGTCGGTAACGATCCGAAAGGCACCCACGAAGGAACTTTCGTCGGCTCGGTCGTGATGAACTACGACACCTCCACCGCCACGTCGTTGGCTGGTCTGACCTTCGCCGACAAGGTGGGCCGTGGTCTTCCCGGCATTCCGGGAGGGAGCGTGACGTTCCACAACTTTACGCTCACCGCCGAGACAGTGGACGGCGTGCCGGGATGGCACCTGACGTCGACCGCCTCGGGCATCTTCCTGTCGCTGACTTGGACGGACACGAATCCCCCGGACCTCGCGAGCGCCGTGATCGTCGGCACGGGAGGCCAAGTTTATGACAGCCTCAGCAGCTCCACAAATCACATTGGGTGGACGGGCGTCTGCTTCGCCGCTGGGACGCTTATCCGCACTCCCCGGGGCGACGTTCCGGTCGAGACGCTCAAAACCGGCGACCTCGTCCTCACCGCCCCCGGCGAGATGCGCCCAGTCAAATGGATGGGGCACCGCGACGTCGATTTCCGCCGCAACCCCAACGCGAGCCCGGGCCGGCCGATCCGGATCGCCGCCGGCGCATTCGGCCCCTCCCGCCCAACGCAGGACCTCTACCTCTCGGCCGGCCATTCGGTCTGCGTCGATCTCCTCGGCGAAGTGTTCATTCCCATCGGCTACCTCGTCAACGGCGCGACCGTCGCCGAGGTCGAAGTGGACGAGATCAGCTACTGGCATGTCGAGCTCGACAGCCACGACATCCTCATCGCCAACAATCTGCCGGCGGAGAGCTATCTGGCGATGGGTAATCGCGGCGCGTTTGAGGAGAAGCGGGGCCTGCTTCCCGCCATCATGGAGGGCCGCGACCGGACCCACACCGACTTCTGCCGGCCGGTGGTGACCGAAGGCCCCGTCCTCCATTTCGTCCGCGAGCGGCTTCTGGCGCGGGCCGGGGAAATCGGCTGGACGCCGTCGCGGGACGCCGATCTGCGTCTCGCGATCGACGGCAGGACGGTTCGCCCAATCATCGAGGACGGCGCGGCGGCGTTCCTGTTCCCGGCGAGCGTGCGGGACGTACGGCTGATGTCGAACGCCTTCTCTCCGGCGGCGTTCGGCTCCGAAGATCCCCGCACCCTCGGCGTGATGCTGGTCTCGCTCGCGTTCGGCGGCGGCCCCGGCGGCGAGGCCCGCCAGATCTCGCTCGGCGACGAGCGGCTTCGTGACGGGGTCCATCAACTGGAGGACCACGGCGGCGGCCCGCGGCGGTGGACCGACGGCAATCTCGCCCTCGATCCTCGGCTCTGGGACGGCCTGTCCGGAGTTATTACGGTGCGCGTGACCTACGACACCACGACGATCCGCGGATGGACCGCGCCTGCCGGGATAAGTCAGAAGACGGCGTCCTACCGACCGAAGCTCCACGTTGTCGATGGCCACGCCTGAGTTGGGTTCATAGACTATTCGCAGCGTTCAACCGGCCCCCACGATCGTTTCGGGTCGAACGCACGCATTCGCAGCTTGCTCTATGCATTCAGTTTAAGCCCGCTTTGTCGCGCTTCACGTTCATAGCGCCGACCTTGAGATCAGCGAGGGGTCGACTCCGGCCCTCCTATCGCCGATCCAAGCGGGCTCCATGAATTAGGACCTCTAGCGAACATAACTAGAACTATTCCTTGCTAAAAACCGGATGTTGTGTCACCATCCTTTCAGTGAGCCGCCAACGTGGCCCGGGGACCGATGAATGACCGACCAACACTCCTCCATCTTGGCTTCCAGTTCGCGGCCCATACGGCTCGGGGAGCTTTCGGAGCAACACCCGCCCGCCCGAAAACTCACCACCTCTCCAATGTGGTGCAAGTCATTGAAAACGCAAGAATCGTGAACGGATCCGGCTTCCCCTGGCGTTCCTTTTGCTTCCCTCGGCGTTCCTTTGGCTTCCCCCTGGCTTGCGGTTTCCTTCCCCGGGCGGCCGACGGCCTTCCGGCTGCGTTCCAGGAGGTTCCGCCGCCTCGCAGACGACGCCGAAGCCCACGGCGCTCCGCCCGGCGAACCCGCTTGCCCGCTCGTGCGGTTTTGAGAAACGGGAGGGTTAGCAATCGCCCGGGAAATCGCGCCGCAAAGGCTTGAAAAGGTTCAATTCGCGCCGGGAGATGGTATGGCTTCGAAAACTCGCGCCCCACAAGACCTAGCCTCGCCGCGGGCGGACCGCTTCCTCCCGTCGGCTCTCGCTCGGGGCCCTCGCAATGAGGGCGAAGCGGCCGCCGGCCCGGCGAACCGCCGCAAGCAGCGCGCCGGCTCAAAAACTGTTGCGGTCGTGGTAGGTCTGCAGAAACTGCCGGACGCGCGGCTCCCTGCTGTGATGGAACACATGCCTGGGCGGCCCCTCTTCGACGATGCGGCCGTCGTCGATGAAGGCGATGCGGTCGGCGACATGGGCGGCGAAGCCCATCTCGTGGGTGACGATCAGCATCGTCATGCCCTCGGCAGCGAGGCTCTTCATCACTTCGAGGACTTCGCCGACGAGCTCCGGGTCGAGCGCCGAGGTCGGCTCGTCGAACAGCATGAGCCGCGGCTGCATCGCGAGCGCCCGGGCGATGGCGACCCGCTGCTGCTGTCCGCCCGACAGGTGGGACGGATAGGCGTGCGCCTTGGCCGACAGGCCGACCCGCCCCAGCATCGCGGAAGCGCGCTCGGCCGCCTCCCTGGCCGGGAGTTTTCGCACCCTTCGCAGCGGCTCGGCGACGTTGCCGATCGCCGTCATGTGCGGCCAGAGGTTGAACTGCTGGAACACCATGCCGATCTCGCGCCGCATCTCGCGCAACGTCCGGGCGCTCATCGGCCTGCGCGTTCCGTCGGGCATGTCCTGGTAGCCGATCAGCCTGCCTTCGATCCGGACGTCGCCGACGTCGTAGGATCTCGAGGAAGTTCACGCAGCGCAGGAGTGTGCTCTTGCCGGAGCCGCTCGGGCCGATGACGCAGACGACCTCCGAGCGCGCCACGGAGAGATCGACGCCCTTCAGCACCTGGTGCGGGCCGAAGCTTTTGCCGACCCCGCTGATTTCGATCACCGGCGCCGTCACGCGCGCGCTCCCTGGGTCGCGAGATATGCGGTCACGCGCGCCTCGACCCTGGCGCCGAGGCGGGAGACGGCTTCGACCAGGATCCAGTAGAAGACCGCCATGGCGAAGATCGCGTCGAAGGCGGTGAAGGTCTCGGCCGCCATGGTCTGCATCTGATACATGAGCTCGGGGACGGTGATGATCGACAGGACCACGGTCTCCTTCGACAGCACGATCAGCATGTTGACGATCGGCGGCACGGCGGCGATCAGGGCCGCCGGCAGTTCGACCCGGACGAGCGTGTCGAACCGCGTCATGCCGACGCTGGTCGCCGCCTCGATCTGGCCGGCCGGGACCGCGGCGAACCCGGCGCGAAAAATCTCGGCGAAATAGGCCGAGGAATAGAGCGCGAGGCCGAGCACGCCCGCCTCGGTCGCGCTGAGCCTGAGGCCGACCGAGGGGCCGGCTTCATAGAGAATGAAGAGCTGCATGAGGAAGGGCGTGCCGCGAAACACCTCGATGAAGCATCTCAGCGCCCAGCGCAGCGGCGGCAGCCGCAACCGGCGCAGAATCGCGACCGCGAATCCCAGCGCCATGCCGAGCGCGCCGCCAAGGCTCCAGCAGAAGATCGTCACGCCGAAGCCGAAGACGAGCGAGGGCAGGTAGCGCCAGAGGACCTCGAGGCTCATTGCGCTTCGCCCGCCGCGAGCCGCCGCTCGGCGAGCGCGCCGAACCCCGCCAGCGTCAGATTGATCGCGAGGTAGAAGAGGCCGCCGCCGACATAGGCTTCCAGAGGCCGGTAGGTCATCGAGGCGATGTTCATGCTGACCCGCGTGAGCTCGGCGATGCCGACGACGGAGACGAGCGAGGAGGCCTTGAGCAGCAGGATGAATTCGTTGATGAGCGGCGGGACCGAAATGCGCAAGGCCTGAGGCAGGAGGACGCGCCGCCAGATTTCTGGCCCGGTGAATCCGAGGGCGACCGCCGCCTCCGTCTGCCCCCTCGGGACGGCGGTCAGCGAGCCGCGGAGAATCTCCGCCTGATAGGCGGCGGAGGAGAGCGCGAGCCCGCCGACCGCGGCGACGATGGCGGGCACGTCGAGCCCGACTTCCGCGAGGACGTAATAGATGAACAGGAGCTGCACCAGCAGCGGCACGCCGCGAAAGACGCTGACATAGGCCCCGCCGAAGCGCTTCAGCCAGCGCCGGCGCGACAGGCGCGCGACGCAGACCAGCGCCCCGATCACGAAGCCGATGCCGATGCCGGCGAGGGAAATCGCGACGGTGACGCCTGCGGCCTGCGTCAGGTACCCGAACGAGTGGAGAATGACCTCGGGCTTCATCGGGTGGCCGCCGCAGCGCCCTAGCCCTACCCGGGCTTGACCCGGGGATTGCGGGGAGAGGGCCGGGGTGAGGAGCTACGCCTTCTCCCCGCGAGCGGGGGAGGAACTATATCGCCGGCTCGGGCACGGTCTGCGGCAGATTCATCGTTTGGCCGAACCATTTCTTCTGGATTTTCGCCATCGTGCCGTCGGCCTCGACCTTGACGATCGCGGCGTTGACCGCGTCGACGAGGGACTTGTCGTCGAGCCGCGTCACCCAGGAGAAATAGCTCGGGGTTCCGAACGGCGGCAGCACCACCGCAAACGTGTCGGAACGCTGCGACGCGGCATAGGCGAGGTTCGGCAGCGAGTTCACCGACGCGTCGATCCGGCCCGCCGCCAGATCGGCGTAGGACTGGTTGTTGTCGACATATTCCTTGACCTCGACCGGCTTCGGCAGCTTGGCGGCGAAGGCCTTCAGCTGCTCGACCTGGGAGGTGCCCTTCTGCCCGCCGACGGTCTTGCCGGCGATGTCCTCGGGCTTCATGATGCTCTTGTCGTCGGCGCGCTTCATCAGCGCCGCGGTCGCGTCGGCGATCGGCACGGTGAAGGCGTAGCGCTTCATCCGCTCCTTGGTGATCGTCACCGGCGCGATGCAGATGTCGAACTTCTTGGCGTCCAGGCCGGGCAGCACGCTGGTCCACGGCAAGTCGATGTAGGAGACCTTGACGCCGATTTCCTTGCCCACCGCGTCGACGAGGTCGCGGTCGACCCCCTTGTAGACGCCGTTGTCGGAGATGTCGAACGGCGGGAACTGCATTTCCGTCGCAGCGACCAGTTCGCCGCGCTTCTTGATTTCCGCCAGCGTGTCGTCGGCGAAGGCGAGGCGGGTCGCGCCGAAAAGGCCGCCCGACGCGGCCGCGGCAGCAATGCTTGCTTTTAGCGCCTGGCGCCGGGTGATGGAGACTTTGTTGAACTGCCTCATGTCGATCTCCCTGTCCTCTGTTGCTTTCGATTGCTCCGTTCCCCGGCCGGAGCGGGAGCCAGGCGGAAATTCCTCTTGAGTGTGCCGCCAATCTCGACGACGCCCGGTGCGGTGTCAATTATCGCGGGCGCGAAGTGGACGCTTCGGACGACGTCTTGCGATCCGCAATCGCGAGAAGAACGCACGTCTACTGTGATCTGCATCACGGCGCCGCCCGTGATCCCGCGCAACAACTACCTACGCGAGGGAGTTGTTGAGCAACCGCAGTCGCGGACTGAAGAGTTGGAGCGTTAGACAGGGAGGGGCGCCGATCGTTTTCGCAAGCTGGGAGATCATCATGCTCGTCAGGATCGGCGCGGTTTGCTTCGTGTTTTTCTTGTCCGGCGCGGCCGAGGCGCACGACGCCTGGGCGGACGGCAAGGGCGTTCCCGGATGGGTCAAGCAGTCCTGCTGCGGACCGGCCGACGCCCATCACCTGCGGCCCGACCAGGTGCATCGGGTCTCCGAGGAATTCTACACGGTTGACGGATATTTCAACAAGATCCCCGTCAAGGAGACGCTTCCGAGCCAGGACGGCGACTACTGGATTTTCTATAAGGACAACAAGAGCGGAAGCCAGACCGGGGTTTTCTGCTTTTTCGCGCCGATGAACTTTTAGCTTTCGCCGTCACCCCCTGGGCCCGAACGCCGGATCCATTCCTCCTCGTCGATCGTCTCGACGCCGAGCTCGCGCGCTTTCGTCAGCTTCGAGCCGGCGCCGGGTCCCGCTACAACGAGGTTGGTCTTCGCCGAGATCGAGCCAGAAACTTTCGCGCCGAGCCGCTCGGCGATGGCCTTCGCCTCGTCACGCGTCATCCGCTCGAGCGAGCCGGTGAAGACGATGGTCTGCCCGGCGAGCGGATGGCCCGCTGCGATCGCCGGCATCGGCTCGACCGTCACTTCCTCGAGCAGCGCGTCGAGCGCGGCCTCGTTGCGCTCTTCGGCGAAGAAGTCGGCGATCGTCTCCGCCACGACCGGGCCGACGCCTTCGATCGCCGCGAACTCTTCGGCCGCGCCGGGGTCACGCGCTGCGGCGCGGAAATGCTGCCAGTCGCCGAAATGGCGGGCGAGGCGGCGCGCGTTGGTCTCGCCGACGTGGCGGATGCCGAGCGCGAACAGGAACCGGTTCAGCGCGATCGTCCGCCGCGCGTCGATGGCGTCGAAGAGATTGCGTACCGACGTCTCCCCGAACCCCTCCCACTCGCGCAAGGGCGGCCGTCCCTTCCCGTCGCGCCTGCGAAGGGTAAAGATGTCGGCCGGCGTGCGGATCAGGCCTTCCTTGAAGAAAAGCTCGATCTGCTTGTCGCCGAGGCCCTCGATGTCGAAGGCGTTGCGCGAGCAGAAGTGTTTCAGCCCCTCGACCGCCTGGGCGGGGCAGACGAGATGGCCGGTGCAGCGCCGCACGACGTCCGTTTCGCCCGTCTTCTCGTCGATCTCGCGCAAAGCCGCCGAGCCGCAGACGGGGCAGGTCTCCGGGAAGGCGAAGGGCTTTGCGCCGAGCGGTCGCTTGTCGAGCACGACCTCGATGATCTGCGGGATGACGTCGCCTGCGCGCTGCACCACCACGGTATCGCCGATCCGCACGTCCTTGCGGCCGATCTCGTCCTCATTGTGCAGGGTGGCGTTAGAGACGACAACGCCGCCGACGGTGATAGGCTTGAGCTTGGCGACGGGGGTCAGCGCCCCGGTTCGGCCGACCTGGATCTCGATCGCCTCGAGCACGGTCGTCGCCCGCTCGGCCGCGAACTTGTGCGCCGCCGCCCAGCGCGGGCTGCGCGACACGAAGCCGAGCCGCTGCTGGAGCGCGAGATCGTCGACCTTGTAGACCACCCCGTCGATGTCGTAGCCGAGGCTCGCACGCAGGATCTCGATCTCGTGGTAACGGGCGAGCATGTCTTCCGCCGAGCGGCAGAGCTTTGTCAGCGGGTTCACCGGCAGGCCGAAGCGCTGCATGGCGTGGATGGCGCCGAGCTGGGTGGCGGCGAAGCGTTCGCTGACCTCGCCCCAGGCGTAGGCAAAGAAGGCGAGCGGGCGCGAGGCGGTGATGGCCGGGTCGAGCTGGCGCAACGAGCCGGCGGCGAAGTTGCGGGGGTTGGCGTAGACCGGTTTGCCGGCCTCGGCCTGACGGGCGTTGAGCGCCGCGAAATCCGCCTGGCCCATAAAAACCTCGCCGCGCGCCTCGAAGATTTTTGGCGCACCGTGCAAGCTTTTCGGGATGACGGCGATCGTGCGCACGTTGGCGGTCACGTCCTCGCCCTCGTAGCCGTCGCCGCGCGTCGCCGCTTGCACGAGTTCGCCGTTCTCGTAGCGCAGGCTGCACGAAAGCCCGTCGATCTTCGGCTCGGCGACCATCGCCAGCGGCGCGTCCTCGGCCATTCCGAGAAAGCGGCGGACGCGGGCGCAAAACTCCTCGACCTCCTCGTCGGCGAAAATGTTGCCGAGAGAGAGCATCGGCACGGCATGGCGGACTTTTGCGAATTTCTCCGACGGCGGTGCGCCGACCTTGCGGTTCGCCGACTGGGCGTTCGCCAGTTCGGGAAACGTTTCTTCGAGCGCGTCATAGCGGCGGCGCAGCTCGTCGTATTCGGCGTCCGATACCGTTGGCGCATCTTCGCGGTAATAGCGCCGGTCGTGCTCGGCGATCTCGGCCCCGAGCCGCGCATGCTCGGCGCGCGCCATAGCGAGGGTCTGACTCGGCTTCCTGGTCATGGGGCGCGAGGCTAGCTCAGGCCCGCGCAAGGCGGAAGGCTCGAGAGGCGAGCGCGCCTGCATGCTCGGCGAGACGGAGCGTCGGCCGCGACCCGCTTAACCGGAGAATAACGGGTTTCGCCGTTTGATGTCGGCGAGGCGAATCAAGACCGGCCGCATGGGCAAAACGCGTCAGCGGCCTCGGGTCCGCCGCTCACGTCGAGGTGGCCCCGTGCGCTCCCGGATCGCGATCCTCTTCGCCGCCTCGCTGCTGGCCGGCTGCGCCGCCGGAGGCTATCCGGCCGTCCCGGGTGCGACCCAGGCCCCCTTCGACGCCTTCGAGGCCGGCATGCGTCTCGCCGTCGGAATGCCCCTCGACGTGGCGATCCTTAGGATCGGCTGGGCGCCGATCTCGGCTGAGGCCACCACCTGCGGCGTGCTGGCCGCCGACGCCTCGCCGTGCGAGGCGGTGAAGTTCGGCAGGTACGAGAACAACCGGCTTGTCGTCTACGTCGTGCCGACGCCGCTCGGCTATTCCGTGGTCAGTAGCTGGACGGTCTACAAGGGCTAGCCCGCGGCCTGTAGCGGCGCCGCCGGTCACGGCAAGCCCGACGAGAGCACCAGCGCCCCCGTCGCGACCGCCGCCTCCGGCGCGACCCACTCGAAGCCGGCGAGCTGATGTCGCGCCCAGGTGAACTGGCGCTTGGCGTAGTGGCGGGTCTCGAGCTTCGAACGCTCCGACGCCTCGGCGAGCGAGAGCCTTCCCCTGAGATGCTCGATGAGATGTTTGACCCCGTGCGCCCGCATGAGCGGCAGAGCCGGATCGAGGCGGCGCTGCATGAGCGCGGCCGCCTCGTCGAGCGCGCCTGCCTCGAGCATCGCGTCGAAACGGGCGTCGATGCGACTGTAGAGCGCGTCGCGATCCGGGGCGAGGAAGAGGCCCGTCCATTCGCACGGGGCAAGCGCCGGCGCCGCGCGCGCCCCCTGGAACGAAGCGAGCGGCCGGCCGGTCGCGGCGAAAACTTCGAGGGCGCGAAGAATCCGCTGGCGGTCGGACGGCCTGAGGCCGGCCGCCGTCGCCGGATCGGCCGACGCGAGCTCGGCGTGCAGGTCGGGGGTCGCGCGGCCTTCGGCTTTGGCGCGGATCGCGGCGCGGACGGAGTCCGGGACCGCCGGCATGTCGGAAAGCCCTTCCGTCAGCGCACGGAAGTAGAGGCCAGCGCCGCCGACGAAAATGACGGGTTCTTCGCCGATCCGGGTCACAATCTCCCGCGCCCGCCGCGACCATGCGCGCACCGAATAATTGATTGCGCCGTCGATCTCCCCATAGAGGCGGTGAGGCGCGCTCGCCTCCTCGTCCGGGGTTGGACGGGCGGTGAGAACCCTGAGATCGGCGTAGACCTGCATCGAATCGGCGTTGACAATCGTCGCGCCGAACCCCTTCGCCAGCTCGAGCGCCGCGGCGGACTTGCCGCTCGCCGTCGGGCCCGCAATGAGGAGCGCCCGTCTCACCTTTTCCCCGCGCCAGACGCTGATCCGCCTACCGCCCGCAGGAGACCGCGAGCAGGGCCCCCTTCTCGCGCTCCGCAATCGCGCCGGCGCTGAGCTGCGGAGAGGGCAGGGGCGTGAGCTGGCCACCGCCGAGAAAGGCGCCGATCGCCTGTGGCTCGATCAGGCCGTGCGGGGCGGACAGCGCGACGCCGGCCACCCGCTTCGGCTCCTCGTCGATCGGCGCGACTAGGCCGGCGAGGGCGCCGGTGCGGTCGAACGCCGGGGCGCCGCTGGCGCTCTTCTCGAGAGAGGCGAGGGCGATGGGCGGGCCGTCGCTCGCGAGCGTCGCCGCGTTGGCGGCGACGCGCTCGCCCGAGGCGCTGAGGACGACGAGATCGGCGGAGAGCGCGCCGAGGCGCTGCGCCTCCGCCTTGCCGCCGAATTCGCCGGCGAGGATGGCGAGGCCGGTCGCGTCGGTCCGCTCGAACCGGGCCGGCTTGCCGCCGAGGACCGGGTTCGGGCAGAGGTCGGGTTTCAGCGCCGTCAGCGCCTTGCCCGGGGCGATGATCAGCGCGGTCGCGACGGAGGCGGGAGGCGGGACGGGGAGAGGCTGTGCCGGCGAAGGCGCGGTCTCCATCGCGCCGGCGGCGTTCGCCGCCGTTTCCCCGGTCGGCGGGAAAGGTTCGAACGAATTGGCGACCGCGAGCGCAACCCGGTCGAGGTCCTTCGCCAGCGCCGGATAGCTGAAGGTGAAGCCGCGGACCGGCGGGATCATGTCCTCCTTCTTTTCGAACCGCGAATAGAACTTCTGCGCCCCGTCCTGCCCGGAAACGACGAAAAAGGCGTTCGGCTTCATCGCCTTGTAGGCGACCTTGCGGGTCGGCGTCTCGGCGGACAGACGCGCGTAGAGCGCGGCGAGATCCGTTCCCACGCTCGCCGCGAAATCGAGCCTCGGGCCGTTCTTCGCCGCGATGAGCTTGGTCGGCGCGCCGATCCGCGCGCCGGTTTTTGGGTCGGCGATCGTCTGGAAACCGGCCGCCGCGCGCGCCTTCTGTCCCGCCGCGAGCAGAGCCTGAAGCTGGCCAGGCGAAAGGGTCCCGTCGCCGATCCCCCTCTGGCTGAGCTGGAAGGCTTCGATCGCATCGCCCGTGCGCCTGCCGAAGTCGCCGTCGTTCACGCCGTTGTAGAGGCCGAGCCAAACGAGCGCGTCCTGCGCGGCCTTGCGCGTCGCAAGCGGCAGGGCCATGAACGCCGCCTTCTGCACGGCCAGCGTCGCGTCGGCGGCGGTTTGCGTGGAGGGCAGTGGGGCCGGCGGCGTCTCGGCTGCGGCCGGCAGGGCGAGGGTCGACGCCGCCAGAACGAGAATCATGGGCGGCCGTTTGCATTTCATGGATCTCTCCTGCCTCTCCGAACGAAGCCCGCGAGCGTCGTATCCTGTGCGTTCAAGACTCGGCGACTTCGACCAAGGCGAACCCTTCTCTCCGGGCCGCCTCGGCCAGGCGTTCGTCGAGCGTGATCACCGTAAGCGACGACGGGCGGCTCTCCGCGGCTGCAAAAGCCGCTCCCAATTGCAGGGCGTCGGCCGCCCGAAGAGGGTGAACGCGAAGAAATCGCATTGCGTTCTCGCGCACGATCGCGCTGGGTTCGATCTCGTGCCAGCTGTTAACGAGTTCGCCCAGCCGGCCGAGAGCCAGGCCGGTTCGCTTCTGGTCGAGGGTGGCGGCGCGTTCGAGGCGAGCCAAGGCCGAGACGCATTCCACCTGGGACTCCCACCAGACCATCATATCCGGATCGCGTTCTGCGAGCGCCTGGATGCGGCGCGTCGCTGATTCTTGGACCAGAAGCTTCTTGGACCAGAAGCGGCACGATCCCCGAGGCGTCCCAGAACCTCAACGGCCTTCCCGGCGCTCGACGATCAGGGACTCGACCGCGGAAGCGCCCGCGTCGGCGCGGGGCGGCCGGGTGGTGAACAGTGACAGGGCTGGCGCGGCGCGACGGGGCCGCACCAGTCCGTCGCGCACGAGCCTAGACAGTCTGCCGTCTTCCCCTCCCTCTGCGCCGCCGATCACGGGCTCGAGCCGCGCCACGGGGCGTCCCCGATCGACGATCAAAACCGGCGCGCCGCTCTTGAGGCCATCGATCAACGCGCTCAGATTGTTCTTCGCTTCGGAGATGCTGGGTTTTTTCATATGGCTAGAATAGCTTCCTCGTAGTAGCCAGCCAAGCCCGATTGGCAGAGGATTTCATTGCGTACATAAGTTGAGTGTGACTCAGAATAGGACGTCGAGGGATATGGCTTCGCGTCGAAGAAAGCGCCGGTTTCATCGAGAAACATGACGCTCAGATCAGCCAGGCGGTTTAGTTCGGCCAAACGATCGGGGACGTCATCGAGAAACACCGCGACATCATAGTCCGAAGCGGGGTTGGCGTCGCCACGCGCCCGTGAGCCAGACAGCACAACCCGTTCGAGCCCGCGGCCATGGGTTCGTCGAGCGCGGTCCGAAAGCGCCGCAAAAGGAGATCGTTTTGTCTTTTCATCGGCATTGACGCGTGTTGCAGCAGCTTTCTGCTTTGGATTGCAACAACGCCATTGCCCCTCCACACAATTTAGCGGGTCGTGTCGGTAGACGAATGGCGGTGACCTCGGTTCTTGAACACATGTCGGAAAAGATGTTTTCGTGGCCAAAACAGATTTTTTCGGCGAGTCGGCTGAGCGTCCCCTTAGAAAAGCGGAAGACAGCTCTTAGCTGTTGGTAAGTGTAGGGTCGGGTCGAAAGGCGGGCGCTTCGGATCCACGCGGGGGGAACCTGTTTCGCAAAGCTGGGATTCGGTCCTGTCGGATGTCCCGCGCGCCTATAGCGCGCATATGAGGCTTCGATGCGCGGAATCTCCAAATCGGTCGTCGCTCGCCTGACGACGGTCCGGACCCGAGCCCTTATCCCGGCGAGAGCCGGCGTTTCGAGATGGAACATGCACAACAGGATTTCCAAGGCGATCGTCGTCGGCGCCACGGTCCTGTCGCTTGCCCCATCCGCTCTGGCGACCGCTGAGCACGCCGCTGCGCAGGAGCGCGGCGGGCACAACGGCGCCTGGGGCTGGCGGGGGTCTATGGCTACCGGCGCCCCGTGGGGTCCGCCTGCGGCGGGCCCGAGCGCTCCCTATTGGAGCGGTTTCTACGACGACTCTTGCTGGCAGGTTCGCCCGATCTATTCCGTCTCCGGCGCCTGGCTCGACAACCGGCGGGTGAACGTCTGCTACTGAGGCGGTCGCGGTACGAAAGTGAGGGCTTCGCGAGAGGCATTCGTCATTTTGCGGCGGGCCAGAAGAGGTCGGCCCGGCTGCTCGGGCTCAAGGTCGGCAGCCGTTGGAACGCAGCAGGAAGGCTGCCGGTCCCCGGGGGAAGGAAACCGCGCGCCAGGGGGAAGCCAAAGGAACGCCAGGGGAAGCAAAAGGAACGCCAGGGGAAACCGAGATTCGTTCGCCATTCTCGCGTTTTCAATGACTTACACCAGACTTGGAGAGATTCCATCTCGACACAGGCAGCAGCGGGGCCTTCCCATGACGCCCCCGGCGCTGCACTGGTTCTCGAACAAGCAAGACCACATAGCTGTCAGCCTGTTCGAGCAGTTGGGCGCCAAAATTTCCCCACCAACTCGAACAGTCGAGTAAGCTTGTGGACATTCATTATACCGCTCTTTGCAGAAGAATTTGACAAATACATTATCGTCGAAGGCGTTTTGACAAGACGGTCGGAAAGCTTGTGCCTGTATCGTTTGATCATGTGCTTACGCAGCGGAGCAAATGTAGCACCCTTAACGCCTATGCTTAGATGTTTAAGGTGGAAATCGACAACGTAGGCATTCCAGCCTAGAATATCTGCGATAAGACAAAGATCCGTGCCGTAAAGATGGAACCCGCTGAGATCTCTGGAAACAGCAAGATTTGCAGCGCGTCGCGCAACAATGAAGTTTTCATCAAGACTTCTGACCCTGGCGGGCAGCCTCCCCTCCTTCTGGTCTAAGCCGTGGGGATCTGTTATTCTGATTGCACATCGGCCTGGTCTTATCCCACCACAATTCCCAAAAACGCCCCAGCTGGGATCCGTTTGACTTAAGTCGCCGATGATCGCGTCCATTTTGGTACGATCGTCGTAAATTACTCGGACATCCTGGTGACATAGTATAATGAATTGACCTTTGGCGTTGTTCAAGAAAAAATTAAGCCCTGCAAATCCATCAAGCTTGTTTCCCGATGTATTGTCAATGAACAGATATTCGCAGTCGCGTTCGCCAAAACCACTCTGCAGAAAAGTTTGGCACATCTCTCCGTATTCTGCGAAATTCGTGACCAGGGTGCAGATTGAATAGACAAAACTGGTCTCGGCGGTCTGAAGAACATCTTTGGCGGGAATGGGACTTTTGACGCCGACCGCCCCTTTGACCGGGCTCGCGTCGGACGAGGCACCTTGTATCTCGCTTTTTTCACACACGATTATATTTACCGCGCTAGCGTGGAGGTCGGGCCGGTTTTTCTGGATTATGGCGGCAATTCTTGTCACTGCGAGGGGCGACAGGCAAGGTCCAGTTACGCGTTATCTGGTACATGTGATATATGCGCGTGTGATATATGCGCGTGGCCCTCCCTCTCATGCACCAAGGAGTTGACTGGTGTTGCTTGGCCAAGCGTTCATCCTTCTTTGGCGTCGCGGATGGATCGCCGTGCTGGCGCTGATAGCGAGCGTTGTGGTCGGCGCGGGGGCCTTGCTGTTCGTACCCGGGCGATACGACGCCGTCGCGACGGCGAGCTGGACCCAGGCAGCATCGATCCTGTTACCGAGTCGACGACGGGAGCTGCCTTGTTGGGACTGATGCAAGGGAACATACTTCAGCTGGTCACGAGTTAACCAGGGGAATCGGGTGAAGCTTTTTTACCGGATGATCAGGCTGGCGAGGAAGTCGTCGTCCCATCCGGCGGTCTTTCGCTTGAGCCGCAGGGAAGCCTTTCCGGGAGCCAATCGGATCAGGTTCTGCGCCATGTGCTTGATCATACAGAAGTTGGCGGGTGCGTGATCGGTTCGCAGCCGACACTCGTCGTCGCGGAACACCATGTCCAAGATCCAGTGCAGGCTATTCTCGATCGCCCAGTGGCTGCGGACGATCGGCCCCAGCATGCACGCCATCAGCGCCAGCGACGTCAGGTAGAAGCGGGTCTCCCGCTCGATCTTGTCGCCGGTGTCCCGCTCGCTTTCGACCACCACCACGGCCTTCAATCCCGGCCAGTTGTGGCGCTCCTGCAGCCAGCCGATGTCGTGAATGACGGTCGTGGTCCTGGTCTCGATGCGGCCATGATCGCCATCCACCGTTTGGTTGCGACTGATCGTTGTGTCCCTGAAACCGGCGGCTTTCTGCTCGGCCACGAACAGTTCCACGTCCTCGCGCAGCGATCCCTGGTTGCCTTTCAGCGCCAGCACGTAGTCGGCTTTCTTCTCCACCACTGTCTGCGCGATGTCGCGCTGACACCCCATGGCGTCGATGGTGATGATCGCCCCCTCGATGACCAGCAGGTCCAGCAGTTTGGGGATGGCGACGATCTCGTTGGACTTCTCTGCCACCTTGATCTGGCCGAGCACCAGGCGCTGGCGGGCCGCGAAGGCGGAGACGATGTGGATTGGCGCCTGGCCCTTCCGCTTCTGGCCGGACCGCCGGACGGTCTTGCCATCGATGGCGATGACCCCCTCGGGGGTTCCGGTCAGTGCGGCTGCCCAGGCGACGAAGCAGCGTTGGAACTGCTCGGGATCCAGCACGGCGAGGATATCGCCAAGATGGTCGTGCGCCGGCGTGCCGTTGGCGAAGGGGCGGAAGCGGCGCAGAAAGTCCAGCTTCTTGCGGCCGAACAGGGCGATGTCGGTGATGGTCTCCGCGCCGGCCAGGACGGCGATCAGGCAGAGGAGAAGGATCTCTTCCAGCGGGTAGTCCACCTTCCCCTGCTGGCGGTGATCCTTCAGATCCCTGAAATGACTTAGAAAAACTACGGTTTCGTCAAACGCCGCGCAGTCGACTGTCGCCTCGGCCATACCTCGCCCCTCTGATGCGAATCGAGGGTCGTCATGGATTCAGCACTTTCGCCGTTTGTCACCAACTTCCTTCACCCGATTGCCCTGACGAGTCAACGGGTTGCGCTTGTCGACCCGGCGCGGCGCGCATATCTCTTTTTCCCGCCCCTCCCGGCGAGCCTCGGCCGACCGGTCTCCGGCTGGCTGCAAATTCGCCATCGGCGACTTCTATGGAACGAAGCAGGAACAATAACACAGGCTCTGCGGAGGGAGAAGGAAAATCTCGCCCAGCTGCAAAACACCAGTAATTTCAAGCATCTGCGTCTGGCCGGGGTCAGCGCCACGACGATCTCCGCCAATCCGCCCCGCTTCAGTTTCGTCTGAAGCTGAAGTTTGCTTCCCGTAGCCGGTTCTGCTCTATGGGAACGAAGGAAAAGTGTTGCTGTCATGAGGGCCAGCGGAATGAGGCTTCGCGGACCGGCGCTCGCAGTCTCTGCGAGTCTTTGCGTCTGGCCGGCGGCGGCGGAAGTGCAGCATCCGGATTTCTTCACGTCGTACGCGCCGCAAAGCGGTCAGCATTACTGGACGCGCCCCCCGTGGCGGGTGGCCGGCGTCGATTATCCGGTCGGGGCCGCGGCCGAGGGGCAGCGCGATCCGCTTGCGCCGGGCGTCCTGCCCGCCGGATGCGCATATCTGCCGAAGAGGAACTGGGTGGTGTGTGGCCCTCCGCTGAAGGACGTAACGCTCGACCGCCTCGATTTCAGCCTCCACGGCTGCGTTCAGGCCGTGTTCGACCCCCGCCTGTCGGGCACGGTCACCATCAGCAATTCGAAATTCGCCGACGGGCCGGCCTGCGAGACGGGACCGGGCTCTGCTTTGGTCGCCTCGGACGGCGTGACGGGGGCCAATCTCGTGTTCGAACACAACGACGTCGACGGCAAGGCGGGGGTGCTGGAATCATGGCCGGAGTGCGACCCGATCTGGAGGTGCATGCAGCACGAGGTCCAGTGGAGAACCAGGGGCAGCGTGACGATCGAGAACAACGCCTTTTTCAACACCGCCGCGCGCGCGGTCCAGGCCGAAGTCGCGGTGAGCGTCGTCTATCGGGGCAACTACGCCGAGGGCATCTGGGGCAACACGGCCCACGCGGAGTTCGACCTGTCGAACTCCGCCTCCGGCGCGTCGCCGAGCTTTCTGTTTGCGGACAACACGATGCTTCAGCCGGCGAAGGTACCCTATCCCGCCGTTTCGGCCTGGGATCCGGTTTCGTATTTCCCTCACTCGCATTTCTCTTCGGTGACCAAGAGTCGCAACGTCCTCATCGCCAACAAACCTATATATCAAGGCAAACGGGCGTCGGTCGCGTGGCTCGACCAGGTGGTTGCGACAAGCGTCGACACGGTCACCCGGACGGAAAACTATTATGACCCGACCGGGGCGTTCGGCTGTATCGGCCCGCACGGAAAGATCGGGACGGAGATCTCGAAAGGCAACGTCAACCTCGTCGCCCCGAACGACCCGCACGTCGATGCCGGCGCCTGCACCGGCGCGGCGCACTGAAGGATATCCGCCGTTCAAGACGCGCGGCAAGCGCCTATGTTCGCGCTGCGGCCAATGGCCGGATCGGCGCGACGGCCAGAACTGGCGTTGGGATCGCCTTTCGTCCCAGATAGTCCCACAATTGACGCGTCGTTTTATCCAATTGTTGTCGACGCCGCGCCATGCTAGTCTTAGTCTAGGCTTAATACAGCCAATGGCCAGTGTGGTTACTCGGCTGGTAACTCGGGGACGAACTGGACAATTGTTAAAGCTATAGTCTTTCGGCCAACGGAGGCGCAATGAATTGTTCTTAACATGGCTGGAGTGTTCGGTTCCAGGTGAGGTTTTTCATGTATACGAGCCAAGAACTCCAGATGCTGCGCAATGCCGATCCGGGCGCCGTGTTGCCGGGCGTCGACACGCCCACGGGCAACCTGCGTCCCGTCGGGGATCTGATTTCCGCCCTGTCGCCGCCTCAGGGGGCGCCCTGGATCTACGATCCAATTCACAATCGCGTCATCGTCACAAAAGCCGGCGCCGTTCTCAACGGGATCAATTTCGGCTCGGTGACCCTCGACATCGGGGTGAACAACGTCACGGTCGAGAACTGCACATTCTCCGGCACCACGGGGTATTACTCGCTCGTCCAGGAGTCAGGCGCGAGCGGCGCGACGGTCGAGAATTGCACGTTCACCGGCCCCAAATACTCGAGTTCGCTGGCGGCGTTTGTCCAATCAACGGACGCCATCACGGTCGAAAACAACAGCTTCGTCGACACGGCTAACTGGGCGGTGTCCATCCGCGCCGGCGTGGTGACCGGCAACTCCTTCTCCGGCGGGGGCTACAGAACGGGCGCGCATGCTGACGCGATTGTCGTGGGCAATACGACAGGCCCCGTGTCGGTGACCAATAATTTCGTCGACTGGACCCCCAATGCGGACGCCGCCACCGGCACGAACTTCGCGATTTTCCTCGATACCATACAAGGCCCGGTGAGCGACGTGACGGTTTCGGGCAATTATCTGCTCGGGGGTACCTACACCGTCGACGACGCCAGCGCCTACACCAACGTCTCGGTGAGCGACAATTACATCGGCTTCAGCAAAGTCGCCGCCTTCTATCCCGGCGCGATGAATGGCGTGAACGGCTTGACCCAAACCGGGAATGTCATCTTCGACTGGACCCAGCCAATCTTCTCCACCGAAGCCTGGTCGGCCTACGACGACCCGGTTCCGACCGCCAACCTCGTCACGTCGACCGGCGGCAACATCATCAACTCCTCGTCGCTCCCCACCACACTCTACTCCGGCTACAATCAAACGCACTTGTATGCCGGCTATTATGGGTCGACCAGCGAAACCAATTTCGTCGGCGGCTACGGCCGGCAATACATGAACTGCGGGCCGGGCGCGAACATCGTCACCGAGCTCGCCATTTCGGATTCCACTCCCAATGGGGAGGGCTGCGATTGCGTCGCGGGTTTCGACCCGGCGAAGGATGTCATCGATCTCAGCAACATCGACGCCGACGTCGCGACTGCCGGGGTTCAGAATTTCAGCTTCGTCGGCACGGCGGCCTTCACCGGCTCGGGCGGCGGGCAGGTGCGCTACCAGCAGGATCCAACCCACAACTTCACCGACGTGTATGTCGCGCTCGCCGGCGACACCTCGCCCGATATGGAGATACAGCTCAACGGACTGCTGAACCTGACGGCGGCCAATTTCGCCCTGACCGCGGCGCAGTCGAGCGCCGATATGGCGGCGGGGGCGTCGCTCCGCGTGACGAAGATCAAACCAGCGGCGGGTTCGGCGATGGAATACGCCTATACCAACGTGTCTGGCCGGCCCTATTCGTCTTTCGAAGCAATCAATTGCGGCGGCTATCTCCAGGCCGACAACCTCAACCTCAGCATGACCGCGAACGAGCTCGATCTTCAGGCCGGGAGCCTGACCATCACGCGCGGTTCAGGCGCCGAAAGCATCGGCGTCGGGACGAGCAGTTTCTCGCTCGGCGAGCATCCGAACGAAGTCGTTCAAGCGAGCAACCAGACTGGGGAAACGTTCAAGTTCGGCGCGAATTTCGGATCGGAGACGATCAACGGGTTCGATCCGAACACGGACACGATTCAGCTGAAGACGTCGTCCTTCTCCTATCTGAACTCCGGCATGACCCAGGCTCAGGATCTGGCGGCGGTCCTCGCGCAGGCGTCTGGGGCGTCAGGGACGACGATTTTGGATTCCCGCGGCGACAGCCTCACCCTGGCCGGGGTCGGCTCCGCGACGATCGCCGCCAATCCGTCCCACTTCAGTTTCGTCTGAAGCGAGCTCCGCTTTTCGTCTGAAATTCGCCGATCCCGACCCGCGAGGCGTTGGGATCGTTGCGCACGAATTGATCCCTCAGACCTTTTAGCGTCGGATAACTGTCCAGCACTATCCCTGTCTCACGTCGGGCTCCACTCCGTTTTCCGTAGTTCTATAATGCCCCATTGACATTATTCGCCCACAAAGCTTTCGAACAATGGCAATTCGCAGCCACGACGCAGAGCCGTTTCGCCGTGGGCGACTTTTTCGTAGAGGTCGATCGTCGGATGGCCTTTTGCGGGCGTGTCCGGAGGCGTAGGGGAGTTGTCTATGGTCAACTTGGCCAGAGCGGTCTCGGTCATACGGAAGAATGGAGCGACCGGTACTGTCGCAAAGTTGTACGCGCGCGTTAGGCCTCGCAGATCGCTCACTGCTAAGCGTTACCTGCCCCGACTCGACGGCCGGCACGGTCTGGAAATCGGCGGTCCCTCACGGATATTCAACTCTTGGGGCGCTATTCCGGTCTATCACCGGAGCGTCACGCTCGATAACGTCACTTATTCTGATGAAACCGTCTGGGAAGGCAAGCTGACGGCAGGGCAAACGTTTCGCTTCAGCGCAGGAAGTCCTGCCGGCGAGCAATTTTTTCTGGAGGCCTCCGACTTGAGACCGATTGCACCCGCACAATACGAGTTTCTCATATCCTCCCACGTCCTCGAACATTGCGCCAACGCCATAAAGACGCTAAACGTATGGAAGCGCGTAGTTTGCCCGGATGGATTGTTTATCGTCGTCTTACCGGATCAGAGGCAGATTTTCGATCGGTTTCGGCCGACGACTACCCTTGATCACTTCATGGATGATTTCAACAAGGATATCGATGAAACCGATCTCACCCACGTTGAGGAAGCCGTCATGTTGACTGACTATACTAGATTATTGGGCCCGAAGGACCCGCCGCACCCACAGGCGCTGAAAGAGTTCGCGCTGAAAAATTACCATAACCGTCGTCTTCATCATCATACGTTTACGCTTGAGTCCGGCGCCAAGTTGTTCGATAACGTAGGCTTCAATATTCTGGAGCGAGAGGCGTTACCGCCGCATTTGATCTTCGTCCTCGAAAATAGGAAGCCAAACTAAGGCGACTTGGTAGCAGCCTCGCGCGTGAGCGGGGCTCAATCTGCCGACCGCGTATCCGTGCGGCTCAAGGACGTGCAGACGGCTTTAAGCGTGCGCGCAGGCGACGTTCAGGGGCTTGTTTTGGCTATTCTCAGTACTCTGCGACAGATGATCAGGTTGCTTCGTATTCGCCAGAACGCGGCGTTCATGGTGTTGATGCAGAGGCAGATAGATGAATTGCGCCAGCGTTATTCAGGCGACAAGCGTCTCGAGCCCGCCGGTTATAAGGTCTACTCACAAGGAGACGAGGACGGAATCATCGCGGAGATATTCAAGCGCATTGGCACAACCGACCGGCGCTTCGTCGAATTCGGGTGCGGCGACGGTGTAGAGAACAATACGGCTTACCTGCTGCTGCAAGGTTGGTCCGGGCTTTGGATCGATTCGCTCGAGCACAACGAGCTCGTTCTGAAACGCCGTTGGAAAAAGGAACTCGACGGGGGGAAGCTCGTCTTTCGACGCGCAATGGTGACTTCGGATAATATCGACGCGCTCATTAAAGACGGCGGAATCTCGGGACCGGTCGATCTTTTGGTCATCGATATCGATTCCAATGATTATCATGTGTGGAAAGCGATCAGCGCTATCGAACCCAGGGTCGTATGTATCGAATATAATGCTAAGTTTCCGCCGCCGGTGGAATGGATCATGCCGCGTGACGATAATTATGTTTGGCAAAAAACAGACTGGATGGGGGCTTCTCTTTCGGCGATGGCGAAGCTCGGGGCGGAAAAGGGTTACGCGCTGGTCGGCTGTGACATAATCGGATCAAACGCATTTTTTGTTCGACAGGAACTGGCGCAAGGGCACTTCGCCGAGCCCTTCACCGCCGAGAACCACTATCAACCGCCGAGGTACTATCTCGGCTACGGCTTTTATTCCGGGCATCCGACCAAGACTTAATGCGGTTAACCGCTGACAGGCGCGGATGATGGCAGTCAACGGTGCGTCATGCGACCCGCGCGGTCGACCTTCAGCCGTACCTTTCTGTCACTCGACCTCAACCGTTGCGTTCTGATTGTTACCCGGCCTTTGATATATGAAAACGAGGTCCGCTGTCGGCGGCCGCTTGGGCTTATCTTCGACCGGGAAAAGCGTGACTTCGGTCTTGCCCGAGGCGTTCAGGTACGCTTCCCAGGAATAATCATTGTCTAAATAGTAACATTGGAATCCATACTTTTTGAACTCATCTATGAAATGCAAATTTTCATCGCTTATTTCGGACACCACAACAAAGCGAGACGCGAACCGGTCTTTGTTCGAAATGATCTCAGACAGGATCGGCCCTTCGGCGCCTTCGACGTCGATTTTTATAAACGCAATTCGCTCAATTGGGACAGCGGTGACGACAATGTTCATAAATATGTCGCACGGGACTGAAGAGAGGGCGCTTACACCCCGTTCCTGGAGGATAGTAGCTGAACCCGTGTTCTTGTCGCCGTGCTCCGTGTGGAATAGGGTAATCTCACCTTTTCGGTCAGACGCCGCTATATCGCGCGCGACCACGTTTTTGCATTCGTTTCGCTGAATATTTGCTTGCAACCTGCCAAACGCTGATGGAGACGCCTCAATTGCAAGAACGACGCCGTCGTTCGTAACCAGACGCGACATCAGCACAGTAAAGTATCCGATATTTGCTCCGACGTCAACGACGACATCGCTTGGCTTGATCGTTTCCATCATATACTTGGTCAACCTCGGCTCCCATACGCCAAAAAAATATATCTTTCGGTCGATGTAATCATCGATACGGCAATCGATGTAATCCCCAAATATTGTCTTCGCGGTCCGATCGCGTTTTAATATAGCATTCGCTTTCATGTATATCCTTTGGACTGGCACGAACCAGCTAGCTGACCCGGGCAACGCCTGAAAAAGCCGGCTATTCCATTTCGTAAAGACATCCATAGCGTTCCTCTATTTTTAGCGTCCTTCCTGTCGGCCCATCTCCAACAACTCGAGCGGTCGGCTCCGTCAAAACTATGATGGGCCGGAAGCGTGGGACACCTTTGGCCGCGCCCCGTCCAAAGCCGCTTTCGCCTGCATGCGGACGCGGATCGCGGCGCCGCTGGTCAGCCGCTCGAAGATCTGCTCGGCCCGACGTCGCCAGGAATGATGATCGTGCACCAAACCGCAGGCCGCTTCGACCGCGAGCTGGTGCTCTCGCACGCCGCGATCCTCATCGAGGCGTCGAGCGAGGTCCGAACCGTCGGGCGCGACCTGGCAAATCGCGTCCGTCGGCAGAAGCGATTCGTATTCGCCGCTTGCGGGCAAAACTCCGAGCAGGCGCGTTCCTGCGGCAAGGCCTTCGTAATAACGCATTACCAGCGGACTGAATCCCCCGGTGCGCTTCGGATTGTCCAGATCGGGCGGAGTGACAAGAAAATATTCCGCGCTCGACGTCAGCCGTCCGAGTTCCTCGGCGCTGAGATTCGCGATGGAATACGCGTAGCGAAGGTTGCGCGCCTCGCAATAGGCGATGAGCGCCTGATGCAATGGCTCGTAGCGTCGGCCCATCCAAAACGCAAAGACGGATTTTTTCTTATTGCGCGGGTAAAATATGTCCGTGTCGACCCCGAAAGGCAGCCATTCAAACTTCCCGTACACGAATCGACGCCTGAGCTCCTCATAGGCTTCGCGGTACGCAACGAAACACGGATCCAGGCGTTGCGCCGTCGAAAGAAGGCCGATCCTCGTCAGAACTCGGCTTCCACGCGTCGAAAACGAACGCAGAGCGGCGAACCCGCAGGTTGAGAAGCGCCGCGACGTGAACAGGAGGCTCCGGACGAGCGCTCGCCTGGATCCAGAAGACCGAGTTGCAGGCCATCACCTGCGACCAGGCCGCCGCCCAATCCTTGCGCCGATCCAGCGCGAGCGGCGGCGGCGAGACCACCCGCACGCCGGCCCGTTCGGCGAGCGCGCCGAACAGTGGAGGCGCGAGCGTCGTCCAATTCACCTTCGGTTGCAGCAAGGAATTGGACAGAAGCCCGAGTTCCATGACCCCTCCTCCACGATACCACGCAACGCAGGGCCAGCGCCGGATCTTTCCCCCTCAATAGCAAACTTATCGGTCTTCATGGCATACTCAGCTAATGGAACCACGGCGTGACCTTCTATTGTCGGCTCTGATGGGGGACTTCCGTCTGTCGGAGGCCGGAGGAACCGCGGTCAAAGCCATGATGGACGCCACCAGCACGAAGAACGGGAAAAAGTTGTCCTGCGCCGATAGCGTGATCCGGTAGACGCCGAACGCGGCGATCGAACAGCAGAGGCCGCCGGCCATCGCCCCGGCGTGAGACAAATCGAGAAGATATCTTCGCGACGCTGTCCAAATACTGAATGAAATAATCCCGAAGAAGAAAAGCGTCCCGGGAATGCCGACGTCGGCAAGCAACGTTAGGATGTAGCTGTCGACGGAAGGAATCGTACGCGCCGGGGGGAAAATATCCGATGACGTCGCCGGCCATCTGGCGCCCGTGTCCAAATATAGGGCTCTCCCACAAATGCGGCTTCAGGAGGTCCCACTGCATCCACCGCGCGTCGGTGCTGGCTTGGTCATTGGCGCTGTTGCCGAAAATCATCCCATGCACCCGCCCGGAAACAGTGATAACACCGATGATCGCCACCGCGGAGACGGCAGCCATCACGATTGCAAACGGCGTCGTGAGGCTGTTGGGATTTCGACGGGCATTGCGCACAATCCACAGGGAGACGAACGCCCCCAGGGCGGCCAACGTGCCGACATAGGCGCCGCGCGAGCCGCTGACGAAAATGCCGATAAGAGTCGATACGGCGACTGCGAGCCCGAGAAGACGCCTCCTGGCGCCCTCTCCATGGACGAGAAAATACCAGCCGAGCGGCGCCATCATCATCTCGAATTCGCCGAAAGTGATCGGGATGGTGAATATCGAGGACGCCCGATACTGGCCGTTGCGGAACGGGCTCGTCGTCACCATGGCGAACACGGACGGGTTGGCTTCCATCAGCGCATTGAGGTACCATTTCGGCATGATGTCGAAATAGAACCTCCGCCGGAGGATGAACTCGGTAATCCCCAGCATCACCAATAAAATGGAATACCAGCAGAGCACCTCGGCAAGGCGTTCAACTTTTGCGACTGTAGCGAGTAGGTACAGACACAGGAACAACGGGAGGTAATACGTAAGGAAATCGTCGATGTTCGAGGTCAAGGACTGGGCAGGAAGATGCGAAAACGGAAGGGACAGCCAGCACCAAAGGTAAAAGCCGGAGAGACACACCGAAATCGCCCTCTCGTTCGCCAGCTTACTCCAGATTTCGCCGCGAAGGCGGGAGGAGCCGCCGAGCGCGACCGCGAACGGCACGATCATCGCAAGGAGCGCGAGGCGGCGTATCGAGATCCAGGGAAGCCCTGGAACGTCCAACGCGTAGTAGCTCGGGACGCAGATCATGCAAAAAAAGAGAATGGGAAAATAGGATCGGCAACGCGCGGGTCGGCGGCCGAGCCAGATCGGGCGTCACCCATAGCAACACCAGCCCGATGGCGGCGACGATGCCGAATGCGCCGGTCGGCGGCAGCATCACTGCGGCGAAGCCGACGGCCAGGCCGAGGAAAACGGCGGTCGCGCTCCAGACGACGACCGGAAGCGCGGCGGACAACACGGCCCGCGCGATCTCGACCCCGCGTTGGCCTTCGACGCGCAGCCTGCCGAGCAAGGTAGAGCGCGTCGACGCTGCGAGCCAGCTCATGACTGTCCCCCGACCCGCCGTGCGCAATGAATCATACAGCCCCTCCCTGCGGTCAAACGTTCATGTTTCTTCCGTTTCATTTGATCGCCCAAGGCAGGAATCGCGCCGCCAGGCTTTGGCCAGCGGCGTCCGAACCGTACCCGCGGAGAAGGCGCAATCCCCAGGGAACGACGACACAGGCTCCCGCCGCCAGGACCAGGACTCCGGACAGGAGCTCCAGACGGGGCGGCGAGAAGGAGAGCCCAACACAGGCCGCCGCGACGACCAGAAAGCCTAGGGTCGCGGCCGAGCCGTAATTCGCCCAGGCGCCGGCGAGCTGCGCGCGCGTCAGCGCGATCGTGACGCCGAGGGCCGCCGCCTCGCCCATGAGCCGGCCCGCCATGGCGGCGTCGATCGTCGGCCTGAGCTCGATGAAAAGAAAAGCGAAAGCGAGGCTCGAAAGCACCGCCATGCTGCTCGCCGCCATGCGCTTGGTTCGCTGCTGGAGCAGCAAGAGCGAGGTAAAGGGCTCGACGCGGATGATCCTGACGAAGGCGGCCAGGGCGAGAAGGGAAACTTCCATCCTCCCAAGTGCGAAGCGAGGGCCGAATACGAGCGGGGTGACGACGTTCATCAAGGCGGCGATTCCGAGGCCGTATACCGTCGCCACGAGCGGCGAAAGCTGCGCAGCGAGACGAATTCGCTGTGCGAGCAGCTTCGCCGAGGCGGAGGCGTTGTAGAAAACCGCGAGGTTCGTCGTCCCCATCAAGCGAAACACCATCGACACCGGGACGACCGTCACCATCAACACGACATTGTAGAGGCCCAGCGCCTGAAGGCCGAGCAGCGAACCCACGACAAAACGATCGCCCTGGCCCGAGATCGCGAGCCCGAATCCGTTGACCATCAGCGGATAGCCGAACTTGAAGGCCTTCCGGAATTGCGGCGACCTGAACTTGAGCCTGTATCCATTCTCGGAATAGACGTGGCTCGCAACGACGAGGCCGACGTTTTGGCCGAGCTGGCACATCACGATCGCCGTATGATTGTGCGTCAGGCACAATGTCGCGACCAGCATCGTCAGTCCGAGCCCGCTCGACGCCAAATTCATTTTGAGCTGGGCGTTGAACTTATAGTTCCGCTCCGCCACCCGCGGCCCCAGATTCTCCAGCGAGCGAATGAGGCAGAGGGGGCCGAGAGCCGCGAAGATCTTCCATTCCGAGCCGACGGACAGCATTGCAGCGACGATCGGCGCCGCCGCGACCGCGAGAACGCCGAGGACGAGGCCGCGCAAGAGCATCAGCGCATGCGCGCTCGCCATCGCTTCGTCGAACTCGTCGGGCGGGGCGCGGTACACGAAGCGATGGATCGCCATGTCGGTCGTCACTTCGAATATGCCGTAGGTCGCCGCCAGCGCCGAGGCGAATCCGAGCTCGTGGAGGTCGAGAAAGCGCGCCAGAATCAACATGCGCGCAAAGGGCGTGCCCATCTCGAGCATGCTGATCCCGAAAAGCGTCGAGCCCTTCGTCAGCCAGGTTCTGGCTTTTGCAAAAACTTGCCTGGATTGCGAATTCATCGTCCCGACGCGCCCGTCTTGTCGCGCCGACCGCCATCGACCCCGACAGCCCGCCAGTGTCGCCCGCAGCCTCGCCGTGCGTAATCTGGAAAATCGGGCTCCGCCCCGCGACGAGGATCGCGGGGCCGCCTCAGGCTCAGGTTCGCGTCACGCGGCGTTGACGCCATTGCCCGTGTCCTCATTCCTCGGATTGAAGTTTTGATTAACCTGATCCGACGCCTCTGCGTCGGCCCGCCGCGGAGAAGACCCCGCCCTGCAATCAGAATTGGTCATTGCGGCTTCGTGATGGTGGGGCTTATGCCATCGCAGCGACGCCTACTCAAGCGGTATGCGCTACGCCTTGGGGGCGGTCAGCCAGATTCTCTTGATTTTTTGGGAAATAGCCGACGAAGGGCGCCTCGGGATGACCTTTTCCGGCTGACCACGGCGGCGAAGAGCGCCGGCGCGCTCGAAACCCGCATTCCGCCCAATTTTGAGCGCCTGTTCGAACGGGCTCCGCTCGCGAAGCGGGGCTTTCGGCTCATGATGGGGCTGCAAACTTGGCGAAAATTGTCATCTGTCTCGGATTTGCCGTGGCTGTCGTCTGTTCGCCGGCGTCGCAGGCGTCGGCCGATGCGGCTTCGGACGACGCCGCCCTCATGCGGTTCGCCGTCCACATCAACCGAACGCCGAAGCAGGCCTGGCCTGGCTATGGGATCTACCTCGGAAACGGCCTCGTTCTCACCGCCGCGCACGTGCCCGGGGACGTCGAAACAACGAAGCCGCACGTGCTCGTCGCCGGAGAAGACCTTCCGGCGGCGCTGGTCAAACAAGGGTCTCTCGACGAAACCGACCTCACCCTTCTCTCCGTCGATGCGGCGAAGCTTCCGGTGAGGATGCAGATGCGCCGCATGCCGCTTTGCCTAAGATCGCCATTTCCCGGCGAGTTGGTCGTGGTCGCGATTCCCGAGGCTACGGCTCGATCGCGCGTGCTGCCCAAAAACGCGGTTCCGCCGAAAGTCCGCGGGCGGTTCGACACGCTGATTCCTGACGTCGCCACCACCGGAAACTCCGGCTCCGGGGTTTTCGACGCCCGCGATCAATGCCTGCTCGGGATCATGAGCCGGAAGATTTCCGTCAAGTTGGAGCCCGCGCGACCGGGAGCGCCGGTCAGAACTCGCGATATCGCGAAGTATTTTGTTCCAGTCGACGAAATCAAAGCGTTCATCCCCGAGAGCGTGTCCTTCTGATCCAGGCTTTTGCGCCGGATAGGTCGGAGCGCTCGGAGGGGCGCGGCGCTTCCTGGGCGTGAGGCCCAGGCGCATTGGGCTGGGAAGCAGGCATGCAAAAAACGTATGGAACATTGATCGGTTAACGGAAATCCAATCATTTTTGACCAGCATATGATCGAATTTGCCGTCATTTCGGCAATTTAGGCGCGTGCCTCATGCAAAAATCACATTATTACCGCATTGCAGCATTGACTTTTGCAGTGCAGCAAACTACGTTGCAACCGTTCTAGGGGAAGGAACGGCCAGGGTCCCCTTCAGGATCGGGGGCCATGAAAGGAGGGCGGTCAAAAAGGAGACCGCCATGACGATTTACACTGTGATGCGCTTTTTACGAGCCCGCCGGACGTACTGGGCCGTCGTTCAGGAGCTGTCCAATTATTCGGATCGCGAACTGCACGATATCGGCATCGACCGCGCCGACATTCACGAGATCGCCCGCTTGGCGTCTCGCGAGCAGCAGTGAGCAACAAGCAGCAGTGAGCATCAAAGGTGCGTTCGACGACGCCCCGCTGCGCCGAACGCAAGGCTTCTGGAAGGCTAATCGGGGACGTCTGTTGCGAAGATCCCATTGGCGGAAGGAGTGAGATTCGAACTCACGGTGGGGTTGCCCCCACGGCGGTTTTCAAGACCGCTGCCTTAAACCACTCGGCCATCCTTCCAAGCTATTCCGAACGTTATCGATGCCGGATTTTGGCGCCGCCGCGGAAACGTTGGTTGCTACTCTTCTGCTGCCAAAGGCCTGTTTTTTGGTCTATAGCGGCGCGGATCGCGGCGTCAACCTTCGCTGCGGCTGCGTGCCGGGCAGGACGGGGCTGTCGGCCATTTAAAGCCAGAGCTTGTAGCTCGCGGCGGTCGCTTTGGGTCAACGGCGGGCGCCCCTAAATCTTCCCGCCCTTCTCCGCCGCCCGCCGCAGGGCGTCCGCCAGCGCGCCGGCGCCGGGAGTGAGCCGATTGGCCTCTGCGTTGACCGAGCGGACGGCTTTCGCGTCGCTGCTCCGGCCGCTCCGTGCAGCCTCGGCGACGCCTTGCGGATCGCCGAGCCGCATGGTGAGCGCGATGCGCTTGCGCGGGACGTCGACGCTCAAGACCTTGACCTTGACGACGTCGCCCGGCTTCGCCACCGCGCGCGGGTCCTTGACGAACGTGTTCGCCATCGCCGAGACATGGACGAGACCGTCCTGGTGCACGCCGACGTCGACGAAGGCGCCGAAGGCGGCGACGTTGGTCACGACGCCTTCCAGCACCATGCCGGGCTTCAGGTCCGCGATCGAGTCGACCCCCTCTTTGAACGCCGCCGTTTTGAACACCGGGCGGGGGTCGCGGCCGGGCTTCTCGAGCTCCTTGAAAATGTCGGCGACCGTCGGCACGCCGAACTTTTCGTCGGCGAAGTCGGCCGGCTTCAGCCCTTGGAGGACGCGCCCATTGCCGATGACGGCAAAAATGTCGGCCTTGAGCCGGCCGAGGATGCGGCGCACCACCGGATAGGCTTCCGGATGCACGCCGGAGCGGTCGAGCGGCTGGTCGCCGTGGCTGATGCGGAGGAAGCCGGCGCTGAGCTCGAAGGCCTTGGCGCCGAGGCGCGGCACGTCCTTCAGCGCCGCCCGGTTGCGGAAGGCGCCATGCGTCTCGCGGTGAACGACGATCGCCTGGGCGAGCGCTTCCCCCACGCCCGAGACCCGCGCCAAGAGCTTCGCCGAGGCGGTGTTGACGTCGACGCCGACGGCGTTGACGCAGTCCTCCACGACCGTGTCGAGCGAACGGCCGAGCTTCTGCTCGGAGAGATCGTGCTGGTACTGCCCGACGCCGATCGACTTGGGGTCGATCTTGACCAGTTCGGCCAGCGGGTCCTGCAGGCGCCGGGCGATCGAGGCCGCCCCGCGCAGCGTCACGTCGAGCCCGGGCAGTTCCTGCGCCGCATAGGCCGAGGCCGAATAGACCGACGCGCCCGCTTCCGACACCGTCGCCTTGGTCAGCTTGAGCTCGGGATGGCGCGCGATGAGATCCGCGGCGAGCCGGTCGGTCTCGCGCGAGGCCGTGCCATTGCCGATCGCGATCAGCTCGGCCTTGTGCCGGGCGGCGAGCGCGGCGAGAACGGCGATGCTCTCGTCCCATCGGCGCTGCGGCTCGTGCGGAAAGATCGCCGTCGTGTCGACGATCTTGCCGGTCGCGTCGACGACGGCGACCTTGACCCCGGTGCGGAAGCCCGGATCGAGGCCGATCGTCGGCCTTCCGCCGGCCGGAGCGGCGAGCAAAAGGTCGCGCAGGTTGGCGGCGAACACCTTCACCGCCTCGTCCTCGGCCTGGGTCCAGATGCGCAGGCGCAGGTCGACCGCGAGCTGGGTCTCGATCCTCGTCCGCCACGCCCAGCGCGCGGCGTCGAGAAGCCAGCGGTCGCCAGGCCGGCCGCGATCTGCGATGCTGAAGCGATGGGCGATCGCGAGTTCGTAGGGCCCGAGCGCGCGGCTGGCGGGATCGGCGTTGGGGTCGGGAATGAGCTTGAGATCGAGAATCTCCTCCCGCTCGCCGCGCATCAGAGCCAGCGCCCGATGCGACGGGATTTTCGCCAGCGGCTCGAAGAAGTCGAAATAGTCGGAGAACTTCGCTCCCGCCGCCTCCTTGCCCTCCCGCACCTTCGAGACGATCCGGCCCCCTTTCCAGAAGTCCTCGCGCAGCCTACCGATGAGTTCGGCGTCCTCGGCGAAGCGCTCGACGAGAATCGCCCGCGCGCCGTCGAGCGCGTCCTGCGCGGTCTTGACCGCGTCCGGCTTCACATAGCCTTCGGCTTCAGCGAGCGGCTCGCGCACCGGGTGGCCCAGAAGCGCCTCGGCCAGCGGCTCGAGGCCGTTCTCCCGCGCGATCTGCGCCTTGGTCCGGCGTTTCGGCTTGAACGGCAGATAGATGTCCTCCAGCCGCGCCTTGGTGTCGGCCTCGTTGATCTTGGCCTCGAGCGCGGCGTCGAGCTTGCCCTGCTCCCGAATCGAATCGAGGATCGTTCTGCGCCGGTCCTCGAGCTCCCGCAGATAGGCGAGGCGGGTCTCGAGCGTGCGAAGCTGCGTGTCGTCGAGCGCCCCGGTCGCCTCCTTGCGGTAGCGGGCGATGAAGGGCACGGTCGAGCCTCCGTCCAAAAGGGCGATCGCGGCGGCGACCTGGCCGGCCTTGACGTTCAGCTCCTCGGCGATGCGTTCGGCGACGGATTTCATGGCTCTCGAATCATTTGTGCGAACGGAGCGCCGCTTGTACGGGCCGGCGCTGCTGCCGGTCAAAGGCAAAGCGCGATCTGCCTCGAGCGTGCGGATCAGCGCACGACGGCGACGATCCTGGCGAGTCCGAGATTGAGCGCCCTGGAGGTGGCGGTGGCGAAATCGCCCTTCATGGCAAGCGCCCGCTCTTCGATCAGCTTCCAGGACAGAATCGCGATCGCCACCGACACGGCCGCGGAGGAGGCCATCATCGCCGCGAGCGTCAGGCCCGGAAAGAGAAAGACCAGGGTCTGCTGGACCGGGAAGGCGTAGATGTAGACGCCGTAGGAGTAGTCGCCCCAATCGTTGAAGCGGCGAATGCGCCCGCCGGGCACATAGGCGAGATGCAGGACGAACGGCGCCATCGCGAGGAGGTAGACGATCAGGAACGTCGCCCTGTCGAACGAAGCCGCGACCAGCGCCGCGCCCAGCGCGAGCAGCATGCCCACTCCCATCGGAATGCTGTCGCGCCACAGATAGAGCGCCGATCCGTAGAGGTACATGAACATGCGGATATTCGCGCCGTTGAACGCGCCGTCCGAAAGGCGCCCGCGCAGCACGATCACGAAGAACAGGGCGACCGCCACGACGGAGACGAACCGCATCCCCTTGGATCGCGGGGCGGGCAGGAGCGCGAAGGCCACCCAGAGCACAGCGACATAGATGTACATCCTGACCTCGACCGGCATGGTCCAGAGCGAGCCGTTGAACTCGCCCTTGAGCGGCAGGGTGTCGAATACGCCGGGCAGCGAATAACGGATGCCGCCGAGGAGCGTCGCGCATTTGGCGAAATAGGTCCGGGTCATCTCGGAAGCGAGATAGTCGCGAAACGGCAGCGTCGTCAGCGCCGGAGCAAGCACGAAAACCGTGAGCAGGAGCATGACCCAGAGCGCCGGATAGACCCGCAACGCCCGCGCCCAGAAGAAGCTGATCAGATCGCCGCGATTGACCAGGCTCGCGGTCACGAGAAAGCCGCTGGTCACGAACAGGGCGTCGAGACCCATTTCGCCCAAGGAAAATCCGACGCGCCTGAAGACCGGTTCCGTGTCGGGCGGCAGCCCGAGCGCGCCGATGCTGTGGGCGAACAGCACCGCCATCGCCGCCGTGAAGCGGAGAAGCGTAAAGTTGTTGTCCCTACCGACGGCGTAGTGCGACAGTCGCATGCAGGCCCCCCCTCATCCGGCGCACCCTCATCCGCCGCGGGCTACGCCGCGCCACCTTCTCCCGCGAGCGGGAGAAGGGTTTCGCCCCCTCTCCCGCTTGCGGGAGAGGGCCGGGATGAGGGGATGCGGGCTTTCACTCCGCCGCCCGCACCGGGCGCTCCGGCTGGGCGAGCCGTTGGTCCTTCAACAGATCGGCGATCATGAACGCCAGTTCGATCGACTGCTCGGCGTTGAGGCGCGGATCGCAATAGGTGTGATAGCGGTCGCGCAAGTCCGATTCCGAGATCGCTCTCGCCCCGCCCGTGCACTCGGTGACGTTCTTGCCGGTCATCTCCAGATGGACGCCGCCGGCATGGACGCCCTCCGCCCGGCAGACGGAGAAGAAGCTGCGCACCTCCTGGGCGATGCGCTCGGTCGGCCGGGTCTTGTAGCCCGTCGAGGTCTTGACCGTATTGCCGTGCATCGGATCGCAGACCCAGAGCATCTTGCGTCCGGACCGCTTGGCGGCGCGCAACAGCGCCGGCAGGGAGGTCTCGATCCTGTCGGCGCCGAACCGGCAGATGAGGGTGAGGCGGCCGGGCTCAGCCTCCGGATCGAGGACGTCGATCAGGCGCAGCATCTCGTCCGGAGCGAGCGACGGTCCGCATTTCAGGCCGATCGGATTCTTGACCCCCCGGCAATATTCGACATGCGCCCCGCCGAGCTGACGGGTCCGGTCTCCGATCCAGACCAGGTGGCCGGAAGTCGCGTAATAGTCGCCCGAAGTCGAGTCGAGCCGGGTCAGAGCCTGCTCGTAGCCGAGCAGAAGCGCCTCGTGCGAGGTGTAGAAATCCGTCGCCCTGAGCTCCGGATGCGCTTCGGGGTCGAGCCCGATGGCGCGCATGAAGCCGAGCGTCTCGGTGATGCGGTCGGCGACGCCCTGATAGCGTTCCGATTGCGGGCTGTCCTTGACGAAGCCGAGCATCCAGCGGTGGGCGTTCTCCAGATTGGCGTATCCGCCGGTGGCGAAGGCGCGCAAGAGGTTCAGCGTCGCGGCCGACTGGCGATAGGCCTCGATCTGGCGGCGGGGGTCGGGCTCGCGCGACTCGGCTGTGAACTCGATGTCGTTGACGATGTCGCCGCGATAGGCCGGCAGCGACACGCCGTCGATCGTTTCGACGTCCGAGGAGCGCGGTTTTGCGAACTGGCCTGCGACCCGGCCGAGCTTGACGATGGGCGAGGCGGCCGCAAAGGTCATGACCACCGCCATCTGCAGGAAGACGCGGAAGAAGTCGCGGATGTTGTCGGCCGAATGCTCGCCAAAACTCTCGGCGCAGTCTCCGCCTTGCAGCAGGAAAGCTTCGCCCGCGGCGGCGGCGCCGAGAGCACGTTTCAGTTTGCGCGCCTCGCCCGCGAACACGAGCGGCGGATAGCCGGCGAGCTGACGCTCAGTCTCAGCCAGCGCCGCTAGGTCCTTGTAGACCGGCGACTGCTCGATCGGCTTCATTCGCCAGCTGTCAGCGGTCCAACGTTGGTTCGCCATTCGTCTTCCGTCCGAACGCTCGTCTTAAAGTCTGCCTTTTGCCCGGAAGCTCGGAACTATACAAGGCATGTTCCGGGGGAAGCGGGGGGAAGTGTCTCGGCTCAAAGTTCGGGTTTCGGTCCAAGGACTAACCGCTCGCGCGGTAGGGGCGCCGAGCGACGGGGGGAGGCACGCGAGGGTCAGGGCGAACGCGAAGACCAGAACCTGTCTCAAGATCGTGGGCTTCAACCCGTGCGAGAACAGGAGGTTTCAATGCGGCCCGGTTCGTTGAGCGCCCGCAGTTTGGCCCCAGGCGCGCCTTGCGTGGGCGTCAGGGCGATCGCAACAAAAATGAACCCTTCACTTGTTGTCCTGACGTCCATGCAAGAACGGCGCTGTCCGGAACGATCAGGCCCAGGTGCCGACGGGACTTCTGACCGACCGACTGGATTGGGAGGGGGCAGTGAGGGCTTTGGCAGCGGATCACTGTCACTGTCCGAACATTGAAGACACCCGGCGAAAACACCCGGCGCGAACGTCGCAGGCGCGAACGGGGCAAGCACTTGCTCCGAGGCCGGCGGAACGAAACTCAGTGAACAGCCGTCAACAAAGAGATGTTTATTGACGCGGCGTGCTTCACGCGAAAGATTGTTTTCGAACGAGCGCTCGTCCACGACAAGGCCGCCTTCCCTCCAGGCCTTTCTTGAGGCGGAGCATGTGAAAGAGGATCGTCGGGAGCGAGTGATCACCGCCTCATCCACTATTGTCTCCGGGCTGCCGCGTTCTCGGACGGATTTCGTTGAGCCGGCGAAGGACCGGGCCGGCGACGCCCCGATCACCGTCATTATTCGCTCGCGAAATCGTCCTCTCTATCTGTGGGCCTCGTTGGACAGTCTGTACCGGCACACGAAATACCATCATAAGTTCGTTCTTGTCGACATGGCGTCGGACGACCCACTGGTGCGGCAGGTTGTCAGAGGTTTTGAGCGTCGAAGAATGTTTTCCGAGGTGGCTTGGTTGCCGCGGAACAGCTGGTCCGAGTTCCACAGTTTTTTGGAGCAAAAGACGCCGCTTTTGGGGCAAAATGTCGCGTACGTGGAATCAGACGTCATCGTGGCCGAGTCTACTCCTTGTTGGCTGTCGATTTTCACCGGGTTGATGCTCGCCAATCCGCGTCTGGCGATGCTGGGCTCGGTCATCGACAAACGAGATTTCGTCGATCTCGAGAGCGCCGTCCATCTTACCCCAGGGAAAACGACAGGCGAACGCCATGATCTGATCAAATGGCTGAGCCCTGAACGAGCGCAGGACCCAGCGCACGCGCAAGGCCCCGTTTTCAGACCGCATAATCCGCCCGGCCGTCTCTTGATGCTGCGAACCGACGCCCTACTTCAAACTGGACTTTGGGAGGACGGCATCCTCAATCATAAGCTCCTGGAAAGAGGCTACGAGACCGGAATTTCGACTCAGGTCCGGCACCGCCACCTTTCGCTCCTCCACATTTATGACTACCCAGACTACGACTATGAGCTGCGCCACGGGTTCTTCGAACCTGGAACACAGTCCTCCCGACCGTGAAGCGGAAGCCTTGTTCAAGTTTTTGGTCCTTTGAATCGAATGATATGGGTCCAAATTGCGAGGCGTACGCTGCCGTCGCGCCGAAGATATCCGTATTGAAACCGCCTCCTCCCCAGTGGAACGCCTGCCTCGCTGGACAAGCCACTCCAGTCGGGTCCTTCTTTCAGTCGCCGGAAAACTACGGCGCACGTTCGAGGCGCCCGGGCTCTTGGCCAATTTCATCTCTGCGCCGGACGTCGCCTCATGTCATGCCCTGATCCATTGCGAAACTGCCGCAGACGGGCAAGGCCTTGGGCGGGCGCTGTCAGCAAACGGCGCAGGTTTTTGCTGCGGATACGGTGGAGGACTACGCAGCCTCATCTATTATTCGGGGCTTCGGCATGGCGGCTTGGCAGTTTACTGAACGGCTCGCCGATTGCATCCTTGGCAGCGCCTAGTCTCGTTTCGGACGAAATCGAATACGCCGCCGGCGTACTGTGCGCGGTAATCGGACGAAAGAGGCGCGATTGAGCTGCGCGCCGCGCATCGTATTCTACGGGGCATCGGGCATGTCAGCCGCTTGCGCGTACAATCTCGCGCGCGGCTCGCCGCGGCCAGTCTGCGAAGCCGCCGCCTTCATTGACGATACGCGCGGCGGCGGTGGGCTGCGCCTGTGGGATGCGCCCGTGATCTCCTTCGACGAATGGGCCGAATCTTGGCGCAGTCTTCCGTGCATCGTCGCTGTCGGAAATCCGACAGATCGCCGGCGCCTGGTCGAACGGATCTTCGCAGCGGGCGGGTTTTTCGCACGCCTCCACGAGGGGCCGGAGCTGGCGGCGGCTGGGATCGTGGTCGGCGCCGGCACCGGCATAGCAATGCCGTCGTCGGTCAATGCGCCAAACATAACGATCGGCGACCATGTCCAGATCATGCCGATGTGTTCGATCGGCCACGACGTTCGGATCGAAGATTACGTGACGATTTGCCCGGGCTGCACCATTTCTGGCTATGTAACGATCGAAACGGGGGTCTTCATCGGCGCCGGAACGACTGTCGCCAATGGAATGGCGAAACGGCCGCTCGTCATTGGCGCAGGAGCGAAAGTTTCCCTGGGATCCGTCGTGACGAAATCCGTGCCTGCTGGGATCACGGTCGCCGGCAATCCGGCACGGAATTTGCGCGAATTGGCGCGAGCGCATAAGATCATGGGAGAAATCGACCGGGACGGGTAGGGGGCGCCTTGCGCGAACTTTCGATTCTCCTGATCAATCCTCGTTTCGAGCCCTCCTTCTTCGGACAGGAGCATGCCCTCAGGCTGCTGCCCCGCGACAAGCGCTGCTTTATGTTCAACGGCGCTCTGCCGCTCCTCGCGGCGCTTGCGCCCGAGAGCTGTCGTGTAACGATTGTCGACGAGAACATCGAAGAAATCGATTTTTCCTGCGTCGACCGATACGACGTGATCGGCGTCACCGGTATGATCGTGCAAAAGAACCGAATGCACGAGATCTTGTTCGCCTTACGCGGCCTTCGGGGGATTGTCTGCGTCGGCGGGCCTTATGCGACGGTCGACGAAGGGCGTTTCCGAGACCTCTGCGACGTGCTGTTCGTCGGCGAAGCTGACGATACGTGGCCGGAATTCCTGCGCGCTATCGCCAATGGCGAAAGTTACGCGGCGCGGTACAAGCAGGAGGCGCCGACCGACATGCTGCGGCTGCCGATTCCGCGCTTTGATTTGGTGCAAACGGCGCGTTACGTCTGTGGCTCCATCCAGTTCTCGCGTGGCTGTCCGTTTCTTTGCGAGTTCTGCGACATCATCGTCATTTTCGGTCGGCGCCCCCGCCTCAAGAGCTCGGCGCAAATTCTCGCCGAGCTTGACGCCTTGCTCGCGCGAGGCGTGCGCGTCGTCTTTTTCGTCGATGACAATTTCATTGGCAACAAGGCGTCCGCAAAGGCGATGCTGTTGGCGCTGATCGACTGGCAGACCCGGAAGGGTTTTCCAATGATCTTCAGCACCGAGACCAGCCTGAATCTTGGAGATGAACCGGAGCTGATGGACCTGCTGTACCGTGCTAACTTCCTCACGGTATTCGTGGGCATTGAATCACCGCGCAAGAAATCGCTGCTCGAGACGCGCAAGGTGCAGAACGTGCGCGGCGACTCTATTGCCCATAAACTGGAGCGGCTGCGCGAGAATGGCATAGTCGCCTATGCGGGTTTTATTGTCGGTTTCGATAATGACGATGAAATGGTGTTCGACGAACTTTTCGATTTCATTCAGGACAACGGCGTTGGCATTGCGATGGTGTCCATTTTGTCGCCTATTCCTTCTACTCCCCTATACGCAAGGCTTGCTGCAGAAGGCCGTCTCGTTACAGACGATCCGTTGGTTTGGTTCGAACCGAAGCTTATGAGCCGTGCGACTTTGCGCGAGGGCTATCACGAATTGAACCGGCGGCTCTGTTCGCCCGAGGCGTTTTTTGCCCGTGTCCTACGTGGTTATCGTGGCTCTGCTGCATTTCGCGCGCGTCGTCAGGCTGCAGCGGCGCGCGCACCGACGAGCCGCGTCGTACGGATTGCCGGGTCGATCGTGACGTTGCTCCGTCTCCTGCGTGTTCTCGCCAGGGAGGGATTGCTCAGCGACTTCGGCAAGACCTATCTTACGCACTATCTTGCCCAAAAGCGCGCGCTGGGCCGAGACGCGCTGTCGCTACCGGACTTTGTCTACCTTTGCGTTCGGCAATGGCATCATTATAAGATCGCCAACGACGGCCGGAGCTACTGGGGCAGGGCCGGACACCGAGGCGACGAGATAAAGGAATTGTCTGGCGTAGCATCGCCAGCCGAGTGAGCGAGGTCCGCATGCCGCGCGTTGGTATATACGTGCCAATTACACTGAATGAACAATTTATTAATATGATATATTTTTTGGCTCGTTCAATAGAATTTTTTTCTGGGTTGAAAGATTATAAGATTATTTGCACGGTCAGTCGAGATGGAATGACCGATCTCGCCTCCCCTCTGCTACACTGGACTAAAGACTGCCCGATTGAGTTTCGGTTCTGTGAGGCGAATGCCTGGAACTCACATGCAAAGCGGGCGGTCGACGAGAACAAGCGCTGGTTTCAATATGCCGCGACGCTCAAACAGCAGATGGCAAGCGACTTCGACGAAGACGTCGTCGTGTTCATGGACGCCGACACCCTGGTTTGCGGGCCACTCACAGAGATGGTCGGCCGCTCGGCTCAGGAGCGGAGAATACTCGCCCGTCCGGCCTGGCAGCCGCCCGCGATTGATCTGGCGCGGGCGCTCCGAGAGCGTGGGTGCCCCGAACGCGATTACGGGCTCGAGTATGCGGGTTACGGCTGGGCGTTCATGGAGCCGCGCGCCTGCCCGCCCTACTTCAATTTTGGCGTGTTCGTCATGCCGGGCGATATCGCCCGGCTCCTACGGGACAACATCGGAGCGGACGGCGATTTCGTCGAGGAACGGTTCTACGACACGTTCGCGGCGCAAATCGCGCTATGCCTTTTTATCTGCCGGCTCAAACTGGGGTATGATTGCCTGGAAGAGAAGTATAATTTTGGAAATGGCGATACGCTATTCAAATATCCAATTCATCCGGATCCGAAGATCGCTCGCCAGATATACGAGCGCAGCGCCAGCAATCTTGCGGATCTTCGGGTGATACATTACGTCGTTCAACTGCCGGAATTCTCAAAAAGCGCCGACATGGCCAGCTGGGAAAACGTTTTGAAATTTTGCGATCGGCAGACCGTCGGCGTCGTGAATACGAAGATACGGAATACGTTCCGGACGATAATCGACCGGCGCACCCACGCCGCCAACGGGGCGCCGTCTTCATCCGCCGCTTTCAACTCCACAGTCTCCGAAGCCCGACCGTAGCGGCAAACTCTCGCTTTCCAACGCGCTTCGCCGCCGGGCGACGGGATCCTCGATCGGCGACGGTCTGGATTGCAGGCGGAGGTTGTCGAGCAGCGTGCTGAGAGCCTCGGTGTGGAGCTTGATGTTGGCTGCGATGCGGCCTGCAAGCCGGGCTGCATCCATGTCATAGGAAACGCCGCCGCTCGCCAGGGTCGGTGTATTGTCGACCGGAGCCCGTTGGGCGTAGGCGGAGTTGAGCATGGGTTGAAGGAAATCATGGACCGCCGCAAAGGTGTTTGCCATTTCTCGCGTTGCGCTTGAGAAGCGGTCCGCCTGCGCGCAGTCCAACAGATGCCGGTGCAATGCGGTCACGATTGTGTCGGCGGCGGCCGGTGGCGCGTCATGTCTGAGGCCCCGGTCGATAATCCCGGCGACGACGTCTTCGAGGTTCGAACTAACCGTCGCACCGTCCGCTCCGATAAACGATGCGAGCCGACGCAGAAGCCCATTCCTGTCGCCGAACCATTCCTCATAGGGAACGATGCACACCTTTCGGTCGCCGAGGCTTCGGATTGCGTCAGAATTGTAAACCATCCACCGGTAGGCCGCCTCTTGCGCGCTGATCGCGTCCCGCCGGGTCATAGACCGGATCACCTGCGCGGGATGGCGCACGCAAAACACGTAGCGGGGATTCAATCCCAGCTCGGCGCAGATCTGGTCCCACAGCGCGACAAGACGGGCGACGCGCGGATCCTTGAAGCCTAGCGGCCGCGCGGACGTGTCCAGTTTTGCTTCGAGCCAGCCTTCGATATCGTCCTTTAGCGCTTGGACTTCCTGTTGCGACAACCATTCCGGCGGCAAAGCGAGGGCGTGACCCGGATCGTGCCAGCTCCGACCAAGCGTCCGCAGCACTCGGTCGTGAAGCTGGACGAGCTCGGGGCGCTCCCAGTGACCCGAAGGATTGTCGGCGGTCGGCTCGATCTCGTCGCTGATGTCGACGCCGAGCAGGCTGATCAGACTTGCACAGAGCGACGTGCCGCTACGGTGCATCCCGGTCACGATAACCATGTCGCCTGACACGTCCCGGTCGCGGCGGTGACGTTGCGGAACCTCCTGCTCCAATCTCTCGGATTCTTCCACCGCGGAAATACGCTGCCGGAGAAGCCCGCGAGGCAGTTCTTGCAAGAGGTCCGTATCGCGCAAAGCCGGGACGAGCCGCCGGAAATTGACGTCAGTAAAGAGGAATCGAAATAAATCCGTCCACGATCCCACGGAATCCAGGTTCTTCAACGTATCGGGGCCGAGTTCGAGATGCTGGATGAGCCAAGAAATCTGGTCCAGCGTCGGCCGGGCAGATATGCGCTCGTGAGGGAGGGGACGACCATTGGCCAGTTTGAAAATAACGTTGTCTTGGAACTCTCCCGACAGAAATCCACTGCGCACAAACCGGGTCAGCGGTTGGCGCTTTGCCGCTTCGATAACTGCCGCGCTCTCGGGATCGCGTCCAACGATTATGCGGTAGTGCATGACGACGTCGCTCTCGTCGCAAAGCTTCTCGCCGCCCTCGACGGTCATGGACTCTGTCCCTCTTCAGTGGGATCGATCAGGCGGATGCGCGTGAATGGGGGAAAGTGGCGCTCGAAATGCGGGTTGTAGAAGGGATCCCGCTTGACCTTCGCGCTCCAGCGCGAGCGAAATCGCATTTCCTCATTGCCCTGGCTGTCGCCTGCTGCGCCCGCGCCGGGCGAGGCGCGCGTTCTGGACTCCAGATGATACAAGACAACGGCCGGATCATAGACCGTCTTGTAGCCGAGCTCTCCAAGCCGAAGGCAATAGTCCGCGTCATTGCACGTCACGACAAAACCTGGATCGAAACCTTTGACCTCGTCAAATAGCGCTTTGCGTGTCGCAAGGCATGCGCCGGTGACCGCAGAGGCTTGGTGGGCAAGATGAAGTCGGCTGAAATATCCCCCATTCGTCGCATGCAACCCCATGCCGTCATGCGCCGCGTGGCCATCCACGCCGAGAAGCAGGCCCGCGTGCTGGATGACGCCGTTCTCATAGACCAGGCGCGCTCCAACTGCGCCCACGTCATGCCGCATCGCGTGAGCGACGAGCCGGCATAGGCTGCTGGACTCCTTCATGAACGCGTCGTTGTTCAAGAACAACAGCACTGCGCCCGACGCGACGCGGGCGGCTTCGTTGTTGATGACCGACCAGTTGAACGGTCCGTCGAACGGCACAACTCGGGCAGCCGGACCGTGGAGCGACTCGAGCAGAGCACGCGCGTCGGCCTCAGTGCTTGCATTGTCGACGATGATGATCTCGCATGAACCTCGGTACGCGTCGATTGCCGGCCGCAAAGCCGCTAGGCACCGGCGCAAGAGATCAGCCCGATCCCGTGTCGGGATGATGATCGACACTGGCGGCGAGTCCTGCGGCAGCGCCCAAGTCAATCCGACCTCGCCCTTGCGCAAGCCGGCGAATGAGTTGATCAACACTTCTGCGCGGGCATGAATCCCACTGCGATGAAGGTGATCGTTCACGCAGGCAAGCCGAAGGGCCTCGCTTCGCTCGGGTTTTGTGCGGTGTCATAGTTGGCCTCGGCCTCCATGCGCCAGTGATATATGACGCGACAGATATGGCCCACTTGGCTAGGCTTGATATTTTCGAGACAGCGAAGGACGAGATCGTACTCGTGTGCGCCTACGTATTCGCGGCGGAATCCTCCGATCTTGCGAACGAGCGCCGTGTCGACGACCAGCAGTCGACGAAGGTAGTTCTGGCCAATCAACAGGTCCCAGTCGAAATCTGGCTTGAAGTAGGGGGAGTGGAAGGAACGGCGGCCGGAGGCGTCTACGCTCACCCGGTCTTCGTCGGAGTACAGCAGTCTATAGCGGCGCGCCTGTAGTGTTCTCAGCACGTTGAACAAGGCGTCGTCCGACAGCTGATCGCCTACGTCGAGAAAGCAAATGTACTCGCCTGTGGCCGCCGCGATGCTGCGATTGCTCCTGGCGGACCCTTCGTCTTCGCAGCCGCCCGGAACCAGTTTGACCCGCGGGTCGCCGGAAAAGGTGCGGTCAACTGCCTGGCGCGTCTCTGCAGTGCAGAAGGGCGAGTTGTCGCATACAAGGAGTTCCCATCGATCGTAGGTCTGCGACGAAATGCTTCGCAGGCTGTCCTCGAGCCGGACCGGATCGCGACCGGCGTTCCAAAGCACAATGGATACGACCGGGCGACAAGTGTATCTCGCCATCTCGTCCTGTTGGCGGGCGCGCCGAAGCGCGTCGACGCCAGCGGCGTGACGAACGTAATCGTCGTAACTACCCAAAGAATAGGAGGTGAGCAAAGAAACGGAAGGAACTTGGGCGCGGATCGAACTGAGCACCGCTTCGATCTGGGCAAGTCTGCGATTCAACTCCTCCAGTGCGCCGAGATCAGTGTCACGCGACAGGTCGACGTAGCGCTCCCCGCCTATGGGTTGCCGGGACCGCAACTCGACGGCGCTGACGTACAATCCCTTCGGCCGCAACTGGCGCAACGATGAGGGCAATGTGAACTGAAATCCGAAATTGCCCTCCTTGCCCAGCGTTTGGGTTAGGTCGGCCCGAAACTGATCACACCTCGCAATGCCGACCGATTCGCCGTCGGCGAGGATTTCCAGAGTAACCGGCTCATGGAGATCGGATTGATCTGCCGCCCAACCTTTGAGATCCGCCCCGATGCAAAGCTCGATGGCGCCTACAATTGCTCTCTGCGGGGCCCCCCCGAGCTTTCTCGGCAACCCTGGAATTGTGTCAGCCAGCGCGGGATCCGTTCGCAACGCCGGAACGGATCGACGGAACGTATGATCATGGAAGAGGGCAGCGAAGAAGTCTCGCCAAGTGGAAACCGCGGTCAGCCCGGTACGGGTCGCTTGCTCAAGCGGCAGGTTCTCGGCCGCCCACTCCAAGTCAATTGGCTCCGGGCCTCGCGACCTGCCGGCGTGCGGCGGCCGTCCGCCGCGCGCGGCTGCCAAGACGACGCGGGCGTAAAATTCATTAGACGCCAACCCCCCTGCGACGAGATCGCGGACAGTTCCCAGCATCTTTTCCGCAATCGTTTGCGGGCCTTCCGGTTCGCGGCCAAGGAGAACGCGGTAGCAGATAAGCACGTCGCGTTCGGAGGCGCGCCTGGCGAGCTCACTCGGCGCCGCAAGGCTCCCCGGCTTCTGATCGACCATGATTTCGCGGATCTCCAGCCAACGCACCTCCTGCGGATCGGTCCTCGGCGGAGTTCGGCCAGGAGGCCGCCCATTCCTCGAAGGAGATCATCGGAGCACTCCCGACACACAGCCGTGGGTATCGTCGATGACCCCAGGTCAATCGTGTCTCCCCCATCCGATCGTGGAGTTCAATATGCCGGCGATGAGTTGGATGTCGCCTGCAGCAAGGTCCAGCGCGGTTGGAAGGCCGAGTAGACAGTCGCCGAGCCGTTCGGAAACCGCCAAGTCCCCATGCTCAAGCCTGGCGTGATAGCTATGGCGATGGAGCCCTCCGCCATACCACCGGCGAAAGCCGACGCCGTGGCTCGTCAGCGCCTCTTCCAGGCGCCGTGCATGCGGTCCGGTTTCGCAACGGATGAGCGCGTAGCAGCCGGCGATCTCCGGCGCAGCGAAGAAATCGGCCAGGAGACCGCTTTCCTCGAGCGCGTTCCGGTAGGTTTCGGCGACTGCGAGCAGCGCGCGACTCTTCTCGTGCCAGCCATCGAGTTCGGCGAGGCCCACTGCGGCGTGATATTCGCTCATCTTGCCGTTGATATTGGCGCTTTCGCAGTCGCGGGCGCCGAAAAAACCGAAATTGATGGCACGGGCACTGCGCATCGCGAGATCAGCGTCGCGCGTCACGACGCAGCCGCCCTCGCCGGCGCCGAAGCTTTTCGTCGCATGAAGGCTGATCGCCACCGGAATGTCGTCGAGCGTGCGGCTCTGCGCCGACGTCAGCGTCTCGAAGCATGCGGCGCCGTCGATGACGACCGGGATCCCGGTCTTGTCGCGAAAGGCCCTCCAAACCGCCTGGTCGACGGCTCGTCCAAAAGCTCCGACCGGAACGACGAGGCCGACGCGGTCAAGCGTGTGGTCGGCCGCCAGTCGCGCGGGATCGAGCAAAAAGTCCTTCGGATCGACGTCTGCAAGCAGAATGCGGTAGCCGCAGGCTTCGACGGCCGAAGCCGTCGCGACGAAAGTGAAAGCCGGAACGATGGCCAGCGGCCTGTCCGGCGTAGCCCTTCCGGCGGTCGCGAGAATGGCGCCGACGAGGGCCGCCGTGCCCGAAGCCGCGACGACGACGGTTGGCTCCCGCAAGCCAAAATGCTTCGCCAGTCTCTCGCCGAGCTCACGCGCGAGCGGGCCGAAATTCGAATAAATCCGGCTTGCGTCAATCCTTCGCAAATAGGGCGCGAGCTGCTCCATCGCGGGAAGTCGCGGTTTCATGACCGGGATCTTCGTCGCTGGCGAAGCATAGCCCTCGTTGTTCCATGTCTCGTTTTTCATTCTGCTTTGCTCTGAGTTGGCCCAGCAGGTCCCTCGCCCATTCCAGCGAATTCTTCAAGAAACCTCAAGACCGCACCAAGTGATCAGTTTCGGCCATAACCCCCACCATTCCGATCACCCATCCATACCGGCAGCACTGTGCCGGCGCATGTTCATAGAAGTCTCAGCATCCAAATTTGAATTTCAGCGCCTCTTAAGAAAACAGCTGGCCGAGCCGGTGCTCGGACAGATCAAGCCGGCGCCGTTCCTGCCGCGAGGCGTCGAGAAGGTCGCCGCGAGAGTCTCGTTTGCCTGGCCCATAATACCCTGAAGCGCTCAACGGCGGACTCCGTCCAGGGCGGCCCTTGCAACGAGATGAGCCCGCGCGAGGCGGCCAAGAATGGCCGGAATCGCTCCGCTCGCACTTCCAATCCCGTCGTGCCGAGTTTGAGCAGACAGGCTCCTATGGACAAACTCTTCGCGTGCGGCCGGCAACTGCGTTCATGACCAACGGGGCGTAACAGATCCTTACGGAATCATTATCGCCTCGACCGCCGCGGCTAGTCCTGACGGAGCAGTCTCCGCCGCGGTCGGCTGCATCGGCCTATCGGCGATCGAGGCCTGGAACTTGCGGATGCGCGGCGCGATCTCTTTGCGAAAGCGCGAGCCGTTGAACACGCCGTAGTGACCCACCTCGGTTTGAAGGTAGTGCAGCTTTTTCGTCGCCGGAAGGTTCACGCAAAGCTCATGCGCCGCATAGGTCTGCCCGACGCCGGAAATGTCGTCCTTTTCGCCCTCGACGGTCATCAGGCCGCAGTTGTGGATCGCAGCCAGGTCGACGCGCTGGCCCCGGTGCATCATCTCGCCCTTGGGCAGCGCGTGGCGGATGAACACCGTCTCGACCGTCTGCATGTAATAGGCCGCGTCGAGGTCCATCACCGCAAGATATTCGTCGTAAAAGTCGCGGTGCTTTTCCGCGGAGTTGCCGTCGCCCTTGACCAGATGGTTGAACATCTCAAAATGGGCATTGACATGCCGGTCGAGGTTCATCGCCATGAAGCCCGAAAGCTGCAGGAATCCCGGGTAGACCTCGCGGCCAAAACCAGGATAGGGGAACGGCACCGTGTGCAGGCAATTGCGGCGGAACCATTCGACGCCGCGCCGCTCCGCCAGCTTGTTGACTTCAGTCGGACTGCGCCGCGTGTCGACCGGCCCCCCCATCAGCGTCATGCTGGCCGGCGCGTTGGCGTCGCAATTCGCCTCCATCACCGCCACCGCCGCGAGCAAGGGCACGGACGGCTGGCAGACTCCAAGGGTATGGACGCCCGGCCCGAGGTAGTCGAGCATGGCGCGCAAATAATCGATGTAATCGTCGAGATCGAATGTCCCGACCGCGAGCGGGACCATGCGCGCGTCCGCCCAGTCGGTGATGTAGACATCACGATAGGGCAGGAACGCCTCGACTGTGCCGCGCAACAGGGTCGCGTAGTGCCCGGACATCGGAGCGACGATCAGTATCTTGGGCTGCTCGTGTCCGCCGGGAAAATCAGGCCTCACGAAGCGCAGAAGGTTGCAGTACGGGCGGCTCCAGACCACGTCCTCGAGGATTGGATAGACGACGCCGTCGACCTCCATCTCGTCGAGCCCGAAAGTCGGCTTGCCGTAGCGCCGCGTCACCCGCTCGAAAAGTTCGGCCGCGGCCGAGATGTTCCTGCCGAACGGTGTGTTCGAGAACGGGTTCCAGGGATTGCGAAAGACAAAGTGGGCGGCGTCGGACACGGCGCGCGCCGGGGCAAGCGCCGCATGGGCCATTTCATAGAACTGATAGGAATAGCTTCTGAACATGACGCGCTTCCGATGACCCCGCTCAGAGACGACCGTTAACGCTATTCCTCGGACAAAGGTTTTTCAATTGCGCTTAAAGTCGCAAGCGAGGCCGCCAAAGTCGGTCCCGCCCAAGCGGCATCACTCCAAAGCGCCCGGAAGCCGTCGGCGCCGCGTCAGCGCGCCCACTCGGGCCGCGATTTTGTCGACGATGGGCTCGACCCACTCCAGGCCGACGGAGTCAGACCTTGGCCTGGCTCTTCAGCGGCACGCCGGCATCGGTCAGCATCGCTGCGAGTTCGCCCGACTGAAACATTTCCCGGGTGATGTCGCAGCCGCCGACGAATTCGCCCTTGACGTAGAGCTGAGGGATGGTCGGCCAATTGGCGAATTCCTTGACGCCCCGACGGATTTCATCGTCCTCGAGCACATTGACGCCATGAACCGGCGCGCCGAGATAGTCGAGAATTTGGATGACCTGGCCCGAGAACCCGCATTGCGGGAATTGAGGCGTTCCCTTCATGAAGAGAACAACCGGGTGTTCCGAAATCAGCTTCTCGATCCGTTCGCGTGCGTTCGACATGGCGTTGGTTCCTTTTCGGAGCGGGGGTCAAGGTCCCGCCCGTTCAGCGGAGACACATATAGAGCGTGAACCGCCGACTTGCCAGCGGGTCGAATTCCGAAACCTCACCCGCCGGTCGCGCTCATATGGCGCTGGACCGCGGGCTTGGCGGCGCGCGCGATGACGAAGTCGTGGCCCCTGGGCTTGCGTTGGATCGCGGCGCGGATCGCGGCGATCAGCGGCTCGTCCGATTCGGAGCGACGCAACGGCTCGCGCAGGTCCGCCGCATCCTCCTGGCCGAGGCACATATAGAGAGTGCCGGTGCAGGTCACGCGAACACGGTTGCAGCTCTCGCAGAAATTGTGGGTGAGCGGCGTGATGAAGCCGATCCGCCCGCCGGTCTCCTTGACGTCGAAATAGCGCGCCGGCCCACCAGTGGCGTAAGTCGAGGGGGTCAGAGTCAGCGAGCGTTCGAGATCCGCGCGAAGTTCGGTCAAGGGCATGAACTGGTCCACCCGGTCCCGCTCCATGGCGCCGAGCGGCATCACCTCGATGAACGTCATGCCAAACCCGCGCCCGTGCGCCCAATCAACCAGCCTGCGCGTTTCCGCGTCGTTGAAACCTTTCAGCGCCACCGCATTGATCTTGATCTCGAGGCCCGCCGCGACCGCAGCGTCGAGGCCCTTGAGCACCGTGGCGAGATCGCCCCAACGGGTGACGGCGCGGAACCTCTCGGGATCGAGCGTATCGAGCGAGACGTTGATGCGGCGGACGCCGCAATCGGCGAGCTCATGGGCGAATTTAGCGAGCTGCGAACCGTTGGTCGTCACCGTAAGTTCGTCGAGGGTCCCGCTTGCTAGATGGCGTTTCAGCCCGCGGAACAGCGACATCACGTTGCGCCGGACGAGCGGCTCGCCGCCGGTGATGCGAATCTTGCGCGCGCCGAGACCGACGAAGGCCGAGCACAGGCGGTCCAGCTCCTCAAGCGACAGCACGTCGCGCTTGGGCAGGAAATTCATGTCCTCTGACATGCAATAGACGCAGCGAAAGTCGCACCTGTCCGTCACCGACACCCGCACATAGGCGATCTGGCGGCCAAAGGGATCGATAAGCGAAGACGCGTGGGGGGCAAGGGCGTGCATCCGCGGAACATAAGGGCGGACCTGCCCGAAGGAAAGGCGCCTGCCCCGCCTTTCCTTTAGGGAGCAGACTGTGGGCCGCGATCAGCGAGCGCGGCTGCAGCGGCGGGCGAAGAATGTCAGCGGGTGACGATGACCCGGGCGCCGACCCGGGCGCGGCTGTAAAGGTCGACGACGTCGTCGTTGGTCATCCGGATACAGCCGGACGACACTGCCTGGCCGATCGTGTCTGGCTCGTTCGAGCCGTGGATGCGATAGAGCGTGCCGGCCAGGTACATCGCGCGCGCGCCGAGCGGATTGTCGATGCCGCCCTCCATGTGGCGCGGCAGGTCGGGGCGCCGCCTCAGCATCTGCGGTGGCGGGGTCCAGTCCGGCCATTCGCGCTTGTAGGCGATATGGGTCGCACCTGCCCAGGTGAAGCCGGGCCGCCCGACGCCGACGCCGTACACCAGCGCCTGGTGATCCGGAAGAACGTAATAAAGCCGGCGCTCGCCGGTGCGGATGATGATCGTGCCCGGCTTCTCCCTGCCGTCGAACTGGACGGTTTCGCGCGGGATCGGCGAAGCAACCGGCTGCAACTGGGAGTCGAGCAGGTTGGCCGAAGCCGGAGCCGCGCCGGCGCTCAAAATGAATCCCGCCAATGCGGCGGCGCAAGCAAAGGTGCGACGCATGAATTCCCCCTATGGTGACTATCCCGAAGCACGCAATGAACGCTGTCAGCGCCGGGCTGTTCCGCATTCATAGCTCCCGATTCTAAATATGGCAGAAGAGCGGCCGGACGCAATACGACCGGCCCTGAGTTCGGCCAGAAATCAATCATTTCGGTTAAATGCGCGCCAACGCCCTTCGTCAAATCGGCGCGAACGCTGGCCGACAAACCGAGCGCCGGCTGGAAGCGGGCCGCTCAGATATGGCGGCCGGCGTCGTCGAAGACGTGAATGTCCTCGGCCGGGGCCGAGAAGGTCACCGTCTCACCGGGGGACGGCGTGCCGCGGCCACGCATCTCGATCACCATTACCTTGTCGTCGGCCCGCCGCACATGCGCGTAGGAGGCTTCGCCGAGGCGCTCGACGAGTTCGACGAGACCGGCCGTCCCAAAGGCGCCCGGCCGTCCCGCCGCCAGGTGCTCCGGCCGCACCCCGATGGTGAGCTGGGCGCCTGGCTTCAGCGAGCCAGCCGGCACCGTCAGCGGGGTCATGGACACGCCCTTGACCCGCGCCTCGCCGCCCTCGACGCGCTCGACGATCGCGGGAAAGAAGTTCATCGCAGGCGACCCGATGAAACCGGCGACGAACAGGTTGGCCGGCGCGTAGTAGAGGTCGAGCGGCTTGCCGACCTGCTCGATGCGGCCCTGGTTCATTACCACGATCCGGTCGGCGAGGGTCATCGCCTCTATCTGGTCATGCGTGACATAGACCATGGTCGCGCCGAGCAGCCGGTGAAGGCGGGCGATCTCGACCCGGGTCGAGACTCTGAGCGCGGCGTCGAGGTTCGACAGCGGCTCGTCGAACAGGAAAACGTCAGGCTCGCGCACGATCGCACGGCCGATCGCGACTCGCTGGCGCTGGCCGCCGGAGAGGTCGCGCGGATAGCGCCCGAGCAACTCCTCGAGCCGCAGCATGCGCGCCGCCTCAGCGACGCGCTTGTCCCGCTCGGCCGAAGCGACGCCGGTGAACTTGAGGCCGAAGGTCATGTTCTTCCGGACGTCCATGTGCGGATAAAGCGCGTAGGACTGGAACACCATGGCGATCTTGCGCTCGGCCGGGGCGAGCGCGTTGACCAGGCGGTCGGCGATGAAGATCTCGCCCGCGGTCGGCGCGTCGAGCCCGGCGATCATGCGCAAAAGCGTCGACTTGCCGCAGCCGGACGGCCCGACCAGCACGACGAACTCGCCGTTCTCGATCGAGAGATCGATATCGGCGAGCACTTTTGCCGAGCCGTAGCTCTTGCTGAGCTTGTCGATATGCAGTCGCGCCATATCCCGTGACGCCCTACTTGACCGCGCCGGCGGTGAGGCCGCTGATCAGCTGCCGCGAGAAGACGACGTAGATGGCCACGACCGGCAGGATCGCCATCGACAGAGCGGCCAGCACCGAGTTCCAGTCGGTGATGTACTGGCCGAGAAACTGTTGCACGCCGAGCGTGATGGTGTGGGTCGAATTGGACGAGGTGAGGATCAGCGGGAACCACAAATCGTTCCAGATCGGCACGATGGTGAAGACGGCGACCGTCGCGATCGCGGGCCTGAGCAGCGGCGCGATCACCTCGAAGAAGATCCTGGTCTCCGGCACGCCGTCGCAGCGCGCCGCGTCGCGGAGATCCTTCGGGATCTGCTGGACGAACTCGCTCAGGATGAACACCGACATCGGCAGCCCCTGCGCGACATAGACCAGGATCAGCGCGGTCAGCGTGTCGTTGAGGCCGGCCTTGCGCATCATGGTCAGGATCGCGACCGATCCCAGCCGGATTGGCACCATGATGCCGATCGAAAGGAAGAGCGCGAGCGCCGTCGAGCCGCGGAACTTGTATTCGGTGAGCGCCCAGGCCGCCATCGCGCCGAACAAGAGAACGAGGAACATGCTGGCGAGCGTAACGATCAGCGAATTGGCGAAATACGTGCCGATGAGCGAGGCCTTGAACACTTTGGCGTAGCCGATCAGCGAGAAGGTCGCGGCGTTCGGCGGGGCGAGCGGCGCGCCGAAGATGGCGTTGCGCGCCTTGAACGAGTTCATCACCACGAGCAGGATCGGCCCGACCGCGAGCGCGCTGTAGGCGATGAGGATGACATGGACGCCGAGCGACTGCGCGCGCTGGTTGAGCATTGTTTCCCCTAGAAGGCGTAGCGCCGCATGCGGCTCTGCACGATGAACAGGTAGAGGCAGACGCCGGCGAGAATGATGAAGAACATCACCGTCGCCACCGCCGCCCCCATTGTCGGGTTGCCGAGCTGCAGCTGAAAACCGAAGAACGTGCGGTAGAAGAAGGTGCCGAGAATGTCGGAGGCGAAATTCGGCCCCGCCAACGCGCCCTTGACGGAATAAATGAGGTCGAAGGCGTTGAAATTGCCGACGAAGGTGAGGATCGAGACAAGCCCGATGGTCGGCAGCACCAGCGGCAGCTTGATGTGCAGGAAGATGCGGAAATGCCCGAGGCCGTCGACCCGCGCCGCGTCGACGAGCTCGTCGGGGATGTTGAGCAGCGCCGCGTAGATCAGCATCATGGGGATGCCGACAAACTGCCACACGGAAATGAGCGCCAGCGTCACGAGCGCCGTCGACGGCAGGCCGAGCCAGGGGGCGAACCAGCTCCCGAGGCCCACGGCCTTCAGCGCCCCCTCGGCCACGCCCCAGAGCGGCGACAGGATGAGATTCCAGGAGAAGCCGACGATCACCACCGAGAGCATGGTGGGCAGGAAAATGATCGTCCTATAGAGGTTCTTGAGCTTGAGGCCGGGCAGACTGAGGAGCCCCGCGAGCGCGATGCCGATCGGGTTCTGCACCAGCATATGCACGCAAAAGAAGACGAGATTGTTCCAGGCCGCGTTCCAGAACGGCTTCGACCAGTCCGCGTCGGTCAGCAGCGTGACGAAATTGGCGAGGCCGACGAAATGGTACGCGCCCGAACTGTCGGTCGCATAACTCGAGAGCCCCATGGTGGCGATCAGCGGGTAGATTGAAAAGAGCGTATAGATTGCGACGGCGGGGCCGAGGAACAGCGCCATCAGCGCAAGGAATTGTCCTCGCGGCATCGAGGCGACGACTTGGGACAAGGGCTCGGCCATCGCTCTTCCCGCTGGAGGGGCGGCGTCTCGCCGCACCAAGGGGTGCGCGAGACGCGCACCCTCCGGCTCCTTACTTCGCCGGCTTGTACCACTTGTCGAGGTCGGCCTGAACCTGCTTGCCGGCGGCGTCCGGGGTCATCGCGCCGTTGATCACCTGCGCCGAGACGTTCCAGAGCTCGTTCTCGAGGTTCGGCGTCCCGCGGTTCAGGATCTGGTAGGAATTGCGGATCGTCGACTTGCACTCCTTCCGCCAGCCGACCATTGTCGCGGCGAGAGGATCGTCGATTTTCACCGGCTCCTTGCTGAGCGGGAAGAAACCGGGAAGCGCATTGGCGTAGAGCGTCGCGAATTCCGGCGTCGTCAGCCATTCGAGGAACTTCTTGGCGTCCTCCTTGTTCTTCGACGCCGCGTTGACCCCCATGCCGATGTCGACATGGTCGGAGATGTAGCATTGGGTCTCGCCTGCAGGCAGCGGCGGCGGGAACGCGCCGATCGGGAACTGCGCGTCCTTGCGGAAGGTTGAGATGTCCCACGAGCCGGCCGGATAGATCGCCGCCTTGCCGAGCGAAAACAGGTTCTGGCTGTCGGGATATTTCTGCGCCTGAAAGCCATTGCCCATATAGGGCGCCCAGGAGGCGAGCTCCTTCCACACGGCGACATATTGCGGGTCGGTGAACTTCTCCTTGCCGGCGATCAGCGCCAGGCGTCCGGTCTCGCCATGCCAGTAGTTGGGCCCGATGTTCTGGAAGCCCATGGTGGCGGCCTCCCACTGGTCCGCGGTGCCGAGGTCGATCGGCGTGTAGGTCCCGTCTTTCTTCAGCTTGTCGAGAATCTCGTGGAACTCGGCCATGGTCTTCGGCGGCGTGGCGCCGATCTTCTTGAAGGCGTCCTCGTTGTACATGAAGCCGTGGATGACCGAGGCCATCGGCACGCAGAAAGTCGTCTTGCCGTCGTCTGTGGACCAGGCCGCCTTGGCCACAGCGGAGAAATTATCCATTCCCTTGAGGTCGTTGACGCTGTCGAGCTGGTGCTTGTCGAATAGCGCGAGCGAAGCGTCGAACGGCCGGCAGGTGATCAGGTCGCCCGCCGTGCCGCCGTCGAGCCGGGCGTTGAGGGCTGCGTTGTATTCGGTGGGCGCGGTGGGCGAGAACTCGACTTTGACGTCGGGGTAGTGCTTGTTGAAGGCCGGGATGATCTTGCTGTTCCAGATGTCGGCGTCGTCGTTGCGCCAGCTCTCGATCTTGAGCGAGCCGGCCTCGGCCGCCACAAGACCCGTGAACAGCGCGATCAAGGCGACGCCGCCCCGCATCCATGCGATACCCGTTCTCATCCAATCCTCCTGACCGACGGGCGCCATGCCCGCGGTTGCGTTGATTTTCCTCCCGCCCCGATGGGGGCGCCGAAGCTCCCGTCCCCGCCCTCGCGGGCGCTCGCGACGAGGCGCTCTTTGTGTGTGATAAAGGGGCACATGTACGACCTCTTGTCCAGCGGAGCGGCGCGATGAGCTTCATGGCGGCGGAAATCGCCGAGACCGGCGCGGCGATCGGACGGCAGCTCGCCGCCAATGCGCCCGCCTCGGCCGCGCTCGCGGCGGAGCTCCGAGCGAGTGATCCGCCCTTCGTCGCGACCATCGCGCGCGGAAGCTCGGACCACGCCGCCCTCTTCCTCAAGCACGTCATCGAGCTCAAAGTCGGCGTGGCCTGCGCCTCGCTCGGCCCCTCGATCGCCTCGCTCTATCGCGCGCCGCTGCGGCTCGGCCGCGCCGTCGCGATCACCATTTCCCAGTCGGGCCGCAGCCCGGATATCGTCGCCATGCAGCAGGCCGCGAAGCAGGCTGGCGCGACGACCATCGCCTTCGTCAACGACCCGACGTCGCCGGCCGCGCGCCAAGCGGACTGGCTCCTTCCCTTGCACGCCGGCGAAGAAAGGTCGGTGGCGGCCACCAAGTCGATGATCGCTTCACTCGTCGCCGGCCTCTCGCTCGCAGCACTCTGGAGCGAGGACGCCGAACTCGCCGCCGCGCTCGAGCGCCTGCCGACGATTCTCGAAGCTTCGCTGGACCCGCCGCCGGACCAGGCGGTCGAGACGCTGGCCAAGACCAATTCGCTCTTTGTGATCGGGCGGGGCGCGACCTTCGCCGTCGCCGCCGAGGCGGCGCTCAAGCTGAAGGAGACCTCGGCGATCCACGCCGAGGCGTTCTCCTCGGCCGAAGTGCTGCACGGGCCGGCCGGCGTCATCGTCCAGGGCTTTCCAATTCTCTGCTTCGCGCCGGCCGACGCCGCGCGCGACAGCTTTTTCGACACGGTCGACCGGTTGAAGTTGTTCGGCGCCGCGCCATTGATGGTCGACGTCGTTCCTCACGGGCGCTGGCCCACTCTCGTCGCTCCGGACGGCGGGCATGCGCTCACGACTCCGGTCGCCGCGCTGCATGCTTTTTATCGTCTGGCCGAGGCGGTCGCGCGCCGCCGCGGCCGCGATCCCGACCAGCCGCCGCATCTGATGAAGGTGACGCGGACGGTTTAGTCACAGACACCTCGGAGGCGGGCCATGGAGCGGCGGCCGTTCGGTTCTACGACGCGCGAGGTCGCGGCGATCGGCCAGGGGACCTGGTACATCGACGAGGCCGATAAGCGGAGGGCGATCGCCGCGCTGCGTCGGGGCCTCGATCTCGGCATGACCCATGTCGATACCGCGGAACTCTATGGTTCCGGCGCTGCCGAAAAACTGGTGGGCGAGGCGATCGCCGGACGGCGCGACGAGGTTTTCCTCGTCTCGAAAGTCCTTCCGCAACATGCTTCTCTCAAAGGGACGGTCGCGGCGTGCGACCGCTCGCTCGCTCTGCTCGGGACCGACCGCCTGGATTGCTATCTCCTGCACTGGCGCGGCGCCCATCCCCTGGAGGAGACGATCGCCGCTTTCGAGCGGCTGAGGCGCGAAGGCAAGATTTTGTCGTGGGGCGTGAGCAACTTCGACGTTGCCGATCTCGACGAAGTTCGCAGAATCGCCGGCGCCGGCCATCCGGCCTGCAATCAGGTCCTCTACCATTTGCGCGAGCGTGCGATCGAGCACGCCGTGATCCCGTGGTGCGAAGACCACGGCGTCGCGATCGTCGCATACAGCCCGTTCGGTCACGCAGGCGGTTTTCCTGGCGCGCGGACCGCAGGAGGGCGGGTGCTGAAGGAGATCGCCGAGGCGCACGGCGCAACCCCGCGTCAGGTCGCGCTCCGCTTCCTCCTGCGGCGGCCGTCGCTGTTCGCCATCCCCAAAGCTTCCAGCCTCGAGCATGCCGAGGAGAACGCCGGAGCGGGAAATCTTCGGTTGAGCGAAGCAGAACTCGCCCGGGTCGACGCGGCCTTCCCGCTCGGACCCCGCCCGCGGTCGCTTCCGATGCTGTGACCGTCATCGCGACTCGAGCCCTGCGAGGGGAAGCTTCGTCCCCGCCGCTCCGCTCGGGGGTCCTCGCAATGACGGCGGAGGCGCGCCGGCATCGACCGGGCGAGGCGGGTCTGTCATGATCGACAAGGACGCCGAGCGAGGCCCGATCGAGGCCGCAGCGAAGGGAGGAGAGGATGAGGACCTTTCAGGAGGGAGCGGCCATGCAGGCAGCCATGGTCGTGCGCGACATGGAAGCGGCGATGAAGCGCCACTGGGACGTCTTCAAGATCGGTCCCTGGGACATCTATACCTTCGACCCCTCCAAGGTTCGGGACTACATCTACCGCGGCAAGCCGGCGACCCATTCCTGCCTGATCGCGATCACCTGGATGGGCGACACCCAGCTCGAACTCATGCAGCCGCTGACCGGCTACAGCATCTACGACGAGCACCTGGAGCGCCGCGGCGAGGGGCTGCACCACGTCAAGTTCTATTACGCCGACTGCAGGAAGGCGGTCGAGGATTTCGCCCGCCGCGGCTACCCGGTGATCCAGAGCGGCCGGTTCGACGACGACGAGCACTATTATCTCGATACCGAGAAGGACTACGGCTACGTCATCGAGCTCGGCAACGCCGGCAGGATCCGTCCGGCCGAGCGCCGCTATCCCGCCGGCGAGGGATAGCGCGCCCGGGAAATGGGCCCCGCGACCCCCTCGCCCGCGAAGCGGGAGAGGACGGCGCGGCGAAGCCGCGCCAGGTGAGGGGGACGGGCAACCGACGAACCTTGCGGCCGCCATCAACGCCCGCCGTTCGGCGTTCTCAACCCTCACCTGGCGCTTCGCGCCTGTCCTCTCCCGCTTCGCGGGCGAGGGGATACGCGACGGCTTGGGGAGTTACCGGCCGCCGGCCAGCGGCGGCTCAGGCGCGAGGGGGGCGAGCGCCGGCGCGGCGAAGATGGACGAGAAATCTTCGCTGGGCTTCGTCCCCGCACCGTCCTGGGAGTCCGCGGCTTCCGGGGCCATGCCGTGTTCCGGCGCGGATTCCATCTTTTCAATCGCTTGCGGCGCCATTCGTCGGCCGCCGGAACTCGCAAGCTGTGAAGTTCGGCGACCCCCTCGCCCGCGAAGCGGGAGCGGACGGCGCGGCGAAGCCGCGCCAGGTGAGGGGGACGGGCAACCGACGAACCTTGCGGCCGCCATCGACGCCCGCCGTTCGGCGTTCTCAACCCTCACCTGGCGCTTCGCGCCTGTCCTCTCCCGCTTCGCGGGCGAGGGGATACACGACGGCTTGGGGAGTTACCGGCCGCCGGCCAGCGGCGGCTCCGGCGCAAGGCAGGCGAGCGCCGGAGCGGCGAGGATGGACGAGAAATCTTCGCTGGGCTTCGTCCCCGCATCGTCCTGGGAGCCCGCGGCTTCCGGGGCCATGCCGTGTTCCGGCGCGGATTCCGTCTTTTCAATCGCTTGCGGCGCCATTTGCCGGCCGCCGGCCAGCGGCGACCCGGACGCGAGGCGGTCTTGCAGACGAGCGAGGCGGGACGCCAGTCTGTTCGGAGCCTCGCCGCCACAGCCGCGGCCTCCCGGGCGACATCGTTCTCGATCGCGGATTCCGTCTTTTCCTGCGCTTGCCGCGCCGCTTCCCGCCGGCCGTTCCGCGCCTCGAACGCCGGAGAAGTTTGCGGCTGAGCGGCGGCGAGGCGGGACGTCAACGCCGTGCGGAGCCTCTCCGCCATGTCCTCTGGATCCAGGGCCTCCAGGGCCAGCTCGTCCTCCGGCGCGGTATCAACCTTTTCAAGCGCTTGCGGCGCCGTTTGGCGGCCGTCGGTCGGCGGCGGGCCGAGCGCCGGGAGGCCTTCCGCGGGCTGAGAGAGGCGCGAGAAGTCGGGGACTCGCCGCTCGGCCGCGACGAAACCGTGATAGCGGTCGAGCTCGCGCACGATCTTCACCACGCGATCGACCGCCCTGAGATTGGTCATCGACATGGCGCTGTAGGCCACGAGCAGCGCCTCGTTGAGACGGCTGACCTGGATCGCGAGGAACTCGGCGGGCGGCGCAGGCATGCGGCGAGCGAGAGTCTCCCGAATGCATGCGCGCATGTGCTTCTCGGTCAGGCCGCAATTCGCCGCGATCTCGGGGACCGAAATGCCGCGATTCAGGTACTCGACGATCAGCTTTTCCCGCTCGTACTTGCGGCGGCGCGCCGCGAGCCGGTCTTCGATCGACCGGCCGCGGACGGAAGCGGGCCGAACGGCTTCGACGGATTCGGACACTCGGCGTTCTCCTTCAGGTGAGAACATATCTAATACATAAAGAGAACAATAAGTCAAGACATATGTGCTTTTTCTGCCGCGAAGATCGCGGGAATCAGTTCCACCGACCTCATCCTGAGGCGCCCTTTGTCGAAGGCAAAGGGCCTCGAAAGCCTGCCCAGAGCCAGGCGAAGGGGATGCTCGCTGGCCACGAGCGCCCTTCGAGACGCCCGCTTCGCGGGCTCCTCAGGGCGAGGGCGGCGGGAGGCTGGGGAGTTACCTTTCTCCGCGCAGGGCGCCCATGGTCATTGCCAGCCGAAGGCGAAGCGACCATGGGCGCGCCTCGGGGCGCGTCTTGCTCCGCATGGCTGGCAAGGCGGGACAGCGGTCACGTCTCCTCGGCCAGCGCGTAGACGCGCAGCCGATGCCCGTCGGGATCGACGGCGACAAAGCTGCGGCCGAAGTCGAGGTCGGTCGGCGGCAAGGCGATGGCGGCCCCCTTGGCCCGCCATTCCGCATGGGCGGCGTCGACCGCGGCGGCGCCGTTCACCTTGAAGCCGATCTCGCAGCCGCCGCCGGAAGCCGCGGGCGCTGGCTGCACGCCGCCCTTGCCCCACAGGCCCAGGCCCAAGCCTGAGGGCAAGACGAACATGACGAAGGTCGGGCTCGCCTCGACCGGGTCGCGCCCGAGCAGTTGCGCATAGAAGCGGGCGCTCGCCTCGGGGCTCGTTACATAGAGAAGGATGGCGTTGGTCTCGGTCATCGGTCGCTCCTGTCGCTGGTTGGACAGGCGCGACTGTAGAACTCGATGCTGCCAAATTCCGGCAACTATATGGTTGACAAAGCCACCGCACTATGCGCATTATGCTCGCGTCTCCGGAGGCCGCCATGGAAATCACCGACCCGCGCTTCTCCGATCCCGAGAAAGCGCGTGAGTATCTTGAGGCGCAGCGCTGGCCGAACGGCCCGTTTTGCCCTCATTGCGGGAACGCCGACCGGGCAACCATCAAGAGCCTTCACGGCAAAGCCCATCGTCCCGGCGTCTACCGATGCAATTCCTGTCGCGAGCAATTCACCGTGACGGTCGGAACCGTCATGGAGCGATCGAAAATCCCGCTCAACAAATGGCTTATGGCGATGCATCTTATGGGCGCGAGCAAGAAGGGCATGAGCGCGCTCCAGCTTCAGCGGATGCTTGGTGTAACCTATCAGACCGCTTGGTTCCTTGGGCATCGCATCCGCGAGGCAATGGACAGACGAAGAGCCAAACAACAGCGGCGGCCCATTGGGCGGAACTGGCAAGGTTGTCGAAGCCGATGAAACCTTTGTCGGCGGGAAGAGCGAAAAACCGCGCCTATCGCGATGCCTGCCCCGAAGAAGATGGTTGCCACGCTCGTTGAGCGCAGAGGTCGTGTGCGCTCAAAGCACGTCGCCGACATTTCGGCCAGAACGTTGCGCCCCTTCGTCATGAAAAACGTGAGCCGCAAAAGCACGCTGAACACGGACGAAGCGTCCTATTACGTCAAGATGGGCCGCGAGTTCGCCAAGCATCATACGGTCGATCACTCGCCGCAGCGAATATGCCTACAAACTCGACGGCTACACCGTACTACACCGTGTCCGTCAACAGCGCAGAAGGCTATTTCAGTATCTTCAAGCGCGGCGTCTATGGCGTTTATCATTGGATCAGCGAGGCGCACTTGAGCCGCTATCTCGCCGAGTTCGATTTCCGTTACAATAACCGCTCAAAGCTCGGCATCGAGGACGAAGAGCGCGACGCGAAAAAGCGATGAAGGGACGGAGGGCAAGCGGTTGACATATTATGCCGCTGATTGAGGCGAAAACGTCGATCAGCAGGTACGGCGGTTTCTGCGCTGGCGTAAACGCCAAAGAGGGTAATTGAAATGATAGGTCAGATTATCCGCTGTAAAAAATGCGCACTGGAATCGAAAATGGATATTGAAAATGGGGCAATTAAGTCGTTTGCCGTTCCGGTAGAGCAAATGAAACGACAGTGTGAGCTAGCAGACGCCCCTGGCTTCAATTTCACTTGCCCTCATTTACAAGAGGCTATGGCAGAGGCCGTTCGTCCTTCCGGAAGCAACAAGTAGGGCGGGAGAAAGCACACGGTGCCGTCATCGCGTAACTCGACATCGAATACGATCATTTGTTCCAATGGCGGCCCGTAAAGCCGAAGCCGGCGTGCGGCAGATGTCGAGATTCGCATAGCTTCATGACGAGGCGAGCCAAATTTGGACTCATCTCGCCGCCTATGTGGCATGCTCAGCATGCGCTTGGCTATCGTGCTCAGTTGAGCCTCATCAGGATCGGTCATCGCCATGTCAGGCCATCCGTCTCTAAAAGATGCGCGGCTAAAAATTGAATGGGCCAAAAGCTATCTCAGAGACCTCAATCTGGCCATAGCTGCCTTCCGCCAGTCCAAGCCGTATTCCTTTTTCACTGAGAAAAATCCGGATATCGATGAAGTTGTCGTCAAGGCACGGCTCAGCGCCGGACTGAGCCCGGACATCCAGAGGCTGGTCGGCAACATCGTTACCGACCTTCGGAGCGCGCTCGATTACATGGTGTGCGAACTTTCCATCATCACTGACGGGGATGCTAATCGTAGCGGCATCGAGTTCCCGATTGCTCAGGACAGAGATGAGTTCGAAAAAGCCGGAACTCAAAGAAAAATAAGACGGCTCCCAATCTCTGCCCGCGACGCTATCGGCAGACTCCAGCCATACAAACGAGGGTACGGCGCGCCCATTTGGGCCATGAACGAACTCAGGCGGAAGAATATACACCACCGCATCGTTCCGATTGGACACGCGGCGACCGATGTTGTCGGCCCATCCGTCCTCCGGGCTGGCCCGACTGGATCGGTTGGACTCCACCTCCCGGTTTGGAAGACGCCTGACGACGAGCCGATAATCATGACCGCCAAAGGCGCGGGCAATCAATACAACGTTACCCTTGCCCTCGAACTATGCCTCGCCGATATCGACGGTTTCGAACGTAAGCCCGTCCTGCCACTCCTGAATGAGTGCGCCAAGCGCGTCACCGGAATTCGTGAGGCACTTTGACCTCACGTTCTTTCCCAGAAATTAGAGTGCCGGCCTGTCCCGGGTGAATCTACCTACTTCATCAGGCTTTGTCAACCATACAGTTGCCCAGATTCCGTGAGTGGGTTAGATTGAACTTCGGTTTTGGGCGGAGAACTGTCGTTCGCGGCGGCGCTGGCCGCGGCGGGCTTGCGCTGACCGGGCTGCCAGTTTCGGCGTTCCCCGAGACTTGCCCCATAGGCGGTCGATGAGGGCTTGGAGAGCCCATTTTGGCCGCACTAAGCGCGTTATGCCTGTCTCATTCTTTGATAAATAGATCGATCTATTAAAGCCTGAACTGTCGGATCGACGTTCTTGAATTGGCATAAGTTTCCAAATCTGATTGGACCCAGTTCTGCAAAAAGAAAACCAAACACCTCGTCAGCAAAGCTGCTGGAGATAAGATGTATACCCTCGAAATCAAATTCAATAGGCCGTTTTTTATTATCCATCAGATTTTCGATTTTGGTACGAGCCAAACGTCCAGCGACTCTCGTTCCAAAAGAGTTCACTTCATTGCGAACAGAAAAAGCTATTGATTTGCTCGAATTCAGGTATACTCTTTCGATATAATCATTACCAGGATCGTGTTGTCTTCCCTTAAAGATCAATGCACGCTCAAGTAGGTTTTCAATATCGTATCTAATTGAGGCGTGAATGAAAGTACCTGTAAACGGAATTTGGTTAGTCGTAACATTCAAGCTACCAGGCACAAAGCGTAGTGATACCCTGCCGGTCAGAATGTCAAATCTTCCGCCACTGACTTCACAGCACTTGAACGTTCCATACAATCCATTTCCCTGATTTGTGGAACGATCTCTTGTTACCCCCTCCTCAATTGCCTGGCGAAGAGCATTGACATCGTCTTTTAGTTCTGGACGTCCTTGCCGCAGTGTTTTCGGGATGCCGATGCCAGCATCACAAACGAAAAAATCTACCCTTCCAAGCTTAGAATTCGTAACAACCTGTACGACTCCTCCAATCGGAGACTCGGCATGATTAAGAACATTGTCGGTTATTTCATTCAATGACCATTCGAGCGCCTTGACTTGCCCCCTATCTAGACCTTTCAGACTCTTTAGAATAACATCCATGCAGCGATCTACAGCAGAGAACTGGTTATCTACGTTCAAAAATTGGATTGCGGACAAATGCTGGATATTTTTGTCGTCCATCGGGTCAAATGACTTAGGCGCAATCAAATGAGCCCAATTCGTATTCACAATTAGATTTGAGCACTTTATGTCGACAGGTAGTAAAATTGTAAAATCAACCTTTTGCTTTCTATAAGATCTAGCGGTGACCACAAGAGGTAGCATGTAGCTGCTACTTAATTTGTCAAGTCGGCAGAAATCCAATATAATATCACCGTAACCTTGCTTGTTAATTAGGTTATGAAGCGCAGCTGTAACCGGAAGAATGTCTTCGCCGGTGCTACCGGAAAAATTGAGGCGATTAAATTCCGTCCAAAACATTTGAACCTATTCGGATTTCGCTACCATATGACAAGACCGCGCGCCAAGAACACCTATCACGCTCTGCGCGTTGCGCTCCTACCTTTCACACGATTCGTGTGATCTCGCTCATGATCTTTAGCCCGCCGCAAGGCGCTCAGCGAGCTTTTTTCGAGCCGCTTGATTTCCACCAGCGGCAAGGTCTGCAAAGGGTCGAAACTCGCCGTTCGGCACACGGAAACCGGAGAACTCATCCCTCGAAGCCTCGCCCGAGGGCGGCGGCTCCGACGTCCGCCGGACGGTTCATTACGACCCCGCGGGTCGACCGCCTGGCAGATGGGCGCAAGTCGCGCGGCTCCAGGCGATGGCGGCTTAAGCGGGTCGCGCTCGCGCACTCGCCGCCACATCTCCGGGCGCAGCCACCCATATGGGCCCAGACCCAACAGTCGTGTCACAAGGGGCCATCGATGGCCGGTCGGGCCTCCATGTCGAACTCGAAGCGGCCATAGGGGTTCACGTGCTCCCAACCTGGAACACTACCACGAGGTGCTTCTCGTCTCGGAGCGGTTACTCGGAATAGGGCGGACGCCTATTTCGACGGAATCCTCTGGGTGGTGCTGGGCGAGAAGCCCGAGCGGTTGCTGTCGATCCTCACCGATCAGATCGAACTGTTGACAGGCGCGCGCCCCGGCCTGGAGACGATCGACGCCGCCGGGGAAAGTAGGTGGACAATCACTTGTAGTTAATTGGATCAATCTTACACTTTTCAAATTCAGCTTTACGCTCAGCGCCTTTCAGGCCTTTTACATTTAGGGCGCTGTTGCACATTTTTCTCGCTTGGGAATCCGGACAGTTACCTACTACGCAAGCGTGTCCACTTCCTGCAAAGGACGGTTGTACACTCAAAACCCCAGTAGCGAGGGCAATCGAGCCAATGACCGCTGCGCCGAGAGGCTTTCTGATATCAAACAGCTTGATCATTCTTTCCCCCTTATGCTGTCCTGCGGAGCATAAATTATCAACACATCAACTTTGGCACAATCCGAGAGATGGCGCAAGGTAACTCACGCCCCTTCGATGTGGGGATGATCCTAACGGGGCAATCTGGCCCGTTCGCAGCCGGTTTGGGAAGGAAAGGTCCTCGCACCTCTGTCGCTTCCGCCTACGACAGCTTTCCGGCGTTCTCAGCCGCCCTCGTGGCTTGGAAGGGGAGGTCTCGTTAGGGTCGGAGGCCGAAATTCAAGCAGACCCACTACCCAGATTCCGGCAGCATCATTCGCGGCGGGGGGAAATCTTCTGCGCCTCCCGCCATTGCGCAAGCAGCGCCCGGCGGCGCTTCGGATAGCGAATGTCCAGCACCTCCGCCTCGGAAATCCGGTCGGTGCGGAAGTGGCGAAAATCCTGGCGCAGCTCGCACCAGCCGAGCAGCAGGCGCGCCTGGTCGAAGAAAGCCAGCGCGAACGGCCAGACCACCCGCCCCGACGCTGTCCCGGCGCTGTCGCGATAGCTGAGCCGCAGCTTGCGCTCGGCGCGGATCGCCTTGCGCAGGAGCGCCGGGTCGACGACGTCGACGGGGGCCGCGGCGCCCGGTCCGACCAGCAGCGCGGAGGCGTCCAGCTCGTCGCCGAGATCCGGCAGGCAACACCGCGGCGATCCGCGCCAGCGCGCTCAGCGCCGCGTCGCGGAGGCGATCGTCCGCCCGGTCGGCGACCCAGCGGCACCCCAGCGCCAGCGCTTCGATCTCCTCCGGCGGGAACATGAGCGGCGGCAGGAGGAAGCCGGGCTTGAGGACATAGCCGACGCCCGGCTCGCCCTCGATGTTCGCTCCCTGCGCCTGGAGGCTGGCGATATCGCGGTAGAGGGTGCGGATGCTGACGCCGATCTCCTCCGCCAGCACCTTTCCGCTCACCGGCCGGCGGCGGCGGCGCAAAGCATGAAGCAGGTCGAAGAGACGTTCGGAACGGGACATGCGGCAATCTTACGAGGGCGGATATTGCCGGAAAATGGTAACTCCCAAGCCGCGGTCGGTTTCGCGGCGGCATGCCCCCTCCACCACGCTTGCGCGTGGTCCCCCTCCCCCGTTCCGCTAACGCTTCACAGGGGAGGATAGGCCGGCGCGCGATGTTCTTGCGCGGGACTTTCACCGAGATCGCCGCCGGCTCGTCGTCGAGCAGGAAGCGGGCGATGTCGATGTCGTGCGCCGCCGTGTCGGTCAGCGCCATGTCCTTGGTATAATGAGCGGGCGCGGAAGGATTGCGGTGGCCGCTATGGAAGACGAGCGGCGCGCCGATGGCGCCCGAGAGGATCGTCTCCTTCATCGCGCGGCACTGTGAGTCGAAGCGGCGCATGAACCCGACCTGCGCCAGCCGCCTGCCGAACGCGACTTCCGCGTCGACGATCGCCGCGCAGTCCTTTTCCTCGACCGCAGATACCTCCTCCGCCTCGATCACTGCGGCTCGGCCGCACCTGGCCCGCAAATCCTTCTTTCCCTAGCGCAGGATCGGCAAGGATGGCTATGCTGTTTTCAGGTTCTACCTCTTCTCGGAGCAGCCAATGGCCAACTATTCCCGCGACGGCGAAACCGCCTCGATCCTGGCGCTGGCGCCGGTGATACCGGTGCTCACCGTCTCGAGCGTCGAGGACGGCCTCGCCCAGGCGAAGGCCCTGGTCGCCGGGGGCCTGTATGCGATCGAGGTGACGCTGCGCACGGCGAGCGCGCTCGCGGCCATCAAGGCGATCGCGGACGAGGTCGCCGACGCCGTCGTCGGCGCCGGCACGATCGTTTCCGCCGACCAGATCGACGAGGCGGTCGCGGCCGGGGCGCGGTTCCTCGTCAGCCCGGGCGCGACCCCGGACCTCGCCAGGGCCGCGGCCGGTTCGCCCGCGCCGTTCCTGCCGGGCTGCGCCACCGCCTCCGAAGCGATGGCCTTGCGGGATCTGGGGTTTCGGGCGCTGAAACTGTTTCCGGCCGAGGCCGTCGGCGGGGCGAAGCTGCTCGCCTCGCTCGCCGCCCCGTTGCCCGACTTGCGCTTCTGCCCGACCGGCGGCATCGATCTCGCCAGGGCGCCGGACTATCTCAAGCTGCCCAATGTCGCCTGCGTCGGCGGATCCTGGATGCTGCCGAAAGGCGCGCTGGCGCGCGGCGATTATACGCTCGTCCAGAAGCTGGCGAAGGAGGCGGCGGGCCTGGCGCGCATGCCCGGGTGACGAGCACAGCCGGCCGCGCGGCTTCGGTCAGGCCGCAGCCTTGGCTTCCGACTGCGTCTCGGCGCGCTTCTTGGCGATCTCGCGCTTGAGCTCGGCTGCGCCGGCGGAGAGGTGTTCCTCGCGCGCTTTGGCGAGGAAATTGTCGAGGCCGCCGCGGTGCTCGACCGAGCGAAGCGCCGCGGCGCTGACCCGCAGCCGCACCGCCCGCTCGAGGGCCTCTGAGATCAGCGTGACCTGAACGAGGTTGGGCAAGAAGCGAGTCCGCGTCTTGCGGTTCGAGTGGCTGACCTTGTTGCCGGATTGAACGGCCTTGCCCGTCAGCTCGCAGCGGCGTGACATCGCGCGGATCCTTCGCAAAGTATATCTCAAAGAGAGCCGGACAAACGAGAAAGCGGGCCGCCTCGGTTCGGAAGCGTCCCGCCGGTCGATCCGGCCCTGGCGTGTTGGGTTGCGGGTCTATAGGGGAAGGGTTTTTCCCCGTCAAGTTGCGCATCAGGACCCGTTCTTGCCTGCGGCCACGCCTTCGAAGGAGACGACGTTGACCGACCTCTCCCATCCCGACGATCCCCTCGGCGCGACCGCCCGCCTCGAGGCGCTGCGCGAGGCGATCGCGCGGCGAGCGCGGGATTGCCGCCGGGCGCCCGAAGCGGTCAAGCTCGTCGCCGTCTCAAAAACCTTTTCCGCCGACGACGTCTGGCCGACCATCGCGCTCGGCGGCCAGACGCGGTTCGGGGAGAACCGGGTGCAGGAGGCGGTTCCCAAGTGGCGGGACCTGCGCGCTCGCGCCGCATCGATCGGCAAGACGATCGAACTGCATCTGATCGGTCCGCTGCAAAGCAACAAGGCGCGCGAGGCGGTGGAGAATTTCGACGTCATCGAGACGGTCGACCGGGAGAGGATCGCGGCCGCGCTCGCGCACGAGATTCAGAGGGTCGGCAAGCATCCCAGGCTCTTCGTCGAGGTCAACACCGGCGCCGAGCCGCAAAAGGCGGGTGTCCTGCCCGAAGACGCGGACGCGTTCCTTGCTCTCTGCCGCGACAGATACGGCCTGACGGTCGAGGGGCTGATGGCCATTCCGCCGGCGGGCGAACAGGCCTCGCCGCATTTCGCGCTGCTCGGCGTCATCGCCGCGCGCAACGGCATTAGCGAATTGTCAATGGGAATGAGCGCGGATTGGCCGCTCGCGGTCCAACTGGGCGCGACCTACGTGCGCGTCGGCAGCGCGATCTTCGGCGCCCGAACCCATGGCTGAGTGGGATCGCCGCGATCCCGACACAATGCAAAAGTTGAAGGGCCCCCATGGCGTTTTTGGTCTTCGCCCTCAGCCTCGTCCTGCTCGTTGGCGGCGTCGCAGGCGGCTACATGAGCCTCGATCTCCTGCCCACCAGCGCAGGGGTCCTCTACGCGCTCGGCGGGATGGTCGCCGTTTGCATGGCGATCCTGACGCTCGCCCTCGGCCTCATGATCCGTCGGATCGACGCGTTGGCGGCGCTGGTGCGGCAACCGGCGAGCGGCGCATACCGAGTTGCCGGGCCGGACGAGCAGTCATTCATGGCGGCCGCTGACATGGAGCTCTCGGACGAGCCCGCCGAAGCGAGTTATGCGCGGGCCGGGGAAGCCGCCGAGCCCGCAGCGGTGGGCGATGAGGAGCCAATCAACGAAAACCGTTCGGGGCGCCTGCCGACTTTCGGCGAGATCGAGCACGCGATCGAGACGCCGGAGGCGCAGCCCAGCCTCATCGGCCGCTATTCCTCCGGCGGCGCCAACTACATGATCTTCGCCGACGGTTCAATCGAGGCCGAAACGCAGGAGGGGACGTTCAAGTTCGCCTCGATGGGCGATTTCAAGCAGTACCTTTCCGAGCGGAAAGACGGCAAGCGCTAGGTCTCGCCCCCGCGGCCCCCGGAGTCGTTCGCTTAAGCAATGGCGCGAAGGCGTTTCGCGGAGCGTTCAGCAGCGAGGACGCAAGAGGGGCTGCGCGAACAGCGCCCTCTTTTGTCCAGTTGGAGATGGTTATTTCAGAGAGTTGCCGACTTCGCTGAAAACCGTGCTCACCTTGGTTCCGACCGTCGAGACCGCAGTGATGATGGCGACGGCGATGAGACTGGCGATCAGGGCATATTCGATCGCCGTCGCGCCGCTTTCGTTGCGGATGAAGTTCGAGATGTGTTTCATGGCTCATGCTCCTGAAAAGTGCGGCGATAGACCACGCTTCGACCGCCGAACTGCGTCACCGCGACAAGTCATGCGCGGCACGTCCCGAATATTCATGGAATGATTTAATGATCTCTTCCACCGGAAGAGAGCCGAGAAATTTGTGATCGACTTGATTTAAGAGGAATGAACGCAATTGCAGACTGACCAAACGTCATTTGGCTGAGCAGGATCAAATTGTCTACTTAAAGTCAAACCGCCGCTTTGAGAGAACCCGGAGAGAAGCCTTCGCATTGCGCTAAAGGGAGTGAGGCCGGCAGGTCGTTCGCCAGGCGGATCCGGGACGGTTGTTCCCGCGCTGCTCTACAGCGCATTGCCGATCTCGACATACACGGTGCTGAGCTGCGTGCCCATGAGTTGAACCCCCACGACGATGGCCATTGCGATCATGCTGGCGATGAGGGCGTATTCGATCGACGTTGCGCCGTCTTCGCTGCAAATGAGGTTACGAATCGACTGCATTTGGTCCACCTGGGGTTTGCTGGAGACCGGGAGCCGTAGCCCGACCCCAATGTCGCCTGGATCGACGCCGATGAACAGAGTCGCTGCGGCAGCCCGGCGACGTCGTACCCGCGGGAAAAGGAAAGCATCTGGATATTAAACAAATGCTGTAAGAACCGCAGGTAATTGTCGAAGGTCGTCCCGACTGGCGCGATAGAATGTGTTGGACTTGCTTACGAGACATGAACGAGACTTGTTACGTGAGGTAACTTTGGAGTCGTTCACCAATTTCTTTAGCTGCGCATTAGTCAGGAGAGCGTAAAAGGGCCCGCGAGGAACGTGTGTTCGTTTTTGCTTCGGGCCTGCGGCCTCGAGAGGTGACGGATGCCGCAATCAGCGCCGTCGGCCGGCCCGGCCTGGAAGCTTCGGATCGACGAGCGCTTCACCGCGCTCAGAGGCTGCGCAGCCCTGACGGTGATGCTCGCGCACTACCAATACATCGGACTTCTGCCAGCGCTCCCCATCTTCAAATATTCCGGGCAGCTCGCCGTGATGCTGTTTTTCTTCCTGTCCTCGTTCCTGTTGTCGCATTCCCTGACGAACGCGTGGCGGCGGGGGGCCGGATCGCTGCGAGTGGTCGGGGATTACGCGATCAACCGGATCTTTCGCATCTTCCCCTTGCTGACCGTCGTCGTCACGCTTTGCTGGTGGCGGAGCCTTGCATATTTTCAGCCTTCGGCGACGTATGTGGAGGCGCTTCGATCCTCCGTCACGCTCGGCGCGGCGCCGGGGGCGTTGTGGACGATCCCCGTCGAATTGACGTTCTATCTCTATCTGCCCGTCGTCCTGGCGATGGCGCTGCGCGTCACAAAATCTTCCCTCGGCGCTGGGGCGGCGATCTTCGCGTATCTCGCCTGGTGCGCCGGGATCTTTCTCGCCCGGCGCATCGACGCGCCAGTTGGAGCCTGGATGACGCTCGGCTTTCATCACTACGCCAACTCCTTCATCGGCGGCGTCGTGCTCTATGCGCTGCTGCACAACGGCCGCATCGTCTTCCCCGCCGTCGGAGCCGCTGTCGCCTATTTGGCGCTGGGGCTCAGCGTGATCGCCGTCCCGTTCATCCATGACGCGATCTTCCGACTCGATATGGGACTCGATATGGGGATGAGTGAGTTCTCGGACGGGGCGGCTTGGCAGGCCTACTACGACGGGGTGTTCCCGTTCGCTCCCTTGGTCGTCGGCGGCCTCGTCTATGGAATCCTGCACCCTGGAACCTGGCTGTCGCGGATCATGCGCGCGGGTCTTCTGCGCCGCGTCGGCGAACTCAGCTTCGGCGTCTATCTCGTTCACATGCCGATGATCGATCTGTTTGGTTCGAGATTCGGATACGGACCGCCGGCGTTCGCCGCCGCCTTCGCTGCGACATTCGCCTTTGCCGCGGTGCTGGCGCGCGTCGTCGAGAAGCCCGCGATTGCATTTGGACGAAGGATCGCCGTACCCTTCTTTTGCGGGGCCCGCTGCGACTCCAGCGAGCGAATGGCCGTGGTGGACGTGCGGGCCTGAATGAACGGCGGCGAGACGATCTTGAACCCGCTGCGTCGCGTGGCGGGAAAGTCGGCGTATTCAGGCGGCCGCTGGGACCAGCTGTCTCATGTTGCGGGCTTCGTCAAGGCGACCGAGCGTCCAGGCGGTGTCCGGGGACCGCCTATGCCAGTTACTCGCCGAGCGCTTCCTCGACCGCCGGCGCCGCGCCCTGCCGCACGTGCACCACGGCGACCTTGTCCGCGTAGAGGCGCCGCCAGCCCGGCTCGCGGTCAAGCGTCGCCACGATCTGCGAGTCCGGAGGAAAGATCGTCCAGGCGATCCGGTAGCGGCTGAGCGTGTCCTCCACCGTCGCCGGGTCTCCGGCGTCCAGCTTGCGATAGAGGCCGATCATGGCGTCGCCGTACATGTCGGCGCGGCCGTCGATGAATGGACGCACGCCCGACCAGATCAGATAGCCGCCGAAACCATATCCGTTGAGCACGGGCATCGCGCGCAGCCCGGGGGAAATGGCGGCCAGCGCCGAAATCGGCGCCACTCGCCCGTCGCCGCGCACGATCGGGTCGGCGACCCGCAGCAACCCAAGCGCCATCGCCGCTGCGAGGCTTCCGGCAAGAGCGACGCGCGCGACACTCTGCCTCGACTCGCGCTGCGGCGCGACCCCGATCGCCTCGGCGATTGGACTTGCGAGCAGCATCGGCGCGAGGAGGCCCAGGAGCTGCGCATGGCGCGCATGTTCGAGCGCCATGGCGACGAGGCCGGCGACCAGCGCGGCGCGGATCGGCGGCGTCGCCAGCGGCCTTGTCAGCGCAAAGCCGAGGAGGAGGATCAGCGCGATCTCCATCGGCCCGACATGGCCGAAGTCCTCCGGTCGCCATTCGCTGATGCTCGACAGGTTCTCCATGCTCATCAGCCGGAACGGAAAGATCAGCGCCTCGACGCCATAAGGGTTGACGAGCGCGGCGCCGATCGCCGCGAGGCCGAACAGCGCCCAGGCTCGCAGGACCGCAATCCGCGCCCCTCGCGGGGCCGCGGCGACGGCCTCGAATGCGAACGGCCCGATCAGCGCGAGGCCGAAAACGAAGCCGCCGTGCATGTTCGACCACAGGGTCATCAGCGGCGCGAGCAGGAGCGGCGGCGCGGCGTTCCGGTCGCGCGCTTCCACGAGCCCGACGGTCCATGCCGCGACGATGGGCAGCGCCAGCACATGCGGGCGCGCGAGCAGATTGGGCAGCCAAAGCGCGACGCCGAGCGCGACCGCGACCCCGAGCGCCGCGCCGGACAAGTCGCGCGCGACCCTGAGCCCCATGATCAGCGCCGCGCCCGCCGCGGCGGCGGCGGTCAGAAGGGCGACGCCGCTCCATCCGCCGGCGCGGAAGGCGGCGGCCAAGAAGATCTCGGACAGCCACTCGTGCGCCGTCCACGGCGCGCCCGGCATCGAATGGCTGAATGGATCGGCGTGCGGGACGGCGCGGTGCGCGAGAATCCAATTGCCGGTCGCCAGATGCGTCCAGGTGTCCCCGTCGCCGAGCACCCCCAGGGAGAAGGCAGATTGCGCGAACAACCAGACCGCGATCAGCGCGAGAACGAGGCCCGACACGCGCGCGGCGGAGGTTGCCGCGCTGGCGGAAGGGGCGGCGAGCGGCAAGGCGAGCGACATGTCTCAAATCGTGCCGCGGCTGAGATAAGGGCAAGTTAACAGCGTTTTTGGCCAACGATCGAATCCGCGAGCACGCTCCTCGGGCCGCGCGGCCCTCCATCGATTTAATCTTGACCCCGCTTCGCAGGCAAAGCGGCAGGTGGATCGAAGTCTCCAATTCCGACTTTTACGACGGCTTTCCCAATCCTTCCGCAATCGGCAACGGCGGGGCGGTCCATGCGGACGACGGCGCGATGGATGGTTTCGCCTACTCCGCCGCGATCGCCATCCCGGCCAACGGCGCGCTCTTTCTACGGGCGGAAGGTTTTTGAACGGCCGAGGGTGGGGACCTTGCAGCCTGTCCGCAACCTTTTCCTTTATCGCCGCGTTGTAGCCGCAAATTCGCTTTCCAATCGCGAATTGGTCCTTTCAGGCGTGAACGTCTCGAGAGCTTTCCAGGAGGTCAGTTCGTATTCCAGTCGGGGAGAAACAGCTCTTGTGCAGTGTTTGCTCGAGGCGAACGTTTCTGGCTGCTTGCGCCTCGGTCCTCGCCGGCCCCGCGGCGTCCCGTCCGCTGGGTTTCTGCTGCTCGCGCCCCGATGTTCCGCTGGCTGAAACCTTCTCGACCTCCGGAAATCCCGATCTTGACCGCGCGTTGATCGCAGAACTGCGAAAGATCATCGGCGTCTTCGCGATCAACCCGGGCTTCAAATACGTCTACGACGAGAGGCCGAACGCTTTCGCTTCGTCCGCGACCGTCGTCCCCGGCACCACGGGAACCGTGTTCCTCGGCCTCAATCTGGTCGAATCCGAGCTGACGAAGCAATGGGGCGGGGTCGCGGTCGCCGGAATCTGCGCGCACGAATGCGGCCATATCTATCAGATGCAGAATGACTACGCGCCACTGCTCGACGGGCCGACCCCGGTTCTGTTCGAGCTTCACGCCGACTGTCTCGCGGGCGTGTACATGGGGATGACGCGCGTCCACGCGAAGGAGCGGATGTCGGCGTTCGCCGCGAGCCTGTTTGCGAGGGGCGACTACAATTTCAACAGCCCGTTCCACCATGGCGCTCCCGAGCAACGTGTGGCGGCCATGGAAGTCGGGTACGACCTGGGCGCGTCCGGTCTCGACGTCGCCGACGCGGCGCGGATCGCAGCGCTGCGGGTGGGAGAGCTATGAAACGGGTCGTCCTTCCCGCTCTCTTGTTGCTCTCGGGACCAGCCGAAGCGCAGGCGCCGCTTGTCTGTCAGACGCCGTGGTTCTGGTGCGGCTACGCTTCGGATTCCCCCGTTCCCGAAGGAGCGCCTTGCGGGTGCAATTCGCCGCTGGGTCCAATCCCAGGCCGTACGGTCATCCCGGCGACGTTCGACAACAGTCCCGCTCCGGCCCTAAGGTCTGGGCAAGACCACGCTGCTTCGCCGCCGGAATCGCCGCCGCAAGCCTCCGGCTCCGATCGCTGCCTGAACGGCCTGGGCGATTGCCCCGGCGGCTACTCGGCCAATTGAACAAAGGTGGCCGGATCCGCGAGCTTCGCCTTCGCCATCCGACGCCGATGCGCCGGCGGCTTGTCGCGGACATGACGGCTTCAAAGCGGGTTCTTCACGTAAAGGCGCCCGCCGAGATGACGGTCTTCCTCGACGCGGTCAGGCGCGAGCGCGGTCGACTCGTTCGCGCGCGACAGCGTGTTCAGTCCGCATCCGCCGCGCGGCCCGACTTCGGTTACGCGGCGGACGCCTTGCGAAGCTCAGTTCTGAGTCAACGCCCCCCCTGGCGCTACAGTGATGGGGATCGGCATGGATGGGATACCGTTGGCGACCACCTCGAGCGTGCTGTCGCCCGTCTCGATATTTGTGGGCACGTCGAACGAGGTTGAAACAATGGCGGAGCCGGTCGCCACGCCGGTCGTGCTGAAGTTATAGGTGCGCGCGTACGTCACGTCGCCGGTTGCGGTATTGGTGATGCGCACCAGCGGAAAGTTGGTGGCGACCTGGAATTCGTCGCCGAACGCATTCGCCTGCGAGAGGCCATTGAACTGCGTGCCAAAGATCCGGTACTTCCCGCCCGGATTGACGTTGTTCGAGTAAATGAACTTCGTGATCGTCGGCCTCCATGCGGGCTGATACATGCCCGAGGACGTATAGACGTGGTCAAGGTTCAGCATCACTTGGCCGGTCGGCAAGAGCAGCGTGCTCGGCTGGCCGCAGTAGGTGGCCTCCGGCTCGTGGATGAGTTTCGTGCCGTCGAACTCGTAGAACCGATAGAGGCCATACGGACACGATTGCGGCGCTGCGGTCGGCGCTTGCGCTCCGGCGCCGATCAAACGCATCGCGCCGCTGCGGATGCTCTGGTAGCGTGCGTTGACGCGAGCGAGCTGATCTGCGTTCGTTCCGGGCGGATTGGTTTGAACAAGGACATTCCCGTTCGGCAGCAGGTTGGCGAAGGTATCGCCCGCGCCCTGATGGGTGGGGAAGTTCGGGCCAGCCGTCCAGGTCCCGGTCTTCGTGTCATAGATCGCGGTGTGGGCGACCGGCTGGTAGGTCACGCAGGCATTCGGATCCGTTCTCGGGCCCGGTACGTCGCATGCCGCGCCGGTGTAGAATACCGTGCCGTCCGGCCGGAGCATCCCCGGGCCGATCTCGCCGGGCGGATGATAGACTCTCATGCCGTTGTCGTAAATGATGTTCTTTGCCCCGTTGTTGTCCGTGGCCGGCAGTCTGGCCGGCGTCGACCCCGCGTTAACCCACGTCGACTTCGACGGATCGGAATTCGGGACGTACCGTTGCGCATAGGGATAATCGGTCATGTTCACCGTCAAGACCGATCCGTCCGGCAGCAGGGTAAGGCCTTCCTCGGCGAAGCGGTCATCCTTGGCGTGGCTGGAGACGTTGGTCCAGGTCATGGTTGTGGGATCGAACTCGGCCATAGCTTTGGTAAACTTCTCCCCGAGCAACAGATGCCCGTTGGGAAGGAGCGTCCACGGCGAATCGCCAATGAAAGCCCAATCAGGACCGGAAGGCGGCGCGACCATCGTCCAGGTATCCTTTATCGGATCGTAGATCGCCATCTTGTTTGTGAACGCGAAGTAGAGGTTGTTGTTCGACCCCAGCAGATACTCCCCGCCAATGAGGAGAACGCGCCCGTCAGGCAAGACGCCGCCCGAAGTCGCGTAGGGAATGTAGTTCGGCGGCAGGGCTGCGGCGGGATATAAGGTGCCGTTCACATAGCTGCCGGTCTTGTCCGGTTTGAAGCGGTAGAAATCCTGCAGCAAGCCGCCCTGAAAGAGAAGGCTGCCGTCGGTAAGCAGGAACCCGTAAATGACGCCGTCGTACGGAAAATTCGTCACCGCGGTGACCGTCCCGGCCATCGCTCCGAGCGAGGTTCCCGCAAGCAGCGCAGCGGCCAAAATGAGACTCTTGCCTTTCCTGAACATCTTCGTACTCCTCCGATCGTGATTCGCACCGTCAAACGCCACGAACTGACGTCAGCTCGCGACGCAACTGGAATGCTATTGTCCAACGCGGATTCGACTACAAATGTGATCTGGAGTTATGGCTCGTGCAAGAAACTCCTCTTGGGCAAGGCAGTTTTTACACTTGTAGTCTTTGGTCGACCGGCGATTACCGTGACGCGTTCAAGCTGAATCGGGAAGATGTGACTGAAGAAGAAGCCACTCGCTTACCGGCGTTCTTGCCGGTTCATCTGTCCGTAACTGCTTCCACAGCAATGGCGCAGAGGCCAAGTGCGTCGCCAAGTTCGCGATAAACAAGCAGCCAAGCGTCAACCATAAGACCGAACCGCGAAGCCGAAGCTTCAATCGGCGGCCACAATCGAACCTGAGCGCCACGAATTCATCTATTATTCGACAAATGCGGGCTAATATAAGGCGAACCGTTGGTCACATCGCAAAGATCCCAGATCACCCGCGCGACGATCAGGTCGAGATGGCCTCCGCCGCCGTTCTTGAACACGGTGATCTCTTCGGCCGACCGCCTGCCCGCGATCCGGCCGGAGCAGAGATCGAAGAGATCGCCCTCGACGGCTTCTTTCGCGATCACGCCCCGCGCGATCGGCGTCGCGTAATCGCCGCATGCGCCGAGCGTGAAGCGCAGAGTGTCGGCGAAGAGGCGTCCGCGCCGCACCACGTCGTCGTCGCTCTCGCGCATCCTGAGGGTAAATCCGCCGACGAGATCGACATGCGCGCCCGCGCGAAGCCAGGCGCCGCGCAGCACCGGATCGGCGGAGGCGGTCAGGCAGCTGACCATATCGGCCTCGCCCACGGCCGCTTCGGGATCGGCGAGCGCCTTCGCGTCGATCCCTTCGACCCTCAACTCCGTGGCGAGCCGCTTCGCGCTTTCGGCAGTTCGGTTCCAGATCAGAACCCGGCGAAGCTTGGGCCGGACGGCAAGATGGAAGCGGATATGGGTGTTCGCCTGTCCGCCGGCGCCCAGCACGGCGAGCGTCGCCGCGTCCTCCCTTGCTAGCAAATCCGCAGCAAGCGCCGAATCCGCCGCCGTCTTCATCCGGGTGAAGCTCTCGCCATGAATCGCGGCGAGCGGCCGGCCGTCAGTTGCGTCGAACAAAGTGACGACCGAATGGATATTGGGGCCCGAGCCAGAACGGCTGTTGCCCGGAAATACGGTCGCCGTCTTGACGGCGACGCCGCGCGCGGGATGCCAGGCGAGCCAGGTCAGGGCGGCGTCGGCCGTCCCCGGCGCCTCGACCGACAGCCGCTCGACCTCGCCCATCCCGCCGTCGCGATGCGCCGCGCGAAGCGCCTCGATGAGCCGCAGCGGCTCGAGGCCGCCGGCGACAACCTCCGCGTCGATCAGGCGCATGCCTATCCTCGCGTTCAGATGTCCTTCATCAGGCGGACCGCGTCGTAAACCGCGGCGTGGATATTGCGGCTCGCGACGGCGTCGCCGATGCGGAAGAGACGATAGCGTCCTTCGGGATTGCGCGCGACCTCCTGCGGCCGGTTCGCGAGCAGGGCCTTGTGGTCGATCTCACCGAGATTGACGGAGCCGCCTTTGAGCTCGAAATAGAGGTCGTCGACCGGGGCCGCGCCGTGGTCGACGACGATCTGGTCCGCTTCTTTGACGATACGGCGCTTGCCGTATTCATCGAAGAAGATGCCCGCAACCGCGTTGCCGCGCCGCTCGAGCCGCTCGAGCCGCAGATTGATTTCGATCGTCGCGCCCGCGAGCGCCAGGGCGCGGAAATAGGCGGGGTAGTTGGTCCCGCCGACGTCGGGAGCGAGCGTGCGCTCGGGCGTCACGATTTCGAGCTTCGAGCCCGCGCCCGCGATGAACTCGGCCGCCGTCATGCCGGGATGCGCCCCGTTGTCGTCGTAAAGGAGGACTCTGCCCGCGGGTTTGACCGCGCCGGTAAGGATGTCCCACGACGAAGTGGCGTAGGCCTCCCCCGCGTCGAGGAAGCTCATGTTCGGCACGCCGCCCGTCGCGACGACGACGAAGTCCGCGTTCTCGGCCAGAACGTCGGCGGCCTCGGCGTAGGCGTTGCAGCGGATGGCGACGCCGAGCCGGGCGCATTCGGCCAGGCGCCAGTCGACGATGCCCAGAATTTCACGCCGCCGCTTGAGGCCGGCGGCGATCCGCACCTGCCCTCCGGGCTCGGCCGCGGCTTCGAACACGACGACCTCGTGCCCGCGCTCGCCGGCGACCCGCGCCGCCTCCAGCCCAGCCGGCCCGGCGCCGACGACGACGACCTTTCGCCTCGGCCCCGCGCTCCTCGCGATCACGTGCGGGATCGTCGCCTCGCGTCCGGTCGCCGCATTGTGGATGCAGACCGCCTCGCCGGAATAGATCGAGTCGATGCAATAACCCATGCCGACGCAGGGCCGGATTTCGTGCTCGCGGCCCTCCGCGACCTTGCGGGCGATATGCGGATCGGCGAGGTGGGCGCGGGTCATGCCGACCATGTCGAGCTTGCCGCTTTCGATCGCGTGACGCGCCGTGGCCACATCCTGGATGCGCGCCGCATGGAACGTCGGCATCCGCGTGGCGGCGCGGATCTCGCCGGAGAAATCGAGGTGGGGCGCGGATCGCGCTCCCATGCCGGGAATGACGTGGGAGAGCGCCTCCTCCGTGTCGATATGGCCGCGGATCACGTTGACGAAGTCGATGAGCCCCGAGGCCGCAAGCCGCTTGGCGATCGACACGCCCTCCTCGCGGGAGAGGCCGCGGTCCCAGTCCTCGTCGCACACCATTCTCACGCCGACGAGGAAGTCGTCTCCCACGCGTTTGCGGATCGCGCTCAAGACCTCGAGGCCGAACCGCATGCGGTTGTCGATCGACCCGCCGTATTGGTCGTCGCGCTTGTTCGTGGCGGGAGACCAGAACTGATCGATCAGGTGCCCGTAGCACTCGAGCTCCATGCCGTCGAGCCCGGCGGCCTTCACCCGCTCGGCGCCGTCCGCGTAGGCCTCGATCACCCGGGCGATATCCCAGTCCTCCATCACCTTCGGGAACGCCCGGTGCGCAGGCTCGCGCACATACGAGGGCGCGATCACCGGCAGCCAATCGGCCTTGCTCCAGCTCGTCCGGCGGCCGAGATGCGTGACCTGGATCATCACCGCCGCGCCGTGCCCGTGCACGTCGTCTGCGAGCTCCTTGAGCCAGCGCACGACCTCGTCTTTGTAGAGGAGGATGTTGCCGAACGCCTGCGGGCTGTCCGGCGCGACCACCGACGACCCGCCGATCATGGTCAGCGCGATGCCGCCCTTCGCCTTTTCGGCGTGGTAGAGCCGGTAGCGCGCCTTCGGCATGCCGTCCTCGGTATAAGCGGGCTCGTGCGCCGTGGACATCAGCCGGTTGCGCAGGACGAGCCGCTTGAGCGTGAAGGGCTGCATCAGCGGGTCGCTCGACATGGCGTGTCCTCCGCGGATCCGGTCGCGCTCTTCCCAGAGCCGGCGCGGCGGCGGCGCCAGCGTCCTCTGGAGCATCCTTCGAGGCCCTTTGCTTTCGCAAACGGCGCCTCAGGATGAGGTCCGTGACTTTTGAAACAGACTTCCGGAGGATCACTACTACTACGAAGACGTCGGCCGAGGCGAGGATGCCTTAGCCGGCCAGGAGTCCGGCTCGGCCGAGCATGGCGAAAATCTCCTCCAGCCGGGTTGAGGCTTCGGCGACGGAGACGCCGTCTCGCCTGGCGATTTCATGCGCGAGTTCAGACTGGGTCCTCGTTCCGTCGATCAGCGGAACGAGGCCGCGGACGGATGGATCGTCCATCTGGATCATGGAGTGCCGCAAGGTCGCCAGGAGGGTTTCGCCCTTCGCCGCCTGGACGCGGGCGAGCGCGCTCACCTTCGGACGTTCGCCGCGGAGCGAGACGAGCGGCGGCGGCGCCGTATGAAGGTCGATCGCCTGCCTCGCCCACAAGTGGAAAATGCGGTCGGCCAGAGAAGGAGACTCGCAGGCGACGTCGAGCGGCTTCGCGAGCGGAAAGAGGTCCGCGAGCCCGGCGAGAAACTGCGCGAGTTCGGGATCGTTGGTCCTGAGCTTGATCGCGCCCGACTCGAACGCGGCGCCGTCCTCGGCCTCCGGGTCGGGCCGCACGACCTTCAGCTCGCCTGACGCCCATAAGCCGCGCAACCGCTTCGCCTCCCTGCGGCGGTCGACGCCGCCGCCCTGAGGACAAAAGATCGAATAGCGAAACCGGCGCATGACCCGAAAATCGGCGAGCTGCTCGAAGCGAACCCAGTCGCCGCGGGACCGCTCGTGCATCGCCGCGAGCGCGTCGGACGGAAACAGGGCCTCCTGGCTCAGGCCCGGCTGCGCGTCGCAAAGATACTCGAGCCCGACTTGCCGGGCGGCCAGAACCACTTCCGTCAGCATCTGCGGCGCGTAATCCTCCGCCAGTTCGTCGTGGTACAGAAATGCGGGCGCATGATCGAGAACCCGCTGCGCTTCGTTCTTCATCGAGCTTTCGTCGGCTTCGCTGCCCCGCCATCGCTCGATCTCGTCCGCGAGAAACGAACGCGCGCGTTCGAGCTTCGCCTCGGGATCCTCGAGCTCCTTCGTCACATAGACCAGCATGTCCCGGATCGCCTGGCGCAGGCGCGAGCCCGGGTTCACGTTGTAGCTGACGACCGCGAGCCCCTCGCCGGAGAGGCGCTCTGCGACGACGCGAAAGAACGCCTGGCGCACTTGCGGCGGAACCCAGGCGTAGACGCCGTGCGCGAGGATGTAATCGAAGCGGCCGAACGAGGCGTTGAGCTCGACGAGGTCCAGCGCGTGAAAGCTGGCGTTGGCGCAGCCGCAGGCTTGCGCCGTCGCGCCGGCCCGCGCGATCGCCTGCCCGGACAGGTCGATGCCGACAAATTCCGCCTGCGGCGCGCCGAGCGCCATGTTGATGAGGTTGACGCCCTCGCCGCAGCCGATCTCCAGGACGCGCGCGCCGGCGAAAGGGGCGAACGGGCGTCCGAACAGCGCGGCGAACACGCCGATCGCCGTCGGGTGGATGACGGCGAAGGTCAGGCTGGGGTAGCGGACGCGGTCGTAAGCGTTCGCCAAGTGCGCGTCTCCCTTTCAGATCCGGGCGGAACGAGTGGACCTGAGATCGCGCCGAGCGACAAGCTCTTCTTGCCGCTAGAGCCAGGGCCGGCCCGCAGGCGGCGCCTTCATCTCCGCATGAATTGCCGGAGCGCAGCCAGCCATCTGGCGAACCCCTCTTTCTCGAAGTGGGTCGTCCAACGGTCGTACTCCTCGGCGGCGCAGTCGAAGGTCGCCTGCCACTCGACAAAGGCCTGGTTCGTCTCGACGACGCGCGCGACGCGGATCGTCGCCGTGTAATTGCGCACCGGAAAGGGCGGGGCGCCGCAAAAAGCGTAAGTGTAAGACCGGTCGATGTCCGAATGGGCGAGCAGGATCTGGCGGATGACGCTGTCTCCAAGCGCCACACGGCGGATTGCCGAGGTTTGATCCCCGGCCTTGCCCTCTTCGATGATGGTGTCGCTTTCTACGCCTGCCCAGGCGTAGTGGTCGAAGGGGCGGATGACTGCCCAGACCTCGTCCGCCGTGTGATCCAATACCATGCTGTAGTAGGATTTGGCCATTTCGTCCGTCCTGCTCTCCGGCCCCGCGGTGTCCGGACCCCCGATAGCGAAGGCGAAAAAGGCGAACAGTCCGAATCTTGCTGTTTGATTCCGAGCCGGGGGAAACCTCAGAAACCGATCCCCTTCTCCTTCGCAGCGCCTTCAGCGACACGTTCGGCCGCGCGCCGAGATGCTGGATGATCTCCGCCGCGGCGAGCGCGCCGAGGCGCCCGCAGGTCGTCATGTCGGCGCCGCGGGCGAGGCCGGCGAGAAAGCCGGCGGCGAACATGTCGTCTGCCCCGGTCGTGTCGACGAGCCCGGCGATCGGGAAGGCCGTCGCCTCCCGGGTCGCGTCGCTCTCGACGACGACGCAGCCCTTGGCCGAGCGGGTGACGATGCCGCGCTTCTCAGCGCGTCGAGCGCCTCGTGGAAATGCGGCGTCTCGTAGAGCGACAGGAGCTCGTCGGTGTTGGAGACGATCGTGTTGACCGTCCTCGCCCGCATGAGGTCGATGAACTCGCCGCGGAACCGGTCGACGCAGAACGAGCGCGAGCCGGCGGCCCGCCTGACTCCCGCGCGACGAGGCGGTCTGCGCTAGGCCGCGATGATTCCGAAATCGTAACGAAGAATCGCAGCCGCAGGCGCTCGGTCTGGCAGTTCGTCCCTCCTTGCGCCAAGCACCCTCGCGTCAGAAGAGAGCGCGCGTCGAGCGATCTCATCCACGACGCTATAGGTCTCCGCATTGTCGCGGACCGCGTAGGTCACGCTGCCATCTGTTTCGCTGACCAGGCCGGGCACGACGGCGTCGAAATCGACCAGCAGAGTTTCGACTGCGCCGGCAGTGACGGCGTGCGCCGTGTAGGAAATGTCCGTGGTCGCGCGATTGGGCTTCAATTCGTTGAATTGCCCGATAATGTCCTTCAGATCGCGCTCATAGAGTTGATCGAGGACCGGCAAAGCCAGATCGGCGATTTGCCTGTCGCTCAGGTGTGCGACGTCCGGGAGGGCCGTGTCGCTCACGAGATTCGCTGTGTGGGCGATTGAGCGGAAGATCGAGGCGATCGGTTCCGCCGCAGCGAGAATGAGCGGTGCGGCGCTCCCGCCCAGCGCGGCGCCCACGGCCTCGTCAACGCTGGCGAGCGTATTGCTCCAGCAGGATCTTCTCGCCTTCGAGATTTTGCAGCCGGCCGCGTGGCGCGCGCACATGAACCGAGGGACGTCGTATCGCCTGTTCAGCCCTCTTCGGCAGATGGGTCAATTCGACCTCGGCTGGCGGCAGGTTGGCGACCACGTGGATCAGCCGCAAGCTTTCCTCAGCCAGCGCCAGCACGAACAGATTGTTCGGCGAGGTCATCGCGCGCACGAGCGGCGTCAGATGGTAGCGGTCGGCTGCGTTGACGCGCGGCTTCGGGGAGACCGGCAGTCGGAAAGCCCGCAAATTGTCCGGCGTCGCCAGCACGCCGAGACCATGCGCCGGTTGTTTCCAGTAGATGTCGAATTCTTTCGGCTTCTTATGCTGAAGCTTGCGGATGTGGTCCTGGTCCTGGACATTGGTTTCGTCAGCGCCGGCGAGATGGTTGAGGCGACCTTCGAGCGATTCCAGGCGGCGTTTGTCCGCCCCCGCCTCCGCCAACTGGGCCAGCGCGTTCTTGGCGGCGTCTTTGAACGCGATGCGGTTGGCGCGCGCGTCACGCGCTTGCGGTGATGTCGGCAGGTAGATGGAAACGCAGATGTCGCCACGCACCGCGGCCAAGGCCTTGAAATCGGAGAGGGTCGGAATGTCGATGTGAAGCATCGGCAATTATCGCCCGCCTGGAAGCCCACCGCCATGATAACCGTCAGGTTTGTCGCGCCAGGCCTAGAAAGCGATCCCCTTCTCCTTGGCCAGCGCCTTCAACGACACGTTCGGCCGCGCGCCGAGATGCTGGATGATCTCCGCCGCGGCGAGCGCGCCGAGGCGCCCGCAGGTCGTCATGTCGGCGCCGCGGGCGAGGCCGGCGAGAAAGCCGGCGGCGAACATGTCGCCAGCGCCCGTCGTGTCGACGAGCCTGGCGATCGGGAAGGCCGGGGCCTCCCAGGTCGCGTCGCCCTCGACGACCACGCAACCCTTCTCCGAGCGGGTGACGATTCCGAGCACGCCCTCGGCGCGCAGCGCGTCGAGCGCCTCGCCGAAATGCGGCGTCTCGTAGAGCGACAGGAGCTCGTCGGTGTTGGAGAAGATCGTGTTGACCGTCTTCGAGCGCATGAGGTCGATGAATTCGCCGCGGAACCGGTCGACGCAGAACGAGTCCGACAGCGTCAGCGCGACCCGGCTTCCCGCCTCGCGGGCGATCTTGCCCGCCGTCTGGAACGCGGACTTGGCCGCCGGGCGGTCCCACATGTAGCCTTCGAGATAGACGACCTTCGCGCCGCGCACGACCTCTTCGTCGACGTCGGGCGGCGACAGATAAGTGCTCGCGCCGAGATAGGTGTTCATCGTGCGCTCGCCGTCGGGCGTCACATAGACGAAGCAGCGGCCGGTCGCGGGCCCGTGCTCGGCGGGATGGGTGTCGAAGGAGACGCCGGTCGAGCGGATGTCGGCGATGAAGGTCTCGCCCAGCGGATCATGCTTGACCTTGCCGATATAGGCGGCCGAGACGCCGAACGAGGCGACCCCGACGATGGTGTTGGCGGCCGAGCCGCCGGAGATCACCCGCGGATCGACGCGGGCGGCGTAGAGCGCTTCGGCCCGATCCTCGTCGATCAGGGTCATCGCCCCCTTCACCATCTCCTGCGCCTCGAGATAGGCGTCGTCCGCGTAAGCCAGAATGTCGACCAGCGAATTGCCCAGGCCCAAAACCTCGATCGTCATGCTCTTGCCGCCCGTCGGTTGTTTCGGCCCTCGTCGCACTGGCGCAAGGCAAGGTCAATCGGCTGGGAATCGCGGGCGACCGTCATTGAGGCGGGGCGGAAGGCTCGGGTAACGCGCCCGGCCGGCAGGTATTGTCGCATGCTACCGTTTTTTGGATCGTCCCGCATGAACGCCGAGCATCGGCGCACCCTGGAGGCGATCTTGGCAAGGCCGGTCCCATCGGACCTTCGCTGGGCGGAGATCGACAGCCTTCTGGTTGCGCTCTGCGCCCAGCGGTCGGAAGGTCGAGGCTCTCGCGTCCGGTTCGCGTTCGGCTCGGCGGAAGCGGTGTTTCACCCGAGCCCGAACGTGGACAAGGGCGCCGTCGTCGTGGTCCGCCGTTTCATTCAAGGCGCGGGAGTGCAACCATGATGCTCAAGCACGACGGCTACATCGCCGAGGTCGGATACGAGGAGGGCGACGCGCTCATGCACGGCGTCGTCGTCAACGCGCGCGCCGTGTTGCATTTCGCTGGCCGCGATATTTGCTGAACTGAAGGCGGCGTTCGCCGACACGATCGCCGATTACCGCGACTGGTGCAAAGAGCGCGGGGTGGAGCCGGAAAAGCCCTATTCGGGCGCGCTCTCGCTGCGGCTTTCGCCGGGACTGCACCGACGCGTCGCGGAAAAGGCCGCCAAAGCGGGGGAAAGCATCAATCAGTTCATCGCCCATCGGCTGGAAGAGGTGGCGTGAAGCGAAATTCAGGACGCGCCGTCACGATTCGCGCCGTCGCGCGAACCGGCGTATTTTCGCGCCCACCGCGGCGAGAACTTGGGGGAACGGTCATGGGCTGGGGGATGTACGCGCTCTGGATCACGCGGGTTCTCTACGCCTGCCGCGTCAGCGTGCTCAGCGTCCTCGCCGGGACCCTCCTCTTCCTCATGTCCACCCAGGCCCGCGACCTCTTCGCCGACGTGACCTTCGGCGTCCTGCCCGCCGACCAGGAGGCCTGGGGCCATTGGCTGTGGTTCTTCGCCTGCCTCGTGTTCATCTGGGCTTTCCCCGTCCATTACGCCGCGAGGCGCATGCTCTATTCGGACGCCTGGATGTTCTCCTGCCGCGTCCGGCCCGAGATCGATCCCCGCCAGGCCCTCGAGGTCAGGCGGGACCTGAAGCTGTCGATTGCATGGATTCCGCGGCTGCTCGCCGCCGTCCCGTTCGCCGCCGTCCTGATCGGGCTCTGGAAGGCGCACGGCGTCGTCGCTCGGACGATGGGGCTCGGAGCAGCGCAGGGCGCGTCCGTGCAGATCCTCTTGCTCGCCGTCCTCGACATCGCGATCGGCGCGGCGTTCCTGGCCTTTCTCTGGTCGCGAAAGATCCTGACGCGGAGGATGTCGGACGAAGCCGGGATGGCGCTGGCGATCGCCTATATCGCGGTCGTCACCGTCCTGTTCGTCGCCTCCGTCGCAAAACCTTTCTTTCCCGCCGACATCGCGCCGCGCGCCGCCTCTGTGCCGCTGATGATGGGCGGCTTCGTCTTTCTCGGCACGTTTCTCGCCTGGCTCGCGCACAGGTATTGCTTCCCGTGGCTGGCGGCGGCGGTCGTCGCGGCCTTGTGGGTCACCGGATTCAACGTGCATTTCAACGACGTCCGCACCCTGCCGAGCGCCGCCGACGATTTCAGCCGGCGGCAGATCGACATCGCCGACGCGGTCGACAAGTGGAAAGCCGCCAATTGCGACATGGCCGCGCGCGTCTGCCCGCCGGCGGTGATCGTCGCCGCGGAGGGCGGCGCCAGCCGCGCCGCCTTCGCCGCCGCGACCGCGGTTGGCGAGCTCATCGACCGCGCGAACGAGCTGCCGGACGCGAAGGACAGGGCGATCGCCCCGGCGCGCCGCATCTTCGCCATTTCCGGGGTGTCGGGCGGCTCATTCGGCGCCGCGACCATCCGCACCGCCCTGGCGGACTCGCTCGAGCGCGGCCAGTCGGCGCCGCCCTGCCTGAGGGCGCCGCCGGGATTTTTCGGCGCTGCGGCGGCGGACGTGAAGACGAGCTGGCGCGCCTGCCTGCAGGCGCTCGTGTCGGGCGACTATCTCACGCCGGCCTTCGTCGGCCTGGCCTTCCGCGACAATTTCTCGCCTCCCAATCTGTCCGGCGGCTCGCTGCTGTTCTCCGACGACCGCGCCGCCCTGGTCGAACGCGCCTGGGAGCGTCATTACGACCAGGTCGTCAGGGGGGAGATTCCGGGATTCTTCGCGCAGCTCGCCCAGGACTTCGCGGCGCCGGTGAACCGCAACTCCGGTCTTCGCGGCCGCTTCGGCTTCCTGTCCGACAAGCTCGCCAAGCTCGACGGCGATTGGCTGCCCGTCCTCCTGCTCAACGGGACGTCGGTCGGAACCGGCGCGCGGGTCATCGCCTCCGACCTCATATCGACGCGGGCGGCTTCGGTCAGCGACGGCAATCCGGCTCACGGAAGGTTCTCCATCTACCCGGCTGCGTTCGACGTGTTCGAAATGCTGGCGAAACCGTGCCCGACGAAGAGCGTCGAGGGGAATTCCTGTGACGCCGCACACAGCGGGACGGCGGACCTTCCTGATTCGCGCGCCGGCGCCGACATCCGCCTGTCGACGGCCGCCATGCTGTCGGCCCGCTTTCCGATCATTTCGCCGGCCGGAATCCTCCGGGCGTCGGGGGACGACGAGACCGGCGACCGGGTCGTCGACGGCGGCTATTTCGAGAACGCCGGGCTCACGACCGCCATGGACGTGGCAAGCGAGCTTCGTCGCCTCGGCGTCGTCCCGGTCGTGCTCTGGGTGCAGAACGGCCCGCGGACGGACGCGGGCGACCCGGTTCCGCCTGGCGCGCCGCCGCCGTCGGCGGGCGACTCGCTCGTTCCGCCGCGCGGCGCCGGAACGCCGGAGCTCGGCAGCGCCAATCCGTCGGGAATCGAAAAGGTCTTCGGCGTCGTCGTCACGCCCGTCGTCGCGCTTACGGCCACCCGGGACGGGCACGGCGCCGAGGAGTCGGCCGACGCGCAGCGCGCGCTCTGGCTTCTCAACCGCGACGTCGAGCCGGCGGACCCGAAAGAGATCGGGTCGAGCTGGTTCATGTACGGCATGTTCCAGAACCCGAAATTCAGCCCCGACGCCGGCGATCCGCCGCCGCGCGGCGCCTGCGCGAAGCTCGCAGCGGACTGGCGCGTCGGAACCGACCAGATGAGCGAAGTGTCGATGAGCTGGTGGCTCTCCCAGTCGGTGCAGGCCGAGCTCGATTCCCAGGTCTGCGACCAGCGCAACCGGCATACGCTGTCCGACCTCGCCAATCGCCTGTCGGAGCGCTGCCCGATCACGCCGCGCGACCCGTCAAGCGGGCAGGCGGAGCCGGCGCTGGAATCGTCCCCGAGGTGCGAGCAGTGACCCTCGCCCCAGGCCCTCCGAACGTTTCGAAGAAAGGCGCCCTATGACAGAACCCTCCTCGCTACCCGCCGCGCCATGGGCCTACCGCACGGCCGGGGAACTCGCCGAATCCCTGCAGAAGCGGCAGATTTCGGCGCTCGAATTGACCGACCAGTTCATCGCCCGGATCGAGGCGCTCGACGCCGACTTGAACGCCGTGCCGGTGCGCGATTTCGCTCGCGCCCGCGCCGCGGCGAAGGAGGCGGACGCGGCGCTCGCGCGCGGCGAAAGCCGGCCGCTGCTCGGCGTGCCGGTCACGATCAAGGAGTCCTATAACATCGCCGGACTGCCTACGACCTGGGGCATTCCGGCGTTCAAGGACTTCGTGCCTCAGCAAGACGCGCTCGCCGTCGCCCGCCTCAAGGCGGCCGGCGCGATCGTTCTCGGCAAGACCAACGTGCCGCTCGGCCTCGGCGACTGGCAGAGCTACAACGACATTTACGGGATGACCAACAATCCGTGGGACCGGGGACGATCGCCGGGCGGCTCTTCGGGCGGATCGTCGGCCGCGCTCGCCGCGGGCTTCGGGCCCTTGTCGCTCGGCTCCGATATCGGCGGTTCGCTGCGCGTTCCGGCGCATTTCTGCGGCGTCTCGGCGCACAAGCCGACCCACGACCTGGTCCGCATGCGCGGTCATATGCCGCCCGGCGTGCCCGACTGGTTCATGGGGATCGACCTTTCCGTCGTCGGCCCGATGGCGCGCTCGGTCGACGACCTTATCCTCGCGCTCGATATCATCGCCGGTCCGGACGAACGGGCCGAGGGGCGCGCCTACCGGTTGAGCCTGCCGCCGGCGCGGGGCGAGAAACTCGCGGACTTCCGCGTTCTCGTCATCGCCGAGCATCCGCTTTTGCCGACGTCGGCGGCGGTCGCGGCTTCGCTCGAGCGCCTGTCGAAACACCTCGCCGCCGCCGGCGCCGACGTCCAACGCGCCACGCCGCTCCTTCCCGATCTCGCATCCTCCGCACGGCTCTACGCAAAACTTCTGGTCGCAGTCCTCGCGGGGCGAATGCCGGACGAGCAGTATGAGAAAGAGCGGAGCGCGGCGGAGAATGTTCCCGCGGCCGACCAAAGCTTCACAGCGGAGCTTGCGCGCGGGGCGCTGCTCAGTCACCGGGATTGGCTCCGGGCCGATTTCGCCCGCCAGGGGCTGAAACAGCAGTGGCGCGCGCTCTTCCAGAATTTCGACGTCGTCGTCTGTCCGGCGAGTGCGACGCAAGCCTTCCCCCACGATCATTCGGATCCTCAGGAGAACCGAAAAATCGCGATCGACGGGAAGGAGTTTCCCTATCACCAGCTTTTGGTCTGGGCCGATCCGGCGACAACCTGCGGCCTGCCGGCGACCGTCGTTCCGGTCGCGGTGGTCGACGGCCTGCCGGTTGGCGCGCAAATCATCGGACCCGAATATGAAGACCGGACGCCGCTCGCCTTCGCCAAGCTGGTCGAGCGGGAGTTCGGCGGGTTCGTCCCCCCGCCGGGCTACGCCTGAGCCCATTTTCCGGCCTGCAGGGCGACGGGGAGCATGCTCTACGCGCGCTCCTGATCCCTTCGCTCTCCGCCCGGCCAAGGCGCGGCGTCCTCCGGCAAGAGATAGCGCTTCGCATTGTGGTATAGCGCCTGAAACGCCGCGCGTGACAGGTTCAGGAGACAGGCAATGAGCGAAATGCATCGCATTACCGTCGATCCCGCGCAGTGCGGCGGGCGGCCCTGCCTGCGGGGCCTGCGTGTGTGGGTCAAGGACGTGCTCGATCTTCTGGCGGCCGGCGCCAGCCGCGAGGAAATTCTCGAAGATTACCCGTTGCTCGAAGACGGCGACATCACCGCCGCGCTCGAATACGCGGCGCGGCAGAGCGACCATCCGGTGCTGCGCATCGCCTGATGCGGTTCATCGTGGACGCGCAGTTGCCGCCGGCGCTCGCTCGATTCTGGCCGCCAAGCGGCATCAGGCGGACCATGATATCCTGGCGGCTCTTCAACGCAGTGAGACGCGGATCGAGGCGACGTGAAGTCCGAACCTGGCGGCGGTCAAAAACCTCAGCGCCAGCCCGACGCGTGCTTTTCCGAGACGGCAACGCCTAGTCGCTCCAACAGCGACCGGCGCCGAACCGCGGGCGGCGCCGCGTTTGTTTCCTGCAGGAGGGCGCGGCGCCGCTCGCTCGGCTCCGGAAACGGGATGACCGGGGCAAGCAGCGGCTGGGTCCACACTTCCGTCGCCGCCGCCCTTGGCAGGTGGGCCTGAATCGTGCCGGTGACCGTCAGCGCCGTCCCCTCGGGGGCCGGCGGCGCTAAGGTCGAGTGGAAAACCGGCTCGGCGCGAGCCGGAGCGGGCGTTTGTCCGCTCTCGACGCCGGCGGCCGGATCGACGCCCGTCGCGACGACCGACACCCGCACCGCTTCTCCGAGCGCGCGATCGAAGGTCGCGCCCACGATGATGTTGGCTTCGTCGTCGACCTCCTGGCGGATTCGGCCCGCGGCCTCGTCCACCTCGTAGAGAGTGAGATCCGCGCCGCCGGTGATGGACACCAGCAGGCCCCGGGCGCCTTTCATCGAGGTGTCGTCGAGCAGAGGATTGGCGATCGCCGCCTCGGCGGCGCGCAGCGCGCGCTGTTCTCCCTGTCGCTTCGCCGGTCCCGATCATCGCCGTGCCCATTTCGCTCATGACCGAGCAGACGTCGGCGAAGTCGAGATTGACGAGGCCTTCTTTGACGATCAGGTCCGTGATGCAGGCGACGCCCGCGCAGAGCACCTGATCGGCCATCGCGAAGGCGTCGGCGAAAGTGGTCTTCTCGTTGGCGACGCGGAACAGGTTCTGGTTCGGGATGATGATCAGCGTGTCGACCGCCTTTTGCATCTCGGCGATGCCGGCCTCGGCGGCCCTCATGCGGCGGCCGCTTTCGAAGTGGAACGGCTTGGTCACGACGCCGACCGTGAGGATGCCCATCTCACGGGCGGCCCTGGCGATCACCGGGGCGGCGCCTGTGCCGGTGCCGCCGCCCATGCCGGCGGTGAGGAAGAGCATGTGCGAGCCGGCCAGCTGATCGCGAATCTCCTCGAGCGCCTCCTCGGCCGCCGCCTTGCCGACCTCCGGCCTCGACCCGGCCCCGAGGCCGTGCGTCACCTGAAGGCCCATCTGGATGATGCGCTCGGCGCGCGACGAGGCGAGCGCCTGCGCGTCCGTGTTGGCGACGATGAACTCGACCCCGGTCAGGCCGGAGGCGATCATGTTATTGACGGCGTTGCCGCCGGCGCCGCCCACGCCGCAGACCATGATTCGCGGCTTCAGTTCCCTCAGTTCGGGCGCCTTCAAATTCATCGGCATAGTCTCTCCCGTTGCGCGTCCGCGGTTCTCGTCCCGCCGGCCCCGGAGGCCGGCCCATCAGGGGCGCATTCTCAGCCGGCGTCGCCTGCTGTCGGCTCCTTCTCGACTGACGCCGCGTCGAGCGGGGCAAAGCATCCCTTTCGTTCCGGTAGCGCAGCCTTCGCGCTTATAGTTAAGATTCGGTTTACAGGACGCGGGCGATGGACCGCGAGCCGGCTGAATGGAGGCAAGACGAGAAGAAGGATCTGCCCTTTTCGCGCAGCCACGGCTAATGTCGCGCGGGGCGCCGAAGCGACTCAGCCCACCCGGCCGGAGCGGATTGAGCGGGACGGCTGCGCGCCAGAAGCGAAGCGAAAAGGGTTCGATGAGCAAGGTCCAGCCGGTGATCATGTGCGGGGGCTCGAGCGCCCGCGTCTCGCCGGAATCGCGCGAAAGCCTGCCGAAGCAGTTCATGCCGCTGATCGGCGATCGTTCGACCTTCCAGTCGATCGTCGCTCTCATCGGCGACGCGGCGATCTTCGCGCCGCCGGCCGTGATCACCAATGTCGACTATCGCCTGCTCGTCGCCGAGCAGCTGAAGGACATCGGCGCCGAGGCGACGATCCTGCTCGAACCGGAGCGCCGCGACAGCGCTGCGGCCGTGGGAGCGGCCGCCGCCTGGGCGGCTGCGCGCGACCCTGAGACGGTGGTCGCGGCGCTGGCGGCCGACCACGTGTTCAAGGAGGGCGCGAAGTTCGTCGCGCTCTGCGCCGAGGCCGCAGCCGTCGCGGCGGCCGGCGAAATCGTCGCCTTCGGCGTGACGCCCGATCGTCCGGCGACCGGCTACGGCTATATCCATCCGGGCGAGCCGCTGGCGGTCGACCCGCAGGCGCGTCGCGTCGAGCGCTTCGTCGAGAAGCCGGACGAAGCGCGCGCCGGGTCGCTCATCGAGCAGGGCTATCTGTGGAACTCGGGCAATTTCGTGTTCCGCGCCGACGTGATGCTGGAGGAGCTGACGCGATTCGAGCCGGGCGTCGCCGCGGCGTCGCGCGAGGCCGTCGCCCGGGCGAAGCGCGATCGCGGCTTCGTCATTCTCGACAGGGACAGCTTCATGCGGGCGGCGAGGACATCGATCGCCTTTGCGGTGATGGAGCGCACCCGGCGTGCGGCCGTGCTTGCGGCCGACGTCGGGTGGGTCGATGCAAGCCAGTGGACGACCATCTGGCGGCTTGCGACGACGGAAAACCCGCCGATGCGCCCGGAGGAGCAGCCGGCGAGCGAGAGCGAAAAGGTGAAGGAGCTCGTCGAGCGGCTGAAGGCCGGGCGTCACCCGGAGGCGATTCAGGGCCAGCGGATGTATCGGCCCTGGGGCTATTTCGAGACCATCGCCGAGGGCGACCGCTATCTGGTCAGGCGCCTCGTCTTGCGGCCGGGCGGGCGCCAGTCGCTGCAGAAGCACTTTCATCGCGCCGAACATTTGATCGTGATGCACGGGACGGCCGAGGTTACGCTCGACGGCGCCGTTCATCTCGTGCACGAGAACGAATGGGTCGACCTGCCGATCGGCTCGCATCACCGTCTCGCCAACCCCGGCAAGATCGACCTCGAACTGATCGAGGTGCAGACCGGCGGCTACCTGGGCGAGGACGACATCCTCCGCATCGAGGACGCCTACAACCGGAGTTGAGGGGCGAACCGGCGGCCGGCCTTGCCCGAATAGCTGAGGCCATTCAGCGGGACGAGCGGGCGCTGATCACTTTTTCCGCGTTGACGCCGGAGTGCGAGGGCGTGCGCGATGTGGCTCTGTCCCTGCCGCGCGTGCTCGGCGCAGGCGGCGTCGTGAAGACCTTCATGCCGCGTCTCGACATCGGAGAGCGCGCGGCACTGAAGCGGAGCGCCGAGATACTGAAGGAGGCGGCAGACAGGGTGCGCTTATAACATATCGGCGACAACTGAACGCTCGCCGCGGGGGCCGGGGAATCGCCGAGGGCGACCGCTACCAAGTCAGGCGCCTCGTCTTGCGGCCGGGCGGCGCCAGTCGCTGCAGAAGCACTTTCTCGGCTTCCCTCAGCGTCGCAGGCGATCCTCTCTGGCTCCGCAGTTTGGCCCAAATGACGCTAAGCTCGTCGTTGCGACCATAGAGCATCGATCGATGGTCGCCTCATCTCTGCTTAGCCGACCGCTGCAGCAAGCCTTTGTCAGAATTGGCAGTCTTTTTGCTCCACCATATCCTTTGTCTCAGGACTGATAAGCTTTGGCGTCGGGCACCAAGATGAAATGTCAACAACGTAAGCTTCCGGCCAAACGCCTTTGAATTCCGCCAGCCGTTTGGCGGCTGCACCTTGAGTGCCAAAGAACGCGACAGAGCGCCAAAATCCCTGCCTGTTGTACAACAACACGGGCTGCGCAGAAATCGGTGGACTGAGAGCCTTGCGAACTTCATCCATGGCGGATTGAGGAGTCTTGTCGGCACTAAACACGACCCCGTATCCGGCCGGCGGCAGCAAAGCAATCGCCCGCCAGACGCTGGTATAGGCAGAGGCGAAACTTTCCATGCCATGAGGCGCGCCGGAGAAACGGGTTAGCGCCGCCGCGAAATCTTTCTTTTCCAAGTCAGCCTGAATCTGCAATTGACGCTGCGCGATATAGGCACAGAGCATGCGTGCGGAGACATCTGGATCGTTCGCGTCATCGGGGGAGTCGAGGAGACGTGATCCGAGGCCCAGCAATTGACTGTACCGAGCATAATTTGCTCGCCCGGTTAGCTGGACGTAGCCGCGGCCTTTGTACAAGGCGCCGTCACCTGGTTTAGTATTTCCGAGGTCGGGTCGGGCGTCGTATTTGTCGAATGGAGCCTTGTCAGTATTAAACCTACTAGGAGACTCTGAAATTGGAGCGAAACCCTCGGCGTCAATTCGAATCGTCGCTATTACATAGGCAATCATCTCAGGTGACGTGAGATTGAATTCTTTTAGCGCGGACTCGACGTATGGCACATTTTTCGATATTACCTCTCTCGAGGTGCCGCTTGGAAATGCGGACTTCACTATATCGACGGTCAGCCGGTCAATAAACTCGAATGCGGATAGATTCGGCGTAGCGGTGCTGCTTGATGGGTCGGTCTGTCCGCCTGACTTGACGATTGCCACCGTCTCGGTCGCCGTCCCCTCCCGAGCCGTCGCGTCAAACAGATTTCCTTGAGCGAGGGTCAACTCCACTCCAAGAACCCGCATCTTGTCCAACAAGGGTTTGCGGGCATCCTGCGTCTCGGGTGCCGCGTCCAGGGAATCTTGTACCTCTCTAATCTCGATTTCGATCAGTTTTACTTGCTTTATTGCAGTGTCCTTCGTCTGCTGAGCTGCCCGGAACTGCTGTTCAGCGGCTTCGACATCCTTGATGGATTTCAACCTCAAGGCATATCGATCTTTAGCCCAGCCCTGAAGAGGATGGCCTTCAATTTGGGACAGCGCCCCCAAAAGGACAGTTCTATTGTCTTCAGTCGAATCTTTTCCGTACGCCAATTCAAAATACTTATCGAATAGCTCCGAATTGGTCTTCAGCGTCTCCGAGCGAATCTGTGTATAACTTTGAACAAGCGAGCTTCCGCCTTGACCAACAGCGATAAGACTTCCGAGCACCGCCGCAGCCCCCGTAATAGACCTCGACCATGAGGCAGGCTGTGTCTCGGGCGCTGCATTGGGACCTTCGACCAATCGAATCTCTCCAACAGACAAGCCGACATTCCCCAGATGACGGCCTTATCACGGGTGAAAGTGCGTCCATGACAAGACTTTGACAAGACTAAAATGTCGTTGAGACCCGTTCGTGGCCTTGTGGGTAGTTTGAGGTCGAAGATTGGCTGACTCTTTGCAGAATCGTGGCGGGGGCCGCTTTGGTGAAGGGTTTCGGGCGCCGGCCTTTGCGACAGTTGGGCGTGCGCCGAGGCCTGCGGGCGTTGCACTGGCGATGACCGTAGGGGCGGCGCCGCTCATTCGGGCCATTCCAGTTGCAAGTCGCCGGCTTCTTTTTCCTCAGACTTGAACGATCATGCGCAACCTGAACAGCGACGACGTTGAGCGCAAGGCGCGCTCCTAAACGGCGGCTACTGCGGGGCCCGCCTCCCTCTCGCCCTCCGCGACGATCCGGAGCGCGTTTTCCGCCAAAGGCCGCTGCAAAACCAGCGCGTCGGGAGTCTCCGCCAGCCACGTATCAATCTCGGCCGGCGTCGTCAGGATGACCGGCATGGCCTTCGGATGAATCGGCGCGACGATCGTGTTTGGCCTCCGTTGTCAGGAAGCCGAACAGCTCATGCGCGCAGTCGACGGGCGCACCCTTGGGCCCGCGCACGCCGCGCCATGGCGTCCATAGGCCCCTAGGCCTGTTCGGTAAAAGCCTCAAGAGCGGTCGCGATCGGCACGAACAGCGACGACGGCCGGCGCGCAAAGCGCCTGAAGCCAAGGTGCTCATAGAACTGCACGGCCGTCTCGTCCTTGGCGTCGACGATAATTGCGAAGATCGCTGGATCGGCGCGCGTGGCGCGCAAGACAGCATCCATGACAAGTGCGCCGCCGATCCGCTGCCCCTGAAACCGCGTGTCGACGGCCAAGCGGCCGATGAGCCCGGCCGGAAGCAACGGATAGCGCGGAAGGCGCTTGGCCTGGTCGGCCGGCAGCTCGGCCAAAGGGAAGCTCGCGGCGGCAAAGGTGTAGTAGCCCGCCAAGCGTCCGCCCTCCCCTACCGCCACGAAACAATTGCTGACGCGGCGTTTGATGTCCTGCGTCGCCAGCTCGCGGATATAGCGGTCGAGCGCTTCGACGCCGCACTGGAAGGCTTTCCGGTCGTGATGAGAACCGAGGGGTTCGATGGCGATCGAACCCGTCACCGCGTCTCTTTCACAAGCTTCCGGTGAGCGGCGGCGGCGCGGCGCATGGCCTCGTTCGGAAGGGGCGGATTAAGGATCGCCTCGGCGAACATCCGCTGGTCCTCGACGGAAAGCCGGATCATCTGCGCTTCCTCGATCGCCCGATGCGCGGCGTCCTGCGCGGCGGCGATGACGAAATCACTGACGCTGCGCCCCTGAATCTCGGCGGCGCGCTTGACCAGCGCCAGGGCCTCGGGGGCAATACGCGCTTCGATGCGCGCGGAACGGCTGGATACTGGGGGCATCTTGGAGCCTCGCTTTCCTTCTTAATGTACGGTAGAACGCCTTACATTTCAAGATAGATCACTTTGAGACCTTGGCCGAAGCCGGCCATTTGCTAAGCAAAGATGCAGGCCAACGGATCGAGTGAGATCAATCGTGACGGCTGTTGTATTTATCAACACAAAGTGCGCGAAGGTTGCACGAAGGTCACGAAGATCATGCGTTTGACGCCCTGCTTGAGCAGAACGACGTTGAAGTCGATCAGAAAGCCGAGCCGGCGCCGACAATGCCGCGTCCGACCCGCTCGGTGCTCTCCGGCGAGGGCTCGTGCCCTTTGCGCATCCCTGGAGCTCTTTGTGTTTCCATTCGCTTCAACAATCTCGGCTCCCGCGTGCAGCCAACCCTACTGGTGAATTTTCAGTCGAACTCGCATAACCGGCCGACGGGCGCTATGCGCCCAAACTTGAAGTTCAAACCCCACCACTACAAAAGGCTTGACATGAACAAAACAAGAACCAATAATGGCGTCGGTTTCGGGCGTCGCCGCCGCGCAACGACTGCCGCATCGTCGAGGGAGGCGGCGGCCGCTGAGGCGCGCGACTGTGTCGTCGGCCTGGCGACGATCGGGCGCATGAACGGCCAGCCGAGGGCAGGGCAGGGCGGGGCAGGGGTTGTGAGTGGAATGGAAAACCCTTCGCGTCTGGCGCAAGTCCTTGAAAAGGCGAGAATCGTGAACGGATCTTATTTCCCCTGGGGTTCCTTTTGCTTCCCCTGGCGTTCCTTTGGCTTCCCCGGGGCGCGCGACTTCCTTCCCCGGGCGACCCGCGGCCTTCCCGCCGCGTTCCAGGACGTTCCAAAATGGTCTGGCCTTGGGAACCTCGACCTACAAGATCTGGCGCGGCGCCCCCCTGTAGGCGCGGCCGCTGGCCGCGCCCGCCGCGCCGCGGCTCCGAGCCGGGGCGACCGGGTCCCGCAAAAGCGATGGAGCTCCCAACGTTGTCATGCCCGCGCACGCGGGCATCCAGTGGCCGCGGGCACAAAACCTTTGGCGCGGGGCTCTGGATCCCCGCTTTCGCGGGGATGACAGCCAAGATGCCTCGGCTCCACAAGCGGAGTGGAGGCCAGCTCGGGAGTTACAAAGCGACAGTTTTCGGCGCCCAAGCTTTTGAAATCGCCCGCGCCCGGACACACTTGCGCAGGCCTGAGCCTCGCCTCAGCCGCGGCGGAGGCGGACGTAGAGCGCGCCCGATCCGCCGTGGGCGCGGCCGGCCTCCTCGAAGCCGAGCACGATTCCGCGCAGGTCGGGCTCGCGCAGCCAGTGGGGCGTCAGCCGCCGCAACACGCCGCGCTCCTGGCCGAATGGCGGCGGCTCGTCGAACGGGCCGCCCTTGCCGGTGACGACGATGACCAGCTTCGCTCCGCGCGCCTGCGAGTAGCGCAGGAAGCCCCGCAGAGCCTGGTGCGCCTCGGCCTGGTTCATCCCGTGCAGGTCGAGCGCCCCGTCGACCGCGGCGCGGCCGCGGGCGAGCTCGCGCTTGAGCCGCCGCTCGATCGGCGCCAGCGGCGGGATTCGCGGCTTCTCGGGCTTCGGCGCCCAGCCGGCCCCGGCCGGGGCGGGCGGGGCAGGGGGGCTCAGGGCGTGCGGCCTGGAGGGGTTCGGCAGGCTCGCGCCCCGGCGGCGCGACACGCTGCGCGCGACTTCGGTCCAGAGCGCGATCTCCTCGTCGCTCAGGCGCCTCAGGCGATGGGGCGGCGGAGTCTCCTTCACGGGCACTCTCCGACGGGCAGAAGCACGGTGAACGCTCCACGATGGCGGATTGCGCCGGCGCGCGCGCCGGCCGTTTCCCCGCTGCCGAAGAATATGTCGCAGCGGGCCGCTCCGACAATCGCCGAGCCGGTGTCCTGCGCGATCATCAGGCGGCGGAACGGCCTCGGCGTCTCGTCCGCCCAGGGCAGGTCGGCCTCGATCCAGAACGGCAGGCCGTAGCTCCAGAGCGACCGGTCGACCGCGATCGACCGGAGCGGCGTCAGCGCGACGCCAGCCCCGGCGACCGGGCCGAGCTCCGGATCGAAATCCTCGACGAGCCTGAAGAAGACGAACGAAGGGTTGCGGCGCATGAGCTCGAGCCCCGCCTCGCCCTCGCCGAGGCCGGCGGCCCGCAGCCATGCCTTGAGGCCCCCGAGCGACATCGCGCCCTCGTCGATCTCGCCGCTCTCGATCAGGATGCGGCCAATCGACGCATAGGGCAGGCCGTTGCGGCCGTCATAGGCGAGGCGCGCCCGTCGCCCGTCCGGCAGGTCGACCTGGGCCGAACCCTGAACCTGGATGAGAAAGGCCTCCACGGCGTCGCGGACCCAGACGATCGGGTCGCGCCGCGCCCGTTCGATCGCCTCCCGGTCGTCATAGGGAACGAGCTCGCCGTCGCTTCGCCGCCTGGCCCCGGTGACCCCGGCTGGAAGTCCGGGCGGCGCCTCGCCCGGGGCGAAGCTCACGAGGTCAGGAGGACGGGCGAGGATCGGCCAGCAAAACGCCTCGGTTTCGACGAGCGAACCGGGGACGCGGGGCTCGTAATACCCGGTCAGGAAGCCGGGCTCCGGGGCGACCCGGAACGGCCGGAACCGTTCCACGAAGAAGCGCCGCGCCGCCGCCGCGTCCTCGGGGCCAGAGGCGAGCGCCGCCCGCGCAGCCTCGATCAGCGCGTCCGAGGGTTTTCTGGCGGCGCGGGCGCCACGCTCCCCCTCGACGAGCGCCCGCGCCGACCGCTCGAAGCAGCGGAAGGCCGAGAGATGGTCGTCGTCGCGGAAGCCCGCAACACCGTCGAATCCAAGCGGCTCGAGGCGCGGCTTCGCCGCCGTCAAGGGCGTTCCGACTGGGTCGCCGTGAGCCGCCAGTTCGGGTCGCGCGCGCGGACGTCGCGGACGAAGGTCCACAGGTCGATGTGGTCTATCACCTCCGCCGGCGAGCCGTCGACAACCGCTCCGCCCATGTCGCGCGTGACCGAGACGAGCTTGCTCACGAAGCGCACGCTGATCTGCGCGTTCGGGACGTCGAACTGCGCGGCGGCGATCGTCGCGTCGTCGATCGACACGACGGTCGTCGTCATCGTGTGGCCCGCCGTGGCGCGGGCGCGGATCGCGGCGTCGAAATTGGCGAAGGCCTCCGGCGCCATGAGGTTGCGCAGGGTCGCGCTGTCGCCGGCGGCGAAGGCATGGACGACCATGTCGTATGCCGCGCGGGCCCCCGAAAGGAACGCCTGCGGGGTGAAGCTTTTGTCCGTGGCGGCGATTGCGTCGAGCCCCTTCCAGGCGCCGGGTTCGGCGACGGCTTTCCACCGATCAACGCTGGGCGGCAAAGCGGGCGGAATCGCCGGCGCATCCACCGGCGCGGCCGCAGGCGCCGCCGGCCCCGGCGCCCGCCTCAAGGGGGCGACAAGGTCGCCCGGTGTCCGCGTATGGTCGTTTCGCACTCCGAGCACCGAGCGCAGCTTGTAGGCGACGAACAGCGCGACAAGCGCGAAGATGACGGTCGGCAGGTCGATCTCGGGCATCGAAGTCAAAATCCGGGCAGCGTGAGCGAGCGTAAACGAGGTCCGCGTCTCCCATACCTAGGCCGAAGCAAGCGTTTTGGCTAGGAGCCGCCGGGGGCTTGCGTCCGGCGTCCGGATGGCCTCATGCGTTCCTTCGAGGAAGAGCCGATGCGGGATACGGGCAAGTGACGCGAGGCGTCGTCGGCGTGGCCGGAGCCGGGGCGTGGGGAACGGCGCTGGCGAACGCCGCCGCTGCGGCGGGGCGTGAGGTCGTGCTCTGGGGCCGCGGCGCGGATCGGATGCGCGAGCTCGAGTCGACGCGGCTCAACGCCAAGCTGCCCGGGGTTCGATTGGCCGCCGCCGCGAGGGCCACAGCCGTCCTCGCCGATCTCGCCCCTTGCGCCGTCATTCTGGTTGCGACCCCCGCGCAGGCGACGCGGGACGCGGCGAGGAAGCTCGCCGTTCTGCCGGGCGCGGCTCCTCTGGTGGGTTGCGCCAAGGGCATCGAGCGCGGCACGCACGCCTTCATGACCGAGGTTCTGCGTCAGGAGGCGCCCGGCCGTCCGGTCGCGATCCTGTCCGGCCCCTCCTTCGCCGCGGACGTGGCGGAGGGGCTGCCGACGGCGGTGACCGTCGCCTGCGCAGACGAGGGGCTGGCGCGATCGCTTTGCCGCCTCCTGCATGGGCCGAACCTCCGGCTCTATCATTCGACCGACGTCCGCGGCGTCGAAATCGGCGGAGCGGCCAAGAATGTTCTGGCGATCGCCTGCGGGGTCGCCGCCGGACGGGGCCTGGGCGCGAGCGCCGGCGCAGCCCTCGTGGCGCGCGGCTTCGCCGAGCTGCGCCGGTTCGGCGAGGCCCTCGGCGCGCGGCCGGTGACGCTGATGGGCCTTTCGGGACTGGGCGATCTCGTTCTGACCTGCTCCTCGGCCCAGTCGCGCAATTTCGCTTTCGGCATGGCGGTCGGCCGCGGCGAAAGCGTCGGAGAGGCCTGCCAGGGACGGCTCGCCGAGGGGGTCTTCACCGCCTCCGCTTTGACCGAAATGGCCCGGATGCGCCGCGTCGACACGCCGATCGCCAATTGCGTCGAAGCCCTCCTCGAAGGCGCCCTCGACGTCGCGGGAGCGGTCGGCGCTTTGCTCGGCCGTCCGCAACGGGGGGAGGAGTGATGGAGGCGCTTTGCTTTTCCGTTCGGCTCGCGTATGGCTCGACCCTACGGAGGCCTGCCCATGCTGTTTGTCGCCATTTGCGCCGATAAGCCGGAGACCGCGGACAAGCGCATGGAGAACCGCCCGGCGCATCTCGCCTATCTGAACGGTCTCGGCGCGCGGGTGAAAACCGGCGGCGCGCTGCTCGCTCCGGATCACAAGACTCCGGTCGGCTCGATGATCATCTTCGAGGCCGAAACCGAGGCCGAAGTCCTCGCCCTTCTGGCCAAGGACCCGTTTTCGCTGGCCGGGGTGTTCGAAAGCGTGAGCGTGAAGCCCTGGCGGCACGGGGTCGGCCAGTCTCTCGCCTGAGGCGGCCCATGGCCTATTGGCTGTTCAAGAGCGAGCCGTCGGCCTGGTCCTTCCAGAAGGTCGCCGACTGCGGGGCGAAGGGGACCGACTGGAGCGGCGTCAGGAACCATTCCGCCAAGCTCAACATGCAGGCGATGAAAGTCGGCGAGCTCGGCTTTTTCTACCACTCCAACGAAGGCAAGGCGATTGTCGGCGTCGTCGAGGTCTGCGGGGCCTATCGCCCCGATCCGACCGACCCGAGCGGCAAGTTCGGCATGGTCGACATCCGCGCCGTGCGTCCGTTGCCTCGCCCGGTCACGCTCGAGGCGGTGAAGGCGGAAAAGCGCCTGGCGTCGATGGCGCTGGTCACGAACTCCCGCCTCTCGGTCCAGCCGGTGACGGCGGCGGAATGGGCGGCGGTTTGCGAGATGGGCGGTCTTGAGGCCTCGCAGGTCCGCCCCGACCACGCCTTACGGAAGGGTTAAGACCAAAGCATCACCGCGGCCCGCTTGTCCGACTTCCTCGCCTTGAGGCATAAGCGCTGTCCAGTGGATTTGTGCGTCGATTGGGCGGCGCTAAGCGGTTTCTTGGGAGGAGTCCGTGTTCGACAAACTCTATGATGTCTCCGGCGAATGGGCGAAGCGGGCCTGGGTGAACGAGGCCAAGTACGAGGAGATGTACCGGCGCTCGCTCAGCGATCCGCAAGGGTTCTGGGGCGAGCACGGCAAGCGCATCGACTGGTTCAAGCCCTACACCAAGGTCAAGAACACCTCGTTCGACGCCCACCACGTTTCGATCAATTGGTTCGAGGACGGCGTCACCAACGTCGCCCACAATTGCGTCGACCGGCATCTGCCAAAGCGGGCGCACCAGACGGCGATCATCTGGGAAGGCGACGACCCGTCGGAATCGAAACACATCAGCTACGCCGAGCTCGCCGACCAGGTCGGACATTTCGCCAACGTGCTGAAGGGCCATGGCGTCAGGAAGGGCGACCGGGTCACCATCTATCTGCCGATGATCCCCGAGGCGGCCTATGCGATGCTCGCCTGCGCGCGCGTCGGGGCCATCCATTCGGTGGTGTTCGGCGGCTTCTCCTCCGAAGCCCTCGCGGGCCGCATCGCCGACGCCAAGTCGGAAGTCGTCATCACCGCGGACGAGGGCCTGCGCGGCGGACGCAAGGTGCCGCTCAAGGCCAACGCCGACGCCGCCGCCGAAAAAGCCGGCGGCGTGAAGACCATGATCGTCGTCAAGCGCACCGGCGGCGAGGTCGGCTGGCAGAGCGGGCGCGACGTCTGGTTGCACGAGGCCTTCGAGGCGGTGACCGCCCATTGCCCGCCGGAGCCGATGAGCGCGGAGGATCCGCTCTTCGTCCTCTACACTTCCGGTTCGACCGGCGCCCCCAAGGGCGTCGTCCACACGACCGGCGGATATCTCGTCTTCACCTCGATGACCCACCAATACGTCTTCGACTATCACGAGGGCGACATCTATTGGTGCACCGCCGACGTCGGCTGGGTGACCGGGCATTCGTATATCGTCTACGGGCCGCTCGCCAACGGCGCGACCACCCTGATGTTCGAGGGCATTCCGAACTATCCGTCGATGAGCCGCTTCTGGGAGGTCGTCGACAAGCACCAGGTCAATACATTCTACACCGCCCCGACCGCGATCCGATCGCTGATGGGCGCCGGCGAGGAACCGGTCAGGAAGACCAGCCGCAAGTCGCTTCGGCTGCTGGGATCGGTCGGCGAGCCGATCAATCCTGAGGCTTGGGAATGGTATCACCGCGTCGTCGGCGAAGACCGCTGCCCGATCGTCGACACCTGGTGGCAGACCGAGACCGGCGGCATTCTGATCACGCCGCTGCCCGGCGCGACCAGGCTCAAGCCAGGCTCAGCGACGCGGCCGTTCTTCGGCGTCATCCCGGAGATCGTCGACGCCTCGGGCGCCGTCCAGGAGGGCGCCTGCGAGGGCAACCTGGTGATCGCCGACTCGTGGCCGGGACAGTCCCGCACCGTCTACGGCGACCACGCGCGGTTCGTGAACACCTATTTCGCCGCCTACCCCGGCAAATACTTCACCGGCGACGGCGCCCGCCGCGACGCGGACGGCTATTATTGGATCACCGGCCGCGTCGACGATGTCATCAACGTTTCCGGCCACCGTATGGGGACGGCGGAAGTCGAGAGCGCGCTCGTCGCGCACGAGAAGGTGTCGGAAGCGGCCGTGGTCGGCTATCCCCACGACATCAAGGGCCAGGGCATCTATGCTTACGTGACATTGATGGCCGGGGTCGAACCGACCGAGGAGTTGCGCAAGGAGCTGGTCGCCTGGGTGCGCAAGGAGATCGGACCGATAGCCTCGCCCGACCTCATCCAGTTCTCGCCCGGGCTGCCGAAGACCCGCTCGGGCAAGATCATGCGGCGCATTCTGCGCAAGATCGCGGAGAACGAACACGGCGCGCTCGGCGACACCTCGACGCTCGCCGACCCTGCCGTCGTCGGCGAACTGATCGACAACCGGCAGAACCGCGGCAAGGGCTGATTGCGGTTTCAAAGTCAGGCGCCTCATCCTGAGTTAGCGGCCGCAAGCGCCGAATCCATTGCGGACGGAAGTTCCAGCCGCCACCTGACGAGCGGGACTTTCGTATCAAGGGCCCTTTGCGCAAGCAAAGGTTTCGAAAGGTGCTTCAGAGGACATGTACGGCGCCGCCTCGCGATCTGAATCCGTCCCCTTCGCTGGGCTCAGGGCAGGCTTTCGAGGGCCCTTCGGTGGCCTCAGGAAGAGGACGTTGGACCTTGGAAACAGGGCTCTGAGCCGCCGGGATCAGTTGAAAGCCCGATTACGACACGATCGACAGTTCCTGCGCCTTCTCGATTTTGGTGGCCAGGATCACGGCCTGCGTGCGGCTTTCAACGCCTAGCTTTTGCAAAATAGCGGAAACGTGAGCCTTCACCGTCGCTTCGGAGACGCCGAGCTCATAGGCGATCTGTTTGTTGAGCAGTCCTTGCGACAGCATCATCAGCACGCGGACCTGTTGCGGGGTGAGAGATGCGAGCCGGCGCGCCAGAGCGCTCGATTCGCGGTCCGGTTGTGCGTTCGGGTCGAGATCGGGCGGCGTCCACCTTCCTCCCTCGAGCACCAGCGCGATCGCGTCCCGCATCGTTTCCGGCGAATTGGATTTCGGAATGTACCCCGCCGCGCCGAATTCCAGGCAGTGGCGGATAACGGCCCGGTCCTCGTTCCCGGAGACGACGATGACCGGGGTCGAGGGGCGCTCGGAGCGCAGGAACAGCAGCCCGGAGAAGCCTCGAACTCCCGGCATCGTCAGGTCGAGCAGCACGAGGTCTGTCTCCGGCGAGGCTTCGAGCGCGGCGGCCATGCTGTCGAAATCATGGGCGACAGCGATCTCGGCGCCCGGCGCAGCGGCGAGCACCGCCTCTCGCAGCCCTCCGACCACGAGCGGGTGGTCGTCGGCAATAAGAACACGCACACTTTCGCTGGTCATCACGTCCTCCGCCGCCGGGCGGGCTGGCGCTTTCGACAATCGCCTAATGGAGCGTCATTGTCACGCCCTCGTCACAGGCGGCGAGCCGGATTTCATTTGCGCGCATTAGGGCTTGGGTAATCGTTTCAGCTGGCGCAACGCCTCCGCCATCGCGATCGTCGCGGCGACGCTCACGTTCAGCGAGCGGAGCGGCGGGCGGATGGGAATGCGCAGTCTGGCGTCCGCAGCGGCCTCAACATTCGCAGGAACTCCTTCCGATTCCCGGCCGACCAAGATGACGTCACCCTGACGAAATGTGAAATCCCACATGTTCGCCTCACCCTTCGTCGTCAGGACCACCAGTCTGCGTCGCGCTTCCTCGCGCCAGGCTTCGAACCTTCCCCACGAGTTGTGAACCTCGATCGAGACGGCGTTCAGGTAGTCCATGACGGCTCGGCGGAACCGGCTGTCTCCAACGCGGAAGCCTGCGGGCTCGATCATTGCGGCGTCGACGCCGAGACAGGCGCAGGTGCGAAACATCGCTCCGGCATTCTGAGCGATGTCGGGCTCGTACAGGGCGAGAAGGAGCGGGGCGGCCGGCTGGATCATGTCTGCGCCCATTAGCCCAGACCCGGAAATAACAGAAGCCTCGCACCGTACCCGCAAACCTGCGGCGAACATGACAAAATCCGCAGTTCCGACATGATCGCTGCTATGGACAACCAAAACGATCGATGCGAAAAGCCGCGTCGATTGTGGGCCGACGCCGCTTGGCGGGGCCCAGTCGCGCCGGGTGCGCCCGGCTCAGGCGTCGGCGGGCCAATCAGACAATGAAAGGCCGCGGCTGAATGCGCGACGGTTCCTACGCCGCGCAGCGAAACTGGTTTGGGGGTGGAATGGCGGGCGCGATAACGATCGAGGACCCCAATCGCAGGGACTTCCTGTATCTGGCGACGGGCGCAGCCGGGGCCGTCGGCGTCGCGGCGCTCGCATGGCCGCTGGCCGACCAGATGAATCCGGACGCCTCCACGCTGGCGATGGCTTCGGTCGAGGTCGATCTCGGCGCCATTCCCGAGGGGCAGATCGTCACCGTCAAATGGCGCGGCGGACCCGTTTTCGTCCGACACCGGACGAAGAAGGAGATCGAAGCGGCGCAGAACGTCGCTCTCAGCGAGCTGCGCGATCCGCAGACCGACGCCGAGCGCGTCAAGAAGCCGGAATGGCTGATCGTGGTCGGCGTATGCACCCATCTCGGCTGCGTGCCGCTCGGCCACGAAGGCATATATGAGGGCTGGTTCTGCCCGTGCCACGGCTCGATGTACGACACCTCGGGCCGCATTCGCCAAGGTCCCGCGCCCCTTAATCTCGCCGTCCCGGAATACACGTTCCTCAGCGACGCGAAGGTTAAGATCGGCTGACGCCCACCCGATTGCGGCTCCGCCGCGGTTCTTTCAGATTAACGCTTTTCAGAGATGCACCCCATGAGCGGACCCTCGACCTACGTTCCGAAGAGCGCGATCGGGCGCTGGTTCGAAGCGCGTCTTCCCTTGATGGGGTTGGCGCATTCCTCGTTCGTGGCCTATCCGGTGCCGCGCAACCTGAACTACATGTGGACCTTCGGCGCCATCCTGTCGTTCATGCTGGTCGCGCAGATCGTCACCGGCGTCGTGCTCGCCATGCACTACATTCCGTCGGCGAACGAAGCGTTCGACTCGGTAACGAACGACATCATGCGGAACGTGAACTACGGCTGGCTGATCCGCTACATGCATACGAACGGCGCGTCGCTGTTCTTCTTTGCAGTCTATGTCCACATGATGCGAGGCCTCTACTACGGCTCCTTCAAGCCGCCGCGCGAGGTTCTCTGGATCCTCGGCGTCATCATCTACTTTCTGATGATGGCGACCGCGTTCATGGGATATGTCCTGCCCTGGGGCTCGATGAGCTTCGCGGGCGCGACCGTCATCACCAACCTCGTCTCCGCCATTCCGTTCGTGGGCACCGGCCTCGCCCACTGGCTCTGGGGCGGCTACGCGGTCGGCGCGCCGACGCTCACCCGTTTCTACTCGCTGCACTATCTGCTGCCGTTCATCATCGCCGCCTTCGTCGGGCTGCACGTGTGGGCGTTGCACATCACGGGGCAGAACAATCCCGACGGCGTCGAAGTAAAGAATGTCGAACGCGACACGGTCGCGTTCACGCCCTACGCCACGATCAAGGACACGTTCGCGGTCGCAGTCTTTTTCATCGTCTACGCCTGGCTCATCTTCTACATTCCCAACTATCTGTTGGACGCGGACAACTCGATCAAGGCCAACCCGCTGATGACGCCTTCGCACGTCGTGCCGGAATGGTACTTGCTTCCGTTCTACGCGATCCTGCGCGCAATCCCGAACAAGCTCATGGGCGTCATCGCATTGTTCGCTGCGATCGTCGTGCTCGCCCTCGTGCCTTGGCTCGATCGTTCGCCGGTCAAATCGGCGAAGTACCGGCCGGTCTACCGCTTCTTCTTCTGGGTGTTCGTCGTCGTCTGCATTGGCCTCGGCTATTTGGGTTCTCAGGAGCCGACCGAAGGAACGACGCTGGTCGCGCGGATTCTCACCGTGGGCTATTTCGGCTTCTTTCTCCTGGTCATGCCGCTGCTCAGCTTCATGGAGAAGACGAAGCCGATTCCGGCCTCGATCGCCGACGCCGTGCTGAAGAAGCCCGCTGCGGCCCAGGCCTGAACGGCGACCGACCCCAGGGAAGACGACAATGACCCGCTTCAAGATCACACCCCTTGCCTCGGCCGCATTCGCGCTCGCCCTAGCCGGCGGCCTGGCGTTCGCGCAGGAGCAGGACCAGCCCAACCCTCCGCGCCAGGATTGGAGCTTCGCCGGCATGTTCGGCACGTTCGACGAGGCGCAGTTGCAGCGCGGCTTCCAGGTCTACAAGGAAGTCTGCAGCAACTGTCACGCGCTCACCATTCCGTTCCGCAGTCTGGCCGAGCCGGGCGGCCCCGGGTACAGTGCGGACCAGGTGAAGACGCTGGCTGCGACCTACCAGGTCACCAACGCCGAGCCCAATGACAAGGGCGAGATATTCAAGCGTCCGGGCACGCCGGCCGACGATTTTCCGCGCCCCGAGGCCTATCCGAACGATCAGGCCGCCGCCGCGACTTTCGGCAAGGCGCCGCCGGACATGAACCTGCTCGCCAAGTCGCTCAAATACGAGCGCGGCTTTCCCTGGTTCGTCTTCGACGCGCTTCCCGGCCTCGAGTACCAGGAGATGGGCGCTGACTACATCTATGCGATCCTCAACGGCTACACCAAGCCGGACGACCCGCAGTGGAACCTCTATTATCCGGGCCACAAGATTGCGATGCCGCAGCCGATCACCGACGGCGCGGTCGCCTACAAGGACGGCACCGCGCCGACGGTCAAGAACTACGCCAAGGACGTCGCCGCGTTTCTGACCTGGGCGGCGGAGCCCAACCTCGTGGAGCGCAAAAAGGTCGGCCTCAGGGTGCTGATATTCCTTTTCGTGCTGGTCGGACTGCTTTACTTCACCAAGAAGCGGATCTGGGGAGCGGTCCACTGACAGCAGGCCGGCGGAAGTTCGAAGACCGGGGCGGCGTGTCGCCGCTCATGGCTCTCGGCGCGCATGAGCCAGCAGAAACGAAATCCGCAATTAACATTGACGGTGTAGTCCATTGTAGCACAATGAAGCTATAAAGGAAGATATTTGATATGGCGACCGATAGCATAGTTCGCGCCCGGATTGACGAGCGTGTGAAGGAGGAAGCAACCAGCGTTCTCGACAAAATGGGGCTGACCGTATCCGACGCCATTCGCATGTTGCTGATCCGCGTGGCGAAAGAGAAAGCCCTACCATTTGATGTAAGAATTCCCAATGCTGAAACCGTCGCAGCCATCGAGGAAGCGCGGCGAGGCGGACTCAAAAGCTTTAAGAACGTTCAGGAATTGTTGAAGGACCTTAATGAGGACGATCCAACGGACGAAGCCCTATAAGCGAGATTACAGACGCTTCAAGTCCAATCCCCGCTACAAACGTCTTGACGATTTCCTGAACCCTGTTCCGCGCCCTGAAGCTGTTGCAAAACCCTTCCCTTTTGCTGCAGCGGAAGCCACAGCGGAGTTTACCAAATCGGAACGACGAGATCGAAATCATCTTGAGCGTATGACCTTAGGTTGGCCTCATTCAAAGACTTTTTTTCTAGCCGATGCGTTTTTGGATTCTGTGGTGAGCGTTCAGTTATGAGTTCAAAGAAATTCAAATCTTGTGCAACGTAACAATCGCCGTACTTGTCATCGTGCCACTTCCCGCTCGAATTCGGCCAGAGTGGCGAACACGCCGAGGATAAAGCACCCTTCCGGCCTTGTGGTGTCGATTGTGGCCCCCGCGCCGGTCAGCCCTTCAGGCCCGCCCCACGGCCCTGTAGAGCCTCCACAAGGCCCACGAGCGCCGAGCGGGACGGCTTCCAGACCACCAGCACGTCACCGGCAGCGCAGCGGGCGAGCGCGTCAGACAGGCCCTTGCGCCCGCCGTCAGCCCCCGAAGCCGTATCCTGAAAGATTGCCTCGCACCCCGCCCCGCGCAGCGGGTCGAGCTGCAAGGCAAGGTCCTGTTCGTCTGTCGAAACCCGAGCGTAGCCGATCATCATAGGCAGGAATCTCCCTGCCCTAATTTTGCACCGTCCTTTTGTCGCTTGCCAGCCCTTTGCGGTGCTCCAGCCGCGGGTGTCCGCTTCGTTGACGAAAGAGCCTCCCGGTTGATCCCGGCGTCGCGTCGGACCATTATGCCGGGCGTCGCAGGGAGTCGCGCATGACGAAGGCGGTTGTCGGAGTGATCGGCGGGTCGGGCGTCTATCATCTCCCCGGGCTCACGGACCTGCGCGAGGAGAAGGCGTCGACGCCGTGGGGCGATCCCTCCGACGTGTTGCGGTTCGGCCGCATCGGGAACACGGACGCTGTTTTTCTCGCGCGGCACGGCCGCGGCCACCGGTTCTCGCCTTCGACGATCAATTATCGCGCCAACATCGACGCGCTCAAGCGCGCCGGTGTCACCGACATCATCGCGCTTTCCGCATGCGGGTCATTCCACCGGGAACTCTATCCGGGCGTGTTCGTGATGATCGACCAGTTCGTCGATCGCACTTATCTGCGTCAGTCGACCTTCTTCGGCGCCGGATGCGTGGCGCATGTCTCGATGGCCCATCCGATCGCTCCGCTCCTGCGTCGGCGCCTGCTTGCAGCCGCCGAAGCCGAAGGCATCCCCTGTAAGGACGGAGGCGCGTATCTCTGCATGGAGGGGCCGCAGTTCTCCTCGTTCGCCGAGTTGCTCGGCTATCAGGCGGGCGGAGCCGACGTCATCGGCATGACCGGGGCGACCGAGGCGAAGCTCGCGCGCGAGGCAGAAATCTCCTACGCGACCGTCGCAATGGTGACCGACTACGACTGCTGGCACGAGGAGCACGACGCGGTCGACGTCGCGGCGGTCGTCAAGGTGATGCACGACAACGTTGACAAGGCGGGAGCGCTGATCGCCCGGGCGCTGCGCGATTTTCCGGCCGAGCACGAGCCCTGTCCGATCGGGTCCGATCGTTCGCTCGAACACGCAATCATCACCCACGTGGACGCGCGCGACCCAGAGCTCGTGAAGAAGCTCGACGCGGTCGCCGGCCGGGTGCTGCGCCGCCGGTGAAGCGCTTGCGCGGCCCCGCGCCTCCACCCTAAAAGAGCGCAGACGCCGGCTCGCCTTCGCGCTGTCGGAACGCGCGGGGACTCCATGATCAAGACGTGGGTCGAACGTTTCCTGTTCGCGAGCCGGTTTCTGCTGACCGTCCTTTATCTTGCGCTCGCGGTCAGTCTGCTCGCTCTGCTGTTCAAGTCGTCACAGCATCTCTATCAGCTTCTCACCCAGCTCTGGACGCTGAATGACGAAGAGACGCTCCTGACGGAGCTGGCGATCGTCGACTTGACGCTGACGGCCTCGCTCGTCGTGATCGTCTTCCTCTCCGGCTACGCCAATTTCGTCGCCCCCGTCGTCATGCGGCCCGAAGATGGGCGACCGCACTGGATCGCCGAGATCGACTTCGGCGAGCTCAAGCTCAAGTTGATGGCTTCGATCGTCGCCATTTCCGGGATCAAGCTGCTCGAAGGCTTCATGGATGTCTCGCACTCGAGCGACCGCGAACTCGGGTGGCTGGTCGGCATTCATCTGGCCTTCGTCGCCTCGACGGTGCTGCTGGCGCTAGCCGACCGGCTGGGGCACAGGACGCGCACGACGCCGGATCATGGCGCCGAAGGCGTCTGAGATTCGTAAGCGTTCGCGGCAGGTAGACGCCATGGTTGGACCAGGCGCATCATGAGACGCACAAGCAACGAGGCCAGGGAAAGCACCACGCTGCGTTCTCAGAACAAGTCGGTCGTGACAGAAAGAGCGCAGTCCAGTCTGGCTTTTGGATGGGCGGGAAGTTCCTGGATATCGCCGCCAGGGCTTTTCGGAAGCGCGGCAGATTGCGCCGCGCTCCTGATCGTGGTGAATCTCAGTGATTGGCGCTGCTGTGCGCTTCCTCGAGCTGCCGCAGGACCGCGTCGAGGTTGAACGAGGCCGGCTTCTGGCGCGGCGGGAACTTCTCGAAGGCCTCGATCTGTTTCGCCACCAGCCCCTGCATCGCGTAGACGATGTAGACGTGCGCGAGCACCCAGTCCCAGTAGGTGTTCGAGTTCGCGTCCGCCCGCTCGAACGGGTCCCGCCGGAGGTTGAAGATCTTCGGCGCTCTCAGCTTCACGAACGGCTCGAACCAGCACATGAGTTGATGGGCGCGCTGCTCCATCAGCACGACCTTCCAGTCCTTCATCCGGATGCTCAGGATGTCGCCGTCGTCGCTGATGTAGAAGAAGGAGTTCCTCGGGCTCTCCTTCGTCTCACCGGTCAGGTATGGCAGCATGTTGACGCCGTCGATATGGACCTTGAAGGTCTTTTCGCCGGCCTTGTAGCCCTCGAGCAGCCTGGCGCTGATGTCCGTCTCGCCTGCCGCGGCCAGCAGGGTCGGCAGCCAGTCCTGGTGGCTGACGATGCCGTTGAGCACCGTGCCCGCCTTGAACTTCTTCGGCCAGCGCACGAAGGCGGGCACGCGCCAGCCGCCTTCCCAGTTGGTGTTCTTCTCGGAGCGGAACGGGGTGATGCCGGCGTCCGGCCAGGAATTGTAGTGCGGGCCGTTGTCGGTCGAGTACATGACGATCGTGTCGTCGGCGATGCCGAGCTCGTCGAGCTTGGCGAGCATCTGTCCGATGTGCTCGTCATGCGCGACCATCACGTCGTTGTAGTCGCCCTGGCCGTTGCTCTTGCCCTTGTGCCTGGCCGCCGGATGGGTGCGGAAGTGCATGCCGGTCGTATTGTACCAGAGGAAGAACGGCTTGCCGGCCTTGTGCTGCTCGTCGATGAACCGCAGCGCGTGCCCGGTCACCTCGTCGTCGATCGTCTCCATGCGCTTCTTGTTGAGGGGACCGGTGTCCTCGACTTTCTGGCCGCCCTTGCCGTCGGCCCAGGAGTGCATGACGCCGCGTGGGCCGAAATGCTTCTTGAATTCGGGGTCCTGCGGGTAGTCGGGGTCCTCCGGCTCCTCCTCGGCGTTGAGGTGATAGAGGTTGCCGAAGAATTCGTCGAAGCCGTGCATCGTCGGCAGGAACTTGTCCTTGTCGCCGAGATGGTTCTTGCCGAACTGTCCCGTCACGTAGCCGAGCGGCTTCAGAAGCTCGGCGATGGTCGGATCCTCGGCCTGGAGGCCGACGTCGGCGCCCGGCATGCCGACCTTGGTCAGCCCCGTGCGGATCGGGTTCTGGCCGGTGATGAACGCAGCCCTGCCCGCCGTGCAGCTCTGCTGGCCGTAATAATCGGTGAAGGCCACGCCTTCCTCCGCGATGCGGTCGATGTTGGGCGTGCGGTAGCCCATCTGCCCGCGGCTGTTGAAACTGATGTTCCACCAGCCGATGTCGTCGCCCCAAAGAATGAGGATGTTCGGTTTCTTCGCCTCAGCCATTTCCTTCTCCTGTCTTTGAAACGGAACCTCAACTTGATCGGAAGCGGTCCCTCGGGACCAAACCTCCAATCGACCAACTTCCGATCGTGACGGCCTCTCAGCCGAACGGCCCGATCTGGAACTCCATGCTTACGAACGCGGCGACGCCGACGAGGAGCAGAAGGACCGCCGTTATCAAGGTGAGCGAAACCGGGAAGACGGTCTCGCCATGGATGATCCCGTCCTCGCGCATCGATTCCCGCAAGCGACGAAGCCCGAGCATGAACTGGACGTGATAGGCGATGCCGAGGATCAGCATCAGGACGCCGAGCGCGACGAGAGCGACGCCGAAGTGACGCGGCGCTGCGGCTTTGGTGATGACCTCCTGCTCGCGCAGACGCTGGAAGAACTGGTAGATCGTGAAGCCGAAGCCGATGAGCGAGAGCGAGGTGCGGATGATCGCCATGAGGGTGCGGTCTTCCGCCAGGCGCGTGCGCTGAAACGACATGCCCGTCCGGCGAGCGGCGAGCTCGGTGTTGGCGTCCAGCTTGAAATCGGGGCTGCCCACCCTTGACCCCGTTTCCGATCAACCGGCCGAAGGCCGGATTGACGATAAGCGCCGCGCTCGAAGAGCCGGCGTAGGTTAAGCACAAGGATCAAACGCGAGCAAGGCCGCGGCGGAGGCGATTGTGAGGAGCGAATACACAAAATAAGCGCCAACAGACCTGAGGCACTGCCTACGCCGCTATGTCCCGACGCCCCCGGAACTCGTTCAGGTCCCGCTCGAGGAAATAGTTGAGAACGGTGCGGATCGCCGCGATCGCCGCCAGCCGGGCGACTTCCTCCCAACCCGTCGTGATCGCCGTCTCGAGAATGTCGGCGGCGAGTTGGAAGGTGAGGCCGGCGACCAGCCACCGGCCGAAGCGAAGCCATGCGTCCGGCCTCTTGTGGCCGTCGTCCGAGCCAAACATGATCCAGACGCCGCGGACAAAGGCCTCTGCGGCGCCCACGACGACCGTGACCAGCGCCGCCCATTGGATGGCGACCGCGGAAGCATTGGTTGCAACGATCAGCCATTCCTGCATGACGCCCCCAAGGCCGCCGCATTGATGCCGACCACGCGACGAAAGCCGAAAGGTCGCTTAGCACGGATTCGCGATGGCCACGCGGAATCAACCGCCGCCAGGATGCGGTCGGCTTTTCGCCTGCTTCGGACGTCGACGACGACTCAGCCGGAAGCCGGTCGGGCGATCCAGTGGCGCGCCGCCCGCCCGACCGGGCCACGCAGCAGGAGATAAGGAACGAACGCGAGCAGGACGGCGATGATCGCCGCCTCGCCCGGAAAGAACTCGCTGAGAAAGACGAGCTGGTAGATAATGTCCATGATGACGCCGAGGATGAGAATTCTCGCTGTGGAGACAATTCCTTCCCACAGGCGGCTGCCGCGTCCGCCGTCGCCGCGCAAGATCGCGGAGAGATAGGGCTCGCGACCGAGCCGTGCGTCGGAGACGCCGTCGCGCAGCGCTGCGATGGCGGCCATCGCCGGTTGAAGAACGAAGCGGAACGTCATCGGTCCGCCGGGCCGGGCGATGATGTTGCGCCAGCTGCGACTGAGGTCTTCGGTCTCGAGGCCATGCCAGACGACGTCGGCGACGGCGAGCCCGACGATCAGCGCGACGGCGACGCGCGCCAGGAGGATCTGCGTCTTCGAGGGAGCTTCGGTCATTGCGAGGACTCTCCGCGCGCAGAGCGCCTGATATTGGCCGCTCCTCCTAGCGCATTTCCCCCGTCTGCGAGAAGCAGCCGCCGCGCCGCCCGAGGGCGGCGACCGGCGTCATGATCGGCGGCTTCGGCTTGCTTGGGCTCGGCTGCTGACGCCGCTCTATCTGGCGCTGGCCTTCGGCCTTCTCACGCGCCTGGCCAGGGCGGGGATGCGCGGTGACGGCGAAGATGCGGCGTTCGGGTCGGTGAGAAAGAACTCCCTCAGCGGTCCCTGGCGCTCTTCAAGAAACAGCATGGGCCCCGACGCGCTATGGCGTAGCGGGGCCCCGTTTCGTCGATGCGAAACTTCTGGGATGCTCCAGATGATAATCGGCGATTCCAGCGCTTGGCCTTCGCGCCTTCATCGTCGCGAATTTAGCTAGCGATGTCGGAAGCGCCTGACGTTCGTGCATGCCGAGCGTTTCAGCGCTTTTGACCCCAGTCGACCTGGGATCACTCAACCTGACCCGGTGGAGTCACGCTCACCCCACTTTCTGCCGCGCCCTGAGGCTCCGGCTTTGCGGCCGCCCTGTCGTGCTTGCGCGCTTCATGACGGCTCAGTGACAATCTTCGCCCGAATGCGCCGGCTGTCAAATGAATTTTTGCTTGTCCCCAAGGAGCGCCGCTGCGGCAAAAGGCGGCGCCAGATTCCGCTCCCGGCTTGCGGGCTGACGGGCCACGCCAAAAGGCCGAGGTCGGCGTCGTCCCTCATCCGGCGCTTCGCGCCACCTTATCCCCGCTCGCGGGGCGAAGAGTCCTTCGCGCAAGCGGGGGAAGGGCCCTCTAGCCGCCCGCGGCTTCGACGGCGGCGATGGCCGTCATGTTGACGATGCCGCGGGCGGTGACGGTCGGCGTCAGCACGTGGGCGGGTTTCGCCGGCCCGATCAGGATCGGGCCGACCGGCAGCGCGTCGGCGATGACCCGGGTGAGCTGAAGCGCCGTGCTGCCCGCGTCGAGATTGGGGAAGATGAGGACGTTCGCCGGGCCCTGGATGCGCGAATGCGTGACGACCCGCTGGCGCGCGACGAGCGACAGCGCCGAATCGGCCTGCATCTCGCCGTCGACGTCGAGGTCAGGCTCGCGCTCTTCGATGAGCGCCAGCGCCTCGCGCATCTTGCGCGCCGAAGGCGTGTCGGCGGAGCCGAAGTCGGAATGCGAGATGAGCGCGATCCTCGGCTCGATGCCGAAGCGCCGCACGTGGTGGGCGCAGGCGATGGCGGTGTCGGCGATCTCCTCGGCGCTCGGGTCGTAGCGCACGTGCGTGTCGGCGAGGAAGTACGCGCCAGACGAGGCGATGACGAGCGACAGCGCGGAGAAATCCTTGGCCCCCGGCGCGAGGCCGACAATGTCGCGGATGTGTTTCAGGCGCGAGGCGAAGCGGCCCTCGAGGCCGCAAAGCAGGGCGTCGACCTCGCCGCGATGCAGCGCGAGCGCGCCGATGACGCTGGACGAGGTTCTGACCACAGTGCGCGCGACGTCGGGCGTCACGCCCTTGCGTCCCGCGACCTTGAGATAGGTCGCGACGTAGTCGCGGTAGCGCGGATCGTTGCGGGGATCGACGACCTCGAAGTCGACGCCGGGATCGATCGTCAGGCCGAAGCGCTTGATGCGGTCGCGCATCACCTCCGGCCGGCCGATCAGCACCGGCCGCGCGATGCGCTCCTCGATCACCACCTGCGTCGCGCGCAGCACCCGCTCGTCCTCGCCCTCCGAATAGAGCACCCGCTTGTTCGCCGCGCGCGCCTTGGCGAACAGCGGCCGCATCATGAAGCCCGAGCGGAAGACGAAGCGATTGAGCTCATCGGCGTAGGCGTCGAAGTCGACGATCGGCCTTCGCGCGACGCCGCTCTCCATCGCCGCGCGGGCGACCGCGGGAGCGATGCGCAGCATCAGGCGCGGATCGAACGGGCTCGGAATGAGCGAGGTCTTGCCGAACAGGGTCGATTGCCCGCCGTAGGCGCGGGCGACGACGTCGGAAGGCGTCTCGCGCGCCAGCGCCGCGATCGCCGCGACCGCGGCCTTTTTCATCGGCTCGTTGATCTCGCTCGCGCCGACGTCGAGCGCGCCGCGGAAGATGTAGGGGAAGCAGAGGACGTTGTTGACCTGGTTGGGATAGTCGGAGCGGCCGGTGCAAATCATCGCGTCGGACCTGGCCTCCATCGCCAGCTCCGGCATGATCTCGGGCGTCGGGTTGGCGAGAGCCATCACCAGCGGATCGCGCGCCATGCGCTTCAGCATCTCGGGCTTCAAGACGCCGCCGGCCGAGAGGCCGAGGAATATGTCGGCGCCCTCGATGACTTCGGCGAGCGTGCGCGCGCCGGTATCCTGCGCGTAGCCCGCCTTCCAGCGGTCCATCAGCTTCTCGCGCCCCTTATAGACGACGCCCTCGATGTCGCAGACGACGATGTTCTCGCGCCTCGCGCCGAGCGAGACCAAGAGGTTGAGCGAGGCGAGCGCGGCCGCGCCCGCGCCCGAACAGACGATCTTCACCTCCTCGATCGTCTTGCCGGTCAGGAGCAGGGCGTTGGTGACCGCGGCCGAGACGATGATCGCCGTGCCATGCTGGTCGTCGTGAAAGACGGGAATGCCCATGCGGGCCTTCGCCTTCTCCTCGACCTCGAAACATTCGGGACCCTTGATGTCCTCGAGATTGATCCCCCCGAAGGTCGGCTCGAGCGCGACGATGATGTCGACGAGCCTGTCGACATTCGTCTCCGCCAGCTCGACATCGAACACATCGATGCCGGCGAATTTCTTGAACAGGACCGCCTTGCCCTCCATGACCGGCTTCGCGGCGAGCGGGCCGATCGCGCCGAGGCCGAGAACGGCGGTGCCGTTGGTGAGGACCGCGACAAGATTTTGCCGGGCGGTATAAAGGGCCGCGTCGTTGGGGTCGGCGGCGATCGCCTGGCAGGGAAAGGCGACGCCCGGCGAATAGGCGAGGGCGAGATCGCGCTGATTGGCGAGCGGTTTCGTCGCCGCGATCTCCAGCTTGCCGGGACGTGGCTCGGCGTGAAAATGCAGAGCGTCCGATTTGAGGTCGGCCGCGCCCTCGTTGGCCATCGCGTTCCTCCTGTCGGTGGCGAGCGCTTGCTTGCCGCATTCGAGCCGCCTCGACAAGGAGCGTATTTTGGCCGGAGGCGAGCTAAAGCGGCGCCGGCGCCGATCGTCGTGGCAATTCGGCGGCCCCGACCCGCGCGCCAACGATCCCAGGCGGTGGGGGCCGGGGTAACAAGTCTTTGAAATCGGAGAGGGTGGACACTCACCGGCGCTAGAGCGGGTTCCGATCGGCTGGAATCGTCCCTCACCATGATGGGGCTGGACGCCGACGACCCTCCATTTCGTTCTTGGCTTCGACAGTCCAGTGCAGACCAACCCCTGCCGCTTGGAGCCTCCGGCAGGATTGTTCCTTTTTTGTTCACGATATTTCAGGAACTCCGTGTCAAGCTTTGTTTTGTCGCCGCGCCTTGACGGCCCATGACAGGCAAGGCCGGAATGGGACGCGGACGCAGACACGATGCATTGTGGCCTCAGGCTTCGCGGAGACCGTATTCGGTTAAACGGAAGACATCGCATTCATCCCGTCGGCAAAAATTATTTTCGCTCGGCGTCGCTCGTAACCCTTTGAAAAGCCCAGAATCGGACGAAGGAATCCAAGGAAATCCAAGGAAATCCAAAGGAATCCAAGCCGCTTTCCTTGGTTCTATTGCTGTTCGGCTGGGAAAAATTTGGTTTGGCTTGGTAAAATTTGGTCGTGTAGCGCGTCATCTTTCGGAAAAGGGGAACATACTTTCAATCCGCTCGAAACGCGGCTTCGGATGTGGGAATGCCGCAGGGCTTGCGGCGCCGAAGCCTGCGATCGGCTTGAACGCCGCCCTGTTCGAGGATTGGCTGGAGAACGTCTGGTCCCCACCCTCCTGCAAGGAGGCATCGTCGTCATGGACAATTTGCCCGCCCACCACGGGAGCGCGGTTCGAGCAACTCATCAATTCCGCCGGCGCCCATAGCGATATCCGTTGCCTGACAGCCCGGACCTGAGCCCGATCGAGAAGGCCTCTATCTGCGCAAGCCCGCGGAGCGGACCGTCGCCGGCCTGGATCAGGGGGCTCGAAGCCTTCGCCGACATCAGAAGTCGAAGTCCGGCGGCCGCGACGGCGCGGGCTACTCGGCCGCGGCGGCCGGGGCCGGCGCCTGGACGGTTTCCCGAATGCTGTCGCCGAGCTTCTTGCGGGCGAGCGCCGCTTCTCCGCCGGTCGTCGCATGATAGAGCGACAGCTGCTCGAACTCGTCCGCCTTCGGCGGCTCGATGGCGAGGTCGGTGTAGGTCCACCGGTCGGGGGCGTCCAGGACCTCGTTCAGGATGCGCCGCGTGCGCAAGAAAAAGCGCGCATACTTCCATGCCTTGACCGCGATCCCGCCCCAATAGCGGGGGTAGAAAACGAGCGGCGATTCGAGCGGCAGCCCGGAGCGCCGGTCGCGCCGATACTTGAGGCGGAACGCGCCGCCCTCGAGCGGATGCACGCCCTCCTGCTCGATCATCAGCTTGAACCACATGATCGTGCTCGTGATCTGCTTGGGGCGCCCGTTCGGGATCTGGGCGGCGCGCTTCAGGATCGTGCGGAGATGCTCAGGCGTGTAGTACGCCTCCCAGGCGGCGCGGTAGGCCTCCTCCCACTCCGCGTCCGACATCTTCGAATGATGCGAGACGCGATGGTCGAGATCGTATTTGTTGATGTCGGGGTCCATCCACACCCCCTTCTTCAGGAGGTTCTTGTGGTCCTCCGAGCCCGGCAGCGGCGTCAGGAAGAAGAACTCGAGAATGTCGAGCGGCAGCTCGCGCTTGATGATCTCGATGTCGCGCAGGATCGATTCCTTCGTGTCCGCCGGGAAGCCGAGGATGTAGCCTGCAAAGGTGAGCGCGCCGTGCGCCCGCCACTTCTGCAGCATGATGCGGTACTCGGTGATCTTGTTCTGCCGTTTCTTGGCGGCGATCAGATTGTCTGGATTGATGTTCTCGAGCCCGATGAAGATGCGCTTCGCTCCGGCCTTCGTCGCCTTCTCGATGAAGTTCGGGATCTTGTGGCAGAGGGTGTCGACCTGGATGGTGAAGCCGCAGTGGATGCCCTCATCCTTGAGCTTGATGACCCGATCGAGCAGGATCTCCCAGTCGCTGTTGCGGGCGAAATTGTCGTCGGTGATGAAGAAACGGTCGATGCCCTGCGCCCTGTTCTCGCGAATGATCTGTTCCAGGTCGTCGGGCGTACGGAAGCGGCTCTTGCGGCCCTGCACGTTGATGATGGTGCAGAACGAGCACTGATAAGGGCAGCCGCGGCCGAGGTCGATCGAGGAATAGTGGCCCGTCGTGCGGGCAAGGTGTTTGCGCGGCAGGATCGGCGCGGGCTCGCCCTCGAGCGAGGGGAGCTGATCCATGAAATTGTAGAGCGGCTTCATCTCGCCCCGCCAGGCGTCGCGCAGCACTTCGTCGAGCCGGCGCTCCTCCGCCTCGCCCGCGAACAATGAGACGCCGATCGACTGCGCTTCGCGCATCTCGGAGGGCATTTCGGGCAGCATGGCGATGCAGCCGGAGACGTGGAATCCGCCGATGCACACCTGGACGCCCGCCGCCCGGAATTTGCGCGCGATGTCCATCGCGCGGGGAAACTGGTTCGACTGCACGCCGACGATGCCGACGAGCGCCCGCCCGCCGCGGCTCTTCAGGCCGCGGATGATGCGGCTCGGCACGACGCGGCGGTTGGTTTCGTCGTAGGTTTCGATCTCGAAGGCGACGTCCGGGCCCAGGACCTCGCGGCGACGCGCGTCCTCCGCCAGGCTGTACATGCAGGCCAGCGTATTGGACGGCAAAGCGGACCGGAACCATTGAATTGGATAGCCGTCGTCGTCGTAGTGGGTCGGCTTCACGAGAACAAACGTGAAATCAGAATCCCGCGCAGACTTCGAAATGCTGGTTGCCGGGTCGTTGCTCATGTGCCCCCCGCCGGAGAAGAAGCGAATCCAAAAGCGCTTACACGGGAAACACGGCGGGGGCAAATCGCGGGACTTGACCGATGACGGCCGCGATCACAGCGGCGGCGTGAGCCCGTCCTTGCCGATCAGCACGAATCTGGCGTCGATCGATCCATCGTCCTGTTTCGACCCGCGCGCCAGGATCGCGGCGCCGGCTGCGAGGTCGCTTCGCGCGGCGGGCTCGAAGGCGACGATCGGGGTCTTCGGGTCGACGACGATGGTCTGCTGCCCGCCTCTATAGGTTACGGTCAGCTTCGGTCCGTCGACGCCGTCGACCCTGGCGGCGACATCGCCGTTGGTCATGCTGCTCCCGGGGGCAAGATCATAAGGGCGGAAGCCTTCGCCGGTCCCGCGCATAGCCTCGGGGAAGACGTGCACCTCCAAAGCCTTCAGTTGGCCTCCTTCGCCAGGCAGCGCAGCCACGCCGACGAACGCGCCCGGCTTTACGTCGGCGAGCGTCGCCGGGACGACGAAGGTGACGCGGACGCTCGGACCGAGCCGGAGCGTCCGCTCTTCGCCGGCGTGCGTGCGCACCATCATGCTCATCGCACCGTCTGCGACCGATTCGATCGTCCCGCGCACGGAGGCGGAAGGCGGGTTCTGCGCGAAGGCGGACGCAGCCCCCAAGACGATCGTTGCGACCAGCGCAAGGCGAAGCAACCTCATTGCGGCCTCCAATCTCTAGAGCCGAAGAGCTTATTGGAAAGGCCGAGCCGCGACAATTCTCGCGCCGCGATCCTCTTATCGCCCGTTCTGCGTCTCTGCCCGGAAAGGATGCGCCGGATAAACGCCGAGAATGCGCATTTCGCGCGAGAAGAACGCGAGCTCCTCGAGCGCGCGCGTGAGCGGCGGATCGTCCGGATGGCCGTCGACGTCGGCGAGAAACTGGGTGGCGGAAAATTCGCCGCCCTCCATGTAGCTCTCGAGTTTGGTCATGTTGACCCCGTTGGTGGCGAAGCCGCCGAGCGCCTTGTAGAGCGCCGCCGGGACGTTTCGCACCCGAAAGACGAAGGTCGTCACCACCGCCCCCGCGCCGGGCTTCGTCCAGCTCGGATCCTTCGACAGGACGACGAAACGGGTCGTGTTGTGCGTCTCATCCTCGACGTCGGAGACCAGCGTCTGCAGCCCGTAGATCTGGCCCGCGAGCTGGGTCGCGAGCGCGGCGCGGGTTTTGTCGCTATGTTCCGCCACCTCGCGCGCCGCCCCCGCGGTGTCGCTCGCGACCACCGGCTTGAGCTTGTGGCGGCGGATGACGTTGCGGCACTGGCCGAGCGCATGGACGTGGCTGTGAACGGTCTTCAGGTCTTCGATCCGCGCTCCCGGCGCAGCGAGCAGCTGGAAATGGATCGGCAGGAACGTCTCGCCGACGATATGCAGGCCGGAGGCGGGCAGGAGGGCGTGAATGTCGGCCACGCGCCCGGCGATCGAATTCTCGATCGGGATCATTCCCAGATCGGCCGCCCCCTCCTGGAGCGCGGCGAAGGCGTCCTCGAAGGTCGCGGCGGGAATCGGCGTCAGGTCGGGATAATTGTCGACGCAGGCGATATGCGAATTGGCGCCGGGCTCGCCCTGGTACACGATGGAACGCGTTTCGCTCATCGGGGCTTCCTTTGCGCGAGCATGACGGAGGCGCGCGCGAGGTCTTCCGGCGTGTCGACGCCCAGCGGCGCGACGTCGACGAGTGCGATGTCGATGCGCATGCCGGCCTCGAGCGCCCTCAGCTGCTCGAGGCGCTCGCGGCGCTCGAGCGGCGAGGGCGGCAGAGCGACGAACCGCCTGAGCGCCTCGCGCCGATAGGCGTAAAGACCGATGTGATGGAGAAGCGCTCCCTCGCCCCAGGGGGCCCGGGCGCGGGTGAAGTAGAGCGCCCTCAGGCGGCCCGGGGCGATCTCGGCCCCGACCGCCTTGACCACGTTCGGGTCGTCCTTCTCCTCCGCTCGCGTGATCGGCGTCGCCAGCGTCGCGATGTCGACGGCGGCATCCGCCAGCGGGGCGAGGCAGGCGCGCACGGCGGCGGCCTCGATCGTCGGAAGATCGCCCTGGACATTGACGAGGACGTCGAACTCGCCGGCCGGGTCGATGACGCCGAGCGCCTCGAACGCGCGGTCGGAGCCGGACTGGTGATCGGCCCCGGTCATTACCGCCCGGCCGCCCGCCGCCTCGACCGCCGCCGCGACGCGCCGGTCGTCCGTCGCCACGACCACCGGCCCGACGCCGGCCTCGACCGCGCGCCGCCAGACATGGACGATCATCGGCTCGCCGGAAATGTCCGCGAGGGGCTTCCCCGGCAGGCGGGTCGAAGCCATGCGGGCGGGAATGAGAACGATCGGATTCGCCATGTGGGGGAAGAAGCCGGGCGGAAAGCGGGCTTATACGTGTTGCCAAGCGCCGCGCAAAGCGGCTAATCAACGCCCTGAGCCGGGCGTCGACGCCCATCCTCCTTTTTCGCCGATGGAAGCCGCCGCCCAATGCATTCTGCCGAATTCAACCGGACCGCGTTCGTTGTGCTGGGGTCGATCCTGTTCGCCATGCTGCTCGTGGCGTTCAGCAATCTCGTGTTCGAACGGGCGACGCCGGCCGTGCCCGGCTACGCTCTCCCGAGCTCGGCGGTCGAGACCGCCGCCGCTCCCGCCGCCGCCGCGCCGAAGGAGCCGCCGCTGCCGGAGCTGTTCGCCAAGGCCGACGTCAAGAAGGGCGAGCAGGACGCCAAGGTCTGCACCACCTGCCACAATTTCGACAAGGGCGGCGGCGTCAAGGTCGGGCCGCCGCTGTGGGGAGTGGTCGGCCGCCCGGTCGCTTCGGTCGCCGGTTTCGCCTATTCCGATTCGATCAAGCAGATCGGCGGCGACTGGACCTACGAGAAGCTGGAGAAATGGATCGCCGACCCGAAGGCGATGGCGGCGGGCACCAAGATGGCCTTCGCCGGCGAGCACGATCCGCAGAAGGACGCCGACATCATCGACTATCTGCACACGCTGAGCGACAACCCGGTTCCGCTGCCGAAGGAGGCCTCGGCGAAGTAGGCGGTAACACACAACGGGGTAACGTCGGCAATCGATGTGACGATGGCGCTTGGCGGCAGGGAGACCACACTGATCACGGCCCGTCGAGCCCCGTCCCTGAGAGTTTCAGCGTCGTGGCGGCGCCGGCGCTGTTCCCGACAGACAGCGTGGCTTTGTAGGTAGAAACATCGGGCGGGGTGAAGACAACCTGGATCGTACAGGTCTTCTGCACGGCCAACGTCGGCGGACACGTGTTGGTCTGAGTGAACGTGCGGTTGGCGGGCGCGATTGCAATGCCGGAAATGGAGACGGATGCGGAGCCGTCGTTCGTAAGCGTGGCGATCGCGGCGGCGCTCGATCCGACGGCGACGCCGCCGACGTTGACCGAGGCTGGGGTGAATCCGAGCGCCAATGTCTCGCCAGTTCCATCGAGGACGATCGTCTGCGTCGGGCTGCCGGGACTATTGTCGGCAAGCTTGACCGCGCCATTGCGGGTTCCCGTGACGGTCGGCTTGAACGTGACGCTGATGGCGCATTGCTGGCCGGGATTCAATGTTGCGGGGCATGTGTTCGTCTCGGCGTAATCGCCGCTCGCGGCGATCGAGGAGAAAGCCGCCGCGTGTGCGCTGACATTACTGGCCGTCACTGTCTGCGGCCCGCTGGTCTGACCGAGCTGCTCGAGCCCGAAGTTCAGGCTGGTCGCCGAGAAAGTCAGGGTCAACGGGGTGTAGTCCGACGCGTCTGGGACGATCACGCAGCAATAGGCTGTCGTCCCGATGCCGCCCAATTCCAACGCGCTTCCCGACGCCAGCAACGTCGTCGTGTGATAGGCGAGCGCTCGGGGCAAACTGCCGGCCGCGCTGAACGTGCCGCCGGCTTCATTATAAATTTCGAAGCTGGCGGTCGGAATAAATCCGGTGCAATCCTTGCCGCAGCTGATTGATTGGCTGAAACCGCCGCTGAGCACGACGGTTCCATCAGGCAGCGCCGTCGCGGAATGCGCGTAGCGGCCGGCCGTCATGCCGCCGGTAAGAGTCCATGCGTTCGCCTTCGGATCATAGAGTTCCGCCGAGCTCAGCGGGTACTTTGTGATGACGCCCCCGGCGACGAGCACCTTGCCGCTCGGCAGCAGCGTGGCGGTATTGAGGCGGCGCGGCGAATTGGCGCTGGCCGCGACGCTCCATTTGCCGGTCGCGGGGTCGTAGAGCTCGCACGACGCTGTCGCCCCGCTTGCATCGCCGCCGATCGCGAGGACGCGGCCGTTGCCGAGACGGATGGCGTTGTGATCGAAGCGGGCCGTGGTCATGGCGCCCGTTGTCGACCACGTATTCGTCGTCGGATCGAAGAGTTCGCTGACTGCCGCCAGTGCGCTGCAGCCGCTGACCGTACAGCCGCCCGTAACCAAGACCTGGCCGGTCTTCAGCAGCGTTGCCGAATGGGCGAAGCGGGGGACGGATAGCGATCCGGCCGGCGACCAGCTTCCGGTCGCGGGGTTGTAGAGCTCGGCGCTCCCCACAACCCCGCCGCCCGGACCAAGACCGCCGATCACCAGCACATTGCCATTCGTGAGAACGACGGCGGCTGGCTGTTGCCGGGCCGCCGCCATGCTGCCCGTCGTAGCCCAGCCCTTCGTCTTCGGGTTGAAGAGTTCGGCTGACGCGAGGATGTTGCCGGAATTGTCTACGCCGCCGACGACGAGAACGTTGCCGTTGGCCAACCGGACCTCAGCATCCAGTTCGCGCGCGGACTGCATGGCGCCGACGCTCGTCCACTGCCCCTGCACCTGCGCGAAGGTCGGCTGAAGGCCGACAAGAGCGAAACCCAATGCGCCCACGAACGTCGTCAATCGCACCAGCGGCCCCCCGTGCGGTTCACGCACATTTACCAGATAACTTTGTTCTAGTGCCTCATTCCGGCCATTTTCGCAAGCCCAAAACACGAAGTCGGGAGACGTTCGCGACATCGCCGTCTCCTACGTGCTGAACAATCATCTCGCGCTGAAGAAGCCGGTCGCCTTCGGAAAGGACGGCTCGCCGACCTATCGGAAGGTCGGCGGACGGAAGGGAAATTTGCTCAAAGCCGATGCAAGACGAAACGCGAGAAGCTCTGCGCCGCTGAAACAGGCGGTGCGCCGGCCGCGGCAAACTCCGCGATCGGCTTCTCCAGCAGCATGCAGAGGTTCGGCCGAGCGCGCGAGGCAAATCACGGCTCGATCGCCGCGGGATTGGCGTCCGCAAGGCCGGCCAGGCTCACGTCCGGGCGCCCGGCAAGCTTGGCTAGACGCTTTCTGCCGAAAGCGCCGGCGTCGGCGACAAGGACGCGAACAGGAACGGAGGACGTCGACATGAACCAGCCTCCCGATACAGAGAACTCTCGCGCTGGTGATGTGCGCGGCCCTGATCCCGGCAAAGCCCGTCGTTCTTTGCTACGATATTTTGGAGCGCGAGGATTTCCAGCCAACATGCTCGGCGCCGGGAGAAATGCATTGATCTACGAGATTTGCGTCGATTCCATAGCGGGCGTTCGCGCAGCCAAGTCGGCGGGAGCGGACCGGGTCGAGCTCTGCGCGGGTCTCCTGGAAGGAGGCATTACGCCCAGCCGCGGCATGATCCGCCAGGCGCGGACGATCGCCGGGATTGCGCTCAATGTGATGATCCGGCCGCGCGGCGGCGATTTCCTGTTCGACGACGACGAGTTCGCCAACATGCGATCCGATATCGAAACCGCCAAGGCGGAAGGCGCTGACGGCGTCGTCATCGGCCTCCTGACCGCGGACGGCGAAGTCGATGCGGCGCGAGCGTACCAGCTGATCTCTCTGGCGAGGCCCCTTTCCGTCACGTTTCATCGGGCGTTCGACATGACCCGCGAGCCCTTCGAAGCAATCGAGACGCTGATCGGCCTCGGCGTCGATCGCGTGCTCACCTCGGGGCAGGAGGCGACCGCTGTCGAAGGACTGCCGTTCATCGCCGAGCTGATCCAATACGCCGGGAGCCGCATCGTCGTCATGCCCGGCGGCGGAATCACCGCGCGCAACGTCGACCGGATCGTCGCCTCGGCCAACCCCCGCGAAATCCATTTCGCCGCCCTTGAGCAGGCCGAAAGCCGCATGCGGTTCCGCCGCGAGCATGTCTTCATGGGCGGCGAACTGAGGCCGCCGGAGTACGACCGCCTCGAGACTTCGGCCGCTTCGATCCGGTCAATCATGGCGAAGGCGTCGCAGTGAATCCGGAGACCTTGCGAGCGACTAAGGTGTCGAGGCTCGTCGGAGGGGCGGCGTCTTGCCGTCCAAAAAGGTGCCCGGGACGCGCACCCTCCGCTCGCTACCACAGGGTGTAGCCGCCATCGATCACGAAGGTCGCTCCGGTGACGTAGCTTGAAGCCGAGGAAGCCAGATAGACGGCGAGCGGACCGATTTCTTCAGGATCGCCGGCGCGCCCCATCGGAATCGCGCGGACGAACGTCTCGATCGCCTGCGGATTTTTCTTCGCCCAGACCTGGTTCGGCTCGGTCATGAAGAGCCCAGGGCAGATGGCGTTGACGGTCACGCCCCGGGATGCCCAGTCGGCGGCCGTGGCGCGGGTGAAGTGAATGACCGCGGCCTTCGAAGTCTCATAATGTCGGCCGCCGATCCCCCGGTTGGCGATCAGACCGCTGATCGAGGCGATGTTGATCACCCGCCCTTCGCCGCGTGCGAGCATCGCGCCGCCGATCGTCTTCGTGCAGATGAAGCAATGGGTGAGATTGAGATCAACGAAGCGCTGCCAGGTCGCGAGGTCGGAATCCTCGATCGCGACGTCGACATTGCGGCCGCCGACATTGTTGACGAGAATGTCGATCGGCGCAGCTTCCGAGAGAACGCGCTTGCAAAGGTCTTCGCAAATCGCGGGCTGCCCGATGTCGGCGGCAAAGGTCCACGCTTGACGGCCGCAGTCCCGTACCTCGCCTGCCGTTTTCGACAGCGCGTCCGGATCGCGCGCGACGAGCACGACATCGGCGCCCGCCTCCGCGGCGGCGATTGCGATGACTCGGCCGAAGCCGCGACTGCCGCCCGTGACCAGGAGTCGCTTGCCGTCGAGTCGGAAACGATCGAGCACGCTCATGTCGCTGTTCCCCCTGGTTGTTGCAGCGCATTCCTATTAGCTGATAGCGTCAGGCTGCAAGCCGTGGAGCCGCCATAAACTCGGGCTTCAAGTCAGTGGCGATTTCGCTCGAGCGCCAACAAGGCGCCGAACCATAGGGAGGTCATCAAATGCGTGGACATGACGAACGAGAATATCTCTTCCGTGAGGAAGCGCGCCGCGAGCTCGCTCAGGGGCGCATCGGCCGGCGCGAATTCATGACCCGCAGCCTGGTCGCCGGTCTCGGCCTAGCCGGCGTCGGCGCAATCGCCAAGTCGGGCGTCGACTCGGCCTTTGCGGCCGATAGCCGTCCCCTCACGCCGACCTTCTATCAGTGGATTCAGGACCTTCATCCCGGCATCCCGGCGGTGAACGCCAAGTTCCCGGGAATCAACTACCAGATCGCCCCGGTCGAAGGCTTCGGCATTGAGCGCTTCGTCGCCGAGGCCAAGAATGGCCAGAGCTCCTGGGACGTCTACGTCGGACAAACGCCGTTCGTCGAAATGTCGGCGTTCATCAAGGCCGGCGTCATCGAACCGTGGGACAACTACATCCCAAAGGATGTTATCGACGACATCATTCCGTCGATCCGGGCGGAGTGCACGGTCGACGGCAAATTGTATAGCTGGCCGTTTCTCCTCGACGTCATCGGCTCGGCGTGGCATTCAGGCATCACCGGCAAGGCTGGCGTCCCTGATGCTGCGCCCGCGACCTGGGACGAGTTCCTCGCGAGCTCCAAGAAGATTGTTGATTCGAAGGCTGCTCCGTGGGGCGCGACTTTCGATGCACATGGCTGGCGCTCTCTCGTGCCGATCACTCACAGCATGAGCACCAAAGTATACACGCCAGAGGGCTTGTTCGACTTCACCAGCGAGCCCGCGATCGAGGCCTTGAAGCTGATGAAGCAGATTATGGCCTATTCGAATCCTGACATCCTGCTGGAAGGCTCGTCCGACGCCGGCGTCAACGGCACGCCGGACGAAGTCGCCTTCGCGGCGCAGCGCGTCGGCCTCTACTTCAAGTACTTCAACGCGCCTCTGCGTATGGCCGCGAGCTGGGACGATCCGAAGCTCCTGCATCTTGGACCGCTGCCGAAGTTCACGAACGGCGAGGGCTCGACCGTGTTCTGGACGACGGGCTGCGCTCTGTTCAAGTACGGCCAGAACAAAGAGAAAGCTGCCGAGTACATCAAGGCGCTCACCTACGATCGTCAGATATGGAAGGATTCGATCGTCGGTACGCCAGGCGTCCATCCCGGTCAGCTTCCGCCCTATAAGTCCATCTACGCCGAATGGGACGCGAACAAGCCGGATTGGATGCCGCCCTTCGTCGCGTTGGTTCGCGCCCAGCTCGATAGGGCCAAGGCCATCGACAACAATCTCTTCGGCTTGCAGCAATTCGTGATCGGCAAGCCGATCTGGGAGACCTATCTCAAGGGTCAGGAGCCGGATCCGAAAGTCGCCATGCAGAAGGTCGTTGCAGCCGTGCAGGCCGAGATCAAGAAGGGCTGACCGGGAGAGACTTGCGCGAGGACCGGGTGGGCAACCGGTCTGGTCCTTGCTCGTCACCCCGCTCGAAGCGCAACGCGCGGCCGCGGCCCAGGAGCCGCGGTCTGCGGGTCCCTTGCATCGCGAGTTTGCTAGGTTAGCGCATGGCGCAATCGATCGTCGCCCAGGAAACGGACCTCGAAACGGACCGCACGAGTCGCCCGATCGCGCAGGTTCGGAAGGGCCTCGGCGAGTGGCTGTTCCTTGCGCCGGCGCTGGCCTTCTTCGTCGGCTATCAGGTCTGGCCGATTGTCCGCGTCCTGTGGTTGAGCTTTACCGACTTCCAGTTCCTTTCCGACAAGCCGGCGCATTGGATCTGGTTCAATAATTATATTCAGGCGCTCCAAGACCCCCTCATGTGGTCCGGCTTGTGGCGGGCGGCTGAGTTCACCCTCATGTTCCTGCCCGGAACGATCATTTTGCCGCTGCTTCTGGCCATCCTGATCGAGCGGGTGACGAATCCGACCCTGGCCACCGTCTACCGGGTGATCCTCCTCATTCCGGCGGTCATACCCAGCACGCTGATCTTCGTGCTGTGGAAATGGATGTACAATTATCAGAGCGGGCCAATCAATCATCTGCTGGTGGAGACGCTGGGCCTGTTCACCTTGCAGAACGCGCCGCAATGGCTCGGCGGCACGCCGCTTACGCTGCCCTCGATCGCCATCATGGAAGTTTGGTGGGGCCTCGGCTACCACACCATCTTCTTCCTCGCCGGCCTCGCGGCGATCCCGAAGGATTTGCCGGACGCGGCGCGGATCGACGGCGCGAGCGAATGGCAGGTCTTCTGGCATGTGACGCGGCCGCAACTCGCCCCGATCATGATGATCCTGGTCGTCCTTCGCTTCGGTACGGCGATGGCCGTGATCGACGAATACCTGATATTCGGCGGCTTCAACCGCGCCTCGCCGACTTACACCTGGACGATGTTCATGTATGATCAGGCGTTCAAGCTCGGCCTTTGGCGCCAGGGCTACGCCGCCGCCATCGGCATGATCGGCGCGATTGCGATGATGTGCGTGATGGTGTTCCTCTTGCGGATTTTCCGGCCGAGGGGATGATCCCACAATGACGCTTGAAGCCGATCACGACGACGTCGACAGCGCGGTTGAGACGCAAAGCGCGCTCGCCCGGAACGCGGGCGCGATCGTTCGCCACGCTGTGATCAATCTGTTCAACATCATCATCCTGCTGCCGTTGGCCTGGGTGCTCCTGATGTCGGTGAAGTCGCTTCCCGACGCGATGCGCGGCAATTTCTGGCCGAAGCATTTCGACTTCACGCACTATGCCTTTGTTTTCCAGCGGATCGCCACGCTGCCGGTGAACCTGTTCAACAGCGTCTATGTCACCACGGCCACGGTGCTGATCACGACCTTCTGCGCCGTGCTCGCCGGCTACGCGCTCGTCCACATCCGGCCTCGGGGGGCGGGCGTCATCGTGACGGTGCTGCTCGTCTCGCTCTATTTCCCGGTGCGCGTCGTCTCGATCATCAGCATCTACGAAACCCAGCATTGGCTGGGCCTGATCAACAATACGAGCGGCCTCATCCTCCCCTACGTCACGTTGCAGCTCGTGATCAGCATCCTGGTGATGCGGAGCATGTTCCAACTCGTGCCGCACGAAATCATCGAGTCCGCGAGGATCGACGGCGCCGGACATTGGCGGGTGCTTTGGGAAGTGGGCCTGCCGATGGTCCGCAACGGTCTCGTGGTGATCTTCATCGTCAATTTTGTCGCGGCATGGGGCGAGTATTTGCTGTGCGTCACCCTCATCGATGACGAGGCCAAACGCACGATGCCGGTCGTCCTCGCCGCCGCGCAGGGCGGCCAGGGTCAGTGGGCATGGCCCAATCTCGCCGCTGTCTACGTTATCGTCGTGACGCCGGGCATTATCGCGTTCACCTTCGCCCAGAAGCTCTTCTTCAAAGGGCTTCTCGAAGGCGCGCTGAAAGGGTGACGGCGGAGTTTTCTGCCTTGCCTGACTGCGGGCGCGAAGCGGGAGCGGATCGAGCCTCCAGTGCGGCTTTTGCGAGGGCTATCGCATGACATTTGATGGAAAGGTGGTCGCCGTCACCGGCGCGGCAGGCGGAGTCGGCCAGAGCCTCTGCCGTTACTTCATCGACCAGGGCGCGAAGATCGCCGCCATCGACAAGAATGCGAGCGTGGAAAATCTTGCTGATGACCTGAAGCCGGCCGCCGGGACCTTCTCCCACGCTGTCGCCGACATCGGCGAGCCGACGCAAGTTACAAGCGCATTCGCCTCACTGACCGGCGACCTCGGCCCCGTCGACATTCTTATCAACAATGCCGGCGGCTCCGACCATCCGACTTTCGCCCGCACCGACCCAGCCGGGTGGCGGCGCGAGATCAACGGCAACCTGAACGGCGCCTATAACTGCGCTCACGCCGTCATTCCGGGCATGCTGGCCAAGCGCGCCGGCGTCATCATCGCCATCGGTTCGGTCAACGGCTTAAGCGCGCTCGGCGACCCGGCCTACAGCGCCGCCAAGGCGGCCATGATTTCACTCACCCGCTCGCTGGCGCAGGAGTACGGCCGCTTCGGCATCCGCGCCAATATCGTCCTGCCGGGCACCGTGCGCACCTCCCTCTGGCAGCGGCGCGCCGCCAAGAACCCGGAGGTCCTGGAAACGCTTCGGCGCTGGTATCCTCTTGGGCGCATCGTCGAGCCGATGGACGTCGCGCTGGCTGTCGGCTTCCTGGCCTCCGACGCTGCGTCCGCGATCACGGGCGTGGCCTTGCCTGTCGACTGCGGATTGACGTGCGGCAACATTGTCATGACCCGCGAGCTGACGCTCGAAGATTTCTGATCGGGCCGGAGAGCGGGTGGCTTTGCTCGATTCGATGCGGCGGGCGGCTGCCTCGATGCCCGCGGCAGCGATCAATCTTCCTCGTCCAGCTGGCGCGCGACAACGAGACAGCAGTTGCCGGGGCGCACCTTTCCCGGATGCCGCCGGCCGTAAAGGACGCCGTCCGCTTGGTAGGCGAGTTCGACCGGCGGCCGGCTAGGATCGGCCAGAAAGTGAATGCGGCCGGCCGGCTGGCCTTCCCGCACGGGGGTCCCGTTGGCATGAAGCGGCTCGAAAACTCCTTCGTCGGTCGCAAGCACATAGGCGTTCGGCGCGGGAAGGTCGTGAATCGGCGATTTCGTTCGAGGCGGGTCCGCCATTTCGGGCGGGATGGCGCCGAGATGGGCGAGGACATTGCGGACCCCTCGCCGGCAGAGCGCCAGGGCGTCGAGCGAAACCGCGCCCGCGCCCACCATCTCCGTCCCGACAACAGTCAGGCCAACGCGAGCCGCGGAAGCAGTCGCGGTGCGCGGATCGCCGCGGTTGTCGATCGCCACCGTCATCGGCGCGCCGAAGGCCAGAGCCGCCGCCTTGTTGCGTGCGCGCTGCTCAGGATCGGCGACCGGCTCGATGACGGCGCTGGGGATGATGGCGAGCGAAGATCCTCCCGAGTGCAGATCGAGAAACGCGTCGGCCATCGGAAAGAGAACGTCGTTGACGTAGGCCACGATCTGTTGCGTCGGAGAACCGAACGGGTCTCCGGGGAATGTGCGATTGAAGTTCAGGCCGTCGAGCGGCGACGTCCTCATCGCGGCCGCGACGGCAGGCAGATTGATGGCCGGGATGAAGATCAGCCGTCCCGAAACGGCGCCGGGATCGAGCGAGCGGATAAGCTCGCCGAGGACGATGGGTCCCTCGTACTCGTCCCCGTGATTGCCTCCCTCGAGAATGACCGTGGGGCCGCGCCCGTTGCCGATCACGGCGATCGGGATGGGGATCACGCCCCAGGCGTCGTCGTGGACCGACAAAGGAAGCTGTATGAAGCCCGTCTGTTTCCCGGGCTTGTCGAAGTCGACCGTGGCGCGCAGCGTCGAGCGCTTTCGCGCAGATTGTGCGGCGGCGCTGTCGATCATCGCGACTCAGCCCCAAGAGAATCTCCCGCCGCTCGCTACGGCCGGATGAGCAATATCGCCTCGATCTCGACCATGATTTGGTTGGGCAGCGAGCCCACGCCGACCGCCGACCGGGCGTGTCGGCCGGCATCGCCGAGCGCTTCGACGAGAAGATCGGAGCAACCGTTGATGACTTTGGGATGATCGGCGAAGTCGGGCTCGGCATTCACCATGCCGAGCAACTTGACCACCGATTCGATGCGCGAGAGCTCGCCGATCGCGGACTTGGCGACCGCCAGCAGCTGCAGCCCCGTCAGTCGCGCAGCGCGATAACCGTCGTCGATCGTCGCGTCCTTGCCGAGCCGCCCGACCTCGAAGGCGCCGTCGGGCCGCCTCGGTCCCTGGCCCGACAGAAACAGAAGATTTCCCGCCCAGCGGTACGGAACGTAGTTGGCGAGCGGCGTCGGCGTATCTGGAAGCGTGAGGCCGAGCGCGGCAATTCGTTCCTCCGGCGTCTGATTTGTCATGATCGCCTCTCATCCAGACTGAGAAATGTTGCTCGGCCAGCCGCTCCACCAGCGTCCGCCGATGACGACGCCGCTCGCGGTCAGCCGCTGGTTTCCCGTCATATGCTCGCCCGTCGAATCGACATAGTCAAACGCGCCGCCCTCCAGCGCCATGACCGACGCCTCGCCGATCCCGCCGGGCCTGAGACTGCCGAGCTCGACTCGCCGTAGCGCCTTGGCCGGCGCTTCCGTCGCCGCCCGCACGACGTCGCCGAGCTCCATGCCGAGACACAGGAACTTCGACATCGTCGTGAGGAGGTCGAAGGCAGGGCCGTCGATGCATAAAGCATGAACGTCGCTGGAGATGCAGTCCGGCAAGAAGCCGTTGGCCAGCATCGTTTTCGCGGTCTTGAAGGCGAACGATCCCATGCCGTGGCCGATGTCGAAGATCACGCCCCGTTCGCGGGCTTCGAGCACGGCCTCGCGGACGCGGCCGTCGCCCGTCGACGGATTGTTGGGAAAGGGGCGGAAACTGTGGGTGAGAATGTCGCCCTTTCGCATGCGGGCGAGGACCTCATCGATGGTCGGCGGCGGATGATCGATATGCACCATCATCGGCAGACCGAGCTCCTCGGCCGTCTGCCGGGCGATGTCGAGCGGGATCACGCCCGAGTTCTGCGACGCATGCAGGCCGACGCGGACTTTGATTCCGACCACCGTGTCGGGGTTGGCGCGTGCGACTTCGACGGCGTCGATCGGCGCCATCAGTCTGAGGTCGCCGCTCTCGCCGACCATCACCCGTTTGGAGAAGCCGTAGATGCCGGCGAACGAAACATTGAGGAAAGCGAGAATCCGGACCGGCGAAGGTTGAATCACGTGATCGAGGAAACCCGGGTAGTTGCCGGGTCCGGCGCTGCCGGTGTCGACGAGCGTCGTGCATCCGCCGCGCGCAAGCCGCACCGGGTCGACGCCGAGCGACGTGCCGCCCACATAGACATGGGTGTGGAGATCGATGAGACCCGGCGTAACGATTTTGCCGGACACATCCCGCACATCGGCCCCGGACAGCTCTCCGCCGATCTTCGCGACGCGGCCGTCCTCGAAGCCGACGTCCATGACGCCGTCGATTCCCTGGGACGGATCGATGACCCGGCCCCCATGAAGGACCAAATCGAGGCCCATGTCGTCGCCTCCTGTCAGGCCGGACCGTCGTCCCGGTCAGAGCGCGATCACTTGCCCGGTGTGGATCGACTCGTCGGCGGCGATCACGATCCTCAGGCTCTTGACCGCATCGTTCATGTGATCGGTGAGGTCGATGTCCTCGTCGATCGCCTTGAGGAGATAGCGCTGCTCGCGCTCGCAAAGCGCGTCATGGTCCGGCTCGTCGCTCATGTCGATCCGCTGGTCGGGCTGCGACATGTCCGCATGATGCCAAAGGATCTGGTTGGTCTTGGTGTGGGCGTTGATGTCGTCCGACTTCACCTTGCCCGCGGTCTCGGCCATGACGATGGAGACGGAGCCCTTGGGACCGACGACGTCTTTGACGAAGAAGGCGGTCTCGCTCATCATCGGCCCCCAGCCGGCCTCGTACCAGCCGACCGACCCGTCGGCGAACGACACCTGCAGCATCCCGTAGTTGTTGAGCTTGACTTCGTCGGTCAGCTTCGCGCCGACCGCGTAAACGCGGACGGGATCCGCCTTGGTCATCTGGCACATCACGTCGACGTAATGCACGCCGCAGTCGACGATCGGGGGGAAGCTGTCCATCAGGCGCTTGTGCCAGTTCCAGGTCTCGCCGTTCGACTGCTGGTTCAAATTCATCCTGAAGACGAGCGGCGAGCCGAGCCGGCGGGCGATCTCGATGAACTTGATCCAGGACGGATGCTGGCGAAGGATATAGCCGACGACGAGCTTGCGCTTCGTGCGCTCCGCGGCAGCCACGACCTTTTCCGCGTTTGCGACGGAGTCGGCGAGCGGCTTCTCGACGAACACATGCGCTCCCGCCTCCATCGCCTTGATGGCGAAATCCGCGTGCGTATCGGGAAGGGTGTTGATCGAGACGACGTCCGGCTTCAACTCGGCCAGGGCCTTCTCGTAATCGTCGAATTTCCGGGCCCCGGCGAGGGCCGGCGGCAGCGAGCGCTTGGCGATCCTCCGCTCGCAGACGCCGGCCACCTCGAAGCCGGGGATGCGCGTGTAGGCGACCGCGTGGCTCATCCCCATGTTGCCGAGACCGACGACGAGAACGCTCTTGGTCATCTCCTAACCCTCCTTGATTGTCGTTTAGCCGCCGATCGGATTCATCCCGCGCTCTCCATAGCGGCGAGGCCTTCGGCGATCCATGCGAGATTGGCGTCCCGCAAGTGGCCCCAGTTGTAGAAAGCGACGTCGCGCACCCCGCCGGCGCCGAGCGCGCGCATCGCGGCGAGGAATTCGCCCTTCGTCTCGAGATCGGGGAAGGCGGGGCGGACAATGGCGCGAAGCGCGCCTGCGCCGCGCAGACGGCGCTTGACGTCGTGGAGATCGGCTTTCACCCGCCCGGCGCCCGGCTCGTAGAAGCAGGCTTCGATGACGCCGGCGGCCTCGGCGAGCGCCTTCAGGTCGCTGCCTTCGTACCACGCGCCGCCGGTCGGCCTTGCGACCGAGGGGATCACCGCCACCGTGGCGCTCCGGCGCACGGCGTCGCGGATCTCGCCGACCAGGGAGGTCACGACCGTGCAGCGCCAATGGAGGAAGGCCGCCAGATCGCCATCGGTGCGCGTATCGGCGAGCCAGAATGCCTCGGCCATGTCCGCGGGAAAGTCGACGTCGCTCGCGAGATAGGCCTCGATGTCGAAGGCGACCTGCCGCCGCAACGCCTCGACGCGGATCCCGGCGCGCTTTGCACCCGACATGCAGTGTTCGCAGAAGCACAGGCCGAGCTGCGACTCGAGCCAGCGGTTGGGGCGGACGAGAGCGAATTCGTGATGAAAGCCGTGCAGGTAGGGCAGGAAGCCGGGGGTCTCCAACGAGACGCCGACCACCGGATAGGATTCGGTGACGTCGAGCGCCAGGCCTCGGGCATAGGCGCGGGCTTCGGGCGCGGACGGGCAGAGACTGTAGATATAGCGATCGCCGAAGGCGTTCGCGACGGTCGAACCCGGATGCGCCGCGCCGAGCCGCGTGTTGTGCAGCAGCACGAGCCAGACGTTCGTCGCCAGCCTTTCCTGCGCCGTGAGGGCGCGCAGCGGGCCGTCCTCCGCGGCGAGGGTCGAATGCGGGACCGGCTTGATCGCTCCGTAGCGTCCCGGGTTCGGCTTGAAATAGACAGCGCCGTCCTCGGGAAAGTAGACCTTCCCCGCCGCGCCGTGGGGGCGCAGGAACTTCCCGGCGTGATAGCTGCCCGCGACGGTGACCGTATCGAGGCCGAGCGCCGCGAACCGGCCGACGGCGCCGGCGACGCCCGCCTCGGCGAGATCCCAGGGATAAGCGTAGATGGCTTTGTAGCCCATCGACTGTTCCCGCGAGCGCGCAACGAGGGGCGGCCGTCCCAGGCCGCCCCTTGCGAAAGCTAACGACTCACATCGATCGCCTTGACGTCGACCGACTGGTATTCCGGCGAGAGCGCAAAGCCTTGCGCGTCCGCCTGGACCTTGGCGGCGTCAAAGGCGTTGGCTTCGTCGACGAGGTCGTTCTTGCAGACGTCCTCGAATTTGATGTCATGGGTGATCTGGCCGAGCTTGCGCGCCGTGTCGAAGAAGAGCTGCCAGCTCGAGGCCAAGTGGTAGCCCCACTTCTTGCGCTCGTCCATGCGGCCGCCGAAAACCGACGCCAGCTGCATCATCGATTCGGTCGCCACCGTCGGGGTCATTTGCGACGCGAGACCGGGAAACTGCATCATCACGATCTGGGTCGCGGCGCGCGGGTTCTGTTTGCCGAATTCGAGGCCGGCCGCCCAGCCCTGCAGATATCGCGCGTAGAGCTTCTTCTTGGCGGCGTCGTCGAAGTCGGCCTTGCGGATGACGAAGCTGTTGGCGGGCAGCTTCGAATAATCCTTGCCCAGGATGTAATCGAAGTCGAGGCCCTGTCCCTTCCACTGCGCCCGCAGGCCTTCCCAGCAAAGCGCGGCGTCTCCCTTGCCGGCCTTCAGCGCGGTGCCCCAGGTCGGCCAGCCGGCTTCGACGTATTTGATCTTCTTCACGTCCACTCCGGCCGCATACAGCATCGGGTCGCAGATCGACTGCCAGCCGGCGCTGCCGAGCAAAATCGTCTTGCCTTCGAGGTCGTTGAGGTTCTTGGCCTTCTCGCCTTTGCGGAAGGCGATGTCGAACACGTCGCTGCCGCCCATTTCGAAGACGGAAACGAGCGGCATGCCCTGTTCGAGCGCCAGCGAAAAGACGCCGGGCGAGGGATAGCCCATGTCCGCCTGCTTCTGGTCGACGAGCTTGACGCGTGGCGGTGGCGTCCGACGGACCAGGCTCGAGCGTCGTGGCGATGTCGCCGAAATAGCCGAACTTCTTGGCGACCCAGTAGGGGTAGTCGTCGAGCACCTCGATCGTGCCGCGCGGCGACACCCACCGGACCGTGTTGTCCGCGGCGAAGGCCGGCGTCGAGCCCGCGATCCGGAACAAAGCAGTTGCGGTGACGCCGCCGGCGGTCAGCGTCAGCAGTCGACGGCGGTCGATCATTCGTTTGTCATGGTTGGACATTGCTCTCTCCCTGTACGTTTGCATTAATTGTGCCTTTGCCTGGTCTCGGCAATCTTACGCCTCCCAGCTGGCCCATTTCTTTCCGAGCCAGTAAAAGAAGACGTAGATCGAAATGCCGATGATCGCGAGAATGAGGATGATCGCGAAGAACTGCGGCATGCGGATCAGGGCGGAATAATAGGTCAGCCGGCTGCCAAGTCCCTCCGCGCCCCCGACCATTTCCGCGCCGATCGCGGTCAGAAGTCCAAAGATGGAGCCGACCATCAGGCCGACGATGATCATCGGCATCGCCATCGGGATGCGAATCTTGGTGAAGATCTGCAACGTGCTCGCACCGAAGGAGCGCGCGAGCGCGATCTTCGCCAGATCGACGCGCCGGAACCCGGTGGCGGAATTGATCATCACCATCGGACCGCTGGCGAGCGCCACTGCGATGATTCGCGGCTCGCTGCCGAAGCCGAAGCGCAGAATGAGCAGCGGCACCAACGCCAGCATCGGCGTCGTCACCAGGAGCAGGATATAAGGGGTGACGATCTTCTCGACGAAGGGAAACTGGGTGATCACCGCCGCCATCACAAAGCCTATCGCGCCGCCGATGGCGAAGCCGGCGAACAGCTCGTAAAGCGTGATCAGGAGATGCGGCCACAGGAAAGGCCATTCCGTGAACAGCGCGAGGATGATCTGGCTCGGCTTCGGCATGATGTACTGCGGCACGTCGAAGACCCGCAGTAGCACCTCCGCGCCCCCGACGATGACCACGGCGACGAGCGCGATGATCGCGATCTCCAGATGCGTGCGGGACTCGCCGAGCCCGAACCGCACGCCGGCGAGGCCAGGCTCGTCGGCCTCCGCTCTGCGGTTGAACTCTGGGATCTTGTCGCCCAGAACCTTGTCCACGCTGGTCTCCGAAGTTCTGTCTGGGCGGCGAAAGCTTATGCGACCGCGAGGCCGGACGCAGCCGTGCGGCCGCGGTCGATTCGCGCCTTGATCTCGAGCACGCGGGCAATGAAATCGGGCTGCGTCTGGATCTCGACCGGCCGCGGCCGTGGAATGTCGATGTCGTAGATCGCCGAGATGCGCCCTGGCCGGGCCGACATGACGACGACGCGGTCGGCGAGGAAGATCGCCTCTGCGATCGAGTGCGTGACGAAGGCGATCGTCTTGCGGGTCTCGATCCAGATTTCCTGGATCAGGAGATTCATTTCATCGCGGGTGAAAGCGTCGAGCGCCCCGAAAGGTTCATCCATCAGCAGGAGCGACGGATTTACCGCGAGGCTCCTGACGATCGAGGCCCGCTGCTGCATTCCGCCCGAAAGCTCGCGCGGGAACTTGTGTTCGAAGCCCTTCAAATTGACCCGCTCGAGCAGATGCTCGATCCGCTCCATGTCCGGCCGGCGCCGCTTCAGTTCGAAAGGCAGCGCCACGTTCTTGAGCAGATTGCGCCACGGCAGCAGGTTGGCGTCCTGGAAGATCACCGCGATCTCGGGATGCGGCCGGGTGATGACGTCCTTGCCGAGCCTGATCTGGCCGCGGGTCAAATCGTGCAGGCCGGCCATCGACCACAACAGGGTCGACTTGCCGCAACCCGACGGGCCGATGATGCAGAGGAACTCGCCCTCGCGCACTTCGAGAGACACGTTGTCCAGCGCATGCACCGCTCCGGATTTCGTCGCGTAGTGCTTGGTCGCGCCCTCGACGACCATTTTCGGCTGCGCTTTGGCTGCGCCATTCGCCATTGCGGCTTCTCCTGCGCGATCACCGCCCGCCGCGGCCCGAACGATCGAATCGGACGTCTCTCCCTCCCTCGGCCATGACGGCATCGGAGCCTCTCCTTTTTTGAAATTATGTTACACAACCTAAAGCCGCGCAAGAGAAAATTTCCGCCTCCGCCGGCGACGCCTGAATGACTCCTTTTCGCCAACATCCTCGGGCTTTTTGGCGGCGCTAAAACCCTTATAGGTTACTGCGGGATCGTTGGGCCGCAGCGGCTGGCAAGAGGCGTTTGTTGCCTTCTGATCAAGAACGTGTAATTCAATTACAGGCCGACACATTTGCGAGCGACATTGGAGTTGGGCGATGTTGGGAGCGGCGGGATGACAGCCCGTCCGGGCCGCGGGGTGGGCGCGAGGCATGAGCCGATCGCGCCGATCGATCTCGTTTCGCGAATCCAGCAGATCGAGGGCGACCTGTCGGCGGCCGAGCGACGGGTCGCGGAGGCCGTCGCCGCCGATTACGAGGCGACCACGCGCATGACGATCCGCGACCTGGCGAATCGCGCAGGCGTCAGTCAGCCGAGCGTCACCCGGTTCTGCCGCTCGGTCGGCTGCGCCTCCTTCGGCGAGTTCAAGGTTCGCCTGGCGACGACCCTGACGGTCGCGGCCGTGTATCTCAGGACCGACCGCGTCTTCGAGGACGACATCGGGCAGCTCGCGCAAGTCGTGATGATCCGCGCCGCCAATGCGATCCGCGATTGCCTCGAGCGCCTCGATACGGCGGCGGTCGGCCGCGCCATCGCGGCAATCGCAGACTGCAACCGGCTCGACATCTACGGCCAGGGCGGCGGATCTGCGAGCATCGCCGAGGACGCAAAGTTGCGGTTCTTCCGCCTGGGTCTTCCGGTTTGCGCTTATTCTGACGGCCACCAGCAGCGCATGTCGGCTGCGACTTTGCGGCCCAAGGACGTCGCCTTGGCGGTCTCCAACAGCGGCCGATCGAAGCCGGTCGTCGGGGCGATCGAGATCGCGCGATCCTTCGGAGCAAAGACGATTGCGCTGACGCGGCCGGAGACGCCGCTTGCCGCCGCCGCTGAGGTCGTCATTCCGATCGTCATTCCCGAAGACGCCAACGCGCTGATGCCGACCGCCTCGCGTTACGCCCATATGGCGGTGGTAGACACCATCGCCACCGGCGTCGCATCCGAAATGGGCGGGAGGTCGCGCGAGGCGCTTCGCCGCGTCCGCTACACGCTCGCGAATATCGGCGTCGCCATTCCTTCGCCGTCGTCGGATCCGACCCCGCTGATGAAGACCTTGAAGCCGCAGGAATAGGCGCCAACAGAGCCGTTCGAGGAGGAAGAGAGATGGAGGAACATCGCCCATCCCGGGAGGAGGCCGAAGCGTGGCTCGCTGCATTCGGCTCGGCGCTCGAGGCCGGCGACTGCGCGAGCGCGGCGGCGCTATTCGGCGACGAATGCTTCTGGCGAGATCTCGCCGCCTTCACCTGGAACGTCAAGACGCTGGAGGGGCGCGACGCCGTCGCGGCGATGCTCGAAGCCCAGCTCGAGACGATCGGCCCTACGACCTGGCGCATCGACGGCCAACCGTCGCTCGCCGACAGCGTCGTCGAGGCCTGGATCGCCTTCGAGACCAGGCACGCGCGCGGTCGCGGAATCCTGCGCCTCAAGGACGGCCGCGCGTGGACGCTCCTCACGGCGATCGAGGAGCTCAAAGGCTTCGAGGAGCGCAAGGGACGGTCGCGCCCCATGGGCGTGAATCACGGCGTCTATCGACGCGACAAGAATTGGCTCGAGAGGAGAAGGGCCGAAGAGGAGGCTCTGGGAAAGCAAACGCAGCCCTATTGCGTCATCGTCGGCGGCGGCCAGGGCGGCATCGCGCTCGGGGCGCGCCTGAAGCAGCTCGACGTGCCGACCATCGTTCTCGAAAAGAACGCCCGGGCGGGCGATTCCTGGCGCAACCGTTATCGCTCTCTCGTGCTGCACGACCCCGTCTGGTACGACCACCTGCCCTATATTCCCTTCCCTGAGAACTGGCCGGTATTCACGCCGAAGGACAAACTCGGCGACTGGCTGGAGATGTATGCGAAGGTGATGGAGCTCGATTACTGGGGCTCTTCCGAGTGCGTTCGCGCGAGCTACGACGAAGGGAAAGAGGAATGGACCGTCGACGTTCTCCGTGAGGGGAAGCGCACGACCTTGAAGCCGAAGCAGCTCGTCTTCGCCACCGGCGCCTACGGCCCCCCGAACGTCGTTCCCCTGCCCGGCATCGAGACCTTTGCCGGCGAGCATTACCATTCGAGCAGTTACGCGACCGGCGAGCCCTATGCGGGCAAGCACTGCATCGTCGTCGGCTCCAACAGTTCGGCCCACGACATCGCGGCCGACCTGTGGGAGTACGGCGCCAAGGTCACCATGTTGCAGCGCTCGCCGACGACCGTGGTGCGGTCGGAGACTTTGATGGAGCTCGGCTTCGAGCCGCTCTATTCGGAGAACGCGGTCAAGGCGGGGATCACGACGGACAAGGCCGATCTGATCTTCGCCGCCACTCCGTTCCGCATCATGCACCGCGGCCAGATTCCGGTCTACCAGGAAGTCCGCCGGCGCGACGCCGCCTTCTACGCAAAGCTCGCGAAATCGGGCCTTCAGGTCGATTTCGGCGAGGACGAGTTCGGCCTGATGATGAAGGCGATGCGCACGGGCTCGGGCTATTACATCGATGTCGGCGCTTCGGCTCTCGTCGCCAGGGGCGACATTGCCGTCAGAAGCGGCCTGGAGATCAGCCGGGTCAAGGAACGCTCGGTCGAGCTGACCGACGGCTCGGAGCTCCCCGCGGAGCTCATCGTCATGGCCACCGGCTTCCAGTCGATGAACCGCGCCCTGGCGCCGATAATCTCGGAGGAAGTCGCGGACAAGGTCGGCAAGTGCTGGGGACTCGGCTCGGGCGTGCCGAACGACCCCGGTCCGTGGGAAGGCGAGCCGCGCAACATGTGGAAGCCGACGCAGCAGCCGGGTCTGTGGTTCCACGGCGGCAACCTCCACCTCTCCCGCCATTTCTCGCTCGTCCTCGCGCTTCAAATCAAGGCGCGGATGGAGTGCCTTCCGACGCCCGTCTACGGGCTGCAGCCCGTTCATCACACGCGCTGAGGATCAGGTTTGTAGCCGCGCGCGCCGAGCGCGGCTGACGCGGCCAGCGGCCGCGTCTACAACGGAGGAACAGGATGAGCGCCGACGACATTGCCTATATGAGCGCCGCCGAAATCGCCGAACGCGTGCGCCGGCGCAGTCTGTCCCCGGTAGAAACCGTGGAGGCTTGCATCGCTCGCATCGAACGGCGCAATCCGAGCCTCAATGCTTTCGTGTTCCAGGGCTTCGACGACGCGCGGCGCGAGGCCAAAGCCGCTGAGGCGGCCGTCATGTCGGGCGCCGCAACGGGTCCGCTGCATGGCGTTCCCTCGGCGATCAAGGATCTCTTCGACTTCAAACCGGGCTGGCCCTTCACATTCGGCGGCGTCAGGGCGATGAAAGGTTGCGTCGCGCAATGGCATTGCGTCTTCGCCGAACGCATCGAAAAGGCGGGCGCGATCCTGCTCGGCAAAACCAACAGCCCGACGATGGGCCTGCGCGGGACCTGCGACAACTATCTGTTCGGCCCGACCCGCAACCCGTTCGACGTGCGAAAGAACACGGGCGGCTCCTCGGGCGGCAGCGCCGCCGCCGTCGCCGACGGTCTCGTTTCCTTCGCCGAGGGCACCGACGCCGGCGGTTCCATTCGCATCCCCGCGGCATGGTGCAACGTCGTCGGATTCAAGGCGTCCTTCGGCCGCGTGCCCGTCGTCATGCGGCCCAACGCCTTCGCCGCCGACACGCCTTTCGTTTTCGAGGGGCCGATCAGCCGCACGGTGGAAGACGCCGCGCTCGCGCTGAACGCGCTCGCCGGCTACGACCCGCGCGATCCTTTCTCGATCGAGACGAACGAGGATTTCCTCGCTTCGACACGCCGCTCCATCAAGGGCTGGAGAATCGCCTACAGCGCCGATCTCGACGTCTTTCCCGTCGACCCGACTATTCGGAAGGTCGTCGACGAGGCGGTACGTTGTTTCGCCGATGCGGGCGCGTCAGTCGAGGAGGTCCGCCTCGGCCTGAAGCGCAGCCAGCGCGAGCTCAGCGATTGCTGGACGAGGCTGATGATGCCCCTGAACATTGGGGCCCTCGAGGGAATGAAGGCGTTCGGCATCGATCTCCTGGGACAGCATCGCGACGATTTCCCGCCCGACTACTTGCAACGGATCGACGCCAACAGGAATCTTTCGGCGATGGATCTCGCCGGCGACCAGGCGATCCGCAGCGAGGTCTACGACGCGATCCAACGCGTTCTGGCGACCCACGAGATCCTGGTCTCCCCCACGCTCTCCGCGATGCCGGTCGATAATGCGGCCGACGGCGACACCAAGGGGCCGACGCGCGTCGACGGCGTCGAGGTGGACCCGCTGATCGGCTGGTGCCCTACCTATCTGACCAATTTCAGCGGCCACCCGTCGGCGTCCGTCCCCGCCGGACTGAGCGGCGGCTTGCCGGTCGGGATGCATCTCGTCGGCCGGCGCTACGCCGACGGCGACGTCCTTGCAGCGGCCGCCGCGGTCGAGCGGCATCGTCCGTGGATTCAATCCTATCGCATTTGCGCCAAACGACCGCTCGGCGATCGAGCAGGTTGATGGCGCTTGCGGATCATAGCGCGTCGCACGCGGCGTGACGTCTTCCTCCGGCCTCTCCTGCAACGCCATCTCCGGCCCGGGCGGCACGATGCCGGTCGGATTGATCCGCGTTGCAAAACTCTTGTGACTGCGCCAATCTTGCCGGATGGAGCTCGATGCGGCTTCAATCGCTCCGGTTAGAGAGTCGAGCGCCATGTCCAAAACTGTTCTCGTTACCGGCGGCTCGCGCGGCATCGGACGCGCAACGTGCATTCTCGCCGCTCAGCGCGGCTGGTCGGTCGGCGTCAATTATCTGAAGGACAAGGCGTCCGCCGAATCCGCCGTCGCCGAGGCGGAGCGGGCCGGCGGCAAAGCCTTCGCGGCGCAGGGAGACGTGTCGCGCGAGAGCGACGTCATCGCGATGTTCGATGCGACGACAAAGGCGCTCGGGCCTCTCGACGGCGTTGTCGTCAATGCCGGTGTCGCGGCGACGACGTCGCGGCTCGTCGATATGAGCGTCGAGCGCATGCGGCAAGTCTTCGAGGTGAACGTGCTCGGCGCATTTCTGGTCGCGCGCGAAGCCGCGCGGCGCATGAGCAAGAGCCGCGGCGGCGCCGGCGGCTCGATCGTCCTCATCTCTTCGGTCGCCGCGCGGATCGGCGCGCCCGATACTTATGTCGACTACGCCGCCTCGAAAGCGGGGGTCGACGCCATGGCGCTGGGCTTGTCGAAGGAACTGGGCCGAGAAGGCGTGCGCGTCAACTCGATTCGACCCGGCGTCATCGAAACCGAAATTCACGCTGCGTACGGCGAGCCCGAACGGCCCTACAAGATCGGCGCCTCGACGCCGCTCGGACGCCCCGGAACCCCGAACGAAATCGCCGAGACGATCGTCTGGCTGTTGAGCGACGCCTCGTCGTATGTCACCGGCGCGATCATCGACGTGACCGGCGGGCGCTGATTGGATGGCCGAGCCGCAAGAGGTCGCCGACGGCGCGGCGGCCGTCGCGCCGATCCTGGAGATTCGTGACGTCGCCAAGCGCTTCGACGCCACTCAGGCGCTCAGTGACGTCTCGCTCGCTCTGCATGCCGGCGAGATTCACGCACTGCTCGGCGAGAACGGCGCTGGCAAGTCGACGCTCATCAAGATCATCACCGGCGTGCATCAGCCGGATCGCGGCGTGGTGCTGCTGGCTGGCCAACCCGTCACAATCCGCAGCGCGGCGGAAGCGCAGCGGCTGGGGATCGCCGCGATCTATCAAGAGCCTCTGTTGTTTCCCGACCTCAACGTCGCCGAGAACATCTTCATCAGTCACCAGGACCGCGGAGCCGTGGTCGACTGGCGAGGCATGTACCGTGAGGCCGAAGCGATCCTCGCCGAACTCGGCGTCTCGCTGGACGTCCGAAATCCAGCCCGCGGCCTGACGCTGGCCGCCCAGCAGTCGGTCGAAATCGCCAAAGCAATATCGCTGAACGTTCGCATCCTCATCATGGACGAGCCAACGGCCGCGCTCTCCGCACATGAGGTTCAAGAGCTGTTCAAGCTCGTCCGCGATCTGAAGAGGCAGGGAGTCGCCATCCTCTTTGTCAGCCATCGCATGGAGGAAGTCTTCGAAATCGCGGACAAGGTCACGGTCTTTCGCGACGGCCGGTTGATATCGACGCGCGCGCGCCTCGAGGCCACGCCGCAGCGTGCAATCGCCGACATGGTCGGCCGCGACATCGATTTGACGAAGGCGCGGGCGACGGCGGCGCGAAAGGATCTTGTTCTTTCAGTGTCCGATCTAGGCCGCCAAGGGGTGTTCGAAGGCGTCACCTTCGATCTCCACCGCGGCGAGGTCCTCGGTTTCGCCGGGCTCATCGGCGCGGGCCGCACCGATGTCGGACTCGCCCTTTTCGGCCTCGAACCGGCGACGTCGGGAACGGTGCGGCTCGGCGACAAGCCCGTGACCATCCGATCGCCGCGCGACAGCATGAATCTCGGCCTCGCCTATGTGTCGGAGGATCGGCGGCAGCTTGGACTTGTGCTTCCGATGTCGATCTTCGCCAATATTACATTGCCGGTCCTACGCCGTTACCTCAATCGCTTCGGCCTCATTCGCGCAGGTCTGGAGAGGCGGACCGCAGACGGGTTCCGCGACCGGCTCGCCATTCGTACGCCGTCGGTCGATCTCGAGGTCGCCAAGCTGTCCGGCGGCAATCAGCAGAAGGTCATGTTGAGCAAGTGGCTCAACACCAACCCCTCGATCTTGATTCTCGACGAACCGACACGCGGGGTCGACGTCGGCTCCAAAGCTGAGGTGCATGCGATCATCGGGAAGCTGGCGGCTGAGGGAATTGGCGTCATCGTCATCTCGTCGGACTTGCCCGAAGTGCTGGTCCTGAGTGACCGGGTGCTGGTCATGCGGGAGGGTCGGCAGATGGCGATCCTCGATCGCGCCGAAGCCAATCAGGAGACCGTGATGACCGCCGCGATGGGCCAAAGGTCCGCGGATCCCGTCGACAGAAGGGCGTCATGAACTGGCTCAAGCGCCGAGTCCGCCCCGAGCAGATCCGCGAGTTGAGCCTGCTTCTCCTGATTGTGGTCGCGGTTGTGTCGTTCGGGTCGTTCATTGATGGTTACTATAGCTTCCGGACATTCAATCGCATTGCCTCGAGCGTTGCGATTATCACGGTGGTCGGCGTCGGCCAGACCTTGGTCATTCTGACACGCAACATCGACCTGTCGGTGGGCTCGATCGTCGGCTTCACCGCCTATTTCGTCGGAACGCTGATCGCCGCCCACAACAGCATCAACCCCCTTCTCGCGGTTGCGATCGCCATGGCGCTCGGCGCCGCGCTGGGCGCCGTCAACGGCGTGATCGTCGCTTGGGGCCGGGTGCCCGCGGTTGTCGTGACGCTCGGGACGCTGGCCATCTATCGTGGCGTGCTCGTCGACCTCTCCGGCGCCAGGACCGTGACGACCGACAGTCTGCCCCAATGGCTCCTTAATCTTCCCTTGGTCAATGTCGCTCCAATCGGCAACCTAGACATTCGGGCCGCATTCGTCCTCGCCCTTGCCATCGTCATTATCTTCCAGATCGGCACAAGCTATCTGAGCTTTGCGCGACGGTTCTACGCGATCGGCTCCAACCCCGAGGCTGCGCAGCTCATCGGCCTTCCGATGAAGCGCGTCGTCTTCCTCGCCTTCGTCATCTGCGGGGCGCTCTCGGGTCTCGGCGGCTTCATGCTTCTCGTCCGGTTCGGCAACATCACGGTCGAGGCTGGACGGGGCCTGGAACTCAGCGTCATCGCCGCGGTCGTCGTCGGCGGCGTCAATGTCTTCGGCGGCTCGGGAACGGTTTTTGGCGCGATGCTCGGCGCCGTGCTGATCGGGACGCTCGAGCAAAGTCTCTTCCGCCTGGACATCAGCGAGTTCTGGCTTAATGCGGTGCTCGGGCTCCTCATTTTACTGGCGGTCGCGAGCGACGCGGTAATCCTCCAGCGCCTTCGCGTACTTTGGGGCCGCGCGGAAATGAAGCTTGTCGCCCCGGTTTCAGGCGAGCAAGGCGGACCAAACCCATGAGCGCACTTGGCCCGCTCAAGCGTTGGGAAGCAATGATGCTCGGGCTGCTGATCGCGATCGTCGCGCTCAACAGCGTCGCCTCTCCCTATTTCCTCAACGTCGGAAACCTCGTCAATCTTTTTCAGCTCTCGATCGAGAAAAGCATTGTCGCCCTGACGATGGCGCTGGTCATTCTCGGCGGCGAGATCGACCTTTCCGTCGCTTCGGTCATGGGACTTGCGGCCTGCGTTATGGCCTGGACGTTCCATGAGGGCGCGCCATTGCCGATCGCCATCGCGCTTGCGCTGCTTGCCGGCATCCTCGCCGGGCTCAACAACGCCTTCTGGATCGCCAAGGTGGGCTTGCCGTCGCTCGCCGTCACGCTGGCCGGCCTCATAGGCTATCGCGGGGTCGCCCGCATCATGCTGGAAGACCGCGCTATCGGCGGCTTTCCGGCTTGGTTCAACGCGCTCGGTCAGCAAGCGTTGGTCGGACCGCTCACCGCCGCGATCGTCATCTTCTTCCTGCTTTTCATTTTCTTCGCATTGGTCCTGCATGGATCTGCGTTCGGACGACTGGTCTACGTCGTCGGCAACAACGTTCAGGCGGCCCGCTATTCGGGCGTGCGGGTCGGGGCAGTCAAAACGACTTTGTTCGTCGGTTCGGCCTTCGTGGCGGCTCTGGCCGGAATACTCTACGCTGCCCGACTGGGATCGGTGCGGGGCGATATGGCGGAGGGGTTCGAACTCGACATCATCACTGCCGTGCTTTTGGGAGGGGTCAGCATCTTCGGCGGCAAGGGCAATCTGATCGGGGTCGGCCTTTCGCTGCTGGTGATCTTGAACCTTCGCAACGGAATGGGTCTTGCCGATATCACCGGCAACACTCAGAACTATGTGATCGGGGGGCTTCTCATCCTCTCGGTGCTGGTCCCGAATATGTGGCAGGATCTAAGCAACAAATGGAAAGGGAGAGGAACATGAGGAACTTTCTGATCGGCGCCGCAGGGCTGGCGATGGTGGCGGCTCTACCGCAGTACGCGGTGGCGGGCGACGCAGTGGCGGTGGCGACGCCCGGCAAAGCCGAAAGTATGGTGCTTCTGCCAAAATTCCTTGGGATCCTGCCGTTCGACCTTGCGCATAAGGGCGCCGAGGAGGCCGCCAAGGAACTGAAGAACCCGACGCCCCTGCAGTTCCTTGGGCCCACGCCTCAGAACAGCGTAGCCGGACAGATCGAGATCGTCACCAACGCCACCACCCAGGGCGTGAAGGCGATCATGATCTCGAACAACTCGGGCGATCAGATCGTCCCGGCGGCAAAGGCGGCCCAGGCCAAGGGCATCAAGGTCGTGACCTGGGACTCGCCGATCCCTTCGGCCGAGGGCGAGGACGTCTTCGTCGCCCAGGTCGACTTCTCCGAAATCGGCAAGGTCATGGCCGACATGACGCTCGATCTCACCGGACCGGGAGGCGGCGAGTTCGCGATCCTGTCGGCTTCGCCCGATGCGGCCAACCAGAACGCGTGGATCGCCGCGATGAAGACGGCTCTGAAGGACCCCAAATACGCGAAGCTGAAATTGGTGGACACCGTTTACGGCAACGACGAGTCAGAGAAAAGCTACACGCAGGCGCAGGCCCTGGTCGACAAGTATCCCAACCTGAAGGTGATCATGGCGCCGACCTCGGTCGGCATCGTCGCCGCCGCCAAGGCGCTGCAGGACGAGAAGCTGTGCAGCAAGGTCAAGGTCAGCGGTCTCGGCATGCCGACCGAGATGCTCGCCTACACCAAGAACGGCTGCGCGCCGGAGTTTGCTTTGTGGAGCTTCGCCGACCTCGGCTACCTCACCTATTACACGGCTTATTTGCTCGCCACCGACGCCATGAAGGCCGAGGAGGGCGCGAAGTTCAAGGCCGGCCGCATGGGGGAATACACCATCACCAAGGACCCGACCCGCGCCAAGGGCCTGCGTATTCTGATGGGTCCGTTCACGGTCTACAACAAGGACAACGTCGAAGCCGCGGCGAAGTAAGGATCCACTCTGTCGTCCCCTCAAGAACGGGGATCCAGAATGAAAGCCGCGAAGGCTCTGGATCCCCGTGAAGAGGCGACGCGCCTCGATGGGCCATCAAGGGCGGTCTATTTCATCCATGACGGTCAGGGAGAGGCCTGGGCCGACCGCGGCGATCGCCGCCTTGCGTTGAAGACTTGCCGACCGGTCCGGTCAATGATGCGCAGTTCCCTGGTTTGGGGCGGCCGTTCGGCGCATGCCGCCGCGATAATCGCCGCCGACGTGTCCGAAGGAGCCGTTTTCAGGCGAACTCGCTGGCAAACCTGTCGTTTGCCGCTCAGCTTCTGGACCGGATGTCGACGCGACATTCAACTTTCCTGGGTTGTGTGCGAAAATGTTGATGATAGGTTAACAACCGAACCAAATGTTAAGGTGAAGTTCATCTTCGATTGTGTTGGAATGCTCATCTGGACAACCGCCGTGGGCCGAGTGTCCTGGTGGCGGGGACGTCGCGCTATCAAAGCATAATTTCGGGAGTGGCAGTCGTTATGGCTTTCAAAGATAGCTTCTGGAGTGATCAGCTGGTAGCTCCCGAAGACGTCGCAGGCTTTGATGCGCAGTGCAGTTCTTCAAGACCTGATCCGGAGGAAGGTTTTCGCCTGATTCGAGCCTTTACAAATATTCCTCAGCCAGCGCTGCGGGAGGCAATCATCAACCTCGTCACGAAGCTGTCGGCGGTCGAGGCCTGCGGAGAATAGAATTTAGCCGACAACCTGGAAATCAGGACTGCTTTCACGCTAACTTTTGCTCATCACGCTCGCTTGCGCCGGAGTTTGTTGTTTCGATAACGCGCCTGCGGTAGCGGGCTTTGGCTTTCGAATTCGAGCGCCTGTTTGCGGCGCTCGTCCGTGCGGTTGGGCAGGCGCGGCTTTTGTCGGACTTAAGGCCATGCTGACGAATCACGAAAAGCAGGCCGCCGCAACGGCGGCTGAAAGACTGGCGACGACAAGAATGCCGCCGATCTTTTACTTGGAGATGACCGACAGAATCCGCGCCAGGGTCGGCGAAGGATTTGCCGGAATTGTCATTGATCCAACAGGCGGAGCCTGGACCTTGATTCCTCTTTCCGCGGCGAGCGGTAAAGGCTGAAAACGCAACCCTTTTGTAAAACCCCGGCTGCAAACCGTCTTCCGGCCTGAGGCCCGCCGCAGCCGTCGCTGAATTGAGGGCGCCTCGAGCGGCCAGACACGGCGACGCCTCTCATTTTGCGCCGGGTAGCCTCGTCACATCAGCAATCCGCCGCCGACGGCGATGATTTGGCCGCTGATGTAGTTCGATTCGGGGATGCAGAAGAGATAGACCGAAATCGGCCGCCTCCTCCGGGGTTCCGCCTCGTCCCAGCGGCACGAGCCGCTCGAAGGTGGACAGCAGCTGCGGCTGAACGCCGACCTTGATCTCGCGCCCCGCCACGTCGATCGTCGCTTGCTGGGCTTCGATCGGCTGGGTCAGCCGGGTCTTGATCAGGCCGAAGGCGACGCAATTCACGTTGACCTTGTAGCGCCCCCATTCCTTCGCCAGCGTTCGGGTGAGGCCGATCAGCGAGGCCTTGGCGGCCGAATAGCTCGCCTGTCCGGCATTGCCGTAAAGACCGGCGAGCGAGGAGATGTTGACCACCTTGCGGAAAACCTCGCGCCCGGCCTCCGCATCCTTTTTCGCCAGCGCCCGGAGCGGCTCGGCCGCGGCGCGCAGGATGCGGAACGGCGCCACGAGATGCACGTCGAGCATCGCCTGGAACTGCTCGTCGGTCATCTTCTGGATGGTCGCATCCCAGGTGTAGCCGGCGTTGTTGACGATGATGTCGAGTCCGCCGAGCTTCTCCAGCGCCGCGCCGACGAAACGGTCGGCGAACCCCGGCTGGGTGACGTCCCCGTTGACCGCGACCGCCTCGCCGCCGAGCGCCTTGATCTCGTCCACGACGGCTCGGCCCGGCGCCTCGTCGAGATCGTTGACGACGACCTTCGCCCCGTGGCGCGCGAGCTTCAGCGCGATGGCGCGGCCGATGCCGCGGCCCGAGCCCGATACGAGGGCGACTTTCCCCGCGAGATTGTTCATTTTTTATAACTCCGACAAATCCACCGCCCTCGTCCTGAGGCGCCGCGAAGCGGCCTCGAAAGCCTGCCCTGAGCGAGGCGAAGGGGACGTTCCAGAGCGCCCTTCGGCCCGAATGCATGGAGTCTGGTGACAACGTAGCGCCTTCCGGAGCATCCTTCGAGGCTCTTGCTTCGCAAGAGCGCCTCAGGATGAGGGTGGTGGGTGGTTCGACCACGCAAGAGCTCCTCAGGATGAGGGTGGTGGGCGGTTCGACCACACCGCTGGAGAGTCGCCATTTTCCTTTGTCCCGGATTCAGAGGGCTACGATCGCTTCGCCTGAGAGCTTGACCTCTCCGTTCTCGTCCTTTGCGGTGAGCGACAGGCGGGCGCGCCTCTCGCCGCTCGCCTCGAGGATCTCGGCGACCCTGCCTTCGCAGGTGATCGTCGCGCCGAGCTGCGTAATGGCGGCGAAGCGGGTCGAGAACGCGCGCAGCCGGTCCGGGCGCACCGCGTCCGTCACCGCCTGGCCGAGATAGGCCATCGCCAGCATCCCCTGCGCGAACACGTCGGGAAAGCCGGCCTTCTTGGCGAAGTCGCTGTCGATATGCATCGGATTGTGGTCGCCGGACGCGCCGGCGTAGAGCGCGAGCGTCGCGCGGCTGATGCGGGGGAAGGTCTTGTTGACGACAAGATCGCCGGCCGCGAACGAAGGGAGTTGATCGTTCATCGCCCCTCCTAATTGCGCTCGACGACGACGCGGACCGCGTCCGCGACATGCTCGCCGTTCTGGTTGGTCACTCTGGTCGCGACCGTAATCAGCGTCATGGCGCCGCCCTTCTTCTGCACGACGTCGGCGACTTCCGACCGGAACGTCAGCACGTCGCCGACCACGACGGGGGCGTGGTAGACGAACTTCTGCTCGCCATGCAGGATCTTGCTGAGATCCATGGCCAGCGCCTCGAGCATTTCGAACGGCTTCTCCGAATCCATGAATTCGAGACAAAAGAGGTAGGTCGGCGGGACCGGCGTCGCGGAAAAGCCCGCCGCCTTTGCGGCGGCGGGGTCGCGGTAGACCGGATTGGTCTCGCCGAGCACATTGAGGAAATAGCGCAGGCGTCCCGGCTCGACCCGGGCGGTGACGGGCGTGAAGGTGCGCCCGATGGCGGAGGCGTCGACCATGGGCCCGCCTCACATCCGCTGGTAGAGCGTGACGACGCAGGCGCCGCCGAGCCCGAGATTGTGCTGCAGGGCGTGGTCCACGCGCTCGACCTGCGTCGCCTCGGCCGCGCCGCGCAGCTGGCGGGTCAGCTCGTAGCATTGCGCGAGGCCGGTCGCGCCGAGCGGGTGGCCCTTGGACAAGAGCCCGCCGGAGGGATTGGTGACGACCCTGCCGCCGTAGGTGTTGTCGCCCGCGTCGATGAACGCTTCCGCGCCGCCTTCGGCGCAAAGCCCGAGCGCCTCGTAGGTGATCAGCTCGTTGTGGGCGAAGCAGTCGTGCAGCTCGACGACGCTGATGTCGTCGGGTCCGACGCCGGACTGCTCGTAGACCTTGTTCGCCGCCGCCTTCGCCATGTCGTAGCCGACGAGGCGCATCATGTCCTTCGCGTCGAAGGTCGACGGGGTGTCGGTCGTCATCGCCTGCGCCTTGATCGCGACGTCCGTCCTGAGACCATGGCGCCGGGCGAAGGTCTCGGACACGAGGATGGCCGCGGCGCCGCCGCAGGTCGGCGGGCAGGCCATGAGGCGGGTCATCACGCCCGGCCAGATCGGCGTGTCGTTCATTACGTCGTCGGCGGTGACCTCCTTGCGGAAGATCGCCATCGGATTGTTCCTGGCGTGCCGGCTCGCCTTGGCGCGGATTTTTGCGAAGGCGTCGAGCTTCGTGCCGTATTTCTTCATATGCGCCAGACCCGCGCCGCCGAAATAGCGGAGAGCGAGCGGCACGCCGGGCGCGTCGATCAGGGTGTCGGCGAGCGCGTCGAAATCCTCGAACGGGCTCGGACGGTCGGCGTAGACGGAGCCGAGGGCGCCCGGCTTCATCTGCTCGAAGCCCAGCGCCAGCACGCAGTCGGCTGCGCCGGATTCGATCGCCTGCCGGGCGAGAAAGAGCGCGGTCGATCCAGTCGAGCAGTTGTTGTTGACGTTGACGATCGGAATGCCGGTCATGCCCAGGCGGTAGATGGCCCGCTGGCCGGCGGTGGAGTCGCCGTAGACGTAGCCGGCGTAGGCCTGCTCGACGCGATCGTAGTCGACGCCCGCGTCGGCGAGCGCGCGGCGTCCGGCCTCCGCGCCCATCTCATGATAGGCCGCGCTCGCGCCCGGCTTGGCGAAGGGAATCATGCCCACCCCCGCGACGACTGCCTTGGACGGCATCGGCTCCTCCACAAAATTACCTGCTGGACAATTGGTTACTGCACGGTCATATATTCTTCCGCCGATGAACCTGTCAAGCGGAAACCAGCGAAGCCATGAGCGCGCCGAACAAGATCGCCGAGACGTCTCCCTGGACGCCGTTCGAGGACCGCCGCCGCGCGCGAGACGAGAAGCGCGAGGCCGTGCTGAACATGGCGGTCAGGTTGTTCCTCGAGGACGGCTACCACCGGACGCCGCTCGCCAGGGTCGCCGAGCGGCTCAACATCACGAAGCCGGCGCTGTACAACTACTTCCGCAGCAAGGAAGACATTCTCCATGCGCTCTATCGTCAGGGCGACGAGCAATACGAGGCGCGTTTCGGCCGCATCGAGCGCGGCGACGGCGACGGCCTGCACAAACTGCGCGAATTCATCCGCGCCTATGCCCGCGTCATGACGACGGACAAGGGCATGTGCTTCGCCCGTCTCGACGACCGAGAGCTCGGCGAGGAGGCGCGGGCCGAGGTTCGCCGGTCCAAACGCCGCTACGATCTCGCCTTCCGCAAGCAGATCGAGCGCGGGATCGAGGACGGCTCGATTGTTTCGTGCGACGCCAAGCTGGCGGCCTTCATGATCGGCGGCGCCCTGAACGGCATCGCCGACTGGTACCGGCCCGACGGCGCGCTCCCGGTCGAAACGATCGCCGACGAGTTCGCCTTGCGGCTGACCGAGGGTTTAGCGAAGCAAAAAAGAGCGGGGGTCGCCTTGCGGCCAAAGCCGGTCCCGAAAGGGAAGTCTTGACCGAAGCGTACGCCGACAGCCCGTGAGGACGGCGGAACCTGAAACGCCTTGGAGGAACCGAATGGCCGCACTGAACATCGACCGCGCCGACTTCCTGAAGCAGGAAGACATCGTCATCTTCGAAGACTCGGTCGCCCGGTTTCTCGACGAGCACGCGCCCGAATCCCGGGTGGCGAAGTGGCGCGAAGCGGGAATCGTCGAACGCGCCGTCTGGCGCGAGGCGGGCGAAGCAGGCTTGCTCTGCCTTTCGGTCCCCGAGGCCTACGGCGGCGCCGGCGGCGACTTCCGGCACGAGGTCGTCCTGATGGAGCAGATGGCCAAAAAGGGGGTCAGTGGGTTCGTCGCTTCGTTGCACAACGCGATCGTCGCGCCTTACATCCTCCACTATGGCTCGGAGGATCAGAAGAAGCGATGGCTGCCGAAGATGGCCTCCGGCGCGTTCATCGGCGCCATCGCCATGTCGGAGCCAGGCGCGGGATCGGATCTGCAGGGAATCAAGACGTCGGCGAAGCTCGACGGCAACCACTACGTCATCAACGGGCAAAAAACCTTCATCAGCAACGGCCAGCTTGCCGACCTCGTCATCGTCGTCGCCAAGACGGACCCGTCGCGCGGCGCGAAGGGCACGTCGCTCATCGTCGTCGAGACGGACAAAGCCGAAGGCTTTCATCGCGGGCGCAATCTCGACAAGATCGGCATGGAGGCGCAGGACACGTCGGAGCTCTTCTTCGACAACGTGCGCGTTCCGACCGCGAACCTGCTGGGGCCCCAGGAGGGCCAGGGTTTTGTCCAGCTGATGCAGCAATTGCCGCAGGAGCGCCTGACGATCGGGGTTTCCGGCGTCGCGGTCATGGAGCGCGCGCTCGATCTGACGATCGCCTATGTGAAGGAGCGCAAGGCGTTCGGCCAGCGCCTGATCGATTTCCAGAACACCCAGTTCAAGCTCGCCGAGTGCAAGACCGAGGCGACGGTCGCGCGGATCTTCGTCGACCGGCTGATCGGCCTGCATCTCGAGGGCAAGCTCGACGCCGCGACCGCCTCGATGGCCAAATACTGGGTGTCCGACCTCGAGAACAAGATCGTCGATACCTGCCTGCAGCTGTTCGGCGGCTACGGCTACATGACCGAATATCCGATCGCCCGCATGTTCCGGGACAGCCGCGTCCAGCGCATCTACGGCGGCGCGAACGAGATCATGAAGGTTCTGATCGCGCGCACTTTGTAGTGACGGCGCGCCGAAGGACGTTTAAATAACAAAGATGGGCAGTGCGGAAAACGCCTGCTGGGACCAATAGGGAGGGACGCCTTGAGCACCACTTACGGCTTGCATCGCGCCGTGCTGTTGAACCGCGACGGCGTGGCGACCATGTTCGAGAACAGGCAATGGACCTGGGCCGAACTGGCGGATCGGGTCGCCCGGCTCGCCGGCGCGCTGCAGGCGCTCGGAATCGGAAAGGGCGACCGGGTCGCGGTCCTGAGCCTGAACCAGGACCGCTACATCGAGCTTTATCTCGGCGTCGCCTGGGCGGGGGCGGTGATCGTGCCGCTCAACATCCGCTGGAGCGCGCTCGAGAACGAGGACGCGCTGCGCGATAGCCGGCCGAAGGTTCTCGTAGTCGACGCCGCCTTCGCCGCCATGGGCGCGGCGCTAGCGCAAAAGATCCGAGTCGATCCGGCTCGTCTACGCCGACGACGCGCCGCCCGCGGCGCTGCCGGCGGACGCCGTCGATTACGAGGCGATCGTCGCCGCGGCCTCGCCGGTCCCGGACGCTGACGCGGCCAGAGGGGACCTGGCCGGCATCTTCTACACCGGCGGCACCACCGGCCGCTCGAAAGGCGTGATGCTGAGCCACCAGAATCTCCTCAACAGCGCTCGCAACGCCCTGGCGGAGGCGGCCAGAGTCGACAATCCCGTCTATCTGCATGCCGCGCCGATGTTTCATCTCGCGGACGCCGGCATGATGCATATCCACATTCTCGCCGGCTCGACGCACACCTTCTTGCGCATGTTCACTCCCGCCGGCCTCGCGGAGGCGATCGAGCGGTTTCGCGTCACCGACCTGCTGCTCGTGCCGACGATGATCCAGATGCTCGTCGACGCTCCGGACGCCAAAAATTTCGACCTCTCGTCGCTGTGCAGAGTGACCTACGGCGCGTCGCCGATCAGCGAGGCGGTGCTGGACCGCGCCATCGCCAGACTGCCAAATGCCGAGTTCATGCAGGGTTATGGCATGACGGAGCTTTCCCCGACCGCGACCTATCTGCCGTGGAAGGACCATGTCGGCGAGGGCCGCGCCAAAGGCCGTCACCGCTCCGGCGGCCGTCCGATCCTCGGGGTCGAAGTCCGCATCGTCGATCCCCTGGACGAGCCCGTTCCGCCCGGCGCAGTCGGCGAAATCGTCGTGCGCGGCGACACGGTGATGATGGGCTACTGGGAGCGTCCGGAGGAGACGAAGAAGGCGGTGATCGATGGCTGGATGCACACCGGCGACGGCGGCTACATGGACGAGGACGGCTACGTCTATATCGTCGACCGGATCAAGGACATGATCATCTCCGGCGGCGAGAACATCTATTCGGCCGAGGTCGAGAACTGCATCGCCCAGCATCCGGCCGTCGCGCAATGCGCCGTCATCGGCATCCCGCACGAAAAATGGGGCGAGGCGGTGCACGCCGTGGTGATGCGGAAATCCGGCGCTGCGGTGACCGGCGACGACATCATCGCCTTCTGCAAGGAGCGCATCGCGCATTACAAATGCCCGGCCAGCGTCCACGTGCAGGACGGGATGCTGCCGCTCTCCGGCGCCGGAAAGATCCTCAAGCGGGAATTGCGCAAGCCCTTCTGGGAAGCAAAGCGTCAGGTCGGCTGATCGGCTGGAAAGGGAGGTCCGCCGAATGAGTGAAGTGGCGCCGCTGAAGGTGGAGAAGGTTGGGGAGATCGAATGGACGACCCTCGATCGGCCGGATCGTCTCAACGCGATCAACCAGCCGATGGCCGATGCGCTGCTCGCCTATTTCGAGCGCAAGCGACGTGACGTGCAGACGCGCGTGATCGTTCTCGGCGGCGCCGGGCGTGCCTTCTGCTCCGGCGCGGATTTGAAGGCGATGGAACAGCCGGACCGCCTGCGAGACGGGCCGGAGGGCGACTGGATGCTGCGGGACGTGCTGAAAGCCATGCGCGCCTGCCCGCAACCGATCATCGCGCTGGTGCACGGGGCGGCGGCCGGCGGAGGGCTGGCAATGGCTCTTGCCGCCGACGTCATCGTCGTCGGTCGCAGCGCAACTTTCCACTCCGCGTTCATCAAGATCGGGCTGTCCGGGACCGAGCTCGGAGTAAGCTGGCGTCTGCAGCGCGCGATCGGCCTGTCGCGCGCGCGAGACATGCTGTTGACGGGCCGTCCGATGACGGCGGAAGAGGCCTATCGGAGCGGCCTCGCCTCCCGTATCGTCGACGACTCCGAACTGCGAAGCTGCGGCGCCTCGCTTGCCGAGGATATGTTGAAGGCGGCCCCGGACGCCTTGCGCGTCTCCAAGCGCGCCTTCGACGCGAGCCTGGAGATTCCGAGCTACGAGCTCGCGCTCGAGGTCGAGGAGCGCGGGCAGGTTCTCATGGTGCGCCAGACGGCCGTCGCCGGGTTTCGGGACCCGTGGAAAAAAGCCGAGAACGAACAAAAGTGAAAAGCGTCGGCCGAGCGGCGCATCGAGGATGGACGGACTTTTGGGGAATTGGTCGTTGGACATGGTTTCGGTCAGCGCGGCGGTCGAGCGTCGCCGTTCCGTCAGGGCTTTCCTGCCCACGACGATCGAATCGACCCTCATCGCCGAAGTGTTGACCAAGGCCATGCGCGCGCCGTCGGGCGGCAATCTTCAGCCCTGGCGGCTCTTTGTGCTGAACGGCGACAGCATGACCCGCTTCCAGGCGCTGATGGCGCAGCGCATGGCCGAAAATCCGATGGGCGAGCCGCCCGAATACGCGGTCTACCCGCCGGCCCTGAAGGAGCCCTACCGCACCCGGCGCTTCGCCGTGGGCGAAGCGATGTATGATAGGCTCGGCATTCCCCGGTCAGACAAGGCCGCCCGCCTGCGCTGGTTCCAGAACAACGACCGGTTCTTCGGCGCCCCGGCCGCGCTCTTCTGCTTCGTCGACCGGATCATGGGGCCGCCGCAATGGTCGGACCTCGGCATGTTCCTCCAGACGGCGATGCTGCTGTTCCAGGAACGCGGCGTCGACACCTGCCCGCAGGAAGCCTGGAGCCGCTGGCCGAGGACGGTTTCCCGGTTCGTCGGCGCCCCGGACGAACTGATGCTATTTTGCGGCGTCGCGATCGGGCGGGCCGACCCGGACGCGCCGGTCAACGCTCTGCGGACCGAGCGCGCGGCCCCCGAGCAGATCATGACGTTCTTATGAGACGCGCTCGCCGACCCGGCCGCCCGCTATACAACACTAGATATCAGTAGATTGGCGTGACGATCGCTTTCGTCGTGGCGGGCGTGTCGTCAAGACGATCGCATGTCGGCCGGAAATCCCGCCGCAAACGACTGAAAAGATTGGATTTGCGCCCGGAAATGGTATGGCCCGAGCGGCCCGCGACCCACTATGGCAGGTCCGACGCCGATGCGCGCCGACGCCTGGACGACGCAGTCAGCGGCGGATGACCTCGCCGCCAGCGCTGCGCAGGGAAGGAGCGCGCCCCGGCGCCGGCCCTATCCTCCCCTGTGAAGCGCTAGCGGAACGGGGGAGGGGGACCACGCGCAAGCGTGGTGGAGGGGGCATGCGCGAAACCGACCGCGGACTGGGAGTTCCGCAGCGACAGAAAAGCGCACTCAAGCCATTAAGAACACAGGGTCGCGGACAAACCGGGTCGCCCCGGAGCCTCAGTCCTCCTCGGCGTCCTCGAACGCGCCGCGCTCGGCGCCGGCGCCGATGAGAATCTCGCGCTTGCCGGAATGGTTCGGCGGGCTGACGACGCCCTCCTTCTCCATCCGCTCGACGAGGGAGGCCGCCTTGTTGTAGCCGACCGACAGGCGGCGCTGGATGTAGCTCGTCGACACCTTGCGGTCGCGCAGCACGATGTTGACCGCGCGGTCGTAATAGTCGGCCGATTCCTCGGCGTCCATCGAGCCGGGCGAGGGCGGCGGGTCGTCGGACTCGGCGGGCTCCTCCTCCTCGAGGATGGCGTGCAGATATTCTGGCTGGCCCTGTTTCTTCAAGTGGGCCACGACCTTCTCGACCTCGTCGTCCGAGACGAACGGCCCGTGCACGCGCGAGATGCGCCCGCCGCCGGCCATGTAGAGCATGTCTCCCTGGCCGAGCAGCTGCTCGGCCCCCTGTTCGCCGAGGATGGTGCGGCTGTCGATCTTGCTCGTCACCTGGAAGGAGACCCGGGTCGGGAAGTTGGCCTTGATCGTGCCGGTGATCACGTCGACCGAGGGTCGCTGGGTCGCCATGATGAGGTGGATGCCGGCGGCCCGCGCCATCTGGGCGAGGCGCTGGATCGCCCCCTCGATGTCCTTGCCGGCGACCATCATCAGATCCGCCATCTCGTCGACCAGGACGACGATATAGGGCAGCTCCTCGAGCGCCAGCTCCTCGTGCTCGTAGATCGCCTCGCCGGTCTCGCGGTCGAAGCCGGTCTGGACGGTGCGGGTCAGGGTCTCGCCCTTGGCGCGGGCCTCGGCGACGCGGGCGTTGAACCCGTCGATGTTGCGCACGCCGACCTTCGACATCTTCCGGTAGCGGTCCTCCATCTCGCGCACCGCCCATTTGAGGGCGGCGACCGCCTTCTTCGGGTCGGTGACGACGGGGGTCAGCAGATGCGGGATGCCGTCGTAGGCCGAGAGCTCGAGCATCTTCGGATCGACCATGATGAGCCGGCACTTCTCGGGCTTCATGCGGTAGACGAGGGAGAGGATCATGGTGTTGATCGCCACCGACTTGCCCGAGCCGGTGGTGCCGGCGACCAGGAGATGCGGCATGCGGGCGAGGTCGACGATCACCGGCTCGCCGCCGATCGTCTTGCCGAGCGCGATGGCCAGACGGTGCTTCGTCTTCTCGAAGTCCTCGCTCGCCAGCAGTTCGCGGAGATAGACGAGCTCGCGGCGCTGGTTCGGCAGCTCGATGCCGATCGCGTTGCGGCCCTGCACCACGGCGACGCGGGCGGAGACCGCCGACATCGAGCGGGCGATGTCGTCGGCGAGGCCGATCACGCGCGAGGACTTGATGCCGGGCGCGGGCTCGAGCTCGTAGAGGGTGACGACCGGGCCGGGCCGGACATTCATGATCTCGCCCTTGACGCCGAAATCGTCGAGCACGCCCTCGAGCAACCGCGCGTTCTGCTCGAGCGCGTCGGAGGAGATCTTGCCCGCCGCCTTCTTCGGTTCGGTCAGCATCGCGAGCGGCGGCGCCGTCCATTCGCCGCGCGGCGAGAAGGCGAACTTCATTTGCGCGTCGGCCGCGGCGCGAGGTCCGGGCTTGAGCGGGCCGGCCGCTGCTGCGACGCGGGAGGCGGCCGGGGCCGCGGCGGGCTGCGCCGCTGCGCCGCGCGGCGCGTAAGCGCTCGGGTCGGTCAGCCCGTCGTCGTCGGCCTTGAGATCGAGCCATGGGGCGCGCGCTCCGGCCGGCGCCGCATCCACCCGGGCGGCCGCGGCCCTGGCCGATTTCGGGCGGCGGCGCAACGCCCGCCGCAACGTCGCCTTCACCGTCAGCATCGCATGGATGGCGGCGCCGATCGCAACCATGGCGAAGCCGGGCTCGTCCTCCCCCTCGGCCTCGTCGAAGCGCGCCTCGCCGCGGAGGTTCCTGGCGTTCTTCCCGGCGGCGTCCTCCGCGCGCGGACGGCGGCCGAAGCCGACGCCGGAGGCTCCAGTCAGGGCGAGAATGGCGATTGCCGCCGAGGCCGCGCCGGTCGCCGCGATGCCCCAGCTCGAGCCAGCGAGCAGCCGGCGCGGCAGGGCGAGCAGGGCGTCGCCGACGAGGCCGCCGAGACCGCTCGGCAGCGGCCAGCTGCCCGGCGCCGGAAGGAGCGAGGCGACCGCCGCCGTCGCCGCCACACCGGCGAAATAGAGTCCCGCCTTCAGGCGCAGTCCGTCGAGCCGCCGCTCGGTCAGAAGCCTCCAGCCCCAGAAAGCGGGCGGCGGGAGCGCCGCGATGCAGGCGAGGCCGAGCAGTTGCATGGCGATGTCGGCGACGATCGCGCCCGGCGCGCCCATCAGGTTGTGGACCGGCGCGTTCGTCGCGTGGTTCAGGCTCGGATCGGCGACCGACCAGGTGAGCAGCGCAAGCCCGAAACCGATGACGCCCCCGAGCGTGGCGAGGCCGGCGATTTCGGCCGCCCGGCGCTTCGGGAACTCCCGCACCGTCGCCGGCAGATAATCGAATACCGAGAACGTCGTCGTACGCATGGGGAGAGACCCGCCCGCTGGCGCGCCGCGTCCTAGCGCGCCGCGCCGCCCGAACCTATGCAGGCCGAGTTAATGCGCGCCTAACCATAAGGGACCCCGAAAAAAAGGACGCCCCGAAGGGCGTCCAAGGCCGCGGGGAGGAGACCGCGGGAGGAAACGAAGGCCCGGCGGCGGGCGGCCGCCGGAACGAGCTTATTGAACGACCTCGCCGTGCAGGGCGTAGTCGAGACCGTCGCGCTCGACCTCGTCCGAGACGCGCAGGCCGATCACCGCCTTGATGACGCCGAGGATGATCACGGTGGCGATCGCGTCGTAGGCGACGACCGTGATTATGCCGATGCACTGGTTGACGACCTGGCCGGGGTTGCCCTCGATGAGGCCGGCGGTGCCGCCGTATTCCTGGATCGCGAACACGCCGGTCAGGAGCGCGCCGATCGCGCCGCCGACGCCGTGGACGCCGAAGCAGTCGAGCGCGTCGTCGTAGCCGAACATGTGCTTGAGGCCGGTCGCTCCCCAGTAGCAGCCGACGCCGCAGGCGACGCCGATCGCCATGGCGCCGATCGGGCCGACGAATCCGGAGGCGGGCGTGATGGCGACGAGGCCCGCGACCGCGCCGGAGGCGATGCCGATGACCGTCGGCTTGCCGTGGTGGATCCACTCGACGAACATCCAGGTCAGGGCCGCGACGGCGGTCGCGATCTGGGTGACGGTCATCGCCATGCCGGCCTGCACGCCCGCGCTCACCGCGGAGCCCGCGTTGAAGCCGAACCAGCCGACCCACAGCAGCGCCGCGCCGATGAAGGTCAGGACCATGTTGTGGCCAGGGCCGGTGTCGCGCCGCTTGCCGACCATGATCGCGGCGACGAGGCCGGCGACGCCCGCGTCGATATGCACCACCGTTCCGCCGGCGAAGTCGAGAACCTTGACCCAGGCGTCGGGGTTGGCCGAGTTGAAGATCCCGTCGGGCCCCCACAGCCAATGGGCGACCGGGGCGTAGACGAAGATCGCCCACAGGCCCATGAACCACAGCATGGCCGAGAACTTCATGCGCTCCGCGAAGGCGCCGGCGATGAGGGCGGGCGTGATGATCGCGAAGGTCATCTGGAAGCACATGTAGACGGTCTCGGGGATCGTCGGGGCGAGCGAATTCGGATTGCCGATGCCGCCGTTGTTGACGTCGCTGAGGATGCCCTGCAGGAACGCGCGGCTTAAGCCCCCGATGAACGGCGTGCCGCCCGTGAACGACAGCGAATAGGTGATGAGGGCGTACACCACGGTCACCAGGCAGGTCACGGCGAAGCTGGTCATGACCGTGTCGCCGACGTTCTTCTTGCGGACCATGCCGCCGTAGAAGAGCCCGAGGCCCGGGATCGTCATCATCAGCACGAGCGCCACAGAGGTCAGCATCCAGGCCGTGTCGCCGCTGCTCGGCGTGCAGTTCGTCAGAACCGCCGGAACGGCGGGGACGGCGGCGTATTTATCGGTCTCGGGCACGGCGGCGACAGCGCCCGCGCAGGCGGGGGTCGGCGGTGGGGCGGGCTTTGCCGCCGCGGCGGGCGCGGCTGGCGCAGCCGGGGCCGCCGCGGCGGGAGCTGGGGCCGTCGTCTGGGCGTAAGTCGCCGCCGGCGCCGCGAAGCCGACGAGGGCGGCTATCGCCAACGCCGGACCAAGGCGGGAAATCAGTCTTTTCAGTTTCATTGTCGAAAAACTCCGATTGGAATGGGAAGGGCGCGTCTTTAGAGCGCGTCTATGTCCTTCTCGCCCGTACGGATACGCACCGCCGAGTCGAGGCTGTAGACGAAGATCTTGCCGTCGCCGATCTGGCCGGTCCGCGCGGCCGCCATGATCGCCTCGACCACCTTGTCGGCGACATCGGCGTTGACCGCGACCTCGATCTTGAGCTTGGGCAGGAAACTCACCGCGTATTCCGCGCCGCGATAGATCTCCGTATGTCCCTTCTGCCGGCCGTACCCTTTGACTTCTGTTACCGTGAGCCCGTGCACCCCGATGGCGGTGAGCGCGTCGCGCACCTCCTCGAGCTTGAACGGCTTGATGATCGCCATGACAATTTTCATTGGCCTCGCCCCAATTCGACGCGGCCTGGGCGCTACGAGACCAAGCCGCCGTCTGCGGTGAAGTCGGAACGCAGCGACGCTCCGCCTTCAGCCGCCTTACAAGGGGCGTGCCATGCCCGACAAAACCCAGCACATTCCTGAAAATGCGCGGTTTTCGCTCGAGGCGAAGGCCGAGCCTGCTGGGCGCGCTTCGAGCCTGGAAGGATTGATTAGGAAATGGGCGCCTAAGCAATATGCAGCGCGGGGCGCCGCACCGCTTGGCCTGTCGGTCGTGTCCGCTCAGACGTCGCGGCGTCGGCGCATCAGGCCTTCCTGGGCGACGCTGGCGACCAATACGCCCTCTCGGGTGTAAAGGAGTCCCCGGACCAGGGCCGTCGCGGCGACCGCGTTGGGGCTGTCCTGGACGTAGAGGAGCCATTCGTCCGCGCGGGCCGGCCGGTGGAACCACAGCGCATGGTCGAGGCTCGCGATCTGGATGCGGTGGTCGTAGACCGACATTCCGTGCGCGCCGAGCGCCGCGTCCAACAGCGTCATGTCCGACAGGTAGAGAAGCGCTGCTCGGTGGATGGCCGGATCGGCCGGCAGCGGCTCGCCGATTCGCGTCCACACGACGTTGCCCGGTTTTCTCGCGACTCCCGGCAAATACCGGGTCAGGTCGGTCGGCCTGAAGTCGATCGGCCAGGTCGTGTCCAGCATCCCCTTCATGCGATAGCGCGTCGGGCCCTCGAGGATTTCGAGAACCTGGCGCGGCTCCGGGCAGGCCTCCGGCGGAGGCGCGTCGGGAGGCGGAGCGGCATGGTCGAAGCCGGGCTCCTGCTCGTGAAAAGAGGCCACCATCGCAAAGATGGCCTCGCCCCTCTGGCGGGCGACGACGCGCCGGGTCGTGAAGCTGCGGCCGTCTCTCAGCCGCTCGACCTCGAACAGGATCGGCTCATGCGGATCGCCGCCAAGCAGGAAATATGCGTGCAGGGAATGGGGCTCCCGGCCGGCGACGGTGCGCTCCGCCGCGACCAGCGCCTGGGCCAGGACTTGCCCGCCGAACACCCGCTTCCAGCCGTTCAGCGCCGAATGGCCGACGAACCGGTCGTCGCCCGCCGGCGCAAGGTCGAACAGGGCGACGAGTTCGTCAGCGGTCATGCGCTCCGGATCCGGTTCCGGCAGCGATCTAGAGGGCGCGGCTCGCGCACGTCAACATCGCCCTGCGCTATTTGTCGAATGAAGAAGCCGAGCGCAGGAGCAGAGGTCGGGGGCCGCAAGTGCCGCGCAACCCGTCAAGCCATGGTTCTTGAGCGCTCGCCAACCGACCGAGCGATGCGTCACTGGTTCCGTTGCGAGCCCGTCAACATCAGAATCGCCTGGAACATGTTGATGAAGTCGAGATAGAGGCGCAGCGCGCCGTGAATCGACTTCTTCTGGACCATCTCGTAGCCGTCGCCGGCGTAGTACATCTCCTTGATCGACTGGGTGTCCCAGGCGGTCAGGCCGGCGAAGATCACCACCGCGAGAATCGAGATCCCGAACTGCAGGCCGGAGCTGTGCAGGAACAGGTTGAGCAGGCTCGCGACAATCAGGCCGACGACGCCCATCATCATGAACGAACCCATCGCCGAGAGGCTTCGCTGGGTCGTATAGCCGTAGAGGCTGAGGCTCGCGAAGGCGGCGGCGGTGGCGAAGAACGCGCGCCCGATCGACGCGCCCGTGTAGACGACCAGCAGCGCCGACATGGAGAGGCCGATCAGCGCCGCGAAGGCCAGGAAGGCGTTCCGGGCCGTGCTGACCGACATCGACTGGATGCGGGCCGAGATCCAGAACACGATCGCCAGCGGCGACAGCACGATGAGCCAGCGCAGCGGCGAGACGTAGATCGCATGACCGAACTCGGTCAGCGCCAGGCGGCCGTTGCCGACCTGGACAGTGCCGAGGGCGAAGGCGGCATAGGCGACGAGGCCGGTCACGCCGAGGCCGAGGGTCATGTAGTTGTAGACGCCGATCATATAGGCGCGCAGCCCCTGATCGACGGCGACGCCCGGCCGCGCGTATCCCGCGCCGGGGCGCGAGTTGGCGTAGCGGTCATAGTCGGACATGGATGAAACCTCTTGATCCGGCGCGGTCCGGACAAGCCCGGCCCGCGCGTCCCGCATAATATGGCTTCGAGCCGTCCCCCCGCAAGGCCTGTTCCTTTAAGGTTTGGTAATGGGCTAAGGTTTGGTAATGGGGTCGCCGCGGGCTCGGCGCCCGAGCAGCTTTTGGCGAGCGCTAAGGAGAGCGGACGCTCGCCTCCCGCCAAAACTGCCAGCGCCGGCGTAATTCGCCTTGGCGCAGGCCGTTCCTTTCGTCGAGCATCTCGGCTTCGATGATCCGGTCGGTGCGGAAATGTCGGAAGCCTTGACGCAGCTCGCACCATGCGACCAGCAAACGGCTCGTCTCGGCATAGCCCAGGATAACCGGCCACACGGTGCGCTCGGTTTCCTCGTTAGCCTCGGACCGGTAGCGCAGCCGCAGTTTCACGCCATTGCGGATCGCTGATCTGAGCATCGAAGTATCGACCCTTTCCTCCGGCTCCCCGATCGTCGGTTTCGCGCCGACGCTCGGCTCGACGATGAAGGGGCGCAGACGTTCGGGAACGACGGCCGCAATCTTCGCGACCACATCTCGGGCCGCGTTGGAAAGTATCTTGTCGGAACGGCCTGCTACCCATTGAGCTCCGAGCATCACCGCCTCGATTTCATCGGGTGTCAGCATCAGAGGCGGCATGTCGTAATCGGAGGCGAGCAGGTAACCCAAGCCCGCCTCGCCCTCGATGGGAACCCGCTGGCCGATCAGGTCGGCGACGTCGCGGTACACCGTGCGCTTCGATATTTCGAGTTCCTCCGCCAACGCGGCCGCCGTCACCGGTCGAGTTGATCGGCGAAGGATTTGGATGATCTGGAATAATCGGTCGGCGCGACGCATTGCATGCTGACTCCTGCTGCCAGGATGGTGTCAGCAGGCCCGTGCGACAAGAGCTTTCGTAGCGCCGCAGCAACTTGCGCGGTCCAATCGAAAGGAGTCTGCCATGAAGTTCGCCTCCACGCGTCTGATCGCTGCTGACATCAAGGCCCTTGTCAGCTTCTATGAGAAGGCGACGGGCCAAAAGGCGGAGTGGCTTGCGCCTGTATTCGCCGAAATCGTAACTCCCGCGGCAACGCTTGCGATCGGGAGCGCCGAGACGGTGGCGTTATTCAAGGAGGGAAGCGCCGAGCCCGCCGCCAATCGCACCGCAATCATCGAGTTCAAGGTCGATGACGTCGACGCCGAGTTCGCCAGGCTGAAAGATGAGTTGGAGGTCGTACACGAGCCGAAAATGATGCCCTGGGGAAACCGCGCGGCGCAGTTCCGCGATCCGGAAGGGACGCTTGTGGGCATGTATACGCCAGTCAGCGAGGCGGCGAAGGAGCGGTTCGGGTCGCCCTAGGCTGCGGCGAAGGAGCATCCGCTGCGAGCCAAGCCGTCGAGGGGGGCGCCTCCCTCAATGCCCCTTCTCGGATCGCCTGAACGGGATGTCGAGTTGCCGTGTCGTGCGAGTGGGTTGGAAGCTTGCTTCCGGAACGGTCACTCCTGGCGCAGTCGCCATCGCCAAAGACAGTTCACACGAAAGTTCGGGTCGTGCGCCTCTGTGCCCTTAGTGAAAACTTTGCGTCCTTCGTGTTTATCCTTTTCAACACGAAGAACGCGAAGAACACACGA